>NZ_JAMLDY010000009.1 GCF_024211255.1 Sphingomonas liriopis | reverse complement strand
AACCCCGGAACGGGAGCCGTGACGCCACGCGCTGCGGGGCCGTTACCCCGCAGCGCGCTCGCCAGCCGCATCAGCTTAAACCACAATCCTCAGAGACAACCCCGGACTTGTTCCGGGGTCCACTCTGCGGCGGGCGGATCGCGTTGAGCCTCTTGTCGTTCGCTGGCGGAACAGTGGACCCCGGAACAAGTCCGGGGTGACGAAGCCTTTACACCGTCACCTGCTCGCCCAGCTCCAGCACCTTCCCCGGCGGGATCTTCAGGAAATCCGTCGGATCGCTGGCATTGCGCTGCATGAACATGAAGATGCGGTCCTGCCACAACGGCATCCCCACATCCGCCTCCGGCTTCAACGTATTGCGCCCGATGAAGAAGCTCGTCTTCATCGCGTCCAGGCTGCGCATCTCGGTCTTGCCCCCGACGCCCAGGTCCGCCGGCACGTCGGGCGATTCCATGAAGCCGTAGCTCAGCACGACGCTTTCGAAATTGTCGTCGAGCCGCTCCACCGTGCGGCGGTGCTCGGCATCGACCACCGGCCGATCGGTGGTGCGGATGCTGACCACCAGATTGCGCTCGTGCAGCACCTTGTTGTGCTTGAGGTTGTGGAGCAGCGCGCCCGGCGCCGCGCGCGGATTGGCGGTCAGGAACACCGCGGTCCCCGGCACCCGCTCCGGCGGCCGCTTGGCGAGCGCAGCGGCGAGGTCGGCGAGCGGAATGCTCTGCCGCGCCTCGAACGCGCGCACGATGCCCTTGCCGCGCACCCAGGTGTAGATCAGCAGGCCGATGGCGGCGGCGATCACCAGCGGCACCCAGCCCCCCTCGACCACGCGCAGGATGTTGGCGCCGAAGAAGATGAGGTCGAGGGTGAGGAACGGCAGCACCGCGGCCAGCGCCCATGCCCGCTTCCAATGCCAGACGTGCCGCGCGACCAGATAGCCGAGCAGGCTCGTCACCACCATCGTCCCCGTCACCGCGATGCCATAAGCGGCGGCCATCGCCGACGAGGTCTTGAACTGGATGATGAGCACCAGCACGCCGACCATCAACAGCCAGTTGATCGCCGGCAGGTAGATCTGGCCCGCGAAATCGGCCGACGTCTGGCGCAGCTTCATCCGCGGCAACAGTCCCAGCTGCACTGCCTGCTGCGTCAGCGAAAACGCGCCGGTGATGACCGCCTGGCTCGCGATGACGGTCGCGAAACCGGCGAGCACGATCAGCGGCCCGCGCACCGATTCGGGCGCCATCAGGAAGAACCAGTCCTGGTTGGTGAACGCCGTCCCCGCACGCTGCGCCGCCTCCAGATGCGACAGCGCGAACGCCCCCTGCCCCAGATAGTTGAGCGTCAGCGCCGGAAAGACGAGGACCAGCCAGGCGATGCGGATCGGCTTCTTGCCGAAATGCCCCATGTCGGCGGTCAGCGCCTCGGCGCCGGTGACGGTCAGGAACACCGCACCGAGCACGAACAGTCCCACCGTGCCGTGGCTGCCGAGGAAGCGGATGCCATAGCTCGGCAGCAGCACGCGGAAGATCGAAAGCTCGTCGGCGATATGCCAGATGCCGAGGCCCCCGATCGTCAGGAACCAGACGATGCACACCGGCCCGAACAGCCTAGCGACGATCGCGGTGCCGCGCTTCTGGATCAGGAACAGCGCGATCAATATGCCGATCGTCAGTGCCCGGATCGTGCCCTCGTCGAACAGCCTGGCAGCACTCGGGATGGTGCGGAGCCCCTCCATCGCCGACAGTACGGACAGCGACGGCGTGATGATCGCATCGCCGTAGAACAGCGCCGCCCCCGCCGCGCCCAGCACCAGTGCCACCCGGCTGCGCATCCCGATCGACCGCCGCGCCAGCGCCGCCAGCGCCAGCACGCCGCCCTCGCCGTGATTGTCCGCGCGCATCAGGAACAGGACGTATTTGACCGTGACGATCAGCGTCAGCGTCCACAGCGCGAGACTGAGCACGCCTAGGATCTCGCTTGCGTCGATCCCGTCCGCCGCCGACTGCGCCAGCGCCTCGCGGAAGGCGTAGAGCGGACTGGTGCCGATATCGCCGAACACGACGCCGATCGCGCCGATGGTCAGGCCGATCAGGGCGGGGTGGGGCTGGGCGGTGGTAACGGGTGGTTGGACGACGGGCGACATGCGCGCGACTACCCCTGAAAAGGACCTCCCGGCGGGAGGACGGCGCGCTTTACGCCTATCCGTTGGCCACGCAAGCGGATTTGCATTGCACCGCACAAGTCCTTGAAGACGCGCTTGATCCTGCCCGGCTTTGCGGGCAAGGCGCGTGTCATGGTTCCCTTTTCGTTCGGTGGTCATGCGCTCTGCGCCCTGCCCCAGGGGGCCTTGTGGTGGCCGGCGCGGCGCGCGCTGCTCGTCGCCGATCTGCATTTCGAGAAAGCGAGCTGGTTCGCCGCACGTGGTCAGATGCTGCCCCCTTACGATTCGCTGGCGACGCTGGCCGATCTCGCCGGACTGGTCGCGACGACGGGCGCGGCGGAGCTGTGGTGCCTCGGTGACAGCTTCCACGACAGCGACGGCTGCGACCGCCTGCCCGCGGAGGCACAGGTTCGTCTGCGCGCGCTGACGCAAGCGCTGCGCTGGACGTGGATCACCGGCAACCACGATCCCGCGATCAAGGACCGCTGCGGCGGCGACACGGTCGAACAGGCGGAGGTCGACGGTCTGATCCTGCGCCACGAAGCCGATCCCTGTGAGACCCGCCCCGAACTGTCGGGCCATTTCCACCCCAAATTGCGCATCCACGTCCGCGGCAAACAGGTCGCCCGCCGCTGCTTCGTCGCGACGGCGCGCAAGATCGTGCTGCCCGCGTTCGGCGCGCTGACCGGCGGGCTCGACGTCGACCACCCCGCGCTGACCAAGGCGGTCGGCCGCGGTGCCGAGGCGTTGGTGCCGGTGGAACAAAGACTGCTGCGCTTCCCGATCGCGGCGTGATCGCCTCATCACCGGTAATGGTGATCGATGCCTACGACATTGCCAGAAGCAACACGTCACCCCGGACGTGTTCCGGGGTCCACCGCGCCGCAGGCGGCATGATTGCGCCTCAAGCCGTTACGCCGGCCGCACCGTGGACCCCGGAACACGTTCGGGGTGACGGAGGATATGTGGCCAGTGCGCCTGCGCTCACCGATACAGCGTTGGAAACCCCGCCTTGAACGCCGCGACCTTGGGCTTGTCCCAGTGGACGATATACGGATGCGTCGGGTTCCGGTCGTAGAAATTCTGGTGATACGCCTCGGCCGGGAAGAAGCCGCCCTGTTCGACCCGCGTCACGATCGGCGTCGCGAAGCTCTTCGCCGCGCCGAGCTGCGCGATATAGGCGCGCGCCACCGCAGCCTGCCGCGCATCCTGCGGAAAGATCGCCGAACGATAGCTTGGGCCGCTATCCGGCCCCTGCCGGTTCAGCTGCGTCGGGTCGTGAGCGATCGAGAAGTAGACGCGCAGCAGCGTCGCATAGCTGACGACGCGCGGATCGTAGACGACACGCACCGCCTCGGCATGGCCGGTGCGCTCGGTCGACACCTGATCGTAGGTCGCGGTGTCGGCCTTGCCGCCCGCATAGCCCGCGGTGACCGCCCGCACGCCCTTCACATGTTCGAACACCGCCTCCATGCCCCAGAAGCAGCCACCGGCGAACACCGCGGTCTGCGTCCCTGCGCCCGCGGGCACGTCGGCCTTGGCGACGGGGATCGGCACCGCACGCTCGGCCTGCGCGAACCCGGTGGAGGCGAGCACGGCGGTGGTCAGGCCGGCGATGGGCAACAGGATTTTCAGCATGATCTCAAGATGGTGGCGCACCGCCCCGACGCCAAGGGTCAGCGTGCCGCGACGATCGCCGACGCGGCGGGCAGCGGCGGCACGGGTTGCGCGCTCGCCGGCTGCAGCGTGACGACCCCGACCGCGCCGATGGCGAAGCCACCGACGAACTGCCAGAAGAAGCCGCTCTTGAACATCTTGCGCATGACGCACCTCTGTCTCTGTCCGAATGCAGCTACGTCGCCGCATCCCGTTCGGATGCCGGGATCGTCCTCCCGGCCTCCAGGCTCAATGCCGTTTATAGAAACGCTGCATTAACGCCGCGTGGCGGGCGCGTTCATCAGCCGTCAGGATTTGGCCGATGCGGCCGGAGCCGGTCCTTCCAACCAACAGCCGTTCGGGCTGAGCCTGTCGAAGCCCTGATCTCCACGAGCCAAACAGCCTGTGGAAGCCAGCCCTTCGACAGTGAGCAACGCCCGGTCAGGACCGCCGGGCGGCTACTTCAGATCCGCACACGCCTGCTGGATCCGCGTGCACGCCTCGCGCAGCAGGTCGTCCGACGTCGCGTAACTGATCCGCATCGCCGGCGACAAACCGAACGCCGCGCCCTGCACCGCCGCGACCTTGGCGTCGTCGAGCAGATAGCCGACGAAATCCTCGTCGCTATCGATCCGGCGGCCGTTCGGCGTCGTCTTGCCGATGAGTTCGGCGAACGACGGATAGACGTAGAACGCCCCCTCCGGCGTCGGGCAGGTCATGCCGGGAATCGCGTTGAGCATCCCCACCACCAGATCGCGCCGCCCCTGGAAGGCGCGCGCGCGCTCCTTCAGGAAGTCCTGCGGGCCGTTGAGCGCCGCCACCGCCGCGGCCTGCGCGATCGAGCAGGGGTTGCTGGTCGATTGCGACTGCAGCTTGGCGATCGCCTTGATGAGCCACGGCGCGCCCGCGGCGAAGCCGATCCGCCAGCCGGTCATCGCGTAGGCCTTGGAACAGCCGTTGACCGTCAGCGTCCGCTCGTACAGCTCGGGACAGACCTCGGCGATCGTCGCGAAGCGGAAATCGTCATAGACGATATGCTCGTACATATCGTCGGCGAAGATCCAGACGTGCGGATGCCGCGCCAGCACCGCACCGAGCGCCTTCAGCTCGTCGACGGTATAGGCCGCGCCTGTGGGATTGGACGGCGAATTGAGGATCACCCACTTCGTCTTCTCGGTGATCGCTGCGTCGAGCGCTTGCGGAGACAGTTTGTAATCCTGCTCCGGCCCGGCGATCGCGAACACCGGCGTGCCACCGGCGAACTGGACGACGTCGGGATAGCTCACCCAGTATGGCGCGGGGATCACCACCTCGTCGCCCGGGTTCACGCTCGCGACGATCGCGTTGAACAAGGTATGCTTGCCGCCGACGTTCACCGTCACCTGATCGGTGGTGTAGGTCAGGGCATTGTCGCGCGCGAACTTGGCGACGATCGCCTGCTTCAGCTCGATCGTGCCATCGACGTTGGTGTACTTCGTCTTGCCGTCGCGGATCGCCTGGATCGCCGCTTCTTTCACGAAATCGGGCGTGTCGAAATCGGGTTCGCCCGCGCCGAGGCCGATCACGTCGACGCCGGCGCGCTTCAGCTCGAGCACGCGGCTGGTGATGGCGAGCGTCGGCGACGGGCTGATACGGCCGAGGGCGGCGGAGGGCTTCATGGGTCTGGGGCCTTGCTGGCGGACGGGACGCGGGCGCCTATAGCGACAGCGCAGGCTCTTTCGCAATCGCGAGCATAGCCGGGATCAACCCGCGCAGCGCATTTCCGACGAAAAATTGCCCGGCAAGGTCGTCCGGCGACAGATTAGCTTCCACCGCCCGCCCCGAATCGATCAATTGTGAGCGCAGCACGCCGGGCACCAACCCCAGTGCCAACGGCGGTGTCCGCAGGCGTCCTGCGGGGT
Organism: Sphingomonas liriopis; assembly: GCF_024211255.1. Taxonomy (GTDB): domain Bacteria; phylum Pseudomonadota; class Alphaproteobacteria; order Sphingomonadales; family Sphingomonadaceae; genus Sphingomonas; species Sphingomonas liriopis. The sequence goes on along the minus strand of NZ_JAMLDY010000009.1, from coordinate 159,741 downwards.
CGGGCACGAACAACGAGGTGAAGCTCCCCTCGGTCAGCCAGCCGTCGGGCGCCACGAATACCACCTCGTCCGTTCCCGCCGCGGCCCGCGCGGCATCGTAGAAGCCGCGATCGCTGGTCTTGTGGCGCAGGCGGAAATCGGACGCGGCGACCGGCAGCGGTACCACCGCGACGGTCAGCGGCCGGTCGAACACCGCGGGCATCGGTGCCACCTCGATCGCGATTCCCCCACTCTGCGCCAGCAGCAGCCGGATGCGCGCACGCTCCCGCAGGCGAAAGGTCGCCGCCTGCAATTCGTTGCGCGCCGCATGCCGGTCGAACCGGAACCCCAGCGCCTCCGCACTCGCAGTCAACCGCGCCAGATGCCGTTCGAGCAGCGCCATCCCCTCCTCGGGATCGAACGCCATCGTCTCGATCAGGTCGAGCGGCCGCTGCCCGGCAGTGACGAACGCCCCCTTGGCGAGGCATTCCGCCCATTCCTCGTCGGCGCGGCTGTCGGCGACGATCCCCGATCCCAGCCCCAGCTCGGCGACCTCGGCCCCTTTCGGCACGGCGAGCGTCCGGATCGCCACGTTGAACCCCGCATCGCCGTTCGCATCGATCCAGCCGATCGACCCGGTATAGGCGCCGCGCGGCGCAGCCTCGACCTCGGCGATCACCTCCATGGCGCGCTGCTTGGGCGCGCCGGTGATCGATCCGCAGGGGAACAGCGCCGCGACCACGTCGATCGCATCCTGCCCCTCGGCCAGCGTCGCGGTGACGGTGGAGGTCATCTGGTGGACGGTCGGATAGCTCTCGATCGTGAACAGGTCGGGCACCGCGACGCTGCCCGCCACCGCGACGCGCGACAAATCGTTGCGCATCAGGTCGACGATCATCAGGTTCTCGGCGCGCTGCTTGGCATCGGCGTGCAGCGCCGCGGCGCGCGCCGCATCCTCGTGCGCCGTCTCGCCACGCGTCGCGGTGCCCTTCATCGGCCGGCAGGTGAGCCGATCCCCCTCCAGCGCGAAGAAAAGCTCGGGCGACAGCGACAGCAGGTGCCGTTCGCCCGTCGCCACCAGCGCCCCATGCCCGGCCCGCGCACCCCGCCGCAGCCGCGCGTACAGCGCCAGCGGATCGCCCGCGAAGGCGACGTCCGCGCGCAGCGTCAGATTGGCCTGATAGATATCGCCCGCGCGGATCAGCGCCAGCACCCGCGCCAGCGCCGCGTCATAGACATAGCGCTCGATCCGCGGCACCGGCGCGGCTGCCCACGCCCCCGCCGGATCGGGCAGCAGCGCCGCGACCTCCGCCGCCGCCAGCGCACGATGACCGGCGAACAGCCCGAACCACAGCAACGGCCCGTCCACCGCCCGCGCCGGCAGCGCGCGCGGCATCAGCGCCGCCCCCGCCTCATAGCTCAGATATCCCGCCGCCTGCAGTCCACGCCCGCGCGCACCGCGCAACCGCGCCAGCGCCGGCGCGACCTCCTCCGGCCGCTCCGCCACGACGATCTCGACCGGATCGGCATACAGCCGCGCGCCCGCCCCATCGGCACGGGCCCCCTCGATACGGAGATCGTCGATCAGCACGAAGGGCGCGGTCAGCATCCCCTGTCAAATGCACGGCGCACGCGTCCGGGCGCAAGCGGCGATTGCCCGCCCGCCCCCGCCTGCCTATCTCGGGCGGCATGACCACTTCCCCCTCGCAAGCCGCGCCGCTGAAAGCCGCGATCGTCCAGGTGACGCCCTTCCAGCAGAATTGCACGCTGATCTGGTGCACGCAGACGATGAAGGCCGCGGTCGTCGACCCCGGCGGCGACCTGCCCCGCATCAAGGCGGCGATCGCGCAGGCGGGGATCACGGTCGAGAAGATCCTGCTGACCCACGGCCATATCGACCACGCCGGCGAGGCGAAGACGCTCGCCACCGATCTCGGCGTACCGATCGAAGGTCCGCACGAGGCCGACCGCTTCTGGCTCGCCCGCCTCGACGACGACGGCCGCAACTACGGCATGACCGGCGTGACGTTCGAACCCGACCGCTGGCTGGTCGAGGGCGACACGGTCACCGTCGGCAACCTTAGCCTCGACGTCTACGAGACGCCCGGCCACACATTGGGCCACGTCATCTTCCACCACGCGCCGTCGAAATTCGCGCAGGTCGGCGACGTGCTGTTCCAGGGCTCGGTCGGGCGCAGCGACATGCCCGGCGGCAATCACAAGCAGCTGATCGAAACGATCGTCACCAAGCTGTGGCCCTTGGGCGACGACACCGCCTTCATCCCCGGCCACGGCAATCCCAGCACCTTCGCGCACGAACGTGCCAACAACATGTTCGTCAGCGACAAGGCACTGGCGGAATAGGGGCGCTCGTTTCCGTCAAACCGTAAAGCTGCCATGTCGCAGGGCGTGCAGCAGCGTTAGGCCATCGGCGAACCTTCGACCGGCAACACACGGATCACCGGCGCCGCGCCATAGCCATACGCCACCGCCAGCGCCCACACCGCCAGCGCCAGCAGGATCGTCCAGGTCAGCAGCGCGCCGGCGGCGCGCCAGGGGTTGGAGGTCGCGCGGTCCATGCCGACCGCATGGGCGATCCGCGCCGCGACGAACGTGCCGCCGGCGATGCCCAGCCAGCGCGCCGATCCGCCGCCCGCCTCGATCAGCGCCATCAGGATCAGCACGAACGGCGTATATTCGACGAAGTTCGCATGCGCCCGCGTTCGCGCCAGCAGTCGGGAATCGCCATTGTCGCCGAACAGGACCTTGTCCTTGAGCCGGATCGGCACGACGCGCATGGCGAGCGCGATATTGCCGATTCCCGCGGCGGCGGCGATGGTGAGCGTGACGGGTAGCAGCATCGATGCGGCCCCTCCCTGTCGGGCCGGCGCCGTGATGCGCCCCTCCGGCAAAGCTTGCAACAGCGCGGGAAATCGCTATAGGCCCGCGCTTCGCGATGCGTCCGGTTGTCGGTGGCGTCCCGCGGCGGCGCCTTGCCGACCGTGGTACGTGCCGCAGGGCGCATCGATATCCGTCAAGCCGATTTCTAGAACAAGGTGCCGAAATGGCCGTCCCCAAGCGAAAGACCTCTCCCTCCAAGCGCGGCATGCGTCGCGGTCACGATTCGCTGACCGTCGCGTCGTTCCAGGAGTGCCCGAACTGTGGCGAGCTGAAGCGTCCGCACAATCTGTGCACCGCTTGCGGCCACTATAACGGCCGCGAGATCGTCTCGGTCGAGGGTTAACCCCCTCCCCTCCCATTCGGATTAGCGCTGCATGCCCGACAATTCCTGGATCGCCGTCGATGCGATGGGCGGCGACGAGGGGCTGGCGGTGATGCTCGCCGGCGTCGCCGCGGCACGCCGGCGGTTCGAGGGCATGCGCTTTTTCCTGGTGGGCGACGAGGCCGCGGTGCGGGAAGAGCTCAAGACTCACCCGAACCTCAGCCAGCATAGCGAGATCGTCCACGCGCCCGAGACCGTCGGGTCGAGCGACAAGCCGAGCCAGGCGATCCGCCGGTCCAAGACCACATCGATGGGCATCGCCATCGATCTGGTGAAGCAGGGCCGCGCCGGCGCCGCCGTCTCGTCCGGCAACACCGGCGCGCTGATGGCGATGGCGAAGCTCGCGCTGCGCACGCTGCCCGGTATCGACCGCCCCGCGCTCGCCGCGCCGCTCCCTACGCTCGGCGACAACGACGTCGTCATGCTCGATCTGGGTGCGAATACAGAGGTCGACGCGCGCAATCTCGTCCAGTTCGCCGTCATGGGCGCGGCCTATGCGCGCACGATCATGGACCTCGACAGCCCCCGCGTCGCTCTGCTCAACATCGGCAGCGAGGACCAGAAGGGCACCGACGAGATCCGCGACGCCGCCGCGGTGCTGCGCGGCCAGACGCATCTGCCGCTGACCTTCACCGGCTTCGTCGAGGGCAACCAGCTGGCGCGCGGCAACCACGACGTCATCGTCTGCGACGGCTTCGCCGGCAATATCGCGCTCAAGACCGCCGAAGGCACCGCACGCTTCGTCGCCGATCTGCTCAAGCGCGCGTTCAGTTCGTCGGTGCGTTCGAAGGTCGGCTTCCTGATCTCGCGCCCTGCGACCGAGTTGCTGCGCGACCATCTCGACCCCAACAACCACAATGGCGCGGTCTTCCTCGGCCTCAACGGCATCGTCGTGAAGAGCCACGGCAGCGCCAACGAACGCGGCGTCGCCACCGCGATCGGCAACGCCGCCAAGATGGTGCGCGCCGACCTCACCCGCCGCATCGCCGAAGACCTCGGCAATTTCGAGAAGAGGGCCGCATGATCCGCTCGGTCGTCCTCGGCACCGGATCGGCGCTGCCCGAACGGCGCGTGTCCAACGCCGACCTGGAACAGCAGCTCGATACCAGCGACGCCTGGATCGTCGAGCGCACAGGCATCCGCTTCCGCCACATCGCCGGCCCGCTCGAGACGACCTCGACGCTGGCTGCCGACGCCTGCCGCGCCGCGCTCGACTCGGCGGGGATCGCCGCAGCCGACATCGACCTGATCGTGCTGGCCACCGCGACGCCCGACCAGACCTTTCCGGCGACCGCCACCAAGGTGCAGGCGATGCTCGGGATCGACGATTGCGTCGCCTTCGACGTCGCGGCGGTCTGCTCAGGCTTCCTCTATGCGGTGCAGGTCGCCGATGCGATGCTGCGCACCGGCATCCACCGCCGCGCGCTGGTGATCGGCGCCGAGACGTTCAGCCGCATCCTCGACTGGGACGATCGCACCACCGCGGTCCTGTTCGGCGACGGCGCCGGCGCGATCGTGCTCGAGGGGCAGGAAAGCGACGCGGACGCCGGCCGCGGTATCCTCGCTACCAGGCTCCACGCCGACGGCCGCCACAACGACCTGCTCTATGTCGATGGTGGCCCCTCGACCACCGGCACCGTCGGCAAGCTGCGCATGAAGGGCCGCGAGGTGTTCCGTCACGCCGTCGTCAACCTCGCCGCGGTGATGACCGAAACGCTGGTGCTGGCGGGGCTGGACGCCGGTCAGGTGGACTGGGTCGTGCCGCATCAGGCCAATGCCCGCATCCTGGACGCCACCGCCCGGAAGCTTGGACTCGATCCGGCCAAGGTGGTGGTCACGGTGGACCAGCATGCCAACACCTCCGCCGCCTCGGTGCCGCTGGCGCTCGACGTCGCGGTGCGCGACGGTCGCATCCGCCAGGGCCAGATCGTCGTGCTGGAAGCGATGGGCGGCGGCTTTACCTGGGGCGCGGCGGTCGTCCGTTTTTGACGCGTTGCGCCATTTCGGGTAGTTTTGGCATTAAGTCACCGGTTTCCATGCCGATAAAGTCACTTTCGGACACGACGCCGCTGGTGTAACCTTCTGGTGGGGATCGTAACCGATGGGGTGGGGGCGAAAGTGTTGATGACGACGAGCGCTGGTACGCTGACGCGGGCAGATCTGTCGGAGGCGTTGCATCGTCAGATCGGTCTGTCGCGCACCGATTCGGCCAGGATCGTCGAACAGATCCTCGCCGAGATGTGCGAGGCGCTGTCGCGTGGCGAGAACGTCAAGATCTCCGGCTTCGGCACCTTCGTCCTGCGCGACAAGGGCGAACGGATCGGCCGCAATCCGAAGACCGGGGTCGAGGTTCCCATCGCGCCGCGCCGCGTCCTCACCTTTCGCGCCAGTCAGATGATGCGCGAACGCATCATGACGGCCAGCTGAGCCGGATGGCCTCCGGCACGCACAAGGCGAGCGGGGCGTTCAGGACGATCGGGGAAGTGTCGGCGGACACCGGATTGCCCCAGCATATCTTGCGATATTGGGAAACGCGCTTTCCCCAGCTGCGTCCCGTGGTGCGGGCGGGCAACCGTCGCTATTACCGGCCGGAGGATATCGCGCTGGTCCGCCGCATCGACGGCCTGCTCAACCGGCAGGGCTATACGGTGCGCGGCGTCCAGCAATTGCTCGCCGATACGCGGGCGGAGGGCGAGGCCCCCTCGCTGATGATCGCGCTGCGCGCGATCCGCGACGAACTCGCACACGCGATCGTTCGCGACGAGCAGGGCTGACCCTCATCAATCCTGGGGTCCCGGCCCGGTCGATATCCAGTGTCGGGATAGGATGATTCACGCGGAGGCGCGAAGGCCGCGGAGATGCACAGCATGGGGCTACGTAGCCCTGATCATCTCGAGACGTGATCGGAAACCGTAAGCGCAGCGGGCGAAACACCTCCGCGCCCTCCGCGCCTCCGCGCCTCCGCGCCTCCGCGTGAACAAATATCTCTTTTCTTCAGACACTTCCATGACGGCGAAATATCGCCGCTCACCGCTCAGCCTTTCCGTGGCGCCAGCCCGTCGCGCAGCAGCGCCGCCGCCTGGTCCGCGACATCGTCGATGCCGCGGTCCTCGGCCCAGACGCCGTAGCGCAGCCCCAGGAACACGTTCATCCCCATCACCGCCCAGGCATGGACGTCGGACACGTCGCCGCGCACCTCGCCGCGCGCCGCCGCCGCGCGCAGCCGTGCCTCGATCCGTTCGGCGGTGGAGGCATAATGGCGGCGGAAGCTGTCAGCATCGACGAACTCCGCCTCGTCGATGATGCGGTAGATTTCCTTGTGATCGCGGACGAAGCCGATGAACTGCGCGAGACCGGCACGTTCCGCCGCCAGACCATCCGGCGCGGCGCGCACCGCAGGGGCGACGTGGTCGCGGACCTGCGCCGACATGTCGGTGACCAGCGCGCGGAACACCGCATCCTTCGAATCGAAATAGGTGTAGAAGCTGCCGAGCGCGACGCCGGCCCGGCGGGTAATGCCGCTGATCGACGCGTCGTGGAAGCCGCGCTCGCCGAACTCCACCGCCGCCGCATCGAGCAGCACGCGCAGCGTCCGCCGCCCGCGCTCGGTCCGCGGCGTCTTGTCGCCACCCCCGGCCACCGCCGTATCGCGATCCGCCCCCGCAGCCTCCTCGCCCATCCTCGCCCCCTCAAAAACCCAAGTTGAATCCTGGTTCAGGTTTCACTATAGCGTCGTGCAACGGCGTACAACCCGGGTCAACCGGACAGGGCGCCACATCAGGAGGGGAAGTCCATGAAGCAGCGCACGTCCACGGTCCTCATGCTCGGCGTCGCCGCGGCGGCCTTGCTGGCCGCGCCCGCCACCGCGCAGACCGTCGCCACGCCGGTGCAGGACGGCACCGCCGCCGCAGAGACCACGCCCGACACCAGCGCGACCCCGCCGGAGGAGAATGGCGACATCCTCGTGACCGCACGCCGCCGCTCCGAATCGCTGCTTAGCGTGCCGATCGCGGTGACCGCGTTCAGCGCCGACAAGCTCGACAAGCTCGGCGCGGTCGACCTCACCGACATCCAGAACGTCACGCCCAACACGACGCTGAAGACCGCGCGCGGCAGCAATTCGACGCTCGCCGCCTTCATCCGCGGCGTCGGCCAGCAGGACCCCGTGCCGGGGTTCGAAGCGGGCATCGGCATCTACCTCGACGACGTCTACCTCAACCGTCCGCAGGCCGCGGTGCTCGACATCTACGACGTCGACCGGATCGAGGTGCTGCGCGGGCCGCAGGGGACGCTCTACGGCCGCAACACGATCGGCGGCGCGGTGAAATACGTCACCAAGCGGCTGCCGAGCGTGCCCGAAACGCGGATCAAGGCCAATTACGGCTCCTACGATCAGGCCGACGGCATCGTCGCCGCCTCGCTGCCGATCGGCGACCTGCTCCGCGTCGGCGTCGCGGGCGCACGGCTCAGCCGCGGCGGGTTCGGGCGCAACACGAACCTCAACATCGACAATTACAACAAGGACATCTGGGCCGCCCGCGGCACCGTCGAGTTCGAGACGCCCGATACGCGCCTGTTCGTGCGGATCACCGGCGACTATACGCACGACAAGAGTAACCCGCGCAACGGCCACCGGCTGATCCCGGGCCTGCAATCCGGTGCGCCGGTGCTCGCCGACGTGTTCGACACCCGCGCCGGGCTCAATTTCCCGCGGCAGGATATCAAGGCGGGCGGCCTGTCGATGACCGCCAACGCCAAGCTGACCGACCAGCTGACGCTGCGCAGCATCAGCGCGTGGCGCAAGGACGACAGCTTCACGCCCATCGACTTCGATTCGCTGCCCGCGGTCGACGTCGATGTGCCCGCGATCTACCGCAACGAACAGACCAGCCAGGAATTCCAACTGCTCTACAATTCCGACCGGCTCAACGGTCTGATCGGCTATTACTACCTCGGCGCCAAGGCCTCGACCGGGTTCGGCGTGCTGCTGTCGACGACGCTGCCGGGCTTCAACGCCTATACCGCCGGCGACGTGCGCACCGAGACGTCGTCGGTCTATGGCGATTTCACCTTCGACTTCACGCCGCAGTTCAGCCTGTCGCTCGGCGGCCGCTACACCTGGGACGAGCGCAAATCCTATGTGTTCAAGGCGAGCTATTTCGGCCTGACGTCGGAATTCGGCGGCACGCCGATTGCGGTGGGGGCGCCGGCGACCGATTTCCGGGGCCGGGCCAATTACAGGCGCTTCACCCCGCGCGCCTCGATCAGCTTCAAGCCGACCGAGGACCATTTGCTCTACCTGTCCTATTCCGAAGGCTTCAAGGGCGGCGGCTTCGATCCGCGCGGCTCGGGCACGTCGGCGCCGATCAGCAATCCCGCGGCGGGCCGCACCTATCAGGACATCTACAACTACCTGTCGTTCGATCCAGAAACCGTAACCAGCTATGAAGCGGGCTACAAGGGATCGGCGTTCGACAAGCGGCTGACCTGGGCGCTCGCCGGCTTCTATGCCGACTACAAGGACGTGCAGGTGCCGGGATCGGTCGGCTGCCTGCAGAACGGCGTCCAGAGCTTCTGCGGCATCACGACCAACGCCGCGAAAGCGCGGATCAAGGGCGTCGAGCTGGAGAGCAACGCCGTCCTCGCCCGCGATTTCGCCGGGATCGGCTCGTCGGTGTCGTTGACCGGTACGCTCGGCTATATCGATGCGCGCTACCGCAACTTCATCGGCCCGACCGGGGTCGACGTGGCCAACGTCCGCGTCTTCCAGAACACGCCGAAATGGACCGCGTCGGGCATCCTGACCGGCAACCTGCCCGTCGGCGAAGGGCTGGTGACCGCCAATTCGACCGTCTCCTACCGCAGCCTGACGCACCAGTTCGAGACGGCGAGCCCGTTCCTCGACCAGCCGCGCTATACGTTGCTCGATGCCGGCATCACCTATGCGTTCGGCGAGGGACGGCGCTATTCGATCGGCGTTTATGGCAAGAACCTGACCGACAAGCGCTACAAGACGAGCGGCTATCAGTATATCGCAAGCACCGTCGCGGGCGTGCCGATCCTCAACGCGGCGGGCGGCTATTCCTCGACGCTCGGCAAGGAGGGCATCGCCACCGCCTTCTACGGCAACCCGCGGCAGGTGTTCGTCAGCGTCGGGGCGAAGTTCTGATCGTGGAGGTGAATACACCCGGCGCCCCATTTCCTCCGTCACCCCGGACTTGTTCCGGGGTCCACCCTGCCGCAAGCGCGACGCTGGAGCCTCTGGTCGCACGCCAAGCCGCGGAGTGGACCCCGGACCAAGTCCGGGGTGACGGGAAGCGTGGGGACAGGGTGGGACACGAGCGCATGAGCACCGCACGATGACGTCCGTGCCCCCTACCCCCCGCTATCGCGCGCTCGTGCTTGCGATGCTGTTGCTGGTCTACACGTTCAACTTCCTCGACCGGCAGATCCTCGGCATCCTCGTCGCGCCGATCAAGGCGGAGCTACACCTTACCGATACGCAATTGGGGGCGCTCGGCGGGATCGCCTTTGCGCTGCTCTATTCGACGCTGGCGATTCCGCTGGCGCTGGTCGCCGACCGGACCAGCCGCAGCTGGGTCATCACGATCAGCCTGACGGTGTGGAGCGGCTTCACAGCGCTGTGCGGGCTCGCCACCGGTTTCTGGCAGTTCTTCGCGTTCCGGCTGGGCGTCGGCGTCGGCGAGGCGGGCGGGGTCGCGCCGTCCTATGCGATGATCGCCGACTATTTCCCGCCGCATCAGCGCGCGCGGGCGCTGTCGATCTATTCGCTGGGCATTCCGATCGGACTGGCGGCGGGGGCGTTGCTCGGCGGCCTGCTGGCGAGCAGCGTCGACTGGCGCTGGGCGTTCGTCATCGTCGGGATCGCCGGGATCGTCCTCGCCCCCCTCTTCCGGCTGGTCGTCCGGGAGCCGGTGCGCGGTGCGTTCGATCCCGCCGCGGTGCGGGCCGAGCGGGTGAAGGTATCGGCGGTGTTCGCCATCCTCGCCGCCAAGCCGAGCTTCTGGCTGATGGCGTTCGCCGCGGCGTTCAGCTCGCTGTGCGGCTATGGCCTCGCCTTCTGGGTGCCGTCGGTGCTGATCCGGTCGTTCGGGTTCACGCTGCTGACCGCGTCGCAGTACATCGGGTCGCTGCTGCTGATCGGCGGCACGATCGGCGTGTTCGCGGGCGGCTGGCTCGCCGACCGGCTAGGGGGCACGGATCGCGGCGTCTATGCCAAGCTGCCGGCGATCGCCTGGCTCGTCACCGTGCCGCTGTTCGCCGCCGGCCTCACCAGCGGGTCGCCGACATGGTCGTGGTTCCTGTTCCTGATCCCGCACGGGCTCAATATCCTGTGGCTGGGGCCGGTGACCACCGCGGTCCAGCATCTGGTGCCACCACCGATGCGCGCCACCGCCTCGGCGAGCTTCCTGTTCATCAACAACCTGATCGGGCTGGGGCTGGGGTCGCTGGTGATGGGGCGACTGTCCGACGCGATGACAGCGGTGCACGGGACGGACGCGCTGCGCTATGCGACGCTCTATGCGCTGGGTTTCTATCTGGTCGCGGCGGGGTTGATGCTGCTGGCGGTCAAGCCGCTGCGGCGCGACTGGGTGGGATGAACCTGGACAAGTTGGACACCTTGAGGAAAACGATCCAGATCGATCGTTTCCGAAATTATGCCAACGGTTGAAAGAGCCCTCCCCCGTCATTCCCGCGGAGGCGGGAATCCATAATCACTGCGGCTGGCGATGGAGCCTGCAGGTCAGCCAGTATGGATCCCCGCCTTCGCGGGGATGACGAAGGGTGTGGGGGGACAGGCCTAACGACCCACTGTGGTGTAGGACAGGGGGCGGCACTTTTACCCTGCTGTCCAACGACTTACGCCCTTCGTCGTCCTATCGCTCGCGCGTCGCGGCGAATCGCACCTTGCTGTAGCGGTCGGCGATGTAGTTCACCTCCCATGCGCTCTTGGCGAGGAAGACGGGGTTGCCGTCGCGGTCCTTGGCCATCGCCGAGCGGTTGAGGTCCATGAAGTCCTTGAGGTCGGACGGGTTCTCCGCCGACACCCAGCGCGCGGTCTCGAACGGCGCCGGCTCCAGCCCCGCCGCGACCTTGTATTCCGCGTCGAGCCGGCTGAGCAGCACTTCGAGCTGGAGCTGTCCGACGACGCCGATGATCCAGTTGGAGCCGATCTCGGGATAGAAGACCTGCGTCACCCCCTCCTCGGCCATGTCGTCGAGCGCTTTCCGCAACTGCTTGGTCTTGGTCGGGTCCTTCAGCTGGACGCGGCGCAGGATTTCGGGGGCGAAATTGGGCAGGCCGGTGAAGCGCACATCGGCGCGCTCCGACAGGGTATCGCCGACGCGCAATGTGCCGTGGTTGGGGATGCCGATGATGTCGCCGGGGAAGGCCTCGTCGGCGAGCTCGCGGTTCTGCGCGAAGAACAGGATCGGCGAATGGACCGCGATCGGCTTGCCGTGGCCCGTCGGCGTGAGCTTCATGCCGCGCTTGAACGTCCCCGAGCACAATCGCATGAAGGCGATGCGGTCGCGATGGTTGGGGTCCATGTTCGCCTGCACCTTGAACACGAAGCCGGTGACCTCGTCATTGTCGGGGCTGACGGGTGCCGGCTCGGCGGGCTGCGCGCGCGGCGGCGGGGCGTGTTCGGCAAGCGCGCCGATCAGCTCGGCAACACCGAAATCCTTGAGCGCAGAGCCGAAATAGACCGGGGTCAGATCGCCGTTGCGATAGGCCTCGGCATCGAACTCCGGGTAGCCCGCCTGCGCCAGCTCGATCTCCTCCGCCCAGCGTTCGGACAGCTTGGGGTCCGCCTCGGTCTTGCCCAGGAAGGCGCGGCTGTCGCCTTCGGGGCGGCTGATCGTGTTGGTGACGAGGTCGAGCACGCCCTCGAATTCGCCGCCCATGCCGACCGGCCAGCTCATCGGCGCGACGTCGAGCGCCAGCATGTCGGCGATCTCGTCGAGCAGCTCGAAGATCGGGCGGCCTTCGCGATCGACCTTATTGACGAAGGTGATGATCGGGACGGAGCGCAGCCGGCAGACCTCGAACAATTTGCGCGTCTGCGGCTCGATGCCCTTGGCGGCGTCGATCACCATCACCGCCGAATCGACCGCGGTCAGCGTGCGATAGGTGTCCTCGCTGAAGTCCTCGTGGCCCGGGGTGTCGAGCAGGTTGAAGGTGATGCCGTCGCGTTCGAAGGTCATCACCGACGAGGTGACCGAAATGCCGCGCTGCTGCTCGATCTTCATCCAGTCCGACCGCGCGCGGCGGTTCTGGCCACGGGCCTTCACTTCGCCGGCAAGATGGATCGCGCCGCCGAAATAGAGCAGCTTTTCGGTCAGCGTCGTCTTGCCCGCGTCGGGGTGGGAGATGATCGCGAAGGTGCGGCGGGGGGAGGTCACTAAGGCAAATCTCTGGATGGCGCGGCCTGCGGCGGCAAGCGCGATGAGGGATGGCGGCGCTTTGCCAGATCGGCGGCGGATAGGACAGAGGGTTGCGGCGTCCCCGCTCCCCTTCGTCATCCCGGCGAACGCCGGGACCCATGGACAGCGCGCCATCGGCGTCGGCGCGTCGTCATCGGCTTGACTGCCGCCATGGGTCCCGGCGTTCGCCGGGATGACGGATGGGGCGGTGGTGCCCTATTGCTCCAGCGTCACGCGCATCGCGATGCGTTTCTCGCCGCCGGGCGCGACTTCGAACACGCCGGGCTTGTCGCGAAACTCGCCGGTATAGCCTTCGGGATCGGCGATGCCGTGCCAGGGTTCGACGCAGACATAGGCAGCGCCGGGCTTGGTCCAGATGCCGAGCATCGGCGTGTCGGGAAAGGCGATGTGCAATTGCGGGCCGTCGGGCGCGCCATAGGTGACCGCATCGGAGCGGACGTCGTCCCACACCAGCGCGTCGGTGGCGAAGAGGTCGTCGCGCAGGAGCAGTTCGCGGCCCTGCAACGGCGAGGGCTTGCGCGCCGCCGCGATCGTGCCGTCGGCGGCGATGGTACGCAATTCCGCGGGTTCGTCGGCGTCGAAACGGATGCGGTGCACGGCCCGGTCCTGCCCATAGGGCAATGGCCAGGCGAAGGCGGGGTGGAAGCCGAAGCTCGCCGGCAGGGCCACATCAGCGGGGTTGGCGACCGTCGCTGCTATGTGCAGCGTCGCGCCCTCGATCCGGTAGGCGATCTCGAGGCGGAAGGCGAAGGGGTAGGCCGCGCGGGTCTCTTCGCTGTCGGTCAGTGCGAAGGTGACGCTGTCGTCGGCCGTCGCGACGACTTCGAACAGCGAGCCGCGCGCGAAGCCATGCTTCTTCATCGGATAGGCGCGGCCGTCGATGCGGATCGTCTCGCGAAACGGCATGCCGACCACCGGGAACAGGATCGGCGCATGGCCGGTCCAGAACGCCGGATCGGCGTTGGTCATCAGCTCGTGCCCCTCTGCGTCGCGCAGATGCGTCAGCTCCGCGCCCAAAGGGTTGATCGCTGCGCTGAGGCGGTCGGAATGGATGGTGACGAGGTCGGTCATGCCGGTGTCCTGCGTCACCTGCGATCCGATCGCAAGCGCATCAGCGCGACGCCGTTTCCAGCTGCATCGCATTGGCGCTCGCCGTCTCGAGCTGCATCGCGCGCGCGTCCTCCGGGGTCGGCGGCACCCAGCCCTCCGCGGCGGAGGCGTCGGTGACGAGCACCGGCGTGCCACGCGTCGTCACCGCGAACAGCCGCTTGGCGAATTCGGTCGGCACGCGGATGCAGCCGTGCGAGGCGGGGAAGCCGGGGTTCATGCCGGCGTGGATCGCGACGCCGTCCCAGGTCAGCCGCTGCATGAACGGCATCGGCGCGCTGTCGTACAGGTTGCTCTTGTGCTTTTCCGACTTCTGCAGGATCGGAAAGACCCCGAGCGGCGTGTCCTTGCCGTCCTTGCCCGTCGAGACGGTGGAGGCGGCGATAAGCACCTCGCCGCGGTAGACATAGGCCTTCTGGTCGGGGATCGAGATGACGATGCTCACCGGCTCCAGCGACGCGCTGTCGTTCCACAGGAAGCGGTTGGGCGCCAGCGTGGTCACTTCGGGGGCGAGCGCGTCGGACGCGGCGGCGACGGCCGGGGCCGGCGCGATGGCGAGGACCGCGGCGCCCGCCAGGATGAGCCAATGCTGCATGGTCTTGCCCTTTCTCGTCCGCCCCCCTTCACCCGTCACAACGCGCGACTCCGCCGCTGGTGCCGCGGATGATTCGGGACAAATCGAGCCGGAGCCGCGGCCAACCGTGCAACCGGAACGCCGACCGGGGCCGCGGGGTGGCAGAAAATTAAGTCCGAAGCTGCTATATGATGAGCAGCGGGTTCAAACCGGGGCTTAAAACATTTCGATGCAAAACGAGCATGATAGCGTGCGCGATCGGCGCGCCCTGTTGAAGAATGCGGCGGTGATGGCGGCGACGCTGGCGATGCCCGGCACCGTCTCCGCGGCGACGCGGCGGCTGACGCAGCGCGACCTGCGTCCGCTCAGCGAGCCGCCGTTGCCCGCCCCCCGGCCGATGGTCGCGGCACGTCCGATGACCTCGCCGCGCGTCGTGCGTCCCGACCTGATGCGCCAGGCGCTCGCCGCGCTCGACACGCACGGCCGCCGCGTCGCACGCCGCGACCGGATCGCGATCGCCGACATGGCCGCCGCCTCGTCGGAGGCGCGTTTCCACATCGTCGACCTCGTCTCGGGGCGCAGCCAGTCGTTCCTCGTCGCGCATGGCAGCGGCTCGGACCCGGCGCATACCGGTTTCCTCAAGCGGTTTTCCAACGAGCCCAATTCCAACGCCACCTCGCAGGGTGCGTTCGTCACCGCGGACTATTACGTCGGCAAGCATGGCCGCTCGCAGCGGCTGATCGGGCTCGATCCGACCAACGACAATGCGCTGGCGCGGGCGATCGTGGTGCATTCGGCCTGGTATGCGAACCGCGACATGCTGCGCACGCACGGCATGCTGGGGCGCAGCCAGGGCTGTTTCGCGGTCGGCGAGAGCGACCTCGCACGCGTGTTCGACCAGCTCGGGTCCGGGCGGATGATCTTTTCCGCGAAGGTGTGAGGGCTGACCCTCCCCGCCGGGGAGGGCTAATCCTAGACATCGTCACCCCAGCGTACGCTGGGGTCTCCGTGTGGAGAGCGATACACCCGCCAACGGGGAGATCCCAGCTTGCGCTGGGATGACGGTTGTTTGGCGTGCCCTACCCCCGCAGGCTCGCGCCCTGCTTCGCCGCCGCCGCGACGACCTTGTCGGCGAGCGCCTTCAGATCCGCATCGGTGAAGCTCTTGTCGATCGGCTGCAGCGTCACCTCGACCGCGACCGAGGCGTGGCCGTCCTCGACGCCGACGCCGGTGAAGACGTCGAACACGCGCGCGGCGACGATCGCAGCCTTGTCCGCGCCGCGCACCGCGCGGACCAGCGCGTCGGCGCTGACGCCCGCGGGGACGAGGAAGGCGAAGTCGCGGCGCACCGATTGCAGCGCGGGCGGCGCGAACGCCGGGCGCATGAAGCCCGAGGCACGCCTGGCGGGCAGCGCGTCGAGGTAGACCTCCACCGCGGCGACCGCGCCGTCGAGGTCGAACGCCTTGAGCAGGCTGGGGTGCAGCATGCCGAAGCGCGCGAGCACCGTCTTGGAGCCGAGGCGCAGCGTACCGCTCTGCCCGGGATGCCAGGCGTCTCCCGCCTCGCCCATCACTTGGAGGTTGTCGACCGGCGCACCCGCGGCGGCGAGCAGCGCCAGCGCCTCGGCCTTGGCGTCGTAGGCGTCGAAGCCGGCGCCCTTGCCCTCGCGCCAGCCGCGCTCGCGGCGGTTGCCGGCGAGGACGACGCCGACCGTCGGCCGCTCCGCCTCGGCGAGGTAGCGGCGGCCGACTTCGAACAGCCGCACCGCGGTGACGCCGCGCTTGAGGTTGCGCGCGGTCGCCGAGAGCAGGCCGGGGAGCAGCGAGGGGCGCATGACCTTCAGGTCCTCGCTGATCGGGTTGGCGAGGCTCCACGCGCCGCCGCCGAAGGGCGCCGCCTGCGCCTCCGACAGGAAGCTCCACGTCACCGCCTCGTCGAGGCCACGCGCGGCGGCGGCGCGGCGGACGCGGCGTTCGAGCTTCTGTTCGGGGGTGGCGGTCGGCTTGGCCACGCCGGGGGTGCGCGGCAACGGCACGGGCGCGACCTTGTCGATCCCCTCGATGCGGATCACCTCCTCGACGAGGTCGGCGGCACCGTCCACGTCGCGGCGCCACGTCGGCACGGTGACCTGCCAGTCATCGCCGACCACGAAGCCAAGCGACTCCAGGATCGCGCGCTGGCGGTCGGCGGGGACGGCGAGGCCGCCCAGCGTCTCCGCCTTGGCAGGGTCGTAGGCGTGGACGCGCGGCGCCAGCGGCGGTTCGCCGGCGCGGGTGACCGGCGAGGGCGTGCCACCGCACAGGTCGAGCACCAGCCGCGTCGCGATGGCGAGGCCGTCGTCGAGGAAGGCGGGATCGACGCCGCGCTCGAACCGCTGGCGCGCGTCGCTGGTCAGCAGCAGCTTCTGGCCGGTGCGCGCGATATGGTCGGGATCGAAATAGGCGCATTCGATCAGCACGTCGGTGGTGTCCGCCGAGACGCCGGAATGCTCGCCGCCCATGATGCCGGCGATGTCGTGAACCTGTGCATCGTCGGCGATGACGGTCATCGTCGCGTCGAGCGTGTAGGTCTTGCCGTTGAGCGCGAGGACCTGTTCGCCGTCCTCAGCCTTGCGGGCGACGAGGCCGCCAGACAGCGTGGCGCGGTCGTAGACGTGCAAGGGGCGCCCGAGGTCGATCGAGACGTAATTGGTGATGTCGACCAGCGCGCTGATCGGCTTCTGCCCGATCGCGGTCAGGCGGCGGCGGAGCCATTCGGGCGATTCGCCGTTGGCGACGCCGCTGACGTTCTGCGCGTAGAAGGCGGGGCAGCCGGCGGGGTCGTCGGTGCGGACGTCGGGGGCTTCAACCGGTACCACATCCGTTCGGGCTGAGCTTGTCGAAGCCCCTCTCTCCGCAGGCGTGACGCTTGTGGAGAGGTGCCCTTCGACAGGCTCAGGGCGAACGGGGGACCTGGGTACCGTGAGCGGCTTCAACGTCCCCAGCCCCGCCGCGGCGAGGTCGCGGGCGATGCCGCGGACGCCCATGCAGTCCTGGCGGTTGGGGGTGACGCTGATGTCGATCACCGCGTCGTTGAGCCCGGCATAGTCCGGGAAGGGCGTGCCGACCGGCGCATCGGCGGGCAGTTCGATGATCCCGTCGTGATCCTCGCCGAGTTCGAGCTCGCGCGTCGAGCACATCATGCCGTTCGATTCGACACCGCGGATCGCGGCGACCTTGAGTGTCACGTCGAGGCCGGGGACGTAGGCACCCGGCGGCCCGAACACGCCGATCAGCCCCGCGCGCGCATTGGGCGCACCGCAGACGACCTGCAGCGCCCCGTCGCCGGCATCGACGGAGAGGACCTGCAGCTTGTCCGCCTGCGGATGGCGTTCGGCGGTGAGCACCTCGGCGACGCGGAACGCCTTCAGCGCATCGCCGGGATTGTGGACGCCCTCCACCTCCAGCCCGATGCGGGTCAGCGTCTCGACGATGACGTCGAGGTCCGCGTCGGTGTCGAGGTGCTCGCGGAGCCAGGACAAAGTGAACTTCATAGCGATTCCAGACCTTCGTCATCCCGGCGAACGCCGGGACCCATGGATGCGGGCGGTTCGTGACGTCCGCCTGCACCCGCCATCATGCTCATCCTATCCGTGGGTCCCGGCGTTCGCCGGGATGACGGATGGGGGGCGGGATCACGCGCCTGCGCCGACCCCGCCCGACAGCGTCGGGACGTCCAACGCCGAGAAGCCGTAATGCTTCAACCAGCGGATATCGCCGTCGAAGAACGGGCGCAGGTCGTCCATGCCGTATTTGAGCATCGCGAGGCGATCGATGCCGCAGCCGAAGGCGAAACCCTGCCATTCCTCGGGATCGAGACCGCACGCCGCGATGACCTTCGGGTGGACCATGCCGGAGCCGAGCACCTCCATCCAGCCGCCGCCTGACCCGCCGATGACGCGCTTGCCCTTCTCGATCGTGTAACCGACGTCGACCTCCGCCGAGGGTTCGGTGAAGGGGAAATAGCTCGGGCGCAGGCGCAGGACGATGTCGTCGCGCTCGAAGAACGCCTTCAGGAACGTCTCCAGCGTCCATTTGAGGTGGCCGAGCGTGATCCCCTTGTCGATCACCAGCCCCTCGACCTGATGGAACATCGGCGTATGCGTCGCGTCGCTGTCCGAACGATAGGTGCGGCCGGGCGCGATGATGCGGATCGGCGGTTGCTGCTGCAGCATCGTGCGGATCTGCACCGGCGAGGTATGCGTGCGCAGCAGCGAGAAGGTGGCGCGCTCGTCGAACGTGCCCCCGGCCTTCGCATCGAGACCCTGTTGCAGGTAGAAGGTGTCGTGCATCGCGCGCGCCGGATGCGTCTCCGGGATGTTGAGCGCGGTGAAATTGTGCCAGTCGGTCTCGATCTCCGGCCCCGTCGCGACCGCGAAACCCAGGTCGGCGAAGATCTCGGCGAGTTCGTCCATCACCTGGCTGACCGGATGGACGGTGCCGGCGAGCGGCGCCTCAGCGGGCAGCGTCATGTCGAGCGTCTCGCTCGCGAGCCGCGCGTCGAGCGCGGCGCGGTCGAGGCTCGCCTTGCGGGTGGCAATGGCGTCGGCGACCGCCTCGCGCAGGCCGTTGATGCGCGGGCCGTCCGACTGGCGCTGTTCGGGGGTCATCTTGCCCAATGTCTTGAGCAACTGCGTGACGCTGCCCTGCTTGCCGAGCGCCTCGACGCGCAGCGCCTCGAGCGCCTCGGGGCTCGCCGCGGCGGGAATGGCGGTCAGCAGATGGTCGCGCAGGGTATCGAGGTCTTCGCTCACGTATCGCTCTCTTTCACAGGCGGGGCAGTCCCAATCCGACGGCAAGGTCGGCCCAGTCTTCGTTCTGCGTTTCGATCAGATCGATCTTCCACGCGCGCCGCCAGTCCTTCAGCCGCTTCTCACGGACGATAGCGGCCTCCATCGTGTCGTGCACCTCGTACCAGACGAGACTGCGCACGCCGTATGCCTTGGTGAAGCCGGGGATCAACCCCTCACGATGCTGCATGACACGCACGAGAAGGTTGGAGGTGACGCCGATGTAGAGCGTACCGTGGCGGCGGCTGGCGAGGATGTAGAGGCAGGGCTGGAAGATATCGCGCATTTGGTACTGCCCCTCTTTCGTCATCCCGGGGAACGCCGGGACCCATGGATACGATACGCCGATGGTAGCAGGTCATCGCTGGCCGACCAGCCGGCGTGCCGATGCGATCGTTTGGCAGGCGGAGCACGCCACCGCGGGCCGGTCGTGTCCATGGGTCCCGGCGTTCGCCGGGATGACGAGAGAGGGGGAACGTGCCCGCCCCACACACGAAAAAGGCGCCGGTGGTTGCCCACCGACGCCCCTTTCCGTCACATGCGTCCGGTCGCTTACGCGGCCTGGGGCAGCGCCGCCTTCGCCTGCGCGATGATCGCGCTGAACGCGGCGCCTTCGTGCATCGCGATGTCGGCGAGGACCTTGCGGTCGAGCTGGACGCCGGCGAGCTTCAGGCCGTGCATGAACTGCGAATAGGTCAGGCCCTCGGCGCGGACGCCGGCGTTGATACGCTGGATCCACAGGCCGCGGAAGGTCCGCTTCTTTACCTTGCGGTCGCGATACGCATACTGGCCGGCCTTTTCGACGGCCTGGCGGGCGATGCGGATCGTGTTCTTGCGGCGGCCGTAATAGCCCTTCGCCTGTTCGAGGATCCGCTTGTGCTTGGCGCGGGTGGTTACACCCCGTTTGACGCGTGCCATGTCCTGATGTCCTTACTTGAGGCCGTACGGCGCCCAGGCCTTCACCGTCGCGGTGTCGGCCTTCGACAGCACCTTGGTGCCGCGGTTCTGGCGGATGTACTTGGAGTTGTGGGAGATCAGGCGGTGGCGCTTGCCGGCGACGCCGTGCTTCAGCAATCCACTGGCGGTGAGCTTGAAGCGCTTCTTGACGCCGCTTTTCGTCTTGAGCTTGGGCATTTTGGTCCTTTCGCTGTGAGAAGGCATGGACAGCCGCGGCAGCCCTTGATGGCCGGGCAGTCCTGTAGCGCCTCGCTCGGGAAGCGGGCCCCTTAGCGAACCGCCACGCGAAACGCAACCGATGCGGAACCGGAACGAGGCGCATGCGCTTCATCGCCCCATGGACACGCCGACGACGACCACCCCGGAGACCGCGCCCGCGCCGCCCGCCTCACCCGCCGCGCCGATCCGCCGTCGCCGGGCGTGGCGTATCGCGCGCAACGTGCTGCTGGGCCTCGTCGGACTGATCGTCGCGATCTGGCTGGTGCTCTACATCACCAAGGGCCGCTTCCTCAAACATCCCTTCGAGCGATTCGTCGGCGGGCAGACGCACCGGCCGGTCACCGTGGCGGGCGATTTCCAGCTGTATTTCGCGCCGCTGCGAATCAAGTTCGTCGCCGAGAAGATGACGATCGCCAACCCGGCCTGGGCGACCAAGCCGTATCTGTTCCAGGCGGAGCGAATCGACACGCGCATCGCGCCGCTGTCGCTGATCTGGGGCAAGCGGCGGCTCTACTGGCTCGACCTCGTCGATGGCGCGGTCGATCTGGAGTGGAACACGGCGCATACCACCAACAGCTGGACGTTCAGCAACAAGAAGGGCGGCAAGCCGCTGGAATTCCCGCGCATCGACGTCGCGACCGTGCGCGGCACCACCGTGCGCTACCTCGACCCTCGGATGCAATTGCTCGCCGACCTCAAGATCGACGACATCCGCTCGACCGACGCGCGGATCGGCAAGGCGGTCGGGCTGACCGGCACGGGCCGGGTGCGCAGCGCGCCCTTCACCGTCACCGCGCGGCTGCTGACCCCCGATGCGACCGCCAACCGCGGGCAGAATCAGCTCGTCGCGCGGATGCGCGCGGTACACAACGTCATCGACGTCGCCGGCACGCTGCCGTCGATCGCCGATATCGAGCGCGTGCCGCTGCAGGTCGCGGCGCGCGGGCGCAACATGGCCGAACTGCTCGGCATCATCGGCGTCGCGCTGCCCAATACGCGCACCTATCGCCTGCGCGGGCAGATGGTGAAGGATGGCGAGCGCTATCGCTTCACGCACTTGCGCGGGGTGGCGGGCGCGACCGACCTCGCCGGCACGCTGACGATCACCAACGGCGAGCGGCTGCACCTCGATTCGGTGCTGGCGACGAAGAGCCTCGACATCATCGATGCCGCGCCGTTCATCGGCTACAATCCCGATATCGTCGCCGCCAAGGGCGCGGTCGCCGCCGCCGCCGCGACCGGCGCCGCGCCGCAGCGGCTGCTGCCCGACGCCGCGCTGCCGATTGCGACGATGCAGCGCTTCGACGCGAACCTCAAATGGACGGTCGGCGTGGTGCGGTCGCGCAACGTGCCGATCAGCGACGTCGACGTGACGCTGGCGCTGGACCATGGCCGGCTGGCGCTGTCGCCGCTCACCTTCGCGATGGCGCGCGGCAATGTCGCGAGCGATGTCGTCTTCGACACGCGGCAGCGCCCCAGTGCCGCCAGCTACGACATCCGCCTCGCGCCGACGCCGATGGGACGGCTGCTCGCCGGCTATGGTGTCGCCGAATCGGGGACGACCGGCACGATCCGCGGGCGCATCCAGCTGAAGGGGCGCGGCGACACGATCCACGATTCGCTGAGCACCGCGGGCGGGCGCATCGCCTTCGTCATGCCGCAGGGGCAATTGTGGACGCGCAACGTCCAATTGTCCGAGCTCGACCTCGGCACGTTCGTGCAGAAGATGTTCGAGGACAAGTTGAAGAAGCCGGTCGAGGTCAATTGCGGGCTGATCGGTTTCACCGTCCGCAACGGCGTCGCCGCCGCGGACCCGATCCTGATCGACACGACCAAGAACGTCATCGTCGGGCGCGGCGGCTTCAGCTTCCGTAGCGAGGGTGTCGACCTCGCCTTCCGCGCCGACGGCAAGAAGTTCAGCCTGTTCTCCGGCCAGTCGCCGGTGGGGATCGGCGGGTATTTCGCGGCGCCCAAGCTGAACGTCGTCAGCGACCAGCTGCTCGCGCGCGCCGGTGCGGGGCTGGGCCTTGCGATCGTGGGCACGCCGATCGCGGGCATACTCGCCTTCGTCGATGTCGGCGATGCCAAGTCGGCGGCGTGCGGCCCGGTGCTCGCCGGCGCCACCGCCAAGGCGCAGCGCACGACCAAGGGCGCGCCCCGAGATGACGTCGGCCGCGGCACGACCGCGAAGGAAGAGGACGGCAAGGCGAGCGGCGGCGAAAAGAAGGAACAGCGCAAGAAGTTCCTCGGAATCTTCTGAACGCGGGTGCCTTAGCCTTTCAGCAGCCGCTCGGTATCCTCGTGCGCCTGTTGCAGCAGCACGATCGTCGCATCGCGCGCGGCGGCGGAATCCTGGCCGGCGATGGCGTCGTACAGGTGGCGGTGTTGCGGCATCGGATCGCGCGGTCGGGCGCGACCGCGGAACTTGAAGATCGTCGTCCAGCGTACCGCCGCGCCGATGCTGCCCGACAGGCTGACGAGCAGTTCGTTGTTGGTCGCTTCGAGGATCGTGTTGTGGAACGCCTGATCCGCCGCCTGTCCGTCGGCGGTGTCGAGGCCGTGCGCTTGCATCGCGTCGAGCGCGGCGTTCATCCGCAACAGCTGGTCGGCGCTGCGCAGCGCCGCCGCCATCTCCGCCGCGGCGGGTTCGACGATCATGCGCAGCTGGAACAGGCTGCGCACGAAGGAGGCGGGCGCTTCGCCCTCGAACATCCAGGCGAGCAGGTCGGGATCGAGCAGATTCCACTGTGCGCGCTCGCGCACCCGCGTCCCCGATTTGGGGCGGCTTTCGACCAGCCCCTTGGCGGACAGCATGCGCAGCGCCTCGCGCACCACGCTGCGCGACACGCCGCGGGTGGCCGCGATGTCGATCTCGCCGGGGATGACGCTGCCCGGCGGATGGCGGCCGGTGACGATGGCGATGCCGAGATCGCGGGCGATCAGCGTGTGGGACGGTTCCCGCCGTTCGCCCTTCGCCATGCCGCTCTCCCCGTCGTTAGCCCAACGACTAGGGCGCGGGCGCGCCGATGGGAAGCCCGGCCATCTCTCCGGGGGACTATTGCGGACGGCGCATGCGGAACAGCTGCTCTTCCTCGACGGCGAAATAGTCCGCCGGGCCGCCGCCGCGCAGGATCGGGCGCGCGCGGGCGGTCTGGTAGACACCGTCCTCCAGCATCGCCGGATCGATGTGGATGCCGATCGCCTCGCCGATCACCAGATACTGGTCGAGTTCGGCGCCGTGACGGTCGGTGAGGCGGACGATCCGGGTCAGCTTGCACTCGAAGCTCACCGGGCTCGCCGCCACGCGCGGCGGCGCGACGAGGCGCGACGGCAAGGTGTCGATTCCCGCCAGCGCATATTCGTCGACGTCGGCGGCGACGCTGGCGGAGGTCGCGTTCATCGCCTCGGCGAGGTCGCGGGTGGCGAGGTTCCAGACGAACTCGCCCGTCTCCGCGATGTTGGCGACGCTGTCCTTCCACCCCATCGACGAAAAGGCGATCAGCGGCGGGGTGTAGTTGACGAGGTTGAAGAAGCTGTAGGGCGCGAGATTGCGCACGCCGTTGCCTGATACGCTGCCGATCCAGCCGATCGGCCGCGGCGCGACGATCGCGTTGAGGGGGTCGTGGGGCAAGCGGTGGCCGGCGGCGGGTTCGTAGAAATGCGATGCGGTCATGGCCGCTTAACTGCTACAGACGCGACATGGACCCAAGCGTTTCCGATCCGGTCATCCGCCGCCACCGGCTCGCGACGCGGCTGTGGCATTGGGTGAATGCGGTGGCGGTGTTCGTGCTGCTGGGCAGCGGGCTCGGCATCTCCAACGCGCATCCGCGGTTGTACTGGGGGCGCTATGGCGCGAACTTCGACCATGCCTGGGCGCAGCTGCCGCGCTTTCCGGCGTGGATCACCATACCGGCGAGCTACAATCTCGCGATCTCGCGGCGCTGGCACCTGCTGTTCGCGCTCGTCTTCGCCTTCGGTCTGCTGGGCTATATGATCGTCAGCCTGCTCAACCGCCATTTCGCGACGCGGCTGCGGCTGCGTCGCGCCGACGTCAGCCCCACGCATCTGGCGCAGGACGTGCGCGATCACTGGAACTTCCGATTCCACGACGCGAACGATCCGGGGGCGTACAATTCGTTGCAGAAATGGAGCTATATCCTGACGATCTTCGTCGCATTGCCGGCGATGATCCTGACCGGCCTCGCGCTGTCGCCCGGCATGAACGCGGCGTGGCCGTGGCTGCTGGAGGTGTTCGGCGGGCGGCAGTCGGCGCGCTCGATCCATTTCGTCACCGCCGCGCTGATCGGCGGCTTCATCGTCATCCATATCGCGCTCGTCATCCTGGCGGGCGCCGGCAACGAATTGCGCTCGATGCTGTCGGGCAAGTGGAAGGTGCCGCGGTCATGATAGTTGCGCGACGCAACCTGATCGTCGGCGGTGCCGGCCTGCTGCTCGCCGGGTGCGACAAGGTCGCGGCCATCCCGCAGGCGCGCAGGATCCTGTTTTCGGGCGAGGACATGCACCGCGGGCTGCAGCGCGCGCTGATGGACCGCGCGGCGCTGGCACCCGAATTCACCCGCGAACAGATGTCGCCGGTGTTCCGCGCGAACGGCACGCGCGATCCCGGCACGCCCGGCTATGCGGCGATGGTCGCGAACGGGTTCGCCGATTACCGCCTGCGCATCGGCGGGCTGGTCGACCGGCCGCTGTCGCTTTCCCTCGACCAGCTCGCGTCGATGCCGGCGCGGTCGCAGATCACCCGCCACGATTGCGTCGAGGGGTGGAGCGCGATCGGCCAGTGGCAGGGGCCGATGCTGGGCACGGTGCTGAAGGCGGCGGGGATGCGGGGCAGCGCGCGCTACGTCGTGTTCACCTGCGCCGATCTGTACAACGGCCAGCCCTATTACGAATCGATCGACACGATCGACGCCTTTCACCCGCAGACGATCCTGGCATTGAAGATGAACGGCGCGCGGCTGACCGTGCCGCACGGCGCGCCCGTCCGCCTGCGCGTCGAGCGGCAATTGGGCTACAAGCACGCCAAATACGTGACCGGCATCGACGCGGTCGCCAGCCTGGACGGCATCGGCAAGGGTAAGGGCGGCTATTGGGAGGACAATGTCGATTACGATTGGTATGCCGGCATCTAGCGGATTATGCAGCGCACATGGCGCTGATCGACATGTTCCTCAGCCGCGCCGTGACGCGTGGCCAATTGACCCTCCACCGCCCCGGCAAGCCGCCCACGACCTTCGGCACCCCCGATGCCGAATACGGCCATATCACCATCCGCTTTGCCGACCGCGGCGTCGCGGCGCGCATCGTCCGCAACCCGGCGCTGGCGGCGGGCGAGCTGTACATGGACGGGCGGCTGACCGTCGATGGCGACGACATCATGGGCCTCGTCACGCTGATGAAGCGCAACGACGCTTGGGAGAACGGGCAGCAGGCGCTCCAGCCCTCCGCGCTCGTCCGCGGCATCGGTGCGGTCAAGCACCGGCTCGACCGGATCAACATGGAGCGGCGATCGAAGCAGAACGTCGCGCACCATTACGACCTGTCGGCGCGGCTCTACGATCTGTTCCTCGACGCCGACAAACAGTATAGCTGCGCCTATTACACCGATCCCGGCAATACCCTCGAACAGGCGCAGGACGACAAGCTGGCGCATATCGCCGCGAAGCTGGCGATCCGGCCGGGGATGCGCGTGCTCGACATCGGCTGCGGCTGGGGCGGCATGGCGCTGTACCTCAACAAGCATTTCGGCGTGGAGGTGCTCGGCGTCACGCTGTCCGAGGAACAGCTGAAGATCGCGCGCGAGCGGGCCGCCGCGGCGGGCGTCGCCGATAAGGTCAGGTTCGAGCTGATCGACTATCGCCGTGTCGAGGGGCAATTCGACCGCATCGTATCGGTCGGCATGTTCGAGCATGTCGGCCCGCCGCAATACCGCACCTATTTCCGCAAGTGCCGCGACCTGCTGACCCCCGACGGCGTCGCGCTGATCCATACGATCGGGCGGCTCGGCCCGCCGAGCGTCACCGACGACTGGACGACCAAATACATCTTCCCCGGCGGCTACAATCCCGCGCTGTCGGAGACGATCGCGGCGTTCGAGGGACTGAAGCTGTTCCTCACCGACGTCGAGGTGCTGCGGCTGCACTACGCCTATACGCTGCACGAATGGTATCGGCGGACCCTGGCGGCGAAGGACGCGATCGTCGCGCTGTACGACGAACGCTTCTACCGGATGTGGACCTTCTACCTCGCCGGCGCGGCGCAGGCGTTCGAGCATGGCGGACTGGTCAATTTCCAGATCCAGTTCAGCCGCAGCCGTGCCGAACTGCCGATCACGCGCGATTACATGATCGAGGGCGAGCGGGCGTTGCGGGGGGTGTAGGCCTGTTCGTTGGGCGCGAATGGCCCAAGCGCGTTCCAATTTTCCTTCGTCACCCCGGACTTGGGTCCCATCAAAGTATTACTTTGATGGGGTCCCTTGTTCCGGGGTCCACTCTGCGGCGAGGTGACCAGCTCAAGCGGGAAGCGATACGCCCGCGGCCCGGTGGACCCCGGAACAAGTCCGGGGTGACGGTGGGGTGGGGAAGCCTTGTCCTTACCGTCCCACCGGCCCCGCCCCTGCTCCACCCAACACCGCCGCGCGCGCGGCGGCGCGTTCGTCGAGGCTGATGACGCCGTCGTGGTTGGTGTCGTAGCGCGAGGCGAGCGCGCGGAAGAGGCCCTGCATCTCCGCCGGCGACACCTTGCCGTCATGGTTGGCGTCGGCGGTATTGAACCAGGCGCCGGCGATCGCCTTGGCCTTGCCCGCGGGCATCTTGGCCTTGCCGACGTCCATCCGCGCGACGCGGGCGTCGACCTCGGCGCGGGTCAGGAAACCGTCGTGGTTGGTGTCGGTCTTGTCGAAATCCGCCTTGATCTTGGGATCGACCTTGTCCGCTGCGAGCGCAGGCGTGGCGAGCAGCAAAAGGGGCAGGAGGCTGAGCGAGCGACGGAACATGACGTCTCCGAAAGATGGTTTGGCCGCCGCGGATAGCGGGCGACGCTTAAACCCGCGGTGAACGCGAACCGTTGCGCGGGCGCGCGCAGGGGCCTAGGGGCGCGGCCATCCATTGCTGGCCCCAATCTCTTCCTAGCCCAAGGAACCTGCCGTGACCGATCAGATCAACCGCGTCGTCCTCGCCTATTCGGGCGGGCTGGATACGAGCGTGATCCTGAAATGGCTGCAACAGACGTACAATTGCGAGGTGGTGACCTTCACCGCCGACCTCGGCCAGGGCGAGGAGCTGGAGCCGGCGCGCCAGAAGGCGCAGATGGCGGGCGTCAAGCCGGAGCATATCTTCATCGACGATCTGCGCGAGGAATTCGTGGCGGATTACGTCTTCCCGATGATGCGCTCGAACGCGCTGTACGAGGGGCTGTACCTGCTCGGCACGTCGATCGCGCGGCCGCTGATCGCCAAGCGCCAGATCGAGATCGCGCGCCAGGTCGGCGCCGACGCGGTCAGCCACGGCGCGACCGGCAAGGGCAACGACCAGGTCCGCTTCGAACTCGGCTATTACGCGCTCGCGCCCGACATCAAGGTGATCGCGCCGTGGCGCGAATGGGACCTCACCAGCCGCACGCGCCTGATCGAATTCGCCGAACAGCACCAGATCCCCGTCGCCAAGGACAAGCGCGGCGAATCGCCCTTCTCGACCGACGCGAACCTGTTGCACACCTCCTCGGAGGGCAAGGTGCTCGAGGATCCGTGGCAGGAGGTCCCCGACTACGTCTATTCACGCACGGTGAACCCCGAGGACGCGCCCGACGCGCCCGAATACATCACGATCGATTTCGAGCGCGGCGACGGCGTCGCGCTGAACGGCGAGGCGACCAGCCCGGCGACGCTGCTGACCAAATTGAACGAACTGGGTCGTCGCCACGGCATCGGCCGGCTCGACCTCGTCGAGAACCGCTTCGTCGGCATGAAGAGCCGCGGCATGTACGAGACGCCGGGTGGCACCATCTATCACCTCGCGCATCGCGGCATCGAGCAGATCACGCTCGATCGTGGCGCTGCGCATCTGAAGGACGAGCTGGCGCCGCGTTATGCCGAACTGGTCTACAACGGTTTCTGGTTCAGCCCCGAGCGCGAGATGCTGCAGGCGGCGATCGACCACAGCCAGGCGAAGGTGTCGGGCACGGTGCGGCTGAAGCTGTATAAGGGCGGCGTGTATATCGTCGGCCGCAAGTCGCCCAATTCGCTCTATTCGGAAAAGGTCGTGACGTTCGAGGACGATCAGGGCGCCTACGACCAGCGCGACGCCGCGGGGTTCATCAAGCTGAACGCGCTGCGCCTGCGGTTGCTGGGGCGGCGCGACGCCTAAATTATTTCCTCCGTCACCCCGGACTTGTTCCGGGGTCCACTTCGCGGCTGGGCGTACCCATAGAGGCTCGAATCCTGCGCTTGCGGACGCGTGGACCCCGGAACAAGTCCGGGGTGACGGATCGTGTGTGGCGAGGTTCCGGCTCCTACCCCTTCCGTTCGCCGCACGATCGTCGCAGCGGGCACGACACTACTTGCCGGACGGCGCCCGCACCCCCTAAGGCCGGGTGATGCAGGGGCACAGGCTGCACTGGTGGCAAACGCGGGCGTTCGTCGTGGCGGTGGTGATCGCGACGATGATCCCGCTCGTCTGGCCGACGGTGCCGCCGCTGGTCGATCTGCCCGGCCATATGGGGCGCTACCGCGTCCAGCTCGACGACGGCGCGCATCGCTGGCTCGCCGACTGGTACGATTTCCGCTGGGCGATGATCGGCAACCTCGGCGTCGACCTGCTGATCGAGCCGCTGGCGCCGATCTTCGGACTCGAGCTGGCGGTCAAGCTGATCGTCATGGCGATCCCCGCGCTCACCGCGTCGGGGCTGCTGTGGATCGCGCGCGAGGTGCATGGCCGCATCCCGGCGACCGCGCTGTTCGCGTTGCCGCTCGCCTATTGCTACCCCTTCCAGTTCGGCTTCGTGAATTTCGCGCTGTCGATGGCACTGGCGCTCAACCTGTTCGCGCTGTGGCTGCGCATGGGGCGGCTGGGGCGCGTGCAGCTGCGCGCGGTGCTGTTCGTGCCGCTGTCGTGTGCCTTGTGGGTCTGCCACACCTTCGGCTGGGGGGTGCTCGGCATCCTCGCCTTCTCCGCCGAGATGATCCGCGAGCACGACCGGCGCAAGGACCGGCGGAGCGGCCACTGGCTGGAAAGCTGGGTACGCGCGGGCATCGGCTGCCTGCCGCTCGCGCTGCCGTTCGCGATGATGGTGCTGTGGCGCTCGGGCGATCACGTCACCGGCAAGACGATGGACTGGTTCAACTGGCGCGCCAAGGTCGGCTGGGTCATCATGGTGCTGCGCGACCGCTGGATGGCGTTCGACCTCGCCTCGGTCACCGTATTGTTCGTCATCCTGCTGAAGGGCGTGCGCGACGACCGCGTCGAATATTCGCGCAACCTGCTGCTGTCGGCGCTGTTCCTCAGCGCGATTTTCGTGCTGCTGCCGCGGATCGTGTTCGGGTCGGCCTATGCCGACATGCGGCTCGCGCCCTATGCGCTGGGCATCGCGCTGATCGCGCTCCGGCCGCGGCGCGGGCTGTCGTTCCGCGGCGCCTCGACGCTGGCGGCGCTCGGCCTCGCCTTCTTCGGCGCGCGGCTGGTGGGGACGACGATCAGCTTCTGGCAGTTCGGCAGGGATTACGACCGCACGCTCGCGGCGCTCGACCATGTGCCGGAGGGCGGGCGGCTGCTGACGATGGTCGGGCGAGCGTGCCAGGACACCTGGACCTATTCGCGGCTCGAGCATGTCGCGGGCCTCGCGCTCGAACGCAAGCTCGCCTATGCCAACGACCAATGGTCGATGGCGGGCGGGCAGCTGCTCACCGTCCGCTACACGCCCGCGGGTGCCTTCGCGCACGATCCGTCGCAGCTGGTCACCGACCGGCGCTGTCGCGGCGAATGGTGGCGGCCGTTGAAGGTCTCGCTCGCCTTCCTGCCGCGGCAGGCGTTCGATTACGTCTGGCTTATCAACCCGCCGCCGGTCGGGCCTGAGTTCCTCACCGGGCTGACGCCGATCTGGCGGAGCGGGCGCGACGTCCTCTTCCGCATCGACGATCGCACGCCGCCGCGCGTCGTGCTCGACCCCGCGCTGCTGCCGCTGCGTCGGCCGCGGATCATCCCCCGCCCTTCCTGAACGGCGCGAGTTCGGTGAGGTAGGCGTGTTCGTGCTCGACCGCGGCACGCTCGCGCATCAGGAAGTCGCCGACCGCGCGGCGGAAGCCCGCATCGGGGATGTAATGCGCCGACCACGTCGGTACGGGCACATAGCCGCGCGCGAGCTTGTGCTCGCCCTGCGCGCCCGCCTCGACCGTCTTCAGCCCGCGCGCGATCGCGGCGTCGATCGCCTGGTAATAGCAGAGCTCGAAATGGAGGAAGGGCACCTCCTCGGTGCAGCCCCAATAGCGGCCGTACAGCGTGTCGCCGCCGATCAGGTTGAGCGCACCGGCGATCGGCACCCCGTCCCGCTCGGCGAGGATGAGCAGCACCTTGTCCCCCATCGCCTCGCCCAGCAGCGGGAAGAAGGACCGCTTGAGATAGGGCTGGCCCCATTTGCGGCTGCCGGTGTCCTGATAGAAGGTCCAGAAGGCGTCCCAATGTTCCGGCAGGATGTCGGGCCCGGTGAGGTGGCGGATTTCCAGCCCTTCGACCGCGGCGGCGCGTTCCTTGCGGATCGCCTTGCGCTTGCGGCTGGCGAGTGCGCCCAGAAAGTCGTCGAAGCTGGCGTAGCCGTCGTTCGCCCAGTGGAATTGCGTGCCCTCGCGGATCAGCCAGCCGGCCTGTTCGAACAGCGGCAGCTGGTCGGGCGCGACGAAGGTGGCGTGCGCGGAGGACAGACTATGCTGGTCGGTCACCGCTTCCAGCGCGGCGATCAGCGATGCGCCGGCATCGGGATCGCGCAGCAGCAGGCGCGGACCCGGCACCGGGCTGAACGGCGCGGCGACCTGCAGCTTGGGATAATAGGCGCCGCCCGCGCGCTCCCACGCATCGGCCCAGGCATGGTCGAAGACATATTCGCCCTGGCTGTGGCTCTTGGCATAGGCCGGTGCGATGGCGACGGGCGCGCCGTCGGCGCCGTCGACGACGATCGGGATCGGCTGCCACCCCGATCGCCCGCCGACGCTGCCCGATTCCTCGAGCGCGGCGAGGAAAGCGTGGGCTACGAACGGATTGCCGGTACCGGCGCAGGCGTCCCACTGGTCGGCCGGGATGGCGCGGACGCCGTCGACGAGGCGGGCGGCGAGCGCGGTCATGCGGCGAAGGTCGGATGGGTCATCGCCGCCGATATAGGGGGTCTGCGGGGGCTTGCGGAGGGGGGATGAGGCTCGCGTCGCTCAGCCCCAAGGTATCCGTCACCCCGGACTTGTTCCGGGGTCCACTCCGCGGCGAGGCGTAGGCCTTTCGCTTCAAACCTTACGCTTGCGGCACGATGGACCCCGGAACACGTCCGGGGTGACGAAGGGAGTTGGGCTACCCACCCCCCACGCCTCACGCCAGTTCGATGATCGCGTCGATCTCGACCGCGGCACCGAGCGGCAGCACCGGCACGCCGACCGCGCTGCGCGCATGCTTGCCGGCGTCGCCGAACAGCGCGACCATCAGCTCCGACGCGCCGTTGGCGACCTTGGGCTGGTCGGTGAAGTCGCCGTGACTGTTGACGAACACGCCGAGCTTCACGATCCGCTTCACCCGCGACAGGTCGCCGCCGAGATGCTTCTTGACCTGCGCGACGATCATCAGCCCGCACAGCTTGGCGGCCTCCTGTCCCTCTTCCAGCGACACGCCGTCGCCGAGCCGGCCGGTGACGAGCTGTCCGTCCTTGAACGGCAGCTGCCCCGACAGGTGGAGCAGCCCGCCCGCCTCGACCACCGGCACATAGGCGGCGACGGGCGCGGCCGCTTCGGGAAGCGTCAGGCCGAGTTCCTCGAGCTTGCGGTCGACGTGCGTGGTCATGCTGGGGTCCTTCGTCGGATGGGGTCGGTGTGGCTGTAGAGGATCGGTGCGGGCGCGAAAACCCGTCCCCCATTGGTCATCCCCGCGTTCGCTGAGTGACGGAGAAAGGGTCAGGCGGCCGGCGCCCCTGCATCGAACCGCGCCGCGATCCAGTCCGCCGCCTCGCGCCAGTCGTCGATGCGCGCATGGGCATGCCCGGCTGGCGGCACGTTCGGCGCCAGCGTCGGCTCCGACACCATGTGCAGGCGGTGGACGCCCGGCGCGTGGCGCGACACCGATTCGTGATGGACGGCAAGGTCGTCGACGAACACCGTCACGGACGCGCCGTACTCTGCCACCAGCCGCGCAACGGGGCCGCCCTTGCCGCCCTGGTTGCATTCGACGCGATGGTCGATGCCGAACGCCGCGAGCTGTTC
This sequence comes from Sphingomonas liriopis, assembly GCF_024211255.1. Taxonomy (GTDB): domain Bacteria; phylum Pseudomonadota; class Alphaproteobacteria; order Sphingomonadales; family Sphingomonadaceae; genus Sphingomonas; species Sphingomonas liriopis. The sequence goes on along the minus strand of NZ_JAMLDY010000009.1, from coordinate 126,866 downwards.
GATCCGCGCGGTGCGGCAGGCGTCGGTCAGATTGGTGAGGATGACGATATCCGCCTGCTCCGCCAGCCGCGCCAGCGCCTCGGCGGCGTGCGGCACCAGCGTCTGGCGATGCATCTCGCTCGGGAAGAAACCGCCGAGCATGCCCCACATATCGTCGCGGCTCGGCACGACGCCGGTCTCGCGATGGCGCAGGCTATTGGCGAAATCGGCGCCGTCGGGGGTAAAATCCATGTCGTGCGCCTCGCGTACCCAGACGCCGAAATGCTTGACCATGTGCAACAATACCTCGTCGCAGTCGGAGATCAGCAGCGGCTTCATCGGTTGTCCAGCACATGATGGGCGGCGACCAGCGCCTCCGGGGCAACGCCCAGCGCATCGGCGCAGGCGATCAGATCGGGTTCGTAGCTTTCGAGATAGGCGAAGACCGCGGCAAGCACCGCCGGCTCGCCGGCGCGGGTACGCAAGTCGTCGGGGAACAGGCCGGTGACGCCGATCAGCCGGTCAGCGCGGGTCGCGTCGCCGATCGTCCAGACCAGCGCCTGCAGCCCGAGCACATCGGCGTCGGGGATGTTTGTATCGCGCGCGCGCATTGCCTATCGTCCGGGTTCGAGGAAGGATCGGTGACCCAAGTGGCGAAGCGGGTGCTCGTTGTCGAGGACAACGAACTCAATCTGAAGCTGTTTTGTGACCTGCTGCGGGCGCACGACTTCGTCGCCGAGCCGGTGCGCGACGGGCGCGAGGCGGTGGCGCGGGCGCGCGACTTCGGCCCCGACCTGATCGTGATGGACATCCAGATGCCGCACGTCACCGGGTTCGAGCTGATCGTCGAGCTGATGGCGGACGAACAGCTGCGGACGATCCCGGTGATGGCGGTGACGGCCTATGCGGGGCGCGACGACGAGGAGCGCATCCGTGCGGCAGGCGCGCGGTCGTACGTGTCGAAGCCGATCAGCCTCGCGCGCTTCATGGATGCGGTGAACGCGCTGGTGTGAGCCCCACGCGAAGACGCCCTGCCGATGACGGAGCATCGACAGGGCGTCGCGAGCTTCCAATTCCCCTGCCCCCAGAAGGGCCGGATGCTGCAAGCTGAAGAATAACGTGGCGGAGGGCGGCGTGGTTCCGTGCGGCTCGGTACAAACGCGCGCGCCGTTCGTGCTGAGCTTGTCGAAGTACGGTGAGTCTCATCTGCCCTTCGACAGTGAACAGGTGAAACATCCCCCGGATGTTTCACCTGTTCACCAGGGCGAACGGTGGGTTGCATGGTTCCGACTCCCCCGATCGTGCCGCGCTTTACTTCCCCCGTTCGTGGTGAGCCTGTCGAAGCACATTGGGTCTCCATCCTTCTCGAGACAGCCCCCCTCACCCCGCCCCGGTACGTTGCGCCACCATCGCACTCGCGCGTTCGGTGGCGAGGCGGGTGTCGCCGGCGAGTTTCTTCACCTCGGCCGCGACCACCGCGAATCCCTGCCCGGCCTCGCCCGCCCGCGCCGCCTCGATCGCGGCGTTGAGCGCGAGCAGGTTGGTCTGTTGCGCGATCTGGCGGATCGAATCGACGATGGCGCCCAATTCGGTCATCGTCCCCTCCAGCGTGCCGGTGCGGTCCTCCAGCGCCTGCTGATGGCGGCGGCTTTCGTCGAGCAGCGCCTGCGCCTGCTGTTCCAGCTCGACCTGGCGGGTGATGTCGGTGGCGATCTTGAGCACGCGCATCGGCGTGCCGCTGCCGTCGAAGATCGGGTTGTAGGTCGCCTGCATCCACACCGATCCGCCGTCCTTGCGACAGCGCCGGAATTCGCCGCTCATAAAATCGCCACGGCGCAATGCCGCCCAGAAATCCCGATAGGCGGGCGCGTTCACCACGTCGGCGGGACAGATGAAGCGGTGATGCCGGCCGATCACCTCGTCCAGCCGATAGCCGATCAGTGCGAGGAAATGGTCGTTGGCCCAGGTGATGTGGCCATCCATGTCGAATTCGACCACCGCTTCGGATCGGCACACCGCCGCCCAGGCAGCCACGCAATAGCTCGCGCTGGGACCCGCGTCCGCGGCCGAACCGATGAGGAATTTCGCCATGTTGCCCGACACATATGCAGCGGTTTCGCCAGGCGCAATCTAACTTTGGTTAAGATCGGACATGCTTCGCACGGGAAAAACCAAGGGCGACACCCCCCTCATGGGAATGCCGCCCCCAGCCCGTAGTGACGCGATACAGGGCGGCCGAAGGATCCGGCCACCGGCCGCCGCTATGCCAAGCGAAGATGAACGCAATGTGTCCGAACCATGCCGCGAACAAGGCGCGCGGCCCTGCGCGGCGGCAACGCGAAAAGCCGCCGGCGCACGACGGCGCCGGCGGCTTTTCGCCGATCCCTGGTAAACATCGGGCGGCGGAGGCGCCGCCCCGACGATTACTTGATCTTGGTTTCCTTGAACTCGACATGCTTGCGCACGACCGGATCGTACTTGCTGAAGCTCAGCTTCTCGGTCTTCGTGCGCGGGTTCTTCTTGGTGACGTAGAAGAAGCCGGTGTCGGCGGTGCTGACGAGCTTGATCTTGACGGTAGTCGGCTTGGCCATGAGCCCCAAATCCTGAAAACAAGGAGAGCGGCAGCACCAACGCCGCCGCTCGATCAGCCGCGGCGCATGGCCGAAGCGGGCGGCGAAGTCAACCTCGGCCGCGGCGATGCGCGCGCCATAACCGTCCGTTTACCATTATGGGCGCACGCTGCGCGCGAAAAGACGGGTGGAGGGGTTCATGGCGCGACAGGCGAATCGGGAGGCGATCATGCTGGAGGCGGTACGCGCGGACCTCGCCGCGCGAATCGCGGCGATCGACGTGAAGGCGCCCTATACCTGCGCCCGCGACCTGAAGCCCGACATCAACCAGATCCGGCTGATCGCGCACCGCAACGGCCTCAACCCCGCGGTCACCGTCGCGCATTTCGTCGATTCGGCGCTGTCGCGCGGCGAACATGGCGCGCTGGTCCATGGCTGGCTGTCGGTGCTGGGCGACGCCGTCGCGTGCGAACGACAGGACGTCCGCGCCTGCGACGCCTTCGCCGCCGCCTGTTCGGTGCGGCTGGCGAGTTAGTATCGCGTGATGCCGTCTGCCGAATCCCGAGACTTTATGCAGGGGCCGGTGCCATTCCTCGCGGTCGCCCCTTCCATGGCCGCCCCTTCCGTCCCCCTCCACCCGTCACCCCAGCGAACGCTGGGGTCTGCCGCGAGGAAGGGCCGACGAACCTCACCGGAACACGGAAGCGTCCGAAACGCGACGCCGGCAACACACCTCCCACCCCGGCGAAGGCGAGGCCTCTGCGAAACCCTATCCGTGCTCCCGCGCAGGCGGGAGCCCAGGAGTCACGCATCCCATAAGCCGTTGTTGTGCTTGGCTCTGGGCTCCCGCCTGCGCGGAAGCACTGAAAGGGTGCGGCCTTTCGCAGAGGCCTCGCGAAGGCCGGGGTCCAGCGGGGCGAGCGTCGCGATGACGGACCACGGCCATCGCGCCTGGACCCCGGCCTTCGCCGGGGTGGCGCCGACGGTTGTGCCAAGGCCTCGCTCTCTCATGGCTGAACCGAATATCGCGCGCACCGCACCAGCATCACCGCACCACAGGACCGCCGAATAAATGGACGCCCTCATGGCGGCGCTCGTCGCCGCGGCCCTCGCGCAGGTCGGCGACCGGCCGGCGTGGCTCGCCGCGATCCTCGCCGACCGCTATCGCGCGCCGGGGCTGGTGATCGCGATGGCGGCGCTCGCCCTGCTCGCCGCCGGGCTGCTCGCCGCCGCTGCCAGCCTGCTGATCGCACCAAGGCTGACACCCGAGGCGAAACAGCTGTTCCTCGCGCTCGCGCTGCTGTTCCAGGGCGTCGGCGCGGCCTTTCCGGTCAAGGTGCCCGATCGCCTCGACGGCTGGCGGCTGGGCGCGATCGTCACCAGCTTCGCCGGACTGTTCATCCTTGCCTTCGGCGACGGCGTGCAGTTCATCGTGCTCGCACTCGCCGCACGGGTCGAGCTGTTCTGGCTGGCGGCGGTCGGTGCGACGCTGGGATCGCTCGTCGTGATCGTGCCGGCGGCGGTGCTCGGCGAGGCGGGCTGGACCGCGCTGCCGCTCAAAAGCCTGCGCCGGATCATCGGTGCGCTGTTCGTCGGCGCGGCCTTTTGGCTGGGGCTGGGAGCGTTGCGGCTGATTTAGCGCACCGATCAGACTGGCCGGCAAAATGGCGTGGGATCGCGGAGCGTTTCGGGTATCGGATCGTTAGCGCAACGACCCTTTTCCAGGAGCTGCCCCCATGGCCGACATCAATCCGGCGCTGAACACCCCGACCGACCTCAGCAACACGCGTTCGGTCGCCGACGCGCTCAATGCGTCGCTGGCGGATTGCTACGCGCTCTATCTCAAGACCAAGAACTTCCACTGGCATGTCTCGGGCCCGCATTTCCGCGACTATCACCTGTTGCTCGACGATCAGGCGGCGCAGATCCTCGGCGTCACCGACGCGATCGCCGAGCGCGTGCGCAAGACCGGCAACGTCACGCTGCGCTCGATCGGCGACATCAGCCGTCGCCAGACGATCGCCGACAACGATGCCGATTTCGTCGATGCGCATGCGATGCTCGCCGAACTGCGCGAGGACAATCTCAAGCTCATCGAGGCGTTCCGCACCGTGAAGGACGCTGCCGAGGAGGCGAAGGACAATGCCACCAGCGGCATCGTCGACGAATGGACCGATCAGGCCGAAGAGCGCGCCTGGTTCCTGTTCGAGGCGAGCCGCAAGGGCTGAACCCGCGGAACTGCACGGGTCCTTCCATGGTTGACGGACGACCATAGAAGGACCCCGCCATGCTGAAACTCGCCCTCACCTTCCTCGTCATCGGCCTCGTGCTCGGGCTGCTCGGGTTCGGGGGTATCGGCGGCGCGTTCGTCGGGATCGCCAAGATCCTGTTCTTTATCGCGATCGCCTTGTTCCTGCTTTTCCTCGTCATCAGCCTGGTGGCGGGCAAGACGGTCAAGGACGCGATCGACTGACGGGCCCGAGCGTCACCAGCCACCAGTCCGGCGGTGCGCCCAGCCTGACCGGGGCGGTGCCGCTGCCCAAGCCGGCGGTGACGATCACCGTCCGACGGGAATCGCGGACGATACCGCAGCGATAGCGCGGATCGAACAGCCGCCTGCCGTTGAACGGGCTGCGTGTCGCCAGCGCGCGGCCGTTCGGCCAGACGATCTGCCCGCAATGCGTATGCCCCGCCAATACCAGCCGCGCGGCGCCTTGTGGCAGCAACGGGATCGCGTCGGGCGAATGGGTGACGACGATGCGCGCGCCACCCAGCCCATCGGCGCTCAGCAAGGCAAGGCGCGGATCGGCATGGTCGCTGAACGCATCGTCGATCCCGACGATCGTCACCGGTCCCCGCCGCACCGCGCGGTTGGACAGCGTCGCGATCCCCGCCTCGGCAAGCGCCCGCGTCACCGCACCGGCCCCCGTCCAGTGATCGTGGTTGCCGAGCACCGCGAACACGCCGAGCGGCGCGCGCAGCCGTGACAACGGCCCGATGAGGCGGCGCGCCAGCCGGCCGCTGCTCCCGGCCGCATGCCCGACGACGAAATCGCCCGCCAGCAGCACCAGATCGGGCCGCCGCGCCTTCACCTGCGCGACGATCCGCGTCAGCCGGGCCTCGTCCATTGCAACATTGCCGATGTGGATATCGCTCAACAGCGCGACGCTCACCGGGGCCGCCCCCGCCGGCCAGTCGGGCAAGTCGATCGCCCCGCGCCGCACGACGGGATCGCCGATCGCCTCGCGATAGCCGACGACCAGCAGCACGCCGAGCATCGCGATGCCCGCCAGCGCCACCAGCCCGACCCACCGCATCGTCCGCGTCATCGTGCCGGTCTAGCGGGAGCGTAACGAACGCGCCATGCGTTTGCCCGTCCATGCACGCCTTCGCCGCGCTTCTCGATTCGCTCATCTACACCCGCGGCCGCAACGCGAAGCTGAAGCTGATCGTCGATTATCTGCTCGCCACGCCCGACCCCGATCGCGGCTGGGCGATGGCGGCGCTGACCGGCGATCTCGACCTGCCCGGCGTCAAGCCGGCGCAGATCCGCGCGCTGATCGAGGCGCGCGTCGATCCCGTGCTGTTCCGAATGAGCCGCGATTACGTCGGCGACACCGCCGAGACCGTGGCATTGCTCTGGCCCGCGCCGATTCCGGCACCGGTCGCCGAACCGCTGTCGATCAGCGCCGCGGTCGATGCGCTGCGCCACCTGTCGCGCACCGACGCGCCCGCGGTGCTCGCCGCGATGCTCGACCGGCTCGATGCCGAGGAACGGTTCGCGCTGCTCAAGATGGCCACCGGGGCGCTCCGCATCGGCGTCTCCGCACGGCTCGCCAAGACCGCGCTGGCGCAGGCGTTCGGGCTCGACGTCGATGCGGTCGAGGAGGTGTGGCACGGCCTCGCCCCGCCCTACGCCAGCCTGTTCGCCTGGGGCGCGGGCACCGGCGCGCAGCCGACGCCCGCCGACGTCCCCGTCTTCCGCCCGTTCATGCTCGCGCACGGGCTGGAGGATGCGCAGGTCGATCTCGCCGATTATGCCGCGGAATGGAAATGGGACGGCATCCGCGTCCAGATCGTCCATGTCGCAGGGCAGACGCGCCTGTACAGCCGCACCGGCGACGACGTCACCGGCAGCTTCCCCGATGTCGCCGCCGCCTTCACCACCCCGGGCACCGTCGATGGCGAACTGCTGGTCAGGGGCGACGCGCAGGGAGGCAGCCTCGAAGAAGGGGGGGCAGCGAGCTTCAACGCGCTCCAGCAGCGGCTCGGGCGCAAGACCGTGTCGGCGAAGATGCTCGCCGATTATCCCGCCTTCGTCCGCCTCTACGACCTGCTGATCGACGGGACCGAGGATCTGCGCACCCTCCCCTGGACGCAGCGCCGCGCCCGGCTGGAGGCGTTCGTCCCCCGCCTCGATCCCGACCGCTTCGACATCAGCCAGGTGATCGCGGCGGACAGCTTCACCGAGCTGGAGGCGATCCGCGCCGGCGCACGCGACGCCGCGATCGAAGGCGTCATGCTCAAGCGCCGCGACAGTCCTTACGTCGGCGGCCGCCGCGCCGGCCTGTGGTATAAATGGAAGCGCGATCCGCTGACCGCCGATTGCGTGATGATGTACGCGCAGCGCGGCAGCGGCCGGCGCTCGTCCTATTACAGCGATTATACCTTCGGCTGCTGGACCGCAGACGGCGAACTGCTCCCCGTCGGCAAGGCCTATTCGGGGATCACCGACGAGGAACTGAAGATGCTCGACGGCTTCGTCCGCCGCCACACGCTTGCCCGCTTCGGCCCGGTGCGCGAGGTCGAGAAGACGCTGGTGCTGGAGGTCGCGTTCGATTCGATCCACGCCTCGACCCGGCACAAATCGGGCGTCGCGATGCGCTTCCCCCGCATCGCGCGGATCAGGACCGACAAACCCGCGGCGGAAGCCGACCAGGTCGAGACGCTGCGCCGCCTCGTGACCTGACCTACCCGTCGAACCGCCAGCCGATCGTCTCGCCGGCCATGAACGGCACCACCGCCGTCTCGCCCGTGCCGATCCGGTCGGGCACGGCCACCGCGTCGCGCACCAGCGTCACCGTGCCCTCATTCAGCGGCCGGCCGTAGAACCGCGCGCCATGTTCCGACGCGAAGCCTTCGAACCGGTCGAGCGCGCCTTCTTCGTCGAACACGCGGAGATAGGCCTCCAGCGCGAACGGCGCGTTGAAGATGCCGGCACAGCCGCAGCCCGATTCCTTCGCGCCGACGACATGCGGCGCACTATCGGTGCCAAGGAAGAAGCGCGGGGAGCCCGACACCGCCGCGCGCCGCACCGCCAGCCGGTGCGTCTCGCGCTTCAGCACCGGCAGGCAATAGGCATGCGGGCGCAGTCCACCGTCGAAGATCGCGTTGCGATTGATGAGCAGATGCTGCGGCGTGATCGTCGCCGCGATCGGATGATCCGCCTCCGCCACGAACGCTGCGGCTTCGGCCGTGGTGATATGCTCGAGCACGATCCTGAGGCCCGGATAGTCGCGGGTCAGCGGCGTCAGCACGCGCTCGACGAACACCGCCTCGCGATCGAAGATGTCGATGGCCTTGTCGGTCACTTCGCCGTGGATCAGCAGCGGCATGCCGATCCGCTGCAACGTCTCGAGCACCCCGGTCAGCCGGCGGATATCGGTGACGCCATGCGCCGAATTGGTCGTGGCATGCGCGGGATACAGCTTACACGCGGTGAACACCCCCGCCGCATGCCCCGCGGCGATCTCGGCGGGATCGGCATCGTCGGTCAGGTAGCAGGTCATCAGCGGCGTGAAATCCACCCCCTCGCCCAGCGCCGCCATGATCCGGCCGCGATAGGCCTCGGCCGCCGCTACGCTCGTCACCGGCGGCGTCAGATTGGGCATCACGATCGCCCGGCCGAACTGGCGCGCGGTGTGCCCCGCCACCGCCTGCAGCATCGCGCCGTCGCGCAGGTGGACGTGCCAGTCGTCGGGGCGGCGGATGGTCAGGCGATCGGTCATGCCCGCCCTCCTATCGCCGCGGTCACGACGCCGCCACCCTTGGAAAACGCACGCGCACGCCTAGGTGCATCGCCATGCACGCCACCACGCTCGCCGATCGCGCCATCGTCCGCCTGTCCGGGGAGGATGTCCGCGGCTTCCTCCAGGGCCTCGTCACCAACGACGTGACCGGCGCGCTGCCGGTCTGGACGGCGCTGCTGACCCCGCAGGGCAAGGCATTGTTCGATTTCCTCGTTTGGGCCGACGGCGACGACCTGCTGCTCGATTGCGAGGCGACGCAAGCCGAGGCGCTGAGCCGCCGCCTGTCGCTCTACCGCCTGCGCCGCGCGATCCGCATCGCGGTGGACGACGGCCTCGCCGTCCATTGGTCGCGAGACGGCGGGGACGGCGTTCCAGATCCGCGCCTCGCCGATCTCGGCCGCCGCTGGATCGCCGCGCCGTCCGCTCCGGCGGAGGGCTGGCACGCGCGCCGCCTGTCGCTCGGCGTCACCGAGGGCGTCGGCGAGCTCGGCAGTGGCGAGACGCTCTGGCTCGAATGCAACGCACGCGAGCTGGGCGGCGTCAGCTTCGCCAAGGGCTGCTATATCGGTCAGGAGAATACCGCGCGGATGCACCACCGCGCCAAGGTCAATCGCCGCCTCGTCGTCGCCCCGCTCGGCGAACCCGGCGACCGTACCCGTGCGACCTATCCCGAGCTCGGGCTCATGATCGAGCATCGCCGTGTCGAATCGCTCGGCGACGCGCTCCGTCCCGCCTGGCTGCAGGCGGCGCTCGCCGAGGATCAGCGCCCGACGGCGGTATAGGCGAAACCCGCGCCCTCGACCTCGTCGCGGCGATAGACGTTGCGCAGGTCGACCAGCACCGGCGCCGCCATCGCGCCCTTCAGCTTGCCGAGGTCGAGCGCGCGAAACGCATCCCATTCGGTGACGATCACCACCGCATCCGCGCCGATCGCCGCCTCATAGGCGTCGTGGCAATAGGTGAGGTCGGGCATCATCCGCTGCGCGGGTTCCATCCCCTCGGGGTCATAGGCGCGCACCACGACCCCCGCGTCGAGCAGCGCCTGCGCGATCGCGATCGACGGCGCATCGCGCATGTCGTCGGTGTTGGGCTTGAACGTCAGGCCGAGCAGCGCGACCGTCTTGCCGCGCGGGTCGCCCTCGCCGAGCGCGTGCAATACCTTGCGCCCCATCGCGCGCTTGCGGCTGTCGTTCACCTTCACCACCGCCTCGACGATATGCACCGGGCTCTCGAAATCCTCGGCGGTCTTGAGCAGCGCCAGCGTGTCCTTGGGGAAGCACGACCCGCCATAGCCCGGCCCCGCATGCAGGAATTTCTTGCCGATGCGGTTGTCGAGACCGATGCCGCGGCTGACGTCCTGGACGTTGGCGCCGACCGCCTCGCACAGGTCCGCGATCTCGTTGATGAAGGTGATCTTGGTCGCGAGGAACGCGTTCGCGGCATATTTGATGAGTTCGCTCGTCCGCCTGCCGACGAACAGGATAGGCGATTCGTTGAGGTACAGCGGGCGATAGACGCCGCGCATCACCCGCTTCGCGCCCTCGTCGTCGGTGCCGATGACGATCCGGTCGGGGCGCTTGAAGTCGCCGATCGCCGCGCCCTCGCGCAGGAATTCGGGATTGGAGACGACCTGTACGTCCACCTCGGGTCGCTTCTCGCGCAGGATCGCCTCGACCTTGTCGCCGGTGCCGACCGGCACGGTCGATTTGGTGACGACGACGGTCGGGCCGGTGACCGCCGCGGCGATCTCCTCGGTCGCGGCGAAGACATAGGACAGGTCGGCGTGGCCATCGCCGCGCCGCGACGGCGTGCCCACCGCGATGAAGATCGCATCCGCGCCCGCGACCGACGCGGTCAGATCGGTGGTGAAGGTCAGCCGCCCCGCCGCGACATTGCTCGCGACCAGCGTATCGAGCCCGGGTTCGTAGATCGGCATCCGCCCCGCCTTCAGCGCGGCGATCTTGCCCTCGTCCTTGTCGACGCAGATCACGTCATGGCCGAAATCGGCGAAACAGGCGCCCGACACCAGGCCGACATAGCCCGAACCGATCATCGTGATACGCATCGATTACCTCTTGGCGAAGGGGACGACCCCCGAACGGCCGCTCTCTAGCCCAACAGAGGCCGAATGCCAGCCCGGCGGCTTGCAGATGGGGCACCCGAACCGCCGCCCTCTTCCTCCGTCACCCCGGACTTGTTCCGGGGTCCACTCCGCGGCGGGGCGCGAAGCTCCAAGATAATCCGACCGCTAGGTCGAAATCACATCATCTTGGGACGTTCGTCACACGAAGAAGAATGATTCACGCGGAGGCGCGGAGGACGCGGAGGTGTATCGCTTGGGGAAGCGTAACCCTGTCATCTCCAAAGCTTGAAAGGGAGCGCCGCCGACGCGGCAGGCGCAACACCTCCGCGTCCTCCGCGCCTCCGCGCGAACACATCTTCTTCTTCGATACGGTGCCACAGGCATCGAAGGTCGATCCCTCCGGCAACCCGGGCAAAAGCGTCCGACCGCCGACCCACCGAACACCACACAAACGAAAGGGGAGGCCGGCTCGCGCCGACCTCCCCGATCGTATTCCCAACGGTGGGACTGGTCTTACTGACCAGCGCCCGGACCGTAGGTGACTTCCACGCGACGGTTCTGGACCTCGCGGACGCCATCGGCCGTCTCGACGCGCGGGCGGCTTTCGCCGAACGCTTCGGTCGAGATCACGCCATCGGGGATGGCATGCTGCGTCAGGTAAGCCTTTACCGAGTCCGCGCGACGCTGCGACAGACCGACGTTGTACTTGGCCGAACCCGACTTGTCGGCGTGACCGGCCAGCATGACCTGCGCATTGCCGCAGCTCTGGTACTGGCTGACGGCGTTGTCGAGGATCGAACCGGCTTCCGGCGTGATGTCCGACTTGTCCCATTCGAAGAACACGATGAACGGACCAGGCGAGCAGACCGGCGGCTCGGCGACGGGAGCCGGAGCAGGCGGGGGAACCGGAACGGGTTCCGGAGCCGGCGGCGGCGGCGGCGGGGTCGGCGAACCGAAGTTGTAGGTCAGGCCGCCCAGGATGCTGTGCGAACGGAACCGGCCGTCGAAGGTACGGTTGGTCACGTCGACCAGCTTGACGTTGTCGGCGTTGAAGAAGCGATACTTCAGCGTCGCGTCGACATGGTCGGTCAGCGGCGCACGAATGCCCGCCAGGCCCTGCCAGGCGAACACGGTGTCCGAATCGTCGACGAAGTTGCCGCGGGTGTTGAGCGCGTAGTTCGCCTTGACGCGAGCGACGCCGACACCGCCGCCGACGAAGCCCTGGATGCCGTCATCGTCGCCGAAGTCGAGCAGGCCGTTCAGCATGAAGCTGAGCGCCGAGGTACGGCCACCGGCATAGTCGTAGCTGCCGGCCGGGGTCGCTGCGATCGCACCGGTCGAGGTGTAACGCGGCGTGGTGAGGGTCGACCGATAGCCATCGACGGTCGCGCTGCGATAACCGACTTCGGTCTCGACGCGGAATCCGCCGAAATCGTAGCCGATGACGCCATCGACGTCGTAACCATAGTCATGATCGACCGTTGCGGCTTTGGCGGTGGCGCCAATGTCATAATCGATGTCTTCGACGATCATCGCGCCGCCTTCGACGCCAACGTACCACGACTTGTCGCGGGCGAGGGCGGGAGTGGCGAGCGCGGTGGAGGCCAGTGCCAGAACGACGGCAAGCTTCCGCATAGAAATCCCCTTTCTTGAGTGTCACTACGGACAGCGCAAACTCACTATCTGAGCGTTGGTTTCCACGCAAGCGCACAAAAGCCGGACCTGTTGCAAGGATATCACACCGATCAGGCGGCGATCAGCCCGTGCTGGCGCAGCGCCGCGAGGATCTCTGCCACCGCCGTACGGACCTGTGCGTCCACTACGTCGCCCCCCGCCGGCGTGGCGATCGCACCCGCCTGCGGACCGACGACCTGTCGCCCGGCGACGACGACGCGGGCCGCGACGACGTCACCTTCCTGCCACACCCCGTTTCGATAAGCGACTGGTTTCGCTGATGAAATGCACCAGGCGGCAAGCCCTTCCACCGGGGCGACGAACCGCCAGCCGCCGTCGGTCCAGCCGGCCAGCGCACCAGCGTGCCCCGCCCAGGCCCCGGTGGGTGCGGAGCCGACGATCCAGCATCGCCCCGCCACCGGCGCGGTTGGCGGAACATCGGTTCCCACCGCCTCCACCGCGGGCTGCACCAGCATGTCGAGCAGCGCCAGCGCCTCGTTATGGGTCAGCTCCTTGCCCGCTTGCCCCGGCGCCAGCAGCGGCATCGCCCATCGCGCAGTCGTCTGGTCGGTCATCGTCCACTCCATCGTCACAGCAAGAATCGCAGGGGAACCGACGGCGCCAGCGTACCGCGCTGCACGATCCGCACCGCTCGGGCGCTGTCGCCGGCCGCCAGCACCAGCCCCGGTTCGGTCACCTCGACCGTCCGTTCGGATCCATCCGCCTGCTCGATCACGACGCGGTACGCCTCCGTCTCCTCGGCGAGCGGCGCGTCGCGCGAATCGACCCAATCCCATCCGGCCCGGCTCCGCCGCGTCCAGCGAATCGCGATGCTGCCATCCGCCTGCACCCGCGCCGCGCCATGTACCGGCGCGGGCGGCGCGACCGAGGCGCCGGTCACCGTGACGATCGCCGCCGCCGGTTCGACCGTGTCGCCGACCCCGCTCGCCAGCACGCGCACCGCCCGCCCGATCGCGCTCACCGGCAGGTCGATCGCCGCCACCGCATCGCGTTCGACCAGCGCGAAGCGATCCCCCGCCTGCTGCCCGCCGATCGCGCCCTCGGTTCCGCGCAGGCCGCGGTACAATCCCGACAGTGCCCAGCGCCCCGCGCCGAGCGGTTCCGCCCGCCCGAACTGGAGCAATTCGTCGCCGACCAGCGCCAGGTTCGCGCCGCCCGCCAGCATCGCCGCATCGGCATCGTGCAGCGCCATCGCGGCATGCTCCAGCACGATCACGACCCTGCTGCGCCGATCGACCAGCCATGGCGAGGCGGCGACCGGCGCCACCTCGACCCGCCCGATCGCCGCCGCCGCCGCGGTCCCGCCCGCGCCGATCCAGCTCGCCCCGTCGTCCAGGCTGTAGAGCAGCGCCGCCTGCCGCCATCCCGCGCCCGCACCCGCGGCGATCACGCTGATCCGCGGCCCGGATAGCGGCGCATCCTCCAGTCCCGGCAGCTCGGCGACGACCAGCCGCGTCGCGCCGACCGGCACGTCCGCCGCCGCCGCGACCTGCCCGCTGCTCGCCCCCGCGGTCACCGGCATCGCGGCCAGCGGTACGAGATCGAGCGTCGTCGCCGGTCCCGCGACCGCGACCCGCGCCACCCGCCAGCGCCCCGCCTCGTCGCCGACGCGCACGATTCCGCCCGGCGCGATGGCCATCCCCTCCGGCCCCAGCGTCACCTGCCGCCGCGTCCGCTCCGCTTCGCTATGCGCGACCAGCGCCGCCGCGATCCCCTTGGCGGTCGCCGCGTCGAGCACCGCGGGCAGTTCGACGCGGTCGACCCGCTCGCCCGCCCCCGGCCGCCGCACCCGCTGCACGCCGATCTGATAGTCGCGCGCCGGATCGTGATGCGCCACCGCGACCTCGCGCGGCGCGCTCGCCAGCGCCGCCACCGTCCGCCGCCGCGCACCCCGATCGGTCACGGCCACCGCCGCGCCCGCATCGCTCCGCCGCACCAGCCGGTGCCCGTCGGGCTGCCACCAGCCGCCGTCGATCGCCGCCAGCGTCTCCAGCACGCCGCGCACGCTCGCTCCCGACGCCGCAAAGCCACCGAGCGCCACGCCACCGCCGCCCGTCACCTCGTCCGCCAGCATCGCCGCGATCGCACCGCTCGCCACCGGCCCGGCATCCGCCGCCACCTCGAAGGTCAGCGACGGGATGCGGTTGCCGTAATCCGCCAGCTGCATCCCCTCGAACACCGCATAGGCGAGCCCGCGATACGCCGGCGTCGCCCCGACCGCGGAGGCGATCAGCGGATCGACCGCCTGATCCTCGGTACCCAGGTGCAGCCGGAACCCCGTCCGGTTCTTCCAGTCTCCCGCAGCACCGCGCAGCAGCTTGCCCTCCGCCCAGATCCGCCCCACGCCCCGGATCGGCCGCGCCGACAGCGCCACAGCGAAGCTCGCCGAATAGCTGTAGCTGTTGGTCCCCGGCTGGCCCTTGCCGCTGCGGCTGGTGGTGCGCGTCTCGATCAGGTCGGTCGACCAGATCACCGTCCCCGCCACCCGGATCGTCCCGAACAATTTGGGGATCGGCGTGCCATAGCTCGACGTCTGCACCGCCAGCTCGGTCAGCCGCGGTCCCTCGCGCGCCGCGCCGCGGAACAACCGCCCGTCGATCGCCTGTCCGGCGAGCGCCCCCAGCGCGCCGCCGATCGGCCCGCCGATCACCCGCCCCACCGTGCCCAGCACCAGCGTCGCCATCAGCCCCTCCCCTCGAAACGCCACGCCCCGACGAGCGGCCAGTCCGCCGCGCCCGGCCGCTCCACCACCCGCCGCAAGCCGGCATCGGCATGGACGAACCCCGCCGCCGTCCGCACCGCGCCATGCAGCTGCCCCGGCCCGACCCGAAACAGCAGCACGTCCCCCGCCACGGTGCCGTCGCAGCGCGCCAGCGCCACATCGAAGCGCGCCGCCACCGCCGCGGGATCGCCACCACGCAGCGCATAGCCAGTCGGCACCTCACCCCGCCAACCAGCCGCCTGCAAGGCCGCCGCGATCACCCCGATGCAATCGAGCCCATGCGCCGCCTCACGCCCGTGCAACCGGAACGGCGCCCCGACCAACGCCAGTGCGGCCTTGGCCACCGCCTCGCCCTCACCCTCCCGCGGCTGCGCCGCTCCTTCCCTCTTCCGTTGGGAGAGGGAAAAGACGCCGAAGGCGGCGAAGGGTGAGGGTGAGTGCCACGCCTCACCCACCGGGATAGCGCGTCAGCAGGTCGATCCCCGGCAGATGCGGCTCGCCGCGAAAGTTCGTCGCATTGCCGAATCGCGCGCCGCAGGTCGCGAAACTCTTGTCGCACCCCTCGACCAGCTCGACCAGCGTCCCCGCCGCGACGCCGAACGCCGGCACCCCGCGCAGCGTCACGCTCGCCCCCGCCGACGCGTCGATCGCCTGCACCAGCCCGCCGTTCTGGCCCCCGAACCAGCGCAGCAACCCGCCCGCATAGGCCCCCGCCACCGGCTCGACGGCATCCAGCGTCACCACCCGCTCCGCCACCGCGAGCACCCGCGCAAACCGCCGCCGCCCCGCCATCGCCACCCGGCAGCGCCGGTCGCCCAGCTCGGTGCGGCATTCGGCGGACGTCTCCTCGACCACCGGCCGGTCGAGCGCCGCGCCCGTCCCCGCCAGCTCGGCGGCAAAGCCCTGCTCGGTCAGCTCGACCGCGCCGATCCGCCCCTCGCCCAGCTCGGCGATCACCGCCCCGCTCTCCCAGTCCGCCGCGAACAGTCGCACCCGCGCGCCGTCCCAGCGTCCGGCGAGCAGATCGCCCTCGCCGATCGCCGCGCTGGTCAGCGCGCCGCGCACGTCCATCGTATCCGCCTCCAGATCCGCCGACCGCTCGATCGCCGACGGCGTCATCCCCGGCGCCGCACGATGCACCAGCCCGTCGATGACGAGGTCGCGGTCGTGCGTCGTCAGCCCGATCGCCACCCCGTCGCGCCGCTCGACCCGCCAGCACAGCGCAATGCAGGCCAGCGCGCTCACGTCCGCACCTCGATCAGCGGCACCGACACGGCCTCGCCCGCGAGGAAGGTCGACCGCGCCACCCGCAACCGGTCCTCGGCGAAGCGCACGACGACGTCGAAGCCGAAGCTCGCGCTCACCTCCGCGCCCACGGCGGGCGCCGCGTCCAGCACGACGACGCCGTCTGCCTCCACCACGAACCCCTGCGTCGGAACGCCCGCCACCGCCACGCGCACGCTGCCCGCCACCGGCCGCACGATCCGCCGCACGCTCGCGCCATAATGTTTGACCAGTTCGAACCGCCGCTGCGTCCCGTCGCCGACGCCGATTCCCTCGTCGCTGCCGCTGGCGTCGAACGGATCGCGCAGCCGGAACGCCCGCGCCGGCCCCATTCGCGCGCGGAAGAAGGCGAGCAGCGTCGCGATATCCGCCTCCGATCGCACGCCCGGCCCGACGTCGTAGCTCGTCCGCGCCTCCGCCCAGCCGGCGCTGCGCTGTTCCGCCCCGCCCGCCGCGGTCAGGATCGCGGTCGAGAACGCCGGCGCCACCTCCGCCTCGCGCCCCAGCGCCAACGGGAACAGCACGTCGTCATAATCCTGCACGCTCTCATCCCCCTCGAAATGGACGAAGCCATCGCGCATCACCTGCGGCAGCGCCCACAGCACCACCGCCGCCACGCCGCGCGCCCGCGCGGTCTGCGCCGCCGCCTCGATCCGGCTCCATTGCGCCGCCTGGTCGGGGCGCAGCACGAACCCCGACAGATACTGCTGCCGCGCCACCGGATAGCCGAGCCGCGCCTGCGCCGCCGCGACCCCGCGCGCGGTCGAGGCGGTATCGCCCTCGGTCACCCAGTCGTAATCCTCCAGCTGCAGCACATCGAAGGCGGGATACGCCCACCCCACCGGCATGTTCGCCCGCTTCAATTCAGGCGCCGCCGCATCGAGCACCGTCGGCAGATAGGTCAGCAGATACGTCTCGCACCCGGCAAACGCCGCCTTGACCCACCCCGCCAGCGCCGTGGTCGATGCCGCCAGCGCCGCACCCGCGCGATCCATCGTCGCGCGCTGCGCGGCATCCATGGCCGCGCGCACGGTCGGGATCGCCACCGGCGCGAATG
This sequence comes from Sphingomonas liriopis, assembly GCF_024211255.1. GTDB lineage: Bacteria > Pseudomonadota > Alphaproteobacteria > Sphingomonadales > Sphingomonadaceae > Sphingomonas > Sphingomonas liriopis. The sequence continues at coordinate 109,447 of NZ_JAMLDY010000009.1, read as the reverse complement.
CCGCCACCGCCGCCGCATCGTACAGGCACGGCCGCCCGTCGGGCATCGTCCACCACCACGGCTCACCGACCTGGAACTTCGCCGCCAGCCCGGCGCCCACCCCGATCCCGACGAACGCGGCGGCGACCTGTCTCAGATACCCCATCGCCCCGTCATGACACGGCGACAGCAAGGTCGATGGCGGTTCCCACCCGGTCTGCGCCGGCGCGCCATCGGCGGCACGCTGCTTCCAGTCGTTCCAGCAATGCGCGTCGAACAATTCGTAGCTCAGCGACCAGATGACGTCATAGCCGAGGCTCCGCGCCCGCCCCGCGAAGTCGCGATGCCACGCCACGCACGCGACGTTGAGCACGCCGCCGGTGAGGCCCACGTAGAACCCACCGTACAGCGCATCGAGCCGGAAATAATGGCTCATCCCCACGTAATGCGTGATCGCGCCGCGATACCCCAGGTGCAGCGCGTTGCGCAGCAACCGCGCCGGCGTCAGATTGTAGCTGTCGTCATAGCCGCTCGCGATGGCGAAGCCGTGCTCGGGCAGCACCGCATCGCCGATCCCGATCACCGATCCCGGCCCGTTGCAGGCGACGCCGGTCAGCTCGACCCACCCCTCCCGCGCGGCCGGCAGGGGCGCGGCGCTGCCGTCATAGTCCGGCGCGACCAGCGACACGAACATCCGGTCGACGTCCCCCGCCCACACCGGGTCCGCCTCTCCCGGCAACAGGAACCCGCCCGCCAGCGCCGCAAAGTCCAGCGTCACCACCGCATCCTCCGGCGTGCCGACCGCATAATTCCACAATCGCACGTACCAGGCGCGCGCGGCGCCGGCGGCATCGCGCCCCTCGATCGTCAGCGTCGGCCCGTTGACCGCATCCAGCGGCTTCACCCCCGCCGACCGCCAGCGAAACCGCAACCGGCAGTCGCGAAAATCCCGCGCCGTTTCATACTTGAGCAACGGATGATCGAACCGGTCCTCCGCCTCCCAGATCAGCCCGGCCAGATCGTCATGCTTGTAGAAGACGGCATCGACCCGCAGCGCATCGGCCGCCGGATTGGTCACCGCCGCCATCATCGGCCGCGGAAAATTGACCGTCCAGAACCGCGGATCGAACCGCGAGACGACCCCCGCCTCCTGCTGCTCGCGCCGCGAACACAACCAATGCGCCATGATGTTTCTCCAGAAACGCTCCGGCAAGGGAGGGGACCGGCGAAGCCGGCGGAGGAGGGCTTCCCCACACCCGCCGCCAGCGAAGAGCCGGCCGAAGCAGAAAATGATTGCTCACGCGAAGACGCGAAGACGCAAAGAAGAGGCACGACGCTCCCCCTTCGTCATCCCGACGAAAGTCGGGACCCATGGACTCGCAACGCCGCGTTGGCTCCCGCCATCGACCACACCGACACCATCGGTCCCGACTTCCGTCGGGATGACGGATAAAAACAAGCATCACGTCTTCACGCACGCTCCTCATCCCGCCCCGTCAGCGAGGCTCACGCCACCACCACGAGCCGCCCGTCACCCCGGGTCGTGCTCCCGCGCAGGCGGGAGCCCAGGGTTTCGCGGACAATCACACGTGGTTCTGCTTGACCCTGGGTTCCTCCCTGCGCGGGAACACGAGCTTGCTAGCCTGGGATCGATCGACATTCAGACGGGTGAACGACGATACGTCCTCCCCCCGCCACGACAGGGCTATCGCATATGGCCGCGTGACGAACCGGTAGCCTGGAATAGTTCGTCACCCCGGACTTGTTCCGGGGTCCACCGTGCCGCAAGCGTGGAAAAAGAGCCTCGAAACGACGAGTTCGCCGAACCATGGACCCCGGAACACGTCCGGGGTGACGAAGGAATTGGGGAGCCGCCGACCCGTCACTCATATGCAATAGCCCTGCCCGCCAAAGCGGGCGGAACGTCTCTACACCGCTGAATGTCGATCCGGCCTAGGCAAGATAAACGCCGGCGTCTTCCGGGATCAACCGGGCCGCAAAACCCCAACGCCCGCGGAACGGTGGATGCCGGAACAAGTCCGGCATGACGAAGAGGATGAAGGCCACCTCTCGCCCCAACCTCTTTGCGCCTTCGCGTCTTCGCGCGAAAAACACCTTCTTCGTCGCGGCCTTCGCGCGATCTCGCTCCAAGCCCCCGCAGACCTACCCCTCCAGCGCCGCCCGCACCGCGCGCGCGACCTGCCGGCTCGACCGCTCCATCGCCGCCGGCGCTTCCCCCGCCCCGGCATGCACGGTGATCGACACCCGCACGTCCCGCGCCCCCGCCGCCGGCACGCCCGTCTCGACCCGCCCGCTCGCGGTCGGCACGAACAGCTCCGGCCCGCGCTCGCCGACGACATAGCCGCGCCCCGGCGCCACCGGCCCGCCGGTCGCCCGCCCCGGCAGCCCGACCAGCCCGGCGAGCGCCCCGCTCAGCGACCCGCCCCCGCCGGTCACCGCGCCGACGCCGGCATGCACCGCCGCCTTGGCGATATCCGCCAGTACCCCCAGCGCCACCGCCTTCAGATCGTCAAAGCCGAACTTGCCCGTCCGCACCGCGCGCAGTAGCGCCCCCTCGATCGACCGCGCCGCCCGCTCCGCCCCGGCGCCGAGGCCCCCTTCCAGCGTCGCGCGCATCGTTTCGACCTCGCGCGCGAACCCCGCGGTGTCGGCGCGCACGCCGACCACCATCCGCTCCACCTCATCCATCCGGAAACGCCTCCCGCATCGCCGCCAGCGTCGCGGCATCGGGCGGCGTCACCGCCCCCACACCGCCGTCGCTCGCCGCCCCCACCACCGCCGCCAGCTCGGCCGGCGTCGCCCGCCAGAAGGCGTCGGGGCTCCACCCCAGCACCGCCCCTGCGAACCCCGCCAGCCGCACCGCGCCCTCGGCAAAGCCGCTCACCGCCCCGCCAGGATCTGCTGCAGCACCCCGCGCAGCACCGGCGTCAGCTTCGCCAGCCCCACCCCGATCAGTGCCTCGCCCAGCGTCTCGCGCGTCATCCCCTCAGGGATGTCGCGCAGGCAATGCCAGAACAGCGCCGCCAGCTCGCCCAGCCCCAGCTTCCCCTCCGCCGCCCGCGCGACGAGGTCGAACAGCGACCCCAGCTCCTGCTCCGCCGCGACGAGCGCCTGGAACGACGGCCGCAGCACGAGCTCGCACCCGTCGACCCGCAGCGCGCACTCGCCCCGTGCGGGATTCGCCGCGCCGCTCACGCCGCCACCACCGGCCCGGAACTCTCCAGGCTCAACGTGTACGACCGCTCCCCGTTGAAATCGCCGGCATAGTCCAGTCGCGTCACCAGGAACCGCCCGGTCATGCTGTCGCCGCTCTCGAAGCTCAGCCGGTAATCGTCGAGAACGCCCGACAGCGCGTTTCCCTTGATCCGCGCCTCCGCGGCGGAGCCGGTGAATACCCCCGCCCCCGACACGCTGACGCTGCGCACCCCCGCACCCGACAGCAACTGCCGCCAGCCGCCCGAATCCTTGGTGGTCACCACCACCGCCTCGCCCTTGACGCTCAATTGCGTCGTGCGCAGCCCCGCCACCGTCGCGAACGCCGGCACCTGCGCGCCGTCGCCGACCTTGAGCAGGAATGCGCTGCCCCGTTCCACCGCCATGCCCGTGTCTCCCCTAATTGATGCGGTACATCCGCACCGCGAACTCGCTCATCGCCACCCAGCGATCGCTCTTGCCGCGCCACAAGCGGCTGCGCGTCAGCCGCAGCGTCGCCAGCCGCCACCCGCCGCCGCCCAGATCGGCGGGCACGCCATCCATCGCCGCCTCGACCACCGCGATCAGCGCGCGCAGTCGGACGGGGCTCTCGCCGTCATCGGCATAGCCGACCGCGATCGTCCCCACCCGCCCGCGCACCCCCGCCGCATCCGCCGCCGCCAGCACCGGATCGTCCAGCACCACCTGCGGCATCGACGCGCGCAGCGGCGGCGCATCGAATACCCGTACGACGCCACCCAGATGCGCCAGCAGCGCGGCGCGCAACACCTCCCCCGCGCTCATGTCCGCACCTCGGGGCTCAGCCGCATCCGCCGATACGGTCGCCACAGCGCCGCGACCGCTGCCGGCGGCGACGCCCCGCCCTCGCGATGCTCGAATAGATGCGCCGCGAGCAGCACCACGCCCTGCGCGACCGGCGCCGGCAGCGCCTCCCACGTCGCCGCCACCCCCGCGCTGTACCGCACCGTCACCGCCCCGGCGCCGCGCACCCAGCCGATCCCGTCGGCGGTGATATCGACCGCCAGATCGCCCGCCGGCGCGACGATGCTGCGCACCGGCACCACCGCCAGCCGCTGCCACCCCCGCGTTCCCGCGACGACCTCCTCGGTCTCGCGCACGATCAGCCACTGGCCGCAGAACGCCTCCGCCAGCGCCAGCGCGGCGCCCGCCGCTCGTGCCAGCACCGCGTCCGCCGCCGCCATCCGCAGATATGTCGCCGCCGCCCCCGCCGCCCCGGCGATCGCCGCGGCCGGCATCGCCGCCCCATCCATCCGCATGTCCTTTCGAGAAGAGAAAGGGCGCCCCCGCCGCCCGCCCGGCGGGGGCGCCGCGCCATCACGCGGTGGCGAACTTCATCAGCTTGATCGCCTCGCTGTCGGCGACGCACCCGCCGATCCGCTTGGTTGCGTAGAAGCCGACGAACGGCTTGTTGCTGTACGGATCGCGCAGGATCGCGGTCTCGGCACGCTCGGCGATCAGATAGCCCGCGGTGAAATTGCCGAAGGCGATGCCGAGCGCATTGGCGGCGATATCGGGCATGTCCTCCGCCTCGACCACCGGATAGCCGAGCAGGGTCGCCGGCTGCCCCGCCGCGAGGCTCGGCTGCCACAGCGGCATGCCGTCATTGCTCTTGAACTTGCGGATCCGCGCCAGCGTGGCGGAGTTCATCACGAAGCACGCCCCCTGCCGGTACGGCGCGCGCAGGGAATGCACCAGATCGAGCAGCCGCTCGTCCGGCGCGGCTCCGAAATCGCTCGCCGCGCCGGAGGGCAGATATTGCAGCGTCCCCAGCGCCCGCGTCCCGTCCTTCGCGGTCGACACCGGCCCGCTCAGGAACCCCTTCGGGCGATTCACCCCGTTGCCACCGACGAACGCCGCGCCTTCCGCCTTGGCGAACTCGGCCGCGATCTCGCCTGCCAGCCATTCCTCGACATCGAACGCCGCATCGTCGAGCATCGCCTGGCTCGCCGACGGATTGGCGTAGAGCTCGCCCATCGGCGGCACCAGCTCGGCGAACACCGGGCTCGCGGTCTCCGGCCGCGCCGCCGTCTCCGCTGCCCAGCCCGACGGCGTTCCACCCGTGGTGATGAGCTTGCGATACCCCGCCGACCCCACTTTCACCACCTGCGCGATGCTGCGGATCGGCGACAGCCCGGTCAGCACGCGCGAAATCGTCGCATCGATCTCGCGCGGCACCGCATAGCCGCCCGCATCGCCGCTGACGCCGGTGAACGCCTTCATCTCCAGCGTCGTCCCCGCCCGCACGAAACCCGCAAAGGCCCCGTCGGTCTTTTCCCCACGCGCGCCATCCAGCGCCGGCCGTTCGATCACGTCCACACCCATTCTCCTCGTTGAAAAAGATCCTCCCCGGCACGGGGAGGTGGCAGCGCGCAGCGCTGACGGAGGGGGGCTTCCGCAGGCGGTGTCCTGCGTGGAAGCCCCCACTCACCCCAGCCGCTCGATCCGCGCCAGCGGCTGCATCGGCACGCTCACCAGGCTGACCTCGACCAGCGCCACGCGCAGCAACTCCCGCCGCGCCCCCTGCCGCACCACCAGCGGCCGATACCCCACCGACAGTCCATCGAGCGCCCGCGCCGCCACCAGCGCCGCGACCCGCGGATCGTCGACCACGCCTTCGACCCGCAAGCCGTGGCGGTCCTCGGCCACCGATACCCGCCCGACCGCCGCCCCGCGATGCTGCCACAGCAACGCCACCGCGCCCGCCCCGGCAAAAGCCCCCGCGCGGATCACGTCCCCCGCCCGGTCGACCCGGTCGAACAGCGCGGCGTAACCGGCGAACCTCACTTCAGCCACGCGCCGAACCCCAGCTTCACCGCCAAGCCGGTCAACAGCAGCGCCCCCGCCAGCCGCACGACCCACCCTGCCGCCGCCTTCCACACCGATCGCTTGGCATCGCGCCACGCCCCCAGCAGCTCGCGCAGTTCGGCGAGGTCCGCCCGCGCGTCCTCGTCGGCCAGCCCCAGCCGGGTCAGCGCCCGCGTCGCCGACAGCTCGCCCGCCTCCTCCGCCACCGCGCGCATCGTCGCCAGGTCCGCCCCCTCGCGCGCCGCCTGCGCCATCAGCTCCGCCAGGACGCCGCTGTTCTCCGGCCCGCTCATGCCCCGATCCCCATCCTCGCGCGCTTCTCCTCGACCGACAGGAAGTCCGCCGCCGCCACGCTCGCCCACAATCGCTCACGATCCTCGGCGAGCGCCGGCACCCGATCGAGATCGACCGACAGCGCCGCGCCCTCGAACCACCCGCCCAACCCCTGCGCCAACGCGGTCAGGATCGCCCCCGCCAGCGGCAGCACGGTCAGCCGCCACAACGCCCGGTTCGCCTCGCGATAATTGGCATAGGTCGCATCCCCGGGCAGCCCGAGCAGCATCGGCGGCACGCCGAACGCCAGCGCGATCTCGCGCGCCGCCGCCGCCTTCAGCCCGACGAAGTCCATGTCGGCGGGGCTGAGCGAGAGCGCCTGCCACCTGAGCCCGCCCTCCAGCAGCATCGGCCGCCCGGCATTGCCCGCACCCGCGAATCCCGCCTCCATCTCCGCCTTCAGCCGCTCGAACTGCTCCGCGCTCAGCGCCGCGCCATCGCCGGGATCGTAGACCAGCGCCCCCGACGGCCGCGCCGCATTGTCGAGCAGCGCCTTGTTCCAGCGCCCGGCGGCATTGTGGACCGCGACCGCCCCCGATGCCGCGCCGAGGCAGCCCATGCCATAATGGTCGTCGACCGGATTGAAGCTGCGGATATGCACCACGTCGGGCCGCGGCCCCTCGGCATCCAGCCGCGTCCGCCGCTCGCCGACGCGGTACAGGTACGCCGTCGGCCACCCGCCCGCATCCACCTCGACGCTCACCCGCTCGGGCCGCAAGGCATACAGCGCCCCCACGCCCCCCTCCGCATCGCGCAGCACCTGCACATAGGCATTGCCATGCAACAGCAGCTGCGCTGCCACGCTTTCCAGCAGCACCTGCCCGCCCGACCGCGCCGCGACCAGCGCCGCGAGCCCCGGCGCGCTGGCGCTGACCGGCGCGCCCGCGACGCTCTCCGCGACCAGCTTCACCGCGCGCTGCGCGATCGCATTGCCCGCAAAGCCGTCGCGCACCTGCGCCTCGTACGACCGCGGCCACTCCCCCAGCGCGACGCCCGCCCCGCCACGCGACAACGCCGGCCGCCCGCCCTCGCGCGGCGCCTTCCACCCAAACAACCGCATGATGCTCTCCCGATGATAACGCGCCGCGGGTCCAGCCCTGCGCACCCCGATGGGCGCGACGCCCCCGCGCCGTGACCCCCGCCCTCCCCACCAGTGCCTCGTCATCCCCGCGAAGGCGGGGATCCATAGTCGCCACATGATGGGATGGCGCCGCCCGCGCCGTGATTATGGATCCCCGCCTCCGCGGGGATGACGAACGGTAAGGGAGGGGACGCCGCCCCACGCCGTCCCGCCGATATGACCCACGCGAAACCGCCAGGGGACGCTCTACCGCCGATTTGATTCACGCGAAGACGCGAAGACGCGAAGAGGTCACCCCCCGCCACCCCCATCCGTCATCCCCCATCCGTCATCCCGGCGAACGCCGGGACCCATGGACGCCCGACGCCCGATGCAGCGCCAACGCGAACGCCTCGAATCCATGGGTCCCGGCGTTCGCCGGGATGACGAAATCAGGAGGAACGCGAACCACCGACCAAACAGCACGACACCTTCGCGTCTTCGCGCCTTCGCGCGATAAAACCCTTCTTCTCCGCGCCTCCGCGCGAAACAACCTTCTTCAAACCCACGCGAAAAACCGGCTTACAACCCCCGCACCCCGGCCTTCCCCCGCCGCCCGAGCATCAGCTCGCTCAGCGCCCAGACCAAGGCATCCGCCCGATCGGGAGACCGCCCCGGCCCCTGATACGCCCCGCCGGCAACCAGCCCGCACATCTCGTCCTCCAGCGCGACGAAGCGCCCGGCATGCCGCACCCGCCCCCGCGCGTAGAGCGTCGCCACCGGTTCGGCGCGCGCCACCTTGCCGCGGCTCGCGCGCACCAGCGTCACCGGCAGCGTCACGTCCGCCGCCAGCAGCACCGATCGCACCATCGCGCCGCCCTGGTTGGCCTCCGCCACCACGCGATCGGCGCGATGGTGCGCGGCGCAATTCGCGACCGCCTTCGCCCAGCCCTCGGGCGACACCGCCGCGACGCTCGCATCCGCCAGCACATGCGCGATACCGTCGCCGTCCAGCCCGACCGCGACGATCCCGCACGCATCGCCGCCCTCGCCGTCGATCGTCCCGGCCGGCGGATCGACCCCGACCACCACCCGCACCAGATCGTCGGGCACGTCGCCCCGGCACGCCTCCAGCAACGCGCGCGACCACAGGGCGCCCGCCAGATCCTCGATCAGCTCGCCCTCCAGCTCCTGCCGCCCCAGCGCGGTGCCGCCATAGCTATCCTCGACATCGTCGACGAACATCGCCGGCAGGAACGGATTGTCGCGCGTCCGCCCGCGCGTCTCGACCAGCCCGCGCATCCGCATCACCCGCTTCATCAGGTTGGTCGGCCGCGGCGTCGTCGTCACCAGCACGCGCGGATGCGCACCCCGGCGCAGCCCCATCATCAGATTGTCCCATGCCGCGTCGCCGCGCCGCCACTTGGCCAGCTCGTCGCACCAGGCGGCGTCATGCTCGGGCCCGCGCAGCTGGTCGGGCACGTCCGCCGAATAGACCCGCGCCACCGCGCCATTGGGCCAGCGCACCTCGCCGCGGCTCGTCGTATAGCGCGGCGTCTGCCCCGTCTTGGCGACCGCGCGCAGCCCGCTCGGCCCCTCGATCATCACCCGCCGCACGTCGGCCTCGGTCGCGCCGACCAGCGCGATCTGTGCATCTTTTTGCGCGGCGGCGATCGCCGTCACCCATTCGGCGCCAGCGCGCGTCTTGCCGAAGCCGCGCCCGGCTCGGATCAGCCACACCCGCCACGCCTCGCCCGCCGGCGCCACCTGCCCCGCCTGCGCCCAGCCACCGTCCCAGCGCTCGGCCAGCTCCCGCTGCACCGGGGGCTTCAACGATCGGATGAACCGGCCGCGCTCGGCTTCGGGCAACGCGGCCAGCGCCGCGATCACGTCGATGCGGCGTCCCGTCATGCGTCGCCTCCCTCACGCTGGTCGGTGATCGCCGCCACCCGCCCCCGGGCCGCCAGCGCCGCGAGTTTGGCGAGGATCACCTTGTCGGCCTGTTCGCGCGTCGCCACGCCCGGCACGGGCCCGCAGGGACGCCCCCGCCCCTCGCGCCGCGCCTTGTGGATGGTGAACAGCTTGATCGCGCCTTCCCAGTGCAGCGGCCCCAGCGCATGGGCATCGTCCGGCGCGATCGTATCCCCGCCACCCGCCAGCACATAACCGATCAGCCGCGTCTCGAGCAGCTGGTAGCCGGCCTCGATCGCCGCCTCCCACATCTCGGCGAACGCCTTGTTGGTGCGGCGACGGTGATGCACCTGCGACGGGCGCAGCCCGATCGCCGCCGCCGATGCCGCCACGTTGCAGCTGCCGGCGAGATGGTCGAAGAATTCGTCGCGCATGGCGGCATTCCACCGCACCCACTTCTTCGGCTCGTGCCGGTCGGGTGTTCCCGGATCGATATAGGCCACGCTGGCGGCACGATCGTCTCCAACGCCTTTGGCCCCATCCTCGCTCATCCCCGCCCCCTGCTGCTGCCCCAGACACCGCGGGCCGGCAGCGACCAGGGCCTTCACCCCGACCGCCCCCGGCCCGACTCGCAATTCTTCAGCGTTCCCGTTATGTACCCAAACAGTGTCACGCTGTCAAGCGTTTTGTACCATATGGGTTATCTTCGTTGCCCGTTCGTTGCTGTCGCATGCTATTCGGACTGCATGCGTGTAAACCGGTGGACAATCGCCGGTCCCCACCACATGACTTTTGCGGTCGCGTAACGACACGTCGGATGCCGTGGACAGCTATCGATCGATCGGGACGGATCGATGTATCGCCCGGTCCCCTCCGGCGGATCGGTCGGGGCGCCGGCTGCAACGCTTGTCACGGATGTCGAACGCCATGCCCATAGCAGGACCGACCGCCCACGGCCTGATCGGACGCGACGGCCGGATCGCGGATATCGACGCGGCCTATGCGGCGCTGCTCGGCATGCCGCGCGATGCGGCGCGCGGACGCCCGGTTGCCGACGTCACCCATCCCGCCGATCGCGCCGCGCTTGCCGCCTTCCTGACCGGCGCGTGGGACAGCGGCGACATGAAGGCCGCGACGATCCGCCATCGCGACGCGCAGGGCCGCGCGATCTGGGTCAACCTGCACGTCTCGCGGCTCGGCGCGGGCGACTGCACCCGCCTCGTCGTCACCTGCCGCCCGTTGCCGCAGGGCGAAGAACCCTCGACGGTCAAGGCGCACTGGCAGATGGCGCGGCTGCTGATCCAGGCGCTCGACGGCGGCAAGCGCGCTTTCGGCGATTCGCTGATCGGCAATCCCGCGACCGAGATCCTGCTGCGCACCTATGTCGCCGAGGCGGAGGCGCGCGCGCTGACCGCCGGTCAGATCGCGCTCGGCATCGACGTCGCCTGGCCGCTCACCCGTCGCTGGCTGCTCGCGCTGGTCACCGCCGGCTTCGTCGAAAGCGAGATCGACGGCCCGATCCAGCCCGCCACCCCCATCCGCCTCTCGCCGCGCGCACTGGCGATGATCGAGGCGATCTTCGGCGCCCTCGTCACCATCGTCCAGGACACCCGCGTCATCGCCTGACGCAAAGGCCGCCCCCACCCACCGTTCGCCCTGAGCCTGTCGAAGGGCAGGTGATTCTCACGGCACCAGCCTGCCTTTTAAAAAGAAAAGATGTTCGCGCAGAGGCGCGGAGGACGCGGAGGTGTCTCGCGTGAGGCAAGCGTGGTCCTGTCATCGCCACGGCCCGATAGAGAATACAGCTGCCGCAACAGGCACGCCATCTCCGCGTCCTCCGCGCCTCCGCGCGAAACACCCTTCTCTTCGTCGATCCGCCCTCAAAGGCCGCCCTCTCCCCACCGTTCGCCCCGAGCCTGTCGAAGGGCAGGTGAGACTCACGGCGCTAAACACGCAACCGCCCAGCCCTCACCCCCCAGCCCGCCGCGACCGCCGGATCGCCAACCGCATCCGCGCCAGCCACCCCGGCCGCGGCGGCGGGCGCAGCGGCGGGAGGATCGGTTCGAACTCATGCGGTTCGAACGGCACCTGCGCCAGATCGAGCATCAGGACGGTCACGTCCTTGCCCAGCGTCGCGTGATTGTCGGCGTCGTAGGTCGCGCGCAGCGCCTTGCCGACCGGATACAGTTTCGCGCCCTGCCGACCCTCCAGGTCGGCCTCGTCGCCGCTCCAGCCGTTGGTGCCGACCGTGTCCGTCATTCTGGCCCTCGTCCGTCGCGTCAACGAACGGGTCGGGCAACGGTTCACCTCAGCCGGTGGACCCGGCATCGTCCGCGGCGGGCGGAGCCTCGGGAGCGCCGACGCCCTCTTCCGCGCTGCCGTAGCAACGGTCGAGATAATGGTTGGCGATGATGTAATGCGCGCGCACCGCCAGCGGATGAACGGCGCGCTGCGCCAGCTCGAGCTCGGTTTCCGCCCGGTCGTAGAAATAGCTGGTGTCGTCGCGCATGTCGTCATTGTCCGAAAAAGCGTACCGGAGGATACGGCCGACCGGCCGCCCTCGCATGTGATATGGGTTCGGCCTGCGCTGGTCGCTAGCGGCTCGCCGCCTCCGCCAGCCGCGCCCAGGCGGCGATCTCGGCATCGGCGTGGGCTGCGACGATCAGGTCGCCCGCCATCCCCGTCTCCAGATCGACCGCGACCGAGCCATGCCACTCCCACGTCGCATTGCCCGACAGGCTGACCATCGCGTCTTGGCTCACCCGCGCACGTACCAGCCCGCCCTTGTTGAACACGGTGATCGGCGCGTCATACGCCAGCCGCCCGGTCAGGCAGGCGGCGAAGCTCGACGCCGCCATCGCGCTCCCGCAGCTGTCGGTCAGCCCCACCCCGCGCTCGAACGTCCGCACGAACAGATCGTCCCCACGCACCTCGGCGAACGACACGTTGGCGCGGTTCGGCAACCAGTCCGGCGCCGCCTCGCACGCCTCGCCGATCGCCACCAGCTCCGCCTCGTCGACGCTATCGACGAAGGTCACCAGATGCGGATTGGGCATCGCCACCGCGGTGAACGCCCGCGCGCTGCCGAGCGGCGCCACCACCGCCTCGACGATCCGTTCCCCCGCGCCGTGCAGCGGCCAGGCGGCGACGTCGAGCCCAGCCGGCCCCGCCGTCTCGCGCACCGTATAGATCCCCGGCGCCACCTCGCCATCGCGCACCACGTCGGCGAACGACGTCTTCAGCCGTACCCGCGCCGCGTCGATCCCCAGCGCCTCGAACCCCATCCGCGCGACGCAGCGCAAGCCGTTGAGGCACGTCTCCGCCTGGCTGCCATCCGAATTGTACATCGCCATCGAAAACGCGGCACCGTCCGTGCCCCGCCCGAGCAGCAGCAACCCGTCGCCCCCCACCGGCCCGCGCCGGTCGGCCAGCGCCCGCGCCACCACCGCCCATTGCGCCTCGGCGAGATCGAGCCCGCGCGCGTCGATCAGCGGAAAGTCGTTGCCCGACCCATGGCATTTCACGAAATCGAACCGCACGTCACCCGCCTCTTGGACCGCTTATGTTCCCGTCCCTAGGGCAAACGATAATGATCCGCCAGCCGGTCGAGCGCCAGCGTCAGCACCAGCTTTCCTGCGCGCGCCGGCCAGCCCAGCCCCTTCTCCGCCACCGGCAGCCCCTCGCCCGCGCAGATCACCCGCCACGCGATATCGGCGAGCCCGCTCCCTGCCGCGCCCAGCGCCGCATCGAAGCGCCGCTTCGCCGCGATCTGCGCGGTCGTCGGGTCGAGCCCCTCGCCCGCCCCGCCGTCGACCCGCGCCGCCCAGCGCATCGTCACCCGCGGCCCCAGCGACGCCGTCTCGTAATCGCCGCGCAGCCGCTCCCCCGCCTCGAACTGCCGCGCATCGACCAGCCCGCGCGCGCGCAGCCACCCTAAGGGCGACTCGCCCACGTTCACCGTCACGCTCCGCCCGACGCCCGTCTTCCGTTCCACCAGTTCGCGCATGCCACCCTCCTCGATTCGGCAGGGGGCTTGCCATAACGTCACGGGTGTAGGACAGAGAAATAACCGCACCGGTTAGGACACCCCGATGATAACCGCCATCCGCGAAGTACGCCGCGCCAAGCGCCTCACCCTCGAAGACGTCGCGTTACGCTGCGTCCCCCCGACGACCGCGCAGACGATTGGCCGGCTGGAGACGGGCACGCGCACCGTCTCGGTCGCCTGGCTCAACCGCATCGCCGCCGCGCTGGAGGTCGCCCCCGCCGACCTCGTCACCCTCCCCGACCGCGCCACGCTGCCCGTCGCCGCGACGCTCGACGCCGACGGCGCGCACGCCCCGCGCGCGGCGCTGACGCTGGTCCCGCCGCAACCGACCGCGGGCGGCATCGCGATCACCGTCACCGGCAGCGTCGGCGACTATCGCGCCGGCGACGCGATCTGGTGCGACCTGCGCACGCCCAGCACCTTCGCGCAGGCGCTCAACCGCGACGTCCTCCTCCCCGTCCCCGCCGGCCGCTTCCTCTTCGCCCGCCTCATCGGCCTCGACGGCGACACCCTCCTCCTGCTGCCGCTCATCCCCGGCGCCCGCCCGACCTCCGTCGTCTCACCGCCCTGGTTAGCGCAGACGTCCCGTTTGATCCGCACGTTGTAGATTCACGCAAAGACGCGAAGACGCGAAGAGGACAGCGCCGCAGGCGATCGTCGGCGCTCCTCCGAAAAGCGCAAAAACGGCGCCGCCCGGGCCAACCTCTTCGCGCCTTCGCGCCTTCGCGTGAATCACCCTTCTTCGGAACGACGCCCCCCCAAACACCCCCCGCTTTAGCTGCACCGCAACATCTGCTACAGGCCCGCGCATGCTCAACCTCAACGGCATCACCGTGCGCCTCGGCGGCCGCACGATCCTCGACGGCGCATCCGCGGCGCTGCCCCCCGGCAGCCGCGTCGGGCTGATCGGCCGCAACGGCGCCGGCAAGTCGACGCTCGTCCGCGTCATCGCCGGCATGCTCGAACCCGACGACGGCACCGCCGACATGCCGCGCGGCGCCCGCCTCGGCTATATCGCGCAGGAAGCCCCCTCCGGCACCGCCACCCCCTTCGACACCGTGCTCGCCGCCGACACCGAACGCGCCGCGCTGATGCTCGAATCGGAAACCACCGAGGACCACGACCGCCTCGGCGACGTCTACGAACGCCTCATCGCGATCGACGCCTACACCGCCCCGATGCGCGCCGCGCAGATCCTCTTGGGCCTCGGCTTCGACGAGGACATGCAGCAGCGCCCCCTCGACAGCTTCTCGGGCGGCTGGAAGATGCGCGTCGCGCTCGCCGCGCTGCTCTTCTCGCAGCCCGACCTGCTGCTCCTCGACGAACCCTCGAACCACCTCGATCTCGAAGCCGTGATGTGGCTCGAGGATTTCCTCGTGAGTTACAAGGCGACGATCGTCGTCGTCAGCCACGAACGCGACTTCCTCAACAACGTCGTCGACCACATCCTCCACCTCCAGAACGGCAAGATCACGCTGTACCCGGGCGGCTACGACAGCTTCGAACGCCAGCGCGCCGAACGCATGGCGCAGCTCGCCGCCGCCAAGGCGAACCAGGATATCCAGCGCGCCAAGCTGCAGGATTACGTCGCGCGCAATTCGGCGCGCGCCTCGACCGCCAAACAGGCGCAGAGCCGGCAGAAGATGCTGGCGAAGATGCAGCCGATCGCCGAACTCGCCAACGATCCCTCGCTGTCGTTCGACTTCCCGGACCCGTCGGAACTGCGCCCGCCGCTCATCACCCTCGACATGGCGAGCGTCGGCTATAGCGAAACGCCGATCCTCAAGCGTCTCAACATGCGCCTCGACCCCGACGACCGCGTCGCGCTGCTGGGCCGCAACGGCAACGGCAAGACCACGCTCGCCCGCCTGCTCGCCGCGCAGCTGGCGCCGCTCGACGGCGAAATGAACGCATCCGGTAAAATGAAGGTCGGCTATTTCACCCAATATCAGGTGGAAGAGCTCGACGCCGACGACACGCCCTTGGAACACATGACCCGCATCATGCGCGGCGCCAGCCCCGCCGCGGTGCGCGCGCAGCTCGGCCGCTTCGGCTTCTCGGGCGACAAGGCGGTCGGCAAGGTCGGCAAGATGTCGGGCGGCGAAAAGGCACGCCTCGCGCTGGCGCTCATCACCCGCGACGCGCCGCACATGCTGATCCTCGACGAACCGACCAACCACCTCGACGTCGACGCGCGCGAGGCTTTGATCCAGGCGCTCAATTCCTACACCGGTGCCGTCGTGCTCGTCAGCCACGACCGCCACATGCTGGAGATGACCGCCGACCGCCTCGTGCTGGTCGACAACGGCACCGCGAAGGAGTTCGACGGCAGCCTCGACGATTACATCGCCTTCGTCCTCGCCGGCGACAAACAGCCCGAGGCAAAGGGCAAATCGGCAGCCAAGAAGGACAAGGCCAAGCCGATCGACCGCGACGCCGACAAGGCCCGCCGCAAGGCGATCCGCGAGTGCGAAGCGGAGATCGCCAGACTCACCACCGACCGCAACGCCATCGACCGCGCCATGTTCGACCCAAAGACCGCCGAACCCCGCTACGCGAAGCTGGCGATGAGCGACCTGATGAAACGCCGCGCCGACGTGCAGGCGCAGATCGAAGCGGCGGAGGCGACATGGCTCGAGGCGACCGAGGCGCTGGAGGCGGCGTAAGGGGGGCAAATCGCGCCCTGACGTCTCCTTCCGCCTGCCCTTCCACAACACACGTCACCCCAGCGAACGCTGGGGTCTTTTCGCGGCGCGCATCACGCTTCCCAAACACAAGACCCCAGCGTTCGCTGGGGTGACGACGGTGGAAGCGGGGTTGCCATTGATCCAACTCCTCCGTCACCCCGGACTTGTTCCGGGGTCCACCCCGCGGCATACCCAACGGCCGAGGGGATACGCGGCGCCGTGGATGCCGGAACGAGTCCGGCATGACGAACAGCGCAAAAAACGCCCCGGCAACTCAACAGTTGCCAATTCCCTTGTCCGTTGGGATAAGCAACATTCCGGTTGCCCACCACGCAACCATTCGGTTGCCACAAACGCAACCCCGGAGTTGCCACCCGATGCCCCCGACGCCACCGATGCCCAAACCCGTCCAGGCCGCGCATTTGTTCGCCGCCCTCGCCGACCCCACCCGGCTCGCGCTGCTCGTCACCCTGCGCAGCGGCACCGCCCGCCCGATCGCGCGCCTGTCCGCCAACGCCGGCATGACCCGCCAGGCCGTCACCAAGCATCTGCGCATCCTCGAAGACGCCGGCCTCGTCACCGTCACCCGCACCGGCCGCGAAACCCATTACACCTACCGCCCGGGCTCGCTCGATGCCGCCGGTCGCTATCTCGACGCCATCGCCGGCCGCTGGGGAGCGGTGGGGCGGACGGACGCCGGCGGATCGGATCCCTGCGGCAAAGACCCTTGCCCTTCCGCCGATTTGCGCGACAGTAGCGACAGCGGTCCGGCGCATCGGACGGCGCACGGGGGCAAGGCGACGGGATGACTTCGCAACAGGACGCCAACATGGAGATCGAGCGCGAAGTGCTGGCCGAATGGGACAGCGCCAGGCGTCCGCTGCTCATCTCGCGTCTCGGCATGCGGCTGACGCCGGACACCAAGGCCGTGCTGAACGAAAGCGGGCTGGGCCTCAAACGCTATATCCAGCGCCATCTGGGCGGTTCGGTTCGCCTCGTGCCGATGAAGGGGCGGGGCGGCGGCGCCGCACCGGTGGACAGGACCGTGGGTATTGCCGACGACGAGCTCGAGACGTCCTATGACGACCGCACCGACGCCGGCTCCCACCGGATCGACGTCCCGCAATTCTGGGGCGACATCTGGCGGGGATTCCAGACGGCGCTGGCCGAGGGGGATGTCCGGTACGTCGTGTTCAATGCGGCGGGCAATCCCGAAGTGCGGGACGTGCGCCACGATACGCCGCCCCCCGCAGGCGCCTGGCCGATCGAGCCCGACGACCTGGCGCTGGCTCCATCGGGGGAACCGCGCCCCTCGCGTGCCGCGGTCTATCACGCGATCCAGAACTGGTGTCGGCGCACGGGCGTCGCCGTCGAGCGGCTGACGTTCGATCGCGCCGCTCCCGCTCCGGCCGGGCGGCTCGATCCATCCGGCGAGCCGTCACGCCGTCCCGCCACCCGTTCCGGTGATCGTCCGTCCTTCATGCAGGGCATCGATCTGCTCAGTCGTGACGAACTGGCCAGGATCAGCATTCCCGCCGACCTCGTCCTTGCCATGCTGGAACGTTCAGGGGCGCGGTGATCGATCGCGGCCTCGCCGTCTTCAGCGGCATCCACCCCAAGGTCGTCGATCGGCTTGCGCCGACGCTGCGCTCGACCGGCATCGATGCCGTCGTCGTGAAGCCCGACGACACGGTGACCGCCGGCTATTTCGAACGCCTCGCCCGACAGACGCTGTGCGCGGCGAACCGGGCAACGGCCCGCGGTCAGGTGCGGCTGACCTCGGTGCTGATCAGTGCCCTCGACGCCGACGCGGCGGAGTTGGAAACGGAGGCGTTCTTCCCCGCGCTGCGCCGCGTCCCGGTTCCCTCGGAATGGCGCAACAACACGGCCGCCGCCAAACCCATGGCAACGCTGGTCCAGGATTATTTCCGCGACGAGGCGTCCCGCTGCTTCACGCGGGGATTGGCGGCCTGCCGCGAACGCAGGCTCCTGCTGCCGCCCCGCAACACGCCGAGCAAGGCCCTCGCCGCACGCTTCCGGCAGATCTACCATCGCGACGCGAGCGATCTCGGCGCCAAGGTCGACAAGGAGGTGACGGTGCAGCGCGGTGGACGCGGCCTGAAGGTCCACAATCTGCAATTCGTGCCGACGGTGAATAGCGACCGGCATCCGGTGCGGCGCTGCACCGACACCTACTCGTGCGATCTCAAGGCCGCATTCCGGTTCGGCGCGCCCGTCGCCGCCCGGTTTGAATTCGACCTGACGGCCGACAATGGTCTTGCGACAAAGCTGTTCCACCTCTGCGACGGCAGCACACAGGTGGTAAGCCCGCAGGCGACTCACCTCAATATGAGGATCAACGACGACTTCAAGGAAGGGTGAGGACAATGAAGCGGGAACAGCTTGTCGTTCCCGCTTCACCGTACATAGTCATATATGAGTGGTCACCGCCATTGCATGATCTCTGCAAGCCAACCTATCAAAAGGTTGATTAGCCTTGCGATCTCCGTCGCTCAAAACCCGGCAGCTAACCGAGGCCGAAGCCACCCGAGACAGACCCGTGAGGGCTGTATGGTGGCTGCTGACGACACGAGCCGGGACCAAAACCCTGGTGAGGGAGCTTCGGCGTATCCGGCAGAGCCCGATCACGATGGATATGTGATGCCACGACATTGCTTTGTCAATTGCTAACGTCTGCGGGGGTCGCCCGGCTGGGCAGCAGCTGAAGGGCCGACCCTCAACCCTCGGCGTCGTCCTCGCCCGCCGCACCGGCGGCCGGCCGTTCGAACCACGCCTCGACCTCACCCGACAGCTTCAGCGTCAGCGGCCGGCCATGGCGATCGACCTTCTTGCCCAGCGCGACGCGGATCCAGCCCGCGGGACGGTCGTATTCCTCGACGTCCTTGCGCTCGACGCCCTTGAAGCGGATGCCGATGCCGCGTTCCAGCGCGGGCTGGTCGAAATAGGGGCTGGCGGGATCGGTCGACAGGCGGTCGGGGGGCGTATCGGTCATGCCGCTGCGCTTAACGCCAACGCTCCCGCCCCGCTACGAAAAAGCGGCGCGGAGCCGAAGCCCCACGCCGCCTTCCCGACGAAACTGTCCGACGGCTCAGTAGCCGTAGCCATATCCGTAACCGTCGCCGTAGCGCGATCCGTAATCGTAATAACGCTCGCGCACGACCACCCGCGGCGGCGGGGGCGGCGGCGCGTAATAGCGGTCGCGATAGACGACGCGCGGCGGCGGCGCATCGTAATAATAGCCGCGGTCGTAGTAACGGTCGCGGTTGCTGCTCGCGACCGCCGCTCCGATCCCCAGCCCGACGATCCCGCCGAGCAGCGCGCCCGCCGCGACGTCGCCGCCGCCGCGATGGTGGCGATAGCCGCCCCAGCGCTGCGCCTCCGCCGGCGCCGCCGCGGTCAGCGCGGTGGCGGCGAGGGCAATTCCCAGACCTGCCTTCTTCATCAACGCATTCATGACGCCGAACTCCTCATCACAACGCCCGGGCAAAACGCACGACATTCCAAGCGTGTTGCATGCGGAATAGGCGATTCGCTCTGAACCGATGCGGAATGCGACGTTCATCAGGTGTTTAGCCGTGCACGACGCCGCGATGATGTCCCCCCTCTCCCCACCCCCTTCGTCACCCCGGACTTGTTCCGGGGTCCACCGCGCCGCAGGCGTATCGCTATCCGCATAAGCCATTTGCCCCGCCGCGGAGTGGACCCCGGAACAAGTCCGGGGTGACGAAGGGAGGGTCCGAGCCCCCCCACCCCGCCGCAATCCATTCACGAATCAGACACAATCCGCGGCTATCGGCCGGTTCGCCGGGGGGCGGTCATCATGCGACCGGCGGATCGTGCACGGGAATGCCCGCGCGTCCGTCCCGGCGGCCGTTCCCCATGCGTCATCCAAAGGGGACATCCGTGACCACTCGCCTGTTCAAGACCATGCTGCTGCTCGGCGCCACCGGCCTCGCCGCGCCGGCCTTCGCCCAAACCGCCACGCCCGCGACCGACGCGGCGCCCGCCGCCACCGCGCCGCAGGACGACGCCGCCGATCTCGGCGACATCGTCGTCACCGCCGAACGTCGCTCGGAAAATCTCCAGCGCGTGCCGCTGTCGGTCGCCGTCGTCGGCGGCAGCGACCTGCGCGCCTTCCAGGCGGGCGGCGAGGACATCCTCGCACTCTCCGGCCGCGTCCCCGGCCTCTATGTCGAGACCACCACCGGCCGCATCTTCCCGCGCTTCTACATCCGCGGTCTGGGCAACATCGACTTCTACCTGGGCGCCAGCCAGCCAGTATCGATCATCCAGGACGACGTCGTCCTCGAACATGTGGTCCTGAAGTCCAATCCCGTCTATGACGTCAATCAGGTCGAGGTCTTGCGCGGGCCGCAGGGTTCCTTGTTCGGCCGCAACACGACCGCCGGCATCATCAAGTTCGACACGATCCGCCCGAGCCAGACCTGGCAGGGTCGCGTCGCCGCGTCGGCGGGCGAGCTCGGCACCTTCACCTATGACGCCGGCGTCGGCGGCCCGCTGGTGCAGGACAAGGTCGCGATCCGCCTGTCGGGGCTGATCCAGCATCGCAACGACTGGGTCGACAACCGCTTCGCCGGGACCAGCCAGGACGGCACCCGCACGCCGCAGAAGAACGCGATGGGCGGCTTCGACGAGCGCGACGCGCGCGTGCAGCTGCTGCTGACCCCGACCGAGGCGTTTTCGGTCAACGTCTCCGCCCATGCCCGCGGCTATCACGGCACCTCGACGATCTTCCACCGCGCCGCGCTCAAGAAGGGCTCCAATTCGGTCTCCGCCGAACCGCGCGACGCCATCGCGCTCGACGAGGGCAACGACAACCCGCAGGATTACGACACCTACGGCGGCTCGGTGAACGCCGCCTACGACTTCGGCCCGGTCACGCTCACCTCGATCAACGCGTACGAGACGACCTCGGGCTACAGCCGCGGCGATACCGACGGCGGTGCCGGTGCCTACTTCCCGGTGAACGGCGTCGCCAACGGCTTCGGCCAGAGCCAGGGCAACATCCGCGCGCTCGGCCAGTATACGCAGGAAGTCCGCCTCGCCTCGGCCGCGGACCAGCGTTTCACATGGCAGGTCGGCGGCTTCTATTTCCGCCAGAACGACACCACCGAATTCTACCAGCGCTCCTATTTCCTGACCACCGCGGCGCGCAACCCGAACAACTGGGTGCGCCTGCGCGACATCAACACCAGCTGGGCGGCATTCGGTCAGGCGAGCTTCAAGGTCACGCCGGACTTCACCATCACCGGCGGCGCGCGCTATACGCAGGACATCAAGCGGACGACGCTGGTCAAGCCCGTCTTCGACGTCACCGGCACGGTCGACCAGTTTCGCCGGCTCAACCCCAACCCTGCCACCGCCCCCACGTCGGTGCGGCTCGAGGGCAAGGAGCCGAGCTGGGACGTCTCGGCGCTCTACACGATCGATCCCTCGAACAGCGTCTACGCCCGCGTCGCGCGCGGTTTCCGCGGGCCGACGATCCAGGGGCGCTCGGCGGTGTTCAACTCGCCCTTCACCACCGCCGACAGCGAGACGATCACCTCGTACGAGATCGGTGCCAAGGGCATCTTCCTCGACGGCCGCCTGCGCCTCAATTCGTCGCTGTTCACCTATACGGTGAAGGACATCCAGCTGAACGGCAACGACGTCAACGGCAACGGCGTGCTGTTCAACGCCGACAAGGCGCGCGCCTGGGGCGTCGAGATCGACAGCGAGTTCCGTCCCGTCCGCAACCTGACTTTGATCCTGGGCGCGAGCGCGCTGGCGTCGAAGATCAAGGACACGCGCGTCTATGCGCAGGTCTGCGCGCTGAATGGGGTCGTGGTCTGCACCGTACAGGACCCGACGATCCGCGGCGGTCTGTTCGCGCAGATCGACGGCAACCCGCTGCCCAACGCGCCGCGCTGGAACCTCGATGCCACCGCGCGCTACGACGTACCGCTGGCGAACGGTGGCAAGGTCTTCGCCGCGACCGACTGGAACGTGCAGGGCTACACCAATTTCGTGCTCTACAAGACGCGCGAATTCTACGCCGACGGCAATTTCGAAGGGGGCCTGAAAATCGGCTACACCAGTCCCGACGACGCCTACGAAGTGGCGGCCTTCGCCCGCAACATCACCAACGAAAAGAACCTGAAGGGCGTCATCGAAAACTACACGGCCGCCGTCTTCAACGAACCACGGATCATCGGCGTCTCGCTGAGCGGTCGCTTCCGCTAAGGGGGTTCGAGCGATCGGTTACACGATGGGGCGGCGTCAGCGATGATGCCGCCCTTTTCGTCTGCGCGATCCACCACGCCCGAAGATGGACAACATAGACACCTTGATGAAAACCATCGAGAGTGATCGTTTCGATTTAGGCGACAATGAGAAAGAGCGAGTGATGCAGTTGCGGCGTAATACGGCGGAGGGCGATAGGAAAGCCCATGCCGTTTTATTAGATTAAATCAATCACTTGCGCAGTAGGCCATCCTATGCGGTCTTCGCCATTGCGAGCGCAGCGAAGCAATTCGGAGTCGGATCAGGACGCCCTGGATTGCTTCGCTTACGCTCGCAATGACGGACGAGAGAACAAAGCACGCCCTCCGACGCCACGCACGAAAAAGGGGCGCCCGATCGCTCGGACGCCCCTCCCAACCGTGAACCGGTGGCTTACGCAGCCATCTTAGCCCGCGACGCCTTCTTGCGCTCGTGCGGATCGAGGTGGCGCTTGCGCAGGCGGATCGACTTCGGCGTTACTTCGACCATCTCGTCGTCGTCGATATAGGCGATCGCCTGCTCCAGCGTCGCACGCTTCGGCGGGGTCAGGCGGACCTGATCGTCCTTGCCGCCGCTGGCGCGGAAGTTGGTCAGCGCCTTGGTCTTCATCGGATTGACCTCGAGGTCGTCCGGCTTGGCGTTCTCGCCGACGATCATGCCCTCGTACAGCGCCTCGCCATGGCCGACGAACAGGATGCCGCGCTCTTCCAGCGGACCCAGCGCATAGCTGTTGGCTTCACCGGCGCCGTTCGAGATCAGCACGCCGTTCTTGCGGCCTTCGATCTTGCCCTTGTGGGGGCCGTACTTCTCGAACAGGCGGTTCATGATGCCGGTACCGCGCGTGTCCGACAGGAACTCGCCATGATAGCCGATCATGCCGCGCGACGGCGCGGAGAAGGTGATGCGCGTCTTGCCGCCGGTCGACGGACGCATGTCGGTCAGTTCGGCCTTGCGCAGGTTCATCTTCTCGACAACCGTGCCCGAATGCTCGTCGTCGACGTCGATGATGACGGTTTCATAGGGCTCGGTCTTGTTGCCGTTCTCGTCCTCGCCGAACAGCACGCGCGGGCGGCTGATGCCCAGCTCGAACCCCTCGCGGCGCATCGTCTCGATCAGCACGCCGAGCTGCAATTCGCCTCGGCCCGCGACTTCGAAGCTGTCGCGGTCCGACGCCTCGGTCACCTTCACGGCGACGTTCGATTCGGCTTCGCGGAACAGGCGGTCGCGGATCATGCGGCTGGTCACCTTGGTGCCCTCGCGCCCCGCCATCGGCGAATCGTTGACCGCGAAGCGCATCGACAGCGTCGGCGGATCGATCGGCTGCGCGTGCAGCGGCTCGCTGACCGTGGTGTCGGCGATCGTGTTGGCGACGGTGGCGATGGTCAGGCCGGCGAGGCTGATGATGTCGCCCGCCTTGGCCTCATCGACCGGCACGCGGTCGAGGCCGCGGAACGACATGATCTTGGACGCGCGGCCCGTCTCGACGATGTTGCCGTCGTTGTCGAGCGCGTGGATCGGCTGGTTGGTCCGCACCGTGCCCGAATTGACGCGGCCGGTCAGGATGCGGCCGAGGAAGTTGTCGCGGTCGAGCAGCGTGACGAGGAAGGTGAACGGCACGTCCTCCACTTCGACCTTGGGTGCCGGCACGTGGCTGACGATCGTCTCGAACATCGGGATCAGCGTGCCTTCGCGCGCGTCCATGTCGGTCGAGGCATAGCCGTTCCTACCGCTCGCATAGAGCACCGGAAAATCGAGCTGTTCGTCGTTGGCGTCCAGCGACACGAACAGGTCGAACACCTCGTCGAGCACCTCTTGGATGCGCGCGTCGGGGCGATCGACCTTGTTGACGACGACGATCGGCTTCAGGCCCAGCGCCAGCGCCTTGCCGGTCACGAACTTCGTCTGTGGCATCGCGCCTTCCGACGAATCGACCAGCAGGACGACGCCGTCGACCATGCTCAGGATCCGCTCCACCTCGCCGCCGAAGTCGGCGTGGCCCGGCGTATCGACGATGTTGATGCGGATGCTCTCGTTGCTGCCCGGGGGCGTCCAATCGACCGAGGTCGGCTTGGCGAGAATGGTGATCCCGCGCTCCTTCTCGAGGTCGTTCGAATCCATCGCACGCTCTTCGACGCGCTGGTTGTCGCGGAACGTGCCGGACTGGCGGAACAGCTGGTCGACGAGCGTGGTCTTGCCGTGGTCGACGTGCGCGATGATCGCCACGTTGCGGAGGCTCATGGGAATTCCTGATAAGATGGAGCTTGGATTGCGCGCCCCATAGCCGAAATGTTGCGCCGCGGGAAGGGTTCAGTCCGCGTCGAGCGCAGCACCGATATCACGCGCGCCATGAAGCACGCGGACGAGCCGGATCCCGCTGCGAATCGGCTGATAGAGCAAAAGATACGGCGGAACGGTGAAGGTTCGAAGACCGCCGACTGCGCCGATGCGAGATGGGCCGAGCCGGGGATTGTCGGCGAGCAGGCCGAGCTTCCGCTCGATCCGATCGACCAGCGCATCTGCCGCCACCGGGTCGCGATCGGCGATATAATCGTACATGACGTCCAGGTCGCGCCGCGCTTGGGGAGTGCGGACGATCCGACTCAGTGGCCGTTCCTTCGCGTCAGCAAGCGTTGGCGTCCCGCGCGCTTGATCGCCTCACCGTCCCACGGTGCGTCGGAGCCACTGTCCAGACCCGCTTGCGCCAGACGATGGAGCTCTTCGTCGGACCATTCGATCGCCATATCCTCGGCCGGTTCCAGCACGATACGGTCGCCTTCCCGCGTGATGCGGACTTCGTCACCGTCGAAGCGGAAACCCTCTGGCAGTTCGACCGATTGGCCGAGGGCCGACGAGGTCACCTTTGCCCACATCCCCTTCGCCATGTCGTTCATGCTGCGTCTCCGTCCACGACGGACATAGCAAGTCGGCCCGCCATTGTCACCGATCGCCACTGTCTTATATGCACAAGACAGTTGAACGGCGCCCGCATCCTCGCCACACTGACGCCGTTGCAAGAGGAACGACCATGGCCACTTCCGCCCCGACGCTGACGCCCGAGAAGGATCTGGTGCTCACGCCGCCCGACCCCGTGCCGACGGTGGCGCCGACCAAGGCGGCCGGACTCGTGCCGATCGACGACGCCAAGAAGACGCAGCTCGAAAGCCGCGTCGACACGTTCGTCGCCGAGCTGGTGGCGGAGGACGTCAACAGTCCCGAATTCGGGCGCCGCGTCGATGCGATCACCGCGATGGGAGCGAAGGAAATCCGCGAGGCGGCGGGCCAGTCGAACCGTTTCCTCGACCGCCCGATCCGCGCGATGGACAAGGATACCGGCGTCGGCGCCGACCTCGCGCAGCTGCGCCGGGTGATCGAGGACCTCGATCCCGGTCGCAAGGGTGCGCTGTCGGGGCCAAAGAAGATCTTCGGCATCATCCCCTTCGGGTCGAAGATGCGCGACTATTTCGACAGCTATCAGTCGTCGCAGACGCATATCAGCTCGATCCTTAAGAACCTGGCCGGCGGCAAGGACGAGCTGCTGATGGACAATGCCGCGATCGATACCGAGCGCGCCAATCTGTGGAGCGCGATGGGGCGGCTCGAACAGATGATCCATCTCAGCAAGGCGATGGACGCACGCCTCGAAGACAAGGCCAACGAACTCGACCATACCGACCCCGCCAAGGCGAAGGCGATCCGCGAGACCGCGCTGTTCTATACCCGCCAGCGCACGCAGGATCTGCTGACGCAGATGGCGGTGACGGTGCAGGGCTACCTCGCGCTGGATCTGGTCAAGAAGAACAACGTCGAGCTGGTGAAGGGTGTCGATCGCGCCAGCACCACCACGGTCGCGGCGCTGCGTACCGCCGTCACCGTCGCGCAGGCGCTGACCAACCAGAAATTGGTGCTCGAAAGCATCACCCAGCTCAACACGACGACCGCCAACATCATCGATTCGACCGGCAAGCTGCTGCGTTCGAACACCGCGGCGATCCACGAACAGGCCGCTGCTTCGACTATTCCGCTGGAGACGCTGCAGCGCGCGTTTCAGAACATCTACGACACGATGGACGCGATCGACACGTTCAAGCTGAAGGCGCTCGATTCGATGAAGACGACCGTCACCACGCTGGGAAACGAGGTCGAGAAGTCGAAGGGCTATATCGCGCGCGCCGAAGGCTCCGCGCAGGGCGCGCTGAAGGGTCCTAGCGGCGACCAGTATCGCCTGGAATCGGTGTGAGCGCATGACCGAGGTCGACCAGCAGATCGAACGCGCGCGTGCCACGATGGCGCGGATCAGCGAGGATTACCGTGGGCAGATGGGCGCGCAGTATCGCGCGCACGGCAAACGGCTGAAGCGCAAGGCGACCAGCGTCGGCGCCCGCCTCGCCTTCATCTTCGCGGTCAATGCGATCATCCTGATCGCCGCGGGCGTCGCGGGCATGGTGATCCCGCTCGGGCTGTTCGGCGGGCTCGCCGTGCTGTTGCTGATGGCGGCGGTGACGATCGCGATCGCCATCGCCCCCGCGGCGCGCGCACCGAGCGAAAAGGCGCTGCGCGAGGTCGATATCAAGTCGCTGCCCGCCAAGACCGAACGCTGGCTCGAGGCGCAGCGCCCCGCCCTCCCCGCGCCGGCACGCGGGATGGTCGACCGGATCGGCACGCGGTTGGAGACGCTGTCGCCGCAGCTCGGCCGGCTGGAGGGGCGCGAGGAAGAGGCGTATGAGGTCCGCCGCCTGATCGGCGAGCAGCTGCCCGCGTTCGTCAACGATTATGCGCGCGTTCCCGAACCGCTGCGCCGCGTTGAGCGCAACGGCCGTACCCCCGATGCGGAACTGGTCGCCGGCTTGCAGCTGATCGAACAGGAGATCGCCGACATGACCGCGCGGCTGGCGCAGAACGACCTCGACAGCCTGTCGACGCGCGGACGGTTCCTGGAAATGAAGTACCGCGACGAGACGGGCGACCGCTGACGCAGCGTCGATGTGGTGGGCGCTGACGGGTTCGAACCGCCGACCTACTCGGTGTAAACGAGCCGCTCTACCAGCTGAGCTAAGCGCCCCCTCTCGGGATGCCGACTGCCCTGCCAAAGCGCGCGGCCTTCCGCAAGGGGGGTCATCCCGCCTCCGTCTTGCGCGCGGCGAGCATATAGGCGCGCATCGCCTCGCTGGCGCGGGGCGACAGCGCCATGAAGGCGCGGCGGCGATCGACGGGATCGGGGTGACGGATGAACAGCCCCATCTCGGTCATCCGCGTGATCCAGCGCAGCGCGGTGGTCGGCGCGACGGCGGCGGCGATGCAGAGGCTGGAGACGCTGACGCGGATCCCCTCCAGCTCGGCGGCGAACAGGTCGAGCAGCATGTCCCATGCGGGATCCTCGAACAGCCCCTCACCGATGAACTGGCCGAAGAACTTGCCGCGCAGCTGGCGCAGGTGGATCAGCCGGCGGACTTCCGGCGCGGTCACGCCATGGCCCGACGCGGCGGGCTCGCCGTGGAAGGCGCGGCGGCGATCCGCCAGGTCGTGCGACCCGGAGACCGTGCCGCCACGCGTCAGGTCGGCGGCATAGCGCGAGATCTGCGCCATCCCCTCGATCAGCCGGCGCAGGCGCTCCTCGTCGCTGTCGTGCCCCGGATGGCGGAACGGTTCGCGCTCGGTCTGGACCCGTTCGGACACGCTGTCGTGCAGCGTCGGCGGCCGGTTCCGCGCGGCCGCGGAGGCCAGCGCCGCGGTCACCTGCGCCGAAGTCGGTTCGCACAATAGGTCGGCCTGTCCGTCGATCAGATAGCCGGCGACGATATCGATCCGGTCGGGGGTCAACAGCACCACCGCCGCCGCATCCGCCTGGACGAGGAAACGCCGGATCGCCGGCAACACCGCGTCCAGCGTCGGGATCGCGACGGCGGTCGTGTCGATCAGCACGACGGGAGACGTCGCCACCTGCGGCAACAGCGCCGCCGCCTCGCGCCACGCGATCCGCTGCAACAACCGCCCGCCAGCTTCGGCGATCGCCCGTTCGGCATCGGGCGCGGCGCCCGGATCGGCGATCAACAGCATTGCATGGCCCGGCGTGGCATAACAGCGGCGCCCGCCGCGGTCGGCCCCATGATCGGTAAACGTCGCATTCCCCATGGCCGCAGGATAAGCGGACGGCCCGCCAGATCGCGTCCAGTCACCTCCATTTCCGCGGCATCCGCGACGGTTTGGGCGGCTGGCGGACCATATTACCTCCGCAATGGAGGTATTCGCGCGTGCCCGGCATGCGCGATCAATCCAGCGACTTGACGATGTCCTCGACCATCTTCTTGGCATCGGCGAGCAGCATCATCGTATTGTCCATGTAGAAGACGTCGTTGTCGACGCCGGCATAGCCGACACCGCCCATCGATCGCTTGATGAACAGTACCGTCTTCGCCTTTTCGACGTCGAGCACCGGCATGCCGTAGATCGGCGAGGTCTTGTCGGTCTTCGCCGCGGGATTGGTGACGTCGTTGGCGCCGATGACGAAGGCGACGTCGGTCTGCGCGAATTCGGAATTGATGTCCTCCAGCTCGAACACCTCGTCATACGGCACGTTCGCTTCGGCGAGCAGCACGTTCATATGCCCCGGCATGCGGCCAGCGACGGGGTGGATCGCATATTTGACGCGGACGCCGTGCTCTTTCAGCTTGTCGGCCATCTCGCGCAGCACATGCTGCGCCTGTGCGACCGCCATGCCGTAGCCCGGCACGATGACGACCTGTTCGGCCTGGCTCATCAGGAAGGCGGCGTCCTCCGCGCTGCCGCGCTTCCACGGGCGGTCGATCTTGTCGCCGCCGCCGCTGGTATCGGCGACCGCGCCGAAGCCGCCGGCGATGACGCTGATGAAGCTGCGATTCATCGCGCGGCACATGATGTAGCTAAGGATGGCGCCCGACGAGCCGACCAATGCGCCGGTGATAATCATCGCCGAATTGTGCAACGTGAACCCCATCGCCGCCGCCGCCCAGCCCGAATAGCTGTTCAGCATGCTGACCACGACCGGCATGTCCGCGCCGCCGATCGGGATGATGAGCAGGAAGCCGATCGCGAAGCTGAGGATCGTGATCGTCCAGAAGATCCACGCCGACTGGTCCTGCGTGAAATAGGCGATCAGCAGCAGGATCGCGGCGAGCACCGCGAGGTTGATGACGTGGCGCCCGGGCAGCATGATCGGCTTGCCGCCCATGTTGCCGTTGAGCTTCAGGAAGGCGATGACGCTGCCGGAAAAGGTGATCGCGCCGATCGCGACGCCGAGGCCCATCTCGATCCGGCTGACGCCATGGATCGCGGCGAACGGCTGGCCGATCATCGGGATCACCATGTCGGCGATGCCGAAGGCGATCGGATTGAGGAAGGCGGCGCAGGCGACCAGAACCGCGGCGAGGCCGACGAGGCTGTGGAACGCCGCAACGAGCTGCGGCATGTCGGTCATCGCGATGCGGCGCGCGGTGGTGATGCCGATCACCGCGCCGATACCGATCGCGGCGAGGATTTCGAGAACGGTGACGAAGTCGATGCGCGCGAACAACGGCCCGGTCGCGGAGACGACGCCGGACGGGCCGGTCAGCACCAGACCCACGGCCTGCATCGGCACATGCGTCACCAGCGTCGTCACCACCGCGATCGTCATGCCGATCATGCCGAAGCGGTTGCCGCGCTGGCTCAACGTCGGCGACGACAGGCCGCGCAGCGCGAGGATGAAGCACACCCCGGCGACCAGATAGGCAAGCGCAGCGAACGAGCTGCCTGCGGTTGCGTGTTCCATCCTACCCCCAGATCAACGTGCGACGGCGCAGCGCGCGCGTCAGTGCTTCGCCGGCGCCGGCCGGTCCTTCTTCTTGTACATCGCGAGCATCCGGCTGGTGACCGCAAACCCGCCGAAGATGTTGATGCTGGCAAGCACCACGCCGAGCAGGCCGAGCCATTTCGATGAGGCGCTTCCCGCCGCCGCGCCGGCGATCAGCGCGCCGACGATGATGACCGACGAGATCGCGTTGGTCACCGCCATCAGCGGCGTATGCAGCGCCGGCGTCACCGACCAGACGACGTAATAGCCGACGAAACACGCCATCACGAAGATCGACAGGATCGCAACGAAGTCCATCAGTTTTCCCTTCAGGCGGCCAGGCGTCGCGGTTGCGGAGCGGGACGCCCCATCTCTTCCGCCGCTTCGAGCCAGCAACGCACCGCATCATAAGCGTTGTCGAGCGCCTGCTGCGGCGTGTCGCCATCAGAGCGGCATCCCGGCAATTCGGGAACCACGGCCGCGAACCCACCGCCGTCGTCGTCGCTCAACGGAACGATATCGACCTCGTAATCATGCGGGTTCATGGCTGCTGCTCCCGAACCGCATCGACGAACTTCACCAGCTCCCGAACATAGACCGGCTTGATCGGCCGATGCGCGGGAATCGTCAGGATCAACGGGATCGCCGGATGCTTCACTTTGTAATGTGATCCCTGACGAGGCGGCGTGCAAGCGATGCCGAAGGCGCGACACAGCCTCTCGATATCGGCGATGCGCCAGTCGCGCGGCACCTGCCGCATGCGTTCGAGAAGCGCATCGGCATCCACTCTTATCCGAGCAGCCGGGTGTTGACGACCTGCCCGCCCTGGGTCAGCCGCACCGCGTCGCCGATCTCTTCGTCGAGCACCGGGCGGCCGGCGTCCTTGTCCCAGAAGGTCGACAGGAAATTGTAGAGGTTGCGGCTGAACAGCGCGGAGGCGTCGGCGGGGAGGCGGCTGGCGACGTTGCGGTGGCCGACGATCTTGACGCCGTGGCGCTCGACGATCTCGCCCGCGACCGCGCCCTCGACGTTGCCGCCCTGTTCGACCGCGAGGTCGATGATGACGCTGCCCGGCTTCATGCTGGCGACCTGCGCGTCGCTGATGAGACGCGGTGCGGGGCGGCCGGGGATCAGCGCGGTGGTGATGACGATGTCCTGCTTGGCGATATGCGCCGACACCAGCTCGGCCTGCGCCGCCTTGTATTCGTCGCTCATCTCGCCGGCGTAGCCGCCCGAGCCTTCGCCCTCGATGCCGGCGACATTCTCGACGAAGATCGGCTTGGCGCCGAGGCTCTGGATCTGCTCCTTGGTCGCCGAGCGCACGTCGGTGGCGGAGACCTGTGCGCCGAGACGCCGCGCGGTGGCGATCGCCTGCAGCCCGGCGACGCCGACGCCCATCACGAACGCCTTGGCGGCGCTGACCGTACCCGCCGCGGTCATCATCATCGGGAAGGCGCGGCCATATTCGGATGCCGCGTCGAGCACCGCCTTGTAACCGGCGAGGTTCGACTGCGACGACAGGATATCCATCGACTGCGCGCGGGTGATGCGCGGCATGAACTCCATCGCCAGCGCCTCGTAACCGGCGGCGGCATAGGCATCGACGCGGGCGCGATCCCCGAAGGGGTTGAGGCCGGCGACGATCCACGCGCCGGATGCCGCACCGGTCAGGCTGGCGGGATCAGGGCCCTGCACGCCGAGCACGATGTCCGCGCCCGCCAGCGTCGTCGCACGATCCGCGACGCTCGCGCCGGCATCGGCATAGGCCTGGTCGGCATAGGTGGCGGCGAGGCCCGCCCCCGCTTCGACCGCGACGGTCGCGCCGAGCGCGATGAATTTCCTGGCGGTTTCCGGCGTGGCGGCCACGCGCCGCTCGCCGTCTGCATGTTCCTTGAGGACGGCGATCTTCATCGGACGGGCGGGCTCAGGCGATCAGCCAGATCACCAGCGCGGCGATCACCGCGCAGGCGATCGCGCCCCAGAACAGCATCTTCGTGACGCTCGTATAGGTCGCCTCGTGCGCCTTCAAGTCACCGTTGCCGGCCATCATCCAACCCCTTGCCCATGGCGCATGGCGCCCCTTGCGCGGGATACCTGCCCGTAAAGCGTCGCATCCGTCAAGGCAGGCGACGTGGGGGTGCGCTTAAGCCTGCCTTTACCGGCGCACTGTATCAGGTGCCCCGAACCGGGACGGGAAACACCATGACGCGCAACGGCCAGCGCCTGCTTCTGCTGATCGACGACGAACCTGCGCAGCGCCGGCTGGTGTCGGCTCTCGCCGCGCGCGCCGGCTGGCGATCGATCTTCGCCGCCGATGGCGAGATGGCGCTGGCGCAACTGGGCACGCAGGACGGGATGCAGCTGGATGCGATCCTGCTCGACCATTGGGCGCCCGATGCCGATGCCGCGCCGCTGATCGCCGAGCTGCGCGAACGCCGCCCGGCGCTGCCCATCCTGATGCTCACCGCCAACGGATCGGTCGTGCATGCGGTCGCCGCGATGCGCGCCGGCGCCACCGATTTCCTGGTCAAGCCGCTCGCCCCCGAACGGCTGCTTGCCGCGCTGGAAGCGGCGGTCGCGGGCACCGCGGTGGGGGAATTGCGGCCCCTGACCGAGAAGATCCCGGCGCTGCTCGCGTTCGACGAGATCGTCGGATCGTCGCCCGATTTTCGCGCCGCGCTCGCCATCGCGGCCAAGGCGGCGCGCGCGCGCGTGCCGGTGCTGGTCGAGGGCGAGAGCGGCGTCGGCAAGGAAGTGGTCGCCGATGCGATCCATGCCGCCAGCCCCCGTTCCAAGAAGGCGATGGTCACCGTCAATTGCGGCGCGATCCCTGCGAACCTCGTCGAATCCGAACTGTTCGGGCATGAAAAGGGCGCGTTCACCGGCGCGTTCGAACGGAAGATCGGGCGTTTCGCCGACGCCGACGGCGGCACCATCCTGCTCGACGAGATCGGCGAAATGCCGCTCGAGACGCAGGTCAAATTGCTGCGCGTGCTGCAATCGGGCGAGATCCAGCCGATCGGCGCGCGCCATGCCCGCGAGGTGGACGTGCGCGTCATCGCCGCGACCAACAAGAAACTGCTCGAGGAGGTCGAGGCCGGGCGGTTCCGCGAGGACCTCTATTACCGATTGAACGTCGTGCAGGTGACGATCCCGCCGCTGCGCGAGCGCCTCGGCGACGTGCCCGCGCTCGCCCGTCATCTGCTGGCGCGGATCGCGCAGCAGCCGGGCCTCAGGCCGCTCGGGATCACCGACGATGCGCTGGCGTTGCTGGTGCAATACGATTGGCCGGGCAACGTCCGCCAGCTGCAGAACGCACTCTTCCGCGCGGCGGTGCTGTGCGAGGGCGCGGCGCTGACCCGTGCCGATTTCCCGCAGATCGCGGCGCTGGGCGACCGGCGCACCGGGCCGACCGGATCGCCCGCGGCGTCGGGCGGCGGCATCACGCTGTTCCGCCCCGACGGCAATCTGCGCCCGCTCGACGATATCGAGGCCGACGTCATCCGCCTCGCCATCGGTCATTACCGCGGCCGGATGACCGAGGTCGCGCGACGGCTGGGGATCGGCCGTTCGACGCTCTATCGCAAGCTGGGCGAGCTCGGCATCGACAACGCCGCCTGAGCGGTCAGGCGGCGGTGCCGTGCGCCGAAGCAGCACGCTGTTGTTCGGCCAGCGCCGCGGCGAGCTGATCGTCGCTCAGCGACAGCGTGAACGCCACGCCGAAGCGCGTCGCCCCCGCCCACATCACCCGCGCCCGCCGCAGCCGGCCGGCGCATTCGATCCGGATCGACATTCCTTTGGGAGGGGGCGCGGCGGCATGGATCAGCGCGCCATGCGCCGACAGATCGAGCAGATGGACGCGTTCGCGGGCGAGGTGGACCGTCATCGTCGTCGGTACGAACACCTTGTGCCGTACGCCGTCGCGGCGCGACGCCCTGCCCTTCCCATAACGATCCGGCATGCATCCTCCCGATCTGGATTTGCCGGGTAAAAGGGTGGAAGGGCTGTCGTCGTTCCATCGCATTCGACGCCAACGGATCGTTAACCACGCGACGGCGTGCTATTGCCGGGCGTCATGTTCACCGACCGCCACATCCTCGTCACCGGTGCCGCGTCCGGCATCGGCCTCGCCACCGCCACGCATCTGGCCGAACGCGGCGCGACGCGGCTGGTGCTGGTCGATTGCGATGCGGCGGCGCTGGCGCGGATCGCCTTGCCGTGCACGCTCGACCTGCTGCCCGGCGACGTTTCCGACGAGGCGTTCTGGGAGGGCGCGGCGTCGTTCCTCGCCGGGCTGAACGGCGCGGTGATCAATGCCGGGGTGGCGGGCGCGGGGCCGATCGCCGACCTGCCGTTCGCGCAATGGCGGCGCATCCTGTCGATCAACCTCGACGGCGCGTTCCTGACGCTGCGCGCCGCGCTGCGGGCGATGGCGGACGGCGGCGCGATCGTCGCGACCGCTTCGGCGGCGGGGATCAAGCCGGAGGCGGGCGTCGCGGCCTATGGCGCGTCGAAGGCGGCGCTGATCCACCTCGTCAAGGTCGCCGCGAAGGAGGCCGCGGCGCGCCGCATCCGCGTCAACGCGATCGCGCCGGCCGGGGTGGAGACACCGGTCTGGGATGCCGTCCCGATGTTCGCCGACCGCGCCGCTGCGATCGGCCGCGATGCGGCCTTCGTCGAACTCGCCGCGCTGGCGACACCGCTCGGCCGCTATGCCAAGGCGGACGAAATCGCGGCGCAGATCGCCTTTCTGCTGTCCGACGCCGCGGCGCTGGTCACCGGCGCCTGCCTCGTCAGCGACGGCGGCTACACGCTCTAGCCTACCACAGCACGCCCTTGTGCGGGACGACGGGGTCCGGTGCGGCATCGCCGATCGACTGGAGCAGGTCGATCTCGATCGTCCGGCACATCGCGGTCAGCGGCACGTCGTGGACGGTGTTGGCAAAGGGATCGACCAGATCGTCGCCGATCTGCAGCACCGCCAGGAACATCAGCCCCGCCATCGTCGAACCGAGCGGCGTCGCGAAGCCCAGCGTCTCGACCAGCCCGATCGGTAGCAGGATGCAGAAGATGTGGGTGAACAGCGTCGGGAAGAAGCGGTACTGGTTGGGCAGCGGCGTGTTCTTGAGCCGCTCCATCCCGCCTTGCGCGTTGGCGATATCCACCATCGTCGATTCCATCCGCGATTGCAGGATGGTGTCGATCCAGCCGGCACGGCGCGCATCGTCGATGCGCCGGCCGGTGCCGTCGAGCAGGCCGTTGGCGATATTGGTCCGCGACAACGCCGGCTCCGCCTCGCCGCGCGACAGATAGTGCAGCACCGGCTCGTCGACCGGCTGGCGGCGCAACTGACAGCGCAGCGCATTCACATAGGCGATCTGGCGCAGCACGATCGTGCGCCGAAGGTCGTGCGCCTCACCCACGGGCAGGAAGTTGCGCGCTTCGCGGCTGAGGCTGCGCGAGGCGTTGATCATCGCGCCCCACAGCACGCGCCCTTCCCACCAGCGCTGATACGCGGAATTGTCGCGGAAGCCGATCAGCAGCGCCAGCACCGTGCCGAACAGCGTCAGCGGCAACGACGGCGCCTTGAACGGCAGCAGATAGTAGGTGACCGTGACGATCACGTCCCAGATGAACAGGATCAGCAGCGGCTTCCAGACTTCCGAGACGATGCGGGTGAGGCGGGGGGTGGATGCGACGATCATAGCGTGTCCAGATGGGGTCGAAGCGGACCGAACGCATCACTTATCGAAATGCTGCAACGCAATGTTACGCGTCAGCCACCGACCAGCGCGCGATCGCGCAGGCCGCGCCAGACCTTCATCGCCTGAACGGTGGCGGCGACGTCGTGGACGCGCAGCAATTGCACGCCGGCTTCCGCGCCCTTCAGCGCCAGCGCCAGGCTGCCGCCGAGCCGTGCCGTCACCGGCGCCTCGTTGTCGAGCGCGCCGATCATCCGCTTGCGGCTGGCGCCGAGCATGATCGGGCAGCCGAGGCCGTGGAAGAGTGCGAGGCCGTTGACGAGCGCGAGGTTCTCGGCAAGCGATTTGCCGAAGCCGATGCCGGGATCGACGACGATGCGGCTGCGATCGACGCCTGCTGCGACGACCGCGGCGATACGCGCCTCCAGCCAGTCGAACACCTCGGTCAGCACGTCGCGATAGCCGGTGCGGGCATGGCCGCCCTCCTTCGGATCGGGCGAGTGCATCAGGATGACGGGGCAGCGCGCCCTGGCCATCACGTCGAGCGCGCGATCGTCCCACAGCAGCGCCGAGACGTCGTTGACGACATGCGCGCCGGCGGCGTGCGCCGCCTCCATCACCGCCGCCTTGCGGGTGTCGATCGAGACGGGCGTGCCGCTGCGCGCAAGGCGTTCGATGACGGGGACGACCCGGGCGATCTCGTCGCCCTCCCATACCTGCGCCGCGCCGGGGCGGGTCGATTCGCCACCGAGGTCGATCAGCGCCGCGCCGGCCGCGGCCATGTCGACGCCGGCCGCCGCGGCGGCGGCCGGGTCGTCGCTGTGTTGGCCGCCATCGGAAAAGCTGTCCGGCGTGACGTTGAGGATGCCCGCGACCAGTGGCTGGTCGAGGCGGAGCGTCCGCTCGCCGAGCTGGAGCGCCGGCCGGGGGGCGGTGATCGCGGCGTGGAGGCGAACGGCACGGTCGCCGAGGGTGGCGACGTCGGTGACGGGGATGGTGTGGCGGTGGCCGTCCTCGATCACCTCATAGGCAGCGAACCATTGCAGGCCGCCGGCGAGCCGCGCGACGGTGTCGTCGGGGTGGGTGACGGGGGTGTCGACGAACTGGACGGGGCGGAGGTGCATCGACGGCTCTTCCCCCCTCCCTGCAAGGGAGGGGCTGGGGGTGGGTGGAGGCCGGGTGGTACGGCGCCCATTGACGAAAGACCAACCGTATCGCGAGCACGCCACCCACCCCCGGCCCCTCCCTTGCAGGGAGGGGAGCGGTTACGGTTGCGTCGCGAGCAGGTACGTCTGGCGCAGCGTGTCGATTGGCTGCAATTTCCCCGCCGCCTCGTGGTGCCAGAAGGTCCAGCCGTTGCACGCTGGCGCACCCTGCAGGCTGGCGCCCAGTTTGTGGATCGACCCTGTCGCGCCGCAGTCGGACAGCAGGCTGCCGTCGGCGCGCACCGTGACGCGGAAGCGGCGCTTGGTGTCGGTCAGCACCGCGCCGGGGGTGAGGTAGCCGTTCTCGACCAGCACGCCGAACGCGACCTTGGGCTGCTGGCGGGGCGACTGCATCGTCGACAGCGCCGATTCGTCGAGCGGCAGCGCCGCGGCGATGCGCTCTTCCGCGGCGTCGATGTAATCGCCCTCGCGCTCGATGCCGATCCAGCGGCGGCCGAGCCGCTTCGCCACCGCGCCGGTGGTGCCGGTGCCGAAGAAGGGATCGACCACGACGTCGCCCGGCTTGGTGCAGGCGAGCAGGATGCGGTACAGCAACGCCTCGGGCTTCTGCGTCGGATGGACCTTGATGCCGCCCTTCTTCAACCGCTCACCGCCGCCGCAGATCGGGAATTCCCAATCCGATCGCATCTGCAATTCGTCGTTGAGCGTCTTCATCGAGCGATAATTGAACGTGTATTTCGCGCCCTCGCCCTTCGACGCCCAGATCAGCGTCTCGTGCGCGTTGGTGAAGCGGGTGCCGCGGAAATTGGGCATCGGATTGGCCTTGCGCCAGACGATGTCGTTGAGGATCCAATAGCCTAGGTCCTGCACCGCCGCGCCGACGCGGAAGATGTTGTGATAGCTGCCGATCACCCAGATCGTGCCGTCGTCCTTCAGGATACGGTGCGCCTCCGCCAGCCAGGCGCGGGTGAAGGCGTCGTAGGCAGCGAAGGTGTCGAACTTGTCCCAATCGTCGGTGACCGCGTCGACGTGGCTGCCGTCGGGACGGAACAGTTCGCCGCCCAGTTGCAGGTTATAGGGCGGGTCGGCGAAGACCATGTCGACCGACTTGTCGGGCAGCGCACGCATCGCCGCGATGCAGTCGCCGCGGATGATGCTGTCGAGCGGCAGCGCCGCCGGCATCGTCGCGCGCACCGCGGATCGCGGTCTGACCTTGTCGATAACTGGCATCATGTCCCCCTTGCCCGCTTATTCGCGCGAAACACCGGACTCGCGTCAAGCGTGCATTGGTTAACGATAAGCCTCAACATCGGGTTAACGCCGTGCGACGGGACGAGTCGCGCGCAAGATATGGGGAGGCGGATTCACCTGCCTCCCCCAGCGCTGGGGGTGTGGCGCGAAAGACTCATCCGCGAAAATGGTGAACGTCGGCCGCCGCGAACAGCGGTCCATCGGCGGCGGCGGGCGTGATTCGGGCGAAGGCGGCGGCGACGGGGGCAAAGCTGCGCCGGTGAATCGGGGTCGGGCCGTGCTCGAGCAGCGCGGCGAGATGGTGCCTGCAGCCATAGCCCTTGTTCGAATGCCAATGGTATTGCGGATGGACCGCGGCGTGGTCGAGCATCAGCGTATCGCGGGTATGCTTGGCGACGACCGAGGCGGCGGCGATCGACAGGCTGTGCGCGTCGCCGCTGACGATCGCGGTCGCCGGATAGGACCAGCGTGGCAGGCGGTTGCCGTCGACCAGCACATGGCCGGGATCGCAGCCGAGCTTCGCCACCAGTGCATCGACCGCGAGCGTCATCGCCTTCATCGTCGCCCAATGGATGTTGAGCGTGTCGATCTCCGCGGCCTCGACGATGCCGATGCCGAAGACGGCGCGGCTTTGGATCAGTCCGCACAGGCGCGCGCGTTCGGACGCCGAGAGCTTCTTCGAATCGTCGATGCCGCGCGGCGTGCCCTTGGCCGGCAGCACCACCGCGGCGGCGACCACCGGCCCGGCGAGGGGGCCGCGGCCGGCCTCGTCCACCCCGGCGACGGGGGGCAGGCAGGCTTTCTCGTGCTTCAGTCCGGGCATGCGGCCTTCCCATCGGCGAACGGCACGCGGCCGAGCGCATGCCCCATCGGCCCGTGCCCTGCCCCCAGGCCGGGGGCGACGGCAAGCGCCGCCTGCACATAGGCGATGGCCCGCCCGACCGCGTCGGCGAGCGGCAGGCCGGCGGCGAGGCCGGTGGCGATCCCGCTGGCGAGCGTACAGCCGGTGCCGTGGCTGTGGCGGGTGACGATGCGCGGATGCGTCCAGATCGTGATGGCGCCGTCGTCGGCGACCAGCCGGTCCTCGACGACATCGCCCTCGGCATGGCCGCCCTTGACCAGCAGCGCCGCGCCGCTCGCCCGCAGCGCCGCCTCGCCGCCGAGCGCGGCGAGTTCGGGCAGATTTGGCGTGACCAGCGTGGCGCGGCGGATGAGCCGTTCGAACGCGGCGATCGTCGCGGCGTCGGCGAGGACGGAGCCGCTGGTGGCGACCATCACCGGATCGAAGACGACCGGCACGTCGAGCGTATCGAGCACGTCGGCGACCGCCTGCGCGGTTTCGGCCGAGCCGATCATGCCGATCTTAACCGCGTCGACGCCGATATCATCGATGCAGGAGCGCATCTGCGCGACGACGATGTCGGTAGGGACGGGATGCACCGCCTGCACGCCGAGCGTGTTCTGCGCGGTGATCGCGGTGACCGCGGTCATGGCGTGGCCGCCGAGCATCGTGACGGTCTTGATATCCGCCTGGATCCCGGCGCCGCCGCCCGAATCGGACCCGGCGACGATGAGCACGCGGGGGATCATGATTCGCGCCGGAAGTGGACGAAGTGGACGGTACGTCGCGTTCGGAAACGCCCCGTGTGCGGGGGTGCGGTTTCGATGGTGCGGTGGGGGTGGCTGGTCTTGGACGCCATGCTTGCGGCCATGCCATAGATCGGGGGGTGTAGGACAGAAGGTTGATTCACGCGAAGGCGCGACGACGCGAAGAGGTTTCGTTCGTGGCTGCGGCAGCTCTCTCCTCGTGCCGCATCGGAGACGGCTTGTTGGGAGATATAAAGCTGCCGCAGGCGCGCCATCTTTGCGTCTTCGCGTCTTCGCGCGAATATTCTTCTTCAGCTCTGGAATCGCCGCTCCGTCGAGGCGGGGTTCGCCTTCAGCGTCTTGCCCACGCGTGTCGGGCGGTCGAGGAGTTCGCCGGCGCAATTGGGGCAGCGTTCGTCGAGCGCGTCGGCGCATTCCGCGCAGAAGGTGCATTCGTGGCTGCAGATGAACGCGCCGGGCGCGTCGGCGGGAAGGTCGGCGCCGCAGCGCTCGCAGTCGGGGCGCATCTCCAGCATCAGGCGGCGGCCTGGCGCACGGCGTCGCAGATGCGATCGACCAGGGTCTCGACCTGGCGCGCGTCGTCGCCTTCGGCCATCACGCGGATCACCGGTTCGGTGCCCGACGGGCGGATGACGAGGCGGCCGGTGCCCGACAGCTCCGCCTCGGCCGCGGCGATCGTCGCCTTGACCGCCTCGTGTTCCAGCGGCTCGCCGCCGGCGAAGCGGACGTTCTTGAGCAGTTGCGGCAGCGGCTCGAAGCGGTGGAGCACCTCGCTCGCCGGCGCGCCGGCGCGCTTCAGCTCGGCGAGCACCTGCAGCGCGGCGACGAGGCCGTCGCCGGTAGTGCCATAGTCGGACAGAATGATATGCCCCGACTGTTCGCCACCGACGTTGTAGCCCGAGCTGCGCATCTTTTCGAGGACGTAGCGGTCGCCGACCGCGGTGCGGACAAGGCCCAGCCCCTGCGCCGACAGATGGCGTTCGAGGCCGAGGTTGGACATGACCGTCGCGACCAGCCCGCCGCCCGCCAGCCGCCCGGCGCGCGCCCAGCCGGCGGCGATCGTCGCCATCAGCTGGTCGCCGTCGACCACCTTGCCCTGTTCGTCGACGATGATGAGCCGGTCGGCGTCGCCATCGAGCGCGATGCCGATATCGGCACCCGCCGCGACGACCGTTTCCGACAGCGTCTGCGGCGCGGTCGAGCCGACGCCGTCGTTGATGTTGGTGCCGTTCGGCGTGACGCCGATCGCGACGACGTCGGCGCCGAGTTCCCACAAAGCGGAGGGCGCGACCTTGTACGCGGCGCCGTTGGCGCAATCGATCACCACGCGCAGGCCGTCGAGGCGCAGGTTTTCGGGGAAGGTCGCCTTGGCGAAGTGGATGTAGCGACCCTGCGCGTCGTCGATGCGGCGCGCGCGGCCGATCTGCGCCGAGGGGGCGAGCGGGACGTCGCTTTCGATCAATTGCTCGATCGTCAGCTCGGCCTCGTCGGACAGTTTGTAGCCGTCGGGACCGAACAATTTGATGCCGTTGTCGGCGAAGGGATTGTGGCTGGCGGAGATCATCACGCCGATGTCTGCGCGCATCGACTGGGTCAGCATCGCGATCGCCGGGGTCGGCAGCGGGCCGACCATGATGACGTCCATGCCGACGCTGGTGAAGCCCGCGACCAGCGCCGATTCGAGCATATAGCCCGACAGGCGCGTGTCCTTGCCGATCAGCACGCGGTGCTTGTGGTCGCCGCGCTGGAAATAGGCGCCGGCCGCCATGCCGACCTTCATCGCCATGCTCGCGGTCATCGCACCCGCGTTGGTCGCGCCGCGAATCCCGTCGGTGCCGAAATATTTCCTTGCCATCGCGCGCGTTCCGTTCCGCTATGCCGCCTCGTCCCCGTTCGTTGGCGCAAGGAACCCGATGTCGCAAGCCACACGTATTCTGCTGGCGCTCGTCGTCGGCATCGCATTGGGCATCGTGGCGGTGGCCGCGGACAAGGATTGGGCGCTGGCGGCGACCAGCGTGACGCAGCCGATCGGCGAGGCGTGGCTGCACGGGTTGCAGATGGTGATCGTGCCGCTGATCGTCGGGCTGCTGGTCACCGGCATCGCCGCGACCGCGGAGGCCGCGCGCGCCGGGCGGATCGCGG
Organism: Sphingomonas liriopis; assembly: GCF_024211255.1. GTDB lineage: Bacteria > Pseudomonadota > Alphaproteobacteria > Sphingomonadales > Sphingomonadaceae > Sphingomonas > Sphingomonas liriopis. The sequence continues at coordinate 67,393 of NZ_JAMLDY010000009.1, read as the reverse complement.
GGCGCGCCGTCGTGCTGTTCGTCGTGGTACTGTGGTGCACGACGCTGATGTCGGCGGCGGTGATGCCGCTGCTCCTCGACCTGTGGCCGCTGCCCGCGGACTGGTCGGCGGCGTTGCGCGGGGCGCTGACTGGGGCGGCGCCGCTGGGCAAGGTGCCGACGCTCGCCGATTTCTTCAATTCGATCGTGCCGACCAACGTCGTCGGCGCGGCGGCGGGGGATGCGTTCCTGCCGCTGACCGTGTTCACGCTCGCCTTCGCCTTTGCGATCACGCGGCTGGAGGAGGCGCCGCGCAAACGGCTGACCGACCTGTTCCAGGCGATCGTCGATGCGATGCTGGTCATCATCGGCTGGGTGCTGAAGCTCGCGCCGATCGGGATCTTCGCGCTGGCATACGGGGTCGGCGCGCGCACCGGAGCGGCGGCGTTCGGGGCGCTCGTCCACTATATCGTGATGGTGTCGGCGATCGGCTTCATCGTGCTGCTGGCGGGTTATCCGGTGGCGCGGTTCGCGGGCGGGGTGCCGCTGCGCAAATTCGCGAAGGCGGTGGCGCCGGCGCAGGCGGTGGCGATCAGCACGCAGTCGTCGCTCGCGTCCTTGCCGGCGATGCTCAAGGGATCGGGCGAGATCGGCGTCGCGCCGGCGACCGCGGGGATCGTGCTGCCGGTGGCGGTGGCGATCTTTCGCGCGACGAGCCCAGCGATGAACCTCGCCGTGGCACTGTACGTCGCGCACTGGCTGGGGGTGCCGATCGGGCCGGGGCAGCTCGCGGCCGGCGTGGCGACCGCGGCGATCACGACGATGGGGTCGGTGTCGCTGCCCGGCACGATCAGCTTCTTCGCCAGCGTCGCGCCGGTGGCGTTCGCGATGGGCGTGCCGATCGAGGCGCTGGGGCTGCTGGTCGCGGTGGAGACGGTGCCGGACCTGTTCCGGACGGTGGGGAATGTAACGATGGACGTCGCGGTGACCAGCGTGGTGGGACGGCGGGACTAGATCCTCCCCGGCACGGGGAGGGGGACCGCCGCGCAGCGGTGGTGGAGGGGGGCTTCCTCAGGCGATGCATTGCGTGGAAGCCCCCCTCCGTCAGCCTGCGGCTGCCACCTCCCCGTGCCGGGGAGGAGTTTAGGGTCTGCGCTCGCTTCGCGTGTCCACACCCGCCGCCGCAGGCTCGCCGATCGCATGCTCCCCCGCCAGCGCGTGGTCGGGTTCGCCGATCGTGTCGAGGTGCATCAGCTTCGTGACGAACGGCGCGAGCACCAGCACGACGACCCCGACGCCCATCGCGAACCAGCCGATCCGGCCGTAGACCGCGAGTACCTGCGCCGGGCCAGCACCTTCGCCCCCCGTAGCCTGCGCGATCAGGCTAGCGATGAAATTGCCCGCCGCGGTGGCGAGGAACCAGGTGCCCATCATCAGCCCGGTCATGCTCGCCACCGACAGGCGCGTCATCGACGACAGGCCGATCGGCGAGAAGCACAATTCGCCCATCGAATGCAGCATGTAGAGCAGGATGACGAAGATCGCCGGGGTCAGCCCGGTGGCCGGCGCGCCGAGGATCAGCGCGAAGAAGCCCGCACCGACGAGGACGAGGCCGATGCCGAACTTGAACGGCGCCGACGGTTCGATCCCGCGCTTGCCCATCGCGGTCCACAGCAGGCCGAACAGCGGCGCCAGCGTGATGATGAAGAAGGAATTGACCGACTGGAACCACGATGCCGGCATCACCCAGCCGAAGACGCTGCGGTCGACCGACTGGTCGGTGTAGAGGTTGAGCGACGAGCCCGCCTGTTCGAACAAGGCCCAGAACAAGGGCGACAACGCGATCAGGAACAGGGCGGCGAAGATGCGGTGCCGCTCGACCCTGGGCAGGCGGCGGAAGGCGGTCATCAGGATATAGCCGATGGTCAGCGCCGACCCGGCGATCAGCAGCGTGCCGACCGCGCCCTGGTTGCGCACCAGCCACCACGACAGCAGGATCATCACGCCCGCGCCGGCATAGATCGCCCATTCGACCGGCAGGCCGATCGGCGTGCGCGCCTTGAGCGTCGCGGGCACCGGCGGTTCGCCGACGTCGTACAGCTCGCGCCGGAACAGCACGAAGACGACGAGGCCGAGCGCCATGCCGATCCCGGCGGCGCCGAAGCCGTACGACCAGCCCATCCGCTCGCCGAGATAGCCGATCAGCAGCGGGCCGAGGAACGCGCCGGTATTGATCCCCATGTAGAAGATCGAGAAGGCGCCGTCGCGACGGGTGTCGTCGCGGCGGTAGAGCTTGCCGACCAGCACCGAGATATTGGCCTTCAGGAACCCGGTGCCGACGATGATGAAGGCGAGTGCGAGGTAGAAGCCGTTCAGGGCGCTGCCCTGCACGCCCTGCGGCGCCTCGACCGCGGCGATCAGCAGATGGCCGATGGTGATCAACACGCCGCCCGCCAGCACCGCTTTGCGCGGTCCCAGATAGCGGTCGGCGATATAGCCGCCGATGATCGGCGTGATGTAGACGAGCGAGGTATAGGCGCCGTAGATCGCGAAGGCGGGCTGTTCGCCGAACAGGAAATGCTTGGTGAGGTAGAAGACCAGGATGGCGCGCATCCCGTAATAGGAAAACCGCTCCCACATCTCCGCAAAGAACAGCATGAACAGCCCTAGCGGGTGTCCGAGGACGGTGCGCGCGTGGGCCGGTACGCCGCCTCCGCTCGCCGATACATTGGCCATAAGGTTTTTTCTCTCCAGCCGATTATGTCGCACACCCGTCGGGCGGCGGATGCCGGGCACCGTAGCGGCTCATCCCCGGCTGTAAATATCGGCGCACGCCGCCTATGTGCGCGTCCATGTTCAACGACACCACCACGCCGCTTTCGCTGCTCGCCACGCGCCGCTCGGGCAAGCCGCGCGATCTGGTCGCGCCGGGACCCGATGCGGACCAGCTGGCGCAGATGCTGGGGATCGCCGCGCGCACCCCCGATCACGGCAAGCTCGCGCCGTGGCGCTTCGTCGTGGTCGACGACCGCGATCGGCTGTCGCAGCTGATCGTCGATGCCTATCGCGCCGAACGGCCGCAGGCGGCGCGCGCCGAGATCGACTCGCTCGACCAGTTCGCGCGGCAGGCGCCGGCGCTGGTCGTCGTGCTGTCCTCGCCGGTGACGACCAGCCATATCCCGCTGTGGGAACAGGAATTGTCGGTGGGCGCGGCGGCAATGAACCTGCTCCACGCCGCGCATGCGATGGGGTTCGCGGGCGGCTGGCTGACCGGCTGGCCCGCCTTTTCGGAAACGGTGCGCGATTCGTTCGGCGCGGCGCCCGAGCGGATCGCCGGTTTCATGTTTCTCGGCACCCCCGGCCGGCCGCTCGACGAACGGCCCCGCCCGGACATGGCACGGATCGTCTCGTATTGGCCCTAAGTCGGAGATCGACCGTTCGTCAGGCCATGGACCTTTTCGTCCGTTGCTGTATTAAACCAGCATGACAGCATTGAGCACCGAGGACAGCCCGGTCTATATCCGGCTGCGTGGCACCATCGCCGCCGGCATCCTGCGCGGCGATTACCGCGCGGGCGACCAGCTTCCCTCGGTGCGCGCCTTCGCGGCGGAACACGGCGCCAACCCGCTGACCGTCGCCAAGGCGTACCAGAGCTTTCAGGACGACGGCTATGTCGAGGTGCGACGCGGCGTCGGCATGTTCGTGCTGCCCGGCGCGTCCGAAAAGCTGCGCGCGGCGGAACGGGCGAACTTCGTCGAGACGCAATGGCCGCGCATCCGGGGGTATATCGAGCTGCTCGGCCTCGACGCCGCCGACCTGCTGGAGCGCGAGCGGGCGTAAGGTTTTCACGCGGACCAATCTTCTTCTACGGTAAAGACTTATCCATTCCGTTCGCGCTGAGCCTGTCGAAGTACGAGTGAGTCTCACCTGCCCTTCGACAGGCTCGGGGCGAACGGGTGGAAGCGGGGCATTCCGCCCTAGAACAGGCCCAGTGTCGCGATCTCGTCTGCGGTGAGGTCGATGCCGAACATCAGCGACAGGCGCATGCGATAGACGCGCGGATCGGTGATCTCCGCGACCGTCGTCGCGTCGCCGGCACGGCGGTGGTAGCGGCGGTCGGTGAGGCCGGCGAGGCCGTGCGGCAGGACGATGCTGGCGATGGTCAGCTGCGTGAAGCGGCTGTCGGGCGCGGTGGAGGTCCAGTGATTGGACAGCGCGAGGTCGGCGTCGAACACCGGCGTCTCGTGGAAACTGTATTGCGGTTGCCAGCCGGCGCCCGCGCCGCGCCCGTCGGTCGAACCGGCATCGCCGTCGCGTTCGAGCATCCAGCCGTGGTCCGCATCGCGGCGCAAGCGAAAGCGGGCGCCGTCGGGCGCCTGCGCTTCGGCACCCTCGACGAGCGGCAGGACGGGGGCATAGCTGGCGCCGAAACCCGCATCGGCGATCCATTCCTGTCCGTCGATCGTCACCAGGCTGAACGTATGGGTGAGCGGCGGCACCGTCGTCGCGCCGAGCCAGACGCGCGCGAGCAGCGGCCGCGCCTGAAACCCGAGCGCGGCCAGCGCGTCGAGGAACAATCGGTTGTGTTCGAAGCAATAGCCGCCGCGCCGTGCGACGACGAGCTTGGCGAAGACGCCCGCCGAATCGATGGCGATGCCGCGGCCGAGGCGAACGTCGAGGTTCTCGAACGGGATCGACAGGCGATGTTCGCGCTGGAGCCGGCCGAGCCCCTCCGCGTCGGGCGTGACGCGCGCGGGCAGGCCGATACGGGCGAGATAGGCGTCGAGGTCGAACATCGTGGGTCCTTGGGAGGCAAAACTCCTCCCCGGGACGGGGAGGTGGCACCGCGCAGCGGTGACGGAGGGGGGCTTCCCCATAGCATACCATTTGGGAAAGCCCCCCTCCACCACCAGCCTGCGGCTGGCGGTCCCCCTCCCCGTGCCGGGGAGGAATTTATGCCGCGAATGCCTCTGCCGGCACCGCGTACAGCACCTCGGCGCTGGCGGTCGCTGCCGCCTTCAGCCCGAGCGCTTCGGGCACGATCTGGTCGAGGTAGAAGCGTACCGCGGCGCGCTTGACCACCGCGAACGTCTCGTCGCCCGTCGCATAGCGGCCCTCGCGTTCCATCAGCCAGCCGCAGACCGCGACCGAGGTCATCGTCAGGAACGGATAGCTCGCCGCGAGCCTGTCGTCGGCGTCCGCGGTGGCGAGGCGGTGGGCGATCGCGTCGACCGTGTCGATCAGCGCGACGAGGTCGGGATGCGCCGCCTCGGCGCGCATGTCGGCGACCAAGGCAGCGAAGGCGCCGCCGTTGTCGAGGGACAGCTTGCGGCCGACGAGGTCGGCGGCCTGGATGCCGTTGGTGCCTTCGTAGATCGGGGTGATGCGCGCGTCGCGGAAGTACTGGGCGGCGCCGGTTTCCTCGACGTACCCCATGCCGCCGTGGACCTGGATGCCGAGGCTGGCGACTTCGTTGCCGATGTCGGTGCCGTGCGCCTTGGCGAGCGGGGTCACGACCTCGAGCCGGTTCTTCGCCGCGCCGTCGCCGAGGCCGGCGCGATCGACCTGCCCCGCGGCGTAATAGACGAGCGCGCGCGCCGCCTGCGTCTGTGCCTTCATCCGTAGCAGCATGCGACGGACGTCGGGGTGATCGACGATGCGCACCGGCTCCTTGTCGGGCGAGCCGGCGCGCGCCGACTGAACGCGTTCGAGCGCATAGCCGACCGCCTGCTGCGTCGCGCCCTCGGCGATCTGCACGCCCTGCAGCCCGACGTTGAGGCGGGCGTTGTTCATCATCGTGAACATCGCGCGCATGCCGCCATGTTCGGCGCCGATCAGTTCGCCGACGCAATCGTCGTGGTCGCCGAAGCTCAGCACGCAGGTCGGCGAGGCGTGGAGGCCCATCTTGTGCTCGATCGACACGACGCGGACATCGTTGAAGTCGCCCGGCGTGCCGTCGGCGTTCAGGCGGAACTTCGGGACCAGGAACAGGCTGATGCCGCGCGTGCCGGCCGGCGCGTCGGGGGTGCGCGCGAGGACGAGGTGGACGATATTGTCCGCCATGTCGTGATCGCCGAACGAAATGTAGATCTTCGTGCCCTTGATCGACCACTTCCCGTCGCCCAGCGGCTTGGCGGTGGCGCGGAGCGCGCCGACGTCGCTGCCCGCCTGCGGCTCGGTGAGGTTCATCGTGCCCGTCCACGCGCCGGTGGCGAGATGCGGCAGATATTGCGCCTGCTGTTCGGGGGTGCCGTGATGGATCAGTGCCTCGATCGCGCCGACGGTCAGCGTCGGGCAGAGCGCGAAGCCCATGTTGGCGCTGCCCAGCGTATCGAGCACCGCGGTCTGGATCGCGAAGGGCAGGCCCTGGCCGCCGAAATCCTCCGGCACGCCGATCGTGCCCCAGCCGCCCTCGACGTAATCCTTGTACGCCTTGATAAAGCTTGCCGGCATATGGACGCCGTCCGGCGACCATTTCGCGCCGACGGTGTCGCCCTCGCGGTTGAGCGGCGCCCATTCGCCCGATGCGAACTGGCCGACGCCGTCGAGCACCGCATCGATCACGTCGGGACTGGCGGCGGCGAAGCGATCGGTCGCAGCGAGTTCGTCGATGCGGACGACATGTTCGAGCACGAAACGCTGGTCGGCCACGGCGGCGGTGAAGGGCATCATTCTCTCCTGAAACTGGTTGCGATATAGGCCGTTCGGATGGCCGATCCAAACCCGCGCATCTTACCCTACGGCATGGCCGCGATCGCCGAGGCGGCGATGCGAATCACCCGCGGCGAATGCGTCGCGGTGCCGACCGAGACGGTCTATGGCCTTGCCGCCGACGCCGGCAACGCCGACGCGGTGGCGGGAATCTACGCGGCGAAGGGGCGGCCGAGCTTCAACCCCCTGATCGTCCATGTCGCCGATGCCGCCGCTGCCGAGGCACTGGCGATGTTCGACGACGATGCGCGGGTGCTGGCGGCGCGCTTCTGGCCGGGGCCGCTGACGCTGGTGCTGCCATTGCGCGACGACGCAGGAATCGCGTCGCTGGTCACCGCCGGGCTGGCGACGGTCGCGCTGCGCGTGCCGCGGCATCGCGCGATGCAGGCGCTGCTTGCCGCGGTCGGGCGGCCGCTCGCGGCGCCGTCCGCGAATGCGAGCAACGGGATCAGTCCGACGCGAGCCTGGCATGTCGCCTCCAGTCTTGGCATACGGGTGCCGCTCATCATCGACGATGGCGCGACCGATGCGGGACTCGAATCGACGATCGTGGCGGGGCGGACGATCCTGCGGCCGGGGCCGATCACCGCGGCCGAGCTGCCGTTCGCGACGGTGCCCCATATAAAGGAGTCCGCGATCACCGCACCGGGGCAGTTGGCGACGCATTATGCGCCCGCCAAGCCGCTGCGGCTGAACGCGACCGCGGCGCAGGGCGACGAATGGCTGATCGGTCATGGCCCGATAACGGGGGACGACATGCTGTCGGCGTCGGGCGACCTGCGCGAGGCGGCGGCGCGAGTGTTCGATGCGCTGCATCGCGCCGATGCCAGCGACCGCGCGCGGATCGCGGTGGCGCCGATCCCCGACGTGGGGCTGGGCGAGGCGATCAACGACCGACTGCGCCGCGCGGCGCATCGGTAGGGCGGGTATCATTCGGCCGTTCGCGCTGAGCCTGTCGAAGCACCGCGTTCCACGGGCGAGCGCTATGCGGGTGGCACTCTGCCCTTCGACAGGCTCAGGGCGAACGGTGGTGGGGGGTGGGGGCGCCCTGCCCTTCCACGGCTTCCGGGCGGACCCAACAAAAAGCCCCGGCGGTCTTTCGACCACCGGGGCTCGGTTGCGCTCGACCTTGGGGGAAGAGCTGGATGCCGGCACCCTTGGGGGGGCGGTGCCGACACCGGTCTTGAGAAAGCGGTTACTGGAGGAGCTTCAGGACGCCCTGCTGGCTCTGGTTCGCCTGGGCGAGCATTGCGGTCGACGCCTGGCTCAGGATCTGTGCCTTGGCGAGCGCGGTCGTTTCGGCCGAGAAATCGGCGTCCATGATCTGGCTCTTCGCGGCGGTCAGGTTGGTGGCGTTGGTGGTCAAATTGTTGACCGCCGACTGCATCTGGTTCTGCGACGCGCCGAGGTTGGCGCGATAGGTGCTGACCGTCTTCAGCGCCGCATCGACGGTCCCGAGCGCGGTGTTGGTCGCGCTGGTCAGGTCGATCGCGGTCGCGGCGGTGATCGTCGAATCGTCGGTCAGCTTGTTGAGCTTGAGGTTGATCGTGTCGGTCGCGTTGGCGCCGGCCTGGATCTTGATCGTGCTGTAGGCGGCGACCGCAGGCGGGCCGGCGACGGCGGCGGTGACGGTGCCGGCGGTGGCGTCGAACAGCTTGTTGCCGTTGAACTGCGTGTTGGCGAGCGTCGAGGTGATCTGCGACGTCAGTGCCGCGACTTCCGCCTGCAGGTTGGTCTTGTTGTCGGCACTGTAGGTTCCGCTGGTCGCCTGCACGGTCAGCTCGCGGACACGCTGCAGCATGTTGTTGACTTCGCCCAGCGCGCCTTCGGCCGTCTGCGCCATCGCGATGCCGTCGTTGGCGTTGCGGATGCCCTGGTTCATGCCGCGGATCTGCGCGGTCATCGTGTCCGAGATGGCGAGGCCGGCGGCGTCGTCCTTGGCCGAGTTGATGCGGCTGCCGGTCGACAGGCGCTCCATCGAGGTGGACAGGGCCATGTTGGCCGAGGTGGAGGCGTTGGCCGCCCGCAGCGACGAGACGTTGGTGCCGATGACAGTCATGATGGGTTCCTTCGAGGCTGGGGAAGGCCGCGTCCCGTCGCCGTCGGACGGCGGGACGCGAGGTGGCGGATTACTGGAGGAGCTTCAGGACGCCCTGCTGGCTCTGGTTCGCCTGGGCGAGCATCGCGGTCGAGGCCTGGCTCAGGATCTGTGCCTTGGCGAGCGCGGTCGTTTCGGCCGAGAAATCGGCGTCCATGATCTGGCTCTTCGCCGAGGTGAGGTTGGTCGCGTTGGTGGTCAGGTTGTTGACCGCCGACTGCATCTGGTTCTGCGCCGCACCGAGGCCGGCGCGATAGTTGCTGACCGTCTTCAGCGCGGCATCGACGGTGCCGAGCGCGGTGTTGGTCGCGGTCGTCAGGTCGATCCCGGTCGCGGCCGTGATCGTCGCATCGTCGGTCAGCTTGTTGAGCTTGAGGTTGATCGTATCGGCGGCATTGGCGCCCGCCTGGATCTTGATCGTGCTGTAGGCGGCGACCGCGGGCGGGCCGGCGACGGCGGCGGTGACGGTGCCGGCCGACGCGTCGAACAGCTTGTTGCCGTTGAACTGCGTATTGGCGAGCGTCGAGGTGATCTGCGCGCTGAGCGCGGTCACTTCGGCCTGCAGGTTGGTCTTGTTGTCGGCGCTGTAGGTGCCGCTGGTCGCCTGCACGGTCAGCTCGCGGACGCGCTGCAGCATGTTGTTGACTTCGCCCAGCGCGCCTTCGGCCGTCTGCGCCATCGCGATGCCGTCGTTGGCGTTGCGGATGCCCTGGTTCATGCCGCGGATCTGCGCGGTCATCGTGTCCGAAATGGCGAGCCCGGCGGCGTCGTCCTTCGCGGAGTTGATGCGGCTGCCGGTCGACAGGCGCTCCATCGACGTGGACAGCGCCTGATTGGCGGAGGTGGACGCATTGGCTGCACGCAGCGATGCGACGTTGGTGCCGATAACAGTCATGTTGGTTTCCTTTGATGTTATGGCACCTCACCGCCGCCCCCCTGGGCGAAAGGCCGAGCCGCCAGATGTTGAAACGACCGGAAGGCGCCCGGCTTTAGCCGAAACGTCGGGTCGTTCCCGGCAGCGCCCTTCCGGGGCGCCGCCGGTTCACGCGGATTACTGGAGCAGCTTCAGGACGCCCTGCTGGCTCTGGTTCGCCTGGGCGAGCATCGCGGTCGAGGCCTGGCTCAGGATCTGCGACTTGGCGAGCGCGGTCGTTTCGGCCGAGAAATCGGCGTCCATGATCTGGCTCTTCGCCGAGGTGAGGTTGGTCGAGTTGGTGGTCAGGTTGTTGACCGCCGACTGCAGCTGGTTCTGCGCCGCACCCAGGCTGGCGCGGGTGTTGCTGACCGTCTTCAGCGCCGCATCGACCACGGCCAGCGCCGAGTTGTCGTTGGCGGTGAGGTCGATGCCGGTGATCGCGGGCGGGCCCGCGGCACCGGCGACCGCGGTGATCGTCGCATTGTCGGTCAGCTTGGTCAGCGTCAGGTTGATCGAGTCGGCGGCGTTGGCGCCCGCCTGGATCTTCACCACGCCGGCGGCGCCGGCGCTGCCGTCGAACAGCTTGTTGCCGTTGAACTGCGTGTTGGCGAGCGTCGAGGTGATCTGCGTCTTGAGCGCGGTCACTTCGGCCTGCAGGTTGGTCTTGTTGTCGGCGCTGTAGGTGCCGCTGGTCGCCTGCACGGTCAGTTCGCGGACGCGCTGCAGCATGTTGTTGACTTCGCCCAGCGCGCCTTCGGCCGTCTGCGCCATCGCGATGCCGTCGTTGGCGTTGCGGATGCCCTGGTTCATGCCGCGGATCTGCGCGGTCATCGTGTCCGAGATGGCGAGGCCGGCGGCATCGTCCTTGGCGGAGTTGATGCGGCTGCCGGTCGACAGGCGCTGCATCGATGTCGAGAGCGCGGCATTCGCCGAGTTGGATGCATTGGCGGCGCGCAGCGATGCGACATTGGTGCCGATGACAGTCATGGGTTCCTCCAAAAAGCTACGGCCATCCCGCCGCCCCCGTGGAGGAAGGCCGAGCCGTCAGGAGGAGTAACGGCCGCCGCCGGAACAGCTTTAGGACAAAAAGTTCGTTTCGGCCCGGCTTGTCCCCCGCCCCTCGCACGGGAGCACGGGCGGACCCGCGCGCGCGCGATCCGCGTGGGAGCGGGCGCCCGGAAATATTTTGCCGGGCGGCAACCGTTTTAACGCCGCGTTTACCGTTGTTGCCGCATTCCAGGCTCATCCTTGGGGGATAGCCATGCGTTCGATTTTTCCTTCCGCTGCGGTCGTGCAGCGCAAATATGCGCTCGTGTCGGGGCTTCGTGCCCAGGGCTTCGGCGTCGGCTCGTTCGAGACGGGCCAGCCCAGCCCAGCGGACCTGTTCCTCGTCGCCGAGGGCGAGGCGCCGCCGGCGCCCGCACGCACCGTCATCATCGGCAGCGAAGGGCGCCACGTCGTGCCGTCGCAGGGCGGCAACCCGGCGCGCATCGCCTTCGGGCCCGAGGATGCGGCAGTCGGCAACGGCTTCGCCCGCGCGCTCGTCGCCGGTCCCGACATGCCGACCGCGGCCGACCCCGAGTCCCTCGCGCTGCTGGCGCTCGCCGAGCGCGTCGCGCAGGCGGACATCACCGTGCTCATCAACGGGCCGACCGGCACCGGCAAGGAGGTGCTGGCGCGCGCGATCCACAACAATTCGCCGCGACGGAACGGCCCGTTCGTCGCGATCAACTGCGCCGCGCTGCCCGAGACGATGCTCGAGGCGCTGCTGTTCGGTCACCAGAAGGGCGCGTTCACTGGTGCCTCCTCGGGGGGCGAAGGCTTCTTCCGCGCCGCCGACGGCGGCACCATCCTGCTCGACGAGATCGCCGAGATGCCGCTGCAACTGCAGGCCAAGCTGCTGCGCGTGCTGCAGGAGCGCGAGGTCGTGCCGATCGGCGCATCCGTGCCGCAGAAGATCGACGTCCGCGTCGTCGCCTGCGCCAACCGCGACCTGCAGGGCGAAGTCGCCGCGGGCCGCTTCCGCGCCGATCTTTACTACCGCCTGTCGGTCTTCCCGCTCAGCACCAAGCCGCTCGCCGAGCGTCCGCAGGATATCCCCGCGCTCGCCGCGACGATGATCCTGCGCCATGCCGGCACGCGTGCGGTGGTGCCGTGGCCGACGGTCGAGGCGGTCGATCAGCTGATGCGCCACGACTGGCCGGGCAACGTCCGCGAGCTCGAAAACGTCATCCAGCGCGCGCTGCTGTTCGCCGGTGGCGAGACGATCGAGGCGAGCCACATCGTCTTCGATCGCCCGATCAGCTTCACCTTCGCCCGCGAGAGCGCACCGGTGACGCCGCTGTTTCCGCAGGCGGCCCCTGCCGCGACCGAGCCCGCCACCTTGGGCAACGTCGTGCAGATGAGCGAATTCCAGGCGATCCGCGAAACGCTCGCCGCGTGCGGTGGCAGCCGCGTCGAGACCGCGCGCCGCCTCGGCATCTCGGAGCGCACGCTGCGCTATCGCCTCGCCAAGGCACGCGAGCAGGGCGACGATCTCGCCCGCCCGTTTAGCATGGTAGCCTCGGCATGAGCGGCGTCTCCGGCGTCGGCGGCGCGATGAGCGTCGACCGGGTGATGCAGCTGCGCGCCCAGATCCTCGAACGCAACCAGTCGCTCGCCCGTGCCGGTGCCAGCGACGGCGCCGCCGCGACCAACGCGACCGGCACGACGAAGCCGACCAGCTTCGCCGATACGCTGCAGGACGCGCTGAAGGACGTCAATTCCAGCCAGAACAAGGCCTCCGCCTTGTCCGAGAGCTACGAACGCGGCGAGACGGTCGATATCGCCAAGGTCATGCTGGCCCGCCAGCAGGCCAGTGTCGGGTTCGAAGCGACGCTGCAGGTCCGCAACAAATTGCTGTCCGCCTACAAGGACATCATGAGCATGCCGGTATAATCGATGAGCACCGCCCTCGCCACCACATCGCCCTCGGCCCTCCCCGAGAAGTTCGCCAACCCGCTGCTCCAGATCAAGGGCGTCCTCGCGCAGCCCGCGGTGCGCCGCAGCCTGCCGATGGCGCTGCTCGTCGCGCTGATCGGCGCCGCCGCGCTCGCGTGGATAATGCTGTCCAGCCCGACGCAGAAGACGCTGTTCACCGGCCTGACCGATGCCGACAAGCAGGCGGTCACGTCCGCGCTGACGCAGGCCAATATCGCCAGCAGGATCGACGAGGGCACCGGAGCCCTCACCGTCGACGAAGACCAGTTCAGCAAGGCGCGGATGCTGCTCGCCGGGCAGGGCCTGCCCAAGCAGGCGCCCGGGGGCTATGCCATCCTCGACCAGCTGCCGATGGGCGTCAGCCGCGCGGTCGAGGGCGAGCGGTTGCGTCAGGCGCGCGAGACCGAGCTTGCCCGCTCGATCGAGGATATCGACGCGGTCGCCGAGGCGCGCGTGCATCTCGCCACGCCCGAAGCGTCGGTGTTCGTCCGCGACAACGCCTCGCCCTCGGCGTCGGTCGTCGTTAAGCTGCAAGGCGGTCGTGCCCTGAGCCAGGCGCAGGTCCAGTCGATCATCAACCTCGTCGCCAGCTCGGTGCCGGGGATGAAGCCCGAGAGCGTGACGATCGTCGACCAGATGGGCGCGCTGCTGTCCAAGCCCGGCGGCGCCGGCGCCGATGCGGGCACCGACGCGCGCCTCGAGACGCAGCGCAAGACCGAGGACAAGGTGCGCCAGCAACTCGTCCAGCTGCTCACGCCGCTGGTCGGCGCCGGCAATTTCACCGCCGAGGTGCAGGCCGACATCAACCTCGACGAGACGCAGGCGACGCGCGAAAGCTACGACAAGCAGGGCGCGCTGCGCGCCGAGACCGGCAACTGGATCGGCAATCAGGCGAATGCGCCGACGACGCCCGGCGGCATCCCCGGCGCGCTCAGCAACACGCCGCCGCCTGCCAGCCAGCTGCAGACGCCGCAGGCCGCTAACGGCGCGAGCGGCGCTCCGGCCGCTTCGCCCTCGCCGGTCGCCGGCGGCCCCGCCCCCAACCCCAACAAGCAGAGCGACAGCTTCCAGCGCGCCTACGATCTCGGCAAGGAGGTCTCCGTGACCCGCCAGACGCCGGGTTCGATCAAGCGCCTGTCGGTCGCCGTGCTGCTGCGCGATCCCGACAAGACGCGGCGCACCGCGATGGAGATCGGCCAGATCACCGATCTGGTGAAGAGCGCGGTCGGCTTCGACCAGGCGCGGCAGGATCAGGTGACGGTCATCAGCCGCAAGTTCGCCGATGCGACCGACGCGACCGCCGGCCCGGCCTGGTACGACAACGCCTGGCTGCCCGTCGCCGCGCGCAACGGCACCGCGATCCTGATCGCGCTGCTCGTCCTGCTGCTCGGCGTACGGCCGATCGCCAAGGGGCTGATGAAGAAGCGCGAGGAGGCGACCCCCGCCTTGTCCGCCCCAGCCGGCGACGGCAGCGCTGCCGACGGCGCCGCCGCCGAGGGCATCACCGTCCACGAACCCGTCAGCCTCGACCGGCTCGAAGCGTCGCAGACCGTCGATGATCGCATCGGCGCGGTGCGCGGCTTCACCCGCGACAATCCGGCGCGCGCCGCGCTGGCGATCCGCGACATGATCAAGGCGGACGCCAAGTGAACGCGATCACGACCCCGCGCAGCTACACCGGCGTCGAACGCGCCGCGGTGCTGATGATGCTGGTCGGCGAGGAGGAGGCCGCGGCCATCCTCCAGAAGCTCGACCCCGAGGAGGTGCGCCAGCTGGGCTCGGCGATGTTCGCGGTCGCCGACGTCTCCGAACAGGAGATGGAGGACGTGCTCGACGATTTCGTCGGCAAGGCGCGCGAGCGCACCGGCGTCACCTTCGACCCGCGGCCCAAGATCGAGGCGGTGATGAACCGTGCGCTGGGGCCGGAGAAGGCGGAGAGCGTGCTCGCCCGCATCACCCCGGCGGAGGCGAATTGCGAGCTCGAGATGCTCGAATGGCTCGACGCGTCCGAGATCGCGCAGATGATCGAGAAGGAGCATCCGCAGATCGCCGCGGTGATGATCGCCAACCTCGACCCCGCGGTCGGCGGCCAGGTGCTCGAACTGATGCCCGATGCGGTGCAGCCCGACATCCTCCATCGCATCGCGCGGCTGGGCCCGATCAACCCCGATGCGGTCGAGACGCTGAAGGCGGTGCTCGCCAACCGTCGCGGCGGTGGCGGCGCGCGGTCGGGCGGCAACGGCATGACGCTGGGCGGCACGCGCGAGGCGGCGAAGATCCTGCAGGGCGCGCGCAAGGCGACCGAGCAACGGGTGATGCCCAAGCTGTTCAAGATCGACAAGGACGTCGCCAAGGCGATCGAGGAGGCGATGTTCGTCTTCGACAATCTGCTCGACCTTGACGACAAGAACCTCGGCACGCTCATCCGCAACGTCGATGGCGACATATTGTCGCGCGCGCTGAAGGGCGTCGACGAGAATGCGCGCAACCGCTTCCTCGGCTGCATGTCGGCGCGTGCGGCCGACGGCATCCGCGACGAGATGGAGGCGCGCGGGCCGATGAAGCTCGCCGAGGTGCTGGAGGCGCAGAAGGCGATGATCGCCATCGCGCGCAACCTCGCCAAGGACGGCACGATCGTGATGGGCGCGGGCGACGACGATTATGTCTGACGCCTCTGCTTACGGTGCCGGCCCGCTCCCCCACCCGGCCACCCAATCAGAATACGCTGTGGGAGGCCGGGTGGGGGAGCGGGCTGGCACCGCCTCGAACTTCGTCGCCGGGTTCGCCGGCCGTCACGATACCGCCGCGCACCTGTTGCAGGCGGCGTTCTCGCCACCCGCTGGTTTTACGCCGCGCGACATGTGGGCGACGCTGGAGCGCGCGATGGGCGGCGGCGCGGCCGAGCCGCCATCGCGCCCGGGTCCGAAGCATTTCAGCCCTGCCGATCCCGGCGGCGACAAGCCGACGCAGGGGTGGGACCCGCTCGACGCGCAGGTGGAGCCGACCGGCTTCATCGATCCCGTCGAGACCGCGCATGCCGCCGGCTATGCCGAGGGCCTCGCCGCGGCCGCCGCGGCGGCGCGCGAGAGCGGCGACCGCGACCGGGCGTTGCTGACCGAACTCGCCGC
This sequence comes from Sphingomonas liriopis, assembly GCF_024211255.1. Lineage (GTDB taxonomy): Bacteria > Pseudomonadota > Alphaproteobacteria > Sphingomonadales > Sphingomonadaceae > Sphingomonas > Sphingomonas liriopis. The sequence continues at coordinate 51,583 of NZ_JAMLDY010000009.1, read as the reverse complement.
GGCGCTCGCCAACGGTCACCAGCTCGACCGCGACCGGATCGCCAGCCAGCTACGCGCGACAGTGCTGCTGCTCGTCGGCAAGCTGGTCGGCGAATGCGGCGTCGGCGCCGACGTGCTCAACGGCCGGATCGAGGCCGCCGCCGAACTGCTCGCCGATGCGAGCGAATCGGCGTTGCTGCGGCTGCACCCCGACGACCTGCCGCTGCTGTCCGACGCCTTGCCAAAGTCGATCTTCGCGGTCGCCGATGCGGCGCTGGCGCGTGGCAGCTTCGTGCTCGAAAGCGCATCGACGCTGGTCGAGGACGGGCCCGAGCTGTGGCTCGGTCAGCTCGCCGAGGCGATCGACCGCGTTCCCGTTCCGCCTTTGGCTGCCTGAGATCCGATGCTGAACCGCTTCACCGCCGATTATCTCGAGACGCTGGGCGTCGCCGATTTCCGTCCCGCGCCGAAGGTGTCGGGGCGCCTCTCCTCCTACGACGGCCTGTTGATGGAAGCGGTCGGACTGTCGCTGCCGGTCGGCACCGTCTGCGAGATCGGTGGCCATGGCGATGCGAAGGTCGAGGCGGAAGTGATCGGTTTTCGCAACGGTCGCACGTTGCTGATGAACCTCGGCGGCCCCGCCGCGCTGCTGCCGCGCGCGCCGGTGCGCCCCGTCGGTCCTCCCGGCGAGGCGGAGGTCGGCGACGCGCTGCTCGGCCGCGTCGTCGATGGCGCCGGGCGGCCGATCGACGGACTGGGTCCGATCCGCGGCGCGGGCAAATGGCCGCTCGCCGGCAAGATCCAGTCGCCGCTCGACCGCGGTCGCGTGCTCCAGCCGATGGACGTCGGCGTGCGTGCGATCAACGGCCTGCTTACCATCGGCCAGGGCCAGCGCGTCGGCATCATGGCGGGTTCCGGCGTCGGCAAGTCGGTGCTGCTCGGCATGATGGTCAAGGCCGCCAAGGCCGACGTCATCGTCATCGGCCTGATCGGCGAACGTTCCAGGGAAGTCGCCGACTTCCTCGAGACCAAGGTCGCCGGCGAGGCACGCCAGCGCGCCGTCGTCGTCGCCGTCCCCGCCAACCATAGCCCCGTGCTGCGCATCCGCGGCGCGCTGCGCGCCACCGCCATTGCCGAAGCCTTTCGCAACGAAGGCAAGAAGGTGCTGCTCATCATGGACAGCCTGACCCGCGTCGCGCACGCCGGCCGCGAGATCGGGCTGGCGCTCGGCGAGCCGGCGTCGGCGCGCGGCTATCCGCCGTCGGCGATCGCGATGCTGCCCAACCTCATCGAACGTGCCGGCACCGACGTGCGCACCGGCGGGTCGATCACCGCGATCTACACCGTGCTCGCCGACGGCGACGACGGCAACGATCCTGTCGTCGATTCGGCGCGCTCGATCCTCGACGGGCATATCGTGCTCAACCGCCATCTCGCCGAGCGCGGCGTCTATCCGGCGATCGATATCGGTCCCTCGGTCAGCCGCGTGATGACCGACATCGCGCACCCCGACCACGTCCACGCCGCGCGCATCCTGCGCCGTCACCTCGCGACCTACGAGGAGAACCGCGACCTCGTGCTGATGGGCGCGTACCGCCCCGGTGCCGACCCGGCGATCGACGCCGCCATCGCCGCGCACCCGGCGGTGATGGAGTATATCAAGCAGGGCGCGGGCGAGATCGTCGGGTTGCAGGACGCGATCGCCGAGCTGACCGGCGTGTTCGGTGCCTGACGCGAAGAAACTCGCGCGCATCCACCGCGTGCGCACGCTGCAGCTGGGCCTGACCCGCGCCGACGAGGTGCGCGCGCACGAGAAATTCGCCAGCGAAACCAACCTCGCGCGCCGCATCCAGGCGCTCGCCGATGCGGTTTCCCCCGCGGCCGGTACGCTGGCCAGCGCCGCCTCGCTCGGTGCGCAGGCGCATTTCCGCGAGCGGCTGCACCAGTCGTCCGCCGCCGCGCAGATGCGCGTCCAGTCCGCCGAGATGTTCGTCAACCGCGCCGCCGAAGCCACCCGCTCGGCCAAGCGCGACCAGAGCGCGATCGAAAAGCTGCTCGACCGCGCCCGCCTCGCCGCGCTCGCCAAGGAGATGCGCGAGCTGGAGGAAACGCCGCCGATTTCACCGCTTAAGGCAAAACGGCACGATCCTTGCTGATCGTCTGAGGACATTCCGTCCGCACGAGATTCGCTCCCATGATCAACGCCGCCGCCGCCATCGCCCCGACCACCCCAGGCCAGACGGCCAAGGGCGCGGCACCGGCGGGCGGCGACCTGTTCGCGCTGTCGATGCTGAGCATCGGCGCGGGCAGCGACATGGTGCCGGCCGACATGCCCGCGCCGGCGCTTGCCGAACCGCTGCGGCAAGCGCTTGCCGCCCCCGGCACGCCGCTGCCGTCGATCGATACGACTGCGATCGACCCGGCGCTGGAATGGCTGCCGGCGGTGAACATCGCCGTGCCGCCGCCGCTCGACATTCCTTCCGTCCTCGCCGCCGTGCCCGCCGCGCCGGTGCTCCCGACACGTAGCGCGCCGTCGCCGCTGTTGCGGAGCGGCACCTCGGCCGCCGCGTTGGCGGTGACTTTGCCGGCGCAACCTGCGATCGAGGCCCAGCCGCGCTCGGCCACACCGGGGGTTGCGATCGCAGCGAGCGACGTCGAACCGGCCGTTCCCGCTACCGCGGAACCCGTCCGCATCGCCCGGCCCTCGCGCGGCCGGGAAGACGTATCCGCCGCACTCACGGCCGGATCATCCTTGCCGCCGACGCAAGCCACGATGATCGCGACCGCGCCGGTCGCAACTGCTCCGGGCACCACCGCGACCCCCGCGACGCCCGTTGCGGATGAGCCGTCGGTAAAGGCATCGCCGACCCGCGGCGCCACCCCGCGCGCCACGCGTGCGACGTCATCGACCCGCGCCGAGGCACAGCAATCCCCGCGTATCACCGTGACGACGGACGCTATTCCCGCCGACGCGGCATCGGACGACGAAACCCCGACTGCCGACGCCACGCTGATGCCGGTCACGCCGGTGCCGCTCCCGTTGGCTGGCGAGCTGCCAACGATCGTACCGGCTCCCACACCGGTTGCGGATACGCCGCCCGCCGCCGCTCCGGTTTCTACGGCGCGCGACGCGCAGCCCGCACAGTCTGCACCTGCTGTCGTCCCGGCACGCGCGCGCGCCGTGCTGACGGCGACGGCAGACGCGTCACCGCAGCACGCCGTTCGGTATGACGAAGCACCCGCCGCGCCTCAAGCCAGCACCGCGATCGTCACGCCCGATGGTACAGGGCCACGTTCCGACTCGGGTCAGTCGCAGCCCATGGCGCGACCGGCACCCGTTCCCACCGATACGCCGTCGCCTCAGACCGACACCGCGACTGTCATGCCTGATGGTACGACGCCACGCGCTGTCGCAAGTCAGCTGCAGCCCACGGCGCGGCCGGCACCGGTTCTCCCCGATACGCCACCGCCTGCGATTTCGCCAACGCAAGGCGAAGCGCCGCAGCGCCGCGCTATCGGAGTGCCAGTCGAGCCCGACGCAGCACCTGTGACGCCCTGGGTGACCGCCGCCATTCCGGCTCAATCGGCGCCGTCCCAGTCACGATTCGTCGCCCCCGCCGGGCCTTCGCAGCCTGCGACGCGCTCGGCCGCGACGCCCGGGTCAGGACAACGCGCCAAAACCACGGACCCGGTCGCCGAGGCGAAGGTGGCCGTGCCGACGCCGACGATCCCTGAACACGCCGCACAGCCGGCCAAGACGCGCGAAGATGACGCGCCGCCCGCCCAGGCCGATAGGCAGGTCCCGGTCGCACCCGACGCGGTCGCACCGCCGCTTGCCGCGACGACGCTCGCGACGAATGACGCCGCACCGGTGCCGCAGACCGCGACCGTGACGTCGCAAGCGGCCGTCGCGATCGCGCCGGCTTCCGCGTCGAGTGCGCCATTCCAGTCCCGTCGGGCCGAACCCGCCACCCGGCAATTCGGCGATGCGAGGACCGAGGTAGCGCCGCCGATCGGCACGAACGCCGCCCCGTTGCCCGGCCTCGCCATGCCCGCGCCGGTCGACGCGGCGAGCATCCCCGCGGCCGCCGTTGCCGACGTCGTAACGGCACAGGCCATGCCGACGCCGGCCGCTCCCCGTCGCGGGGTGGAGACGCCGCGGTCCGCTGCCCCGCTCGAAACTCCGTCGGCCACCCAGGCTCCGGCGATCGCGCCGCGCGCGATAAGCGCAGCGCCTTCGCGCCCCACCAATACGCTCGCGACCCCGACGCCGACGCCCCGCGCGCCGGTTATCGACATCGCGCCGGAAACTGACGTCGTACCGGCATCGACGCCGACTGCCGCCCGTCCGGCGCCACGCCGCACCGCAACCTCGCCGGTGGCCGACTTCATCCCGGCATCACCGGTTCCGGCGCAGGATTCGACCGATGCAGCGCGTCCGGAAACGGCGCCTCTGCCTGCATCGCCTGCCCCCGTCGACATGCCGGTCGCCGCCACGCCGCGCATCGCTGTCCCGCAGGTCGCCGCCAACGACACCGTTTCGCCGTCGGCGCCAATCGCAACTCCGGCAGCGCCCACCCCGCGCGCCGCCGCGCCGATCGACGCCGCGCCGAGCGCACCGCAGCCGGTGATCGCCGCCGCAGCACCCGTTGCGGTTGCCGGCGCCCCGATCGTGGCGGCGCCCATGCCGGCCGCGCTCTCGACGCCCTCGGCTCCTGCCCCACAGCGCCAGACCTTCGTCCGCGAAGTTGCCGGCACCCCGCGCCAGACCGTCGCATTGCGGCCGCAGGCCGCTCCTGCCCGCCAGCCCGCGGCCGGCACCACCGCGCCCGCCGCCGAGGTGTTCGGTGCCGCGATGCACGCCGCCAGCGCCGACGAGCGCGAACGCGGCGAACCGCTCGCCCCGACGATCGCCGCGGTCGCAGCGCCGGCCGAGGTTCGCCCCGCCACCACCGTCGCTGACACCGGCCAGCCCACGCTCGACACCACGCGCGGCGACTGGCCCAACACGATGATCGACCATATCGAGCGGCTGCGCGACGCCGCCGACGCGCAGGACACGCGCATCCGCCTGGTCCCCGATGCGCTCGGTGCGATCGCGGTGTCGGTGAAGAGCGTGGGCGATGCGATCCACGTCCGCTTCGCCGCCGAGGATGCGACCACCCGCGCGCTGATCGAGGATGCGAGCCCGAAGCTGGCGCAGATCGCCGAGGAGCGCGGCGTCAGGATCGGCCAGACGATCGTCGAGGCCGTGCCCGCCTCCGCCGCGAACCAGCAGCAGGCCGGCGGCCAGCAACCGTCGAACGGCCAGTCGTCCGGCCAGTCCGCCGCGGGCCAGTCGCCCGCCGGCAATCAGCAGCAGACCGCCGCACAGCCGCAGACCGGCCAGCAGCAGCCGCGCCAGCAACAGCCCTCCACGCCGCGCCAGCCCGACCGGCCGGCGCGTGCCCCCACCCGTGACAGCGACGCCGCCGCCGACGGCCGCCTCGCCTGATCCCCATCGAAGGACCCGTAACCGATGAGCGACAAACCCGAAGACGCCGCGCCCAAGAAGAAGGGCGGCAAGATGAAGATCATCATCATGGCGCTGGCCCTGGTGATCCTGGTCGGCGGCGGCGTCGGCGCCGGCGTCTATGCGGCGAGCAGCGGCCTGATCGGCGGCGGCGGCCATGCCGCGGCCGAAGAGGAGCATGGCCCCAAGCTCGTCCCCAAATCCGAGCAGAAGCGCCCCAAGGCCGAAGGCGAGGGCGGCGAAGGCGGCCATGGCGGCGGCGGTGGCGAAGCCGCGTCGGGCGGCGGCAAGCACGTCCCCTCGGGCGGCGACGGCGACAAATACGCCTCCAACTATTACACGATGGATCCGCAGTTCACTTCGAACCTGCAGAATTCGGTGCACGTCGTCCAGATCGGCATCGCCATCTCGACCCCCTATGACGACACGGTCATCGAGAATCTGAAGACCAACGACATCGCCGTCCGTTCGGCGGTGCTCCTCACACTCGGCGATACGCCCGAGGAGCAGGTGTTCACCTCGGCCGGCAAGGAGGTGATGCAGAAGCGCCTCGCGAAGGCGATCAACGATATTCTGGAGCAAAAAGAGGGATTCGGCGGCGTTAGTAACGTCTACTTTACCAATTTCGTTGTTCAGTGAGGTCATGGTTAACGCCGAGGCAACATCCGAACGACGGACGCGGGACCGCCAGCCCGCCGCGCATGCGGCGGGTCTCGGCGCGGCCAAGCTCAACCCGTTCGGCGACCTGCACACGCTGCAGCATCTGTCCGCGCGCCTCGCGCGGTCGTTGCGCGGCGTGTTCGAGCCGTTGCTGCGGCGCGAGGTGCGCGCCTGGGCCGAGCCGCTCGTCGTGCAGCGCTTCGGCGACTATCGCGCGGAGAAAGGCGACCTGCTGACCGCGTGGCTGCCGATGGTCATGTCGCCGCAGGGCGCGACCGCGCTGTGCGTGCTCGACGGCGTGTTCGTCCTCGAACTGCTCGACCTGTATTTCGGCGGGACGGGCGCGACGCCGCTGCTGATGCCGACCGAATTCTCGCCCGCCGCCGAAGCGCTGGTGAGCAAGGTCGGCCAGACCATCGCCGCGCCGCTGCGCACTGCATGGGAACCGCTCGCGCGCATCGATTTCGCGCCGACGCGGGTCGAGGTGAACGCCGCGATGCTGGCGGCCGATCCCGACGATGCGATGATCGTCACCCGCTTCGGCCTCGCCTCGGGCGAGGGCAAGCCGGTGTTCGTCGACCTGCTCTATCCGGTGACCGCGCTGAAGCCGCACGCACCGACGCTGACCGGCAAGGTGCTCGACAAGGCGGAGGCGGACCCCGCCTGGCGCACGTCGCTGACCCGGGCGACGATGAACGTCCGCTTCCCGATCCGCTCGGTGCTCGCCGAGCCGGTAGTGCCGCTGTCGCTGCTGATGAACCTCAAGGCGGGCGACGTGATCCCGATCAGCTTCGGCGCGGAAGTGCCGGTGATGGTCGGCACCGACTGCCTGGGCCGCGGCACCGTCGGCACCTCCAACGGCCACGCCGCGGTGCGGCTCACCTCCCTTGCCCGATTCGACGACGAAGGACCTGACGCATGAACGACATGACCGGCGGATTTCCGCCCTCATCTCTGGCCGACGGGGGCGTCGCCGCCAACTTCCGGCTGTTGCAGGACGTCGACGTCAAGCTGACCGTCGAGATCGGTTCGACCCAGCTGACCCTGCGCGAGCTGCTTGCGCTGGGCGAATCGAGCGTCATCGAGCTCGACCGGCAGGCGAACGAACTGCTCGACGTGTTCGTCAACGGCACGCTGATCGGCCGCGGCGAGGTGGTCACCGTCGGTGATCGCTTCGGCGTGCGCATGACCGAGCTCGTCACCCCCGACAAGCGCGGCTGAACCGAGATGCTCTGGTCCTATATCCTGAAACTCGTCATCCTGCTGCCGCTGGTCTGCGGCCTGATGATCGGTTGCCTGTACGCGTGGCGCAAGCTCGAGACGCGGATGCCCGGCAAGGCGCCCAATCGGCTGATCGCGATTCGGGAAACGATGATGATCTCGCCCGGCCTGCGCCTCGCGGTGCTCGATTTCGAGGGCAAGCGGTTGCTGGTGTCGGTGGGTCGCGGCGGCGTCAACCTGATCGACAAGGTGGACCAGTGACAGTGAGCCCGACGGTGACGCGGATGGGCACGGGCCCCGCGCTGTTCAAAGCCCCTCGTCACCCCGGACTTGGGACCCCATCAAAGTATTACTTTGATGGGCGCCCTGTTCCGGGGTCCACGGTGCCGCAAACCCATCGGCCGCTGGTGATGCGGACGGGTGGACCCCAGAACAAGTCCGGGGTGACGGGTGCTGGTGGAAACCGTCGCGCGTACAAATGGATCTGGGCGATCCTCGCCATCGCTCTCGCGCTGCTGATCGCGGTCCCCGCCTTCGCGCAGGCCGCTCCGGCGGCGCCTGCCCCCGGCGTCGGCGATGCGGTCGACCGCGCGCTCGGCCAGCTGAGCTCGGGCGCCGCTTCGGGGGGCACGCAGTCGGCGCCGCTGTCGCTGTCGCTGCAAGTGCTCATCATCATGGGCCTGCTCACGGTCCTGCCGGGCATCCTGCTGATGATGACCAGCTTCACCCGGATCGTCATCGTCCTCGCGGTGCTGCGTCAGGCACTCGGCCTGCAACAGACGCCGCCCAACCAGGTGCTGATCGGCCTCGCGCTGTTCCTGTCGCTGTTCATCATGGCGCCGACGATCAGCCAGATGAACACGCAGGCGATCCAGCCCTATGCCGCCGGTCAGCTGGCCGGCACGCAGATGATCGAGCGCGCCGGTGCGCCGCTGCATGCGTTCATGGTCAAGCAGACGCGGATCAAGGACGTGACGATGTTCGCCGACATGGCGAAATCGGGCCCCTATGCCTCGTCCAACGACATTCCGTTCGCCGTCCTGCTCCCCGCCTTCGTCACGTCGGAATTGAAGACCGCGTTCCAGATCGGCTTCCTGATGTTCCTGCCGTTCATCGTCATCGACCTCGTCGTCGCGACGGTGCTGATGGCGCTCGGCATGGCGATGCTGTCGCCGACGATCATCTCGCTGCCGTTCAAACTGCTGCTGTTCGTGCTGGTCGACGGCTGGGCGCTGACCATGGGCAGCCTCGCCAACAGTTTTGCGACATGAACCGTCCTCCGTTCGTGTGTGGCGTTCGACGCTCTAGGAATTGATGATGGACGCCGATTATTTCCTTACCGTCGCCAACCAGACGATGTGGGTGCTGGCGCTGGCCAGCGCACCGATCCTGATCCCCGCGCTGCTCGCCGGCCTGATCCTCGGCATGATCCAGGCGGCGACGTCGATCAACGAGCAGACGCTGAGCTTCGTGCCAAAGCTGTTGGTCGTGGCGTTTTCGATCATGATCTTCGGGAGCCTGATCCTCGGGCTGCTCAGCGATTTCACGGTCGGCATGTTCGAGCGCATCCCGGATTTGGTGAAATAGTGGACGCGGTTGCTCCAAATTCTTCGTCACTCCGGACTCGTTCCGGGGTCCACGGCGCGGCGAGGCGCACGGCTGGAGCTTCCAGTCTGACGCCTGCGCCACAGCGGACCCCGGAACGAGTCCGGGGTGACGAAGGGTGTGGGGCACGCGCCGCGGCAAAGCCGCGTCGATCGGGTTCGGCGCTGCCGACCCGTCGGCCGGGCTTGCGCCCCGGCTGGCGCCGGCCGCGCGGGCGTGGCCGCGCTGGTGCTGCGCCATGCTAGGCTTCGGCCTTTCCATCGAACCGCAATTGTGGGCGCTCATCTTCGTGATGGTGCGGATCGGCGCGGCGTTCGTCGTCGCGCCGGTGTTCGGCGCGGTGTCGATTCCCCTCCCCGTCCGCATCGGCCTGTCGGGGGCGATCGGCATCTTCGTGCTGAAGGTCCATCCGATCGTGCCGCCGAGCCAGATCTTCGCGGTCGCGACCTTTCTCGCCGTCTTCGCCGAGGCGCTGGTCGGCGCGGCGATCGGCTTCATCCTGCAGATCGCCTTCGCCGCACCGATGATCGCGTCGGAAATCATCGGCGGGTCGATGGGGATCGGTTTCGCCTCGTCGATCGATCCGCAGAACGGGCGCTCGTCGCCAGCGCTCGGCCAGTTCTTCACGATCATGCTGACCTTGCTGTTCCTGTCGGTCGACGGCCACCTCGTCCTCGTCGAGATCCTGGTGAAGAGCTATGACACGATGCCGCCCGGCACCTGGATCGCGCCCGAGCGGCTAAAGCAGATCGCCTTCTTCGGCGGCTATGCCTTCCTCGCCGGGCTGCTGCTCGCGCTGCCCGTCGGCTTCCTGCTGCTCTGCCTCAACCTCATCGTCGGCATGGTCAGCCGCGCCGCGCCCGCGCTCAACCTGTTCTCGGTCGGCCTGCCCGCCAGCCTCGCGGTCGGGGTGATCGCGCTCGCCGTCGCCTTCCCGGCGATGGGCGACTATATGCTCGTCATCGTCCGCGAAGGCCTCGCCGCGACCCAAACGCTGGTGCTCGGCTGATGTCGGAAAGCGGCGGCGACAAGACAGAAGCCCCAACCCAGAAGCGTAAGCAGAAGGCGGCGGAGGATGGCAACATCCTCAAGTCCAAGGATTTCGCCACCGCGCTCGTCGTCATGGCGGGCGTCGCCTGGCTGATCTTCGCCGGCCCGTCGCTGATCGCGGCATGCAAGGCGGTGATGGCGGCGAGCTTCCAGTTCGACCGCGCCGACGTCGAGGATTTCTCGCCCTGGCGGCCGCTGCAGCAGGCGGGGACGAAGCTGCTGCCCTCGCTCATCACGCTGTTCGCGGTCAGCGTCATCGCCACCATCGTCAGCTCGGCCGGCCTCGGTTCGCTGACCTGGAACAACAAGCTGATCGCCTTCAAGGGCAACCGCATCAACCCCGCCTCCGGCCTCAAGCGGATCCTCGGGCCGCAGGGGTGGATCGAACTCGGCAAATCGCTGCTCAAGGTGATCCTATTGGGCGTCATCGGCGGCTATATGCTGTGGAAATCGAGCCGCGCGACGCTGGGCCTCACCTCGTCGAGCCTCGGCGATGCGGTGGCGGAGCTCGGCGGCACCTTCACCACGATCATGATCGCGATGGCCGCGGGGCTGGTCGCGATTGCGCTGTTCGACGTGCCGATCCAGATCATGCAGCTGCTCGCGAAGCTGCGGATGACCAAGCAGGAGGTGCGCGACGAGCACAAGGAAACCGAAGGGTCGCCCGAGGCGAAGGGCCATCAGCGCAGCGTTCAGCGCGCGATGGCGACCGGCGGCGTGCGCAAAGCGGTGGCGGAGGCGCATGTCGTGCTCACCAACCCGACGCATTTCGCGGTCGCGCTGCGCTACGACCGCGGCAGGGACCAGGTGCCGGTGGTGGTCGCCAAGGGCCGCGGCGCGACCGCACTGGCGATCCGCGAGGTCGCGGGCGAGGCGCGCGTGCCGATCCTCGAATATCCGATGCTCGCCCGCGCGGTCTATTACACCAGCCGAGAGGGCCAGGAGGTCCGCGACGACCTGTACGTCGCGATCGCCACCGTGCTCGCCTTCGTCTTCAACCTCAACGCGGCCGCGGGCGGCACCAGCCAGCCGCCGATCGAGGTACCGGAGGATGCGCGCTTCGACGAACACGGCATCAAGATCGTCAGGAAATCGCCTTAAGATTCGCCGGCTGCGGCCGTTAACGGGAATGAAGCGCGCGGGAGTTCGACGATGACCACCACGACTGCCACGACGAGTACGCCGACGCCGACGCCCGCGTCGACGGCGAGCGTCACCAAGAGCGCGGCGCAGAGCGTCCTCACCTCGCTCAGCACCGGGTCGGGCGTCGATACCGATTCGCTCGTCACCAACCTCGTCCAGGCGCAGTTCGCCGCCAAGAACGCCGCGATCGCCGCCAAGACCGCCGCGCTCACCGCACAGATTTCGACGACCAGCACGCTCAAGAGCACGATCGCGCAATTCTCGACCGCGCTCGGCACGCTGACCGGCGGCGGCACGCTGCAGACGCAGCCGGTCAGCTCCAACGCCAGCGTCCTAGGCGCATCGGCGATTCCCGGTGCCAAGGTCGGGCAATTGAGCTCCAGCATCACCGTCAGCGCGCTGGCCTCCGCGCAGGGCGCACGCTCGGCGGCGGTGGCGGATCGCACCGCGACGATCGCGACCGGCAAGCTGACGCTGACGCTCGGAACCGCGACCTATAACGGCGCCGGCACCGCGATGACCGGCTTCACCGCGGGCAGCGGTACGCCGGTGTCGATCGACGTCACCGACGGCAGCCTCGACGGTATCGCCAGCGCGATCAACGCGGCGAAGAGCGGCGTCACCGCCAGCGTCATCACCGATGCCGACGGCAAGGCGGTGCTGTCGCTGAAGGGCACGACCGGCGCGGCGCAGGCGTTCACGCTGAAGGCGGACGATGCCGGCAGCGCGCTCAACCAGTTCAACGTCGGGGTGAACACCGGCACGCTGACCGGCGCCGCCGCGAACGCGCAGCTGACCGTCGACGGCGTCAGCGTCCAGCGGTCGAGCAACACGATCAGCGACTTGGTGTCGGGCGTGAAGCTGCAGCTCAACGCGGTGTCGGCAGGCCCCGTGTCGCTGAGCAGCACCCGTCCGACCGCGGCGCTGGCGCAGGCGGTCAGCGATTTCGTCGACACCTACAACCAGGTCTATGCCGGCGCGAAGAGCGCGACCGATCCGATCACCGGCGACCTCAAGTCCGATACGGCGGCGAAGACGCTGCTGCGCTCGCTCCAGTCGCTGACCACCAAGACGCTGGCACCGGGCAGCAGCGCGGGCGCGCCGACGACGCTGGCGCAGCTCGGCATCGCCACGGGTCGCGACGGCACGCTGTCGGTCAACACCGATACGCTCAACAAGGCGATCGCCGCCTATCCGGACGAGGTCGAGGCGATGTTCGCAACGACGTCGAGCAACGCGCTCGGCCTGCAAAGCTCGCTGAGCGGCATCTCGCTCGCCGCGTCGAGCAGCGTCTACGGCCTCGGCGCCTCGACGACGCGCTATACCAAGGCGCAGAGCGATCTGACGATCGAACAGGACAAGATCACCACGCTGTCGGACGCGATGAAGACGCGGATGACGCAGCAGTTTTCGAGCATGAACAGCAAGGTGACGGCCTACAAGTCGACCCAGACGTTCCTCGAGAACCAGATCAAGGCGTGGAACAAGGACAGCTGATGGCCTACGCGACCGCACTCCGGGGCGACCCCTACGCCACCTATCGCCAGATCGACGTCGTCGGCCGCACCGCCGAGGCGCAGGGGCCGGGCCTCGTCCAGCTGCTGTACGAGGAACTGGTCTCGGCGCTGCGCGCCGCCGCCTGGGCGGTCGAGAACAACCAGCTGCGCACCAAGAGCGAGCGCGTGACGCGCGCGACCGCGATCCTGTTCGCGCTCGAATCGGGCCTCGATTTCGAACGCGGCGGCGAGGTGTCGAACACGCTGGCGCGGCTCTACGCCGGTATCCGCCGCGCGATCGTCGACGCCTCGATCGGCACCGACCCGACGCCGTTCCGCGCCGCGGCGACCAGCCTCAACGAGATCGCCGACGCCTGGCGCACGGCACGGGCGGCGTAACCTCCTTCGCCTCTCCTCTGGGACGGTGTCATTGCATATGGCAGGCCGGCGGTGAGCCAAAGGCACCCGTCACCCCGGACTTGTTCCGGGGTCCACCGGGCAGCAGGCGCAGGACAAGAGGCTCGCGCTTCACGCCTGCCGAACGGTGGACCCCGGAACAAGTCCGGGGGACGAAGTGATTTTGGAGGCGTCCACCGACCCACCGACCCGATAATCATCTGCGACTGTACTGCCCTTCAGGGGAGGGGCATTTCACGCGCTATTTCTGGAACCAGTGCCGCTGGACGAAATAGCCGACGACCACCGCCGCGATTCCCCCGCACAGCGCCATGATCGCGTCGAACGCCCACGGCTCCTGCGCATAGGGCAGGTCCGCGACGTTCATCCCGTACAGTCCGGTGATGAAGGTCAGCGGCAGGAACACCATCGCGACGATCGAGATGACCAGCGAGCGCGTGTCGAGCTGTTCGGCGCGCAGGTCGGTCAGCGCCTCGTGCATCAGCGCGGCGCGCTCGCGGATCGATTCCAGCTCCTCCGCCATGCGCGCGGCGCGATCGGCGGCGGCGGCGAGGTGACGGCGGTCGTCCTCCGCCAGCCAGCCGCCGGGCAGCGTGCCGAGCTTTTCCAGCGCCGCGCGCTGCGGGCTGAGGAAGCGGCGATAGCCGATCGCGGCGATGCGCACGCGGGTGACGGTGCGGCGCAGGTCGAAGATGCGGTTGGCGTCGAGCCGCTCCTCGCAATCGTCGAGCTCGTCGCCGAGGTCGGCGACATGCGGATCGAGGTCGCTGGTGATCGCGGTCGCAAACGCGGCGATCAGGTCGCCGGGATCGACGACATGCCCGCCCTCGACCTGTTTCTCGACCTCGGCGACCGCGATCAGCGGCCGGCGGCTGACCGAATAGACGCGGCCCTGGATCGCCCAGATCCGCACCGAGGCGAGCGGATCGCCCGACGACATCTCCTCCGAAGACCGCCCGCGCAGGTTGAGCAGCGCGCCATGGCCGAACGCCTCGCAGCGCGGCCGCGTCTCGCTCGCGGTCAGTGCATCGACGACGTAATCGTCGAGGCCGGCCTCGTCGCGCAGCCAGACTTGCGCATGCTCTTCGTTGGTGTTGAGGTGCACCCAGACGAAGTCGGCGTGGCACGACAGCGCCTCCTTCACCGCGACGCGCGTCGCGGTGCCGCCGCTGATCCGGTATCCGAAACCGCTCATGCCATCTCCAGCTCGACCGTCAGTCCGTCGTGCGCCGCCGCTTGTCCGTCCCACGTCTGCCGCACCGCATCGGCACGTGCGCGGTCGAGGATCGCGACCGGCACGCCGGGATGGTGGAGCACGCGATCGGCATTGGCCAACCAGCGCGCCTGCCGCAGCGTCAGCTCGTCGGGATCGGTCGAGGCCAGTATGATCCGGACATGGCCGGTGTCGCGCACCTGATCGCCCGCCAGCCAGCCCGCGACATCGTCATTGCCGCCGAGCGGATCGAGCGGCGCCCCCGCCGCCAGCGCCGCACCCAGCGCACGCCGCCGCACGCCACCATCGGGATAACGCGCGCGCAACTCAGCGCGTGCCGCATGCAGCCGCTCGGCGAGCAGGCCGAGGTTCGCGGGCAGCAGCGCCTCCAGCCGCTGGCGCAGCGCCGCGGCGAGGCCCGCCGACACGCCGCCGGTGCCGATCGCGACCAGCACCGGCGCGCGATCGACGATCGCGGGCAGCGTGAAGTCGCACAGCGCCGGCCGGTCGACCGCGTTGACCAGCAGCCCCCGCGCCTTCAGCCGTGACACCGCGGCGAGCGCCTCGCCCTCGTCGTCGATCGCGACCACCGCCAGCACCGCGGTCGCCGCTTCGCCGACGACCTGCGCACCGACACGTTCGAGCAGGCGCCGCTTGGCGTCCGCCGCCTCGCCGTCGCCCAGCAGGATCACCGGGCGGCCCGCCAGCCGCACGAACAGCGGCAGGCTGTGCAGCGTCACCCCGCGACCTTCGCCGGCGTCAGCCACTCGGGCACGCGCTCGGCGGCGAGGATCGTCTCGGCGGCGATACGGTCGGCGACCACCGCGAACCGGTCGCCGTCGACCAGCACCTCGGGCACCAGATCGCGGCTGTTGTAGGTCGACGCCATCGTCGCGCCGTACGCGCCCGCGGTGCGGAACACGGCGAGGTCGCCGCTCTCGACGCGATCGATCTCGCGCCCCATCGCGAAGGTGTCGCCGCTCTCGCACACGGGTCCGGCGATATTGGCGGTCATCTGCGCGCCGTCGGGCTCGACCGCGGCGAAATCGTGCCACGCATCGTACAGCGCCGGCCGCGCGAGGTCGTTCATCGCCGCATCGACGATGACGTAAGGGTTGGTGACGCCGGGCTTGACCCAGATCACCTCGGTCAGCAGCACGCCGGCATTGCCCGCGATGACGCGGCCGGGCTCGAACATCAGCTCGACGTCCCAGCCTTGCGTGACGCGTGCGACCATCGCGCCGTAATCCGCCGGGCTCGGCAGCACGTCGCCCGCCTTATAGGGCACGCCGAGCCCGCCGCCGAGATCGACGCGGTCGATCGCATGGCCGGCCGCGCGCAGCTCGGCGGCCAGCTGGCCGATCCGGCGATAGGCCTCCTCCAGCCGCGACAGGTCGCTCAGCTGGCTGCCGATGTGACAGGCGACACCGCGCAAGGCGAGGCCGTCGAGCGGCGCCAACCGGTCGAACATCGCCGGCGCCTGGTCGATCGGCACGCCGAACTTGTTCTCGGCGCGCCCCGTCGAGATCTTGGCATGCGTGCCGGCATCGACGTCGGGATTGACGCGCAGCACCGCCGGCGCGGTCGTGCCCCGGGCATGCGCGATCGCGGCGAGGACGACGCCCTCTTCCTCCAGCTCCAGGTTGAACTGGCCGATGCCCTCGTCGATCCCGCGTGCCAGCTCGGCCCGCGTCTTGCCGACGCCCGAAAAGACGATGTCCGCCGCCGGAATGCCCGCCGCCAGCGCACGCGCCATCTCGCCGCCCGACACGACGTCGGCGCCATAGCCCTCGTCGGCTAGAACGCGCAGCACCGCGACATTGGGATTGGCCTTGATCGCATAGGCGAGGTGGACGCGGCCGCAGTCCTTCAGCCCGTCGCGGAACACCTGCGCATGGCGGCGGAAGGTCGCGGTCGAATAGACGTAGACGGGGGTGCCGACCTCTTCGGCGATGCGGGTCAGGGCCACGTCCTCGCAATGGAGCACGCCGTCGCGGTAATCGAAATGGTTCATCGGACTCGGATCAATTGGGGGGCAGGTCGAACTCGTCGCTGCGGCGCTGTTCGGAGCTTCTCAAAAGCTCGTCGCTGCGCTGCGGACGCTGTTGCGTGGTGGGGGTGAGCAGCTCGGCCGCGGTCGGCGTCGCCTTGGCGCCATAAGGCGGCGGCGGTAGCGACGCGCCCTCCGCCGGCTGCAGCTCCTTGGCGGCGCCGCAACCGCCGAGCATCAGCATCAGACCGAAGGCGATCGGGCGTTTCATCACAGGCTCTCCCGCGCGGCGGCGATCGCGGCGCGCACGTTGGCGGGCGCGGTGCCGCCGAAGCTCGTCCGGCTGGCGACCGAGGCATCGACCGACAGCACGTCGTACAGGCTTTCGTTCACCCGCGCATCGATCGCCTGAAACTCCGCATAGGGCAATTCGTCGAGCCGCACGCCCAGCTCCTCGGCGCGCTTCACCGCGCGCCCGGTGACGTGATGCGCCTCGCGGAACGGCAGCCCCGCCTCGCGCACCAGCCAGTCGGCGAAATCGGTTGCGGTGGCGAAGCCGCTTTCGGCGAGCCCCCGCATCCGGTCGGTGCGGAACGTCGCGCTCTGGATCATGCCCGTCATCGCGGCGATGCTTAAGCCCAGCAGGTCGTGCGCTTCGAACACCGGCGGCTTGTCGTCCTGCATGTCCTTCGAATAGGCGAGCGGCAGGCCCTTCATCGTCACCATCAGGCCGGTCATGCAGCCGAGGATTCGTCCCGAATGGCCGCGCACCAGCTCGGCGGCATCGGGATTGCGCTTCTGCGGCATGATCGAGCTGCCCGTCGACCATTGGTCGGACAGCGCGACGAAGCCGAACGGCTGCGACGCCCACAGCACGAACTCCTCGGCGAGGCGGCTGAGGTGCAGCGCGGTCTGCGTCGCCGCGGTCAGGTAATCGAGCGCGAAGTCGCGGTCGCTGACCGCATCGAGGCTGTTGCGCGTCGGCCCGTCGAATCCGAGCGCCCGCGCGGTCATCTGCCGGTCGAGCGGAAAGCTCGTCCCCGCCAGCGCCGCCGACCCCAAGGGACACAGGTTCATCCGCGCGCGCGCATCGCGGAACCGCGATACGTCGCGCGCGACCATCTCGACATAGGCCATCAGGTGATGGCCGAGCGTCACCGGCTGCGCCGACTGCAGATGCGTGAAGCCCGGCATCACCGCATCGGCATGCTCCTCCGCCCGCGCCAGCAGCGCGCTCGTCAGCTCGGCCAAGGCGGCGAGCACTTGGTCGATCGCGTCGCGCACCCACAGCCGGAAATCGGTCGCGACCTGATCGTTGCGGCTGCGCGCGGTGTGCAGCCGTCCGGCGACCGGGCCGATTCCCTCGGCGAGCTTCGCCTCGGTCAGCATGTGGATGTCTTCGAGGACGAGGTCCTCGGGCACGCCGTTGGCGGCATAATCGGCGGCGACCGTGTCGAGCCCGGCGTCGATCGTCGCGGCATCCTCCGCCGACACGATGCCCTGTTGCGCCAGCATCGCGACATGCGCCTTCGATCCGGCGACGTCCTGTCGCCACATCCGCTTGTCGAACGGGATGGATGCGTTAATCTCGCGCATCACCGCCGCCGGACCTTCGGCGAACCGGCCGCCCCACATCGAATTGGAACCGCTCATGTCTTCAGGCCTGTCCCCGCGCGTCGGAATCGTCTGTCTCCTGGCGCTCACCGCCGCGGCTTGCGATAGGCAAAGCACGTCCCCCGGGCAAGCCAACACGGCCGCCGCCGCGTCCCCCGACGAAGCGGTCGCCTCCACCTCCGCCGCACAGGTCGGCGTCGATCGCAGCCACAAGGGCGAGGCGGCCCCCGCCACCCCCTTCAAGGACGCCGCCGGCAAGTCCGTCACGCTCGCCGCGTTCAAGGGCAAGCCGGTGCTGGTCAATCTGTGGGCGACGTGGTGCGGCCCCTGCGTCGCCGAACTGCCGACGCTGGAGGCGCTGGCGAAGCAGGGCACGATCCGCGTCGCCGCGATCAGCCAGGACACCGCCGCCGCGGCGAAGGTGCCCGCTTTCCTGAAGGAGCACGGCGCGCCGTCGCTGACGCCCTATCTCGACGACCAGATGGCGCTGTCGCTGGGCTGGAACGCCAATCTGCCGACGACGATCCTGTTCGATGCGGCGGGCAAGGAGGTGTGGCGCTGGAACGGCGGCAACGACTGGAACGGCGCCGCCGCGGCGAAGCTGATCGCCGAGGCGGCGTGACCGGCTGACACCCCCCGCCCCAACCGTTCGCCCTGAGCCTGTCGAAGGGCAGGTGAGACTCATCGTACTTCGACAGGCTCAGCACGAACGGGGATGGGCGGACAAGTATCACGTCACCCCTACCCCCGCGGCACCCAGATCGCCGAATCAGCGTCGCCATAGGCCTCCGCCTTCCCCGCCAGCGCGGTGACGCCGACCCACGCGCAGACGATCGCGTCGAGCATATCCTCATACGCCTTGCGCCCCACGCCGGTCGTCACCCCGGCCAGCGGCGGCAGCTGCTCCGCCACCCCGTCGAACCGCGTCGCGAGCAACCCGGCGATCCGCGCCCATTGCTCGCCCAGCAACCGCCGCCGCGCCGCCAGCGTCTCGCCCGGCCAGTATTTCGCGCTGCTCCCCGCCTTGTACGGCAGGCGCCGCGCCGCACCGGCAAGGACCACCAGCGCGGGGTGCGGATAGACCTCGATCAGTCCGCCGCCACGCGCATCGTCGGTGCGCAGCGGATAGCCCGCCGTGGCGAAACCGGCGCGCAGGCGGTCGCTCAATGCGCCGGGCCGCGCGGCGCTGGGCGAATGCGTCGCACAATGCCGCGCGCCGAAAGCCCGCGCGATCGCATTGTCGGAGGCGCGCCGCGCGACGATCGGCGTGTGGGCCAGCGGCATGTCGATCGCGACGAGCCGCACCGGCTCCCCCGCCAGCGCCTGCGCCGCCGCCAGCAGCGCGGCGGCATCCGGCATCGTCCCCGTCGGCACGCCGTCCAGCCGCTCGCCCCGCGCCAGGGCGAGGAACTGCGCATAGGACGGCGCCACCGCCCGCAGCGTCCAGCGTTCACCGCGCCGGACGGCGAGCGCCACGCCGCTCGGCCGCCCCGCCGTCCACGCCGCATCGATGCCGAGCACGACGCTCATCGCATGGCACCCGCATCACGCCGCATGCAGGAACCCGTCGATCGACGCCTTCAGGATGCGCAGGATCGGCTGTTCGCCATGCCGATCGGCATGCGCGGCGTAGATCAGGCCGATATCGCGGGTAAATTCGAAATCGGCGAGCCGCGGGCGCGCGATGCCGGGCGCGCGATAGCCGTCGGGCATCACCGTCACGCCCAGCCCGGCGCGGACGTAATCGAGCGCACGCGTCTCGTCGTGCGTCCGCGCGAGGAACGACGGCCGCACCCCGCGCGCGGTGAAGAAACGGCTGGTCTCCGCCAGCAATTCGCACGACCGCCGCACGATCATCGGATTGTCAGCGAGCTCGCTCGCCGCGATCACCCCGCGAGAGGCGAGCGGGTGGTCGGTCGATACCGCCAGCGCATAGCCCTCCGTGAACAGGCGCTCGCGCGGCAGCCGGTCGTCGTCGGCGCGCAGGATGGTCAGCGCGACGTCGATACGGCCGCGCCCCAATTGCTCGGCGAGGTCGCGCTCGCGCCCCTCGACCAGCTCGACGCGGTGCGCGGGCCGCGCCGGCGCGGCGGCGATCAGGAAGCGTGCGATCCAGTCGGGCGGGATACTGGCGAGCACCCCCAGCCGCAACGTGGTGACCGCCGACGTCCCCTGGATCGCGCGCTCCGCCAGCGCGAACTCGACCTCGATCTTGCGTGCGTGTTCGGCGAGGCGCACGCCGGCCTCAGTCAGCGCGACGCGGCGGTTGGTACGGTTGAACAAGGTGCGGCCAAGCGCCGTTTCCAGCTTGACGATGCCGACCGAGAGCGTCGGCTGCGACACGTTGCACGCGGCCGCCGCCTTGGAGAAATTGCCCTGGTCGATCACGGCGAGGAAATAGCGCAGCAGGTAGCGATCGATCATAGGTCGTATCTATGGCAATCCTGCAATGCTTTCAATTTTCCATTGAAGGCGAACCCCGCTACGCTGGCCCGGATGACGGCGAGCTACGCCGCGACGATGTTTTGGAGAGTGGCCATGGACATGGACTTTGCGCTCGGCGAGATGGCCGATACGATCCGCGACAGCACCCGGCGCTTCGCCGCCGACCGGATCGCGCCGATCGCCGCCGCGGTCGATGCGGAGGATCGCTTCCCGCGCGAATTGTGGACGGAAATGGGCGACCTCGGCCTGCACGGCATCACCGTCGAGGAGGATTATGGCGGCCTCGGCCTCGGCTATGTCGAGCATGTCGTCGCGGTGGAGGAGGTCGCGCGCGCCAGCGCCTCGGTCGGGCTCAGCTACGGCGCGCATTCCAATCTGTGCGTCAACCAGCTGCGCCGCTGGGGCAATCCCGACCAGAAGGCGCAATATCTGCCCAAACTCGTCTCCGGCGAGCATGTCGGCAGCCTCGCCATGTCCGAAGCGGGCGCGGGGTCCGACGTCGTTTCGATGAAGCTGCGCGCCGACCGGGTCGAGGGCGGCTGGCGGCTCAACGGCACCAAATTCTGGATCACCAACGCGCCCTATGCCGACACGCTGATCGTCTATGCCAAGACCGCGCCCGACGCGGGATCGCGCGGCATCACCGCCTTCCTGATCGAAAAAGGCTTCGCTGGCTTTGCCATCGGGCAGAAGATCGACAAGCTCGGCATGCGCGGCTCGCAGACCGCGGAGCTGGTGTTCGACGATTGCTTCGTCCCCGACGCCAACGTCATGGGCGCGGTGAATGAGGGCGTGAAGGTCTTGATGAGCGGGCTCGACTACGAGCGCGTCGTCCTGTCGGGCATCCAGCTGGGCATCATGCAGGCGTGCATCGACACCGTCCTCCCCTACGTCCGCGAACGCCGCCAGTTCGGCAAGCCGATCGGCAGTTTCCAGCTGATCCAGGCCAAGGTCGCCGACATGTACGTCGCGCTCAACGCCTCGCGCGCCTATACCTATGCGGTGGCGCGCTCGGCGGATGCCGGGCGGACGACACGCTTCGACGCGGCGGGCGCGATCCTGCTGTCGTCGGAGAATGCGGTACGCGTCGCGGGCGAGGCGATCCAGGCGCTGGGCGGCGCGGGCTATACCAAGGACTGGCCGGTCGAGCGCTACTGGCGCGACGCCAAGCTGCTCGACATCGGTGCCGGCACCAACGAGGTGCGCCGGATGCTGATCGGGCGCGAGCTGATCGGCCACGACGCCCCCCGCGCCCAGTAAGGGACCGCCATGACCACCCTCCCCACGCTCGTCGATACCGGCAGCGACGCCTTCGCCGCCAATGCCGCCTTCCACGGCGCGCTCGCCGACACGCTGCGCGCCGACGTCGCGACGGTCGCGCTCGGCGGATCGGCGGCCGCGCGCGACCGCCATGTCGGCCGCGGCAAGCTGCTGCCACGCGATCGCGTCCACCGGCTGCTCGACCCGGGCTCGCCCTTCCTCGAACTGGGGCAGCTCGCCGCATGGGGGATGTACGACGGCGAGGCGCCGGGCGCCGGGATCATCACCGGCATCGGCCGGGTGTCGGGGCGGATGTGCATGATCGTATGCAACGACGCGACGATCAAGGGCGGCACCTATTTCCCGATGACCGTCAAGAAGCACCTGCGCGCGCAGGAGGTCGCCGAACAGAACCGGCTGCCGTGCATCTACCTCGTCGATTCAGGGGGCGCCAACCTGCCGCACCAGTCGGAGATCTTTCCCGACGCGCAGCATTTCGGCCGCATCTTCTACAATCAGGCGAACATGTCGGCGAAGGGGATCGCGCAGATCGCCTGCGTGATGGGCAGCTGCACCGCCGGCGGCGCCTATGTCCCCGCGATGTCGGACGAGACGGTCATCGTCCGCAACCAGGGCACGATCTTCCTCGCCGGCCCGCCGCTGGTCAAGGCGGCGACGGGCGAGGAGATCACCGCCGAGGAACTGGGCGGCGGCGACATGCACGCGCGCCGGTCGGGCGTCGTCGATCACCTCGCCGAGGACGATCTGGCGGCGCTGCTCAAGGTCCGCGAGATCGTCGCGACGCTCAATGCGGTGCCGCACATCGACATCGAAGTGACCGAGCCGCGCGCGCCGCTGTACGATCCGCAGGAATTGTACGGCATCGTGCCGCAGGACCTGCGTGCGTCCTATGACGTGCGCGAGGTGATCGCACGGATCGTCGACGGTTCCGACTTCCACGAATTCAAGCCGCTGTACGGCACGACGCTGGTCACCGGCTTCACCCGCATCTGGGGCATGCCGGTCGGCATCATCGCCAACAACGGCGTGCTCTTCTCCGAAGCCGCGCAGAAGGGCGCACATTTCATCGAACTCGCCTGCCAGCGCCGCATCCCCTTGCTGTTCCTCCAGAACATCTCGGGCTTCATGGTCGGCGGCAAATACGAAGCGGAGGGGATCGCCAAGCATGGCGCCAAGCTGGTCACCGCGGTCGCGACGGCGAGCGTGCCCAAGCTCACCGTGCTGATCGGCGGCAGCTTCGGTGCGGGCAATTACGGCATGTGCGGGCGCGCCTACGACCCGCGCTTCCTGTTCACCTGGCCCAACAGCCGCATCTCGGTGATGGGCGGCGAACAGGCGGCCTCGGTCCTCGCCACCGTCCACCGCGATGCCGCGCGCTGGACGCCGGAGGAGGCCGAAGCCTTCAAGGCGCCGATCCGCCAGCGCTACGACGAGGAGGGCAATCCGTGGAACGCCTCGGCGCGATTGTGGGACGACGGGATCATCGACCCCGCGCAGACCCGCGACGTGCTGGGCCTCGCGCTCGCCGCCTGCCTCAACGCCCCCATCCCCGAACGCCCCGCGTTCGGCGTGTTCCGGATGTAGGCCATGCCCCGATCGATACCGACCCGACCGACCGCGTGCAGGGAGTAGCGCCATGTTCAACCGGATCCTGATCGCCAACCGCGGCGAGATCGCGCGGCGGATCATGCGCACCGCGCGCGCCATGGGGATCGAGACCGTCGCGGTCCATTCCGACGTCGACGCCGCGATGCCCTTCGTCACCGAGGCCGATCACGCGGTCTGCATCGGCACCGCCGCCGCGCGCGATTCGTACCTGCGCCAGGACCGCATCCTCGAGGCGGCGCGCGCGAGCGGAGCGGAGGCGATTCACCCCGGCTACGGCTTCCTGTCCGAAAACGCCGGCTTCGCGCAGGCGGTGGCCGACGCCGGGCTCGCCTGGATCGGCCCGCGCCCGGCCAGCATCCTCGCCATGGGGCTGAAGGATGCGGCCAAGACGCTGATGCAGCAGGCCGGCGTCCCCGTGACGCCGGGCTATATCGGCGAGGACCAGTCCCCCGAACGCCTGCAGCATGAGGCGGATGGAATCGGCTATCCAGTGCTCATCAAGGCGGTGGCGGGCGGCGGCGGCAAGGGCATGCGCCGCGTCGACGACGCCGCCGCGTTCCGCGACGCGCTGCTGTCATGCCAGCGCGAGGCCGCCGCGTCGTTCGGCGACGACCGCGTGCTGATCGAAAAGTACATATTGTCCCCCCGCCATATCGAGGTGCAGGTCTTCGGCGACACGCACGGCACCGTCGTCCATCTGTTCGAGCGCGACTGTTCGCTGCAGCGTCGCCATCAGAAGGTGATCGAGGAAGCCCCCGCCCCCGGCATGGACGCCGCCACCCGCGCGGCGGTGTGCGCCGCCGCGGTCAAGGCGGCGAAGGCGGTCGACTACGTCGGTGCCGGCACGATCGAGTTCATCGCCGACGGCACCGAGGGCCTGCGCGCCGACCGCATCTGGTTCATGGAGATGAACACCCGGCTGCAGGTCGAGCATCCGGTGACCGAGGCGATCACCGGCCAGGACCTCGTCGAATGGCAGCTGCGTGTCGCCGCCGGCGAGCCGCTGCCGCTGACGCAGGATGCGCTGCGCATCACCGGCTGGGCGATGGAGGCGCGGCTCTATGCCGAAAATCCGGTGACGGGCTTCCTGCCCTCGACCGGGCCGCTCGACCGGCTGCGCTTTCCGGACGGGGTGCGCGTCGATGCCGGCGTCGAAGAGGGCGGCGAGGTCACGCCCTTCTATGATCCGATGATCGCCAAGCTCGTCGTCGCCGCCCCGACCCGCACCGCCGCCGCGCGGGCGCTGGCGAAGGCGTGTAGCGGCGTCGAGGTGTGGCCGGTGCGCACCAACGCCGGCTTCCTGACGCGCGCCGCCGCGCATCCCGACTTCGTCGCGGGCCGTGTCGATACCGGGTTCATCGAACGCCATGCCGATACGCTGATCCCGGACACCGAACCCGGCGACGCGGTCGCGGGCGCCGCCGCCGCGCTGCTGGCCGAGGCGACGGGGACGAACCCGTGGACCGCGCTCGCCGGGTTCCGCAGCAACGCCGACGCCGATGGCCGAGTGCTGCTCGACATCGGCGGCACGCGAGTGCTGGCCGAGGCGAAGGCCGATCCCCGCGCCCGCGCCGCGCGCATCGGCGACCAGCGCCTGCTGTTCGTCGACGGCGAGGCATGGCTGTTCGCCGCGCCGCGCTCGGGCGCCGACGGTGGCGCCGCCGCGGGCGACGGCAGCATCGTCGCGCCGATGCCGGGCCGGATCGTATCGGTCGACGTCGCCGACGGCGACACGGTGACCAGGGGCCAGCGGCTGATCGTGCTGGAGGCGATGAAGATGGAACAGGCGCTGCTCGCCCCTTTCGACGGTATCGTATCGGCGCTGAAGGCGACCGATGGCGCACAGGTTGCCGAGGGCACGATGCTCGCGAGCATCGAACGGGAGGACGGATGATGGCGGGACGCTGGTTCGACGAATGGCAGGTCGGCGACACGATCGAGCATCCGATCCGCCGCACGGTGACCGAGACGGACAATCTGCTGTTCTCGACGATGACGCACAATCCGCAGCCGCTGCACCTCGATATCGAGGCGGCGAAGGCGAGCGGCTATGGCCAGATCCTGGTCAATTCGACCTTCACCTTCGCGCTGATGGTCGGGCTGTCGGTGGGCGAGACGACGCTGGGGACCTTGGTTGCCAACCTCGGCTTCGACAAGGTGGTGACCCCGAACCCGGTGTTCATCGGCGACACGATGCGCGCCACGACCGAGGTCCGCGACCTGCGCGAAAGCCGTTCGCGGCCCGGCACGGGGATCGTCGTGTTCGAACACCGCCTGTTCAACCAGCGCGACGAGATCGTCTGCCAGTGCCTGCGGAGCGGTCTGCTCAACAAACGGCCGGTGTAAGGTTGGAGCTGTGCACCCCTGCCCGTTCGTGCTGAGCCTGTCGAAGCACATTGAGTCTCACCTGCCCTTCGACAGGCTCAGGGCGAACGGATCGGGGTGGATCGAGCGAGCCTAACCCCGCTCGCGCAACGTCACCCAGGCATAGCCGAACAGAACGACCAGCGCCGCCGCCGCCGCGACGTAAGGCAGCGGCCGGGCGATCTCGTACAGGCCGACGCCGATCGACGGGCCAAGCACGAAGCTGGCGCCGTTGACGCTGGTCACCTTGCCCGCGACCGACCCCTGCGCCGCCGATCCGACCGCGAGGCTCGACCCCGCGGTGAAGCCGGGGCGGGTGAAGCCGAAGCCGAGATTGGCCAGCGCATAGGCTGTGGCGATGCCGTACAGCGAGGTGGCGAGCCCGGTCAGCAGCACGCCGGCGGCGGCGAGCACCAGCCCGACCAGCACCAGCCGCCGCGGGCTGAGCCCGAGCAGCGGGATCACCCCCCATTGCACCAGCAGCGCGGCGCCAGCGCCCATCATCAGCACGATGCCGGTCGGCTCCAGCGCCAGCGCCGGCGCGATCCCCAGCCGGTCGATGACGAGGAAGCCGATCGCCTGGCTGGTCATCGCCTGCGCATGGCCCATGACGAGGCCGGCGATCATCCAGCCACGCACGCGCGCATCGAGATAGCCGACATGCTCGACATGCGGCTGCGTCGCCGCCGCGACGGTCGCACCGGTCGGCGCGCCGCCGATCGAGGGATAGGCCGAAGACGTGCCGTGCCCGTCATGCCGGCCATGGCGATCGTCGGGCAGCATCGTCAGCACCGTGATACCGACGCCGACCCCGAACAGCGCGAAGACGAAGGCGGGGCCGGCGAGCCCGATCTCGACCCCGCCGATCCGGCCGAGCAACAGATAGGGCGCCACCGCCGGCCCCAGGATCGTGCCGAGCCCGAACGCGCTGGCGAGCAGCGTCAGCGCCCGCGTCCGCTCCTCGCGGCTGGTCTCGCCCGCGACCAGCGCTTGTACCGCGGGCGGCGCGGCCGAGCCGAACGTGCCGTAGATCAGCCGCCCGGCGATGAAGAGCCCGAACGCCGCGGTGCCGCCGATCCAGCCGTTGATCCCCGCGGTCAGGAACAGCCCGCACAGGCTCAGCGACACCGCGAAGCCGGTCACGCCGAGCAGGATCATCGCGCGCCGGCCATAGCGATCCGACCGGTTCGCCCAGAACGGCGCGGCGAGCACCCACAACAGCGCCGACAGCGAGAACGCCGCCGCCACCGCGCGATCCGCCACCCCCAGCGATCGCCCGAGCGCGGGCAGGATCGACTGCAACGCGGTATTGCCCGCCGCGATCGTCAGCATGACGAGGAACATCAGCGCGAACCGCCGGTCGAACCCGCCCGCGCGCGCCGGCATGCCCCTCACGCCCGGCACCATGCATAGTCGCGCACGACGGTACAGACGGTGACGCGATAGCGATCATACCACAGGCCGCGGCCACGCTCGCGGATGGCGGCATGATCGGGCTGGTCGCGCCATGCGATCGCCGCCGCCTCGTCCGCCCAATAGCTGATCGTGATCCCGGCCCCATCGGGCCCGCGGACGCTCTCGATCCCGCGATAGCCCGACTGGCGGGCGGCGAGCGCGTCCATCGCCGCTGCCGCGGCGTCGTAGCCCGCCGCATCGGCGCCGTTGCGCGTCGAGGCGAAGATCACCGCCACCTCGCCCGCCCGCCGCGGCCCGCCGTTCCCCTCGTCCATCCCCCCTCCTACCCCGGTCAGCGGACAGGGCAAGCGCCGGAGCCATCGCCGCGCTGCGACGAACCGCGCGGGGCGACGCAACCCTTGCGTCTTGAAACGCGTTCGGGAAACGTGGCACGGGGTGTCATCCGTGTGCGCCCACGCGGAACGATCACGCGATAACGACAGGAAGCCGATGCCCAGTTCGACCACCGCCGCCCGGCGCAATACCCGTCCTGCCGGCGTGCCGAGCCCGGTCGCGATGTTCTTCCAGGGGTTCCTGAAGCATCCGGTGATGGTCGGATCGATCATCCCCTCGTCCGACAAGTTGATCCGCAAGATGCTGGGTCCGGTCGATTGGGCCGCCTGCAAGCTGTTCGTCGAGTACGGCCCCGGCGTCGGCACCTTCTGCCGCCCGATCCTCGAACGGATGGCGCCCGACGCGACGCTGATCGCGATCGACACCAATGCGGACTTCATCCGCTACCTTGACCATACGATCACCGATTCGCGCTTCGTCGCGGTCGAGGGGTCGGCGGCGGACGTCGAGCGGATCGTGCGCGATCACGGCCACGACCATGCCGATTACGTCCTGTCCGGCCTGCCCTTCTCGACCTTGCCCGCCGGGATCGGCCCGGCGATCGCCGCGGCGACGCATCGCGTCATCCGTCCCGGCGGCGCCTTCCTCGTCTATCAATTCTCGCCCAAGGTGAAGGACTTCCTCACCCCCCATTTCGACACGATCGACCACGATATGGAATGGTGGAACGTTCCGCCTGCGCAACTATATTGGGCGTGGAAGGATTGATCGTCACAATGCCGTTTCGCGACACGATCGATCAGATCGGCGGCTCCGCATGCTTTTCATTTATCTGGGGTTAAGCTAGCGCGTCCATTATGGATGCGCCCAAACCCTCGCCCGCGTTGTTCCTGCACGACGCCGCGATCCGGCGCGGCATGGAATTGATGATCTTCGCCCAGTCGCGTTTCGTGCGCAGCGCGGACGACAAACTGGCCGAAATCGGCCTCGGCCGTGCCCACCATCGCGCCATGTACTTCATCGGCAGAAAGCCCGACATCACCGTCGGCGAGTTGCTGAGCCTGCTCGGCGTCACCAAACAGTCGCTCGGCCGGGTGATGAAAGATCTGGTCGATCGCGACCTCGTCGGGCTGCGCCACGGCGACCTCGACCGCCGCCACCGCCTGTTGCGCCTCACCGCTGCGGGCACCGCGCTGGAATCGGCCTTGTACGAGGAACAGCGCGACAAGATGGCCAGCGCCTATTCGCAGGCGGGGCAGGACGCCGTCGCCGGCTATTGGACGGTGCTGGAGGCTTTGATCCCCGCCGCCGCGCGCGTCCACGTCGACGCGCTGGGACGCTGACGGGACGATCACCAGCCCGACCGAACGGAAAAAGGATCGTGTTCGCGCAGAGGCGCGGACGACGCAGAGATGTCGCACCTGCCGCGCCAGCGGCACTCCCTCAAGCCTCGGGAATGACAGGGCCACGTTGCTCCACGCGATACACCGCCGCGCCCTCCGCGCCTCCGCGCGAACCATTCTTCTCTTCCGGATCGCCCCCACGCCGAATATCGATCCGACCGAGCCGCACGTCACCCCTCGTCGTCGATGCCGAAATTCAGCCCGCGCGAGACGTTGGGATCGACCACCGCGATCATCACATAGGCGAAGAACTGCCGCATGCGCTGCACGACGCCGGTATGCGCCTTGTACCACGCCTTGGTGATCGGCTGCGATCGCGCGATCTCGCCGTCGACATAGGTGCGGACGTGGTCGGCGAAGGCGCGATCCTGGACGCGGAACATCAGCTCCAGGTTCACGAACAGGCTGCGCATGTCGAAATTGGCCGATCCGACATGGACCGCATCGTCGATCACGTACAATTTGGTGTGCAGCTTGGTCGGCTGGTATTCGAACACGGCGACGCCCTTGCGCAGCAGGCCGGCATAGGTGAAGCGCGCCGCCGCGATCGTCGCATTGTTGTCGGACTTGGCGGCGGTGACGACGCGCACCTTCGCCTTGCGACGCCCGGCATGATCGAGCCGGCGCAGGATCGTCGGCGACGGCGTGAAATAGGCGGCAATGATGTCGATCCGCTTGCCGCGGCGAAGGTCGTCGCGCACGGCGCGCGCCCAGGGCGACAGTTTCCGCGTCGGTCCGCCGATCAGCCAGCGCGTCGCGCCCCGGCTCTCGCTCCATTGCGCCAGCGCGCGATTGAGCGGGCGCACCCTGCCCTTCGGCTGCTGCACCCAGTCGTGCAGCGCATCGAAATAGCCGGCGAGCCGCCCCGCCGCCGGCCCTTCGATCAGCAGGCCGAGGTCGCGCCACGCGGCCTCGGCCGGGGAGCCGAAATAATCGTCCTCGACGTTGAAGCCGCCGATGATGATCCGCTGGTCCGGCGTATCCGCGTCGGCGAGCGCCAGCTTCTGGTGGTTGCGCAACAGATAGCGCCGGCCGAGTCGCGGCGAGAAGCGGCACACCGACACGCCGGCATCGCGCAGCGGCGCGTAGAAATCCTCGTCGGTCTCGCTGCCGAAGCCGTCGACGATCAGCGCGGTCGCCACGCCGCGCCGTGCGGCGGCGATCAGCGCGGCGTTGACGCGCCGGCCGGTCGCGTCGTCGGCGTAGATGTAATAGAGGATGCGCAGATCCGCGCGCGCGCCGTCGATCAGCGCCAGCAGCGCGTCGAGCCGCCGCGGCCCGGTGTCGAGCAGCGTCAGCCGGTTGCCGTCGACGGTGAAGGTCGGCTGGGGAGCGGGCACGTCCATCCCGCCTGCTGTGGGGACGGGCGGCGATGCGCACAAGCCGATTTTCTTGACTTCGCGGCCGCCGCCGCCTAGGTCCCCGCCTTCACTGCATCGGTATTTGCGAAGGAAAGCGTCCATGGCGCGCGTCACTGTCGAGGATTGCGTCGACAAGATCCCGAACCGCTTCGATCTGGTCCTGTTCGCCGCGCAGCGCGCGCGTCAGATCTCGGGCGGCGCGGAACTGCTGCTCGATCGCGACCGCGACAAAAACCCGGTCGTCGCGCTGCGTGAGATCGCCGACGAGCTGGTCCGCCCCGACAACCTCGAGGAAGCGGTGGTCAACAGCCTGCAGCGCGTCCAGATCGACGACGAGGACGAGGTCGACGCGGTCGGTTCGCTGTCGGCTTCGGCCGAAGCGCTGCGCCTGACCGCCGCCGCGCCGCCGCGCAACCAGAACCTGGGCGCCGATTACGACGGGTGATCGATCAGCGGATTAGCCACGCTAATCCGCGTCGCGGATCGATCTACGGCCAGCGGGCGGCACGCCCGACTGACGACGCGGCTTTGCCGCGTCGTTTGCGTTTGGGGGCTGCCCCGATCGGAATCGTCGTTCAGCGCCGATGGCAGCGTCCTGAAGAAGATTTGTTCACGCAGAGGCGCGGAGGACGCAGAGGCGTCGCGCTCGTCTCGTCCGCCACCCGTCATACCTGACGATGACAGGGCCATTCTGGCCCACGCAACACTCCTCCGCGCCTCCGCGTGAATCCTTCATCCCTGCGCGGATCGTCCCGACGCTGAATGATGACCCGACCCCAGGCCGTCAGTGGTCGTGCCCGTCCACCGTCGCGCGGATCGCCTCGAGCACGTCGTCGGTGCGTGCCGGATCGCCGATCGCCAGCACATGGCCGGCGCTGTCGGCGGTCAGCGGGTCGCCGTTCCAGTCGCACATCCGCCCGCCTGCGCCCTCGACCACTGGCACCAGCGCAGCGAAATCGTACAGCTGCAGCCCCGATTCGGCGACGATGTCGAGATGCCCGCTCGCCAGCAGCCCGTAATTGTAGCAGTCGCCGCCATAGACCGGCCCCTGCCGCGTGTGGCCGCCCGACGCCGCGGCGACCAGCGCCATGTAATGCGGCACGTCGTCTTGCGCGAACAGATGCGGGCTGGTGGTGGCGAGGACCGCGCCTTCCAGCTGCGCGCACGACCGGGTGCGCGCCGGCTTGCCGTTGAACGTCGTCGGCCGCCCGGCGACGCCGAGCCAGCGTTCGCGTTGCACCGGCTGGTCGATGATGCCGAGCAGCGGCCAGCCGTCCTCGACCAGCGCGATCAGCGTGCCGAAGATCGCGCGCCCGACGGTGAAGCTGCGCGTGCCGTCGATCGGGTCGAGCACCCATTGCCGCCCCGTCACCCCCGGCTTGGTGCCGTATTCCTCGCCGATCACGCCGTCGCCCGGCGCCTCGGCGTCGAGCAGCCGGCGCATCGCCGCCTCGGCCTCCCTGTCGGCGCGGGTGACCGGCGAATGATCGTCCTTCAGCTCGACGCCATGTTCGGCACGAAAATAGGGGCGGATCGCGGCGCCGGCGGCATCGGCGAGACGTTGGGCGAGCTGGATGTCGGCGGCGGTGATCGGCATGGCCGACGCCCTATCGCGCCCGCCCGCCCCGCGCTAGGGTACGGTAACTTCGAGAGGATTGTCCCATGCGCCTGTTCCCCGCCTTCGCCGCCGTCGCCCTGGTCGCTGCGCCCGCCACCGCCGGCCTCGTCGTCGGGGCCAAGGCGCCGACCTTCTCCACCCGCGGCGCGATCGCGGGCAAGGTCGTCGCCATCGACCTCGCGCAGCAGCTGAAGAAGGGGCCGGTCGTCCTCTATTTCTTCCCCGCCGCCTTCACCGGCGGTTGCAACGCCGAAGCGCATGCCTTCGCCGAGGCGATCCCCGATTTCCAGAAGGCCGGCGCGACGGTGATCGGCATGTCCGCCGACGACGTGCCGACGCTGCAGCGCTTCTCGGCCGAAAAGTGCGCGGGCAAGTTCGCCGTCGCCAGCGCCGGCCAGAATGTCATCAAGGGCTATGACGTCGCGCTGAATGCCGGCGGCCGCGCGCTGACCAAGCGGACCAGCTACGTCATCGGCCGCGACGGCCGCGTCGCGTTCGTGCATGACGACATGAACCCTGCGCAGCATGTCGCGCAGACGTTGGCGGCGGTGCAGAAATTGCACCATAATTGATCCGATCGCAACGCTCCGCTAACCAATCATGCCTAGAAACCCGGGGCACGAGAAAGGTGGGGCATGGGTGGGCCGTTCGCAGCAAGGAAGCACGAGAAGGGAGACCTGTTCTCCCGTATCGGTGCTTTTCTTGTCGAACAGGGCCTCAGTCCCGAGCCTGCGCACTACACATTCGCCTATGACATCCTCGCCAATCCCGACGGCGCGATCGCGCAGGCGGTCGCGCGGCTGACCGATGGCGGGTTCCGCCTCAGCCGTTCCGACATCGAGAAACTGGGGGGCACCGTCCATCTCGGCGCCACGACGACGCTTGCGGAGCCCCGCCGCACGTCGCGCGAGCGGCCCAGTGCGGCGGAGGACGAAGCGGCGAAGCTCGTCGAGGCGACGCAGGCGCAGGTCGATGGCTTCACCACGATGATGCGCGAGATGCAGGACGAGACCCGCGATTTCGGCCGCGACCTGGCGCAAAGCGCCGCGGCGATCGGCGCGTCCGACAGTGCCGACGCGGCGGCGGGCACGGGACTCGACGAGATCGCGCGCGTCGCCGGCACGATGCTGACCCGGATCCGCGATGCGGAGACGCGGCTGGCCCGCGCGACGCACGAAGCGGATACGCTGCGCGCCAAGCTCGCAGAAGCACACGACACCGCGCGGCGCGACGCGCTGACCGGCCTGCCCAATCGCCGCGCCTTCGACGAGGCCTTCGCCCAGCGCCGCGAACGCGACGGCCCCTTCTGCCTCGCGATCTGCGATATCGACCGGTTCAAGCGGATCAACGACGCGCACGGCCACCAGATCGGCGACCGCGTGCTGAGCGCGGTCGGCCGGGCCCTGGGCGAGGAATGCCGCGAGCATTTCGTCGTCCGTCACGGCGGCGAGGAATTCGCCGTCCTGCTCCACGGCATCACGCTGGCCGACGCGGCGATGCATCTGGACGGCGCCCGCAACGTGATCGCCAACAAGCGCTTCCGCCTGCGCGAGGGCGACCAGCCGCTGGGTCAGGTGACGCTGTCGATCGGCGTGACCGCGGTCCATGCCGACGAATTGATCGACGCCGCGTTCGAGCGTGCCGACCGTCTGCTCTATACCGCGAAGAGCGAAGGCCGCGATCGGGTATGTGCCGCCTGATCTTGGCGCGGAATACCCCGCCGATCTGGCGCGATTTGCCAACTCCTCGATCGGCAAAATGCCTTTAGCCCGCATTTCCGTGACTTAGATAAACTGGCACGGCGGCTGCAATGTCCCTGGCATCGGCGGCGAACGGTTCGCTCCCGATCACAAAAGGGAATGCCACCATGTTTCTCCGCCTCGAAATCGCCCAGCGCGCCGCCGTTTCGGTCATCGCCGCGCTCGCCTTCGCCACGCTCGCGATCAGCGCCGCCGTCCCCATCGTCCCGATCGCCTGATCCAGCGCACAGGAGCCTTCGCCATGTACCGCAGCCTCTTCCTCAGCCTCGCGTCCTTCGCGACCACCATCCTCGTCCTCGCTGCCCAAGGCGGCGTCACCGCCGGCTGACGCCGTCAGGCGGTCGCGACCGCCCCGACGGGACCGACCGGCGCCGCCTCGCCGCGGCTATAGGTCCCGATCAGCAATCCGGCGGCGAGTACATGCCCCACCATCGCCTCCACCAGCGCCGTACGTCCGGGCGTCTCGCCGGGATCGCCCACGCCCGCCCCCAGCGCGAACAGCTGGAACGCATAACGGTGCGCGCCATGCCCGGTCGGCGGATCGGGCGGCAGCCAGCCTTCGCGGAAATAGGAATTGCGCCCGACGTCGCGATCGGGCGTCCCCGCCCCGTCGCCGACGATCGCGCCCTCCGCCAGACGGCCGGCATCGGCGGGCATGCCCCAGATCACCGCATGGACCAGCGGTTGCGGCGCCGGCGCGTCCGGGTCCTCGACCAGCAACGCGAGGCACGCCGTCCCCTCGGGCGGCATGCCCCAGATCAGGGGCGGCGACACGCCCGCGCCATCCGCGGTGAAGCGTTCGGGCAGTCGCGCGCCATCGGCGAAGGCGGGGCTCGACAGATCGAGCGCCGGGAACGACGTGCCGAGCTCAGGCCGCGCGATCGCCAGTTTCTCCGCGCCGGCGCGCACGTCGCTCAGCGCCTTGCCAAGCCAGCCGGGGATATGTTCGAGCATATATGTTACTCCTGCGGGCAATCGCCGGGGCGGGTCGCGGGGGCGACGTTGGCGGCATACCAGCGGCTGGTCGCCCCCATCGTCGCGGCATCGTGGAAGCACGCTTCGCCCCTGGCACCGTCCGCGGTCACGAAGAACGTCCAGTCGACGTCGCTACAATTGTGCGGTTCGCAGCCGTGCGCGGCGATGCGGCCGTCCTTCGCCTGCCAGATCGGCACGCTCACCGCATCGCGCGAGGTGAAACGGCGGCGCACCTTCTCGTCGCCCACCGCGTCGATCAGCGCGCGCGACACCTCGGTACGGTCGTAGAAGCCGACGCCATCGACCGCATCGCCGGGATATTTGCCGACATAAGCGGTGATCGGGTTGCTGTGCTCCTGCCCGGGAATCGGCGTGGGCAGTTGCGTCGGCGGCGGCACGAAGCCGGCTGCGGCGGCATTGTCGGGCGTATCGCTCTTGCCACCGCTTCCGCAGGCGGCGAGCAACAGCAACGGGGCGAGAAGAAGCGTGCGCATGGTGGTGGAACGCGGCGAGCCGCCCGGCGGTTGCCTGCCACGATGGCTTACGATCTCGACCGTTTCGTCGCTGCGCAGGCAGCATCCTACGATCAGGCGCTCATCGAACTGCGCCGCGGACGCAAGACCAGCCACTGGATGTGGTTCGTCTTTCCGCAGATCGCCGGCCTCGGCCGCAGCGACACCGCGCGTTTCTACGCGATCGCGGGGGCGGACGAAGCGCGCGCCTATCTGGCGCACCCGCTGCTCGGACCCCGGCTGATCGCTGCGACGCACGCCGCGACCGCGGCGGCGGGCAGCGCGGAGGCGATCTTCGGCGGCATCGACGCGATCAAGCTGCGCTCGTCGCTGACGCTGTTCGCGGCGGTGGCGGACGATGCCGCACCGTTCGAGGCGGCGCTGGACCGGTTCTTCGACGGAGTGCGTGATCCGGCGACGCTGGCGTTGCTGAAACGGGAGTGAGACGCCCCGACCTCTCCCCCTCCCTCCGTCACCCCGGACTTGTTCCGGGGTCCACTCTGCGGCGAGGCGTGCAGCTGTAGGTGAGACCGTAGGCCCGCGGCCCGGTGGACCCCGGAACAAGTCCGGGGTGACGATCGGTTTGGGGGATGCCATGCCGGCCTAATCGGACGCCAGGCCGGTCGGGGGTATCAGAACAAACGCCCGCCATTCGGCACCGCAATACTCGGCCCGATCAACACCACCTTGCCGTCCGCATCCGGAAAGCCGAGCGTCAGCACCTCGGACATGAACGGCCCGATCTGCCGCGGCGGAAAATTGACCACTGCCGCCACCTGCCGCCCGACCAGTGCCTCCGGCGTGTAATGATCGGTGATCTGTGCCGACGACTTCTTCACGCCCAAGCCCTCGCCGAAATCGATGCGCAGCTTGATCGCCGGCTTGCGCGCCTCCGGAAAGGGTTCGGCCGCGACGATCGTGCCGACACGGATATCGACGCGTTCGAAATCGGCGAAGGTCAGCGGCTCAGAAGTCGACATTGTCGTAATGCGCCGGTGGCCCGATCATCTCCATCCGCTCGGACAGCAACGGCCGGAAGCTCGGCCGGCTCTTGAAGCCGCGATACCAGCGCGCGGTCTGGTCATGCCCCTTCCAGTCGATCCCGCCGAGATAGTCGGCGACCGAAATCTGCGCCGCCGCGGCGAGATCGGCGAGGCTCATCGTCGCACCGCCCAGCCAGTTGCGGTGATCGAGCAGATAATCTGTATAGTCGAGATGGCTGACCGCCGCCTTCATCGCCTCGCGCAGCCCCTTGGCATCGGGCGCGGCGCGGTGCGCGAGCCGCTTGACGACGCGCTCGTGGAGCAGCGGCCCGGTGACGTCGCGGTAGAAATGCGTGTCGAACCAGCTGACCAGCCGGCGGATCTCGGCGCGGTTGGCGGCGGTGCCGTTGATCGTCGCCGCCTTGTCGACCGTCTCCTCGAAATATTCGCAGATCGCCATCGAATCGATCAGCGGCGCGCCGGGGCGGCTCGCGTCGACCATCACCGGCGTCTCGCCGGCAGGGTTCATGTCCATGAACTCGTCGCGCCGGTCCCACGGCGATTCGCGCACCAGCTCATAGCCGATGCCCTTCTCGCCGAGCAGCAGGCGCACCTTGCGGCTGAACGGACACAGGGGGAATTGGTAAAGCTGCCACATGCGACCGTGTTATAAGCAGGAGGGTTTGGAGGGAAGCGGCGATGGACGAGGCGGGCGTGACGATCGTCGACGGCGTGGTGCGAATCGATCAACCCGGATATCGAGGCCGGACTTCGGCAACGGGCATCGTCATCCAACTCGGCTTCTGCTTTGCGACGTCGCGCGGACCTCGCCTCCCACCCCGTTCGCCCTGAGCCTGTCGAAAGGCTGGTTTCCACAGGCACGATGCCGCTTGTGGAGACAGGTGCTTCGACAGGCTCGACACGAACGGGAGACGGGGGTCGGTCCTATTCCGCCGCCTCCAGCGCCACGCTGTCGTCGAGCGGATAGGTCTGCCGCGACAGCATCTCCTTCGGCACCACCTGCCAGAAGTCGCCGGCGATCCGGTCCCAGTCGGCGAGCAGGCCCTTCGACCATTTGCTGTCGGTCGCGGTGGCGTGACGCTCGACGAGGTCGCGCAGCACGCTTTCCCAATGCGCCGAGGCGAGCCGCTGCCAGACGATGTTCTCCGGATTGGCGCGCGCCGCGAATTCGCCGTCGGGATCGTAGACGAAGGCCATGCCCCCGGTCATGCCCGCGCCGAAATTCTGGCCGACCTTCCCAAGCAATACCGCGACGCCGCCGGTCATATACTCGCAGCCGTTGGCGCCGCAGCCTTCCACCACCACGGTCGCGCCCGAATTGCGCACCGCGAACCGCTCGCCCGCCTGCCCCGCGGCGAGCAGCGTCCCCGAGGTCGCGCCGTACAGCACGGTGTTGCCGAGGATGGTATTGTCCTGGCTCGCCAATGGCGAGGATACCGCCGGGCGCAGCACGATGATGCCGCCCGACAGCCCCTTGCCGACATAGTCGTTGGCATCGCCGAACACCTCGAGCGTGATGCCCTTGCAGAGGAACGCGCCGAGGCTCTGCCCGGCCGACCCGCGCAGCCGGACGGTGACGTGACCGTCGGCGAGCTTGCTCATCCCGAAACGGCGGGTGACCTCGCTCGACAGCCGCGTGCCGACCGCGCGGTGCGTGTTGCGCACCGAATAGGTGAGCTGCATCTTCTCGCCGCGGCTGAACACCGCCGCCGCATCCTTGATGATCTGCGCGTCAAGGCTGTCGGGGACCTCGTTGCGGAAGGTCGACAGCGAGAAGCGGCGCTCGGCGTCGGTCGCGTCGACCTTGGCGAGAATCGGGTTGAGATCGAGGTCGTCGAGATGCTCGGCGCCGCGACTGACCTGGCGCAGGAACTCCGTCCGCCCGATCACCTCGTCGAGGCTCTTGACGCCCAGACGTGCGAGGATGTCGCGCACCTCCTCGGCGATGAAGGTCATCAGGTTGATGACTTTCTCCGGCGTGCCGACGAACTTGTCGCGCAGCGCTTGATCCTGCGTGCAGACGCCGACCGGGCAGGTGTTGCTATGGCACTGGCGCACCATGATGCAGCCCATCGCGACGAGGCTCAGCGTGCCGATGCCATATTCCTCGGCGCCGAGGATCGCGGCGATGACGATGTCGCGCCCGGTCTTGAGCCCGCCGTCCGTGCGCAACCGCACCCGGCCGCGCAGGCCGTTGAGGGTCAGCACCTGATTGACCTCGCTGAGGCCCATCTCCCACGGCGTGCCGGCATATTTGACGCTGGTCTGGGGCGACGCGCCGGTGCCGCCGACATGGCCGGCGATCAGGATGACGTCCGCGTGCGCCTTGGCGACGCCGGCGGCAACGGTGCCGATCCCCGACGAGCTGACCAGCTTGACGCACACCCGCGCGCGCGGGTTGATCTGCTTGAGGTCGTAGATGAGCTGCGCCAAGTCTTCGATCGAATAGATGTCATGGTGCGGCGGCGGGCTGATGAGCGTCACCCCCGGCGTCGCATGGCGCAGCTTGGCGATGAACTCGGTCACCTTGAAGCCGGGCAGCTGCCCACCCTCGCCGGGCTTGGCGCCCTGCGCGACCTTGATCTCGATCTCCTCGCAGGCGCCCAGATATTCGGCGGTGACGCCGAACCGGCCGCTGGCGATCTGCTTGATCGTCGAATTGGCATTGTCGCCGTTTTCGTAAGGCTTGAAGCGCTTCACATCCTCGCCGCCCTCGCCCGACACCGCCTTGGCGCCGATGCGGTTCATCGCGATCGCCAGCGTCTCGTGCGCCTCAGGACTCAACGCACCGAGCGACATGCCCGGGGTCACGAAGCGCTTGCGGATCTCGGTGATCGCCTCGACCTGATCGACCGGTACGCCTTCGCTCGGGAAATTGAACTGGAGCAGATCGCGCAGATAGACCGGCGGCAGATCGGCGACGCCGCGGCTGAACTGCAGATAGCTGGTATAGCTGTCGGTCGACACCGCGGTCTGCAGCAGGTGCATCAGCTGCGCCGAATAGGCATGCGTCTCGCCGGTGTGGCGCTGG
This sequence comes from Sphingomonas liriopis, assembly GCF_024211255.1. Taxonomy (GTDB): domain Bacteria; phylum Pseudomonadota; class Alphaproteobacteria; order Sphingomonadales; family Sphingomonadaceae; genus Sphingomonas; species Sphingomonas liriopis. The sequence continues at coordinate 12,572 of NZ_JAMLDY010000009.1, read as the reverse complement.
CGATAGAAGCCGCCGATCGGCAGCTTGGCGACCGCCTCGTCCCAGGCCAGCTCGTGGCGGACCAAGGCGCTGTAATGGAGCGAATTATAGCCCTCGCCACTGATCTTGGCGGGCATGCTGGGGAACAGGTCGTTGACCAGACTGCGGCTGAGACCGACCGCCTCGAAATTATAGCCGCCGCGGTACGAGGAGATCACCGCGATCCCCATCTTGCTCATGATCTTGAGCAGGCCCTCCTCGATCGCATAGCGATGCCGCTTGAGGCATTCGTCCAGGCTCAGGTCGCCGAACAGCCCGCGCGCCTGCCGGTCGACGATCGCCGCTTCGGCCAGATAGGCATTCACCGTCGTCGCGCCGACACCGATCAGCACCGCATAATAATGCGTGTCGAGACATTCGGCCGAGCGCACGTTGATCGAGGCGTAGGAGCGCAGGCCCCGACGGACGAGATGCGTATGCACCGCCGCCGCCGCCAGCACGCCGGCGATCGCGATCCGGTCTTCGGAGACGTGCTCGTCGGTCAGGAACAGTTCGCTCTTGCCCTGCCGCACCGCCTGTTCGGCCTCGTTGCGGATGCGCTGGATCGCCGCGCGCAATTTCTCCGGGCCACCCTCGGCGTCGAAGGTGCAGTCGATCTCGGTCGCGGTACGCGCGAAATGCGCCTTCAGTCGCGCCCAATGTTGACCCGTCAGCACCGGCGAATCGAGCACCAGCACGCGGTCGCGCTGGTCCTCGGTATCTAGGATGTTGGCGAGATTGCCGAACCGCGTCTTGAGGCTCATCACGTAGCGCTCGCGCAGCGGATCGATCGGCGGGTTCGTCACCTGGCTGAAATTCTGGCGGAAGAACTGGCTGATGAGCCGCGGCTTGTCGCTGATGACGGCGAGCGGGGTGTCGTCGCCCATCGATCCGATCGCTTCCTTGGCGGTCTCGACCATCGGCGACAGGATCAGCTCCATGTCCTCGAGCGTCTGCCCCGCCGCGACCTGCCGCCGCGCCAGTTCGGGACGATCGAAGCGCACCACCGCCTCGGCGACCTCGGGCAAATCGTCGAGCGTGTGGAATTCGCCGATCATCGCCGGGTAATCATGCTCGCCGCTGATCCGGTCCTTGACGGCGCGGTCGTTCATCACCCGGCCTTCGTCGAGGTCGACCGCGATCATCTGCCCCGGCCCCAGCCGCCCCTTGGCGACGACGGTCGATTCGGGGACGGGCACCATGCCGGTCTCCGACCCGACGATCAGCAGTCCGTCCGACGTCTGCGTATAGCGCAGCGGGCGCAGCGCGTTGCGATCGACGCCCGCCACCGCCCAGCGCCCGTCGGTCATCGCCAGCGCCGCGGGGCCGTCCCACGGCTCCATGACGGAAGCCAAGTAATTGTACATCGCGGCATGGTTTTCGGGCGTGTCGGCGCCGGTCGCCTCGGGCACCAGCATCAGCTTGGCGGTCGGCGCGTCTCTCCCTGAGCGGCAGATCGCCTCGAACACCGCATCCAACGCGGCGGTGTCGGACGCGCCGGCGGGGATCACCGGCTTGATGTCCTCCGAATTGTCGCCGAACGCGAGGGACGCCATGCGGATCTCGTGGCTGAGCATCCAGTTCTTGTTGCCCCGCACCGTGTTGATCTCGCCATTGTGGGCAAGACAGCGGAACGGCTGCGCCAGCCACCATTGCGGAAAGGTGTTGGTCGAATAGCGCTGGTGGAAGATCGCGACGCGCGATTCGAAGCGCTGGTCCTGCAGGTCGGGATAGAAGACCGACAGCGATTCGGCGAGGAACAGCCCCTTGTAGACGATCGAGCGGCACGACAGCGAGCAGACGTAGAAGCCCTGGATCTGCGCGGCGATGACGCGCTTCTCGATCCGGCGGCGCACCAGATACAGGTTCTTCTCGAACTCGGCCGCGGAAACCTCGTCGGGCAGCGGCCCGGCGATCATGATCTGCTCGATCTCGGGGCGCGTCGTCTGCGCCTTCAGGCCGATCACCGACACGTCCACCGGCACCTGCCGCCAGCCGTAGATCGTATAGCCCGCCTCGATGATCGCGCTCTCGACGATCGTGCGGCAATTCTCCTGCGCGCCGAGATCGGTGCGCGGCAGGAAGATCATGCCCACCGCGAGCCGGTTGGGCAGCACCTTGTGCCCCGAGGCGACGACCGCATCGTCGAAGAAGCGGTGCGGCAGGTCGATGTGGATGCCGGCGCCATCGCCCGTCTTGCCGTCGGCATCGACCGCGCCGCGGTGCCACACCGCCTTCAATGCATCGACCGCCGACTGGACGACGCGCCGCGACGCGCGCCCGTCGGTGGCGGCGACGAGGCCGACGCCGCAGGCATCGCCCTCGCTGTCGGGACGGTACATGCCGTGTTCGGCGAGATAGGCGCGCTGGTCGGTCTTCATGGGATCGGTCGTCAGGAGGGCATCGGTCATGGCAGCAGACCTTCTTCGTCGATGAAGCGGACGATTGCCGCCCATGTGTGGTTCAGTGTGTCGCGCATGGCCCAGGCGACATTCACCTGCTCGGCGCGTTTCTGCGGATTGAGCGGATATTCATGCGCCAGCGCGTTGCGGGCACGAACCGCATCGGCCCAAGTCTTCTCATCGTCTAGGATACCCAGCGCGTGGGCACGACGCGTGACATCGACCGACGTCAGCCGCTCGATCCGGCCATGTTCCATGATTTTGGAGATCGCCTTGAGCGTCCGGTGGAGCGCATCCTCGAACTGTTCGAAGCGCTTGATGTACGCCAGCACGATCGTCTCATCGGCAACGGGCAGACGATCGATCGTCGCCGCACTCAACGGCACAATCGCGGCAACCCGTGCGGCGGTATCCTCGAACCCGACCGCGAGCCGTGCGCATGTCTCACGATATTCACGCAATAGCGCCTTTTCGCCCTCTTCCGTCACAGCACAATCCCGTCGCGATAGGCGATCGCTTCGATCGGCCGAGGCGTGGCCCCTTTCACGGTCGCGATGACATCCACCCGCTGCGGATCGATTCGGGCAAACAGCCGATCGAGAAAGCCCTCCTTGGCGGACGAAAAATTCACGGTTGCCGGCAGTTCGACGTGGAGATCGATGTCTCCACCGTGCCGCGCATCGTCCACGCGGCTACCGAACAAGCGAACCACGGCATCGGCGCCAAAGGCGCGCCGTGCCGCCGCCTTGATCGCCTGCACCTCTTCCGCGGTCAGCCTCACGCCGCCACCCTTCCCGCCTTCGCCCTCGCCTTCAGCCACTTGTGCATCGTCGCCGCCACGTCGCGGCCGTCGCGGATCGCCCAGACCACGAGGCTCGCGCCGCGGACGATGTCGCCCGCCGCGAAGACGCCGTCGAGGCTGGTCATCAGCGTCTTGCCGTCGACCAGTACCGTGCCCCAGCGGCTCACCCCAAGTTCGGGCGCGCCGAACAGCGCCGGCAGGTCCTCGGCGTCGAAACCCAACGCCTTGACGACGAGGTCCGCCTGCAGCGTGAAATCGCCGGCCGGGTCGGGCTCGGGCGCGCGGCGGCCGCTTGCGTCGGGGGCACCCAAGCGCATCTTGCGCGCAAGCACCGTGCCATCGCTGTCGAACGCCGCGGGGGCGGAGAGCCAGACGAATTCGGCGCCCTCCTCCTCGGCGTTGGTCACCTCGCGCTGGCTGCCCGGCATGTTCTTGCGGTCGCGGCGGTAGAGGCATTTCACCGACGCCGCACCCTGGCGGATCGCGGTACGGACGCAGTCCATCGCGGTGTCGCCGCCGCCGATCACGACGACATGCTTGCCCGCCGCATCGAGCCCGCCCTGGTCGAACGCCGGCACCGCATCGCCGAAGCCCTTGCGGTTCGACGCGATCAGATAGTCGAGCGCCGCCACCACGCGGCCGTCGTCGCCGCCGGCGACATCGAGCGCACGTGCCTTGTAGACGCCGGTTGCGATCAGCACCGCGTCGTGCCGCTGGCGCAGCTCGTCGAGGCTCGCCTGCTCGCCGACCGAAAAGCCTTCGTGGAATACGATGCCGCCCGCCTTCAACCGCTCGACGCGGCGCATGACGACGGGCTTCTCGAGCTTGAAGCCGGGGATACCATAGGTCAGCAGCCCGCCGGCGCGATCGTGCCGGTCGTAGACGTGCACCTCATAACCGTGCCCACGCAGATATTCCGCCGCGGTCAGCCCTGCAGGGCCGGCACCGATCACCGCCACCGACTGCCCCCGCGCCGGCCCCGGCACCAGCGGCTCGACCCAGCCCTCTTCCCACGCGGTGTCGGTGATGAACTTCTCGACCGATCCGATCGTCACCGCGCCATGGCCGGTGAACTCGATCACGCAATTGCCCTCGCACAACCGGTCCTGCGGACAGATGCGGCCGCAGATCTCGGGCATGGTCGAGGTGCTGTTCGACAGCTCGTACGCCTCGCGCAACCGCCCCTCGGCGGTCAGTCGCAGCCAATCGGGGATATGATTGTGCAGCGGGCAATGCACCGAACAATAGGGCACGCCGCATTGCGAGCAGCGCCCGGCCTGATCCTCCGCCGTCGGCGGCGCATAGCGCGCGGCGATCTCGGCGAAATCCTCCGCGCGGATCTCGGCCTCCCGCTTGGCCGGATAGGCCTGCGGCCGAGCGACGAACTTGAGCATGGAATCGTGCGCCATAGGGCCTCCTTACCCCGCTGTTACGAAGCCGAGCGCCCCCTGTCATGCACAAAATCGCTTATGCGTCAGTACAGCTGCCTTTGTTTCATCGAATATCTTTGCGAGCCTTTCTCAACAGGGATGATGTTGCGCAGAATAAGGAATATTCCGGCCCTATCGCAATTGCAGGGCGACCAGCGCGACCGCGCCGACGACGATCCGATACCAGGCGAAGGGCGCGAAGCCGTGACGGCTGACGATTCCGACGAACCAGCGGATCACCACCAGCGCGACGATGAACGACACGACGAAGCCGATCGCGATGCTCAGCCACTCGCCCTCGCCCAGCGCAGCGCTCGACTTGAGCAGGTCGTAGCCCGACGCCGCGAGCATCGTCGGGATCGCGAGGAAGAACGAGAATTCCGCTGCCGCGCGCCGCTCCACGCCGAGGCTCAGCGCGCCCATGATCGTCGCGCCCGAGCGGCTGACGCCCGGGATCATCGACAGGCATTGGACGAAGCCGACGCCCAGCGCGGTGGTCCACGGCATGCCCTCGACCGAATCGATCCGCGCCTGCTTCACCATCCGCTCGATGACGAGGATCGCGATGCCGCCGACGATCAGCGCGACCGCGACGACGGTCGGGCTTTCGAGCAGCGCCTTGACCGCCTTGTAGACGACGAGGCCGATGACCGCGGCGGGGAGGAAGCCCAGTGCGATGTTGCGCACGAACGCCCAGGAGCGCGGTTGCCCCGCGAGCAGCCCGACCGCGACGTCCCAGAAACGCCGCCAGTAGAGGACGACCACCGCCAGGATCGCGCCCAGCTGGATGACGATGTCGAAGGTCGCGGTCGCCTTGTCCTGCACGCCGAGCAGCGTGCCGGCGAGGATCAGATGCCCGGTCGAGGAGACGGGCAGGAACTCGGTGACCCCCTCGACGATGCCGAGGAGGATGACGGTGAGGAGGTCCATGATGCGTCCTTAGGCGGCGAGCGTCGCGGCGCGGCGGCCGAACCGCCCCGTGCGGCGGAAACGGACCAGCCATTCGGGCGCGACCGCCTGCAGCGGCGTCGCGGCGACGCCGAGCGCCGCCAGCCCCTGCGCGCCGTCGGCGACGACATTGTCACGCTGGAGCATCAGCCACTGATCCTTGCTGATCGGCGCCAGCGGCAGGCTGGCGAGCAGCGATCCGGCGACATCGGGCAGCTCGACGATCGAGGGTTCGCGACCGATGGTGGCGGCGATCCAGCGGATGATCTCGCCCATGCTCATCACATCGGGCCCGCCGAGCTCGAACGTCTGTCCGGCAAAGCCTGCATCGGTCGCCGCAGCCATCGCGTCGCCGACATCGGCGGCGAAGACCGGCTGGAACTTCACGCCTGCGCGCAGCACCGGTACCACCGGCGCCTTGCCGATCATCGCGGCGAAGCGGTTGATGAACTGGTCCTCGCGCCCGAAAACGATCGATGGGCGGATGATCGCCGCGCCCGGGAAAGCGGCGCGCACCGCCGCCTCGCCGCGGCCCTTGCTGCTGCCATAGGCCGACGGCGCGTCGGGATCGGCGCCGATCGCCGACATATGGACGAGGCTGCCGACGCCCGCCGCCGCAGCAGCCTCGGCGACGTTGCGTGCACCGCCGACATGGATCCGCTCGAAGTCGCCGGCGAGCACGCCGACCATGTTGACGACCGCGTCGGCCCCGGCGACCGCACGCGCGACGGTATCGGGCCGCGTCACGTCGGCGGCGACGAACTGCGTCTGGCCGAGCCCGCCCAGCGGTTTCAGGAACCAGGCATGGCGCGGATCGCGCTCCGCGACGCGCACCCGTGCGCCGCCGCGCAGCAGCGCCTGCACCACATAGCGGCCGACGAAACCGCCGCCCCCGAAGATCGTAACCAGCTTGTCCTTCATTGCGGTCTCGGCCTTTTTTTGTCGCTGTGCTGACGTTTCGCCCCTTGCCCCGCGAAACCCGTGTTGACAAGCGCGCCGACCGCCCCCTAAAGGCCGCCCCCTACCCCGTGCCCAGATGGCGGAATTGGTAGACGCACCAGCTTCAGGTGCTGGCGATCGCAAGGTCGTGGAGGTTCGAGTCCTCTTCTGGGCACCATTCTTCCTCCGGTTCGGCCGGAGCGTTCCGATCGATAACGCATCACGCGCCGCGGCGGCCCCATCGGGGGCCGCCGGCTCGCGTGCCCCTTTGGGTTCAGGCGTCGACGGCCGTGTTGCCCCGCGCGGCAGCGACCTCGCGTTCCGCCTGGGTGAAGCCGTAGGCGGGCACGATCTCGGCGGTGCGATCGACGATCTCGGGCCAATGGGCGATCACGCGTTCGCCGGCGTCGGCGTCGCTGCCGATATAGCGGCCCGTGGTGAGCGTGACGTTGGCCGTCGCGAAATGCCCCGCACCGGCGCACAGCACTACCCGCGTCGGCGCATCGTCGCCGACCAGTTGCAGCAACCCCGGCGCGACGCGGTCGGGTGCCAGCATCGTCAGGCTCTCGGCGTCGAGCACGCCTTCGGTCATCTGCGTCGCGGCGGTGGGGGCGAGGCAATTGACGCGGATGCCGTATTTCTCGCCCTCGATGCTCAACGTCTGCATCAGGCCGACGAGCGCCATCTTGGCGGCACCGTAATTCGCCTGGCCGAAATTGCCGTAGAGGCCCGAGGACGAGGTCGTCATGACGATGCGGCCATGGCCCTGGCCGCGCATCGCCTCCCACACCGCCTTGCTGCAGATCGCGGCGCCGATCAGGTGGACGTCAACGACGGAACGGAAATCGGCGATCGTCATCTTGGCGAAGCTTTTGTCGCGCAGGATGCCGGCGTTGTTGACGAGGATGTCGATCCGTCCCCACGCCGCCAGCAGCGCCGCGACCATCGTGTCGACCGCGGCCTCGTCGGTCACCGAGGCGGCGAAGGCCATGGCGGTGCCGCCGCGCGCCTCGACCTCGGCGACGACGCGGGCGGCGGCGTCGGCGGAGACGTCGTTGACCAACACCTTCACGCCCTTGCCGGCGAGGTAGAGCGCATGCGCCCGCCCCAGGCCGCCGCCGGCCCCGGTGATGATCGCGGTTCGTCCTGCAAGCGTCACGTTCACTCTCCCGTTTCTCGTTCGCTCTCTTGATAGCGAATGAGAAACGGGGCGCAAGACCGGCTGCGCCTGGCCGGTCGGCCTAGCCGCAGATCGCGTGGAAGCCCGCCGCCATGAAGGTCGCCATGACCTCCTTGACCGCGGCGAAGTCGTCCGAGCGGCAGCGCCCTCCCGACAATTTGTCGATCCGGCCGGTGCGCGCGAGCGTCAGCATCAGGCTGCCGGTGACGAAATGATAGCCCCAGAAGATCCGCTCCTCGGGGCAATCGGGCAGCGCCCGGCGCAACAGCGCGATCAGGCGGAGCACGACGGGATCGAAATGCTCGTCCATCAGATCCGCGCCCCATTCGGGCGTATTGGCGACCTGCGCACCGAGCTTGGCATAGTTCCGCCAGCCCTCGCCGCCCTCGATATAGGTGTCGAGATCGGTATCTAGGAACGCGCGCAACGCTCCCTCGACCGTCGGCGCATCACCCGCGAGCCTCTCGTAATCGTCGAGCGCCGCCATCCGGCGTTCGTTGGTCACCACGGCGCGGCGCGAGAAGACCGCGTCGAACAGCGCCTTCTTGTCGGCGAAATAATAATTGAGCAGCGTGTGATGGACGCCGACCTGCCGCGCGACGTCCTTCAGCGTGACGCCGTGCAGGCCATGCTTGGAGAAGAGCTCCTCGGCCGCATCGAGGATCTGCTCGATCGTCTCGGCGCGCTGATCGGCCTTGCGCGAGCGGCGGGCGGGTGGGTCGGGCTGCGTCACGTGCCGTTCACTCCGGCCTTATGCCCAACGCGTCAAGTCGGGCGGCGGGACGACCATGACCATCCCGGCTTTTCATTCACACATAAGAGAGTGTGCATTGACACACCTCCGCCGCTGCCGCATCGTCCGCGCATAATAATCCACGCCGAGTGGGAGAGGTTGATGGCGATGTTGAACAGCGTGGCGGCACCCGAGGTGCGCCCGACGGTATCCGCGGGCCGGCGCACGCGCCATCCCGGCATCGTGCTGGCGATGCTGACCTTCGTCTACGTGCTCAACTTCCTCGACCGCCAATTGCTCGGCATCCTCGCCAAGCCGATCCAGGATTCGCTGCACATCACCGACGGGCAATTGGGGCTGATCGGCGGGCTGTATTTCGCGATGTTCTATTGCTTCATCGCGATCCCCGTCAGCTGGCTCGCCGACCGCACCAGCCGCGTCGGCGTGCTGACGCTGGCCTGCGCGATCTGGAGCGCGGCGACGATCGCCTGCGGCATGGCGCGCACCTACCCGCAGCTGGTCGTCGCGCGGATGGTCGTCGGCTTCGGCGAGGCGGGCGGCGTGCCGCCGTCCTATGCGCTCATCACCGACACGTTCGCGCCCGGGCGGCGCGGCGTCGCCTTCGGCATCTACAATCTCGGGCCGCCGATCGGCGCGGCGCTGGGCATCGCCCTGGGCGCGTCGATCGCGGCGCTGTTCGACTGGCGCAACGCCTTCGTCGCAATCGGCATCGTCGGGATCGTCGCCGCGGTGGCGCTGCCGTTCGTCGTGCCCGAGCCGGCGCGCGGCGCAGCCGATCCGGGCGCGGCGATCGTGTCCGACAAGGCGCCGTTCTGGGCGACGCTGCGCGCGTTCTTCGCCAATCCGGTGATGACGCTCGCCGCGTTGGGCAGCGGCGCGACGCAGTTCGTCACCTATGGCCTCGGCAATTTCGCGGTGCTGTTCCTGATCCGCGAGAAGGGCATGACTCTGCCCGAGATCGCGATCTGGTATGCGCTGGCGATCGTCATCGGCATGGGCGGCGGCATGGTCGCATCGGGCCGGATCATCGACCATTTCGCCCGGAAAGGGTCGCGCCGCGTGTTCGCGATCGCGCCGGCGGTGTCGCTGGCGGTGTCGATGCCCTTCTACATCGCCTTCGTCTGGGCGCCGACCTGGCCGCTGGCGCTGGCGCTGCTCACCGTCGTCATGTTCTTCAACTATTTCTACCTCTCCTGCTCGGTGACGCTGGTGCAGGAAGAGGCGGCGCCCAACCAGCGCGTGCTGGCGGGGGCGCTGCTGCTGCTGGTGATGAACTTCATCGGACTGGGGCTGGGGCCGACCTGGGTCGGCGCGGCGAGCGATCATTTCGCCGCGGGCGGCGCGGCCAACCCGCTGCAGCTGTCGCTCTACACGCTCACCCCCTTTTACGTCATCGCGATCGGCCTGTTCCTGTGGCTGGCGCGGACGCTGCGCCGTCAGGAGACGATCCGATGATAACGTTGCTCTCGATCGCGCTGGCGAGCGCGGCGGCCATCCCCGCCCCGGCCGCGCCCGTCGTCGCGGCGCCCGCGGGCACGGTCAGTGGCACAGCGGAGGGCGGCATCCGCGTCTTCCGCGGCATTCCCTATGCCACGCCGCCGGTCGGCGCGCTGCGCTGGCGCGCGCCGGTGCGGCTGCCGCGCTGGAAGGGCACGCGATCCGCCACCGCGTTCGGTGCGGCGTGCGTGCAACCGCAGGGGTCCACCGCGACGATCTACAGCGGCGCGCCGATGCCGGTGAGCGAGGACTGCCTGACGCTCAACGTCTGGGCGCCGGCGAACGCGCGCAACGCACCGGTGATGGTGTGGATACACGGCGGCGCGCTGGTCAGCGGATCGAGCCGCGAGCCGATGTACGACGGCCGCAAGCTCGCCGAGCGCGGCATCATCGTCGTGTCGATCAACTATCGGCTCGGCGTCCTCGGCTGGCTGGCGCATCCGGGGCTCAGCGCGGAGTCTGCGCAGCACGTCTCGGGCAATTACGGCCTGCTCGACCAGATCGCCGCGCTGAGCTGGGTGCACGACAATATCGCCGCATTCGGCGGCGCGCCGCGCAAGGTGACGATCGCCGGCGAATCGGCGGGCGGACTCAGCGCGCTCTACCTGATGACCGCGCCAGCCGCGCGCGGGCTGTTCGCCGGCGCGATCGCGCAGAGCGCCTATATGATCTCGATGCCCGAATTGCACCGCGGCGTGTTCGGCGCGCCGGCATGGGAAACCGGCGGGCAGGCACTCGGCGGGGCGCTCAAGACTCCCGACGTCGCCAGCCTGCGCGCGATCGATGCGCAGACGCTGACCGATAGTGCTGCGAAACTCGGCTTTGCGCCGTTCGGGGTGGTCGACGGTGTCGTCCTGCCCCGGCAGATGGTCGATGCCTTCGATCGCGGTGAACAGGCGCGGGTGCCGGTGCTGACCGGGTTCAACCAAGGCGAAATCCGTTCGCTGCGCATGCTCGCGCCCAAGCCCCCCGCGGATGCGGCCAGCTACGAACGCGAGATCCGCGACCGCTACGGCGAACTCGCCGACGCGTTCCTGCGCCTCTATCCGGCCGCCGATTATCCGCAGAGCATCCTCGCGACGACGCGCGACGCACTCTACGGATGGACGGCGGAGCGGGTCGTCCGTCGTCAGACCGCGCTCGGCCAGCGTGCCTATCTCTATCTGTTCGACCACGGCTATCCCGCTGCGGACGCCGCAGACCTCCACGCCTTCCACGCCAGCGAATTGCCCTATGTGTTCGGCACCTTCGCCACGACGCCACCGCGCTGGCCGCGCGTGCCCGACACCGCCGGGGAACGTGCATTGTCCGACGCCATGCTCGATTACTGGGCGGGCTTCGTCCGCGATGCCCGCCCCGTCGCGCGCGCTGCTGCGGCGTGGCCGGCCTATGGCGCGGATCGCCACTACATGCACTTCGCCGCGACCCCGCAGGCCCGACGCGACCTGATGCCAGGCATGTTCGCGCTTAACGAGAGCGTGATGTGCCGCCGTCGGGCGACGGGCACGATCGGCTGGAACTGGAACGTCGGCCTCGCCGCACCGAAACTGCCGCCGGCGGCGGACTGCGCTCGGCCTGCAGGCGCGCAACCGGGCGTTAGCGCCAATCCGACCAGGTGAACGGCGATCGGTGGGAGCGTCTGTCCGGTCGTACCCGACTGGGTTGCAGCCGTTCGAGACTATTTCGCTGCGTTTGCTTGGCGATGGGCATGTGTTGCAATGCCTGACGGCTGACCCGACCGGCCATGCTGGCTGGTGGGCAGGCGTTATGCCGAGTGTTGCGGATGTACGGGATCTGTCCCAAACGACAACGCCGCCCGTAAGGGCGGCGCTATGTCGAGTATCTAAAGATGGTTGCGGGGACAGGATTTGAACCTGTGACCTTCAGGTTATGAGCCTGACGAGCTACCGGGCTGCTCCACCCCGCGATGAGGTCCATCAAAGTGGTACTTTGATGGATGAGGGTACCCGGGAGGCACGAACGCCCCCGCGTGTGGGCGGGGGTGTTGGTGGTCCGGGGACCGGAGACGATGTGATGGGTTCTTGAGCCTTTTGTCCTGCACCCGCCGGCTGCAATGCCTGGCGACGACCTACTCTTCCATCGCTTGAGCGATAGTACCATTGGCGCAGTCGGGTTTCACGGCCGAGTTCGGGATGGGATCGGGTGGGACACCGACGCTATAGCCACCAAGCAATGAAGCGGGCGGATGCGGGGTTGGGCTTGGGTGGACCCGTCGCAATTTGCATTGTGACGGGCTCCTAAAATCGATGCACCTTTGTGTGAAAATCACGAGGTTTTGTATTCTGGCGTCGAGCATGTTCATCCACGCCTGTCGCTGACGGCTGAACCCGAGGTCCAGGATTGTCATTGATGGTGTGAGACTCTCAAGCGCGAATAGGACAATTAGTATCGGTTAGCTCCATGCGTTACCGCACTTCCACATCCGATCTATCAAGGTCGTGGTCTCCGACCGTCCTATGAAATCTTATCTCGAGGGAGGCTTCCCGCTTAGATGCTTTCAGCGGTTATCCCGTCCGTACATAGCTACCCTGCTGCGCCGTTGGCACGACGACAGGTACACCAGAGGTACGTTCAACCCGGT
>NZ_JAMLDY010000008.1 GCF_024211255.1 Sphingomonas liriopis | reverse complement strand
AACGGCGCGCCGATCGACAAGGCGCTGGCCGGGGGTATAGCCGTTCAGAGATCGGGGGCCAACCGCAACTGTTCGAGCCGGGCGGCGTTGACGCTGTGGGGTATAGCCGTTCAGAGATCGGGGGCCAACCGCAACAAGGTCGCGGTTGTTCTTGGCCTTCTTGCAGGTATAGCCGTTCAGAGATCGGGGGCCAACCGCAACTCGGTGCGGATGCGGGAAACCGACCGCCCGGTATAGCCGTTCAGAGATCGGGGGCCAACCGCAACCTCCCCACGCTGGACCTGATCATTCCGCAAGGTATAGCCGTTCAGAGATCGGGGGCCAACCGCAACTAGACCACGAACAGGCGATCCGCGTTCGCGGGTATAGCCGTTCAGAGATCGGGGGCCAACCGCAACAGGGAGGTCGGCGCGCAAAAGCGAGATCATGGTATAGCCGTTCAGAGATCGGGGGCCAACCGCAACTTCCAGGTCGCGCCACAACTGTTCGGCTCGGGTATAGCCGTTCAGAGATCGGGGGCCAACCGCAACGGTACACCGACGTCACCACCCTTCCCGCCTGGTATAGCCGTTCAGAGATCGGGGGCCAACCGCAACGGACAAGATCCTGTGGCCGAACGGCCGCGGGGTATAGCCGTTCAGAGATCGGGGGCCAACCGCAACCTGGCATCACTTCGACCCACAGCGGCATCCGGTATAGCCGTTCAGAGATCGGGGGCCAACCGCAACACTGCCGCCCGTCGCTTGACGGGGCGTGCCGGTATAGCCGTTCAGAGATCGGGGGCCAACCGCAACCTGGCTCTGACCGCGTGGCGCTCCATTCGGGTATAGCCGTTCAGAGATCGGGGGCCAACTGCAACGATGCGCGTACTCATGCCTCATACCCTAGCGGTATAGCCGTTCAGAGATCGGGGGCCAACCGCAACCTGCCGCTTGCGGGGGCAATCGTCGGTCGGGGTATAGCCGTTCAGACATCGGATCCTAACCGCAACCGACCGACGCACCTTGGCGATGAAGGCATGGTACGCTCGTTCAAGAATCCTGAACGTCGACACCGGGTCAAGCCCCGGGGACATTCCTCCGCCCGCCAACCGAAATTGGGGTGGCCACCGGCACCACCGTCGCTATGCTGCCCGGCGAAACGGACACACGCCCCCCGGCCATGCACATTTGCGGCAGGCAGGATGGGCGGGAGAGGCAGCGATGACGTATCGATATATCCGCAGCGAACGGCATGGCGACGTGCTGGCGTTGACGCTCGATCGGCCCGATCGATTGAACGCCGCGCCGCCGGCGCTGTTCGACGAATTGCGCGAGGCGCTGACCGATCGGGACGGCGCGCGGGCGGTGCTGATCGCGGGGGCGGGGCGGGCGTTCTGTTCGGGCGCGGATGTCGGTGGCGGCGCGTTCGGCAGCGACGATCCGGGCGAGACGACCTTCGCGGCGCTGACACAGCATTACAATCCGACGATCGCCGCGATCGCCGAGCTTGGCGTGCCGGTGGTGAGCGCGGTGCGCGGGCCGGCGGCGGGGATCGGCTGCAGCCTCGCGCTGGCCGCCGATTTCTGTGTCGCGAGCGAGACCGCCTACTTCCTGCAGGCGTTCGTCAACATCGGGCTGGTGCCCGATGGCGGGGCGTCGTGGATGCTGCCGCGGCTGATCGGGCGCGCGCGGGCGGCGGAGATGATGATGCTCGGCGAACGCGTGCCCGCCGCGCAGGCGCTGGAATGGGGAATGATCCACCGCGTCGTCGCCGACGAGGCGCTCGACGCCGAGGCGCTGGCGCTGGCGATGCGGCTGGCGGCGGGGCCGACGGTCGCGCTGGGACTGATGCGGCGGATGCTGGGGCAGGCGCTGCACAGCGACTATCCCGCCGCGCTGCATGCCGAGGCGGAGGCGCAACGCACGGCGCGCACCTCGGCGGATGCGCTGGAAGGAGGGACGGCGTTCCTGCAGAAGCGCCGCCCGCAGTTCACCGGCACGTGAGGCGTCCGACGGCGCAGGCGTCCACGCCGCGCCGGCAAGACAAATTGCGACATAAAATCGCTGGACGCCGTCCGGCGCGTTGACCACACGATACGCCATGGCCCGTGTTTTCGCCCTTTTGCTCACCACCGCGGCGCTGGCCGGCTGTACGCTCGGCCCCGATTACCGGCCGAAAGCTGCCGCCGAGCTGGGCGTGCCGACCGGCTATTCGGTCCCGGCGCAGCAGACGCCCGAGGATCTGACGCGCTGGTGGTCGAACTTCGACGATCCCGCGCTCGGCCGGCTGGTCGAACAGGCGCGGATCGCCAATACCGATGTCGCGCAGGCGCTCGGCCGGCTGCGGCAGGCGCGCGAGGCGCTGGTGCAGAACCGCGCGTCGCTGCTGCCGACGCTGTCGGGATCGGCGGGCTATCAACGCAACGAGAATCTGCGCGGCGGCGGCCGGTCGTTCACGCTGCCCGACGGCACCGTGGTCGATACGGGCGGCGGCGGCACCAACAGCTTTTCCGCCGGCCTGTCCGCCAGCTATCAGGTCGGGCTGTTCGGCGAGATCCGCCGCACCGTCGAGGCGAGCCGCGCGCAATATGAAGCCAGCGGCTTCGACTATGCGACCGTGCTGCTGACGGTGGAGAGCGAGGTCGCGCGCAATTACGTCCTCGCCCGCGCCTATCAGGCGCAGCTCGCCAATGCGCGCGCCAGCCTGGGTATCCAGGACGACAATCTGGAGATCGCGGGGTTCCGCGTCCAAGCCGGGCTCGTCTCGTCGGTCGATGCCGAACAGGCGCGCAGCCAGCGTGCGCAGACCGCCGCCACCGTGCCGCAGATCGAGCAGCAATATGCCGCCGCGGTCGCGCGGATCGGGGTGCTGACCGGTCAGGCGCCGGGCGCGCTGCGCACCGCGCTCGCCGCGACCGCGCCGATCCCGCGGGGGCCGGCGACGGTCGGCGTCGGCATCCCGGCGGATGCGTTGCGGCGGCGGCCCGACGTCCGCTCCGCCGAACGCGCGCTGGCCGCGGCGACCGCGCAGATCGGCGTCGCGAGGGCGCGGTTGTATCCGGCGCTCGCGATCACCGGCAACATCAACACCAATGCGACCAGCATCGGCAGCCTGGGCGACGCGATCACCGGCGGCCTGTTCGCCGGGTTGACGCAGGCGATCTTCAACGGCGGCCGGTTGCGCAGCCAGGTCCGTTCGAGCGAGGCGGCGACCGACATCGCGCTCGCCAATTACCGCGGCATCGTGCTGACCGCGCTCGAGGATATCGAGAATGCGATCGTCGCGCTCGATGCCGCGCGCCAGCGCGAGACGCAGTTCCGCATCGCCTATGATGCGGCCAGCGCCTCGGCGGTCCTCAGCCGCAGCCAGTATCGCAGCGGCCTCACCGATTTTACGACGCTCAACCAGCAGGAAACCGCGCTGCTCTCCGCGCAGAACGGCCTCGTCCAGGCGCGCTCGGATCAGGCGACCGCGCTGATCGCGCTCTACAATGCGCTGGGCGGCGGCTGGGATGCGAGTGTCGTTCCGACCGCGCCCGAACCCGGCACGACGCCGGTGGCCCAAACTCCTGTCGCCCAAACTCCTGTCGCAGAGACCCGCTGATGGCCGAACCGATCGACGACTTTCTGGGCGTGAAGCCGGTGCCGGCGTGGCGCCGCTATCTCAAATGGGTGTTCGTCGGCATTGGCGTCGTCCTGCTCGCGCTGCTGCTCAAGAGCTGTTTCGGGCCGAAGGCGGATGCCGGCTATGCGACGCAGGGCGTGGAGCGCGGCGACCTCACCGTCACCGTCTCGGCGACGGGCAAGCTCGCGCCGACCAATCAGGTGACGGTCGGCTCGCAGCTGTCGGGCCTCGTCACGCGCGTGGTGGTCGACGTCAACGACCGCGTCACCGCCGGCCAGCCGCTGGCGCTGATCGACCCGCAGCAGATCGACGACCAGATCCGCCAGCAACAGGCGCAGATCGCCGCCAACCAGGCGCAGGTCAATCAGGCGCAGGCGACCGTCGCCGAAAGCCGCGCGCAACTCGCCCGGCTGGAGGAGGTCTACAAGCTCTCCAACGGCCGCGTGCCGTCGGGCACCGAACTGCAGGCCGGTCGCGCCGATTACCAGCGCAGCATCGCCGCGCTGAAGGTCGCGCAGGCCAATGTCGCGGCGGCACGCGCCGCGCTGGCGCAGAACCAGACGCAGCGCGCCCGCGCGGTCATCCGCTCGCCGGTCAACGGCGTCGTGCTCGCGCGCCAGATCGATCCGGGCGCGACCGTCGCCGCCTCGTTCAACACGCCGACGTTGTTCGTCATCGCCGAGGACCTCAGCAAGATGAAGCTCGAGGTCGCGATCGACGAGGCCGACGTCGGCGAGGTCAAGGTCGGGCAGAAGGCGAACTTCACCGTCGACGCCTTTCCGGGGCGTACCTTCCCGGCGACGATCACGCGGGTCGACCTGGGGTCGAACCTGACGGTCAGCGCGGCGAGCTCGACGACGACGACCACGACGACCGCGACCGGACAGGTGGTGAGCTATGCCGCCGACCTGACCGTCGCCAACCCCTCGCTGCAATTGCGCCCGGGGATGACCGCGACCGCCGATATCGTCACCTCGGATCGGCAGAACGTGCTGCTCGTCCCCAACGCGGCGCTGCGCTTCAAGCCGGCGGCGACGGGCGCGGGTGGATCGAGCGGCGGCATCGCCGGTTCGCTGACCTTCCGGCCGCGCCGCGATCGCCCCGAGCGCACCGCCAAGCTCGGCCGCGGCGCCAGCCAGACGGTCTACGTCAAGGACGCCGAGGGCAAGCCGCAGGCGGTGCAGGTCGTGACCGGCGACAGCAACGGCACGATGACCGAAGTGTTGGGCGGCGATCTGAAACCGGGGCAGCAGGTCATCACCGGCCAGCTGTCGAGCGGCAACGACGGCGCGGGCGCGGGCCGGCGTAGCGGCGCAGGCGGCCAGCGGCGGCAGGGTGCGGCCGGTGGGCAGTAAACCCCATCGTCACCCCGGACTTGTTCCGGGGGCCACTGTTCCGCGAGCGTATCGCGTGAGCCTCTTGCCGACGCGCCTGCCGCCCCGTGAACCCCGGAACAAGTCCGGGGTGACGGAAGAGGTTTGGCGACGTGCCTGACCCCCTCATCACGATGCGCAGCGTCACCAAGGTCTACGGCACCGGCGCGACGCAGTTCCAGGCGCTGAAGGGCGTCGATCTCGACATCCAGGCGGGCGATTTCGTCGCGGTCATGGGCCCGTCGGGGTCGGGCAAGTCGACGACGATGAACATCCTCGGCTGCCTCGACGTGCCGTCGGCGGGTACCTTCCTGTTCCGCGGCCATCACGTCGAGACGCTCGACCGCGACCAGCGCGCGCTGCTCCGCCGCCGTTACCTCGGTTTCGTGTTCCAGGGGTTCAACCTGCTCTCCCGCACCAGCGCGCTCGAGAACGTCGAACTGCCGTTGCTCTACCGCGGCGAGGACAAGAAGACGCGGCGCGAACTCGGCATGGCGGCGCTCGCCAAGGTCGGGCTCGATCGCTGGTGGGACCATACGCCCGCCGAACTGTCCGGCGGCCAGCAACAGCGCGTCGCCATCGCGCGCGCGATCGTCACGCAGCCCGACGTGCTGCTCGCCGACGAACCGACCGGCAACCTCGACAGCGAACGCTCGGTCGAGATCATGGAATTGCTCACCGACCTCAATCGGACGGCGAACATCACCGTGCTGATGGTGACGCACGAACCCGATATGGCCGCGTTCGCCAGGACGGTGATCCACTTCAAGGACGGGCTGGTCGAGCGGATCGAGGCGCAGCACCAGCAGGGCGCGGCGGTGGAGGCATGACAGTCCCTCTCCCAGCAGGAGAGGGAGGGAGCCGACCGGAGGTCGGCGGAAAGGTGAGGGTGATCGTGCGACGCTCACCCGGCCTCACCCTCACCCCGCGCTGCCTTCGGCAGCTTGCCCCTCTCCCGGCGGGAGAGGGGAAGAAGGACTATTGATGCTCGGCACCACGCTCATCCTCGCGCTGCGGTCGATCCGCCGGCATCTGCTGCGCTCGTTCCTGACCATCCTCGGCATCGTCATCGGCGTCGGCGCGGTCGTGACGATGGTGACGCTCGGCAAGGCGACCACCGCCGCCGTGCAGCAGCAGATTTCCGCGCTGGGCTCCAACATCCTGCAGATTCGCCCCGGCCAGGGCTTCGGCCGCGGCGGCGGCGGGCCGCAGCCGCCCAACTTCAAGCCGGAGGATGTCGAGGCGATCGCGCAGCAGGTCGCCGGCGTCACCGCGGTCGCGCCGCAGGCGAGCGCCTCGGCGACCGCGATCTACGAAGGCGCCAACTGGTCGACCTCGATCAACGGCACGACCAGCGCGTTCCTGACGGTGCAGCCCTGGCCGCTGGTCGCGGGTCGCTACTGGACGCCGGCGGAGCAGGAGGCGGGCAAGGCGGTGTGCCTGATCGGCAATACCGTGCGCACCAACCTGTTCCGCGGCGCCGACGCGATCGGCAAGCGCATCCGGCTGGGCAATATCAGCTGCGACGTGATCGGGGCCTTGAGCACGCGCGGGCAGGGCGGGTTCGGCGATCAGGACGACGTGGTCGTCATGCCGATCAAGACGGTGCAGCGCCGTTTCACCGGCAACCGCGACGTGCGGCTGATGCTGGTCGGCGTCGACACCGATTACCAGACCAGCACCGTCCAGGCGGCGATCACCGACCTGCTGCGCGAACGTCGCCACCTGACCGGCGGGCGCGACGACGATTTCAACATCTTCGACACCAAGCAGATTTCCGACACGCTGACCGGCACGACGACGCTGCTCACCCGCATCGTCGCGGCGGTGGCGGCGATCAGCCTCGTCGTCGGCGGGATCGGCATCATGAACATCATGCTGGTGTCGGTGACCGAGCGCACGCGGGAGATCGGCATCCGGTTGGCGATCGGCGCGGTCGCGCGCGAGGTGCTGCTTCAGTTCCTCGTCGAGGCGGTGGCGCTGTCGTGCCTCGGCGGGATCATCGGGCTGGTGATCGCACAGGGCGTGATCCTGGCGCTGGTGCCGCTGATGCAGGTGCCGTGGACGTTCGATCCGCAGATCAACATCATCGCCTTCGCCATCTCGGCGGTGATCGGCGTGGTGTTCGGCTACTTCCCGGCACGGCGCGCGGCGGCGCTCAACCCGATCGACGCGCTAAGGCACGAGTGAGGTAGGTTGGGGTTGCCCAGTTTCTCCGTCACCCCGGACTTGTTCCGGGGTCCACTCCGCGGCGAGGCGTGTGGCAAGAGGCTCATGTCCTAAGCCTGCGGCACGGTGGACCCCGGAACAAGTCCGGGGTGACGCAGGAGTTTTGAAAGGGTGGGATCTCCGGCCCCAGGTCACGACTGCATGATCGTCCGCCGCCGCCGCGTATAGGCCTCCGGTGCCCCGACCAGCTCGCGGAGCCGCTCCAGTTCCTCCGGCGTATCGACGTCGATCAACTCCGCCGGCGTCGTCACGACATGCTTGCCCGCGCGCACCATGTCGCGCGCGCCGGCATCGCCCTCCAGCGCCACCAGCGCATCGAACCGCCCCGCACCGAACACCGCCGGCGGCTTGGCCGCATGACCGTCGCTCGACGCCACGATCGCGTCCTCGTCGTCGGCGGCGTCGAGCAACTGGTAGATATGCGTCGCGGTCACCCGCGGCATGTCGGCGAGCGCCACCACCACCGCCTTGACCCCGCGCGCCCGCGCGCAATCGACGCCGAGCGCCAGCGACCGGCTCATGCCCAGCTGCGGATCGTCGTTGCGCACGATGGTGAAGCCATGCGCGGCATAATCGCAGTCCGCGCCGCCGACGACGGCGACCCGCTCGCGGAACGGCATGTCCTCCAGCGCGACCGCGACGTGCAGCCCCAGCGGCCGGCCGAGGAACGGCGCATCGAGCTTGCTGCCGATATCGCCCATCCGCCGCGACCGCCCCGCGGCGAGCAGCACCAGCACGCAATCCTCAACCGCGATCATGGCCAAGTCCGTGAAACGCCCCCACCATCGCCGCGGCGATCGACAGCGCGATCTCGGACGGGCCGATCGCACCGATATCGATCCCGACCGGCGCGTCGATCCGGTCGATCTGGGCCTCGCTCAACCCCGCCGCGGCGAGCCGCTCGCGCCGCGCCGCATGGCTGCGCCGGCTGCCCAGCGCACCGACATAGGGCGCGTTGGTCGCCAGCGCGGCGATCAGCGCGGGATCGTCGATCTTGATATCGTGGCTCAGCGTCACGACCGCGGTGGCGGGGCCGGGCTTCAAGGCTTCGATCGCCTCGTCGGGCCAGCGGTCGTCGAGCGCCACGCCGGGGAAGC
This sequence comes from Sphingomonas liriopis, assembly GCF_024211255.1. Lineage (GTDB taxonomy): Bacteria > Pseudomonadota > Alphaproteobacteria > Sphingomonadales > Sphingomonadaceae > Sphingomonas > Sphingomonas liriopis. The sequence continues at coordinate 158,873 of NZ_JAMLDY010000008.1, read as the reverse complement.
GTTCCTCGGTCAGGAAACGCGCGCGCGGGTCGATCACCGTCGTGTCGATGCCGAGCGTGCGCGACAATTGGGCGAGCGCCTGCGCGATCTGCACCGCGCCGACGATCAGCAGCCGTCGCGCCGGATCGTAGCGGTTGGCGAACACCTCGCCCGTCTCGAGCGGTTTCAGGTCGCTATGCCCGGTGGCGAGATCGGTGATGACGGTCAGCGCCTCGCCCCGCTCGCGCGCCTCCGCGATCCGGTCGAACAATTCGGGATCGAATCCCGCCGCCGACACCGGCTGCACCATCACCGCGATCTCGCCGCCGCACGGCAGGCCCACTTCCCACGCCGCATCGTCGGCGACGCCGTAGCGCTTGAGCTGGAACGGTGCGCCCGCGATCACCTCGGCCGCGGTCTGCAGGATATCGCTCTCGACGCAACCACCCGATACCGATCCTTCGAACCGGCCATCGGCGTGGACGAGCATATGGCTGCCCCGCGGCCGCGGCGCGCTGCCCCAGGTGGACACCACCGTCGCGAGCGCGAGCGGTTCGCCCTGCCATTGCTGGGCGGCGGTGAGGACGGAGTCGTTTTCGGCCATGATCTTATCCTTCAAATCCTCCCCGGCACGGGGAGGGGGACCAGCCGCAGGCTGGTGGAGGGGGGCTTCCACGGGCGATGCAGCAGGTGGAGAGCCCCCTCCACCACGCCGCTTCGCGACGCGGTCCCCCTCCCCGTGCCGGGGAGGAATTACAGCGGCGGCAATCCCGCCAGCAGCTTGTCCAGCGTCACAGGGAAGTCGCGCACCCTGACCCCGCACGCATCGTGGATCGCATTCGCCACCGCCGCGCCGGCGCCCGAGATGCCGAGCTCGCCGACCCCCTTCGCCCCGACCGGGTTCGCGCTGTCGTCGATTTCCTCGATGAAATGCACCTCGATGCGCGGCACGTCAGCGTGCACCGCGACGTGATATTCGCCGAAGTCGGGATTGATGAAATGGCCGTTGCGCGTGTCGACCACCGCCTCTTCGCCCAGCGCGTAGGACAGGCCCCAGACCATGCCGCCGATCAGCTGGTTCGCCGCGGTCTTGGCGTTGAGCACGCGGCCGACGTCGAACACGCCGAGCATCCGCCGCACCCGCACCTCGCCGGTGATCGCATTCACCGCGACCTCGACGAAATGCGCCCCGTGGCTCGCCTGGCTGGTCGCCTGCGTCTCGGTGCCGGGACCGGTCTTGCCGGTGGCGACGATCGGTTCGCCATGGAGCAGATCGGCAAGCGCGACGCTGCGCCCGCCCGCGACGACGCAGCCGTCGTGCAGCGTCAGTTCCTCAGGCGACGCGTTCATCCGCAGCGCGAGCGCGGCGATGATATCCTCGCACGCCAGCACCACCGCCGAACAGGCGCTGCCCGCACCGAAAGATCCGCCCGAACCGGCGCTGGCGGGCAGGTCGCTGTCGCCGATCCGCACCGCGACGTCGGCCACGGCCAGGCCGAGCATCTCGCCCGCGGTCTGCGCGAGGATCGTATAGGTGCCGGTGCCGATATCGGTCATGTCGGTCTCGACCGTCGCGCGCCCGTCGGCGCCGAGCGTCACCCGCGCCTCCGCCATGACGGTGAAATTGCCACGCAGCGCCGCCGCCATGCCATGGCCGATCAGCCAGTCGCCCTCGCGGCCCTTGCGCCGGTCGGCCCAGCCGAAGCGGCGCGCGCCCTCATCGTAGCAATCGAGCAGCCGCCGCGTCGAGAACCGCTTGCCGTTGACCGGATCGACCTCGGGCTCGTTGCGCCGGCGCAGCTCGACCGGATCGAGCCCGAGCCGTTCGGCGAGTTCGTCCATCGCGCATTCGACCGCGAACGTGCCGATCGCCTCGCCCGGCGCGCGCACCGCGCCGGTGGCGGGCAGGTCGACGCGGACCAGATCGGTGCGGAACCGCCGCGCCTCGCCGGCATAGAGCGGCAGCGAGCCGAACGGGATCGGCTCGAGGAAGCTGGCATCGTCGTTCTGCGCAGCGACGCCCTCGTGCGCGAAGGCGGTGATCCGCCCGTCCTCGGTGGCGCCGATCCGCACGCGCTGCGTCGTCGCCGAGCGGTGATGGACCAGATAGGCGGTCTGCGCGCGCGGCAGCGCGATCTTGACCGGCCGCCCGACCTTCTCCGCGGCGATCGCAGCGAGGATCACCTCGGGCCCGACCCCGGTCTTGCCGCCGAAGCCGCCGCCGACATAGGGCGCGAGCACGCGCACGTCCTCCTTGGCGAGGCCGAGTGCCTTGGCGATCGTACCGCGCGCGCCGCCGATCACCTGGTTGCTGGTGCGCACCAGCAGCTTGCCGTCGGCCCACGAAACGGTGCTGGCATGGGGTTCGAGCGCGGCGGGGAAATGCACCGGCGTCGTATAGCTGCGGTCGACCACCACCGGCGCGGCGGCGAGCGCCACATCGAGATCGCCGATATCGATCGCCGGCAGGAAACCGAGGTCATGGTCGCGCTCGACCGGCTGCGCGTTGCGATCGAAGCGGTCTGCGCCGGGCGCGGCATGGACGACGACCAGCGCCGCAGCGTCGCGGGCGATCGCCTGATCCTCGGCGACGACGATCGCCACCGGCTGGCCGTAATGGAAGACGCGATCGGTGCCGCTGTGCGCTATCCCTTGCGAATTGCTGCCGCCGGTGACCATCCGCGGGTCGCCGTGGATCACCGCGATGACGCCGGGCAGCGCCTCCGCGGCGGCGGTATCGATGGCGGTGACGCGGCCGCTGCCGACCGGCGCGCCGACGATCGCGGCATAGGCGGTGCCGGCCTCGGCGCCTTCATAGGCGTACGTCGCGGTGCCGCTGACCTTCGCCGGCCCCTCGATCCGCGGCACCGGCGCACCGAGCACGTTTTGCTGCGCCCGCGCCAGCCTCGCGGGGCGGTAGGCACGGTCCATCGTCATCTCGTTCATCGCGTCGATCCTCGGCCCGGGCGGGTGACATGTAGGATACAGCGAAGGCGGGGTGAAGGGCGCCCCAATTCCCCCGTCACCCCGGAACAAGTCCGGGGTGACGGGGTGGGTGGGGCGCCCCCGACGCCGGCCTCACACCGCCGGCAACCCCTCCAGCAGCTTGTCCAGCGTCAACGGATAGTCGCGCACCCGCACGCCAGTCGCATTGTACAGCGCATTGCCGATCGCCCCCGCCGCGCCGCAGATGCCGACCTCGCCCAGCCCCTTGGCATGCAGCGGGTTGGCGTGGATGTCGCGCTCCTGCAGGAACTCGACCTCCAGTTGCGGCACGTCGGCATTCACAGGCACGTGATACTCGCCGAGGTCGCGGTTCACGATCTTGCCGTTGCGCGGGTCGTGGACCAGCTCTTCGGTCAGCGCGCAGCCGATGCCGAAGGTCATGCCGCCCAGGCATTGCGACCGCGCGGTCTTCGCGTTGAGGATGCGGCCCGCGGTGAACACGCCGAGCATCCGCTTGACCCGCACCTCGCCGGTGACGACGTTGACCGCGACCTCGGCGAAATGCGCACCATAGCTCGCCTGGTTGAACAACTGTTCCTGCTTGCCCGGCGCGATCTGCCCGGTCGCCTCCATGCCCTCGCCGACCAGCTCGGCAAGCGGCACGCTACGGTTGTCGGCGATCACGCGGCCGTCCTTCAGCGTCATCGCATCCTCGGCAACGCCCATCGCCTTGGCGATTTGGCCGCGCAGCGCCTCGCAGGCGAGATAGACCGACGACCCCGACGAACCGGCGCCCCACGATCCGCCCGACCCCGCACCCGGCGGCGCATCGGTGTCGCCGAGATGGACGATGACGTCCTCCAGCGGCAGGCCCAGGATCTCGGCGGTGATCTGCGCCAGGATTGTGTAGGTGCCGGTGCCGATATCGGTCATGTCGGTCTCGACATGCGCCTTGCCCTGGCCGTCGATCGATACCTTGGCCGCGGACTTCTGCAGCATGTTCGATCGCGCGGCCGACGCGACGCCGATGCCGTACAGCCAGTCGCCGCGCCGGTCGGTGCCGGCGGGCTTGCGCTGCGCCCAGCCGAACTTTTCCGCCCCGCGCTCGAGGCAGGGGATCAGCGCACGCGACGAATAGGGGACCTTCTTCTCGGGATCCTCCCGCGGCTCGTTGCGGCGGCGCAGCTCGATCGGATCGATGCCAATCTTCTCCGCCAGTTCGTCGATCGCCCCCTCCAGCGCGATCAGCCCGACCGCCTCGCCCGGCGCGCGCATCGATCCCGCCAGCATCCAGTCGAGCCGGACGATATCGTGCGTGATCAGCCGGTTCTCGCCCTCATAAAGAAAGTGCGTCGCGACGCCGGCGGGTTCGAAGAAATCCTCGCCGGGCAAATTGGATACCAACGTCTCGTGCCCGATCGCGGTCAGCCTGCCGTCCGCATCGGCACCGAGCCGCATGCGCTGTTCGGTGTTGGAGCGGCGCACGGTCGCGTCGAACACCTGCTGGCGCGCCATTACCGCCTTGACCGGGCGCCCCAGCCGCTTGGCGGCGATCGCCGCGGCGACGCTCTCGGGCGCGATGCCGAGCTTCGATCCGAAGCCGCCGCCGACGAACGCCGCGACGATCCGCACCTTGTCCGCCGACACGCCGAGCGACTTGGCGAGCTGCAATTTGTCCGACGCGGGCATCTGATACGCGCCGTACAGCGTCAGCGCGCCGTCCTGCCACACCGCCAGGCTGGCGTGAGGCTCCATCGCCGCCGAATTCTGGCTCGGCGTCGTATAGGTGACGTCGATCGTGTGCACCGCCTCCGCCATCGCCGTGTCGACGTCGCCCTGCTTGTGGTGCGGCGGGATCTGCTGCGTGCTCGGCTTTTCCGCCTCCTCGCGATGCGCAAGGAAGCTGTAGCGGCCCTCGCCGGGCGCATATGTAACCTTCACCTGCTCCGCCGCGTCGCGCGCCGCCTCATAGCTTTCGGCGACGACGATCGCGATGATCTCGCCGTGATAGGCGACGTCCTCGACCCCTTGCGTCGGCGCGCTTGTCTCGCCGCCCTGCTGCGGGTTGCGCAGGAAGGTGGCGTAGTCGGTGATGACGTCGATCACCCCCGGCATTGCCCTGGCGACCGACGCGTCGAGGTCGGTGATCTTGCCCGTGCCGACCGTGGCCCGCACCAGATAGCCATAGGCGACGTCGTCGAGCGCATATTCGGCCGCATAGGTCGCCTGGCCCGACACCTTCTTTGGCCCGTCGACGCGGTCGAGCGGCTTGCCGATCACGTCCTGCGCCGAGGTGTCGAGCAGGCTGTCCGGATGCGCCGTGTTCATCGTGAGCGCGTTGGTGTCGCCCTTGCCGAAACCGAACATGCTCATTCTCCCGTCAGATCGCGCAGGGTGGCGATCAGGACCCGGCGCGTCAGCGGGATCTTGAAGTCGTTCGAACCATAGCCCCTGGCGTCGGCGAGCAGGATGTCGGCGGCTGCGTTGAACACCGCATCGGACGGCGCCTTGCCGACCAGCGCCGCTTCCACCGCGGCGTTCCGCCACGGCATCGGCCCGAGCCCGCCGAAGGCGAGCGCCGCCGACGCGATCCTGCCGTCCTCGACGCTCACCACACCCGCCACCGAGACGAGCGCGAAGGCATAGGAGGCGCGGTCGCGCACCTTGCGATAGGTCTGCCTGCCCTTGGGCGGGGCGGGCAGTTCGGCATGCGTGATGAGTTCGCCGGGTTCCAGCACCGTCTCGATGTTCGGCGTGTCACCGGGCAGGCGGTAGAAATCGTGGATCGAGATCCGCCGCTTGTCGCCGTCCGCCTTCAGCGTGATGATCGTCGCGTCAAGCGCGCGCATCGCCACCGGCATGTCGCCCGGATGCGTCGCGATACAGTGATCGGACGTGCCGAGCACTGCGAGCACGCGGTTGAACCCGCCGACCGCCGAACAGCCGGCGCCGGGCTCGCGCTTGTTACACGCCGTCGCGGTGTCGTAGAAATAATAGCAGCGCGTCCGCTGGAGCAGGTTGCCGCCGGTCGTCGCCTTGTTGCGCAACTGGCCCGAGGCGCCCGCGAGCAACGCGCGGCTCAGCACCTCGTATTTGGCGATGACGCGCGGATCGGCGGCGAGGTCCGAGTTCGGCACCAGTGCGCCGATGGTCAGGCCGCCGTCCTCGCGCTCCTCGATCTCGCCGAGCGGCAGCCGGCTGATATCAACGAGCTTCTCGGGCGTCTCGACCTGCAATTTCATCAGGTCAAGCAAATTGGTGCCGCCCGCGATGAATTTCGCGCCGGAGACGTGTGCGTCGCGCACCGCGGTCTCGGCGTCGTTCGCCTTGGCGTAGGTGAAGGTCTTCATGCGCCTGCCTCTACTGTCTGGCGGAGGGCGATATCGACCGTGCCGTCGGCCTCGGCGACCTCGCGGATCGCATCGACGATGTTGGGATAGGCGGCGCAGCGGCAGATGTTGCCGCTCATCCGCTCGGAAATCTCGTCGTCGTTGAAGCGCGGCGCGTCGAGATCGCCGGTGACATGGCTCGGCCAGCCCTTGCGGACCTCGTCGAGCATGCCAACCGCCGAGCAGATCTGCCCCGGCGTGCAATAGCCGCACTGATAGCCGTCGTGCCGGACGAAGGCGGATTGCAGCGGATGCAGATCCTCGGGCGTGCCGAGCCCCTCGATCGTGACGATCTCGTCGTCCTGATGCATCACCGCGAGGCTGAGGCAGCTGTTGATCCGCCGGCCGTTGACCAGCATCGTGCATGCGCCGCACTGGCCGTGGTCGCAGCCCTTCTTGCTGCCGGTCAGCCCCAGGTGCTCGCGACACAGGTCGAGCAGCGAGGTACGGATGTCGGGCTCCGCCTGATACGATTGGCCGTTGATCGTGAAGTGCATGCCTCGCCCTCTTGGATACGGGGCGTCTCACCCCTGTCAGATTACGTCCGTAACGCACGCGGTCATGATGGTTTCCGCTTTGCGAATCGCTCTCACCGCCATGCTGCTGGCGCCCGTCGCGGCGAGCGGGCAGGATCGCGGCATGACCGCCGCCCCGCTGCCCCGCCCGATCGTCATCGCCCATCGCGGCGCCAGCGGATCGCGGCCCGAACATACGCTCGCCGCCTACGATCTCGCGATCGATCAGGGCGCCGATTTCATCGAACCCGATCTGGTGCCGACCAAGGACGACGTGCTCGTCGCCCGGCACGAGAATGCGATTGGCGAGACGACTGACGTCGCCGCGCATCCCGAATTCGCCAGCCGGCGCACGACGAAGACGATCGACGGCCGGACGCTGACCGACTGGTTCGTCGAGGATTTCACGCTTGCCGAGCTGAAGACGCTGCGCGCCCGCGAACGCCTGCCCAAGCTGCGCCCCGGCAACACCGCCTATGATGGCAAATTAGAAATCCCGACGCTCGCCGAGATCATCGCGCTCGCCAAACGGCGGACGCGGGAGACGGGGCGGACGATCGGCATCTATCCGGAGACCAAGCACCCGACCTATTTCGCGCGCATCGGCCACCCGACCGACGCGACGCTGGTCGCGGCGCTGCGCAAGGCGGGCTGGGACAGCGCCGATGCGCCGGTGTTCATCCAGTCGTTCGAGGTGAAGAACCTCCGGCATATCCACACCCTGACCAAGATCCGCCTGATCCAGCTGATGGCGGGGGAGGGCGGCCCGGCGGACGGCGCAACGCCCAGCTATGCGGCGATGCTCACCCCGGTGGGGCTCCGGCAGGTCGCAACCTATGCCTATGGCCTCGGCCCGGACAAGGCGCAGTTGTGGAACGGCGACGTCGCCACCACGCTCGTCGCCGATGCGCATGCCGCGGGGCTCCGCGTCCATCCCTGGACCTATCGCGCCGAGAACGTCTTCCTGCCGGCGCGCTTCCGCCGCGGCGACGATCCCGCGACGCATGGCGATATCGCCGGCGAGATCCGCCGCGCGCTCGGCCTTGGAATCGACGGATTCTTCACGGATTATCCGCTAATCGGCGTCGACACCCGTAACGCCGCCAGGGACCTTCCGTAATGCGTATCTTGCCTCTCTGCCTCGTCCCGCTCGCGCTGGCGACGAGCGGCTGCATCAGCACCGCCACCTCGATCGTCAAGGCACCGTTCCAGGTCGCCGGCAAGGCGGTCGACTGGACCACGACCAGCCAGTCCGAGGCCGACCGCAACTACGGCCGCAAGATGCGCAAGCAGGAAGCCAGGGAAGGGCGCGAACGCAAGAAGGCGGCGGAACAATGCCGCAAGCATCCCGACGATCAGGAGGCGTGCCGGTATTCGGGCTATCGCGCAGGGTATTGAGGCGGCTCCCGCACCCACCCCTCGTCATCCCCGCCTTCGCGGGAATGACGAAGGAGAGAGGGTAGGCGACCACCCCCCCCACCCGTCATCCCGGCGAACGCCGGGACCCATGGACGCAACCCACCAGCGACGGCGCACGACCATCAGCCGCGCGCATCCATGGGTCCCGACTTTCGTCGGGATGACGGTTAAATGCGCGTCACTCCGCCCTCGAACCCGCTCGCCTTGAACCTGCTGAAGGGCATGTGTCCCCCAACGCCGCACCCCCATAACCCCTACCGATCCTGCGCCACCGCATCCTTCGCCAGCGCCGCCGCGATCGCGATCAGCACCTCCGGGTGGATATGCACGCCCAGATGCCCGCTGTTGACCTCGACCGCCTCGGCGCTGGGGTCGTGGCAGATGAAGCCGTTGACGAAGCCGTCGCGCGGGCTCCAGATCGCGGTGCAGGGCACCGGCAACGGCGCCGCGATCGCCTCGCTGCGCGCGATCACCGCGGGGTCGTCGACGCGCTCGCCGGTTGCCCATTCGAACGCGCGCCAAACGTTGGTCGCGCGGCCGCTGCCGGCATAGGGCGAACTGACCGTCACTACCTGCGCCACCAGATCGGGGCGGCGGTGCGCGACCAGCCGCGCCATGATCCCGCCCAGGCTGACGCCGACCAGCGTCACCGGCCCGTCCTCGTCGTACAGCGCCTCGACCCGCGCGATCAGCCGCTCGGCCTCCGCGCCGACGCTCTTGATGCCGAGGTTGCGGCCCAGCCCCCAGCCTTCGGCACGATAGCCGAGCTTGCCGAGGAAGCGGCGCAGCACCATGCTCGATCCGTCGGCGTCGAACAGTCCGGGCAGGATCATCACCGTGCCGCCGCGCCCCGCCGGCACCGCGGCGAGCGCGGCGGCATGGCGCCAGCGCGTCGCCAGCATCCACGCGACGCGCGGCACCTCGCTCGCCGCCAGTGCCTTGGGCGGTGGCGGCGGCGCGCAGAAGCCGGTGCCGATCCGCGCATGCGGCGGCGGTTCGCTGCGCCACCGTGCCAGACCTTCCTGCCAGCGCGTCAGAACCATGCCAGCACCGTCATCGGGAACGGCGTCCATCGCCCGATCCGCACGCCCGCGAAGCGCAGCGCGTCGCCCGCCCAGGCGTTGCAGGTCCGCCCCGCGCTGTAATGGCCGCGGCCCGCGTAGAAGACGTCGTTGGCGCCATAGCCGCGATCCCGCCGGTGCGCGGGCGCGAAGCTCGCACGGATATAGGCGACGAGGCGGCGATATTCCTCCGGCCGCAGCACGACGCTACGCACGTCGGGTCCGGTTCGCGGCGCGGGAACATGTTCGACGTGCATCAGCGTCGCGTCGCTGCCGCGCGCCGCGGCGAGGATCGTGCGCAGCTTGAGGTCCGCCCAGGTCGCGGTTTCCAGATAGAAGGCGCGTTCGCCCCAGCCGATGGCAAGATGGTCATAGCCCGCATAACGCGGGTCGGCGAGGTCCGCTCCCGGCGCGATCCCGCGCCAGTCGATCCCGGCCGCGACCTTGGGCACGACCAGCCCGACATGGATGCCGTTCGATTCGACGTAGATGCGCACGCCCTTCGCCGGCGCACGCCACGCCGCATTGGCCGGCACCGCGCCGCCGATCAGTCCCGCCGCCGCGTAGCCCAGGCCCGCCAGCACCAGCAGCATCGCCGCCCGCTGGACCCAGCGCATCACCATCGTCGTTCGGCCGCCATATCGTATCATTCGAAACCTTATGCTAGGCCATGCACCATGGATGACTCGCACGCTCTCGCCACTCCCCCGGCCGATGCCGCCGCGGACTGGACCATCGACCAGAACTGGCAGCATTACAGCGCGCAGGATCATGCGACCTGGGATACGCTGTTCGCGCGCCAATCCCAACTGCTTCCCGGCCGCGCGTCGGAGGCGTATCTGCGCGGGCTCGACGTGCTCAAGCTGTCCAAGCCCGGCATCCCCGATTTCGCCGAACTCAGCGAGCGGCTGATGAAGCTGACCGGGTGGCAGGTGGTGGCGGTGCCGGGGCTGGTGCCCGACGACGTCTTCTTCGACCATATGGCCAACCGCCGCTTCGTCGCGGGCAATTTCATCCGCCGGCCGGACCAGCTCGACTATCTGCAGGAACCCGACGTCTTCCACGACGTCTTCGGCCATGTGCCGATGCTCGCCGACCCGGTGTTCGCCGACTACCTCGAGGCATACGGCCGCGGCGGGCAGCGCGCGCTCGGGCTGGACGCACTGGAATATCTCGGCCGGCTCTACTGGTACACCGTCGAGTTCGGGCTGATCCGCGAGGGCGACGGCCTCAAGATCTACGGATCGGGCATCGTGTCGAGCTTCGCCGAAACCCGCTTCGCGCTCGACGATCCCAGCCCCAACCGCATCGCTTTCGACATCGCCCGCGTGATGCGGACGGAGTATCGGATCGACGATTTCCAGCAAAATTACTTCGTCATCCCGAGTTTCGACGAACTGCTGCGCGTTACGGTCGAGACGGATTTCGCGCCGCTATATGAGCAATTGAAGGCGCAGGACGACATCCCGGTCGCCGCGATCGTCGCGGGCGACGAGATTATCACGCAGGGCACGCAAGCCTATGCGCGAAGGAAGGCGCGGGGGTAGGGGCTCCACTCTCCAAAACCCCCTCCGTCATTCCCGCGAAGGCGGGAATCCATACTGGCTGACCTAGCGGATCGATCACCACCCGGAGTGATTATGGATCCCCGCCTGCGCGGGGATGACGGATGGGGGCGGGCGGAGGGCGGTGCCACCCTCCCACCGTTCGCACTGAGCCTGTCGAAGTGCCTTGAAGCGCATACGGGTGCCCCAAAGGTGCTTCGACAGGCTCGGCACGAATGGAGGGGGAGGGTGCCGCTACAGATCCAGCGCCCAGCCATCACGGCCCTTGGGATCGAACGGCGCGGTCGGCACGTATCGCTCCATGCCCGCGGTCAGCCGCAGCACCGTCCAGTCGCCACGCCGGTCGATCGCCTCCAGCGTACAACCGCACGCCGCATAGGCCGCGACCACCGTCTCGCGCTGCGTCTCGAGCAACCCCGCCAGCACGATCGTCGCGCCGGAATCGGCGATCGCCGCCAGCTCGGGCGCCATCGACACCAGCGGCCCGGCGAGAATGTTGGCGATGACCAGATCGTAGGGCGCGACCGCATCGATATCCGCATGCCGCGCGCCGTCCGCGACGAACAGCGATACGCCCTCGATCCCGTTCCGCACCGCGTTCTCGCGCGTCACGTCGACCGCGACCGGATCGATATCGGTCGCCACCACCATCGCCTCGGGCCACAATTCGACCGCGGCGAAGGCGAGTAGCCCGGTGCCGGTGCCGACGTCGATTACCTTGGCGAACTGCTTGCCGGCGACCGCCAGCGCGTCGAGCATGGCCAGGCAGCCGCTGGTCGTCCCGTGATGCCCCGTCCCGAACGCTTGCCCCGCATCGATCAGGAAGGCGCGGCCACCCGCAGGCGGTTCGATCGCATGCGCGCTGGTATGGACGACGAAGCGCCCTTCGCGGATCGGCTCCAGCCCCGCCTGGCTCATCGCCACCCAATCCTCGTCGGACAGGCGCTCGACGACCGGATCGTGCCCGCTCGCGCTCGGCACCAGCGCATGTAGCGTCGCGAGCAGCGCCGCGTCGGGCTCGTGCTCGACATAGGCGTCGAGCCGCCAGCGTTCGACGTCGTCCTCGACCTCTTCGGTGGTCATCAGCACCGCCTCGATCGCGAGGTCCGACGCGCTGTCGATCGCCTCCGCCTCGGCGCGGGTGCAGGGCAGGGTGATCTTCCAGCTGTCAGCGGACATAGGAGGCCCCGTTCACGTCGAGCACCGCGCCGGTCATCGACGCCGGTGCCTCCAGCGCGCAGAAGCGCGCGACGGCGGCGACCTCCTCGGGATCGGCGACACGCCCAAGCGGAATGTCGGCGAGCAATTTGTCGCCGCCGCGGCTGGCGAGATAATCGTCCGCCATGCCGGTCATAGTGAACCCCGGACAGATGGCGAAGGCGAGGATGCCCTCCTTCGCATAGCCGCGCGCGATCGTCTTGGTCATCGCGACCATGCCCGCCTTGGCCGCGGCATAATGCCAGTGCGCCGGGCTGTCGCCGCGATAGGCGGCGCGGCTGGCGATGTTGACGATGCGCCCTCCGGTGCCCCGCTCCTCCCAGTGCCGCACCGCCAGCCGGCACAGCTCGGCCGACGCGGTCAGGTTGATGCGCAGCGTCCGCTCCCAGTCGGCGACCCAGTCGTCATGGTCGCGGGTCAGTGGATTGGCCTCGAACACCCCGGCATTGTTGACCAGCACGTCAATCGCGCCGCCCGCCTGCTCGAGCGCCGCGTCCCAGAGTGCCCGCGGCGCGGCGGGATCGGCGAAGTCGGCGGCGATCCCGCTCGCCGTGCCGTGGCCGATCACGGTCGCGCCCGCGCCTTGCAGGCTCGTGAAGATCGCCGCGCCGATACCGCGGCTCGATCCGGTCAGAAGGATGGTCATCGCCGGCCATTAGGCGGCGCGCGGGGCGCTCGCAACCGCGGTGGTCGCGTGGTGGCCGGGGGGGCGTGGGGCTCGAGGCGTGGGGCGGGGCGGGGGCGAGCCCGCCGCGGCATCCCCATACGTCTATCCCAACAGCCCGTTCGTGCTGAGCCTGTCGAAGCACCTGTCTCCACAAGCATGGTCATCGCCTGTGGAAGCAAGCCCTTCGACAAGCTCAGGGCGAACGGGGAGGGTTTGGCGCTCTACCTGCCGTTCCCGTCCGTTCGTGCTGAGCCTGTCGAAGCACCCGTTGCCACGAGCACCGTCATCGCCTGTGGAAGCAGGCCCTTCGACAAGCTCAGGGCGAACGGAGGATGAGGCGGGAAACCCGTGCCCTCACCCCACGCTGGCGGAAAAGCTCTCCGCCGACTGGCGCAGCTGTGCCAGCCGGTCGCCGACGTCGCCGAAGCCCTTGCCCAGATTGTCGATCTCGCCCGCGACGCCCGCCGCCTCCACGCGGATGGCGTCGATCGTCGTCGCCATCAGGTCGGCGGCGAGCGCGGTTTCGTCGACCGCGGCGGTGATCGCGGTCACCGTCTGCGCCTGCGCCTCCATCGCGTCGCGGATGCGCACCGCGGATCGCTGCACCTCGTCCACCGTCGTGCGGATCGCCAGACTGGTCTCGACCGTCGACCGCGTCGCCGCCTGGATCGCGGCGATCTTGCCGGCGATGTCGTCGGTCGCTCTTGCGGTCTGGTTGGCGAGGCTCTTCACCTCCTGCGCCACCACCGCGAAGCCGCGGCCGGCGTCGCCGGCGCGCGCCGCCTCTATCGTCGCGTTCAAGGCCAGCAGGTTGGTCTGCCCGGCGATCGCGCGGATCAGCCCGAGGATCGATTCGATCGACTGCGCATGATCGGACAATGCCTCGCTCGCGCGCACCGCATCGCCGGCATGCTCGCTCGCCCGCGTCGCGATTCCGGCGGCGGCATCGACGTCGCTGCGCGCTTCCTCGATGACCACCGTCAGCCCGGTGGCGGTACGCGCGGCCTCGCGCATCGCGATCGCCGATTCCGCCGCCGCGGCGGCCAGCTCGCTCGATTTCCCCAGCACGTCGCGGGTCGATGCCGATGCGGCACCGGCCTGTACGCGGATCGTCGCGCCCAGCGCGGCGGTGCCCTCGATCGCGATCGCGATGCTCTCGCGAAACGCCGCCGATCGCTCCTGCCGCTCCTGCCGCGCCTGGTCGGCACGCAGCGTGGCGAGGTGCCCGGTCATCAGGTCCGATTCGACCAGCGAGATACGCTGCACCGCGTCGCACAACCGTCGCAGCCGCGGCGCATCGTCGTGGCAATAGCGCTCCAGCGTGTGCAGCGTGAAGCTGTGCGAATGGGCGAGCGCGGCCTGCAGCGTCGGCAGCGGCACGCCCGACTGCGTCGACTGGACGGCATGGTCGTATGCGACCTTGACCCAGCCGTCCTCGAACGGCGTGCGATATTTCAGCTGCGCATATTCGATGCTGTCGCGTACCCGACGCGCCCGCCGCTCGCCCGTAATCAGGTGACGGATGGGGCGCGTCGCGGGCAGCGACAGATACTGATCCCAGAACAGTTCGGCGATGCCGCGATAATCCGCGTCGGTCAGCAACGCGGCGATGTCGCGGCACGATTGCGCGAGCGTATGGTCCCAGTCGTAATCGCCCATATGTTCGACGATGCTGCGCTTGGCCATCGTCCGTTCGATCAGCATCGCTGTCGCCGGCATGGTCCTCTCCCGTATCGGTTGTTCTGTTATGCGGCGACCTTGGCGACGAAATCGCCGGCGCTGGTCTTGAGCGTGTGAAGTCGGCCGTCGAGCCGGTCGAAACCGCGACCGACATCGTCGATCTCTGCGGCGACGGTCTCGGTGTCCTCGCGGATCGCGGCGATCGTCAGCGACATCGAATCGGCGGCGAGCGCGGTCTCGTCCACCGCGGCGGTGATCGCGGTCACCGTCTGCGCCTGCGCCTCCATCGCATAGCGGATGCGATCGGCGCTTTCCTGCACCTCGGTGACGGTGCCCTTGATGCTGGCGTTGGTGTCGACCGTCGATCGCGTCGCCGACTGGATCGATGCAATCTTGGCGGCGATGTCGTCGGTCGCGCGCGCGGTCTGGTTGGCGAGGCTCTTCACCTCCTGCGCCACCACCGCGAAGCCGCGGCCGGCGTCGCCGGCGCGCGCCGCCTCGATCGTCGCGTTCAAGGCCAGCAGATTGGTCTGCCCGGCGATATCGCGGATCAGGCCCAGGATCGATTCGATCGACTTGGCATGGTCCGACAGCGCTTCCGACATGCCGACCGCGTCGGTCGCCTGGACGCTGGCGCGGGCGGCGATTTCGGCGGCAGCCTCCACTTCGGTACGCGCATCCTCGATCGCGCGGATCAGGCCCGCGGCGGTCTGCGCCGCCTCGCGCATCGCGACCGCGGACTGTTCGGCGGCGGCGGCGACCTCGCTCGCCTTGCCCAGCATGCCGCGCGCCGAGCCGGAGCTGCGCTCGGCCTGCTCGCGCAGCGCATGGCCTTCCTCGGTCGCGGTCTCGACCGCGCTGGCGATACCGTCGCGGAACTCCCGTGCCAGCCGATCGCGCGACGCGCGTTCGGTATGCGCGGCAAAGCCGGCGAACAGCTCGACGGTCAACTCGGTCTCCATGCCGAACAATCGCATCAGCGTATCGATGAACATGTGCTGCCGTGGATCGTCGGACGGCAGGCGGGCGAGCAGCGCCTTCAGCGCCGCACGATCGCTGGCGCAGGACATCGCCAGCATTTCCATCGTCGATACACCGGCCGCATAGGCCGACGCGACGGCCCGCTCGAGCGATTCGACCCACAGCCGTCCGTCGAGCTGGCAGAAGCGGTTGCGCAGATAGCTGACGCCCGCGGTGATCCGGCGCTCGCTTTCCAGCGGCGTCCATTCGGGCGCACCCGGGTTGGCATGGCGCCAGTGCGCCCAATAGGCCTCGACGATCTCGGGCGCGTCGGGTTCGATGATCGTCCACAATGCGGCCGCCTGACGCACCAACGTCTCGTCGCCGCCATCGAACGCCTTGATGCGGCTCTTGAGGTCGATCGCGGCGGCGATGCTGGCCGGCGTGGGCAGGGTGATGTCGGACAAGGGGCTCTCCGGCGTTCAGCGGTCACGTGGGAATTGGGTCCCTGCTTAGGCGCGACTGGTTAACGACGGGTTAGGTGCAGGGAGGGGTATCCGCCGCCGCCGGCCGACGCCATGGGTTGCATCGCAGCACGTCCGGCCTAATAGGCGTGCATTCGATTTTGCCCGAGGACCGTTCATGGCATCCCGTACTCCGGCGCGTCCGCGCAGCCCGCATCTCTTTTCGGGCTTCCTGAAGCTCCACTACAGCTGGGGGCCGCACATGCTGGTCTCCATCCTCCATCGCGCGACCGGCTCGGGCATGGCGACGGTCGGCACCGTGCTGCTCGTCTGGTGGCTCGCCGCGATCGCAAGCGGAGCGGAAGCCTATGCGACGTTCCAGGATGTCTTCACCACCGATGCCGGCAACCTCAACATCGTCGGCTGGGTGGTCTTCGTCGGCATCACCTATGCCTTCTTCACGCATATGCTGAACGGCATCCGCCACCTCGTCATGGATGCGGGCGCGGCGTTCGAACTGAAGCGCAACAAGATGTTCAGCCTGATCGTGATCGCCGGCGGGTTCGTCCTGACCGCGGCGTTCTGGCTCTACCTGGGGATGAAGTGATGGGTTCGGGCACGCATATCGGCCGCGTCCGCGGTCTCGGCAGCGCCAAGGAAGGCGCGCATCACTGGTGGCGCCAGCGCGTCACCGCGGGATCGAACCTGTTCCTGACGCTCTGGTTCGTCTTCGCGATCCTGCGCATGCCAGGCTACGATTACGCCAGCGTGCATACGTGGCTGCAGAACGGCTGGGCCGCGGTGCCGATGCTGCTGCTGGTCGTGTCGGTCTTCTATCACTTCCGCCTGGGCCTCCAGGTCGTGATCGAGGATTACCAGCACGAACAGAAGCGCGTCGCCGCGATCCTGCTGCTCAACTTCTTCACCGTCGCCACCGCCGCGACCGCCATCTTCGCGATCCTCAAGGTCGCCTTCGGAGCCGCCGCATAATGTCGGACGCGTACAAGATCATCGATCACACCTATGACGCCGTCGTCGTCGGCGCCGGCGGCTCGGGGCTGCGCGCCGTGATGGAATGCGCGCAGAACGGCCTGAAGACCGCCTGCATCACCAAGGTGTTCCCGACCCGCAGCCACACCGTCGCCGCGCAGGGCGGCATCGCCGCGAGCCTCGGCAACATGGGTCCAGATCACTGGACCTGGCACATGTTCGACACCGTCAAGGGATCGGACTGGCTCGGCGACCAGGACGCGATCGAATATATGGTCCGCGAAGCGCCCGCCGCGGTCTACGAGCTCGAGCACGCCGGCATGCCGTTCAGCCGCACCGATGAAGGCCGCATCTACCAGCGTCCGTTCGGCGGCATGATGCAGAACATGGGCGAAGGCCCGCCCGCGCAGCGCACCTGCGCCGCCGCGGACCGCACCGGCCATGCGATGCTGCACACGCTCTACCAGCAGAGCCTGCGCTACGACGCCGATTTCTACGTCGAATATTTCGCGCTCGATCTCATCATGGAGAACGGCCAGTGCCGCGGTGTGGTCGCATTGTGCATGGAAGACGGCAGCATCCATCGCTTCCGCAGCCACAACACCGTGCTCGCAACGGGTGGCTACGGCCGCTGCTATTTCTCGGCGACCTCGGCGCACACCTGCACCGGTGACGGCGGCGGCATGGTGCTGCGCGCCGGCCTGCCGCTGCAGGACATGGAGTTCGTCCAGTTCCACCCGACCGGCATCTACGGCGCCGGCGTGCTCATTACCGAGGGCGCGCGCGGCGAGGGCGGCTATCTCACCAATTCCGAGGGCGAGCGCTTCATGGAGCGTTATGCCCCGTCGGCGAAGGACTTGGCATCGCGCGACGTCGTCAGCCGCTCGATGGCGATGGAGATGCGTGAGGGACGCGGCGTCGGCAAGAACGGCGACCACATCTTCCTGCACCTCGACCATATCGACCCCAAGGTGCTGCACGAACGCCTGCCCGGCATCACCGAGACCGGCAAGATCTTCGCCGGCGTCGACCTGACCCGCCAGCCCCTCCCCGTCACCCCGACGGTCCATTACAACATGGGCGGCATCCCGACGAACTTCCACGGCGAGGTCGTCAACCTCGTCGACGGCAACCCCGATACGGTCGTCCCCGGCCTGTTCGCGGTCGGCGAGGCGGCGTGCGTCAGCGTCCATGGCGCCAACCGCCTGGGCTCGAACAGCCTCATCGATCTCGTCGTCTTCGGCCGCGCCACCGGCAAGCGCATCGCCGACATCTGCAAGCCCAACACCACGCACAACCCGCTACCCAAGGGTTCGGAAGAGCTGTCGCTGACCCGCCTCGACACGTTCCGCAACGCGTCCGGCAGCATCCCGACCGCCGAGATCCGCGGCCAGATGCAGCGCACGATGCAGAAGCATTGCGCGGTGTTCCGGGACAACGCGCTCCTCACCGAGGGCCAGTCGCTGATGAAGAACATCTACGGCCAGATCGCCGACGTCGCGATCAACGACCGCAGCCTGATCTGGAACACCGACCTGATTGAGACGCTGGAACTCGACAACCTCGCCGCGCAGGCGGTGGTGACGATCGACTCCGCCGCCAACCGCAAGGAATCGCGCGGCGCCCACGTCAACGAGGATCATCCCGACCGCGACGACGCGAACTGGATGAAGCACACGATCACCACCTTCACCGGCTGGGGCGGCGTCGGCGGCGCCACCGCGATCGATTACCGTCCGGTGCACGATTACACGCTCACCGACGACGTCGAGTACATCAAGCCCAAGAAGCGGGTGTATTGAGGCAACCCAGCACGACCGTCATCCTTACACGGATCGTCATCCCCGCGAAGGCGGGGATCCATAGTCACTGGCGCCGCTGATAGGGCCGCACGGTCAGCCAGTATGGATTCCCGCCTGCGCGGGAATGACGATCGGAAGGTGAGAGGGCGACCCCCATCGACCAATCCGGGTCAAACCTGCGGCGTCTGATGGACGCGCGCCCAACGCCCTTCGTCACCCCGGACTTGTTCCGGGGGCCACTCCGCGGCGAGGCGAACGGCGAGACAACCGACTGATACGCCAGCCCAGCGGTGGACCCCGGAACAAGTCCGGGGTGACGAAGGGCGTTGGGCACCGTCATCCGTCCTGCAAGCACGGAGGTGTAGGATGAGTGGTCGGACCCGAACGGGATAACGCGCTGAACCGGCACGCCAATCTGCCGCCCCGCAAAATCCGCTGTCCTATTTGGAAAAGCCATGATCCGCCTCCCGCCGCAACAGCCGGGGAGCGCGAACCATGTCCATCCACACCCTCATCGACGACCTCATCGATCGCGAAGGCGATTACGTCGACCACCCCGCCGACCGCGGCGGCGCGACGCGTTGGGGGATCACCACCGCGGTCGCGCGCGCCAACGGCTATCACGGCGCGATCCGCACCCTGCCGCGCGCCGTCGCCGCGGCGATCTACGAAAGTGTCTACTGGCGCCAGCCCGGCCTCGACCGGATCGCGACCCGCGCGCCGGCGCTCGCCGCCGAACTGTTCGACACCGGCGTCAACATGGGGACCGCCACCGCGATCCTCTTCCTCCAGCGCGCGCTCAACGCGCTCAACCGCGGCCAGAGCGACTATCCCGACCTCGCGCTCGACGCCGCGATCGGCGCGCGCACGCTCGCCGCGCTCGACGCCTTCCTCGCCCGCCGCGGCGGCGCGGGGGAGGGGGTGCTGGTCAAGGCGGTCGACGCATTGCAGGGCGAACGCTACCTCAGCCTCGCCGAGCGCCGCCCCGCCAACGAGGCGTTCCTGTACGGCTGGCTCGCGGGCCGCATCGCATGACGCCGCGCGATCCCTGGGCCGCCCGTGCGCGGCCCACCTTCCTCTACGTCATGTACCTGCTGCTGCTCTGGTCGATCCCGATGAGCATCGTCGCCGCCTTCCGCCCCGACGTCGCCGCGGCGATGGCGCGGGGCATGGGCGCGTACCTGTCGGCGATCCCCGAACCGCTCTACGCGCTCTTCGGCACCGGCTACCTTGGCTACACCGCGGCGCGGGCGTGGGGTAAGGTGCGCGGCGTAGAAAAGTGATGGTTCACGCGAAGACGCGAAGACGCGAAGAGAAGATGTTCACGCGGAGGCGCAGAGGCGCGGAGAAGAAGGGTTTGGCGCGAAGCGGCTATCCTTACTCGATGACTGGAACGAAAGGCGCTACGCGCCGGGCTAATCCCCTCTGCGCTCTCTGCGCCTCCGCGTGAACCAACCTCTTCGCGCCTTCGCGTGAATCCAATAAGCCCCACCCCGTTGCCCCGCCGCAACGACACCCTACATCGCGAGCCATGAGCGATTCCCACTCCATGCCCGTCTGGCATGGCACCACCATCCTGTCGGTCCGGCGCAACGGCAAGGTCGTCGTCATCGGCGACGGCCAGGTCTCGATGGGCCAGACCGTGATGAAGCCCAATGCGAAGAAGGTCCGCCGCCTCGGCGCCGACGGACAGGTGATCGGCGGTTTCGCCGGCGCCACCGCCGACGCCTTCACGCTGTTCGAACGGCTCGAGGCGAAGCTCGAACGCCATCAGGGCAAGCTGATGCGCGCCGCGGTCGAGCTCGCCAAGGACTGGCGCACCGACAAATACCTGCGCAACCTCGAAGCGATGATGATCGTCGCCGACAAGGACGTCACGCTGATCCTTACCGGCAACGGCGACGTGCTGGAACCCGAGGCGGGCGTCGCGGCGATCGGCTCCGGCGGCAATTACGCGCTCGCCGCCGCCCGCGCGCTGGTCGACTACGAGGCCGATGCTGAGACCGTCTGCCGCAAGGCGATGGGAATCGCCGCGGAGGTCTGCGTCTACACCAACGATCGCACCACGATCGAGGTGATGGACAGCACGACCTGACGCACACCCGCATGTGCGTGACTTTTGTGACCTTTCAGTCTCCCCGACCGGGGAGGGCAAGCAGAGTATGAACCAGAACCTCACCCCCAAGGCGATCGTCGCCGCGCTCGACGCGCATATCATCGGCCAGTCCGACGCCAAGCGCGCGGTCGCGGTCGCGATGCGCAACCGCTGGCGCCGCCAGCAGCTGTCCGCCGACCTGCGCGACGAGGTGACGCCTAAGAACATCCTGATGATCGGGCCGACTGGCTGCGGCAAGACCGAGATCAGCCGCCGCCTTGCCAAGCTCGCCGACGCGCCCTTCGTGAAGGTGGAGGCGACCAAGTTCACCGAGGTCGGCTATGTCGGCCGCGACGTCGAACAGATCGCCCGCGACCTCGTCGAGGAGGCGATCCGGTTGGAGAAGGAACGCCGCCGCATCGCGGTGAAGGACAAGGCGGAAGAGGCGGCGATGAAGCGCCTGCTCGACGCGCTCGTCGGCAAGGACAGCAGCCAGGCGACGCGCGAGAGCTTCAAGCAGCGCTTCGCCGACGGTCATCTCGATGCGACGGAGATCGAGATCGAGCTGGAACAGGCCCCCGCCACCCCGTTCGAGATCCCCGGCGCCGGCCCGCAGATGATCAACCTCGGCGAGATGATGAAGTCGTTCGGCGGCGGCCAGCAATTGAAGCGCCGCAAGCTCACCGTCCGTGCCGCCTGGGACAAGCTCGTCGAGGAGGAGGCCGACAAGCGCCTCGACCAGGACGAGGTCAGCCGCACCGCGCTGGCGGACGCCGAGGCGAACGGCATCGTCTTCCTCGATGAGATCGACAAGATCGCGGTCAGCGACGTGCGCGGCGGATCGGTCAGCCGCGAAGGCGTGCAGCGCGACCTCTTGCCGCTGATCGAGGGCACGACGGTGGCGACCAAATACGGGCCGATGAAGACGGACCATATCCTCTTCATCGCCAGCGGCGCCTTCCACGTCGCCAAGCCGAGCGACCTGCTCCCCGAACTGCAGGGCCGCCTGCCGATCCGCGTCGAATTGAAGGGCCTGACCGAAGCGGACTTCATCGCGATCCTGTCGGACACCAAGGCGTCGCTCCCCGCGCAATACAAGGCGCTGCTGGCGACCGAAGGCGCGCAGGTGAGCTTCACCGAAGACGGCATCGCCGCCATCGCCCGCATCGCCGCCGAGGTGAACGGCCAGGTCGAGAACATCGGCGCCCGCCGCCTGCAGACGGTGATGGAAAAGCTGCTCGAGGAGGTCAGCTTCGACGCCGAGGACCGCAGCGATCCGGTGACGGTGGACGCGGCGTACGTCGACAGGCAACTCGCCGGCATCGCCCGCAACACGGACCTCAGCCGCTTCGTGCTGTAGATCCGCATTCCCCCATTCCCTCGTCACCCCGGACTTGTTCCGGGGTCCACTCGTCCGCAGGCGTAACGGCTTGAGCCTCTTGTTTCATGCCTCGCCGCGGGGTGGACCCCGGAACAAGTCCGGGGTGACGAAGGATGTTGGGGTTTCGCCAACCCCGCCACCCCCCGTTCGCCCTGAGTCTGTCGAGGGGCAGGTGAGACGGCTCCACCCGACAACAGGGGAGCCGTCACCCCTCCCGCGCCAACGCCTTCAACCGGTACAGCGTCTCCAGCGCCTCCCGCGGCGTCAGCGCATCGACGTCCAGCCCTTCCACCTCGGCCCTGATCGCATCGCACGTCTCCTCTTCCGCCACCTGCGCGGCGGCGAACAGCGGCAGGTCGTCCAGCCCCGCCGCCAGCCCGCCGGTCTTCGCCCGTCCCGCCTCCAGCTTCGCCAGCACCGCCTTCGCCCGCGCGACCGTCGCCGGCGGCATCCCCGCCAGCCGCGCCACGGCGAGCCCATAACTGCGGTCCGCCGGCCCCCGGCCAAGCTCGTGGAGCAACACCAGCTCCCCCTTCCACTCGCGCGCGCGGACGTGGTGCAGCGTCAGCGCCTCGCAGCGCTCCGCCAGCCGGGTCAGTTCGTGGTAATGCGTCGCGAACAGGCAGCGGCAACGATTATCCTCATGGATCGCCTCGACCACCGCCCAGGCGATGGCGAGCCCGTCATAGGTCGAGGTGCCGCGACCGACCTCGTCGAGGATGACGAAGCTGTTCGGCGTCGCCTGCGCCAGGATCGCGGCGGTCTCGACCATCTCGACCATGAACGTCGATCGCCCGCGCGCCAGATTGTCCGACGCGCCGACCCGGCTGAACAATCGGTCGACCAGCCCGAGCGTCGCCCTGGTCGCGGGCACATAGCTCCCCGCCTGCGCCAGCACCGCGATCAGCGCGTTCTGGCGAAGGAAGGTCGACTTGCCGCCCATGTTCGGCCCCGTCACCAGCCACAGCCGCGAGTCGGGTGTCAGCGTGCAGTCGTTGGCGACGAACCGGTCGCCAGATCGCGCCACCGCCGCCTCGACCACCGGATGCCGCCCGCCGACAACGTCGAAACAGGGATGGTCGGCCAGCGCCGGCCGCGCCCATTGCCCCTCCGCGGCGCGCTCCGCCAGTGCCGCGGCGACGTCGATCCTGGCGAGCGCGTCGGCGGTGGCAGCGATCGCCTCGCGGTGCGCCAGTGCTGCGGCGGTCAGCTCTTCCAAATGCGCAGCCTCGGCGGCGAGCGCATGCGCCCCGGACTGAGACACCCGCGTGGCGACGTCGTGCAGCGCCGGCGTGTTGAAGCGGACCACACCCGCCAGCGTCTGCCGATGGGTGAAGCCGCTGTCGGGCTTCATCAGCGGATCGGCGGAGCGCGCGGGCACCTCGACGTGATAGCCGAGCACGTTGTTGTGGCGGATCTTGAGCGCGGCAATCCCGGTCGCCGCCTTCATCTCCGCCTCAAGCGCGGCGATCGCGCGCCGTCCGCCGGCGCCGGTATCGCGCAGCTCGTCGAGCGCGACGTCATAGCCCGCGGCGATATAGCCGCCGTCGCTCGCCTCGATCGGCGGCGAGGGGACGAGCGCGCGCTTGAGCAGGTCGATCAGCGCGCCATGCCCGCGCAGCCGCGGTGCGATCCGGTCGAGCAGCGCCAGCGGCGCATCGATCTGCGCCAGCCGCTCACCGAGATGCCATGCGCCGTCGAGCCCGTCGCGCAGCTGGCCGAGATCGCGCGGGCTGCCACGCCCCGCCGCCAGCCGCCCCAGCGCCCGGCCGATATCGGGCAGCGCCCGCAACGCCGCCCGGACCTGTTCGCGCTGGCCGGCGGCGTCATGGAAATGCTGGACGAGATCGAGCCGCGCGTCGATTTCCGTCTTGTCCATCAGCGGCGCGCCGAGGTCGCTCGCCAGCAGCCGCGCGCCCGCGCCCGTCACCGTGCGGTCGATACAGTCGAGCAGGCTGCCCTTGCGCTGCCCGCCGGTGGTGCAGGTCAGCTCCAGGCTATCGCGCGTCGCGGCATCGATCGCCATCGTCTCGGCGGCCTGGCTGAGCCGCGGGGGGCGAAGGAAGGGCAGGGCGCCCTTGGCGGTATGCTCCAGATAGGCGACCAGCCCACCGGCGGCGGCGAGCCCGGCGCGGCTGAACTGGCCGAACCCGTCGAGCGTCCCGACGCCGAACAGCGCCTTCAACCGCGTCTCGCCGTTGCCGCTCTCGAACGTCTGTCTGGGGCGCAGCGTCGTCGCCGCACCCGCCTGCTCCCCCGCCTCCGACGCCACCACCTCCGCCGCGCCGAGCCGCGCCAGCTCGGCTCCGAGCGCATCGACGGAACAGTCGATCACCTCGAACCGCCCGGTCGAGACATCGGCGGCGGCGATCGCCACCGCCCCCGCCGCCTCGCCGACCGCGACGCACCAATTGTCGGATCGCGCGTCGAGCAGCGCTTCTTCGGTCAGCGTTCCCGCGGTAACGACACGGACGATCCCGCGAGCGACCAGTGCCTTGTACCCGCCGCGCGCCTTGGCCTGCGCCGGCGTCTCGGTCTGTTCGGCGATCGCGACGCGATGCCCCGCCTTGATGAGCCGCTGCAGATACGCGGTCGCGGCATGGACCGGCACGCCGCACATCGGGATCTTGTCGCCGTCATGCTCCCCACGCGAGGTCAGCGCGATGTCGAGTACTTGCGCCGCGATCCGTGCATCCTCGAAGAACATTTCGAAGAAATCGCCCATGCGGTAGAACAGCAGGCAATCTTCCGCCTCCGCCTTCAGGCTGAGGTATTGCGCCATCATCGGGGTGGGGGTGGATGTCATGAAATTCAGTCTGTATCGGGTTGGCGGGCGCCATGCCGAATGCCGAGGATCGTGACCAGATCACCCTTCACGGTGTAGCGTAATATATAGGGCGGCACGTTCGTCATCTCGCGATGCGTGCGTCCCACTCTTCGTCCTCGATGCGGAAATTGTGCCAGGCTCTCGCCAAGGTCGAAGAGGCGCGTACCGATCCGGTCGGCGGCCTCGGCATCGAATTGCTCGATATATGCGATGGTTTGGTTCAGGTCCGCCAGAGCAGCGCGATCCCAGATGACGTCAGCCATTCTGGTCTTGAAGCCAATCCTCGAAGTCCTTGCGGCCCGGCTTTCCCCACGTCAGCAGCCATTGTCCGACGACGATATGCTCGACGCCCTCGCCGGCGGCATGCATTGCCTTCGCGCGCGCAAAATCTTTCGCGTCGGGAAGGCGACGCGTTCGCGAGGCGATGTCGGCTTCATGCTTCATGCCGCGACCATAACCATTCCGCCTTTGGGTTGAAAGCCCGGCCCGAACCGGTCAAGAGCCGTAGTGTCCTTCCGGCAGCCGAGGTCCCATGTCCGACGAAGCGTCCATCCAGTTCTCCGAGCGCGAGGCACTGCTGTTCCATTCGGAGGGGCGTCCGGGCAAGATCGAGATCATCGCGTCGAAACCGATGGCGACGCAGCGCGACCTCGCGCTCGCCTATTCGCCCGGTGTCGCGGTGCCGGTGCAGGCGATCGCCGACGATCCCGCCACCGCGTACGACTATACGGCCAAGGGCAATCTCGTCGCCGTCATCTCCAACGGCACCGCGATCCTCGGCATGGGCAATCTCGGCGCGCTGGCGTCGAAGCCGGTGATGGAGGGCAAGGCGGTGCTCTTCAAGCGCTTCGCCGACGTCGATTCGATCGATATCGAGTTGAAGACCGAGGATGTCGACCGCTTCATCGACGCGGTCGAGCTGATGGAGCCGACCTTCGGCGGCATCAACCTCGAAGATATCAAGGCGCCCGAATGCTTCATCATCGAGCAGACGCTGCGCGAGCGGATGAACATCCCCGTCTTCCATGACGACCAACACGGCACCGCGATCATCTGCGCCGCGGGGCTCATCAACGCCTGCCTGCTGACCGGCCGCCGGCTGGATGAGGTGAAGATCGTCGTCAACGGCGCGGGCGCGGCGGCGATCGCGTGCACCGAGCTGATGAAGGCGATGGGCGTGCGCCACGACAACGTCATCATGTGCGACCGTACCGGCGTGATCTATCAGGGGCGAGAGGACGTCAACCAGTGGCAGTCGGCGCATGCCGCGGTCACCGACCGCCGCACCCTGACCGAGGCGCTGCACGGCGCGGACATGTTCCTGGGACTGTCGGCGGCGGGTGCGCTCAAGCCGGAGATGGTCAAGGACATGGCGCCGTCGCCGATCATCTTCGCGATGGCCAATCCCGAGCCGGAAATCCGCCCGGAACTGGCCAAGGCCGCGCGGCCCGATGCGATCGTCGCCACCGGACGGTCCGATTATCCCAATCAGGTCAACAACGTGATCTGCTTCCCGTTCATTTTCCGCGGTGCGCTCGACGTGCGCGCGACGGGGATCAACGACGCGATGAAGATCGCCGCCGCCAATGCGATCGCCGAACTGGCGCGCCAGCGCGTGCCCGAAGAGGTCGCGGTCGCCTATGGCGTGCAGCACAGCTTCGGCCCCGAATATATCATTCCGTCGCCCTTCGATCCGCGGCTGATGGAACTGGTGCCGACCGCGGTGGCCAAGGCGGCGATGGATTCGGGGGTGGCGATCAGGCCGATCCTCGACATGGACGCCTATCGCCAGACGTTGCGCGCGCGGCTCAATCCGACGACGTCGGTGCTCAGCCTCGCCTATGAGGGCGCGCGAGCGCGACCGAAGCGCGTGCTGTTCGCCGAAGGCGAGGAAGAAGTCGTGCTGCGCGCCGCCATTTCGTTCAAGGAGGGCGGCTATGGTACGCCGGTGCTGGTCGGACGCGACGACGTGTATGACCGGCTGAAGGCGCTGGGCGTCGCCAATCCGCAGGAATATGAAGTCCATAACAGCCGCCATTCGCCGCTGGTCCCGAAGATGGTCGATTTCGTCTACGCGCGGCTCCAGCGTCGCGGTTACCTGCGCCGCGATGTCGAACGGATGATCAACCAGGATCGCAACGTCTTCGGCTCCGCACTCCTCCAGCTCGGCGAGGCGGACGTGATGATAACCGGGATCACCCGGACCTGGGCCGAATCGATGCGGCAGGTGAAGCGTGTGATCGATCCCGAGCCGGGCCGCACCCCGTTCGGCATCCACGTGCTGGTCGGCCAGAGCCATACCGTGTTCATCGCCGACACCACGGTCAACGAACGCCCGACCGGCGAACAACTCGCCGATTTCGCCGAACAGACCGCGCAGGTCGCGCGCCGCATGGGTCACGAACCGCGTGTTGCGATGCTGAGCTATTCGACCTTCGGCAACCCGAAGGGCGCGTGGGTCGACAATATTCGCGATGCCGTGTCGGTACTCGATGGGCGCAACGTCGGCTTCGAATATGAAGGCGAGATGCCGCCCGACGTCGCGCTTAATCCCAGGCAGCTGGCGAACTATCCGTTCGCGCGGCTGTCGGGTCCTGCCAACATCCTCATCATGCCCGGCCTGCAATCGGCGCATATCGCCGCCAAGCTGCTGCGTGAACTGGGTGGCGACAGCGTGATCGGGCCGATGCTGGTCGGCATGGAGAAACCGGTGCAGATCGCGCCGATGACCTCGACCGCGAGCGAGCTGGTGACACTGGCGGTGCTGGCCGCAGGGGGCATTGCGCGCTGAGAGACAGGGGTGGGCGGTGGCTCAGCGGCGATAGGCGTCGTTGATATCGGCCATCCACCCCGATTTGGCGACCACGCCCGTGCCGCGCGGCTTGCGCGCCTCGTCGAGGTCGATCGTCTCGTCGAACTGCAGCCCGGCAAGGCGATCGGTGACCCATTGCACCTGCGCGCCGAGCGCGGTGAACGTCCCCATGTGCAACGTCACGGTCATGCCGATCGCCAGCTCGCCGAACTGTTCGATACAGCCGCCCGATCGCGACAGGTTGCGCACCCGGCGTTCGACCGGCTGTCCCCCGGGTGCGGTGACGAGCGCGCGCACGATGACGCTGCGACGCGCTTCACGCTGAAAATCGGCGGCGTCTTCCATGGCCGGATCATCGCACGAAAGTATGACCGCAACGTGAAGACCCGCGACGGCGATGCCTCAGGTCAGGCAGGACGCTTGGGGGCGATCCGGTCGAAGACGGCATCGACCAGCGCCTCCGCCGCCCAGCCGATCGCACCGCCGACGATGACGTCGGACAGATAATGGTTGCCCGCTACCGGCTGGATCGCCGCGACCGCGCCGACGCCGAGCGCCGCAGGGCCGGCGGCGCCGTCGATCTCGCGCGAGGCGGCGCGCGCCACCGCCACCGCGCCGGCGGTATGGCCGGAGGGAAAGGAATTGAGCGCGTGGTCGTCGCTGTCGCCGCGGTGGAATTGCGTCTTGCCGTCGGCCAGCGCCTTGGCCGGGCGCGCGCGGTCGATCGTGTGCTTGATCGTCGCCTTGGTCGCGGTCGCCACCAGATGTGCGGCCAGCATCCGTGCGCCGCCGCGGACCAGGTCGGGGCGGCGGCCGATCAGTCCGATCGCGATCGTGCCGATCGATGCGGCGATCAGCTGCGGCTGGTCCGCCGCCTCGCCCAGGAAACCGGCGATCCGCACCGGCAGCGCGTCGCGGTGCTCCGCCGCGCGGTGGGTGACGTCGCGATCCGCCTTCGCGGTCTGTTTCGCGGCCTTGGCGGTCTTGCTCATCGGTCGTCTTTCCCGGTGCTCGTGGACGGCATCTCGCCGCGGACCTGCGCATGGGCGAGCAGCGCGAAGATGCCCGCCCCGCCCAGAAGATTGCCGAGCACCGCAGGCGCGACCAGCTGGCCGAACGTCTGCCATATCCCGGTCTGCCCGGCGAACAGCAGCAGGAACGCCTGATCCGATCCGACGATCGAATGGCTGAACCCGGCGATGGTGAGGACATAGGTGAAGGCGACGATCACCGCGACGCTCTGTTCGCGCGCATTGGGCAGCGCCCAGGCGAGGATCGCGATCATGAACCCCGCGGGGATTGCGTTGACGAAGGTGCGCCCCGGCGACAATTCGGTGATCCCGGCGGAGATCGTCAGCGCCGCCTCGCGGATTTCCGTATCGCCCAGCGCGCCGCTGGCGATGGCGAGTCCGGCAAGCGCGGTGCCGCACAGGTTCGCGGTCAACACGATGCCCCACAGCCGCAGCGTCCGCGCCAGCGCCCAGCGCGATGGCCGCGTGACGAGCGGCAGCATCGCGGTGATCGTGCTTTCGGTGAACAGCTGCATCCGCCCGAGGATGACGACGAGGAAGCCGACCGGATAGCCCAGGCCCACCACCAGATCGCGCCACGGCGCATCGGGTAGTGCGGCATGCAGCGCCGCCTCGGTCACCAGCGAGATGCTGATCGCCAGCCCCGCGGCGAAGCCCGACCAGCCGAGCGACATCGCCGGGCGGCGCAATTCCGCCTCGCCCTCTTCGCGGACGACGCGATGCAGGTCCTTGGCGTCGGCCGCTTCCAGATCGTCGTCGCTGTCGGTGTCGGGGGTCGTATCGGCCATTACGGCAGTGCAACGGATCAGCGCCGCGCTTTGCTCCGCCGCCGCCTTGCGATTGTGCCGTTTCCCTGTCGGGCGTTGTGTTCTAGGGCGCGCCACCATGAACGATCCCGCCACCATCCGCCGGCTGTACGGCCGCCGCCAGGGCCACAAATTGCGCATCGGCCAGGCCGCGCTGGTCGAGGAGACGCTGCCGGCGCTGAGCGTCCCCGAAGCGGGGCCGCTCGACGCGCGGGTGCTGTTCGGTGACGCCGAGGGGCAGGGGCGCCCGCTGGAGCTGGAGATCGGCTTCGGCGCGGGCGAGCATCTGGCGGGACAGGCGGCGATGCGGCCGGATACCGGCTTCATCGGCTGCGAACCCTTCCTCAACGGCGTCGTCGGTGCACTGGGGCATATCCGCGACGGCGGCCTCGCCAACGTGCGGTTGCACATGGGCGACGCGCTCGACGTGATCGAGCGGCTGCCCGACGCCAGCCTCAACCGTGTCTACCTGCTCCACCCCGATCCGTGGCCCAAGGCGCGTCACGCCAAGCGCCGCATGGTCAACCACGGCCCGCTCGACGCGATCGCCGCCAAGCTCAAACCCGGCGCTGAGTTCCGCCTCGGCACCGACGACCCCACCTATTGCGCGCATGCGATGATGGTGATGAACCAGCGCCGCGACTTCGTCTGGACCGCACGGGAGCCGGCAGACTTCCTGACCCGCCCCGACGACTGGCCCGAGACGCGCTACGAGCGCAAGGCGCGGCGGCAGGGGCATGAGGTGTGGTACTTCCGGTATATCCGGCAGTAATCCCCCCACACCATCCCCGCCCCGGCCTTCGCCGGAAAGGAAGGATGCGTTGGATCGGCGAGTGTCTAACGCCGCCGCTTCTTCTTCGACACCTTCGGTTCCACCCACGCCGGCACGCTGACGAACGCCACCGGCACGACGTTCGCGATCGTCACCACCCGATCAACCGCGGGATCGGCGGGGAACTGGTCGCGCGCCCGTGCGAACACGAAGCGCGCACGCGCCGCGCCCGGCGCGGTCGCGCTGGTGCCGACCCAGCGCCAGTGCCACGGCTCCCACTTGACGTTCTGCTTGTTGCCGCCGGGAAACGACATCTCGAACCCGAAGCGCGGCGCGTTCTTCACCAGCCAGCGCGCCGCCGGGGTCGCGGCCATGCACGCCTCCGCATCGGGACAGCCGTTCGCCGGGCGGATCGCGAAATCCAGCGTATAGCCGGTCGAATGTTCGCTGTGCCCCGGCGGCGCGACCGAGATCGCGCGGGTTGCGTCGGCGTCGGTCGGCGCGCCGGGATGCGCGCGGCAGAAGACGCTCGCCTGGCGGATGATCGAGCGGTGGCACGACAGCGCGCGCAGCTGCCCCATCACCAGGGAATCGCCCTGCGCCGCGGCGAGCAGACGTTCGAGGTCGGGGATCACGTCGCGGCGCAGTTGGCAGCCGTTGAGCGCGAAGCCCGCCGGCGCCGCAACGAGGTCATCCGGCGGCGCGTCGCCATAGGGCAAATGGCCGAACGCGCGCCCATCGCTCGCCATGCTCGCCGAGGCGCCGGCGCACACCTGCGCGCCCGCAGGCGTCGCGAACAGCAGCAGGGCGGGGGCGATCCGGCGCATCGCCGCAGCCTCTGGCGCGAGAGCACGGGGAGTGGCAAGGCGTTTCGCATGCATGGCGACCGCGTATTGTTCATCGACGGCGAGGCTCTGGTCATCGACAAGCCCGCCGGCTTGCCGGTCGACACGCCGCGCGACGGCTCCCTCAGCCTGGAGAACCACCTCGATTCGCTGAAGTTCGGCTTCCAGCGCTGGCCGGCGGCGGTGCACCGGCTCGACCGCGACACCAGCGGCTGCCTGTTGCTGTCGCGCAACCCGAAGGCGCATGCGCGTTTCCAGCAGGCGTTCGAGCGCGGCGAGGTGGAGAAGCGCTATCTCGCGGTGCTCGCCGGTATCCCGGCGGAGGCGGAGGGCCGGATCGACATGGCGCTCGGCAAGGTCAGCACGCGCGAGGAAGGCTGGCGGATCGTCGAGGACCCGAACGGCAAGGCGTCGAGCACCGCATGGCGATTGCTCGCGACGCGCGACGGGCAGGCGCTGGTCGAATTCCGCCCGACGACCGGGCGCACGCACCAGATCCGCGTCCATGCCGCGACCGGCTTGGGCCTGCCGGTGGTAGGCGACCCCGTCTACGGCGGCGGCGAGGCGGGGGGCATGCTGCTCCACGCCGCGGGCCTCACCGTGCCGCGCGGGGCGAAGGACCCGATCGTCGCGGAGGCGCCCTTGCCAGAACGGTTCGGCGACTGGCCGTCGCTCGCGCCCGCATAATCATGGCGGCGGGCGCATGCCGCTGATCCAGGTGACCCGAGGCATCGCGATCGACGAGCGCGAGGTCGAGGAGAGCTTCACCCGCGCCTCCGGCCCCGGCGGCCAACACGTCAACACCACCGACAGCGCGGTGCTGCTGCGCTTCGATGTCTGGGGCTCGCCCAGCCTGCCCGATCTGGTCAAGCAGCGGCTGACCGTGCTGGCGGGTTCGCGGCTCAGCAAGGAGGGCGTGCTGACGCTGCGCAGCGAGGCGGGCCGATCGCAGGAGATGAACCGCCGCGACGTGCGCGAACGGCTGGTCGCGCTGATCCAGGAAGCGACGATCGTCCCCAAGCAGCGCCGCCCGACCAAGCCGAGCAAGTCGGCCAAGGCGCGGCGGGTGGACGAGAAGAAGGGGCGCAGCACGGTGAAAGCCGGGCGGGGCAAGGTGCGGCTGGATTGAGGGGGGCAAAATCGCTTCGTGACCCCGGACTTGTTCCGGGGTCCACTCCGCGGCGAGGCAAACGGCTGGAGCGGCAAGTGCGTCGCTTGCGGCTCGGTGGACCCCCGAACAAGTCCGGGGTGACGAGGAATGCGTGGCAACGGCAGCACCTTCCATAGGTGACGCGCCGCCGCGCCGCCCCTACATCGCACCCCATGTACCAGTTCGACATCGCCGCCGGCACCAAGGCCGACCTGTACCACGACCTCCACGCCGCGCTCGACGCGCTGACCGCGGACGAGCCCGATGCCATCGCCAACATGGCCAATGCCGCGGCGCTCGTCTGGCAGTATCTGCCCGACCTCAACTGGGCCGGTTTCTATCGCCTGATCGGCGACGCGCTGGTGCTGGGGCCGTTCCAGGGCAAGGCGGCGTGCATTCGCATCGCGCTCGGCAAGGGGGTGTGCGGTACCGCCGCGGCGACGCGCACGACGCAGCTGGTGGCGGACGTCCACGCCTTTCCCGGCCACATCGCCTGCGACGCGGCGAGCGCGTCGGAACTGGTCGTGCCGATCGTCCACGACGGCCGGCTGATCGGCGTGCTCGACCTCGACAGCCCGCAGCCCGGCCGGTTCGATGCGGAGGACGCCGCCGGGTGCGAGGCACTGTGCGCGCTGCTCGCCCCGCGTCTGGCGTGATTCGCAATCGGCCTGATCCGAAACGGGACAGGCCGGTCGGAACCCGCGCTCTGGCGACTCGCTTGTCCTGGTGATACGCCGTTCGTCAATATGGCGTTAACTGTCGGCATACGGGGCGGCGTGCCGACGACAGGGAGAAGACGATGCGGAATATGTTGATCGCGGCCGCCGGACTGGCGCTCGCCGGGGCCGGAACCGCCGATGCGCAGCAACGCGTCGTCGCGCACGGCCCCGGCGCAAGCTTCCCCGCACCGCGCGGCGGCATGGCGCCGGCACCGGTGATCCACCGTCAGGGTGGCAATTGGCAGGGCGGCAGCTGGCAGGGGCAGAGGCAGGGCCAGTGGCAGGGGCAGCGCCAGAGCAGCCAGAGCCAGAGCCAGAGCGGCACCTGGCAGCACAGCAGCCAGAGTGGCGGTTGGCAGGGCGGCAGCGTC
The DNA here is from genome assembly GCF_024211255.1 of Sphingomonas liriopis. Taxonomy (GTDB): domain Bacteria; phylum Pseudomonadota; class Alphaproteobacteria; order Sphingomonadales; family Sphingomonadaceae; genus Sphingomonas; species Sphingomonas liriopis. The sequence continues at coordinate 125,409 of NZ_JAMLDY010000008.1, read as the reverse complement.
CAGCACGGCAGCGTCCAGCAGGGTTCGTGGCAGCACGGCGTCCCCGGCCAGCCGGTCCGCCCGGTGCCGCAGCATTGGCAGGGCAATGGCGCGCGCCCGCCGATCGTCCATCCCGGCGGCGGTTCGCGCTGGGGCAGCAAGGTCGGCGGTCGCTGGTGGGGCGGCGCCAACGCGCCGGGCGGCTGGAACGCCTATCACCGTCCGTATCGCGGCTATGCGCTGCCGAGCTATTGGATCGCGCCGCGCTTCTACATCAACGACTGGCAGACCTATGGCCTGACCCAGCCGAGCTACGGCTACAATTGGGTGCGCTATTACGACGACGCGGTGCTCGTCGACGGGCGCGGTTCGGTCTACGATACGCGTGCCGGAATCGACTGGGATCGCTATGACGATGCCGGCTATGCGGGCGACGACCGTGTCTATGCCGATGGCGGCTACGACGATCGCGGGTACGACGACCGTGGCTATGACGATCGCGGCTATGATGCGCGCTACGCCCGCCGCGACAATGGCGTCGGCGGCGCGGTCACGGGTGCGGTGGTCGGCGGCGTCGCCGGCAATCTGATCGCCGGGCGGGGCAACCGGCTGGGCGGCACGCTGATCGGCGCCGGCGTCGGCGCGGCCGCGGGCTATGCGATCGACAAGGCCGAGGATCGCCGCGGTCCCCCGCCGCCTCCGCCGGTCTATCGTGGCGATCGTGGCTATGACGTCCCCGTCGCGCCGGCCTATGCGCCGCCTCCGCCGCCGCCCGTCGGCTATGCGCCGGGCAATCCGGCGTGGCGTTCGGCCGACGGCACGACGACGGTGACTACCACCAACGGCGCCGGCGGTTACTATCGCGGCGGCTATTACTATCCGGGTGCCTCGACCACGACCGTCGTCGTGCAGACCGCGCCGGTGGTGACGACGACCACGACCGAAATCTACGAGGATGCGGTGACCTACACCCGCCGGCCCGTGGTCCACACCAAGACCAAGCGCGTGTGGCGCCCGGCACCCAAGTGCGCGTGCCGCTGATCGGCTGATCGGTTACCCCGGGGGCAGATGCCGTCCTGTGCGAGCGTGCGGGGCGGCGTCGTGGTATCTGGCCGAACCGGCCTTCACCCTCACCCTTTCGCCTCCGGTGTCTTTTCCCTCTCCCATCGGGAGAGGGAAGGGGCCCGCCCGGCGCAGCCGGGTGGTGAGGGTGAGGGCGATCGGCTTCAGCCGATCCCCAGATCCGCCGGTCCGAACGCCTGCGGTAGCAGCTCGGACAATCGATAGCTGGCGATCGCATCCCCCTCCGCCGCGCCACAATGGACGGCAAGGTCCCGCCCGCCCAGCTGTGCCGCTTCGTTGAGCACCTGTCGGCACCGCCCGCAGGGGGAGACCGGCGCGGTGCCGGTCGCACGGCCATCGGCATCCATCGCGCCCCCGATCACGCCGACCGCGACCACCTCGCGCAGCCGCCCTGCTGCGCTCGCCGTCGCGATCGCCACCGTCTCGGCGCACAGCGACAGGCCATAGCTCGCATTCTCGACATTGGCGCCGGTCACCAATGTGCCGTCGGTCATCAGCAGCGCCGCGCCCACCGCGAAGCGCGAATAGGGCGCGTGGGCATGGCGGGCGGCCGCGCGCGCGGCGGCGATCAGGTCGGCAGGGGAGACGGCGGTATCGGTCATGGGGCGACGACGTTCCAGTTTACGGGGCCGGTGATGCCGTCGATGCGGCGGATATCGCTCGCCCGCCACAGCCGCCACGGCCGCGCGGCATAGGCCGGAACGAACAGATTGCCGATCGCCCACACCGGGCGGTCGATCGCGCCGGACAGCTGATATTCGCGCTCGACCGCCTTGGTCAGCCGCAGCAGCACGGGCTTGCGGGTATGCGCCTCGACCATGCGGACGAAGGTCTGCACCTCGCCGACCAGCACCGCGCGATCGGGCCGCGCGGTGCAATCGGCGCGAAAGCCGATGTCGACCGCCACGGGCAGCGCGTCGGCGGTGCGCGGTACGAAGGCGTTGAAGGCATTGGCCTGGTCCGCGGCGAGCTGGCACAGCGAGAAAAGATGCACCGCCCCGCGCCGCAGCCCCGCCTCGGGCAGCGCCGCCCAGTTCGCCTCGAACCCCGGATCGCGGCGATCGGCGCCTGATGTGGCGACGAGATAGGCGAAGTCGGCGCCGCGCGCGCGCACCGTGCCCCATTCGATCGCGCCCGGATTCTCGCCGAGGTCGAGGCCCTGTAACGGATATTGGCTGGGCGCGGGATGCCAGCCGGTGGCGAAGCTCCACCCGCCGATGCCGAGCGCTCCGGCCGCGACCAGCACGCCCGCCGCCTTGAGGACGCCGTACGCCATCAGCCGCGCAGGTGCAGCACGCAGATCAGCGTGAACAGGCGGCGTGCGGTATCGAAATCGACCTCGATCTTCCCCTCCAGCCGTTCGCGCAGCAGTTCGGCGGCATCGTTGTGGACGGCGCGGCGTGCCATGTCGACCGTCTCGATCTGTTGCGGGGTCGCAGCGCGGATCGCCTGGTAATAGCTGTCGCAGATCGCAAAATAGTCCTTGATCGACCGGCGAAAGCGGCCGAGCGCCAGCACCAGCGTCTCGAGGTGGCTGTCGTCCTCGCGATGGATGTGGATGCCCAATCGCCCCTCGGCCGATTCGAGCTTGATCCGGTACGGCCCGGCATAGCCGTCGGCATGGACGCGCTGGGGCGCGAAATGATTGCCTTCCAGCAGGTCGAAGATCGCGATCCGCCGCTCCTGCTCGACGTCGGCCGAGCGCCAGCCGATGCTGTGCTCGTCGAGGTGCACGTCGATGATCCGCGGGTCGGCCATCGTCGTCCGATATAGGGCTAACCCTTCCACTACAATTCCGAGTTTGTCGGCAGGCGCGCGCCGGCGCTATAGCGGCGGCCATGGCCACTCTCGCATTCCCGACTCCGGCGGCTCCTGCCGAACCGATGCAATTGCCCCGCAACGTCGAGGCGGAGGCGGCGATGCTCGGCGCGATGATGATCGACAACCGCCTCGCCGACGACCTCGTCGACCGGCTGGAGCCGGCGCATTTCTACGAACCCGTTCACGGCCGCATCTTCGCCGCGATCAAGACGCTGCGCGTCAACGACATGCTGGCGACGCCGGTGACGCTGCGCCCGATGTTCGAGGCGGACGAGGGGATGAAGGAGCTGGGCGGGCCGTCGTACCTCGCCAGCCTGACCGGATCGGGCGCCGGCCTGATCGGCGCGCGCCAGTTCGCGACGCAGATCTACGACCTCGCCATGCTGCGCGCGCTGGTCAGCGTCGGGCGGACGCTGGTCGAACGCGCGATGGACACATCGGAAGAGGTCAATCCGCGCGCACAGATCGAGGCGGCAGAGGAGGAGCTCTATAAGGTCGCCGGCGACGGCGGCGCGGAGAATGCGACCAAGACCTTCGCGCAGGCGACGACGATGGCGGTCAAGATGGCCGAACGCGCGCTCAATTCGGGCGGCAATCTGTCGGGGGTCACCACCGGGCTCGACAGCGTCAACGCCAAGATCGGCGGCATGCACCATTCCGATCTGATGATCCTCGCCGGCCGTCCCGGCATGGGCAAGACCTCGCTCGCCACCAATATCGCGTTCAACGCGGCGCGGCGCTGGATGCGCGATCAGGCGGACGGCATCGCGCCCGCCGATTCGGTCGGCGCCAAGGTCGTCTTCTTCAGCCTCGAAATGAGCGCCGACCAGCTCGCGACGCGTATCCTCGCCGAACAATCGGGAATCAGTTCCGAATCGCTGCGCATGGGCAAGATCAGCAAGGCCGAGTTCGGCCAGCTCGCCGCCGCCGCGGCGGAGCTCGAGAATCTGCCGCTGTTCATCGACGACACCGGCGGCCTGTCGATCAGCGCGCTGCATACCCGCGTTCGCCGGCTGCAGCGGCGGCACAACAACCAGATCGGGCTGGTCGTGGTCGATTACCTCCAGCTGCTGACCAGCGGCGGCAAGGGGTCGAAGGAAAACCGCGTCCAGGAAATCTCGGAGATTTCGCGCGGATTGAAGACGCTGGCCAAAGACATGAACGTGCCGGTGCTGGCGCTGTCTCAGCTCAGCCGTGCGGTCGAAAGCCGCGAGGACAAGCGCCCGATGCTCTCCGACCTGCGCGAATCGGGGTCGATCGAGCAGGACGCCGACATGGTCTGGTTCGTGTTCCGCGAGGATTATTACACCGGCCAGCGCGAACCCAAGCGCCCGATGGAAGGCGACGAGGCCAAGGTCTTCGAGGATCACGCCCGCTGGGCGAGCGACATGGAGCGCGTCTACGGCCTCGCCGAGCTGATCGTCGCGAAACAGCGCCACGGTTCGACCGGCAAGGTCGTGCTGAAGTTCGATCCGACGATCACCAAGTTCAGCGATTACGCGGGGTATTGAGGCGCGTTCAACCTCGCCCTACTCCCGCCGTCGCCCCGGACGTGTTCGAGGCCTCTGCGAACGTCCGCATCCCCTCCAGTGCTCCCGCGCAGGCGGGAGCCCAGAGCCAAGCAAAACAACGGTTTATGGGGCTCGGGACTCCTGGGCTCCCGCCTGCGCGGGAGCACTGGAGGTTTCGCAGAGACCTCGACCTGCTCCGGGGTCACCGCGCGGCAAGCGCGGCGGCTCGAAGCGCCCGGGCTGTCACTCGCCGCAGAGTGGACCCCGGAACAAGTCCGGGGTGACGGGGGCTTTGGGTAACCCGATCCAGCAAAAATTTCTGTGGCTTGGCGGTGGCAGCAGTCCTTCGTTCAGCCTAGAGCGAGGTGGCCGGTGCGACAGCGCCGCATAGCGTGAATGGGCGTCGATCCGCCCAGGGGAACAGCATGACACGAACGATCGCGACGGTTGCCATAGCGGCCCTGCTCCTGCCGGCGATGCCGGCTGCGGCGCAGCTGGCGCCGCCGGTGGTGGCGGTGCCGCAGCTCGCGCCGCCGGCGTTGCCGACGCTCGCCCTGCCGCAGCTGACCGACGCGCAGGCGGCGCAGCTTGCCGCGCTGCTGTCGAAGGACACGCTGGCGCAGGGGCTGACGCTCGCGACGCCGCCGCCGATGACCGCCGCGGCGCGCGACCAGCTGGTCCGCGATGCGCTCGACCATGCCCGCGCCGTCCATGCCGGACGGCTGGCGGAGGCGGATTTCCAGCGCGACTGGGGGCTGCGGCCGCCGACGTTCGATCCGCTCCCGGGCTTCGCCGACGCGGTGCGGCGCGACCGGATCGCCGCCTGGTTCGCCGCGCTGCCGCCGCCCTATGCCGGCTACGACGGGCTGAAGGCGGGGCTGGAACGCTATCGCGCGATCGCCGCGGCGGGCGGCTGGCCGGTGCTCGCCACCGGCCCCGATCTGACGCTGGGCGCGACCGGCGAGCGGGTGATCGCGCTGCGCCAGCGGCTGGCGGTCGAGGATCGCGACGTCGCGACGACCGGTGACCGCTTCGACCTGACGCTGCTCGAGGCGGTGCGGCGGGCGCAGCGGCGCTATGGCCTCAATCCGACGGGCAACCTCGCTGCGCAGACGCTGGCCGCGCTCAACGTGCCGGCGACCGCGCGGGTGCGCCAGATCATGGCCAATATGGAACGCTGGCGCTGGCTGCCGCAGCAGCTGCCCAAGGATCGTATCCAGGTGAACATCGCCGCCGCGGTGCTGACCGTGTTCGACGGCGACCAGCCGGTGATGTCGATGCGCGCGGTCACCGGCCGGCCGGGCGACGAGACGCCGATGCTGTCCTCGACGATCCATTCGGTGGTCATCAACCCGCCGTGGAACGTGCCGACCTCGATCGCGACCAACGAACTGTGGCCGAAGGAGAAGAAGAACCCGGGCTACCTGCGCCGCAACGGGTTCAAGGTGATCGGCGGCACCCGGCTGCAGCAGCAGGCGGGCGACCAGAGCGCGCTCGGCCGCTACAAATTCGACTTCGACAACGCCTTTTCGGTCTATCTCCACGACACGCCGTCGCGCGCGAAGTTCGCGAGCTTCAGCCGGCTCGCCAGCCACGGTTGCGTGCGGCTGGAGAAGCCCGCCGATCTGGCAGAGCTGTTGCTGAAGGGCGATCCGACCTGGACGCCGGAGGGGATCGCCGCGGCGGTCGACAAGGGCGATACGGTGCGCGCGCGGTTACCCAAGCCGGTGTCCGTCTATCTGCTCTACTGGACCGCGTTCGCCAGCGGCAACGGCCAGATGAACTTCCGCGACGATCCTTATGGCTGGGACGCCACGCTGGCGGCGAAGATCGAGGCGCGTTCGGCGCGACAGGCACTGGCGGCACGATGACGAGGGACACGATGACCAAGCGTACCAAGACGATCGCGGCGCTGCTGCTCGCCCCGGTCCTGCTCGCCGCCTGTTCGCGGTCCGAGCCCGAACAGCCGGTCGAGGACACGAACACACTCGAATCGGTCGAACCGATGGCCAATGCGGCGACCGAGGTCGAACCCGTCGAGGCGCCCGTCGCCGAGCCGTCGCCGCTGCCGGATGCCAACACCGCCGCGATCGACGTCCCGCCCGAAGCGCCGGTCAAGCCCGACGTGCAGGTGCTCGACGATGCCGACGCCACGGGCATGACCGCGCGCGTCACCCGCGACGAGGTGCCGCCGTCCGATCAGCCGGCGAACGACCCGGCCCCGCAATAAGGCGCGTTGGCGATGACGACGGTGACGCGCCGCGCCGCTTTGTGGGGCGGTGCCCTGGCCCTGCTGTGCGAGATGACCGGCGCGCCCGCGCAGGCGGTGGCGCGCCCGGTGTCGGCGATCCTGATGGACGCGCGCGACGGTAGCATCCTGTATGCCGAAAATGCCGGCATCGTCCGGCGGCCGGCGTCGCTCACGAAGATGATGACGCTGTTCCTGACCTTCGACGCGCTCGATGCGGGAAAGCTGCGCCCCGGTGATCCGATCCGCATCTCGCATTACGCCGCCAGCCAGAAGCCGTCGCGGATCGGCTTGCGTCCCGGTACGACGATGACGGTCGATCAGGCGATCCGCGCCGTCGCGGTCGTCTCCGCCAACGACGTCGCGGTGGCGCTGGCCGAGGCGGTGGGTGGCACCGAGAACCGCTTCGCGCGGATGATGACCGAAAAGGCGCGCGCGCTGGGCCTCGACGACACGTCCTTCACCAATGCCACCGGCCTGCCGGGCGCGAACCTAACCACCGCGCAGGACATGGCGCGGCTGTCGCTGGCGCTGCTGCGTGAACATCCCGGGCGCTATGCGGCGTTCGGGACGCGGTCGTTCAGCTGGGGCGGACGGCGGGTGCAGAACCACAACCATCTGCTCGGCGCCTATCCCGGCGCCGACGGGATCAAGACCGGCTATACCGCGGAAGCCGGCTTCGCGCTCGCCGCGTCGGCAAAGCGCGGGCATCGGCGGCTGATCGCGGTGGTGATCGGCGAACGCTCGATCCAGCTGCGCGATCGGCGGGTGGCGAAAATGCTGACCGAGGGCTTTGCGACGGGCGGGCGCGAGACGGCGATTCCGGATACGCTGGAGGAATGGCTGGGCGGCGGGCGCGAGGGGCCGCCGGCGGATTAGGGGGGGTAGTGCGGGTGTGCTGGTTTTACGGCTCCCCCCTTACACCCCTCCAACAGGCGTCACCCCAGCGAAAGCTGGGGTCTTCCGCGAGGGAAGGGCAACCGACCCACTGGGAGACCCCAGCTTTCGCTGGGGTGACGGCTGCTTGTTTGGGGGGCGATGGCGGCGTCCGTCCCAACCACCACCACCTCACCGCCGCGGTGCGCGGCCGCCGAAGGTCGGCAGGCTCTCGCTGCCGTCCGGGCCCAGCGACGATACCGCGAAGAAGGTGTCGTCGACCGGCACCTGCGCCAGCGTCGCGCTGGTCCCCTGCACGTCGCGCGCCTTCGCCCACGCGGCGGTATCGTTCGCCCGCCAGCGGATGCGATAGCCGGTGGCGCCCGGCGCCGGCGTCCAGCTGACCTGCGTGTCGCGCGACAGGTCGCCGACCAGGCCGACGCTCGCCGGGGCCGCCGGGGCTGCGGCCAGCCGCGCGATCGTTGCGGCGTTGATCGCGGTCACCTTGGCCAGATAGGCGAAGTCCATGCCCTCGATCGTGTCGCCGTAGACGACGCCCTTCTCGGTGCGCAGGTTCTGATGCTGGCGGTCCCAATTCTCTGCGCCCACCGAGAAGCGTACCGCCGGATAGCCGCGCTTCAGGAACGGTTCGTGATCGCCGCCGCGGCCGAAGCGGTCGGGACGGCGGTCGATCGCGACGTCGAGGCCGCCGGGGATCGCATCGGCGATACCATCGATCGTCTTGGCGAGTGCGCGGCTGGGGCCGTCGTCCTCGCCGCCTTCGCCGCGGCGGCGCTGTTGCTGGGGCAGGTCCTCCGATGCGCGGATGCCTTCGGAGAAGACCCGCACGCGGCCGGCGTCGCGCACGCCGCCCTGGCCCACCGAATTGCCGACGATGTCGTTGTTGAGCATCGCCGTCACCTGCCACCCGCGCGTCGCGGCGGTATCGGCGAGCAGTTCGGCGCCCCACAGCCCCTGTTCCTCGGCAGAGAAGGCGACATAGACGATCGTCGCGTCGAACCGCCGCTTCGACAGCAATCGCGCGGTTTCGAGCACCAGCGCGACTCCCGAGGCATCGTCGTTGGCGCCCGGCGCGTCGCTGGTCGCGTCCATCACGTCGCTGACGCGGCTGTCGATATGGCCGCCGATGATGATGACGCGGTTGGGATCGCGGCCGGGCTGGATGCCGAGCACGTCCTCGACCATGACGCCGTCCGGCGCGCGCGGGCCGGTGAAGCGGCGGCTGATCCGCTCGACCTTGATACAGCCGCCGCAGCTGCGGCCGATCGCCGCGAACTGGCCGGCCGCCCAGTCGCGCGCGGCGCCGATGCCGCGTTTCGGATCGGTCGTCGACGACAGGGTATGGCGCGTGCCAAAGCCGACGAGCGCGGTGACGCTCGCCCGCAGCTGGGCGGGATCGGGGGTGGGCACGGCAGGGGCGGTGGCCGCAGCGGCGCCGGCGAGGAGGAGGGTGGTCAGCATCGTAACCGTGTGGCGCGATGCGTCGTGCGGCTCAAGTGCTTGTCATCGCGAAAGATACGCCGGCGCGACCGGCGCGGGGTCAATGTTGCGAGCGGCTGGGTTCACCGATGCGCGCCGCGACCAGATCGATCACGCTGCTCAGATGCGCCGCCGCGATGCCCTCGCCCAGTTCGTCGAGTGCATCGAGCGCCTGGTTGAGGAGAGTGAGCGTCGTGAAATATTGCGACGAAACGCACCGGTTCATGGGCATGCCCGAAAAATGCGGTATATCGGTAACGATTGCAATCAAAAATCCGGTATGGATCAACTCAGCCGGTCGATCGCCTCGCGCGTCAGCGAACCCGGGATGATCATCATCGGCACGGGCAAGGCGCCCGCATCGGTGCCGGCGAAATGCGACACCAGCGTGCCCGGCGCGCCGCCGGGAGCCGCGCCCAGCACCAGCGCGGCGATGTCTGGATTGGCGGCGATGATCTCGCGGATGATCTTGGGCCCGTCGCCCTGTCGCACCGTGATCGCCGGTTTCAGCCCCGATTCGGCGATCAGCGTGCCCGCCGCCGCCGCGACCAGACCTTCGGCGTGCAGGAACGCCTCTTCCTCGATCGTCGCCTGGACGCCGCCGAACGCGATGAACTCCTGCGGCGGGATCAGCGTCAGGATCTCGACGCCGCCGCCGGTCTTGACCGCGCGCCGCGCGGCGAAGCGCAGCGCGATCTCCGCTTCGGGACTGTCGTCCACCACCACCAGATAGATACGCATGTCTTCGCCCCTTTTGCGCTACGTGCCGCGCGGTCGAACGTCGCGCAAGGCTTGACCCCCCGCGCTCGGGGGGCGAAGGAGCAGGCTGCTCCCCAGGCAAGAGGACCTGCATGTCGATCGAGATCAAGATGCCCGCGCTGTCGCCGACGATGGAAGAGGGTACGCTCGCCAAATGGCTCGTCAAGGAAGGCGATAGCGTCAAGTCCGGCGACATCATGGCCGAGATCGAGACCGACAAGGCGACGATGGAATTCGAGGCGGTCGACGAGGGCGTCATCGCCAAGATCGTGATTCCCGAGGGCACCGACGGCGTGAAGGTCGGCGCGGTGATCGCGATCCTGGCCGAGGAAGGCGAGGATGCCTCTGCCGTGTCGGCGCCGAGCAAGAGCGACACGCCCGAACCCGCCGCGAAGGAATCGGAGGCCAAGCCCGATGCCGCCGATCCCAACAAGACCGGCAGCGAGGGCAAGCCCGCCGAGCGTACGGCCGAGCAGGCCGAGGATCACGGCAAGCCGGCCGCCAAGGGCGAGGCGCCCAAAGCGGGCGATCGCGTCAAGGCGAGCCCGCTCGCGCGCCGCATCGCCGCCGACAAGGGCGTCGACCTGTCGGGCGTGACCGGATCGGGTCCCAACGGCCGCATCGTCAAGGCCGACGTCGAGGGCGCCAAGCCGGGCGCCGCTGCCCCGGCAGTCGCCAAGAGCGATTCTGCTCTCGCGGCTGCTGCCCCGGCGCCCGCGGCGAAGCCCGCCGCCGTGCCGGATATTCCGCACGAGGCGACCAAGCTCAGCAACATGCGCAAGACGATCGCGCGCCGCCTGACCGAATCGAAGCAGACGGTGCCGCACATCTACCTGACGGTGGATATCCAGCTCGATGCGCTGCTCAAGCTGCGCGGCGAACTCAACGCGTCGCTGGAGAGCCGCGGCGTCAAGCTGTCGGTCAACGACATGCTGGTGAAGGCGCTCGCCGCCGCGCTGATCGCGGTGCCCAAGTGCAACGTGATGTTCACCCCCGACCAGCTCATCAGCTTCACGCGCGCCGACATCTCGGTCGCGGTGTCGACGCCGTCGGGGCTCATCACGCCGATCGTCGTCGGTGCGGACGGCAAGAGCCTGTCGGCGATCTCGACCGAGGTGAAGGACCTCGCGGCGCGTGCCAAGGACAACAAGCTGAAGCCCGAGGAATTTCAGGGCGGCACGGCGTCGATCAGCAACATGGGCATGTTCGGGATCAAGCAGTTCGAGGCGGTCATCAACCCGCCGCAGGGCATGATCATGGCGATCGGTGCGGGCGAGAAGCGGCCCTATATCGTGGGCGGCGAGCTGGGCGTCGCGACGGTGATGACCGCGACCGGCAGCTTCGACCACCGCGCGATCGACGGTGCCGACGGCGCGCAGCTGATGAAGGCGTTCAAGGCGCTGGTCGAGAATCCGCTCGGCATGCTCGCCTGAGGCGCGACGTGGCGCGGACGCCAATCCCACGGACGGCGGTCGAGACGCTGCACATCGTCGCCGGCCTCGTCGTCGCGGCGGCGATGACGTGGGCGGCCGCCTGGGCCTATCCGCTCGGGCGCGACGTGATCTGGTGGTGCGGTGCGGGCGCGATGGTGGCGACGGTGCTGATGGGCGTCGGCCCGCTGCGCCGCGCCCGCGCGCATGATCGGCAGCGCGCATGACCGCGTTGCCCGACGAATCGCCGACGATCCGCGTCACGGCGATGCCCGCCGACGCCAATCCCTATGGCGACATCTTCGGCGGCTGGCTGATGGGGCAGATGGATCTCGCCGCCGGCTCGGTCGCCTCGCGCCATGCCGGCGGCCGGGCGGTGACGATCGCCTGCGACGCGATGAAGTTCCATGCTCCCGTGCTCGTCGGCGACGAGGTGTCGGTCTATGCGCGGCTGGTCGCGGTCGGCAATACGTCGATGACGATCGAGGTCGAGGCATGGCGTCGGGCGCGTCACCTCGATTCGGCGTGCAAGGTGACGCAGGCGCGCTTCGTCTTCGTCGCCACCGACGCGGATCGCGCGCCCCGCCGCGTCGCGCCGCTGCCCTGACATTCCTGTTGAACCTCCCCCGGTAAGGACCTCCAAACGTGGCTGACACCTTCGACCTTCTCATCCTCGGTTCGGGCCCGGGCGGCTATGTCGCGGCGATCCGGGCGAGCCAGCTCGGCCTCAAGGTCGGCATCGTCGAGCGTGAGCGGCTCGGCGGCATCTGCCTCAACTGGGGCTGCATTCCGACCAAGGCGCTGCTGCGCACGTCGGAAGTCTATCATTACATGACTCACGCCGATTCGTACGGGCTGAAGGCGGACAATGTCGGCTTCGACCTGGGCAAGATCGTCGATCGCAGCCGCAAGGTGGCGGGCCAGCTCAATGCCGGCGTCAAGGGGCTGATGAAGAAGAACAAGGTCCAGGTCTTCGAGGGCGTCGGCGCGCTCACCGGCAAGGGCAAGCTGCAGGTCACGCAGGGCGACAAGACGCTCGACCTCGAGGCCAAGCACATCATGATCGCGACCGGTGCGCGTGCGCGCGACCTGCCGTTCGCCAAGGCCGACGGCAAGCGCATCTGGACCTATCGCCACGCGATGGTGCCAGAGGTGATGCCGACCAAGCTGCTGGTCATCGGATCGGGCGCGATCGGCGTCGAGTTCGCCAGTTTCTACAACGACATGGGCGCCGACGTGACGATCGTCGAGATGCTCGACCGCATCCTGCCCGTCGAGGATGCCGAGGTCAGCGAGTTCATGACCAAGGCGCTGTCCAAGCAGGGGATCAAGATCCTCACCAAGTCGGGCCTCGAGAAGCTGGAGCCCGGCGCCAACGGCGTCACCGCGGCGATCAAGGGCGCCGACGGCAAGGTCACGAGCACCGAGTTCAGCCATGCGATCGTCGCGATCGGCATCGTGCCGAACACCGAGAATATCGGGCTGGAGGCGCTGGGCGTCGAGACCGAGCGCGGCCAGATCAAGGTCGACGGCTTCGGGCGGACGAACGTCGAGGGCATCTACGCGATCGGCGACGTCACCGGCGCGCCGTGGCTGGCGCACAAGGCGAGCCACGAAGGCATCGTCTGCATCGAGAAGCTGGCGGGCGGCGATCCGCATCCGTTCGAGACGTGGAACATCCCGGGCTGCACCTACAGCCGTCCGCAGGTCGCCAGCGTCGGCTTCACCGAGGCGAAGGCCAAGGAAGCCGGGCATGACGTGAAAGTCGGCAAGTTCCCCTTCATCGGCAACGGCAAGGCGATCGCGCTCGGTGAGGCGGAGGGTTTCGTCAAGACGGTGTTCGACGCCAAGACCGGCGAACTGCTCGGCGCGCACATGGTCGGCGCGGAAGTCACCGAGCTAATCCAGGGCTATGTCATCGCGCGTCAGCTGGAGACGACCGAGCACGAGCTGATGGAGACGGTGTTCGCGCATCCCACGCTCAGCGAGATGATGCACGAGAGCACGCTCAGCGCCTATGGCCGGGCGATCCATTTCTAGGCGTCTCGCGCTCGCCCTCACCCCTCCGCGGCTTTGCCGCTCCCTCCCTCTCCCGGCGGGAGAGGGAAGAGCCGCCGCAGGCGGCGAAGGGTGAGGGTGACGGGCCCTCTCGATCGTGTTGTAGCGACGCGCGTCGCCCTTGCGGCGTTCGTCCTGCTCGCCGCGTCGCTCGCGCTCTTCTGGCCGGGCTATGTCGCCTATGACAGCCTCGCCCAATACCACCAGGCACTGAGCGGGCGGTACGACGACTGGCATCCGCCGGTGATGGCTCACCTGTGGTCGCTGTTCGGCGCGGCGGGGCCGGCGCCGATGCTGCTTGTGCAGATGGGTCTCTACTGGTCCGGCTTCGGCGCGCTGGCAGTGGCGCTGACCTTGCGCAGGCGACGCCATGCCGCGTTCGGGATCCTGATCGTCGCGCTGTGGCCGCCGCTGCTCGGCTGGCAGGCGGTGGTGCTCAAGGACACGCAGATGCTGGCAGCGCTGCTCGCCGGGGCGGGGATCGTCGGCTGGTTCCTGCTGCGCGAGCGCGCGGTGCCGGCGGGCGCGTGGGCGGTGGCGGCGCTGCCGTTCGGCTATGCGCTGCTCGTCCGCGCCAATGCACCGTTCGCGGTGGTGCCGCTCGTCGTCATGCTGGCCTGTCGCACGCCCCGATGGTGGCCGCGGCTGCTCGCTACCGCGGCGGGTGTCGTGCTGGCGATCGGCCTTGCCGGGCCGGTCAACCATCGCCTGCTTGGCGCCGCGCCGAGCGGGGTCGAGCGGACGCAGGCGATCTACGACCTTGCCGGTATCGGCGTGCGCACCGGTGATCCCGCGACGGGAATCGCCGCGCCGGCGCTGGACCGGCTGCGCGCCGGGCGATGCGTCCGCCCGTTCTTCTGGGATCCGCTCGGCGGGCCGGGAGCGTGCGCGACCGGCGTGGCGGGGTTGCGGGCGATGTCGGTCGGGACGCTCTACGGCCTGTGGGCGGGTGCGGCGCTGCATCACCCGCTGGCCTATGCCGCGCATCGGCTGGCGCATCTCAACTCGACCGAACGGTGGCTGGTGCCGGCGCATTGGTACGGCGCCGCGCCGCCCGAGGCGAGCGAGGCCAATGCCTATCGGTTCGGCGAGCCGGGGCCGCGCGCGCGGCGCTGGCAACGGCTGGCGGCATGGCTGATCGAAACGCCGCTCGGCTGGCCGATCCTGTGGGTCGTGCTGGGCGTAGCAGGGTTCGTGGCGGCGCTGCCCGGCGAAAGCGGCGGCGCGCGCCTCGCGACCGCACTGTTCGCATCGGCGCTGGCGCAGGAGGCGAGCTTCGCCGTCGTAAGCATCGCGTCCGACCTGCGCTATCATTTGTGGTCGATGACCGCGGTGGCGATCGGCTGGGTGGTGCTCGGCCGGCGCCCGCGCGGGTGGGCGATCGGCATCGCGCTGCTGATGGTGCTGGCCGCCGGGACCGCAGCGCGGCTGATCCTGCCGGTCGCGCCACAGACCTATGCCGGGATGCTCGGCTGACGCGCAACCACGGTTCCGCGCAATCGTTGGCGGTGGGACAGGAGAGCGATGCGATGGCCGACGATCACGAGACGATCTATCAGGATTTCGCCGAGGTAGTGAACATGGCGCCCGCCGAACTCGAACGCTTCCTCGACACCGACGACAGCAAGCGCGTCGGGTGGAAGGGTGAGGACGGCCAGGGATCGGGCGAGAGCGTCGGCCACAAGTCGGGCAAGCGCATCGTTACGATCAAGCGGACGAAGAAGGCCGACCTGACCGACGACGATTATGCGCATATGAAGAAGGTGGTCGCCTATGTCCGCCGCCATCTGGCGCAGGGCGGCCCCGCCAGGGACAAGGCGCACAGCGACTGGCGCTATTCGCTGATGAACTGGGGCCACGACCCGGAGAAGTGAGGGGCGTCTTCCTGTCAATCTTCGTCACCGCGGACTTGTTCCGGGGTCCACGGTGCCGCAGGCGTATGTCTGCAATCTCCAGCCGTGCGCCTCGCCGCGGGGTGGACCCCGGAACACGTCCGGGGTGACGGAGGGATTGGGCGGGGGCCTGCCCCGATCTCCCTCACGCTGCGGCGGAGGTATCCCAGCCGCGTCTGGCCAGCGCGCGGGCTTCCTCGACCGGCAGCGGGCGGCCGAAGTAATAGCCCTGCACCTTGGTGCAGCCGAGGTCCTGCACCATCCGGTGTTCGGCCTCGGTTTCGACCCCTTCCGCGGTGGTCGCCATGCCGAGGCTCTGCGCGAGCGCGACGACGGCGCGGATGATCGCGATCGCTTCCTTGACGCCCTGCGACGCGCCCTGGACGAAGCTGCGGTCGATCTTGATCGACGAGAAGCGCGTGCGGCTGAGATAGCCGAGACTCGAATAGCCGGTGCCGAAATCGTCGAGGCTGAGCCGCACGCCGAGGTCGAGGATGCGTTCGAGCACCTTGGTCGCGCCGAGGCCTTCGTGCATGAACACGCTTTCCGTCACCTCCAGCTCCAGCCGTTCGGCGGACAGGCCGGAGCTGGCGAGCGCCGAGGTGACGACGGTCACGAAATTGGGGTTCTGCAGCTGGTCGGGCGAGACGTTGACCGCGATGCGCACCTCCGAGGGCCATTGCGCCGCCTCGGCACAGGCGGTGCGCAGCACCCATTCGCCGATCGGCTGGATCAGCCGCGCATCCTCGGCGAGCGGGATGAACTTGACCGGCGAGACGTTGCCGAACTGCGGATTGTGCCAGCGCAGCAGCGCCTCGAACCCCTTGAGGTTGCCGGTGCCGGCATCGACAACCGGCTGGTAGTGGAGGTGCATCTCGTTCTTCTCGAGCGCCTGGCGCAGCGCCATTTCGAGGACGCGGCGCTCCTCCGCCTGGACGTGCAGCTCGGGTTCGTAGGCGTGATAGACGCCGCGACCGGCATCCTTGGCACGGTAGAGCGCGAGATCGGCGGAGCGGATCAGCATTTCCGAGGTCCGGCCGTCGCGCGGCCCGATCGCCAGGCCGACCGAGGCGCCGATGTAGAGCGTATGCGCGTCGAGCTCGTACGGGCGCGAGAGCGTCTCGATGATCCGGCTCGCGAGGCTCTCGACCGCCTTGGTATCGGTCGCGTCGCGCATGACGACGGCGAATTCGTCGCCACCCAGGCGCCCGCACGTCTCGTTCTCGCCCATCAGCTGCGCCAGTCGTTCGGAGACGCGGCCGAGCAGGCGATCGCCGATCGGGTGGCCGAGCGTGTCGTTGACCGCCTTGAACCGGTCGAGGTCGATCATCATGAACGCGCAGCGGCCGCCCCAGCGATCGGCATCGGCCATCGCGCGGGCGAGCGTTTCGTTGACCATCAGCCGGTTGGGCAGGCCGGTGAGCGTATCGAAGCGCGCCATCCGATTGATCTTGTCCGCCGACGCGCGCTGTTCGGTGACGTCGGACCCGACGCCGCGGAAGCCGCAGAAGGTGCCCGCTTCGTCGAAGCGCGGGCTGGCGGCGAGTTCCCACCAGCGTTCCTCGCCGTTGACCTCGACCGGCAGGCGCAGGTCGCGGAAGCTCTCGCGGGTCTTCAACTTGTCGGCGAGCGTGCGCAGCCCGGCGGAGAAGGCGCCCGTCTCCCACGCCGATCCGGCGAGCACCTGCAGGAAGGACATGCCCTCGATGGTCAGCGGGTCGAGCCCGCAGGCATAGGCGAAGCGCGGCGAGGCCTTGACGACGCGGCGTGCCGCATCGGTTTCCCACAGCCAGTCGGCGTTGGTCTCCTCGAACTCGCGCAGCAGCAGGCTGACCGTCTCGTCACGCTCCCCGAGCGCCATCTGGCTGGCGCGGATGACGACCAGCGACCGGGCGCGGTTGAGGCAGACGATGATGAGCAGGACGGTGAACAGAATCGTGGCGCAGGCGCCGGTATAGCTGCCGCCGAGGACCAGCTCCGCCGACATCGCCAGCCCCAGGCCGCCGACGAAGGCGATCGTCGCCAGCGCCAGCGGCGCCATCGCGACCGCGCCCGCGGTCATCAGCAGCGACAGGATCATCCACAGCACATAGCCGCTGTCCGACCCGGGATCGGTGTTGAAGACGAACCCCGGCACCGACCATGCCGCGGCGAGCGCCGCGCCCTCCAGCACCGTCGCGCGCAGGTCCGTTTGCGTCGCATAGCCGCCGTCGCGGTGGCGGGTCGCGAGGCGACGGATCGCGACGGTGACCGCGACCACGCCGACCAGCGCGGCCCAGCCGGCGAGCAGCAGATGCGGGATCTCGGCGGCATACAGCGTCACCGTCATCGCGGCGCCAAGCAGATTCGCGGCGAGCAGGAACAGCGCCAGCTGGCGCCCGGCATCCAGTTGCGTCGAGCGGATCCGCGCCCATTGCGCGGTGTCGGCCCCGTCGGCGAGGCCGAGCAATTGCGTAAACCGGATCGCGCTGGGATCCGATGCGGGGGCTGTATCCTGGCTCACCCGGCGGAGCGTAGAGGCGCTAGGTTGACGGAAGGTTAGGGGGGCGGGGGAAATTGCGTGGGCTGGACGGCTCTTGCCCGAACTCGCTCTATGCGTCCGTCACGTTACCGCAGCGACCGGGTTATCCCGGGTTGGTCGAGACCTCGGAACTACCATTCCATCCCGGCGGAGGCCGGGGTCCAGTTGGGAACGCCGTCATGGATCATGGCAAACGGTCACCCAGCTGGACCCCGGCCTCCGCCGGGGTAAAGTGTCAGGGCGCGGCAAATCGAACTTCGCAGAGGCCTCGACCTGGTCCGGGGTGGCGATGCCGTATCGCGAGCCGGCCCGCGAATGGCGTTATGCGGCGATGGCGTAGGGCTTGATGTCGCCGTTGAGGTACAGGTTGCGGGCCTTGGCACGGCTGAGCTTGCCCGAGCTGGTGCGCGGGAGCGTGCGGGGCGGGATCAGTTCGATCACGCAGTTCATGCCGGTGACCGAGCGGACGCGCTCGCGGATCTCCTCGCGCAGCCGCTGGCGTTCGGCCTCGTCGCTGCTGCGGCACTGGACGAGGACGGCGGGCGTCTCCTCGCCGCCGGGCGTGGTGATCGCGAAGGCGGCGATATCGCCGGCCTTGAACCCGGGCAGCTGCTCGACCGCCCATTCGATGTCCTGCGGCCAGTGGTTCTTGCCGTTGACGATGATCATGTCCTTGGCGCGGCCGACGATATAGATGTAGCCGTCCGACATGTACGCCATGTCGCCGGTGTCGAGCCAGCCGTCAGCCATACACGCGTCGGTCGCGGCGTCGTCGCGGAAATAGCCGACCATGACGCTCGGCCCCTTGCACCACAATTTGCCGATCGCGCCATCGGGGAGCGGGGTGCCGTCCTCCTCGCGGATCTCGACGCGCATGTCGCGCACCGGCTTGCCGCAGTTGACGATCGCGCGGAAGCGCTGCGGACGGGGGCCATCGTTGGCGGCGAGCGAATCACCGCCGCCCGACAGCTGCGTCTCCTCGACCAGCTCAACGCGGATGCCTTCGCCCGGCGGCATCAGCGAGACCGCCAGCGTCGCCTCGGCGAGGCCATAGCTGGGCAGGAAGGCCGACGCCTTGAAACCGGCATCGGCGAAGGCGTCGACGAACGCCTGCATCACATCGGGGCGGATCATGTCGGCGCCGTTGCCCGCGACGCGCCAGCGCGACAGGTCGAAGCGGTCGGACGCCTTGGTCTGGCTCGACATGCGGCGCGCGCAGATGTCGTAGCCGAAGGTCGGCGAATAGGACAGGGCGGTGCCGTCGTGGCGCGAGATCATGTCGAGCCAGGCGAGCGGGCGGCGTGCGAAATCCTCGGTCTTGAGGTAATCGGTCGAGACCTGGTTGGCGATCGGCGACAGGAAGCAGCCGACGAGGCCCATGTCGTGATACCAGGGCAGCCAGCTGATGCAGCGGTCGGTGCCGTCGATCTCCATGCCGTGGCTATGCGCGGCGAGGTTGTTGAGCAGCGCGTGGTGGGTGATCGCGACGCCGTGCGGGAAGCGGGTCGAGCCGCTCGAATATTGCAGATAGGCGATCGCCTGTCCGTCCGCCTGCGGCAGTTCGGCTTCGGGCGCCGCGCGGCCGGCGAATTCGGACCAGTCGATGCCTTCGGTGCCGGCGAGGCGCGCCGCCTCCGCCGCCATCGCCGCCAGTTCGGGCGGGAAGATCAGCATCTTCGGGTCGCAGCTGGCGAGCTGGACGCGTAGTTGTTCGATATAGGAATCGCGCCCGCCGAAGCTGGTCGGCAGCGGCAGCGGCACCGGCCACGCGCCGGCATAGACGGTGCCGAAGAACAACGCGGCGAATTCCGGCCCGGTCTCGGCGACCAGCGCGATGCGATCCTCCGGGCCCACGCCCGCAGCGATCAGGCGGTGCGCCATCGCGACCGCATCGTCGCGGAGCTCGGCGAAAGGATAGGCGCGGGCGAGCGTGCCGCGCGCATCGTGGAAGTTGAGGCCACGCACACCGGTCGCGGCATAGTCCAGCGCCTCGCCCAGCGTGGCGAAGTCGGCATAGCGGCGCGGAAGCGCATCCAGCGTCGGGGTGGGCGTCGGCGAAGGCGCAGACTGATCGGTCATCGATAATCCTGTTCACTCACCGCCACGCGCGGTCATCGTCATCATAATGCTATAACGCACGATCGACGTTCTAAATCCGGTGCCAGTGTGGCAACAACATGGCCATGAGGCCGGAACGCCGCCCGCCGCCGCCGCTGGACGCCGCCGCACTCGAGCGGCTGGCGCTGCGCTATGTCGAGCGGTTCGCGACGACGCGCGGCAAGCTGGCCGATTATCTGACCCGCAAGATTCGCGAGCGCGGCTGGGAAGGGGCGCCCGCCGATCCGCATGGCCTCGCCGAGCGGATGGCGGAGTTGGGCTATGTCGATGATCGATCCTATGCCGAGGCGAAGGCGGCGGCGCTGACCCGGCGCGGGTTCGGCGCGCGGCGCGTGGCGATGGCGCTGCAGCAGGCGCGGGTCGCCTCCGCGGACAGCGCCGAGGTGACGCCCGCGATCCGCGAACGCGCGGGCGAGGCGGCGCTGATCTTCGCGCGCCGCAAGCGGATCGGCCCGTTCGGCCCACCGGTGCAGGACCGCGCGGTGCGCGACCGGCAGCTCGCCGCGATGCTGCGCGCCGGCCACGGCATGGACCTGTCGCGCCGCATCGTCATGGCGCGCGAGCCGGGCGAACTCGACGAAATCGAGTAAACGATCCTTTCGCAATTGCGGCAGCGACGAACCGTGCTAGCGTAGCGGCAACAGGGGTGCAGTGATGCGTAGCGAGCCGCAACGGGAGGGCGACGAGCGCGACGACGGGGTGGTGCCCGGCGAGCGTCGCGACACGGGCGCCGCGCAGGTGCAGGCACCAGCCGCCGGGCGCGACGATGACGCCAACGACGACGGATCGATCGTCGTCGGCGGGGTCGTCAAATGGTTCGACGTCACCCGCGGCTTCGGCTTCGCGGTGGCGGACGATGCCGCGCTGGGCGATATCCTGATCCATTTCTCGGTGCTCCAGCCGCATGGGCGCCGCAGCCTGCCCGAGGGCGCGCGGGTCGAGACCGTGTCGGTCCAGCGCGGCCGCGGCTATCAGGCGCGCGAGGTGACTGCCATCGACCTCAGCGACGCGGTCGCGGAAGCGCCGCGGCCACCGCGCAACCCCGACCGCGTCGATCCGGTCGCGCTGATCGATACCGCGGGCGCGTTCGAGGGCGCGAGCGTCAAATGGTTCAACCGGCTGAAGGGCTATGGCTTTCTGGTCCGCGACAGCGACGGCAGCGACGTGTTCGTCCATATGGAAACGTTGCGCCGCGCCGGCATTGCCGTCATCGAGCCCGAACAGCGGCTGCGCGCGCGGATCGTCGCGGGGCGCAAGGGGCCGCTGGCGGTGAGCGTCGAAGGGGATTGAACGGGTGAGCGCGTCGGTGACGAGGATGATGGCAGCGGCGCTGCTGGTCGCGACGGTCGGCGGCTGTTCGGGCGGCGGTGGCGCGGGCGATGGCGCTGCGGCGCAGGCCAGCGCGCTGCTGCCGCTGACGATCGCCAGCGCCAACGGGGCCCATGCCTTTCGCGTCGAGCGCGCGGTGACGCCGGCGCAGCAGGCGCAGGGGCTGATGTACCGCACCGACCTGAAGCCCGACGGCGGCATGCTCTTCTACCCCTATCCCGCGGAGGGCGGGGCGCCGCGCGAGGCGAGCTTCTGGATGAAGAACACGCCGACGCCGCTCGACATCCTGTTCATCCGCGCCGACGGCATGATCGCGACGATCGCCGAGAACACCGTGCCCTTCTCCGAAACCCCCGTGCTGTCGCGCGAACCGGTCGCCGCGGTGCTCGAACTGGTCGGCGGACGCGCGGCGGAACTGGGGATCGCGGAGGGTGACAAGGTGACCTGGGCGAAGTGAAGCGCGGCGGTTGCGGCTCGCGAAAGGTCACAAAAGTCACGCAGACGCGGGTATGTGCGCGAGCATGCCGGACTTGAGAAAGAGCGTTGCCCGACTCGGGGCTTGGGGAAAAGCCTTTCAGCTTTTTTCCAAATAGGACAGCGGAAATCGGTGCTGTGAGCGGCGAGGCGCTGGCGATGATCTGCAACGTTCTGCCGGTCGCCGCCGTCGGGTTCCGCCGACCCTGATCGGATCGACTCGTGAGACGTCAGGCGATCTGTTCACGAACGAACCTGACCCGATCGATGACCGGCACCAACGGCAGCTGGACGAGCACGTAGCCCAAAGCCGAATAGGCATCGACCATCGCATGGTACGTGGCTTCGGCTTCCGCCAGCGTCTGCTTGCGCTCGGCGTCCCGCCGGAAGATGGCGGGCCAAGGCGGTGCGATGAATACTGTGTGCGCGTAGCGCCGCAACTCGGCCGCCCGCAACGCTGGCGCCGGCACGGGCAGGCCGCATAACCGCAGATAGCCGATCACGTCGGGTATGCCGCGATCGAAGACGATGGGACCGGGTGCCCACGCCGCCTCGCGATAGGATCGCATTTCCCACGCCAGCATCAAGGCCGCGAACGCCTCCCGATCGCTCCATGGCAGGGCGGTGCCGCCGATATCCACCTGATCCTGAATAATCGCCCTGCCGGCCTCCGGCATGTGCCGGACTCCCTCCGCCGCAAGGGCGTCGATCAGGCTCGTCTTGCCCGATCCTGGGCCACCGGTGATGACGTGAAGATGATCGGCCATTCCAAGTGTCTCGTCTCGATCGGGATCGGAACGCGGGAAGCTGAACGGCTTCCGGGGCCTCGTCCCGCGTGCGGACGTGCGAAGGATCGGCACCGACGCACCCGACACGCATTGTCGGGAAATGGCGGTTTTAGAATCCCGTGGCCGTGGTCGCCTGCTGCACGACGAAATGCCCGCATACATTATTTCAAGAGGGGCCGCTATCGGACGTTTCTTGTAGATCCGCCACGACGATCCGCCATTGAAGGGCGCGGCGGAGACGGGTAAGCGCGGGGGCATCATGGGCATCAACCTCAATCCCTTCACCTGGTGGAACGGCGCGTCGTGGGGCACGATGCTCTATGGCCTGCGCGGCATGGCGCAGACGGGGACCGACGCGCTCGGCAACGTCTATTACGAGGGCGGCCAGGACGGCAGCGGCCGCAAGCGGCGCTGGGTGATTTACGACGGCGCCAACGACGCCAGCCGGGTGCCGCCCGAATGGTTCAGCTGGCTGCACCATCAGATCGACGACGTGCCCGATCGCGCGATGCCGCCGGCGCGCGCGTGGCAGAAGCCGGGCGTGCCCAACATGACCGGCACGCCGCTCGCCTATCGCCCCTCGGGCTCGCTGGAAAAGGGCGGCCAGCGCGCCGCCGCGACCGGCGATTACGAGGCATGGACCCCCGAAGGGTGACGAGACGCTGGCTCGCCGCCGGCGTCCTGCTGGTGGCGCTGGGGCTGGCCGGGGTGTTCGGCTATCGCGCCGGGCACCGCACGACGACGGCGACGCCGGTGGTCGCGGCGCAGGAGATCGCGCCGGTCGACGATGCCCGCAGCCAGACGATCGAGACGGTCGCCGCGTCCGACGTCGCGCTGCCGACCGGCGGCACGCCGATGGCGGAGCGGGTGGCGGTCGTCGGCCTGCTCAACAAGCGCAACGGCGTCAGCCGCGACGTGACGCTGAAGCCGGGGCAGGCGGTGCGGATCGGCGATGCGATCATCCGCCTGCGCGCGTGCGAACATACCGCGCCGTGGGAACAGGACCAGCTGACCGGCGCCTTCGTCCAGCTCGACGTACGGGGCAGCGACCGGCATTGGCGGCGGGCGTTCTCGGGCTGGCTGTTCAGGGAGCGGCCGGGCCTCAACGTCGTCCAGCACCCGGTCTACGACGTGTGGACCAAGATCTGCACGATGTCCTGGCCGGCGACCGGCCCCGACACGACCTCGCTCGGCGGGGCGGAGGGCGGCAGCCGGTCGAGCGCGAAGAAGTCGCCCGAGACCACCGATGACGCCGCGCCCGAGGCGGACGAGCCGGTCGCACCCTCGGGTCCTCCGGCGAGCGCACCCGCCAGCAACGCGCAATAATCGGCCCGGCCGATCTCCACCGCGCCCAGCGAGGCGAGGTGATCGGTCATGAACTGGCAGTCGAGCAGCGTGAAGCCGCCCGCCTTGAGCCGCGCGATCAGCCAGGCGAGCGCGACCTTCGATGCGTCGGTACGGCGGCTGACCATCGATTCGCCGAAGAAGGCGCGCCCCAGCGCGAGGCCGTAGAGCCCGCCGACGAGCTCGTCGCCGTCCCAGCATTCGATCGAATGCGCGAAGCCGAGGTGGTGAAGCGCGGTGAACGCGCGCTCGATCCCGCCGTTGATCCAAGTTTCCGGGCGATCCGCGGCGCTTTCCGCGCACAGCGCGATCATCCGTTCGAACGCGGTGTCGGCGGTGACGCGGAAACGGTCGCGTGCGATCGTCTTGCGCAGCGAGGTCGTCAGCCGGAATCCCTCGAGCGGCAGGATCGCGCGCGTCCGCGGCTCGACCCAATAGACGCTGTCCGCCTCGCGGTCGTCGGCCATCGGGAACACGCCGATCGCATAAGCGCCGAGCACGAGTTGCGGGTCGAGCATCTCCATCGCGCCCCCAAGGTGGCGGCTGGCGGGGGCGATGGCAAGCCGCCCGGGCCGTCGTCAGCGGCGCGGTGCCTTGATCGCGAGGACGCCCGCGACGACGAGGCTTGCGGCGGCGATCGCGTAGAAGACCAGGTTGACGGGATTGTCCTCGCTCCCGTCGATGCCGACCGCGGCATTGACCCAGACGAGCAGCACGGCGCCGAGCAGCGTTGCGCCGATCGCCAGCCGCCACGCCATCGCAGGCGTCCGGCGGGACACCAACTCGAATGCGGTCAGCGATCCGAACAGCAGGATCGCGGCGAAGGCGAAGTCCGACGCGGTCCACACCACCTCCGTCGTGAAACGCATCGCAACCGCCGGGGCGAGCAGCAGCGCGGCGGCGGCCAGCCACATGGCGATCTTCAGCCGCGACATGGGGCGGGTGGTGGTCGGGTGAATCATGGTGCCGCCTCATTGTGGGGAATGGCCGTTCCTACCGCGTCGGGGCACGACGGGATAACCTGCCTTCGGCCAGATCGGTGTGCAGGATCGGTGCAGGTCGCGTTCGGGACGACGAACCCATTGCCGGGTTTCGTACTAGAAACGGCGATCGGCGCGAGCGATCCACCTCCTCAACGCAGACCTGTCGTGTTTATAGTAGCATCGATCGGAGATGGTCATGACGTTCACGATTGCAGCCATGGGGTATGTGCGGGGCGGCCGGGCAGACCCCATCGATGACGATTGGGGCAGCAGCCGGATAACGATCGAACTGAAGGCGAGGGATTTCGGTGCCGATGCGCTGTCGGGTCTGGATGGCTTCAGTCACGCCGAGGTCATCTTCATGTTCGACCGCGTTCCCGAAGAGGCGATCGAACCCGGCGCCCGTCATCCAAGGGGCCGGACCGATTGGCCGCTTACCGGCATCTTCGCGCAACGGGGCAAGAACCGCCCCAATCGGCTCGGCGTGACCGGTCTGCAGGATATTGAATGTCGAAGGGCCGCGACTGCACGTCGAGGGGCTGGACGCGATCGATGGCACCTCCGTGATCGACATCGAGCCGGTGATGCGCGAATTCCTGCCTCGTGGCGAGGTTCGGCAGCCACAATGGATATCCGAACTGATGGCCGGTTACTGGCAATGAGGTTCCCGTTTCGCGATCGGTTCCGACGACGCCCGTCGAAAGCCTGATCGTGGGTAAAGGATGGAAGACAGGACATTATGGTGAAAGCAAAGATGCAAAAGAGCGCTCGCCTTTTCGTCGTTCTCGCCGGCTGCTCCTTGACCGGTACGGCTTGGGGGCAGGCGACGACGCGCCAGTGCTCGGGGAACGAAGACGTCGGTCCGGCATGCCTACTGGCCCGGCAACAGTTACCGTCCTTACCGGCGGGCCGGATATTCTGGCATCTGGATAAATTCGCCACCAGGGAAGCGGCCGAGAAGGCGGCGGTTGCTACCAGCACGGTGGCCGATGCATTCGGATCGACCTGGCTGTTCACGGTGGAGCGGAAAGGGTGGCGGCCCAAGGGAGGGGAGCATGTGTCCGACATCGGCCCTCTGCCCGTGCAGCCAGCGGCGAATTATGCGGCAGAATATCTGCGGTCGGTCTTCACCCCGGGAATGACCGCGCCGCTGCACGTTCATTCGGGGCCCGAAGCGTTCTACGCCGTAACGGGTGACACCTGCCTGGAAACGCCCGACGGCATCAAGGTCGGACGAGGCGCCGGCAACAGCCTGTTTATCAAGGGCGGGCCTCCCATGCTGTTGATGGCGATCGGAAAATCGCCGCGGCAGGGCTTCGCCCTGATCCTGCATGACGCCAGCCGTCCCCCGACGACCCTGATCCACGATTGGCAACCGAAGGGGCTGTGCAAGCGGCAGCTATCGGGTCATCGCGACCGATAGTCTTCCGCGAATCTGCCACCGCAATCGGACATTCCGAAATCCGGTCCCCTGGCAGGGCGCAGAAGGCATGCTGCGCGACGACGCTCGACGAACCGGGTCCACTCACCTGCATGGTGGGGTCGTCGAACAGCGGCAAGTTCACATTGGCGGCGGCGAAAGGGCTGGTGGTCGTTCACCGCGATCACCCGCACCATCTGCCGCACACCGACCCGGTTCCACGACCGCCAGAGCCGTTCGCCGCGACAGCGTCGGGGGTATGAGGAACGACGTCATGCCGTCGATCGCCGTTGAGGGCTACCTGCTGAAACGTCATGACACCTCCGCACGCCTCACGTCTGGGCCCACGGGAAGGCCGTCGCGGCCGAGAGCCGTTCGCTTCTCGCTTCCCGATCCGCCTACGCCGCCACGCATCGTTCGATCGCTGTCCATAGCGTTGCGAAGGCGGCGACCGCGGGGGAGCGGGGGGCGTAGGTCGCGAGCGGGGCGCGGTGGTCGGCCATGGCTTCGATCGCGCTGGCCATCGGGATCACCGGCCAGTCGGGGTGGGCGGCGAGCGCGTCGGCGTGGAGGCGGCGGCGGCGGTCGGCCATCATATGGACGGGCAGGACGGGCACCTTGCCGCCGAGGTGGCGGACGACCGCGTCGGCAGCGCGCTGCGCGAGGGGCGAGGGGATCGCCGGCAGCACGATGAGGTCTGCGGCGCGGATCACCTGTTCGCTGGTTTCGGTCAGGCCCGGCGGGCAGTCGAGCAGGACGTGGTCGTACTGGCCGAGCCGCTCGATCAGCCGGTCGAGCCGGCGGCGCTTGCCGATGTCGTGGAGCAGCCGGTCGAGGTCGCGCAGCGAGGCGTCGGCGGGGATCAGGTCGAGGTTGGCGGACGCGGTCGGGCGGACATGGTCGGTGACCTTGGCATCCTTGGTGAACATCGCGCGCGCCTGATCGCCCGTGGGCTCGCGACCGAGCACCCAGCTGCTCGCGCCCTGCGGATCGAGGTCCCACAGAGCGGTGCGGCGCCGCGACAGCGTGGCCGAACACCAGGCTAGGTTGACCGCCAGTGTCGTCTTGCCGACGCCGCCCTTCGAACTGTAGATCGCGATCGTCGCCATGCCGCGGATGGTACTGGCACCGTCCTGTCGCGGCAATGCGGCAGGGGCCCAAGAGAAAGGGCCGGCGGATCGCTCCACCGGCCCCCTGGCAGGACAGGACGGTCGCTTAGGACTTGCAGGTCTGCGACGGCTTGCCCGGCTGCGTCACGGTGATGTTCGACGGCGTGCCGGTCAGCTTCCAGCCGCCCTCGGCGGTCAGCGGCTCGCCTGCCGTGGCGGCGGTGAGGCGCACCGGGGTCGCGGTCGGCGTGGTCTTGACCGTGGCAAGCTTGTCGCCGTTGAACAGCGTCACGTAGAGCAGGCTGTTGTCCTTGCAGCGGAAGGTCTTTTCCGCCTTGATAGACGGCGGCAGCTCGACGGGTGCACGGTTGGCGAGCGCGTTCGCCATCGGGTCCGGATTGGAATCGAGGACGTCGGGCTGCGCCGGCTGGGAGTTGCAGGCCGCCAGCGCGAGCAGCGCGGCGGTGGCGGAGAGGAGGAGGGGGCTCTTCATAGCGAAACGAGGCTTTGCGCATGCGATACGGTAGCGTCAAGGCGGATGACCCATCGATTTGCCGCATTGCGGCGGATTGTCGGGCCGGACGGGCGCGCCGGAGAGGCGTGGCTTTGCATCGGCCAAGCGCAGCTTCGCTTGTGGCGCGGGGCGACAGGCGCCATCTAGCGACGATGCATACGACGCCCGATACCCTGGCCCTGATCGGCAACACGCCCCTCGTCCGCCTGAAGGGGCCGAGCGAGGCGAGCGGCAGCGACATCTTCGGCAAGTGCGAATTCGCCAACCCCGGCGCGAGCGTGAAGGATCGCGCGGCGCTGGCCATCGTCGAGGATGCGGAGGCGCGCGGCGTGCTGCATCCCGGCGGGACGATCGTCGAAGGGACCGCGGGCAATACCGGCATCGGGCTGGCGCTGGTCGCCAACGCCAAGGGCTATCGCACGATCATCGTGATGCCCGAGACGCAGAGCCGCGAGAAGATGGACACGCTTCGCGCGCTGGGCGCCGAGCTGGTGTTGGTACCGGCGGCGCCCTATGCCAGCCCCTGCCATTTCGTCCACACCAGCCGCCGCATCGCCGAGGAGCGCGACAATGCGATCTGGGCGAACCAGTTCGACAACGTCGCCAACCGCCGCGCGCATATCGTCGGCACCGCCGAGGAGATCTGGCAGCAGATGGACGGGCGGATCGACGGCTTCACCTGCGCGGCCGGGACCGGCGGTACGATCGCCGGCGTCGGGCTGGGGCTGAAGGCCAAGGACGAGGGCGTGTGCATCGCGCTCAGCGATCCGCATGGCGCGGCGCTGTACGAATATTATGCGCATGGCGAGCTGCGGTCGGAGGGATCGTCGGTCGCCGAGGGGATCGGGCAGGGGCGGATCACCGCCAATCTGGAAGGCGCGCCGATCGATACGCAGTTCCGGATCTCCGATGCCGAGGGCTATTACTGGGTGCGCCGGCTGCTTGACGAGGAGGGGCTGTGCCTGGGGCTGTCGTCGGGGATCAACGTCGCGGGCGCGGTGCGGCTGGCTGGGCATCTGGGGCGGGGCAAGCGGGTCGCGACGATCCTGTGCGATACGGGGTTCCGTTATCTGTCGTCGCTGTACGATCCGGCGTGGCGTGCGGAGAAGGGGCTGGAATAGGGGCGGACGCTGCTCCCCTCCACCGTCACCCCGGACGTGTTCCGGGGTCCACTTCGCGTTTGGGCGCGCGGTAGGAGGCTCCAGTCCCGCGCTTGCGGATCGGTGGACCCCGGAACAAGTCCGGGGTGACGACGGGTTCGTGGACGCGTTCCGGACACCCCTCCACCCCTTACGAATCGCAAATTCGACAAAGCGGTGACGAAGCGTTACGGTCGCACGACAAGATGAGAGCCGTGCGAGACACTCACCAGACGATGCAGCGGATCAAGGTCGGGATCATCGGCCTTGTCGCCGTGGTCCTGCTGATCGTGATCGCGAGCGCGATCCTGGGATCGGCGACGCGCGAGCGGCCGATCGCGACCGCGGGATCGGCGCAGGCCGACGTCGTCGCCAACATCGCCATGACCAATGCGGGCGCCGCCGCGGCGGCGGCCGATTCCTCGGGCGAACCGCTCGCCGAACTGGGCGTCGCGCCGGCGACGAGCAACGGCCAGGCGCCACGATGACGATCCACCGGGGAAAATCGGGGAAAAGCCACCGCGCATGCCCGCGATCGGCGATTTCGCGTCGCCTTGCGGGTCCATGCTCGCCATCCCGACGGAGCGATCCTCCGCCCGGTTGACCGCAGATCGGGTGTGATTTCCCCGTTCCTCCCCAAAAATCCCGTTGCTTCCCCGGACCTGTGTTGATACCAATCAATCAACAACGGGGCAGGCATCATCGCTTTGCGTTTTTCGCGAAGGGTCGACGGCAGCGAGGGCTGTTTTCGACGGGGTGGGCCGTGCGCGTCAGGGTGCGAGACGGGCGTGTCGGAAAGGGGCGATTATCAGGGAAGCGGACTTGCTCTTGTCGACGACAAGGGGCGGGTCGCCATCCCCAACGCGCTTCGCCACACGCTGGCCGAGAATGCACCGCGCGCCGACGGCAAGGACGGCGGCACCGTCATCATAGCCGCGCACGAGGACCAGCCCTGCCTGGTCGCCTACGATCCCGCCTATCTCGCCGAGCTGAAGCGCGAGCTGAACGAGCGCGTCGCGCTGTCGCGGGGCGCGGACGGCAAGATCGACCACAATATCAAGCGCGGCGGCGCCAATGGCGAGGCGGTGCCGTTCGACGGTTCCGGGCGCTTCATCATGCCTGGTTTCCCGCGTTTCTACGCCAACATCGGCGCGCACGCCTTCTTCTGGGGCACGCTCGACTATATCGAGATCTGGGACCCCAGGACGCTGCTGTCGACGCCGGGGATCGCAGCCCAGATGGTCGCCGCCTGCCGCTATTATTGCCAGGACAAGGGGATCGCCCTGTGACCGGCAATGTGAGCGATGACGCCCCCCATGTTCCGGTGCTGCTCGACGAAGTCGTCGCCGCGCTCGCCCCCGCCCCGGGCGAGACGATCGTGGACGCGACCTTCGGCGCGGGCGGCTATACCCGTGCGATCCTCGCGACGGGCGCGCAGGTGATCGCCTTCGATCGCGATCCCGATGCGATCGCCGCCGGGCGTGCCGCGAACATCGCCGGGCTGACGCTGGTGCACAGCGACTTTTCGGCGCTGGAGGCGGCGCTCGATGCGCCGGTCGACGGGTTGACGATGGATATCGGCGTGTCGTCGATGCAGCTCGATCAGGCCGAGCGCGGCTTCTCGTTCCAGTCCGACGGCCCGCTCGACATGCGGATGAGCCAGGAGGGGGCGAGCGCCGCCGACTTCGTCAACGAGGCGGACGAGGAGGCGATCGCCGACGTCCTCTATCATTACGGCGATGAGCCCAAGTCGCGCCGCGTCGCGCGCGCGATCGTCGCCGCCCGGCCGCTGACCCGCACGTCGGAACTGGCCAACGTGGTGCGCAAGGCGCTGGGCCACCGGCCGCACGACAAGAAGGATCCGGCGACGCGCACCTTTCAGGCGATCCGCATCCATGTGAACCGCGAGCTGGGCGAGCTGGCCGATGGTCTCGCCGCCGCGGAGCGCGTGCTGAAGCCGGGCGGGCGGCTGGCGATCGTGACGTTCCACAGCCTGGAGGACCGGCTGGTCAAGCGCTTCCTGCGCGACCGGTCCGGCAATGCGCCGGGCGGGTCGCGGCACCTGCCGCAAACGGGCGCGAGCCGGCGCCCAAGTTTCGAGAAGGTCGGCCGCGGAACGCGCGCCGGCGATGCAGAGGTTGCGCGCAACCCGCGCGCCCGATCCGCGACGTTGCGGACGGCGATACGGACGGCGGCCCCGGCGTGGGGCGACACGGATCTGACGGAGGTGACGGCATGACGGCGGCGTATCGGTTGAAGGGGATCGGGTGGTTCGGTGGCTGTGTCGCCATCGTCCTCGGCTTCTACCTGGTGTCGCTGCAGGTCGCGGCGGAGCGCAAGAAGCTCGACGGGATGAACCGCAAGATCGATTCGGCGGAGCGCGACATCCGCGCGCTCGAGACCGAGTTCGAGACGCGCGCGAACCTCGCCCAGCTCGAAAAGTGGAACGGCGAGACGCTGTCGCTCGCCGCGCCGGTGGCGGGGCAGTTCGTCACCGACGAGGGCGCGCTCGCCAGCCTCGACGTCAACCAGATCGGCGTCGGCGAGCCCGGCGTGCAGACCGCGGCGCTGGTCGTGCCCTCGCTGCCCACGGTCAATCCGGTCGCGCCGGTCGCGACGCCGGCACCGGCGGTGGTGCAGGTCGCCGCGGCGATGCCGATGGCCAAGCGCGCCGTCGTCATCAAGGTCGCCGCGATCGAGAAGAGCGCGCCGCTGATCGCCAAGCTCAACGAAGCGGCGCGCGCCAAGGTCGCGGTCGCCAAGGTGCGGCCGCAGGCGGTGGCGATGCTCGACAAGAAGCTGCTGTCCGACACGACGCTCGGCGATATCCTGAGCAGCGCGCGCGCGGAGGCCCGCAAGCGTTGACCGTCATCGTCGCCCGCCCGATGCCGCAGCGGCGCAGCGCCGGCCAGCGCCACGCGCTGGTCGCGACGTCGCACATGCGGCTGATGATGCTGATGATGCTGTTCGCCGCCGCGGTGACCCTGGTCATCGGCCGGCTGGCGATGCTCGGGCTGCTGTCGGGCGGCGAGGCGGAGACGCGCGTCGCGACGCTGGCGGCGCGCGGCGACATCGTCGATCGCAACGGCGCGCCGCTCGCCCGCACGATCGATGCGTGGACGATCGCGGTCCATCCGAAGCAGATCATCGGCGACAGGATGGAGATCGCCAGCCGGCTCGCCGCGCTGATGCCCGATCGCGGCGACCAGGCCTGGTTCTACGATCAGCTGACCAAGCCGGTGAGCTTCGTCTACCTGCAGCGCCGCGCCAGCCCGGCGCTGGTCGAACAGGTCAATGCCATCGGCGAACCCGCTTTGGTCTTCGCGCGCGAGACGCAGCGATTGTACCCGCAATCGACGATGGCGAGCCATGCGCTGGGTTTCCTGTCGACCGACGGCCACGGCATGAGCGGGATGGAGCGCGTGCTCGACGAACGCCTGCTCGATCCGACCAAGGCGGGGCAGCCGGTGGCGCTGTCGCTCGATGCGCGCGTGCAGGCGGCGATGGAGAGCGAGCTCGGCCGCGCGATGGGCACCTTCTCCGCGCGTGGTGCCGGGGGCATCGTGCTCGACGTCGACACCGGCGAGGTGATCGCGATGGTCTCGCTGCCGACGTTCAATCCCAATCGCGTCGGCATGGCGGGCAGCGAGGAGCTGCGCAACATCACGACGCAGAGCGTGTTCGAGCTGGGATCGACGTTCAAGCCGATCACCGTCGCGACCGCGATCGACACCGGCACGGTGACGCTGAACCGCAAGTTCGACGCGACGCATCCGCTCAAAGTCGGCGGCTTCACCATCCATGACGAGCGCGGCGATCCCAAGCGCTGGCTGTCGATGCCCGAGACGCTGATCTATTCGTCCAACATCGCCACCGCGCGGATCGCCGACGAGGTCGGGCCGCAGAAGATGCAGGCGATGTTCCGCAAGCTGGGCTTCGACACCAAGCCCGATATCGAGCTGCGCGAGAAGGGGCGGCCGCTGATGCCGGGCTATTGGGCGCGCACGACGACGATGACCACCGCGTACGGCCATGGCATCGCGGTGACGCCGCTGCATCTCGCCTCCGCCTATGCCGCCCTGGTCAACGGCGGCGTGTGGCGGCCGGCGACGCTGATGAAGGTTGCACCCGGCAAGGCGCCGGTCGGCCGCCGCGTCATCAGCGAGGCGACGAGCGCGCGGATGCGCCAGATGCTGCGGCTCATCGTGATGCGCGGTACGGGGCGCAAGGGCGATGCGCCGGGCTATCGCGTCGGCGGCAAGACCGGTACGGCCGAGGCGGCGGTCGCGGGCGGATACGACCATTCGCGCAACGTCGCGACCTTCGCCGCGGCTTTTCCGATGGACGCGCCGCGTTATGTCGTATTGGCGATGCTCGATTCGCCGCTCGGCACGAAGGAGACTGGTGGGTGGAAGACCGCCGCGTGGAACGCAGCCCCGGTCGTCGGCCGCACGATCGCGCGGGTCGGTGCGATGCTGGGCGTGGTGCCCGACGCGCGCCGCGATATCGACGTGTCCGAGATGATGCCGCTGTTGTGGCAGGACCCTGCGCAGAAACAGGCCAACGACAATTGAGGGCGGAACGATGAAGCTGGCGGCGCTCACCGGCGGCCATGAGGAGGCGGTGGTCACCGGCTTCGCGATCGATCACCGCAAGGTCGCGCCGGGCACCGTCTTCGGCGCGTTCCAGGGCGTGCGGGTGAACGGCGAGGATTATATCGCCGATGCGGTGCGATCGGGCGCGATCGCGGTCGTGGCGCGGCCCGGCGTCGCGGTCGAGGGCGCGGTGGCGATCGCCGCGGACAACCCGCGCGAATGTTTCGCGCAGCTGGCGGCACGCTTCTTCGCGCCGTTTCCGCGGCTGGCAGTGGCGGTGACCGGGACCAACGGCAAGACCTCGACCGTCGAGATGACGCGGCAATTGTGGCGGATGGCGGGCGAGCATGCCGCCTCGATCGGGACGCTGGGCGTCACCACCGCCGACGAACGCGTGACGACCGGGCTGACCACGCCCGACGTCGTCACCTTCCTGTCCAACGTCGCGGGGCTGGCGCGCGAGGGCGTGACGCATCTGGCGTTCGAGGCGTCGAGCCACGGCCTGGTCCAGTATCGCACCGAGGGGCTGAACGTCGCGGCGGCGGCGTTCACCAACCTCAGCCGCGATCACCTCGACTATCATGGCGACATGGGCGCCTATCTGACCGCGAAGCTGCGGCTGTTCTCCGAGGTGCTGAGCCCCGACGGCACCGCGGTGGTGTGGGCGGACGACATCGAATCGGCGCGGGTGATCGACCTCGCCAAGGCGCGCGGCAACCGGCTGGTGACGGTCGGCGAGCGGGGGCAGACGCTGCGGTTGGTGGGGCGTGATCCGACGCTGCTGGGGCAGGGGCTGACCATCGAGGCGGAGGGCGCGACGCATCGGGTGATGCTGCCGCTGATTGGCGGGTATCAGGCGGCGAACGCGCTGGTCGCGGCGGGGCTGGTGATCGCGACCGGTGGCGACGTCGCCGCCACGATCGCCAATCTGGCGCGTTTGCAGCCGGTGCGCGGGCGGCTCGAACGCGCGGCGATCGCGCGTGGTGGCGCGCCGGTCTATGTCGATTACGCGCATACCCCCGACGCGCTGGAGGCGGCGATCGCGGCGCTGAAGCCGCATACCGCCGGGCGGCTGATCGTCGTGTTCGGCGCCGGCGGCGACCGCGACGCCGGCAAGCGCGAGACGATGGGCCAGGTCGCGCAGATGCAGGCGGACCTCGCCATCGTCACCGACGACAATCCGCGCACCGAAGACCCCGCGACGATCCGCGCCGCGATCCTGAAGGGCGCGACCAACGCGCGCGAGATCGGTGACCGGCGCGAGGCGATCGCCACCGCGATCGCCGAGGCGGGGCCGGAGGACATCGTGCTGATCGCCGGCAAGGGACATGAGCAGGGGCAGATCGTCGGGGATATGGAACTGCCGTTCGACGACGTGACGGTGGCGCGCGAGTGCGCGGCGTGAGGGGCCTAGGCCATGCGTCACCCCGGACTTGTTCCGGGGTCCACTCTGCGGCGAGGCGAACGGCTAGAGCCTCCAGCTGCGCGATAGCGGCCTGGTGGACCCCGGAACAAGTCCGGGGTGACGCAGGAATGAGACTCCTGATCCTCCCTGGCACGGGGAGGGGGACCGCGTCCGCAGGACGTGGTGGAGGGGGAGCGCCGCGGGCGATCCGTCTGCGGAAGCCCCCCTCCGTCACGGCTTCGCCGTGCCACCTCCCCGTGCCGGGGAGGATTTGATGGCCCTCTGGACCGCCGCGGAGATCGCCGCTGCTACCGCCGGCCTCGCCTCCACCGATTTCGCCGTCACGGGCGTGGCGTTCGACAGCCGCGAGGTCGGGCCGGGCGATCTGTTCGTCGCGCTGACCGGCGAGAGCACCGACGGCCACCGCTTCCTCGACCAGGCATTCGCGCAAGGCGCGGCGGGGGCGATCGTGTCCGTCGATACCGCCTGTCCGCATGTCCGCGTCGCCGATACGTTCGCCGCGCTCAACGACCTCGGCCGTGCGGCCCGCGCGCGGATGAGCGGCACGGTGATCGGCGTCACCGGGTCGGTCGGCAAGACCAGCGCCAAGGAAGCGCTGTTCGCCGCGCTCGACCGCAGCCGGCCGGACGCGGTGCATCGTTCGGTCAAGAGCTACAACAACCATACCGGCGTGCCGCTGAGCCTCGCCCGCATGCCGCGCGACACCAGGATCGGCGTGTTCGAGATGGGGATGAACCATGCCGGGGAACTCGCCGAGCTGACGCAGCTGGTCCGTCCGCACATTGCGATCGTCACCGCGATCGCGCCGGCGCACACCGCCTTCTTTGCCGACGAAAGCGCGATCGCCGATGCCAAGGGTGAGATCTTCCGCGGATTGGAGCCCGGCGGCACCGCGATCGTCCCCTACGACAGCCCGCACCGCGACCGGCTGCTCGCCGCCGCGGCGCCGTATGCGGCGCGCACGATCACCTTCGGGCTCGACAAGGGGGCCGACGTACGCGCGATCGAGGCGATGCGGCTGCCGTCGGGGGCGTCGTTCGTCACCGCGAAGCTGGGTGCGCGCGAACTGTCGTTCACCCTGTCGCAGCCGGGGATGCATTGGGTGTCCAACGCGCTCGCGGTGCTGGCGGCTGTCGATGCGGCGGGCGCGGACCTCGCCCGCGCTGGCCTTGCGCTGGCCGAGATGGGCGGGCTGCAGGGACGCGGCGCGCGCTTCCTCGCGCCGGTGGCAGGCGGCGACGTGCTGGTGATCGACGAGAGCTACAACGCCAATCCCGCCTCGATGCGCGCGACGCTGGCGGTGCTCGCCGAGGAGCCGGGGCGGCATGTCGCGGTGCTCGGCGAGATGCGCGAACTGGGCGAGGCGTCCGACGATTATCATGCCGCGCTTGCCGAACCGATCCTCGCCGCGCGCGTCGAAACGGCGCTGCTCGTCGGTGAAGCGATGGCTCCGCTCGCTGAGGCCCTTGAGGGCCGGACGCAAGTCATGCATGTGGCCGATGCTGCGACAGCGCTCGGCCGGCTGAAAGACCTGGCTCGCGCGGGAGACGCGGTACTCGTCAAAGGGTCTAACGGTGTCGGGCTTGCGCGCGTGGTCGCAGGACTCGAAGGTGGTGCGATCGATGA
The DNA here is from genome assembly GCF_024211255.1 of Sphingomonas liriopis. Taxonomy (GTDB): domain Bacteria; phylum Pseudomonadota; class Alphaproteobacteria; order Sphingomonadales; family Sphingomonadaceae; genus Sphingomonas; species Sphingomonas liriopis. The sequence continues at coordinate 88,866 of NZ_JAMLDY010000008.1, read as the reverse complement.
TCGCAGGGGGCGCGGAACGTAAATGCTGTACTGGATCGCCGAGCACCTGGGCTTCACCGGGCTGCTGAACCTCATCCGCTACCAGTCCTTCCGGACCGGGTCGGCGGTCGCCACGGCGCTCCTGATCGGCCTCATCATCGGGCCGCGGTTCATCGGCTGGCTGCGCGTGCGGCAGGGCAAGGGGCAGCCGATCCGCGCCGACGGGCCGCAGACGCACCTCGCCAAGCGCGGCACGCCGACGATGGGCGGGCTGATGATCCTGACCGCGATGAGCCTTGCCATCCTGATCTGGATGGACCTTGCCAATCCCTACGTCTGGGCGTGCCTGTTCGTGACGCTGGGGTTCGGCGCGATCGGGTTCATGGACGATTACGACAAGGTGCGCAAAGCAAGCACCGCCGGCGTATCCGGGCGGACGCGGTTGCTGCTGGAATTCGCCATCGCCGGCATCGCGTCGTGGATTATCATGGGGCAGAACGGGCCGCACCTGTATCTGCCGTTCACCGATCGCCTGTACCTCGACCTCGGCTATGCGTTTCCGCTGTTCGCGGCGTTCACGATCGTCGCGTTCGGCAATGCGGTGAATCTGACCGACGGGCTGGATGGCCTTGCGACGATGCCGGTCATCATCGCGAGCGTCGCGTTCATGCTGATCGTCTACCTCGCCGGCAACGTGAAGTTCGCGACCTATCTCGGCATCCCGCACGTGCCGGGGGCGGGTGAGCTCGCCATCTTCTGCGGCGCGGTGGTGGGTGCGGGGCTCGCCTTCCTGTGGTTCAACGCGCCGCCGGCCGCGGTGTTCATGGGCGACACCGGCAGCCTCGCACTGGGCGGCGCGCTCGGCACGATCGCGGTCGTCGCGCACCACGAGATCGTGCTCGGCATCATCGGCGGCCTGTTCGTCGTCGAGGCGATGAGCGTCATCATCCAGGTGTTCTTCTACAAGCGCACCGGCAAGCGCGTGTTCCGCATGGCGCCGATCCACCACCATTTCGAGCAGATGGGCTGGAGCGAGCCGACCGTCGTCATCCGTTTCTGGATCATCAGCCTCGTGCTGGCGCTCGCCGGCCTGTCGACGTTGAAGCTGCGATAACGGAGATGACGCTCATCCAATCTCCTTCGTCACCCCGGACTTGTTCCGGGGTCCACCGTGCCACGATCGCAAGGCTCTCGACCCCTGCGGAACAGTGGACCCCGGAACAAGTCCGGGGTGACGGGTGGTTATTGGCGGACGCCGCGGCATGATCGTCTCGGCCGCCTGGGCGGGGCAGCGCTATGCGGTACTGGGGCTGGCGCGATCCGGCATGGCGACCGTGCGTGCGCTGGCCAAGGCGGGCGCGTATGTCGTGGCGTGGGACAGCGATCCCGCGGCGCGGAAAGCCGCCGCCGAGGTCAACGGCGTGATCGTCCACGACATCGCGACGCTGAACCTCGAAGGGGCGGCGGGGCTGGTCGTGTCCCCGGGCGTGCCGCTCAACACGCATCCGCTGGTCGTCCGCGCGCGCGCGGCGGGCGTGCCGGTGATCGGCGATATCGAGCTGTTCGCGCAGGCGCGTGCCGAACTGCCGCCGCACAAGGTCGTCGGCATCACCGGCACCAACGGCAAGTCGACGACGACCGCACTGGTCCATCATATCCTGAAGACTGCGGGCGTGCCCACGCTGATGGGCGGCAATATCGGCCTGCCGATCCTCGGGCAGGAGCCGCTGCCGGAGGGTGGCGTCTATGTGCTGGAGCTGTCGAGCTACCAGATCGACCTGACGCAGACGCTCGACTGCGACGTCGCGGTGCTGCTCAACATCACTCCGGATCACCTCGACCGGTATGATGGGTTTGGGGCGTATGCCGCGTCGAAGCAGCGGCTATTCGAAATCCAATCGCGCGATCACCATGCAGTTATCGCCGAGGACGACACGGAAGCTGACAACGTCGTCTATCGCTTGCAGCATGACCTCAATCGATACGAAAACGTTCACTATTTTCATCGTGGCAACATCAAGGATCAGTCAGCTTGGCCGGCTCTACAAGGGCCACACAACGCTTCTAATGCCGCAGCGGCGATCACCGCTTGCGCGCATCTAGGAGTGGATAACGAGGCGGTGGCTGAGGGGCTCCGCACCTTCACTGGACTGCCGCACCGCATGGAACGGGTAGCCACCCGCGACGGCGTGACCTTCGTTGACGACAGCAAGGCGACCAATCCGGAAAGCACCGCGCCCGCGCTCGGCGCGTTCGAGCGGGTGCACTGGATCGTCGGCGGCAAGCGCAAGGGGGACGATCTCGACGCCTGCGCGCCTTATTTCGATCGCGTCGTTGCGGCCTATACGATCGGCGAAGCGGGGCCGTTGTTCCGCGATCTGCTCGCGCCTCGCGTGCCGGCGGTGACGCACAGCGGCGACCTCGCCACCGCGGTCGCGCAGGCCGCTGCGGCCGCACAGCCCGGAGAGACCGTGCTGTTGTCGCCGGCCTGTGCTAGTTTCGACCAGTTCCGCGATTACGAGGATCGCGGGGCGGCGTTCCGGGCGGCGGTGGAGGCTCTATGAACAGCGTTCCGATGACCGAGCCGACAAGCGACACGCTGGTCGCCAAGGTCAAGCGGCGCGGCGGGCGCGGCGACAGTTCGCCGCTCGGCACGTGGTTCTGGGACATCGACCGGATGCTGCTGCTCCTCACGCTGTTCCTGATCGCGATCGGCCTGATTGCGGTAGCCGCGGCGAGCCCCGCGACCGCGGTGCGCTATTCGGGCGAGCATCACAAATTCACCGCGCTCTACTATTTCTGGCGGCAGCTGATCTGGGTCGGCATCTCGCTGCCCGTGCTGTTCGGCGTGTCGATGCTGCCGGTGCCGCTCGCGCGGCGGCTGGCGCTCGCGGGGGCGGGGGTGCTGATCGTCTGCCTCGCGCTCACCCCCTTCGTCGGCAACAGCATCAACGGCGCGCGGCGCTGGATCGGCTATGGGTTCGCCTCGTTCCAGCCGTCCGAATTCCTCAAGCCGCTGTTCATCGTGACGGTGGCGTGGCTGCTGTCGCTCAAGGCCAAGGACCCCGAGCTGCCGACGGTGGTCATCACCGGCGCGATGACCGGCACCATCGCGGTGCTGCTGATGCTGCAGCCCGATTTCGGGCAGACCGTGATCTTCTGCACGGTCTGGATGGCGCTGTTGATGATCGCGGGGACGCCGATGCGCGTGCTCGGCGCGATCATCGGCATGGTGCCGGTCGGCCTCGTCGCGGCCTATATGTTCTACGGCACCGCGCGCAACCGCATCGACGCCTTCCTGTTTCCCGGCGTCGAAGGCGAGGGCGCGAGCGACCATTTCCAGACCAATGCCGCGCATGCGACGATCACCAGCGGCGGCTGGACCGGCACCGGTCCCGGCGGCGGCACGGTGAAGTTCGGCCTGCCGGAGGCGCATACCGATTACATCTATTCGGTGATCGGCGAGGAATTCGGGCTGATCGCGTGCGCGATCATCGCGCTGGTGTTCCTGGCGATCGTCGTGCGGGTGTTCGTCAAATTGCTCGACGAGCAGGACGAGTTCAAGCTGCTTGCCGCCAGCGGCCTCGCCGTGCAGTTCGGCGCGCAGGCTCTGGTGTCGATGGCGGTGAATACCGGCCTCGCGCCGTCGAAGGGGATGACGCTGCCGTTCATCAGCTATGGCGGGTCGTCGATGATCGCGCTGTCGATCGGCATGGGGTTGCTGCTGGCGTTCACCCGGCGCAATCCGTTCCTGACGCGCAGCCCGTATGTGGTGAGATGGGGATCGAATTGAGCAAGCATTACGTCCTCGCCGCCGGCGGCACGGGCGGACATATGGTCCCCGCGGCGGCGCTGGCGGAGGAGCTGACCCGGCGCGGCCATCGCGTCGCGCTGATCAGCGACGCGCGCGGCGTGCGCTTTCCCGGCCTGTTCGACGGCATCCAGACGCACGTCCTGCCCGCCGGCCGCTTTCAGGTGAAGCGCCCACAGGGTTGGCCGTCGGCGGTGCGCGAGATGTGGCGCGGGCGGGCGATGGCGCGCGAGCTGTACGCGACGTTCAAGCCCGCCGCGGTGATCGGCTTCGGCGGTTATCCCGCGATGCCGGCGCTGCTCGCCGCCTTCGCCGACAAGATCCCGACCGCGGTGCACGAACAGAATGCGGTGCTCGGGCGGGTCAACCGGCTGGTCGCGGGCCGCGTCGATGCGATCGCGACGTCGTACAAGCTGACCGAACGGCTCGCCGAAAAGCATGCCGGCAAGGTGCATCTCGTCGGCAATCCGGTGCGCGACGCGGTGCTCAGCTTGCGCACCAAGCCCTACCCGCTGCTCGAGGAGGACGGCATCTTCCGCGTCCTCGTCACCGGCGGCAGCCAGGGGGCGAGCGTGCTGAGCGAGGTGGTGCCCGACGGCCTCGCCATGCTGCCCGTCACCTTCCGCCGCCGGTTGCAGGTGACGCAGCAGGCGCGGATCGAGGACATCGACGCAGTGCGCGCCAAATATGCCGCGCATCAGATCCCGGCGGAGCTCGCGACCTATCTGCCCGACATGCCCGAGCAGCTGGCTTGGGCGCACCTCGTGATCGCGCGCGCCGGCGCCTCGACCATCGCCGAGCTGACCGCGGCGGGGCGGCCGGCGATCCTCGTGCCGCTGCCGTCCGCCACCGACGACCACCAGACGGCGAACGCGCGCGAGATCACCAAGGCGGGCGGCGCGCGCACCATCCCGCAACCCGAATTCACCGCCGTGGAGCTGGCGAAGCAGATGCAGAAACTGGGGCTCGATCCCGCCGCGCTGGAGAATGCCGCGACCCGTGCGAAGAGCGTCGGCCGGCCGAAGGCGGTCGGCGACCTCGCCGATCTGGTCGAGAGCCTCGACGCGCCGGTATCGCGCTTGCCCGTGGGGAAGCCGACGAAGCCGAAGGCGGCGTTCGCATGAAGGCTGGGTCGCACGCCGCTTCCAATAGCTCGTCGTCACCCCGGACTTGTTCCGGGGTCCACGGCGCCGCAAAGCCAACACGCCGTTGGCTCGCCGAACGGTGGACCCCGGAACAAGTCCGGGGTGACGGAGAATGGTTGGCTGGCGCCGGTACCCCAGAGGGATTGGCAGCATGATCCGCGGTGTCGCCACTGACATCGGACCGATCCATTTCGTCGGGATCGGTGGGATCGGCATGTCGGGCATCGCGGAGGTGATGAAGAACCTCGGCTATACGGTGCAGGGATCGGATGTCGCCGAGGGCTATGTCGTGCAGGGTCTGCGCGACAAGGGGATCGCGGTGACGATCGGCCATGCCGCCGCCAATGTCGCGGAAGCGGCGGTGGTGGTCACTTCGACCGCGATCACGCGCTCGAATCCGGAGGTCGAGGCGGCGCTGGAACGGCGCATCCCCGTCGTCCGCCGCGCCGAGATGCTCGCCGAGCTGATGCGGCTGAAATCGACCGTTGCGGTCGCCGGCACGCACGGCAAGACGACGACGACGTCGATGGTCGCGGCGCTGCTCGACGCGGGCGGGATCGATCCGACCGTCATCAACGGCGGCATCATCAACAGTTACGGTTCGAACGCGCGATTGGGCGCGAGCGACTGGATGGTGGTTGAGGCGGACGAGAGCGACGGCAGCTTCCTGCGCCTCGACGGCACGATCGCGGTGGTCACCAACATCGATCCCGAGCACCTCGACCATTACGGCTCGTTCGACGCGGTGAAGGATGCGTTCGTCGAGTTCGTCGAGAACGTGCCCTTCTACGGCGCGGCGTTGCTCTGCCTCGATCACCCGGAGGTGCAGAACGTCCTGCCGCGGGTGCGCGATCGGCGCGTGGTGACCTATGGCTTTTCGGCGCAGGCGGATATCCGCGGCGTCGACGTGACGCCGGTGCCGGGCGGCAACCGCTTCGCCTGCGTCGTCCGCGAGCGTGACGGATCGGCCCGCACGATCGAGGGGATCGAGCTGCCGATGCCCGGCCGCCACAACGTCCAGAACGCGCTCGCCGCAATCGGCGTGGCGCTGGAGCTCGGCATTCCGGATGCGACGATCCAGCAGGGCTTTTCCGCGTTCGGCGGGGTCAAGCGGCGCTTCACCAAGGTCGGCGAGGTCGCCGACGCGACGATCATCGACGATTACGGTCACCACCCGGTCGAGATCCGCGCGGTGCTCGCCGCCGCGCGTGAAGGCGCGCGCGGGCGCGTGATCGCGGTCGTCCAGCCGCACCGCTATTCGCGGCTCGGCAATCTGATGGAGGATTTCCAGACCGCGTTCAACGACGCCGATCGCGTCCTGGTCACCCCCGTCTATGCCGCGGGCGAGGCGCCGGTCGAGGGCGTCGATGCGCAGGCGCTGGTCGACGGCCTCAAGCGTCGCGGCCATCGTTCCGCCGCGACGGTCACCGATGCCGACGCGCTGGCCGACGAACTCGCCGCGACGATCCAGCCCGACGACATGATCGTCTGCCTCGGCGCAGGCGACATCACCAAATGGGCGGCGGGTCTCGCCACGGCAATCGGAGAGCGGCGATGAGCGACTGGTTCGATGCGGGACTGAAGCTGCAGAAGCAGGTCCTCGATGCGCAGCGCAAGGCGCTCGATGCCGGCGGTCACGCCGTGAATGCCGGCGAGGCGATGGTGCAGGCGCAGGAGGCGACGCGCAAGGCGGCCGAGGCGAACCTCGCCGCATTCCAGGCGTGGTCGCGACTATGGGGCGTCGGCCCTTGGTGAACGCTTTGCCTGCCGTTCGCGGGCGCCTGACCGGGCGCGCGCCGCTGGCGCCGCTCGTCTGGTTCAAGGCGGGCGGCGCGGCGCAATGGCTGTTCGAGCCGAAGGATGCCGACGATCTTGCCGGCTTCCTGCGCGATCTCGATCCCGCGGTGCCGGTGATGGCGCTGGGGCTGGGATCGAACCTGATCGTGCGCGACGGCGGCGTGCCGGGCGTGGTGGTGCGGCTGGGCAAGGCGTTCGCGCAAGTCGAGCGGCTGGATGAAACGATGCTGCGGTGCGGGGGCGGGGCGAGCGGTATCCTCGTCTCCTCGACCGCGCGCGATGCGGGGATCGGTGGCGTCGAGTTCCTGCGCTCGATCCCGGGGACGGTCGGCGGCTTCGTGCGGATGAATGGAGGCGCGTACGGCCGTGAGGTCAAGGACGTGCTGGTCGAGTGCGACGTCGTGTTGCGGTCGGGCGAGCGGCGGACGCTCGGCGTCGGCGACCTCGGCTATACCTATCGCCACAGCGACCTGCCGGCGGGTGCGGTGGTGATCGCCGCGACCTTCCGCGGCCACCCCGCCGAGCCGGCCGCGATCGGTGCCGAGATGGACCGGATCGCCGCCGAGCGCGAGGCGTCGCAGCCGCTGCGCTCGAAGACCGGCGGGTCGACGTTCAAGAATCCCGACGGCCACAAGGCCTGGGCGCTGGTCGACGCGGCGGGCTGTCGCGGCTTGCGCCGCGGCGATGCGCAGGTATCGGAGAAGCATTGTAATTTCCTGCTCAACCTCGGCGGGGCGACGAGCGCCGATATCGAGGGCCTGGGCGAAGAGGTGCGGGACAAGGTGAAGGCGCAGTCGGGCGTGACGTTGGAATGGGAAATTCAGCGGGTGGGTGATGCTTCTCCCTCTCCCCTTTGGGGAGAGGGCTATGAACGCGCTCCACATCGCAGTCCTCATGGGCGGCTGGTCGGCCGAACGCCCTGTGTCGCTGCAATCCGGCAACGGCTGCGCCGACGCGCTCGAAACCCTTGGCCATCGCGTCACCCGCATCGATATGGGCCGCGACGTCGCGGCGCGGCTGGCCGAGGCGGCGCCCGATCTCGTCTTCAACGCGCTGCATGGCTCGCCAGGCGAGGATGGCAGCGTGCAGGGCATGCTCGACCTGATGGGTATTCCCTATACCCATTCGGGCCTCGCGACGTCGGTGATCGCGATCGACAAGGTGCTGACCAAGCAGATGCTCGTCCCCGCCGGTATTCCGATGCCCGGTGGGCGGATCGTCAAGTCGGCGGATATCCACGACCGCGATCCGTTGCAGCGGCCGTACGTGCTCAAGCCGATCAACGAAGGCTCGTCGGTGGGCGTCGCGATCGTCACCGATGACGGCAACTACGGCAATCCGATCGGCCGCGACGTCAAGGGGCCTTGGCAGGAGTTCGACGAGCTGCTCGCCGAACCGTACGTCCGCGGGCGCGAGCTGACGACGGCGGTGCTCGGCGACCGCGCACTGGGCGTCACCGAGTTGAAGCCCAAGAACGGCTGGTACGATTTCGACGCCAAATACACCGATGGCCTGACCGAACACGTCTGCCCCGCCGACATCCCCGATCGCATCGCCGAGGCATGCAAGAGCCTCGCGCTCGAGGCGCATCGCCTGCTCGGCTGCAAGGGCGCGAGCCGGTCGGACTTCCGCTGGGACGACGAGCGCGACGTCGACGGGCTGTTCCTGCTCGAAGTGAACACGCAGCCCGGCATGACCCCCTTGAGCCTCGTCCCTGAACAGGCGAAGCATATCGGCATGAGCTATGCCGAACTGGTCCAGGCGATCGTTGATGAGGCGTTCCCGCGCCGGGGCGTCGATGAGGCGTTGAAAGACGCGAAGCCGCAGTTCCTGACCAAGGAACGGGGCGGATGAGTCGCACGATCAAGCGCGGCGCGCCGCCCAAGCGGCCGACCGGACGTCGCCGCCAGCCGGTGCGCAAGGCGTCGGTGTTCGAACGCGCCGTCGCCGCGCTGCCGGTCAGCGAGGATACGATCCGCAAGGCGGCGACCTGGACGATCACCGGCGGCGGCATCGCGCTGGCGCTCGCCGCGGTGACGTGGATCGGCATCCCCGGCATGATCGGCACCGCGATCGCCGAAGGGGCGGGGCAGGCGGGGTTCCGCGTCGAGCAGATCGAGGTGACCGGGCTCAAGCGGATGGACCGGATGAGCGTCTATGCCGTCGCGCTCGACCAGCAGAGCCGCGCGATGCCGCTGGTCGATCTGGAGGCGGTGCGCCAGAAGCTGCTGCGCTACGGCTGGATCGCCGACGCGCACGTCTCGCGCCGGCTGCCCGATACCTTGCTGGTCGATATCGTCGAGCGTTCGCCCGCCGCGGTGTGGCAGGACAATGGCCAGCTGACGCTGATCGACAAGGACGGCGTGCTGCTGGAGCCGGTGCGGCCCGATGCGATCCCCGACCTGCCGCTGGTCATCGGCCCCGGCGCGGATCGGCAGGAGCCGGGCTATCAGGCGCTGCTCGCCGCGGCGCCGGCGCTGAAACCGCGGGTCAAGGCGGCGACGTGGATCGGCAACCGGCGCTGGGACCTCACCTTCGACAGCGGCGAGACGCTGGCGCTGCCCGAGGATGGCGCGCCGGCGGCGTTGCTCAAATTCGCCGAACTGGACGGATCGCGGCCCCTGCTGGGGCGCGGCTGGCTGCGGTTCGACATGCGTGATCCGGCCAAGCTGGTCGCGCGCAAACCGGGGGCGAGCATGGCGCACAACGTGCCGGACCCGAGCGAAACCACCACGCCGCCGACGGGAACGGCCGGCGCGCAGACAGGGGTAGAGGGCTGATGGCGAAAGTCGCGACCGAAGGGCTGATTACGGCGCTCGACATCGGGTCGTCGAAGGTGTCGGCGATGATCGCGCAGAAGGGCGACGGCGGCGAGCTGATCGTGCTCGGTACCGGCCAGCGCGAGAGCCGCGGCGTCAAGCGCGGCTATATCGCCGACATGGCCGCGACCGAGGCGGCGGTGCGCGAGGCGGTCGAACAGGCGGAACGGATCGCGGGGATCAACATCGAGAACGTCTGGGTCGGCTTTTCCGCCGGCGGCCTCGTCAGCGACGTCGCCGAGGTCGAGTTCGAGCTGGGCGGGCATCGCGTCGAACAGGCGGATATCGACGCGCTGCTGGCGGCGGGGCGCAACTCGATCGATCCGCAGGGGCGGATGGTGCTGCACGCGCAGCCGGCGCTGTATACGCTCGACGGGCTGACCGGGGTGAAGAAGCCGCTCGGGCTGCACGCCGACCGGCTGGGTGTCCATATCCATGTCGTCGCCGCGGACGGATCGCCGGTGCGCAACCTCGATCTGTGCGTGCGATCGGCGCATCTCGAGGTGAAGTCGATCATCGCCGCGCCGGTGGCGACGGGGCTCGCCTGCCTGTCCGAGGAGGAACGCGAACTGGGCGTCGCGCTGGTCGAGATCGGCGCGGGGATCACCAACGTGTCGCTGTTCGCCGGGGGCATGCTGGTCGGGCTGTGTTCGATCCCGATGGGTGGGCAGGACATCACCGACGATATCGCCAGCGCCTTCGGCACGCGTCGCGCGCAGGCGGAGCGGATGAAGTGCTTCCACGGCAGCGCCAATGCCTCCCCGCGCGACAATCACGAGATGATCCCGGTGATGCCGATCGCCGCCGAGGACGACGTCCACGGCGGGATGCAGATCACCAAGGCGCAGCTGATCGGCATCGTCCGCCAGCGGCTGGAGCATCAGATGGACGAGATCCGCAAGGCGCTCAGCCAGCTGAAGTTCGAAGGACCGGTCGGGCGTCAGGTCGTACTGACCGGCGGTGGTGCGGAGCTGAAGGGCATCGCCGATTACGCGCAGCAGGCGCTGGGCCGATCGGTGCGCATCGGCCGGCCGCGCGGGCTGACCGCCCTGCCGGAGGCGCATGCCGGGCCGGCGTTCGCGACGCTGGCGGGCCTCGCCTTCTATGCGGCGACCGATCCGATCGATCTGCGCGGGGTCGCGCCGCAGCAAACCACCGTTCATCGCCAGAAGGGCATGGGCATGATGCGCAAGCTGATCCAGGCGGCGCGCGCGAATTATTGAGCGGCGTCGATGGCTTGCCACCGTTTTCTGTGGAACGTTGCGAGTCGTTGAGGCAAAAGGTTAATCTTGGGTCCCGGCACGTTCACCGGAAGGGGCGGAGAAAGTCAGGTCATGAGCATCGAATTCATCACTCCCGAGGTCGACGAGCTGACCCCCCGCATCGCCGTGATCGGCGTCGGCGGCGCGGGCGGCAACGCGATCGCCAACATGATGCGCGCCGACGTGCAGGGCGTCGATTTCCTGGTCGCCAACACCGATGCGCAGGCGCTGAAGTCGTCGATCGCACCGCACCGTATTCAGCTCGGCGCCAAGATCACGCAGGGTCTCGGCGCGGGTTCGCGGCCGGAAATCGGTCGCGCGGCGGCGGAAGAGACGATCGACGACCTCGCCAAGCGGCTGGAGGGCGCACACATGTGCTTCATCGCCGCAGGGATGGGCGGCGGCACCGGCACGGGTGCCGCGCCGGTGATCGCCAAGGCGGCGCGCGACATGGGCATCCTGACCGTGGGCGTGGTGACCAAGCCGTTCAGCTTCGAGGGTAACCGCCGTGCCAAGAGCGCCGATGGCGGCATCGAGGAGCTGCAGAAGTACGTCGACACGCTGATCGTCATTCCGAACCAGAATCTGTTCCTGATCGCCAACGCCAACACGACGTTCAAGGAAGCGTTCGAGATGGCGGACGAGGTGCTGCAGCAGGGCGTGCGCGGCATCACCGACCTGATGGTCATGCCCGGCCTCATCAACCTCGATTTCGCCGACGTCCGTTCGGTGATGCAGGAGATGGGCAAGGCGATGATGGGCACCGGCGAGGCGTCGGGCGACAACCGCGCGCTGGAAGCGGCGCAGAAGGCGATCGCCAACCCGCTGCTCGACGGGGTGTCGATGCAGGGCGCGAAGGGCGTCATCATCTCGATCACCGGCGGCGACGACATGCGCCTGCTCGAGGTGGACGAGGCGGCGAACCACATCCGCGACCTGGTCGATCCCGACGCCAACATCATCTGGGGTTCGGCGTTCAATCCCGAGCTGGAGGGGCGCATTCGCGTCTCGGTCGTCGCGACCGGCATCGATTCGGACGCTAAGCCCGGCGTGCCCGCACCGGCGCCGGAGGCGGCCAAGTCGTTCAGCTTCGGCATGGGTCGCAAGACCGACGACAGCACCTCGTTCCGTCCGACCGCGGCGACCCCGGAAGCTGCGCCTGCTGCGGCGCCCGCGCCGTCGGTGTCGTTCACCGCGCCTCCTGCAGCCCGGTCGGCGCCGCTCGAACTCGACGCCGCCGATGCGGTCGGGGGCAATGCACCGGCGCAGCCGGCCGATGCGGCCGACGGCGAACTGGTGCTCGGCGCCGAGACGATCGTGCCGCAGCCGCAGGCTCAGGCCGAGCAGCCGGCACCGGCGAGTGCGCCCGAAACGGGGCGCCGTCCGTGGATCGCCCCGGGCAGCGACACCCCCGCTCCCGAAGCGGCACCGCAGCCGCGCGTCAAGCTGGGGGGGACGTTGTTCGAACGCATGTCCAACGCCGCCCGTGGCCCGGCACGCGACGACAGCGACGGCGACGGCAAGGAACCGCTCGACCTGCCGCGCTTCCTGCACCGGCAGAACAACCAGTAGGCATTTCGCGGCGGGTGGGTCCTGTTGGGGGGTAACGGTGCGTGGAACACGCTACCTTGCCCCCCACCCACCGTCACCCCGGACGTGTTCCGGGGTCCACGGTGCGGCAGCCGCATCGGCTGGAGGGGCGAACGTTTCGCTCGCCGCCCGGTGGACCCCGGAACAAGTCCGGGGTGACGAACAGTGTGGGGTGAAGGCGCAGCGACTCCATCGCTGCATGCTGTTGTCTCGAAAGCGCAGCCTCCAATGCGGCCTCCCCACCACCCGCCATGTTCGTCGCCGCTTAGCCTCGCTTCACCGCGCGGGCGTGCGGCGGACATTGCCGGTTCAGCATCGCTGCGCTCTAGGCTGATCCCATCCCATGCGTATCCTGATCCCCGCTTTGCTGGCGTCCGCTGCCCTGCTGCTGACGTGTGCGCCGGTCGCGTCGTCGGCGCAGGAGGTGGTGCAGGCGCTGCCCGGCACGACCGATGCCGACCGGCTCGCCGAGCAGATGCGCGCGCTCGCCGCCAATCCGCGCGATCTCAATGCGTTGATCGCGGCGGCGGACCTGTCGCTGGCGCTGGGCGACCTCAGCGGCGCGGCCTCGCTCTATGCGCGCGCGGAAAAGGTGTCGGTCAGCGATCCGCGGATCAAGGCGGGGGAGGGCGCGATCCTCGTCCGTTCGGAACGCCCCGGCGAGGCGCTGCGCTATTTCGCGCAGGCCGAGGCGGCGGGTTATCCCGTGAGCCGTTTCGCCGCCGATCGCGGCCTCGCCTACGACCTGATCGGCCAATCCGAGCGCGCGCAACGCGATTACCGGCTGGCGCTCAAGACGCGGGCGGACGACGAGATCGTCAAGCGCTATGCGCTGTCGCTCGGTATCGTCGGCAAGCGCGAGGCGGCGCTGGAACAGCTCGATCCCCTGCTGCGCAAGGCGGATCGCAGCGCGTGGCGCGTGCGCGCCTTCGTGCTGGCGATGAGCGGCGATCAGGCGGGGGCGGAACGGATCGTCACCACGATGCTGCCGCAGGGCATGGCGCAGGGGCTGCTGCCTTTCTTCCGCCGTCTGCCCGCGCTGCCCGCCGCCGATCGCGCCTTCGCGGTGCATTTCGGCGAGGTGCATGCGACGCCCGAACGCATCGCCGACGCGCGCCTCGCGCCCAACCTGCCGCAGCTTGCGCCCGAACCGCAGCCGGTGACGCTGGCGTCGGTCCAGGCGGTACAGCAGCCGAAGGGCAGGGATCGCGACAGGCGGCGGCGGGACCGCGCCGGACGCGAACCGATCGCTCTCGCTGCCAATACGCGCCAGCCGGCGGCATCGTCCTCTCCGGCGGCGCCTTCCTATCCGGCGGCGACCGCCGCGCTCGCGCGTGTCCAGCCGCTGCCGCAACCTACCCGTAGCGCGCCGGTGACGCTGGCGAGCGCCGCGCCAGTGGTGACGCGTCCGGCCGTTCCCGTCACGACGATTGCTCCGGTTGCCGGCATCACGACCGCGCCTGTCACCACGACCGCTTCGATTACCGGCAATACAACCGCGCTCATTACGGGCAATACGGTCGCCCCCGTCACCACCGCTTCGATTACCGGCAACCCGGCCGCCACGTCGTCGCCGGGCGTCGGGCGTCCTGTCGCGGTCGCTCCTGCTACAACGACGCCCGTCGTTGCCAGCAACGTCGCCGAACCGCTGGCGACCGTCACACGTCCCGCCACGGTCGCCACGGTGCCTGCGGCTGTCGCACCGGTGGCAACGACGTCGCCTGCGCCGACGACCGCTGCCCCGGTACGATCGGCCACGCCATCGCCCGGCTTCGCCACGTCGCCGGTTCAGCCGGTCGTCGCGGCGACCCCCACCCCGGCGGCTCCGGCGCCGGCCGCGGTGACGGCGACCACCCCGCCCGATTTCTCTGCGCCGCCGTCGCGGGCGGAGGCCGATTCGGTGCTCGCGCGGATCGTCGCCGGCCTGTCGATCCCGGCGGCCGAACTGGGCGTCGTCGTACCGGCCAAGCCTGTACCCGTCACCGCACCGCCGCCCGAGAGCGCCGCGCGCGTCGTCGCCGAGGCGAAGGCCAAGGAGGAACGCGACGCCGCCGCCGAGAAGGCGCTCGCCGCCAAGGCTGCCGCCGACAAGCGCACCGCCGATCGCAAGGCTGCGGCCGACAAGAAGGCGCTCGCCGCCAAGAAGCTCGCCGACGAAAAGAAGCTTGCCGAGGCCAAGGCGGCGGCCGAGGAGAAGAAGGCCGCGCGCGCCAATCCCGAACGCATCTGGGTGCAGGTCGCGGGTGGCGCCTATGCGGGCGACCTGCCCAAGGCCTATGCCGCGGTCAGGGCCAAGGCGCCGGCGGTGTTCGGCAGCCGCGGCGGCTGGTCGACGCCGCTGCGCGCGACCAACCGCGTGCTCACCGGGCCGTTCAAGACCGATACGGAGGCGCGCGCCTTCGTCAACCAGCTCGCCAGGGCGGGGGTGTCGGCATTCACCTTCACCAGCGACGCGGGGCAGGCCGTCACCAGGCTGCCCGCCAAGTGAGCGCATGCGCGCCCTGGGCTTCGGATCCGGCGCGCAGCAGGGGGCGGCTACACCCGGAAGATGGCGGGACCGCGCGCGGCCCGCGTGACGATTTCCAGCGCGACCGCGACCGGATCGTCCATTCGATCAGCTTCCGCCGCCTGCGCCACAAGACCCAGGTGTTCATGGCCCCCGACGGCGACCATTTCCGCGTCCGCCTGACCCACAGTCTGGAGGTCGCGCAGATCGGCCGCACGATCGCGCGCGTGCTGGGATTGAACGAGGATCTGACCGAGGCGCTGTGCCTGGCGCACGATATCGGCCATCCGCCGTTCGGGCATGCCGGCGAGGATGCGCTGAAGGCGGCGCTGGCCGATGCCGGCGGCTTCGACCACAACGGCCATACGCTGCGAGCGCTGACGCATATCGAGCGGCCCTATCCGCGTTGGGACGGGCTCAATTTGACGTGGGAGACGCTGGAGGGGCTCGCCAAGCACAACGGCCCGGTGCGGCATCCCGGCTGGGCGCTGCGCGAGGCCGATGCGCGCTTTCCCCTCGATCTGGCGACGCATGCCGGGCTCGAGGCGCAGGTGGCGGCGATCGCGGACGACATCGCCTATGACAATCACGATATCGACGATGGCCTGCGCGCCGGGCTGCTGACGCTCGACCAGCTGCTCGCGGTGCCGATCGTCGCGCGCGGCTGGGATGCGGCGCGTGCGCGCTTTCCCGATGTTGCGCCCAAGCGGCTGGCGAGCGAGCTCGTCCGCAGCCAGATCGGCACGATGGTCAACGACCTGATCGAGGAAACCCGCCGCCGCATCGCCGCATCGGGCGTCGCCAGCGCCGACGACGTGCGCGCGGCGGGCGAGGCGCTGTGCGGCTTCTCGCCCGCGATGCGCGAGGAGGAACGCGACCTCAAGCGCTTCATGTACGCCAATCTGTACCACCACCCCCGCCAGCTGGCGGCGGCGGATGCGGCGCATGGCATCGTCGCGGGGCTGTTCGCCGCCTATCGCGCGGATCCGTCGGCGATGAGCGCGGATTGGTGTGAGGGCGTGCCGACCGACGAACCGGGGCGCAGTCGATATATCGCAGACTTCATCGCTGGCATGACGGATCGCTTCGCCATCGCGCGCTATCGCGAGCTGGTCGGCGCGATCGAGCTGCCGGAGGGGTTTTAGGGCGTGATGGCTTGAACCGACTCCGTTCGTGCTGAGCCTGTCGCAGCACAGGTGAGACCCAGACCCTTCGACAGGCTCAGGGCGAACGGTGGAGCTACTTCAAGTCATCAAGCTATGCGACCTTGCGCGACCCATCGTCACCCCGGCGAAAGCTGGGTCTTCCGCCTGGGATGGGGCAGCCGATCCACGCGGAGACCCCAGCTTTCGCTGGGGTGACGGATAGGGATGGAGCGTGACGGATGACGATGGCGGTGCGTTCGCCGGCCGCGGACCCCTTCCTCCCCTCACGCGAAGAAGACCGGTCCGCCACCCGCTCAGTTCGAGGCGAGCTGGATCGGCTCCGCCGCACCCTTGGCGTCCGCGGTGCGGAACGACACCGGCACGCCGCCGGCGGTGCCGGTCACGTGGTTGCCGCGCACGGTGAGGCGGAACGGGGCGCCCGCGGGATAGCGGCGGCCGCTGATGACCTTGGCCCCGTCGACGACGGTGCTGGTGTAGACATAGGTCTGGCCGTCGTGCCGGAACGACCGCTCGCCCTCGCGCGCCATGCCGATGGTCGAGGTCAGCGTGGCCGCGATGGTGGCCAGGATAGCAAAGGTCTTGCGCATGATCGTCTCCCGCAATTGAGTGCGTCGAGCCAGATCAGGTCCTTCCCAACTTTCGGATGTGATCGATATTGCGGTGCAGCAAATCGATCAATTGCAAAGCGGACGGGGCAGGATTGCGTCTCATGCAATCGTAAGTGTGCCCGGTACTGGCACAATTCTGCGACAATTCGGGCGTACGGCGGAATGCCGGGGTTCAGGAGCATCGCGAGATGTCGGAAGCTGCCATCGCATTGAACCGGTTCGGGCTGGGCGCGCGTGCGAACGAAATCCCGCCCGGAGATCCGCGCCGTTGGCTGACGGCACAGATCGGAGCCTATGAGCCGCGGCCGGCGCCGGTCGCTGCTGCGCCGACCAGCGCTGCGGTCGCCGCCGAGCTCGCCGCCTATCAGGCGACGCAGCGTTCGATCCGGCAAGGCGCGCTGCCCATGTCGCCGCCGACGACGCCCCCTCCGACGATGACGCCGCCAGCTGCGATGGCCGCGCCCGCGATGGCCGGGCCTGCAATGGCGCCGGCCGCCGCGGCAACCCCGATGCGCGATGCCAGGCAGGAGGCGCGGGCGATCGCGCAGCGCGCGGCGCAGCGGGACTATGCCGCGCTGGTCGGCGCGCGGACGGCGAGTGCCGTTGCCTCCGACACGCCCTTTGCCGAACGGCTGGTCTGGTTCTGGTCCAATCACTTCGCGGTATCGGCGGACAAGCTGGAGCTGACCGCCCTGTCGGGCACGCTGGAGATGGAGGCGATCCGCCCGCACGTCATGGGCCGCTTCGCCGACATGCTGTTCGCGGTCGAGCGGCATCCGGCGATGCTGCTCTGTCTCGACCAGGCGGTGTCGGTCGGCCCCGACAGCCCCGTCGGCGCGAAGGCTGCCGCCCGCGGCCGGCGCAGGATCGGGCTCAACGAAAATCTGGCGCGCGAGATCATGGAATTGCACACGCTCGGCGTGCGCACCGGCTATACCCAGGCGGACGTCACCGAATTCGCCCGCGCGATGACCGGCTGGACGGTGGGCGCGATCGGCGGCGGGCCCGGCGCGCGCTTCGTCGCCGATCGGCCGGCGGGCCGCTTCGCCTTCGTGGCCCAGATTCACCAGCCCGGCGCGCGCACGATCCTCGGCAAGACCTATCCACCCGGCGAGGAGGATCAGGCGCAGGCTGCGCTCGCCGATTTCGCCGCGCATCCGGCGACCGCGCGTCATATCGCGACCAAGCTCGCCCGCCATTTCGCCGGCGATGCGCCGCCACCGGCGATGGTCGCGCGGCTGGAGGGGGCGTTCCTGACCTCCGGCGGCGATCTGACGACGCTCTACCGCGCGCTGATCGCCTCGCCCGAGGCCTGGGCGCCCGCGCCCGCCAAGTTCAAGACGCCATGGGAATGGACGGTCTCGTCCTACCGCGCGCTGGGTCTTGGCGATGTGAAGCCGCAGGCGGTGCTCGGGCTGCTCGGCCAGTTGGGCCAGCCGGTCTGGAAGCCGGGCCAGCCGATCGGTTACGACGACACCGCGCCGAGCTGGGCAGGGCCCGATGCGGTGATGCGCCGGGTCGAGGCGGCGGAGCGCTTCGCCGCGCGCGCGGGCGCGACGATCGACGCGCGTGCACTGGCGCCGCGGCTGTTCCCCGATGCCGTCTCGCCCGCCACCACCCAGGCGCTCGCCCGCGCCGAAAGCCCCGGACAGGCGCTCGCGCTGCTGCTCGTCTCGCCCGAAATGATGCGGAGATAGGATCATGGATCGTCGCAGCTTCCTCGCCGCCGGCGGCCTCGGCCTGCTCGGCACCTTCGCGCCGCGCATGGCCTTCGCCAAGGCGGCGACCGCCAAGCGGTTCGTCTTCATCATCCAGCGCGGCGCCGCGGACGGGCTGGGCACGATCGGCGCGGTCGGCGATCCCGCCTTCGTCGGCGCGCGCGGCGACCTCGCCGCGGACCTTACCGCGGGCACGAAGCTCGACGCGATGTTCGCGCTGCATCCGGCGATGGCCAATGCCGCCGCGCTCTACGGCAAGGGGCAGGCGCTGTTCGCGCATGCCATCGCCTCGCCCTACCGCGACCGGTCGCATTTCGACGGGCAGAACGTGCTCGAGACCGGCGGCACCGGCGCCTACCAGCTCAAGGACGGCTGGATGAACCGGCTGCTCGGCGTCGTGCCCACCGACGATGCCAAGGCGATCGCGATCGCCGCCACCGTGCCGATGGCGCTGCGTGGCCGGCGTGAGGTAGCGAGCTATGCGCCCTCGTCGCTGCCCGATGCGTCCGACGATCTGTTGGCGCGGGTGACGCGGCTCTATCAGGGCGATGCGCAGCTGCACGGCCTGTGGAACGAGGCGATGCAGACGCGCCAGCTGACCGGCGACCTGGCGCAGGACAATGGCCGCAATGCCGCCGCGACCGGTGCGCTCGCCGCGCGGCTGCTCGCACCCGGGAATGGTGCGCGGATCGCGACGATCGAAACCGGCGGCTGGGACACGCACGCCGGCCAGCGTGGCCGGCTGGCGAACCAGCTTAAGGGCCTCGATGCGATGATCGCCGCGTTGCAGACGGGGCTGGGGCCGGTGTGGGACGACACGCTGGTGCTGGTCGCGACCGAATTCGGCCGGACGGTCGCGGTCAACGGCACCGGCGGAACCGACCATGGCACCGGCACCGCGGCGATGCTGTTCGGCGGTGCGGTCAAGGGCGGCCGCGTGCTCGCCGACTGGCCGGGCCTTGCCACCGCCAACCTGTACGAAGCGCGCGACCTCAGGCCGACGACGCCGCTCGACGCCTTCATCGGCGGCGCGGTGGCGGATCATTTCGGCGTCGAGTCGCCGCGGGCGATGGCGGCGCTGTTCCCGGCGAGCGCGAAGACGGCGGCGATCGGCGGCCTGCTGCGCGCGTGATTTGAACCCACCCCCGTTGTAAGCTAGAGCGCGGCGCTTTGCCGAACGGACGCTCATGACGCTTTACACCCGCTTTGCCGCGCATGTCGCCGCGGCCCTCGACACGCTGGTCGCCGCCGGCACGCTGCCGGCCGATCTCGACCGCAGGAACGTCACCGTCGAGCCGCCGCGCGACGCCAGCCATGGCGATCTCGCGACCAACGCCGCGATGGTGCTCGCCAAGCCCGCGGGCATGAACCCGCGCGCGCTGGGCGAGGCGCTCGCCGCCGAACTGGCCAGGCTGGACGAGGTCGCCGCGGCGAGCGTCGCCGGTCCCGGCTTCATCAACCTGAAGCTCACCGATGCGGTGTGGCGCGACGAACTGGCGCAGATCCGCACCGCGGGCGATGCCTATGGCCGCTCGACGCTGGGGCAGGGGATCACGGTCAACGTCGAATACGTCTCCGCCAATCCGACCGGGCCGATGCACATGGGCCATTGCCGCGGCGCGGTGGTCGGCGATGCGCTCGCCGCGCTGCTCGAATTCGCCGGTCACACGGTCATCCGCGAATATTACGTCAACGACGCCGGCGGGCAGGTCGACGTGCTCGCCCGCTCGGCGCACCTGCGCTACCGCGAAGCGCTGGGCGAGACGATCGCGATTCCGGAGGGGCTGTATCCGGGCGACTATCTCGTTCCTGTCGGCCAGCAGCTGGCGGCGGACTATGGCGACCGTTACGTCGATGCGCCCGAGGGCGAATGGCTGGCGCTGTTCCGCACCCGCGCGGTGGCGGCGATGTTGGTCATGATCAAGGACGACCTTGCGCTGCTCGGCATCCACCACGACCTGTTCTCGTCGGAGGCCGAATTGCAGGCGGCGGGCAAGCCCGAGGCGGCCGAGGCGGAGCTGCGCGCGCGTGGGCTGATCTACGACGGCGTGCTCGAAGCGCCGAAGGGCGAGACGCCCGATGACTGGGAACCGGTCGAGCTGCCGCTGTTCCGCTCGACGCAGTTCGGCGACGACCAGGACCGGCCGATCAGGAAGTCGAACGGCCAGTGGACCTATTTCGGCGCCGACCTCGCCTATCATTTCCAGAAGAGCCAGTCCGCCGACCAGCTGATCGACATCTGGGGCGCCGACCATGCCGGCACGGTCAAGCGCATCGTCGCCGCGGTCGCCGCGCTGACCGGCGGCAAGACCCGCTTCGACGTCAAGCTCGTCCAGATGGTGCGGCTGCTGCGCGGCGGCGAACCGGTCAAGATGTCGAAGCGCGCCGGCAATTTCGTCACGCTCGCCGACGTGGTGCGCGAGGTCGGCAAGGACGTCGTCCGCTTCACCATGCTGACCCGCCGCTCGGACGCGCAGATGGACTTCGACTTCGCCAAGGTGGTCGAGGCGTCGAAGGACAATCCGGTCTTCTACGTCCAGTATGCGCACGCCCGCATCGCCTCGCTGCACCGGCGTGCCGAGGAAGCCGGCATCGTCGGCGGCGAGGCCGATCTGTCCCGGCTTGATACGGAGGAGCTGGCGCTGGTGCAGCTCGCCGCACAATTCCCCCGCATCGTCGAGACCGCGGCGACGGCGCGTGAACCGCACCGAATTGCCTTCTATCTCTATGACTTGGCGGCTGCTTTCCATGCGCTGTGGAATGTCGGTAACGACCGCCCCGACCGCCGCTTCCTGGTGGTCGAGGACCATGACGCGACGCGTGCGCGTCTGTTCTTGGCGACGGCGATCGCACAGATTATCCGTAACGGGCTCAACATCATGGGCGTGGTCGCGGTTTCGGAGATGAAGTGATGGCGGACGACATGGACCTGCGCGAGGAGGACCGGCTGCCCTGGCTCGAAACCGTCGAGCCCGACGAGGAACGCGGCGCGCCGATCGGCAAGGTGCTGGCGCTGGTCGTGCTCGGGCTGGCCGTGCTCGCCGCGATCATCTTCGGCATCTACAAATTGCAGAACCGCACCGCCGCCGACGGCCAGCTGATCGCCGCGCAGGAGGGCGACTACAAGGTCAAGCCCGACGATCCCGGCGGGCTGAAGGTGAAGGGCGAGGGCGATGCTGCGATCGCCACCAGCGCCGGCAAGGCGGGCAATGGCTCGATCGACCTCAACGCCGTGCCCGAAAAGCCGGTCGAGGGCCATCGCGCGCAGGCCAACGCCAAGCCGGCGGGGGCAGGCGGCAGCAACACCGTGGCGCAGGTCCCGGCCTCCGGCGGTCGCCTCGTCGCGGCGCAGCCGGTGACGGTGCAGCGCGGCAATGCGGCGGGCGCGACGAGCGGCGGGTCGCTGGTCCAGCTCGGCGCCTATCCGACCGAGGCGGCGGCGAAGGCGGCATGGGCGGGCTTTGCCAAGCGGTTCGGCTACCTCGCGCCGCTCGGCCAGTCGGTCCAGTCGGTCGCCACCGGCGGCCGCACGCTGTACCGCCTGCGCGTGAACGCGGGCAGCGCCAACCAGGCGGCGGATATCTGCGGCCGTCTGCGCGTCGCGGGCGAAAGCTGCTTCGTCGCGAGCTGAGTTCGACCTGATTTTTACACGGCCGCGGGGAAGGGCATTCCGTGGTCTACTTCCCCCCCGTCACCCCGGACTTGTTCCGGGGTCCACTCCGCGGCGAGGCGCGCGGCCCGAGCTTCTACCGCTGCGCCGGCGGCCCGGTGGACCCCGGAACAAGTCCGGGGTGACGGGGGATTTGGGGCGCGCCGATCCGGCAATCACGAAGCGTGATGGACCCCCTCCGTTCCCCCACCTTCGTCATCCCCGCGAAGGCGGGGATCCATAATCACGTCGGCCCGGGATAGCCCGCACGGTCAGCCAGTATGGATCCCCGCCTGCGCGGGGATGACGATCGTTGTGGGGTAGGCAACGCGCGTGCGCCGTCGCCCTCGCATCTTCCCGCCACCCGCGCTAACCCACTCCCATGAAGCCCGTCATCTTCGGCATCGCCGGCCCGACCCTCACCCCCGACGAACGCGCGTTCTTCGCCGAGGCGGAGCCCGCCGGCTACATCCTGTTCAAGCGCAACATCCAGACCCGCGCACAGGTCCGCGCGCTGACCGACAGCCTGCGTGACATCACCGGCCGCGCCGACCTGCCGATCCTGATCGATCAGGAGGGCGGGCGCGTCGCGCGGATGGGGTCGCCGGAATGGCCGGCCTTTCCCGCCGGTCCCGCCTTCGCCGCGCTGTACGATATCGCGCCGATGTCGGCGATTCAGGCGATGCGCGCCAATGGCCAGGCGCTGGGGCTGATGCTCGGCGAGGTCGGCATCACTGTCGATTGCGCGCCGATCATCGACGTCGCGCAACCTGACACGACCGAGGCGATCAGCTGCCGCACCTATGGCGCCGAACCGATGCAGGTCGCCGCACTCGGTCGCGCGATGCTGGAGGGGCTGGCGGCGGGCGGCGTCGTCGGGGTGGTCAAGCATATGCCCGGCCACGGCCGCGCGAAGGTCGACAGCCATCACCTGCTCCCCACCGTCACCGCGAGCGCGGACGAACTGGCGGTCGATCTCGAACCCTTCCGCACTCTCTCGCACGCCCCGATGGGCATGACCTCGCATATCGTCTTCGAGGCTTGGGACGCCGAGCGCCCTGCGACGCTGTCGCCGACCGTCATCGCCGATGTCATCCGCGGCGCGATCGGCTTCGACGGGCTGTTGATGACCGACGATATCGACATGAAGGCGCTGTCCGGCACCGCGGGCGAGAAGGCGGCGGGGGCGATCGCTGCGGGGTGCGACCTCGTCCTCGATTGCTGGGCGCGGATGGACGAGATGGTCGAGATCGCCGGCCGGCTCGGCCCGATCGGCGATGCGGCGCGCGTCCGGCTCGACCGCGCGATGGCCAGCGTCGGCGCGCTCGAAGGCGATTTCGCCGAGCTGATCGCGCGCCGCGACGCCTTTCTCGCGCTTGTCTGAATGGCCGAGCCCGAACAGCTCAACCTCGATCTGGAGGGCTGGGAGGGGCCGCTCGACCTGCTGCTGACGCTGGCGCGGTCGCAGAAGGTCGATCTGCGCGCGATTTCGATCCTGTCGCTGGTCGAGCAATATCTGCGCTACATCCGCCAGCGCCAGACATTGCAGCTGGAGGTCGCCGCAGATTATCTCGTCATGGCCGCATGGCTCGCCTATCTCAAATCGGCGCTGCTGCTGCCGCGACAGGCGGACGAAGAGCCGGACCCCGAGGAACTGGCGTTGCGCCTGCAACTGCGGCTCGAACGACTGGCGGCGATGCGCGAGGCAGGCGCGCGGCTGATGGCGCGGGACCGGATCGGCCGCGACGTCTTCGTCCGTGCCGCGCCGGAAGGGCTGCGCACCGTCCGCCGCGCGGCGTGGCAGGCGGAGATCTACGATCTCATCTCCGCCTACGGCCGGATCAGCGCGCGCACCCGCCCGGTGATGCACGTCGTCGCCGACCGCGAGGTGATGACGCTGGAGGCGGCGCTGGCGCGCGTCTCGCGGCTGGTCGGCGCGACGCTCGACTGGGCTACGCTGGAAAGCTTCCTGCCCGACGGTTCCGGCCGGCTGCGCAAGTCGGCGCTCGCCTCGTCGTTCCTCGCCGCGCTCGAACTCGCCAAACAGGGGCGGGTGGAGTTGCGCCAGCAGGCGCCGTTCGCGCCGCTCTACGTGCGGGCGCTCGCATGACCCCGCCCGACGACGGCATTCGTGCGGTCGAGGCGCTGCTGTTCGCCGCCGCCGAACCGCTGACGGCCGAGGCGATCCGCGCGCATGTCGGCGACGCGGTCGACGTGCGCGCGGCGCTCGCCCGGCTGGCGGAGGATTATGCCGGCCGCGGCATCGCGCTCGTCCGCCGCGGCGAGCGCTGGCATTTCGAGACCGCGCCCGACCTCGCGCACCTGCTGCGCCGCGACCGCGACGAGGTGCGGCGGCTCAGCCGCGCCGGCATCGAGACGCTGGCGATCATCGCCTATCACGAACCCGTCACCCGCGCCGAGATCGAGGCGATCCGCGGCGTGCAGGTCGCCAAGGGTACGCTCGACGTGTTGCTGGAGGCGGGCTGGGTCCGCCCCGCCGGCCGCCGCGAGGTGCCGGGACGGCCGCTGACCTTCGCGACGACGCCCGGTTTCCTCGCGCATTTCGGCCTCGACAGCCGCCGCGACCTGCCCGGAATCGACGATCTGCGCGCCGCCGGGCTCCTCGACCCCGTCGACCTCGCGTTCGAGGAAGCATTGGAGGTGGCAAAGGACGGCGAGAGCGATTAGATAGGGCCGCATTCTAGGAGATACGCCATGGGCAGCTTCAGCCCGATCCATCTGCTCGTTCTCGCCGTCGTCGCGATCCTGCTGCTCGGTGGCGGCCGATTCTCCAACCTGATGGGCGACGTCGCCAAGGGCGTGAAGAATTTCAAGAAGGGCATGGCGGAGCAGGACGACGATGTCGCCGCCAAGCCCGCGCCTCGCATCGAGGCGCAGAAGGCGGCGGAGCCGGCGTTCGATCGCGACGGCGAGCGCGTCCGCGACGACCGCTAAGCCCACCCCGATCCATAGCCGCGGTTCCCGATGTTCGGTGTAGATTCGTCCGAATTCCTGCTCATCGCCGTCGTGGCGCTGGTGGTGATCGGTCCCAAGGACCTGCCCAAGGCGATGCGCGTCGTCGGCTATTGGGTCGGCAAGGCGCGTGGCGTCAGCCGCTCGTTCCGCCAGGGCTTCGACAACATGGTCCGCGAGGCCGAGCTGGAAGAGATGGAGAAGCGCTGGGCCGCGGAGAATGCGCGGATCATGGCGGAACATCCCGCAAGCTCCGATGCCGAGGCGGTCGCTGCCGCCGAGCCGGTGGCGGACCAGCCCCAGCCCGATGCACCGGTGATGGTCGAAAAGCCTGTCGTCGTCGCCGCCCCCGAACACAAACCCGCGCCGCAGCCCGATAGCACCCCGTCATGAGCGACCCCGAGATCGAGAACGAGATCGACGCCAGCCGCGCGCCGTTGCTCGACCATCTGATCGAGCTGCGCCGCCGGTTGCTCTACTGCATCGCCGCGATCGTGATCGCGTTCGGTGTCAGCTACTATTTCGCTGAAGACATCTTCGCGTTCCTCGTCCAGCCGCTGCTCCACGCCGGGCAGAAGACGGTCATCTACACGCAGCTGTTCGAGGCGTTCCTGGTCAAGGTGAAGGTCGCCTTCTTCGCCGCGATGATGATCTCCTTCCCGGTGATCGCCAACCAGCTGTGGCAGTTCGTCGCGCCCGGCCTGTATCGCAAGGAAAAGCGCGCGCTGCTGCCGTTCCTGCTCGCGACGCCGATCCTGTTCGTCTGCGGCGCGGCGCTGGCCTATTACATGGCGATCCCGATGGCGCTGCACTTCCTGCTCGGTTTCCAGGGCGATGTCGGCGGCGTCCACCAGCAGGCGCTTCCCGCGATCGGCAATTACCTGTCGATCGTGATGCAATTTTTGTTCGCCTTTGGCCTCGCCTTCCTGCTGCCGGTGCTGCTGATGCTGCTGGAGCGGGCGGGGATCGTCACGCGCAAGCAGCTGATCGCTGCACGACGTTATGCAATCGTCGGCGCGACCGCGCTCGCCGCGGTGCTGACCCCGCCCGACCTGATGAGCCAGGTGCTGCTCGCGGTGCCGCTGATCCTGCTCTACGAGATCGCGATCATCGGCATCTGGTTCACCGAGCGCAAGCGCTCGAGGGATGCCGGTACGGACATCGTCGAGGCGTAAGCGCTCGCTCGCGCCCACCGTTCGCCCTGAGCCTGTCGAAGGGCAGGTGGGACTCAATGTGCTTCGACAGGCTCAGAACGAACGGTGGAGGGTTCGTGCTCTCTCACTCGTGTTTCGTGCCCGGCACCATACGAAAAAGGCCCCCGCTCACATGAGCGGAGGCCTTCGTCAGCCGGGTGGGGCTTTGCGCTTACTTGGCGTCGTCGGCGGTCTTGGCGACGGTGCTGCCCGCCGACTTGACGTCCTTGCCGACGCCTTCGACCGTATTGCACGCGCTGACCATGAGCGCGCCGGCAACGACGACCAATCCGAGAACCTTACGCATAGAACCTCCTGAGGCATGAATACCGGGGGAGGAATGATCGGGCGCGCCATTCGTTCCGGCTGCGCAACCCATCCCTCCCGCGGTGGATCCGGGAAATGGGGCAGATATGCCCCGAACGATTAAGGCCCGAAAGCATCACCGGGGGGGGGAGGGTGGATGCTTTCGGGCCTATGTCGTGGATCGCGAGAGCGGGGGGCATAAGGTCGCGATCCGTATTGCATAACCCCGAAGCCGCTGCCCGGTTCCCGGCTTTCCGCCGCCGTTCACGAATTTTTTTAACGGCTCAATCGCGGCCCAGAATGGCGATGGCGATCTCATAGGCGCCGGTCATCGGGTCGTGGTGGAGCGGCGCGCGCAGCTGGCGCGACAGGCCCTCAATGACGCGGCCGTAGCGGGTCGACAGCAGCGTTTCGAGCATCTCGCTCTCGACGAAGGCGCGCGAGACAACGCGCAGCTTGGCCTTCTTGTCGTCGTCGCCCGGCTTGACCGCAACGCGGACCTGCGCGGCGGAATCGCAGCTCATCGCCAGCTCGATCGTCTCGGTGACGAGGAAGGCGACCGCGACCGCGACGTCCTGGCTGACCAGATAGGGATCGACGTCGAGCACGATCGACAGGCTGGTCGCCCCCTCCGGCGCGGTGGCGCGGATGTTGGAGGCAAGTTCGCCGATCACCGCGCGCAGGTTGAGGCCACGATTGTCCTCCATCTCGGCGAAATGGTTGCGGTGGACGACCGCGAGCGCATCGACGCGGCGCTGGATCGAGGCATAGGCCGCGGTCGCATCGGGACTGGGCGCGCCGCGTGCGTGGAAATTGATGAGGCTGGAGATCACCTGCAGGTTGTTCTTGACCCGGTGGTGCACCTCGCGCGTCAGCTTGGTCTGGCGCACCACCGCCTCGGCGAGCCCCGCCTCGTGCAGCGCGACGGTGCGGCTGATCGCGCGGAACGTGTCGCCGAGCTCGCGGATCTCCTGTGCCGGCAGCGGGCCGAGCTTGCCCGGATCGATCACCTCGCCGGGCGTATAGGCGGCGACGCTGGCGCGCAGCAGCCGCAGCGGGCGGATCAGCAGCCGGTCGACGATGAACCACGACAGCCCCGCCGCCGCCGCCCACATCAGCAGCGGCAGCATCAGCGCGACGAGGAAGGACGAGGTGATCGGCGCGCTACGGATGCTGGTGCGCAGCGTCAGCCCGCCGAGGCCGAGATCGGTCTGCACCGTTTCGACCCGGTCGAGCGGGCCCAGATCGGGGATCGTCGACAGCTCCAGCGTCGCGTCGTCATGGACCAGCGCACTGGCGAGCGGCATCGCGCGGCTGGCGGGCGAGGCGAGCCGGGCGAGGAAGCTGCGCGGGAAGAACACCCGCGCGCTCGGCCCCCGGCGCGAACCGGCGACCGACAGGATCAACCCGCGGTCGGGCAGGACGGCGGCGCCGACCGCGGTGCTGGTGTCGAGCGTCACGTTGGTCGACAGCGGCTCGCCGCACAGCAGGCGGCCGTCGCGGTCGACGATCGAGAAGCGCGTGCCGGTCGTCGCCTGTTGCGCAAACACGCCCTGCGCCCGCGCGCAGCTCGGCGCGTCGGCGGCATCGGTCTGCAGCGCGTTCACCGCGACGCGCAGCGCGGTCATGTCGCCGATCAGCTCGATCGCGATGGCGCGCGCGCTTTCGTTGGCGGCGATGCGCAGCCGCGCCCGCGCCTCGGCATCCGCGGTACGGCCGGTCTGCAGCGTCGCGCCGATGGCGATCAGCGCGAGCAGCAGCAGCGCGACGCTGAGCGTGATGAACAGCTTCGCCCCGGTCGGCAGCCGGGACAGCGCCGATACCGGGGTCATCGCGGTACGTCGGGTAAGGGAAGCAGCGTCGAGGGAGGAGGCCATGCCTCCTGCTACGAGAGCTTGTTCAGCAGGTCGAGCATTTCATCGGGAACGTGTTCGTCCACCGTCCGCTGATAGGCCGAGCGCAATGCCGCGCCCATGTCGCGATCCTTGCTTTGAACCCGTGCAGGAGACTTCTTGGAAGACGTCTTCTTGTCCTTTTCGCTGGGCAATTCCAACATGTCCCCCTGGGTGGCCCGTGATCGCGGGCAATCGACGCAACGCGAACGGACCCGCTTTTGCGAAGCGGTTTATCCATTCAATCGCCGATGAAACCAAAGTGGCGTTCGTTGGTTCCATGCTGGCGCGAAAATTCCGCAGGTCCGAAGGGGGCGGCTGGGTTCTTCGACAAACACCGTTGCAAAGCGGCGGGCGCCCGCACAGATCAGGCGCCCGCTCAGTATCTCAGGGAGTGAACACCACCCATGTCGCTTGGACAGCAACTCGCACCGCATCTTCCTTTCCTGCGGCGCTACGGCCGGGCCCTGACCGGCAGCCAGCATCAAGGCGACAAATATGTCCGCGCCACGCTGGAGGCGATCGTCGCCGCTCCCGACCAGTTCCCGCGCGACGTCGATCCGCGGCTTGGCCTGTACCGCATGTTCCAGGGCATCTGGGCATCGGCCAATGCCGACGGCGAGGAACAGACGTCGCAGAGCGACGCCGACGGCACCGAAGCGGTCGCCCGCGCGCGCCTCGCCCGAATGACGCCGCTGTCGCGTCAGGCGCTGCTGCTGACCGCGATGGAGGGCTTCACGCCGGAGGACGCCGCCTATCTGATCGAAGTCGATACCAGCGAGGTCGAGACGCTGGTCGCCGAGGCGCTGTCGGAGATCGAGAAGCAGACGCGCGCCCGCGTGCTCATCATCGAGGACGAACCGATCATCGCGATGGATATCGAGACGATCGTCCGCGACCTGGGCCATGAAGTCACCGGCGTCGCCGTCACCCGCGACGAGGCGGTGGCGCTGGCGATGGAGGATCGCCCCGGTCTGGTGCTCGCCGACATCCAACTCGCCGACGACAGTTCGGGGATCGACGCGGTCAAGGACATCCTCGCCGAGTTCGAGGTACCGGTGATCTTCATCACCGCCTTCCCGGAGCGCCTGCTGACCGGCGAGCGGCCCGAGCCGACCTTCCTGATCACCAAGCCGTTCCAGCGGTCGACGGTCAAGGCGGCGATCAGCCAGGCGCTGTTCTTCGACGAGGCGACGATCCCGGCGGCGCTCGCCTGACGGCGGGCTTGCCCGCCGGCAGGTCGCAGAAAAAAGTTACGGACCCAAAACGGGTTTCGGGGGTTTGAGAACCATGGCTGATCCTAACGAAACAGTGCATGTGACCACCACCGAAGCCCGTGCGGGCTCGACTCCGGGCGTGACGCGTTACGTCCTCGGCATCTCGCTGGTGCTCGTCATCGCGATCTTCGCCTTCCTGCTCCTGCGATAACGCAGCGTCCCTGCCGATACACTGGCAATTGCCGGTCAGGACCCTTATCTTGTTGCGACAGGCGGCAAGTTTGTCCCCGGCTTCGAACGGATTTGCATGACTCAGCCCGCTCCGCGTGACGACGATTATGATGATGACGATGCGGTCGTTGAGCCGGTCGAACACGTCGCGCTGTCTGATCCCGAATTCAAGACGCAGCTGGCGCAGGTCATCCCGCATCTGCGCGCCTTCGGCCGCTCGCTGTCGGGCAGCCGCGATCTCGCCGACGATCTGGTGCAGGAAACGCTGCTGAAGGCATGGGCCGCGCGCCAGCGCTTCCAGGCCGGCACGAACATGCGCGCTTGGACCTTCATCATTCTGCGCAACCTGTATCTGTCGCAGATGCGCCGCGCGCGCTTCAAGGGCGAGTGGGACGATCTGGTCGCCGACCGTATCCTCGCAGCCCCCGCCAGCCAGGATCGCCACGTCGAGCTGGGCGATATGCAGCGCGCGCTGCTACACCTGCCGCAGCCGCAGCGTGAGGCGCTGATCCTGGTCGGCGCGGGTGGTTTTGCCTATGAAGAGGCCGCGGAAATCTGTCAGGTCGCCGTCGGTACGATCAAGAGCCGCGTCGCGCGCGGTCGCGTGGCGCTGGAAAGCATCCTGAGCGAGGGCGCGTTGCCGTCGCGGCGCGAACATGCGACCGACGTCAACAAGACCGCGCTCGATACGATCATGGGCGAGGTCGACGAACTGAGCCGCGGCCACTGACGCCGCGGCGGTTCGGTCAGTGCGCCACCCGATCCAGCCGCTGCAGCAACGCCGTCAGATCGCGCGGCATCGGCGTTTCACCGAACACCCCACGCAGCGCATGGCCCAGCGCATCGGCCTCACGAGGCCGGCGGACGACATAGTCGCCCGTGCGAGCCTTTGCGGCGGGATGAAAATCGGCGGTCATGTCGTCTCCAACGGCCAGCCGCCTGAAATGTTGCGCGTCTGCGTCGAACGGGACGCGCGGCGATGACAGTCTTCGACTTCGAGGGCGCCGTCGCTCGCGCCCGCGACCATGCGCCGTTCCTGGCATTGTTGCTCGATCGCGAGCCGGTGCTGGCCGGGCAGCTCGCCGCCGGTGTGCTGGATATTCACGCCACGAGCGCCACTCCCGACATGCCGGTCGCGCGGCAATTGCGGCTCGATCGCCGCGCGCTGGCGCTGACCGTCGGCATCGGCGATCTGGCAGGCGCGCTCGACCTTACCGGGGTGACGCACGCGCTGACCGATTTCGCCGACCGCGCGCTCGACCGCGCGATCCGTGCGGCGATCGAGGAGCGGACGCCGGGGGCCGAGCCACGCGGCTTCGTCGCCATCGCGCTCGGCAAGCAGGGCAGCCGCGAGCTCAACTATTCGTCCGACATCGATCCGATCCTGCTGTTCGATCCCCGCACGCTGCCGCACCGGCCGCGGGAGGAGCCCGAGGAGGCGGCAGTTCGGATCGCCAAACGCGTCGTCGAGCTGCTGCAGGCGCGCGACGGCGACGGCTATGTGCTGCGCGTCGACCTGCGGCTGCGCCCGTCGCCCGAGGTTACGCCGATCGCGCTGCCGGTCGAGGGCGCGATCAGCTATTACGAAAGCCAGGCGCTGACCTGGGAGCGCGCGGCGTTCATCCGATCTCGGGCGGCGGCGGGCGATCTGGCGCTGGGGCGCTATTTCCTCGATGCGATCCGGCCGTTCGTGTGGCGGCGCGGGCTCGACTTCGGCGCGATCGGCGAGATCCGCGACCTGTCGCGCCGTATCCGCGATCATTATGCCAGCGGGCAGGGGTTCGGCCCGGGCTACGACCTGAAACGCGGGCGCGGCGGCATCCGCGAGGCGGAGTTCTTCGCACAGATCCACCAGATGATCCACGGCGGCCGCGATCCGGCGCTGCGCGCGCCGGCGACGCGCGATGCGCTGGCGGCCTTGGCAGCGGCGGGTTGGATCGAGGCGGATCAGGCGGCGGCGCTGACCCGCTCGTACACGCTGCTGAGGACGATCGAGCATCGCGTCCAAATGATCGACGACCGCCAGACGCACACGCTGCCGACCGGCGAGGCGCTCGACCGGGTGGCGCGGCTGCATGGATTGGCGGCGGGGGAGGACCTGCTCGCGTTGCTGCGCGAACCGGTTGAGACCGCCGGCCGCATCTACGATGCGCTCGACGAGGGGCGGCCCGGCGGATTGCCGCACGAGGCGCACGCGCTGTCGGCGGGGCTGACCGACGCGGGCTTCGCCGATGGCGAGGGGGCCGCGGCGCGCATCGCCGGCTGGCGGGCGGGGCGCTATCCGGCGCTGCGCAGTCCGGCGGCGCGGGCGGCGCTGGAGGCGGTGCTGCCGGTGCTGATGCCGGCGCTGGCGGGGGCGCCGGATTCGGCGGCTGCGTTGCTGCGGCTCGACCGGCTGCTCGAACGCCTGTCGAGCGCGATCAACATCCTGCGCCTGTTGGAGGCGCGGCCAGGTCTCGCCAGCCTGCTCGCGACGATTCTCAGCCACGCCGCGCCGCTCGCCGACGCGCTCGCCGTGCGGCCCGAGCTGATCGACTGGCTGATCGACGCCAGCGCGTTCGAGCCTTTGGGCAGCGTCGACGAGCTCGCCATCGAGCTGCGGGGCGACGACGCGGGCGATTATCAGGCGCTGCTCGACCATGTCCGTCGCCTCGTCGGCGAGAAACGCTTCGCGCTGGGGTCGCAGGTGGTCGCCGGGGTCAGCGATCCGCTCGATGCCGCGGCGGGCTATGCGCGGCTCGCCGAGGCGGCGATCGCGGTGCTCGCGGCGGCGACGGTCGCCGAATTCGCGCGCAGCCACGGCCGCGTGCCCGGCAGCGAGCTGGTCGTCCTCGCCTTCGGCCGTGCTGGGGGCGGCGCGTTGACGCATGCCAGCGACCTCGACCTCGTCTATCTGTTCACCGGCGATTTCGCCGGCGAGTCGGACGGCGCCAAGCCGCTCGGCGCGACGCTCTACTACAACCGGCTCGCACAGCGGATCACCGCGGCGCTGTCGGTGCCGACCGCGGCGGGGCCGCTCTATCCGGTCGATACGCGGTTGCGCCCGTCGGGGACGCAGGGGCCGCTGGTCGTGTCGCTCGACTCGTTCGCGCGCTACCAGCGCGAGGAGGCGTGGACATGGGAGCATATGGCGCTGGCGCGGGCACGGCCGGTGTTTGGGTCGCCGTCGGCGCGCGCGGCGGCGGCGGCGGTGATCGCCGATGTCCTCGGCGGCGCCCGACCCGACCGCGATCTGGCGCGCGAGGCGGCGACGATGCGTGCGGAGATGGCACGGCACAAGCCGCCGACCGGGCCGCTCGACGCCAAACTGCTGCCGGGCGGGCTGGTCGATCTGGAATTCACCGTCCACCTCGCGCAGTTGTGCCACCGCACCGGGTTCGACCCGAACCTCAGCCGGGCGATCGCGGCGCTGGCGGAAGAGGGACTGCTGCCACCGGGGCTCGGGGCGGCGCACGACCTGCTCACCCGGCTGCTCGTCACGTTGCGGCTGGTCGCGCCCGATGCGGCGGTGCCGCCCCCGGCGACGCAGGCGCTGATCGCGCGGGCGCTGGGGCTCGCCGACTGGGCGGCAGTGCTTGCCGCGCTGGCGGCGACGCGGCAGGAGGTCGAGGCGGCGTGGAATGGGATGACGGGAGCAGGCGATGGATGACGGTGCGACGATCCCGGCGGTGAGCGTGACCGCCCCCGACGGCACGCCGATCCGGCTGACCGACCTGCCGCTGCCTGCGATCGTCTATTTCTACCCCAAGGACGACACCGCGGGCTGCACGCGCGAGGCGCAGGACTTCTCGGAATTGTCCGACGCGTTCGCGGCGGCGGGGGCGAGCCTGATCGGGATCAGCAAGGATTCGCCGGCATCGCATGGCAAGTTCATCGCCAAGCATGGCCTGACCATCGGCCTCGCCAGCGACGAGGATGGCAGCGTCTGCGCCGCGTTCGGCGTGTGGGGCGAGAAGCAGCTGTACGGCCGCACCTATATGGGGATCGAGCGCGCGACCTTCCTGTTCGGTGCCGATGGCCGGCTGGCGAAGGCGTGGCGCAAGGTCCGGGTGCCGGGTCATGCCGCCGCGGTGCTGGCGGCGGTGCAGGCGCTGTAGGCGCTGTAGGCCGGGCGATCAGCTTCCCAGTACGATCGTGCCCTTCGCCCGGTCGCTGCCGTCGCCGTCCAGCTCGAGGCGGAACGGCTTGTCCTCCTCGGTCGTGCCGGTGAGGCCGCGGCCGTCCCGGGTGATCGTGAAGCCCGCTTTCGCGAGCCGTTCCTGGAACCAGCCGCGCACCTGATCGGGCGTCGCCGGGCTGCGGAAGCGGATGCGCACGCCATCGTTCCGGCCCGAGCCGACGTCCATCGCCTCGATCGTGGAGCCTGGATAGAGGCGCACGCCGTTGAGGTCGAAGTCGGCGGTATCGATCTGCAGCTTGGGAAGCTTGAACTGGCCCGAGAAGCCGGGGACGTTCACCTTCACCTCGCCGCTGCGGGCGTCGAGCGCGCCCGCGACGTTGCCGCCATCGGCGTTGATCGTCAGCGACGGCGTATCGTCGGATCGGTCGCAGGCGGCAAGCGGCAGCACGAGGCAGGCGGCGCACAACAGCAGGCGTGGCATCGTCATCTCCAATGTGTATCGATCCAGCAATACACGTGAGGAACGGGCGGGGCCAAGCGGGGTTCCGCTGGTGGACGTGACGGAGTAGAGGGGCGCCATCGTGAACCGTCCTACCCAATCCTCCGCGCCGGCCCTTGCCGACGCTCCCCCCGTCGTCGCTACCGAACCGGCCGGTGCGCCGATCGGCTTCGCGGAGTTCGTCGCGCTCGTCGCCGCGCTGATGTCGCTCGCCGCGCTCGGCATCGATTCGATGCTGCCGGCATTGCCCGCGATCGGGCGGGCGCTGGGCGTCGAGACCGAGAACCAGCGCCAGTTCATCATCACCGCCTTCGTCCTCGGCTTCGGTATCGCGCAGCTGGTGCACGGGCCGCTTGCCGACCGGTTCGGACGGCGCACCGTGCTGCTGTGGGCGATCGGCGGCTATGCGATCGCCAATATCGCCTGTGCCGTCTCGGCGAGCTTCACGCTGCTGCTGCTGGCGCGGGTGTGCGGCGGGGCGATGGTGGCGGCGACGCGGGTCGCGACGATCGCGATCGTGCGCGACTGCTATCACGGCCGGCCGATGGCGCGGGTGATGTCGATCGCGTTCATGGTGTTCATGGTCGTCCCCGTGCTCGCCCCCGCGTTCGGCCAGACGGTGCTGCTGTTCGCCAACTGGCGCGGCATCTTCTGGGTGGTCGGCGGCCTCAGCCTCGGCATCTGGACGTGGTTCTTCGTGCGGATGCCCGAGACGCTCCACCCCGATGCGCGCCAGCCGCTGTCGGTGGGCCGAATCGCGGCGGGGTGGAAGCAGACGCTGACCGACCGCTGGTCGCTGGGCTATACGCTCGCCTCGACGTCGCTGATGGGGGCGCTGTACGGCTATCTCAATTCGGTGCAGCAGATCATGTTCGACACGTTCGGGCGGCCGAAGCTGCTCGCGGTGATGTTCGCGCTGACCGCGATGCTGATGGCGGCGGCGAACCTGACCAATGCGCGGCTGGTGATGCGGCTGGGCACGCGGCTCATCAGCCATAGCGCGCTGACGACGCTGGTCTTGCTGAGCGCGATCCACCTCGCCATCGCGCTCGCCGGCTACGAGACGTTGGTCGGCTTCGTCATCCTGCAGGCGCTGACGATGGGGTGCTTCGGCCTCGCCACCTCCAACTTCTCGTCGATGGCGATGGAGAATATGGGCGGGATCGCCGGCACCGCGTCGAGCGTACAGGGCTTCACCAGCGTGACCTTCGGCGCGGTCGGCGGCGTGGTGATCGGGCAGGCGTTCGACGGCACCACCGCGCCGCTCGCCGCGGGCTTCCTGATCTGCGGCGTCGTCGCGCTAGCAGTGGTGACGATCACCGAGCGCGGCCGGCTGTTCCGTCCCGCCTGATCCCCCCCCCGATCCGCCGTCCGCCGCAGACCGGCGGAACCGCCGGCGCCGTCCCGCCGTTCGCACTCCACATCAATGGAGGTTGCTATGGGCGGACATCAGGTCATGGGCCACGGATCGGGCGACGACGGGTACGACGAGGAAGGCTATGACGAGAGCCAGCGCGCCGAGATCCTGGAGGCGACGCGCAACGGCCCCAGCGACGGGCTGATCCTGACCGACCTTGATCCCGACCTGGGCGACGACGATGCCGAGGACGAGGCGATCGACGACGCCGACATGGATTCGGAAGAGGTCGGCGAGACCGACGCCAGCGTCACGATGGACGAGGGCGACATCGACGAGGACGATGCGCAGGAGGATTTCGACGACGGCAAGACCGACGACGAGGATCTTGACGACGCCGACGACGTCGCCTTACGACCCTGACGCGATGGCCGGCTGAGGCCGGCATCAGGAACGAGACGATCGATGGGGCGGCCCGCTTGCCGCCCCTTTTTCATGGGCGTATTCGCACCCGCGGGAGGATTGCGCTGGCGATCGGTCATACCGCCGTCTCGGGCCAACCCGCGCCGATCCGCCATTGTCGTTCATCGATGCGACAGGAACCGTGGCCCGAAAGCCACAACCCGATCCGTTC
Organism: Sphingomonas liriopis; assembly: GCF_024211255.1. Classification (GTDB taxonomy): domain Bacteria; phylum Pseudomonadota; class Alphaproteobacteria; order Sphingomonadales; family Sphingomonadaceae; genus Sphingomonas; species Sphingomonas liriopis. The sequence continues at coordinate 52,394 of NZ_JAMLDY010000008.1, read as the reverse complement.
CGGACAATTATGCCACCGCGCTGCAACAAAGCCGCAGGGGCGGGGTTTGGACGGTCCTGGGCTGGATGACGATACGTCGTCGCCGCCCGAGTTGAGGCAATACAAGGTAATCACTCATGCGTAAGCTTGCCCTCGCGGCCGCCGTTGCGGCAGCGTCCTTTGCCGTCCCCGCCTTTGCACAGGACATGTCGACCACCGGTACGACCGACACCGCCGTCACCACCGACGCGCAAGTCGACACCGCACCCAAGGCACCCGACGGCACCCGCGCGTTCGGCATCGAGCCGTACGTCGCCGTGATGGGCGGCTGGGAACAGTTCGATCGCCAGGCGGTTGCCGGCATTCCCGCGCAGCCCAAGGGCTACAATCTGGACGGCGCGCTGATCGAGGGCATCGTCGGCTTCAACGTGCCGCTGGGTCCGGTGTTCGTCGGTGCCGAGGGCGCGGTCGCCAAGGGCGTGTCGGGCGATATCGACTGGCAGTATGGCGCCTATGGCCGCGCGGGCTTCCGCGCCGGCGACAGCGGCCTGTTCTACGGCAAGGTCGGCTATCGCTGGAACAACTTCAACAACTTCGCACCGGGCGTGTCGGGCGACCTGAAGCGCGACTATCATGCGACCGTGTATGGCATCGGTGCCGAGGTCGGCCCGAAGGACATCGGTCTGGGTGGCATCACGGGCAATTCGGGCCTGCGCCTGCGCATGGAGGTTTCGACCTTCGACGACGCGCACAGCTTCCGCCCGATGGCGGGTGTGGTCGCGCACTTCTAAGCCATCCGGCTTCGACGTGACGGGGGGCGGGTCTGCTGCGGGCAGGCCCGCCCCCTTTGCGTTGGGGCGCGGCGCCCCCGTTCCTATATCGGCGTCATGGTCGGACGGGTGAAGCGCAAGGCGGGGCTGGCCGAGGCCGAGGCGCACGCCGCGCGCGAAGTGCCACCGCCCTCCTGTGCGCTGTGCGAGCGGCCGCTCGGGGCCAAGGTCGAATGGCATCATCTGGTGCCCAGGTCCGAAGGCGGGCGGACGACCGCGCCGGTCCATCCGATCTGCCACCGCACGATTCACGCGACGCTGCCCAATGCCGAGCTGGCGCGCGCCTATGCCGACCCGGCGGTGCTGCGCGCGCATCCCGCGATCGCGCGCTTCCTGCGCTGGATCGCGGACAAGCCGGCGGACTTTTCGGCACCGGTGCGGCGGGCGCGGTAACCGCTTCTTCACGCTTTGTCCCCCAACCGAATCCATGGACTATGTGCTTGATTTCGCTCGGGCGCTGACGAGTGGTTCCCCGAGTCGCGGCCGGCGGCGGGGTGGCGCGGGGGCGTGGGTGCAGCTGCGCATCGCGATGCTGGGCGTCATGCTCGGGCTGGCGCTGCCGGCACTGCGCGGGACCGACTGGGCGGCGCTGTTGCCGGCTGGCGTCTCGGTCGAGCTGCCGCATCCGGGCAAGCTGCGCTGGCCGGCGGGCGAGATCGACCTGCCGCCGTTGCCGCAGGTCCTGCCGGTGCCGGTGCCTGCCACGCACGGCGGGGGCGGCGGCGAGGCGGTGACGGCGCGGTTCGGGCGCTGCGGCCGCGGTGCGGTCGGCGATTGCGTCGTCGATGGCGACACGTTCCGGCTGGCGGGCGAGAAGGTCCGCATCGCCGATATCGACACGCCCGAGACGCACCCGCCGCGCTGCGCGCGCGAGGCGCGGCTGGGCGAGCGCGCGACCGAGCGGCTGCGCGACCTGCTCAACGCCGGGCCGGTGACGCTCGCCGCCTACAAGCGCAGTCACGACCGCTACGGCCGGCGGCTGGCGGTGGTGACCCGCGGCGGCGTGTCGCTGGGCGAGACGCTGGTCGCCGAGGGGCTGGCGCGGCGCTACGACGGCGGTCCCCGGCGCGGGTGGTGCGCCTGGGCGTGAGAGGCGGCGGGCCGCGGCAACATAGACAAGTTGGACACCTTGGCGTGAACGATCCTCTTCGATCGTTTCCGTTTCTGCAGCGATGACAAAGAGCCGTGCGGCAACGCGATAGGGCGACGCCACGATGGAGAGGTTAAGCCGGGGCGCGGGGTGTAGGACAGTGAAATCGTGGCGAGGGCGGTTTCACACCGGGAATGCGGGGCCGCGGACCGGGGGGCGATCCTATTGGTCGATGACGTTGGCGAGGGCGCGCAGGTCGGCGACGTTGGCGGCGTCGCCGTCGGCATCGGTCAACGCGGCGCTGTTGCCGGTACCACTCGGCGCCGATCCGGCGACGTCATGGGCGAACCACAGGATGCCGCCGGCCCAGAGCAACGCCGTCCAGCGGCTGCGGAAGAGGCGCGGTGAGGGGAGCATCGCCGCTGTTCTACCCGCGGCACGGTTGCCGGCTGGTTGCGCGAGAGGGTTAAGCGTGGGACTTGACGGCGGGCGGCAAGCGTGATGTCCTATCATTACATTGCCCAAGGAGACTCGAGGATGCCACGCAAGCGTGCCTTCTCCCCCGCCCACGCCGGCCCCGCGCACGATGCGCCGCTGTCGGAGCTCAACATCACCCCGCTGATCGACGTCATGCTGGTGCTGCTGGTGATGATGATCCTGACGCTGCCGACGGTGCTGCACAAAGTGGCGGTCGACCTGCCGCAGGGTAGCGCGCCGCCGGGCGAGACGGTGACGCACCCGCTGGTGCTGGCGCGCGACGGCGTGGTGACGCTGGACGGCGTGGCGGTGAACGATGCGGCGATGCCGGCGCGGTTCCGCGCGCTGAAGGCCGACCCCGCCGCGCTGCTGGTGATGCGCACCGACCCGGAGGCGCGCTACGACCGCTTCGACCAGGTGCTAGCCGAGGTGAAGCGCGCGGGGATCACGCGGCTGGGGTTCGCGGGGAATGAGGCGATGGTGGAGTGAGTGGCGGTTGCGCGCCGTCCGCATCGGTCTATGTTCGAATGCATGGCAACGCGTACTGACCATGAGACGCCCGACGGCGGCGAGGGAACCGAGCCGGGCTATGCCGCGTGGAAGCGGGCGAAGATCGAGCGCGGGCTGACGCAGTCGCGCGATCGATCGGCGATGATCCCGGTCGAGCAGGTGTGGCGCGACCTCAAGCTTGAACGTTAGCTTCACGCCGCAGGCGCGGGACGATCTGATCGCCATCCGTGACTGGATCGCCCGCGACGACGAGCGAGCGGCCGATCGCGTGGTCAGTCGGATCGTCCAGACGGCGATGATGTTCGGGTCGTTCCCGATGCTTGGCCGGACAGGGCAAGTGACGGGGACGCGCGAGTTCTCCGTCGTTGGGCTGCCGTACCTGATCGTATACGCGCTGGCGTCCGAGACTGAGATCGACGTGCTGACGGTATTGCACACCCGCCGGCGGTATCCACCCGTCGCCTGACGTCGCGTCCGAGATTCAGGCTGCCGACCGGATCAACGCGCCTGCTTCGTCCAGCCGCCGATAAAGGCTGTCGGCGGAGAGTTCGAAGCCGTTGGGCCACGCCAACGCCCCGGCTTCGATAAAGGCGCGTGCGAAGAACGCCGGATCGGCGAGCGGGCGAGTCATTACGGTGTCACGAGCGATGAGATCGGCCGCCGACCACGATGCGGCGCTGCCGTCCGAAAAGACGAGCGATAAAGTAGGAGGAACAGCAGATGCTAATGAGCTTAATCATTGTGCTATTTCGATCAGCTTCTTAAGCAACAGTTTTCAGAATCTTTTTGGTACCATCAATAAGATCCTGAACTTGTTCCTTTGTTGGGTCTTGCGATTTACTGTGGTCGCAGATATTTCGAATATCGGCTATGTGCTGATTAAATCGCCATTGTGGAATATCGATAACATTCCCATCCCGGAGCGCTTGATTCAGAACGGCGATGCCGGGATTGGCTTTTGTAATCTTGATATTGTGATCGTCGCAAACCTGTTTGAGGTGGCGCTCGATGACCACTCCTGCAATCGCCCCAGCAGCACGAAGGAAGCCGTTTTTAAAAAGCTCCAAGGATGCCTCAATTTCCGAGTCGAAAAGATCGGCCTGAACAAGTTGTCGTATCTCAAAAATTGAGCTCTCAAACCTTTTCTTCGCAGATTTTAAGATAGCAACTTGTTGGTTAAACTGAGGTTCTGCTGCACTGCGATCTACCTTGGTTTCACCATACGGTGTCGTTACCGCCAAATTCTGCATATAGTCTTGTATTACATAATTACCGTATTCAATATTCTTTCGGCTCTTTGGCTTTTCGTAGAGGGCCCGAAAATCGTTGATTCGATCGGGAAGGAGCTGTCGTAAGAGCGCCAAGCTTTCCGAATACCACGATTCATATTCTGTCTTGAATTCAGGAATGCGCTTTATTGCCGCTGCGGCTTCATCATCAGAGCTTTCGCCAAACACATTTTCTCTAAAATATTTTTTCCCTTTCATGTCTAGAATCATTCCGACTTTGAGCAAGTCGCCTTGCTCAATGAGGGCGTCAAGGTCATTTTTGAAGCGATCGACATTGATTGCCACTATTATTTCCTTGATATGCCATCTGGTCGGAATGATTTGTTTGGCATTTTAAATAGGGCAGAGGGCTTATCTCTTTCCCAACTACTTTACTCCGCCGCCACGCCAGCGCGCGAGAACATATCCCCGCTGATCTCGCCCAGATCCTGCTCCGTCGGCTTCACGATCTTCGCCTTCTGGCGCTTGTCGAACGAATCCCAGACGTCGTTCCACTGGCCCTTGGTCGCGGCCTTCGAATATTCGGTCGCGCGCTGTTCGAAGAAGTTGGCATGCTCGACGCCGTTCAGCATCGGCGCCAGCCACGGCAGCGGGTGTTCGTCGATCATGTAGATCGGCTTGAGGCCCAATTGCCCCATCCGCCAGTCGGCGATGTAGCGGATGTATTTCTTGATCTCCTTGGGCGTCATGCCGTTGACCGGGCCCATTTCGAACGCGAGGTCGATGAAATTGTCCTCGAGCCGGATCGTGGTCTGGCAGACGTCGGCGATGTCGTCCTTCACCGCCTTGGTCAGGCACTGGCGCTCCTGACAGAAGGTGTGGAACATCTTGATGATGCCCTCGCAATGCAGGCTCTCGTCACGGATCGACCAAGTGACGATCTGGCCCATGCCCTTCATCTTGTTGAAGCGTGGGAAGTTCATCAGCATCGCGAAGCTGGCGAACAGCTGCACCCCTTCGGTGAAGCCGCCGAACATGGCGAGCGTGCGGGCGATGTCCTGATCGTTGTCGACGCCGAAGTTCTGCATGTAATCATGCTTTTCCTTCATCTCGGCATATTCGAGGAAGGCGCCATATTCGCTCTCGGGCATGCCGATCGTGTCGAGCAGGTGGCTGTAGGCGGCGATGTGCACCGTCTCCATGTTGCTGAACGCGGTCAGCATCATCTTGACCTCGGTCGGCTTGAACACGCGGCCGTATTTCTCGTGGTAGCAATCCTGCACCTCGACGTCCGCCTGGGTGAAGAAGCGGAAGATCTGGGTGAGCAAATTGCGCTCGTGATCGGTCAGCTTCTGCGCCCAGTCGCGGCAATCCTCGCCCAGCGGCACCTCTTCGGGGAGCCAGTGGAGTTGCTGCTGACGCTTCCAGAATTCGAACGCCCAGGGGTATTCGAACGGCTTGTACTGCTTGCGGGCTTCGAGGAGGGACATGGGGTTACTCCGACTGGATATCAGGAAACGGGGGAAGAGGGGACGCTCCACTGCCACATGGCGTGGGCGGAGAAGGCGAGGACGATGGCGAGGCTGACCGCCATGATGCCGACCATGCGATAGACGTAGACGCGCGCCGGCGGCTGCGGACGGGTGAGCGCGAACAGCATCCCCGCGCCGGCGAGGCCGAAGACGGCGGCGACCGCGAACATGACGAGGCTTTGCAGCGGCATCAGCGCGGGCCCCCGCGTGCATCCATTTCGGGGGCGGCTCGTTTCACCCCCGAACCCCCTAAAGGAGACGCAGCATGCACGATCATAGCAACATCAAGGAGCATATGAAGGTCATCGGCGCCGACGGCGTCCATGTCGGCACCGTCGACCATGTCGATGGCGAGCGCATCAAGCTGACCAAGAACGATTCGCCGAGCACCGAGGACGGGCAGGGCGGCAAGCATCATTACCTGCCCGCAGGCCTGGTCGCGGAGATCGAGGGCGACACGGTGCGGCTGAGCGCCACGGCCGCGAACGCAGTGGACATGTTCGAAGAGGCGGAGTGATCCGCACTTTCCCTCTCCCTTTGGGAGAGGGAGGGAGCCGCCGTCAGGCGGCGGAAGGGTGAGGGCGGTGCCGGTCATGCGGTGCCGCCCTTTTTCTGTGCGTGGTCACCCTCATCCTTCCCATGCTGCGCATGGGCCCCTTCCTTCTCCCGGAGGGAGAAGGAGATTTGCGCGATGACGCCGTCCAGGTTCTGCATCACGTCATTGCTGGCGAAGCGGATCACTCGGTAGCCTTGGCGTTCGATGGAGCGGGTGCGGGCGGCGTCGTATGCGATCGTGGCGGCGTGGGTGTCGCCGTCGATCTCGATGACGAGGCGTTCGGAGAAGCAGAGGATGTCGGCACGGTAGGGACCAACCGGAGCCTGATGGCGCCATTTCAGCAGCGGATATGCTTCGCGGAGCGCACGAAGGAGGCGGCGTTCGGGTTCCGGTGCCTCGCGGCGAAGTTGTCGGGCGTGCTGGACCGTGCCGGAGGGCTGGTTGTCGTAGAGACGCATCTCGCCTTCACCCTCACCCTTCCGCCGCTTTGCGGCTCCCTCCCTCTCCCGATGGGAGAGGGATTGGTGGTCACCTTACCCCTGTCCCTCCGGGAGAGGGAGGGTGAGGGCGACCCGACCCATCACCTCACTGGCACGCGAGACATTCGTCATAGTCGGTCGTCTCACCGATCTCGAACTTGGGCGCGGCGATCGTGTTGTCCGCTTCCACCCCGCCAGAACCCGCGAACCCGGCGCGCTGCACCGACTTCGAACGCAGGTAATAGAGCGACTTGATCCCCAGTTCCCACGCGCGGAAGTGGAGCATCAGCAGGTCCCACTTTTCGACATCCGCCGGGATGAACAGGTTCAGCGACTGCGCCTGATCGATATAGGGCGTGCGGTCGCCGGCGAGTTCGAGCAGCCAGCGCTGGTCGATCTCGAAGCTGGTCTTGTAGCAGTCCTTTTCCTCCTGGCTGAGGAAGTCGAGGTGCTGGACCGAGCCGCCGTGCTCGAGAATCGAGTTCCACACCGCGTCGCTGTTCTTCGATTTCTCGTTGAGCAGTTTTTCGAGATAGGGGTTCTTGACCGAGAAGCTGCCCGACAGCGTCTTGTGCGTGTAGATGTTCGCCGGGATCGGCTCGATGCACGCGCTGGTGCCGCCGCAGATGATGCTGATCGACGCGGTCGGCGCGATCGCCATCTTGCAGCTGAACCGCTCCATCGCGCCGGTGTCGGCGGCGTCGGGGCAGGGGCCGCGCTCGATCGCGAGCTGCATCGAGGCTTCGTCGGCCTGGCCCTTGATGTGCTTGAACATCCTGAGGTTCCACGACTTGGCCATCGCGCCCTCGAACGGCAGCCCGCGCGCCTGGAGGAAGGAGTGGAAGCCCATCACGCCCAGGCCCACCGAGCGTTCGCGGCCCGCGCTATAGGCGGCGCGCTCCATGCCCGGCTCGTGGCGGTCGATATAATCCTGCAGGACGTTGTCGAGGAAGCGCATCACGTCCTCGATGAAGCCCTTCTCGTCCTTCCACTGGTCCCACGTCTCGAGGTTGAGGCTCGACAGGCAGCACACGGCAGTACGGTCGTTGCCGAGGTGATCGACGCCGGTCGGCAGCGTGATCTCGCTGCACAGGTTCGAGGTCGACACCTTGAGGCCCAGCTCGCGGTGATGCTTGGGCATGTTCGAATTCACATGGTCGGCGAAGACGATATAGGGTTCGCCGGTCTGCAGCCGGGTTTCGACCAGCTTCTGGAACAGCGAGCGTGCGTCGACCGTGGCGCGGATCGCCTGGTCCTTGGGGCTGCGCAAATGCCATTCCTGGCCGTTGCGCACGGCTTCCATGAACGCGTCGGTGACGAGCACGCCGTGGTGGAGGTTCAGCGCCTTGCGGTTGAAGTCGCCGCTGGGCTTGCGAATCTCGAGGAACTCCTCGATCTCCGGGTGGCTGATGTCGAGGTAGCAGGCGGCGGAACCGCGGCGCAGCGAGCCCTGCGAAATCGCGAGGGTGAGCGAATCCATCACGCGGACGAAGGGGATGATGCCGCTGGTCTTGCCGTTGAGGCCGACCGGTTCGCCGATGCCGCGGACGTTGCCCCAATAGGTGCCGATCCCGCCGCCGCGCGACGCGAGCCAGACGTTCTCGTTCCAGGTATCGACGATGCCGTTGAGGCTGTCGGGGACCGAATTGAGGTAGCAGCTGATCGGCAGGCCGCGCCCGGTGCCGCCGTTCGACAGGACCGGCGTCGCCGGCATGAACCACAGACGCGAGATATAGTCGTACAGGCGCTGCGCGTGCGCGGCGTCGTCGGCATAGGCCGAGGCGACGCGGACGAAAAGGTCCTGATAGCTTTCGCCCGGCAGCAGGTAGCGGTCGTTGAGCGTCTCCTTGCCGAAATCGGTCAGCAGCGCGTCGCGGCTGTGGTCGACCTCGACCGGATAGGGTCGCGCGCGCACGGCCTTGCTGCCGGTGCCGACCGCTTCCGTCGCCGGAGAGGCGGTGGTGGTGCTCGCTTCGATCGTGTCGTTCATTGCATCACCTTGCGTGTCCCTGAAGTCCATCGAACCGCTCCTTCATTCTTTCGATGTTCGAATCGGCGGCGCACGACATGCTACCACCGCGGCGGCCCGACCGAGAGAACAAAATGAGCACATCGCGTCGTCGCGGTGTGGTCCGTCGCGACGACCCGATATGGGTATCGCCCTCATCCTCTACCAGCCATTGGGTCCGCCCCCGAACGCAACCCCCACAAATTGTGGCAAAGCGCCGCGACAGGCAAGCGGTTAATGATGGGGGAGGGATGGGCGAACGGCGCGGCGCGCGACCGGTGGGGGAACGACGCGTGGACTTCTGCGGGTTACGCAAAGCGCAAGGGAACAGCGGGGGAACGAAAATTTTTTGGTGCGATGGAGATGGGTCCGGTGCGTCGTTCAAGGGATGCGGAAGACGCTGTCGGTAGTGCGATGCCGGTATCGCGCCTCCGTCATCATTTCTGGTGGCCGTGAGGTTCTTTTCCGGGCCGGCGTGATTATGGATCCCCGCCTGCGCGGGGATGACGAGGGGGCGTGGGGGGCTCGTCTGCTCACCGCCGAAGGACTTGCGTCTCACCTGTGCTTCGACAGGCTCAGCACGAACGGTCCAGCAAAGGCGTCCAGCTCTAGCGGCGGCCCTTGATCGCACGGCGTTTGGGCTTGGGGGCGGCGGCGGGGCCGGCCCAGGGGCGTTCGCGGAACCATTTGGTGACGATGTATTTGGTGCCGGCGATCACCGGTTTGCCCTGATGGAGGGTGAAGGGGTTGGCCTTGCCCTCGGCGTCGCGGTTGTTCCAGCAGAGCATCGTGCCGGTCTGCGGCACGAAGTCGTGGTCGAGGTAGTGGAAGAAGGTCTCGCCGCCCGCTTCGGGTTCGTTGAGGTAGATCATCGCGGTCCACGTCCGCTGGCCGCAGCGCGTCGCGTTGGTCAGCGTGTCGGGGTGGTTCGCTTCGAAGAAGTCGGTGTGGAGCTTGAATTCCTGGCCTTGCGCGTAGCGCTGGCCCTGGATCGGCTCGCCGAACTGCGGCCCGACGCCGAGGAACAGCGAGATGCGCAGGTCGAGCAATTGCACCAGCGGATGCGCCGCGTCGAACGCGCAGGTCTCGCTGGTCCGCGCGTTGGCGACGCCATAGGCGACCTGCGACGGACTGCGGTTGGCGTCGATCATGCCGCACAGCAGCGCGCATTCGTCGGCGTTGAGGAAGGCCGGCGCCATGACCATGTCGATGTACGGATTGTCGATCTCCGTACCCCCCTGGAAGCGCAGCGCGTGGATCGCCGCTTCGTCGAGGCCGAGCGCGTTGAGGTCGATCGGCGCCTGCATGGTCATCGTGGCTTCCCCGGCAATCGTGGACCGGCGCAAGGGGGCCGGCGGATGCCGATGGCTAGGCCGAAGATGGTAAAGAGGGGGTTAAGGGGGCATCCGTCCTTCCCCTCCTTGTGGAAGACTTCTGCAAAACTACCCATTTCACCCCGGCGAAGGCCGGGGTCCAGTTGGGAAAGCCGTTGTAAGTCATTGTAAACCTTCACCCAGCTGGACCCCGGCCTCCGCCGGGGTGAAGCCTTGGGATGCGGCGAAACCGACTTTCGCAGAGGCATCCTTGCGTGGAGGGAGGAGTGATAGTCACGTCGCCCGCATCCCCATCAGTGCAGGATCGGTTCGCCGCGGTCGATGATGCCGCGGCGGAGCGCTTCGGCGTAGAGCAGTTCGTTCTCGTGGCGGACCTGCGCGGCCAGGCGCGGCAGCATCGCCTGCGCCGCGACGGCGAAGGCGGGCCAGTCCGCCGCGACCGCCGCCGGCGTCCAGGTGACGAGGAACGTGGTCCAGTCCCGTTTCAGCGCATCGAGCGCCACCGTCATCGCGACAGCGGACCGCGGCGGGGTGCCGGTGCGCAGCGCGGCGAGGGTGAGGTCGATCACCTCGTCCTCGACGCCGAGATGGTCGGCGACGAACACCGCCAGTTCGAGCAGCAGGATCGACGCGGTCTCCGTCGCCTCGTCGTCGCGTTGGACGAGGGCGACGAGCGCGGCGCATTGCTGCGCGATGCGGTCGTGATCGCCGAGCAGCCGCGACCAGGATATGCGCCGCGGATCGAGGCGGAGGGTGTCGGAAACGGTAGACATGTCCTGAACATCCCGAAATCAGCGGCCCGCAGCAAGGGACCGGATCGCCGCCCGGACATCGGCGGCATCACGACGAGGTGGTGCCGCCGTCGGTGTCTGGCAAGGTGGCATCGTCCTGCGCGCGCGAGTATGCCGCCAGCGCGGGTCAGCCCGCGTGGCGCATCCGCCCCGGCTGCGCGGGGTTGAGCCGGTCGAGGTTGATCGCTTCGTTGAATTCGAGGCCCGCCTTGCCGTCGGCGGCCCAGGCGATGCGGGCGGACACCATCTGGTCCTCGACCAGTTCGATCAGCACGTCGAGGCCGACCGCCTGTCCGCCGACCTCGATCCCGTCGATCATCGCGCCGGTGGTCGAGATGTTGCGGATGCGCACGTCGCCTTCGTTGCCGCCGATCGCGATGCGGGCCGAGCGGAGCATGCGGCTGCGCACCGCGCGGCTGGTCTTGTGGCCGACCGGGGCGGCATGCCGGGTGCCGCCGAGCTGGACGATCACGTCGGCCGCCGGCACGCCGCGGCCGTAGACATAGCCCTGGATATGGCTGCAGCCGAGGTCGCGGACGAGTTCGATCTCGTCCTGGATCTCGACGCCTTCGGCGGTCGTCTCCATGCCGAGCGTGTCGGCGAGCGTGACGATCGCACGGATGATCGCGGCGTTGCGGTTGCCCGGCTGCGCGGCGCCGCGCACGAAGCTCTGGTCGATCTTGATCTTGTCGAACGGCGCGGTGCGCAGATAGCCGAGGCTGGAATAGCCGGTGCCGAAATCGTCGAGCGCGAGGCGGACGCCGATCGCCTTCAGAGCCTTGAACATCGCGTCGGTCGATCCCGATTCGTCGAGAAACACGCCTTCGGTGATCTCCAGCTCCAGCCGGCTCGCGGGCAGGCCGCTGTGCGCGAGCGCGGAGGTGACGAGCGCGGGGAAGACCGGATTGGCGAACTGGATCGGCGAGACGTTGACCGCGACGCGGACCTCGCCCGGCCATTGCGCCGCCTCGGCACAGGCGGTGCGCAACACCCATTCGCCTAGGCCCTCGATCAGTCCGCATTCCTCCGCCACCGGCACGAAATCGGCGGGCGAGATGGGCCCGCGGGTCGGGTGGTTCCAGCGCAGCAGCGCCTCGTAACCGACGATATGCGCGTCCGTGGTCGACACGACGGGCTGGTAGCAGACGGTGAAGCCGCCCTCGCTCAGCGCGGTGCGCATGTCGTCCTCGAGCGCCTTGCGGCTCTTCGCGCCGGCCAGCATCTCGTCCGAATAGAAACGGTGGACGCCGCGCCCGTCGGCCTTGGCGGCGTAGAGCGCGAGGTCGGCGTTGCGGACCAGTTCCTCGGCATCCTCGCCGTGCTGCGGCGCGATGGCGATGCCGATCGAACAGCCGATCGTCACCGATACGCCGGCGATGGCATAGGGCTGCGACAGGCTGGCGATCAGTTCCTTGGCCAGCATCGCCAGCGTGTCGCGATTGTCGATGCCCGGCAGCAGCACCTTGAATTCGTCGCCACCGACCCGCCCGACGAGGCCGGCATCGCCGACACCGCGCTGCAACCGCTGCGCGACCTGTTTCAGCAGCGCATCGCCCGCCTGGTGGCCGAGCGTGTCGTTCACCGCCTTGAACCGGTCGAGGTCCATGAGGAACAGCGAGGCGGGGCGATAGGGCCCGCCGCCCTGTTGCTGGAGCGTCTTGTCGAGGCTGTGGCGCATGCGCTGGCGGTTGGCGAGGCCGGTGAGGCCGTCGAACAGCGCGAGCCGCGTGATCTCCGCATCGGAACGGCGCTTCTCGGTCAGGTCGCTCCCCGAACCGATGAACCCCTGGAACCGGCCGAGATCGTCGACCGCGGCGCGGCCGGAGATCGACCACCAGCGGTCGGGTTCGGCATCGCTGTCCACCGCGCTGGTCGCGCAGACGGTATAGTCGGAAAACGACGTGCGCGACGAAAGGTGGAAGGCGAGCGTGCGTTCGGTGCCCGGCGTCGCGCTGTCCATGCGGAATACGTCGGTGAGCAGGCGGCCGATCGGGTGCGCGGCACCGGCGGCGATCTCGTCGGCGACCTTGGCGGAGAGGTAGGTCAGGCGACCCTGGCGATCGGCCTCCCAGAACCAGCCGGTGCCGTGGCCTTCGAATTCGGCGATCATCTTCATCGCCAGCTTGCCCTCGCTGGTATCGAGCGACTGGTTGCGCGCGGCGCGCTCATCGAGCCGGGCGAGGCGGGTAGTGACGACCGCGAGGCAAAGCAGGAAGAGGAGCGCGATGAGCGAGGGCACCAGCCGCCCCGACAGGATCGACAGCATCAGCACGAGGCCGGCGCCGAACCCCAATGTCGCGGCGCGGACGGGGTGGAAGGCGACGGTGGTGATGCCGATCGCACCGGCGATGCCGACGAAGCAGCCCAGCTGCAACGCGCCGAGCGGCAGCCGCGTCGACGCCCAGAGCAGCGACGACAGCGCCGCGGCGATGCCGCTCGCCGCGAACGTCAGGCAACGGTTGCGGACGTGCGGCGGCCAGCGCCGCACCGGCGGCGCGACGAGCAGGACGAGCGCGGTCAGCGATGGCAGCAGCAGCAACGCGACGGTCAGCCATGCATCGAGCGGCATCGCGCCGGCACCGCGATGGCCGAGCATCGCGCCGAGGAAGACGGCGGAGGCGACGAGTTGCGCGGCGAGCGCGAACGGCCAGATCGCGGCGACGTTGCCCAACTGGTCGGCATGGCCGCAGGCGTCGTGCTCCGGCGCGTCTCCGCTCAACCCGAGCAAGGCGAGGACGGGCCGGGCCATATGGCGGCTCGTGTCCGGGGGAGAGGCGCGCGCGACCAGATGCATGGCCATCGGCTTAGTGCGCGATGATTGATAAAGCTTTGCGATGGCGTGATAGATCGACGACGATCGGCGCCGGCTTGGCGCGGCGGCGAGCGCGCCTTAAAGGCTGGCCGCGAAGGAGCCAGATCCCGTGACCCTTATGCCGTCCACCGTCACCATTCGCGCCACCGACCTGATCGAGAGCGTCGCCGACGCGCTGCAGTTCATCAGTTACTATCACCCGATGGATTATATCCGCGCGCTGGGCGAGGCGTATGACGCCGAACAGAGTCCGGCGGCGAAGGATGCGATCGCGCAGATCCTGACCAACAGCCGGATGTGCGCCGAGGGGCATCGGCCGATCTGCCAGGACACGGGGATCGTCACTGTCTTCGTGAAGTGGGGCCAGGATTGCCGGCTGGACGGCAGCGCCAGCCTGCAGGAGGTCGTCGACGAGGGCGTACGGCGGGCGTATCTGCACCCCGAGAACAAGCTGCGCGCGTCGATCCTCGCCGATCCGGCGTTCACGCGGCGGAATACGAAGGACAACACGCCGTCGGTGCTCCACGTCGAGATGGTGCCGGGGTCGAAGGTGTCGGTCGACGTCGCGGCGAAGGGCGGCGGCTCGGAGAACAAGTCGAAGTTCAAGATGATGAACCCCAGCGACAGCATCGTCGACTGGGTGCTGGAGATGATCCCGCAGATGGGCGCGGGCTGGTGCCCGCCCGGCATGCTCGGCATCGGCATCGGCGGGACGGCGGAGAAGGCGATGCTGCTCGCCAAGCAATCGCTGATGGGGGCGATCGACATGGGGCAGCTGCGCGCGCGGGGCCCCCGGAACGACATCGAGGCGCTGCGCATCGAATTGATGGACAAGGTCAATGCATTGGGCATCGGCGCGCAAGGGCTGGGCGGGCTGTCGACGATCCTCGACGTCAAGATCCTCGACTGGCCGACGCATGCCGCGTCGAAGCCCGTCGCGATGATCCCCAATTGCGCCGCGACCCGCCACGCGCATTTCACGCTCGACGGGTCGGGGCCGGTGTATCTGGAGGCGCCGAAACTGTCCGACTGGCCGCAGGTCGACTGGAAGCCGGACACGGCGGCGATCCGCGTCGATCTCGACACGCTGACGCCGGAGGTGGTGGCGCAGTGGAAGCACGGCGACCGGCTGCTGCTCAACGGCAAGATGCTGACCGGGCGCGATGCGGCGCACAAGCGGATCGCCGACATGCTCGCCAGGGGCGAGGCGCTGCCGGTCGATTTCCGCGGGCGCGTGATCTATTACGTCGGGCCGGTCGATCCGGTCGGCGAGGAGGTCGTCGGGCCGGCGGGGCCGACGACGGCGACGCGGATGGACAAGTTCACGCGGATGATGCTCGACCAGGGCCTGCTCGCGATGGTCGGCAAGGCCGAGCGTGGGCCGGCGGCGACCGAGGCGATTCGAGAGGCGAAGAGCGCCTATCTGATGGCGGTCGGCGGCGCGGCCTATCTGGTGGCGCGGGCGATCAAGGGGAGCAGGGTCGTCGGCTTCGAGGACCTCGGCATGGAGGCGATCTACGAATTCGAGGTCGCCGATTTCCCGGTCACCGTCGCGGTCGACAGCGAAGGGCAGAACGTCCACCAGCTGGCGCCGCTGGTGTGGCGCGAGAAGATTGCGCGAGAAGGGCTGTTGCAGCCGGCGTGAGCGAGGGCTGGGACCGGGAGGCGTTCAGGGCGGCCTATGTCGCGGATGGCGGCACACCGGCGTCGGCGCGCAGCTACGTCAGCTACCTCAACCGCGCCGAGCGGGTGCTGGAGGGGTTGCCGGAGGGCGGCGGCAGCGGTCTGATCGATCGTGCCGAACGGTTACCGGTCCATGTCTGGGGCGGGGAGCGGGAGCGGCGCGACAGTTTGGCGGCGTTGAGGTGCTTCGTGCGGCTCGCCGGAGGTGTCGCGGCGACGCCGCCTGCCGTCATCCGCGAGGATCGCGACGACCGGCTGATGCAGTTGCTGCGCGACGCGCAGCGGATCGGGGCGGAATATTACCGGCTGACCGGCAAGCCGCTGGGCGTGACCGGCGAGATCGCGGAATATGAGGCGGCGCGGGCGCTCGGGCTGACGCTCTGCGTGGCGCGGACGCCGGGGCATGACGCGATCGATCCCGCCAATGGCGATGCGGTGCAGATCAAGGGGCGGGCGGTCGCGCGCGACGACCGCTACCGCGGCATGTGCCCCGCGATCCTCTGCGATGCCGACGTGCAGGTCGTCGTGCTGGTGCTGCTCGACCGGACCACGCTGACCGCGATCGAGGTCTGGCGTACCGATATCGCGGCGGTGCGACGGCGGATCGCAGGGCTCGCATCGGCGCGGCGACGGGCGGAGGGCGTGCTGGCGATCACCCAGTTCACGTCGATCGCGACGCGCGTCGTGCCGCCCGTGCCATCCTCGTCGCCGGTGCCGTGACGTCGTGGCAAGGAACGGCGGCGGGACAGGATGGTTGGCGACGGATGATCGAGGAGGATTCGTGATGATGATCCGTGTTGCCGCCGCAGTCTTGCTGTCCCTGCCGACCATCGCGACCGCGCAGACGACCGCCGATCCGGTGCCCGCTGCGACCGCGACGCCCGCCGCGGGGGCGAAGAGCCTGCTCGGGCAGGTGGGCGGGCTGCTCGGCGGTGGCGGCGCCCTGCCGCAGGTGGGGACGATCGGCGCGGGCAATGCCGCCGGGCTGCTCGGCTATTGCGTCAGGAACAAGCTGCTCGGCGCGACCGGCGGGCAGACCGGCGCGGCGGGCGTGCTCGGGCGGCTGACCGGGCAGAAGGACGTGCGGACGCTGCCCGGCTATCAGGCAGGGCAGGCGGGGCAGGTACAGGCGGCGAACGGCCAGACGCTGTCGCTCGACGGCTTGCGCGGGCAGGTGAAGAACCAGGTGTGCAATCTGGTGCTCAACCGCGCGCGGGCGTTCCTGTAAGCGGACATCGACGCGCCCGGCGGGCGGGACGATCCGCGCGGCGAATGGGCTCGAAGGGCCCGGTGCGGGCTCGTGGCGAACGCTGCGGGGGCTGTGCAGCTCGATCGGGGGAATGGCCGGTGCGTTTCGTCGCGCTGGTGGTGCCCGATAGCGAGGGCGCGCCGTCGTGGAGCCGGGGCTCGACTGTGAGGCGGTCGCTTTCCGTCGCGATCTAAGGCCGGATCGACATTCAGCGACGTAGAGACATTCCGCCCCCTTTGGCGGGCAGGGCTATCGAATATGAGCGATTGGCCGGCGGCTCTCCAATTCCTTCGTCACCCTGGACGTGTTCCGGGGTCCACGGTTCGGCGGACTCGTCGTTTCGAGGCTCATTTTCCACGCTTGCGGCACGGTGGACCCCGGAACAAGTCCGGGGTGACGAACTATTCCAGGCCGCCGGTTCGTCACGCGGCCATATGCGATAGCTCTATCGTGGCGGGGGAGGACGTGTCGTCGTTCACCCGTCCGAATGTCGATCGATCCTGGGCGATGCTGCCGATCGCGACGCGGTACGGCGCCTGCCCGGTGCCCGTGCTGGGCTATGGCGACAGCGGCGTGCTCGGCCATGCGTTCGCGCTGGCCGCGTTTACCGGCGCCGCGCGCCGCGCCTGACGCCCGAAATGAGAAGAGGGTGCCGTGCGCCTCCCGGCAGCCCGACACCCCCCAAACATGGTCAGCGGCCGGAGAGCTCCAGCCCGGGAAACCATGCGGCCTCTTCAACCCTCGTCATGCCGTTGATTGGGGGAGGATACCCCCCGGCACGATTCAGACGGGTCCTAGAAGCCGGTCCCCCGAACGAACTGAACCGACCCCATTGCTGAACCATGAGACATCGGATCACCTCCTTTCGCTTGTTGATAGCCATGTGACCGGACCCGGCCACGCCCGCAATGTGCGCATCATCGCGGGGACATGCAAGTCTTGTAATGCGCGGCGTTTTGCGCGACGATTCGCCCCCTTGACGCCGCGTCAGCCGCGGCAGTCCTCCGTCACCCGCTCGATCTCCGCCCAGGCGGGAACGACCAGCGTCCCGCCGCCCGCCTGCTGGATCACGAACCGTCCGCGGCTGAACCCCATCGCGTCGAGCAGACCGTCGTTGGGGGCCAGCGCGGCGGCGACATAGGCGGGGGTGCCGCCGGTCGGCTGGACGGCCAGCGCGCGCGTCGTGCTGCTGGTGCGGATGGTCAGCGCCGTCGCGGTGGCGCCGGCGACCGACAGGAAGACCTGACGGCGGGACAGGTCGCAGCGCAGCGTCAGGCGAGCGTCTGCATTCGGCGTACCGAACAGCGCGAGGCTGCCGCGATCGTCGCGGCGATAGGTCCAGGTGCCCGGCGTCAGCGGCCAGTCGCGCCAGTCGCTGCTCGCCGTGACGACGGGCGGCGCCGGACGCGGGGCGGCGGACACCGGCGTGGGGGCAGGCGGCGGCGGCGCGGTCTGCGGCACGCACGCGCCGGCGGCGAGCGACAGGGCGATGATGGGAAGGACACGCATGCCGCGGCTTATGGGGGAAGCGGGCAGGCGCCTCAACCCGCCGCGGCGTGGAACCGGCGTGGGCGCCGGGCGGTTCACCGGTGTAACAAACAGGAGCATCCGATGTCGACCGATACCCAGACCGTCACCACCCAATTGCTCGCCCAGGCGAACGTCGCCCATTCGCTGAAGGTCGAAAGCCGCGACGGCGATCAGGTGGGCTCGGTCCATGCGCTGATGGTCCACAAGGGTAGCGGCCGCTCGACGCATGCGGTGCTCAGCCTCGGCGGGTTCCTGGGCATGGGCAAGAGCTTCTATCCGCTGCCCTTCGAACTGCTGCAGTTCGATCCGGTGCGCGACCTGTACGTGGTGACGATCGACCGCCGCATGCTGGAAGGCGGGCCGAGCTGGGCGAACAACGCGCCGGTGTTCGACCAGGCGTACGCCGATCGCGTGGCGAGCTATTACGGGGTGAGCAGCGCGAACCTGACGACGGGCTAAGCGGCGCGGCGCACGATACGATCGAGATCGGCCCGGTAAGCCAGCCGGGCCTCTTCGAGATCGTAATCGTTCTGCAAACCGAGGAAAAAGCTCTCGTCCATGCCGAAATAGCGTGCCAGACGAAGGGCGGATTCGGCGTCGATCGGCGCATGTTCATCCAACAGCGCCTCCAGTTTATCGAACGCTATGCCAGCGCCGGCGGCCACTTCGGCAACCGGTATCTCGCTGCCGATCAGGAAGTCCTCGCGAAGAATTTCCCCGGGATGGATATTGGGCAGCCGCTCGGCGTCACCGATGATAATCCTCGATGCGGACATCGATCGCGCTCCCGTTCTCCCAGCGGAAGGTGATCCTCCACTGGTTGTTGATGCGGATACTATATGTCCCCTTGCGGTCGCCCTTCAACTCCTCGAATCGATTTCCCGGTGGGATGAGCAGGTCGTGCGGTTTGACGATACGGTTGATCTGACGGAGCTTGCGAAGCGCGGGACGCTGAATATCCGGCGGCAGTCTGCGGCTACCCTCGCGGTTCCATACGCGTTCGGTCTCGGCGTCGGCGAAGTTGCGGATCATGGATTTGCCCTTTCACCCGACCCGTAACACCGCAATCCAGACCTGTTACCGCCGTCATCTTGTAGAGAGCGTCTCTACAAGACTACCGCCCTCCGCGCTTTCCGCCCATGCGCATCTTCTGCGACTTGCCGTAGCGGGTCTTCCTCGTCCCCGGCTTGCCCTCGTTGCTGCGACCCATGATCGGCGCTTTCTGTTCGTTGACGGGCAGGCCGAGTTCCTCGTTTTCGAGCTGGCGGATCTCGTCGCGCAGGCGGCCGGCTTCCTCGAATTCGAGGTCGCTGGCGGCCTTGCGCATGCGCTTTTCGAGGTCCTCGATGTACGCGCGCAGATTGTGGCCGACCATGTGGGGGCGGTCTTCGTCGATCGGTACGGTGACCTGATCGCCTTGGCTCACATGCGCGATGATGTCGCCGATGTTGCGGCGGATCGTCGTCGGCGTGATGCCGTGCTCGAGGTTGTACGCTTCCTGCTTTTCGCGGCGGCGCGCGGTTTCGTTCATCGCCCGCTCCATCGAGCCGGTGATGCGGTCGGCGTAGAGGATGACGCGGCCGTCGACGTTGCGCGCGGCACGGCCGATCGTCTGGATCAGCGACGTCTCGGAACGCAGGAAGCCCTCCTTGTCGGCGTCGAGGATCGCGACCAGCCCGCATTCCGGGATGTCGAGCCCCTCGCGCAGCAGGTTGATGCCGATCAGCACGTCGTAGACGCCGAGGCGCAGGTCGCGGATCAGCTCGATACGCTCCAGCGTCTCGACGTCGCTATGCATGTAGCGGACCTTGATGCCCGCTTCGTGCATGTACTCGGTGAGGTCTTCGGACATGCGCTTGGTGAGCGTCGTCACCAGCGTGCGATAGCCGAGTGCCGTCGTCTTGTGGCATTCCTGGATCAGGTCCTGCACCTGTTCCTCGACCGGCTTGATCTCGACGGGCGGATCGATGAGGCCGGTGGGGCGGATGACCTGTTCGGCGAAGACGCCGCCGGTCTGCTCCATCTCCCAATTGCCGGGCGTCGCCGAGACGCTGACCGTCTGCGGGCGCATCGCGTCCCATTCGTTGAAGCGCAACGGCCGGTTGTCGATGCACGACGGCAGGCGGAAGCCATATTCGGCGAGCGTGATCTTGCGGCGGTGATCGCCGCGCGCCATCGCGCCGATCTGCGGTACGGTCTGGTGGCTCTCGTCGACGAACAGCAAAGCGTTTTCGGGGAGGTATTCGAACAACGTGGGCGGTGGTTCGCCGGGGAGGCGACCCGTCAAAAATCGACTGTAGTTTTCGATGCCGGCGCAGCTGCCGGTGGCGGCGATCATTTCGAGGTCGAAATTGGTGCGTTGTTCGAGGCGCTGCGCCTCGAGCAGCTTGCCTTCGGCGACCAGTTCCTTGAGCCGTTCGGCGAGCTCGTGCTTGATCGCGTCGCCCGCCTGTTTGAGCGTCGGGCCGGGCGTGACGTAATGGCTGTTGGCGTAAACGCGCACGCTGTTGAGGCTCGCCACCTTCTTGCCGGTCAGCGGATCGAATTCGGTGATGTCCTCGATGTCGTCGCCGAAGAACGAGATGCGCCAGGCGCTGTCCTCGTAATGCGACGGGAAGATTTCGAGCGTGTCGCCCTTCACGCGGAAATTGCCGCGCGCGAAGGCGGCGTCGTTGCGTTTGTATTGCAGCGCGACGAGCTTGCGGACGATCTCACGCTGGTCGACGGTCGCGCCCTTCTTGAGGTCGAAGATCATCGCCGAATAGGTTTCGACCGAACCGATGCCGTACAGGCACGAAACGCTCGCGACGATGATGCAGTCGTCGCGTTCGAGCAGCGAGCGCGTCGCCGAATGGCGCATCCGGTCGATCGATTCGTTGGTCGACGATTCCTTCTCGATATAGGTATCCGAGCGCGCGACATACGCCTCGGGCTGGTAGTAATCGTAGTAACTGACGAAATATTCGACCGCGTTCTCCGGGAAGAAGCTCTTGAACTCGCCATAGAGCTGCGCGGCGAGGATCTTGTTCGGAGCGAGGATCAGCGCCGGGCGCTGCAGTTCCTCGATGACTTTGGCCATCGTAAAGGTCTTGCCCGAGCCGGTGACGCCCAACAGCACCTGATCCTTTTCGCCCCCGCGCGCGGTCGCGGTCAGCTCGGCGATCGCGGTCGGCTGGTCGCCGCTGGGGCTATATTCGCTGACCAGCTTGAACGGGCGACCGCCCTCCACCTTGTCGGGCCGCGCCGGGCGGTGGGGGATGAAGGTTTCGCCGGTTTCGGGTTCGGCGAGGCTGGTGCGGATCTGGATGGCCATATCGGGAACGGATATGGGGCGGCGGGCAAGGCTCGGCAACACATCCCCAAGCTTTGCTTTGGTTGACCCGGCGGCGTGCGGTTCATAATGCGACCCTCTCGCAAACGATCCGAAGCCCCATCCGCATGACCGACGTCCGTGTCCCGAAGACTCTGCCCGAGACCAAGGCGTTCCTGAACGTCAAGGTGCTGTGGGTGCGCCACTGGAACGACCGATTGTTCAGCTTCGCGGTCGAGCGGCCGGAGAGCTTCCGCTTCCGGTCGGGCGAGTTCGTGATGATCGGGCTCGACGGCGATGGCGAGGGCGCCAAGCCGATCATGCGCGCCTATTCGATCGCGTCCCCGCATTATGCCGAGGAGCTGGAGTTCCTGTCGATCAAGGTCGAGGACGGGCCGCTGACGTCGAAGCTGCAGAGAATCGAACCGGGCGACGAAGTGTATATGGGCAAGAAGCCGACGGGCACGCTCGTCACCGATGCGCTGGTCGGCGGCAAGCGGCTGTTCTTCTTCTCGACCGGCACCGGCCTCGCGCCGTTCCTCAGCTTGGCGCGCGATCCCGACGTGTACGGCATGTTCGATCAGGTGATCCTGGTCCATTCGGTGCGGCAGGTCAGCGACCTTGCCTATCACGACGAATTGCAGGCGCGGCTGGCGGAGGACCCGCTGGTGTCGGACGAGGCGGCGACGCAGTTCCACTACATCCCGACGGTGACGCGCGAGCCGTTCCGCACCACCGGGCGGATCGGCGACCTGATCGAGAGCGCGGCGCTGTTCGGCGATCCGGTGCAGGGCGCGAAGAAGCTCGATCCGGAGACCGACCGGATCATGCTGTGCGGGAGCATGGCGATGATCCGCGAGACGGCGGCGATGCTGGATGGCATCGGATTCGAGGAAGGGTCGAACGCCAAGGCCGGGACGTATGTGATCGAGCGCGCGTTCGTCGATTGAGGCTGAATAAGCCCCTCCCCTTCAGGGGAGGGGTTGGGGGTGGGGCGGTGTCTCACCGAGACTGGCGTGTGTGACTCCCCCGCCCCAACCCCTCCCCTGAAGGGGAGGGGCTTTTAGGGAAGCGCCTTCACCGCGGGCGTGTCGAGGCAGCGGAGCATGTCCGCCTGTGCCATCGGCTTGCCCGCTACCGGCACGGCATAGGGCGGCACGTCGAACGGCACGCCGATCCGTTCCGCGGTGAAGCCGCTGCCGCCGGTGCAGCGCATCGCCGCCGCCAGCATCTTCGGCGGCGTATCATAGCCTTCGTACGACAGGCGGAACGTCCCCCAGTGGATCGCCATCGACCGCGCCGCGCCGAGGCGCTGGTGGATCAGCGCCGCCTCGGCTGGGCCGACGTGGCTGCCCGACGACATCTGGCCGGGGACGAAGCGGAACGCTCCGATCGGGATCATCGCGAAGCGGATCGGGCCGAGCGCTGCGGCCTCGGCCGGCCATTTCCCGTCGCCGAAGCCGGTGTCGCCGGCGAAGAAGACGTTGCCGCCGCTCGGCAGGCGCACGACGAAGCTCGACCAGAGCGCACGGTTGCGGTCGGTGAACCAGCGGCTGCCCCAATGGTGGTTGCGCGTCACCGCGACGGCGACGCCGGGGCGGATGCTCGCCTGTTGCCCCCAGTCGAGCGCGGTCGCGCTCGCGCCGGTCTGGCCGATGACGCTGTCGTTGCCGAGGCTGGTGACGATCCGCGGCCGGTCGCGTTGCCAGAGGCGCTCGAGCGCCGCCTGATCGAGGTGGTCGTAATGGTTGTGGCTGACCAGCACGAGGTCGATCTTCGGTAGGTCCTCGAACCGCACACCCGGCCCGGCGACGCGCTGCGGGCCGAGGCCGAAGGGGCCGGCGTGCTCTGCGTAGATCGGGTCGGTGAGGATGTTGAGGCCCTGCGTCTGGATCAGCACGCTGGCATGGCCGATCCAGGTCACCACCATCCGCTCGCCCTCGACACGCGCCGCCGGCCGGGACGGTATGACCGCGACGCTCGTCGGCCAAGGCGGTCGGCCGTCGTTCTTGGTGAGATAGCGCCAGAAGAAACCCGCCCGGCTGCCGCCCGCCGGCATGCGCAGCGTATCCGCATCGCCGTCGGGGTTGAAGAAGCGTGCGCCATCGTAATGACCGCTGGCATCGCCCTCGTAATAGAGGCGGTCGAGGAACCGGGGGACGATCGTCACGGTCAGGCCGACGAGGACGATCAATCCCAGCACGATCCCGCCGATGATCTTCAATGCGCGCGCCACGACCATCCTGTCTTGATCTCGATCAATCAATCGCCGTGCCGCGGGTTCCGCGACGCGTCAATGCGACATCGCTGCCGCTTGCGCCGGCTCGATGCCCCGCTAGCATCGCTTCGACATGACAGGGGGTTCCATGCGCCGGATATTTTTGGGGTTTCTGCTGGGGCTCGCCTTGCCCGCCGCGCCGGCGTTCGCGCGCAAGGTCACGGTCGAGGAAGTGTCGCTGGAACAGGTGCAGGCGTTGATGACGGCGGGCAAGGCGTCGAGCGTCGCGCTGACCCGCGCCTATCTCGACCGAATCGCCGCGATGGATCGCAAGGGGCCAGGCTTGCGCAGCGTCATCGCGGTGAACCCGCAGGCGTTGGCACAGGCGAAGGCGCTGGACGACGAACGCCGCGCGGGGCGCATCCGGGGGCCACTGCACGGCGTGCCGGTGCTCATCAAGGACAATATCGAGACCGCGGACGCGATGGCGACGACCGCGGGCAGCCTCGCGCTGAAGGACAATATCACCCGTCGCGACGCGCCGGTGGTGGCGCGGCTGCGCGCGGCGGGGGCGGTGATCCTCGGCAAGACCAACCTGTCGGAATGGGCCAACATCCGCTCCAGCCACGCGATGAGCGGGTGGAGCGCGGTCGGCGGGCTGGTGCGCAACCCCTATGCGATCGATCGTACCGCCTGCGGATCGTCGAGCGGATCGGGCGCGGCGGTGGCGGCGAGCTTCGCCGCGGCGGCGGTGGGGACGGAGACCGACGGATCGGTGGTGTGCCCGTCGTCGATCAACGGGCTGGTCGGGCTGAAGCCGTCGATCGGGCTGGTCAGCCGCACCCATGTCGTGCCGATCAGCCATTCGCAGGATACGCCGGGACCGATGGCGCGCAGCGTGCGCGACGTCGCGATCCTGTTCTCCGCGATGGTCGGCGCCGATCCTGCCGATCCGGCGACCGCGGGGGCGGTGCTGCGGGATTATGCCGCGGGACTGTCGGTCAGTGCACTGTCGGGCGTGCGCGTCGCGGTGCTGCGGCCGGAGGGCATGTCGGCGGATCTGGTCGCGCGCTACGACGCGGCGCTGGCGGTGCTCAAGACCGCGGGCGCGGTGCTGGTCGAGGTGAAGGCGCCCAAGCTCGACGGCATCGGCGATGCCGAGTTCATGGTGCTCAAGACCGAATTGAAGACCGATCTCGACGCCTATCTCGCGACCACGCCGCCGGCGGTGACGGCGCGCACCCTCGACCAGCTGATCGCCTTCAACCGCGCGCATGCGGCCGACGAGATGCCGTTCTTCGCGCAGGAGATCTTCGAGGAGGCCGCGAAGACCAGGGGGTTGGGCGATCCCGCCTACAAGGCGGCGCGGACGAAATCGCTCCGCCAGGCGAGCGAGGCGATCGACGGCATGTTGCGCAGCGCGGGGGCGGCGCTGCTGGTCGAGCCGACCTATGCGGGGGCGTGGCTGAGCGACCCGGTCTATGGCGATCAGTATAACGGGCCATCGTCGTCGGAGCTGCCGGCGATCGCGGGCTATCCCAATCTGACGGTGCCGATGGGGCTGGTGAAGGGGCTGCCGGTCGGCCTGTCGTTCATCGCGACGAAGAATGGCGAGGCGGCGGTGCTGGGCGCGGGCTATGCCTACGAACAGCGCGCGCAGGCGCGACGGGCGCCACGGTATCTGGCGCAGGCGGACGTGGGGGCCGGACTGGAGGGGCGGTGACGCGGTGGCGCACTGACCAATACGTCCGTTCGGGCTGAGCCTGTCGAAGCCCTGTTTTCCGCGAGCGTAACGCTGGTGGAGAGGTGCCCTTCGACAGGCTCAGGGCGAACGGGTTTAGGACGGAAGCGCCGCCGCCCACCGCCGCGCGAAGCTTGCCTGCCAAAGCATCAGCAATGGCACCGCGCCCAGTTCCATGAAGAAACCAAACAAATGCCCCGTCGACGGCGCGCCGACCGCGATCAGCGAGACGACGCGCGACAGGCCGCCCGCAACCACCAGCGCGCCGAGCAGGCGGAAGCGCGGGCCGGTCGTCTCGATCCGCGGGACGCAGCTCGCGAACGCCACGCCCACCGCGAGGAAGATCCCCGATATGTAGCGGAAATGGCTGTCGAGGTCGGTCGGGATCACCGGCGGATGGCCGAGGAAGCCCGGCCCGTGCAGCACGCTCTGCCCGCCGACGCTCAAGGGGACGAAACAGGCGAGCGCGACGACTGCCTGCAGCAGGCGGCGTTCCGTCGTGACGGTCATGACAGGATTTCCTTGCGGACGTGGATCGCGCGCAGGGACACGCGCACCTCCCACATGAAGGCGCTGAGGCAGCAGATCAGCAGCGCGACCGCGAGGATGAAGATCAGCGCGATCCAGGTGCCGATGTGGAACTGGCCGAGGTTGGCGACGAACAGCATCGCGATGACGATGCACGCCATCACCGCGCTCGACACCGCGAGGAACAGCGCGGCGTTGATGATCGACATGCGTTCGTCGAGCAGCTTCAGCTCCCAGACGTGGCGGATGCGCTCCGGACCTTCGGCGTCGGGGATGCGCTCCTCGAGCTTGCGCGCGCGGTCGATCACGCGGGCGAGGCGGCCGGCGAGGACGTTGAGGATCTGGCCGATCGCCGCCAGCATGAACACCGGGGCGAGCGACAGCTGGATCGTCTGCGCGATCGCAGACACCTGGAAGAAGGTCGGCATGGCGCCAGCATAGGGCGGATCGGGGCGGGCGAAAGGGGGCACGGCCGATCGCAATCTGCACCGGTTGGTAACGCATCGCCGCTAAGCGCGGACCCCGTGACCAAACCGATGCTCCTCGCCGATTTCCAGCGGCTGCCGCCGGTCGCCCGCGGCCATCTCGCCGATGGCCTCGCCGCGGCGATCGATACGGTCGCGGCGCGGGCGGCGCCGGCGCATGGTTTCCTGCGCTACGGCTGGTTCGCGGCGGCGCTCGGCGCCTATGGCGGACAGGCGCGGACGCTGCTGGTCGAGGAGGACGGCGAGCCGACGCTGGCGCTGCCCTTCGTGGGGATCGGGCCGGCGATCGCGCGGGCGGCGGCGGTGCCGGGGTCGTACTGGCCGTTCCGCAGCTTTCCGCTCGCCGTGGATGCGGGCGAGGGGACGCTGAAGGCGGCGCTGGCGACGCTGGCGGGGGCGGTCAACGTGCTGCGCATCGGGCCGGTCTATGACGACGATCCGGCGGCGATGCCGCTGATCGCGGCGGCGCGGGCCGCCGGGTGGGCGGTGCTCGACCGGTTCGTCGCGGACAGCTGGCTGCTCAACATGGCCGCGTTGCAGGCCGAGGGGACGTGGCCGCGCGGATCGACGCTGCGCAAGAACCGCTTTCACGAAAAGCATCTCGCCGGGCATGGCGTGCCGGACTGGCGGTTCCTCAACGGGGGCGACTGGCCGGCGGCGTTCGATGCGCTGGCGGGGGTCGAGGAGGCGAGCTGGATCGCGGCGCGCACCGACGGTTCCGATGCGAAGTTCACCACGAC
The DNA here is from genome assembly GCF_024211255.1 of Sphingomonas liriopis. Lineage (GTDB taxonomy): Bacteria > Pseudomonadota > Alphaproteobacteria > Sphingomonadales > Sphingomonadaceae > Sphingomonas > Sphingomonas liriopis. Next base: position 25,283 of record NZ_JAMLDY010000008.1, on the reverse strand, counting down.
CGGCCACGGTGCCTTCTGGCGCGCGGCGGCGGCGGATCCGGTGGTCGCGGGGATGCTGCGTGCGGCATTGCTGACGATCGACGGTCGGCCGGCGGCGTTTTCGTTCGATCTCGATGCGGGTGATCTGAAATATGCGATCGCCAACAGCTATGACCCCGCCTATGCCAAGCATTCGCCGGGGAAGTTGCTCTATTATCGCAACCTCGTCGAGGCGCTGGGTCGCGGCATCACCCGGGTCGACTGGGGCGCGGGCGACAGCGGCTACAAGCAGGTGATCGGCGCCGACAAGGGGCCGGCGATCCGCGACTGGCTGCTGGTGCGGCCGGGGCTGCCGGCGCTGCTCGGGCGGCTGGCGCGTGGGGCGTGGCGGCGGTCGGGGCACTAGACGGCCCGCCGCGCCTGCGCCTAGGCTCCGGCGATGTTCGTATTCCTCGATTTCGAAGCCTCGTCGCTCGCCAAGAAAAGCTATCCGATCGAGGTCGCCTGGGTGTTTGAGGACGGCGCGCACGAAAGCCACCTGATCCGCCCGCCGCTGCAATGGGACGATTGGGACGACGCGGCGGAGGCGATCCATCATATCCCGCGGGCGCTGCTGGAGGCGGAGGGGACGCCGCACGACGTGGTGGCGCGGCGGATGGTCGCGGTGCTGACCGGCCACCAGTTGTTCGCGAGCGCGCCGTCGTGGGACGGCAAATGGCTGAGCGCGCTGCTGCGGGCGGCGAAGCTGCCGCGGCATGCGCTGCGGCTGCGCGACAGCGACGAGGCGCAGCGCGAGACGGCGACGGCGATCCTGCGGGGGCATGTGCCCGAGGCGGAGCTGGGCCGTGCGGTGGCGGACGTGGCGGTGCTCGGCGAGTTGCGCGATCATGACGTGCCGGCGCACCGCGCGCTGGCGGATGCGCGGGATGAGTGGCGGCGCTGGTCGCTGGTGAAGCGCGCGGCGGAGGAGCGGGCTGCTGCAAATCCTTCCTCGGCATAGCCGGGCAAGGAAGGGTAAGGGGATTCATGGCCGAGATCATCAACCTGCGTCGCGCCCGCAAGGCGCGTGACCGTGACGTGGCGGCGAAGGCTGCGGCGGCGAACCGGGCGAAGTTCGGGCGGACCAAGGCGGAGCGCGATGCCGATGCGACGAATCGCGCGCGGATCGAGCGGACGCTCGACGGTGCGAAACGCGAGGATTGAGCAGCGTCTCCAGCCTATCGATGTCACCCTCACCCTTCGCCGCCTGCGGCGTCTTTCCCTCTCCCAACGGGAGAGGGAGGGAGGCGCGAAGCGCCGGAAGGGTGAGGGCGAGTAAACCGTCGCGGGGGGTGCCCTACCGCCGCCGCACCCGCCACGCCATGAACGCCACCAGTGCTGCCAGCCCGAACCACGTCAGCGCGTAGACCAGATGGCTGTTGCGGAAGCGGACCACGGTCAGACCGCCGCGGGGCCAGCCGGCCTTGGGATCGCCCGCGTCGATGAAATAGGGGGCGACCGGGCCGAGCCGCTTCGTCGCGGCGATCCGGGCGACGTCGCGTGAGTACCAGCGGTCGGCGGCGGGATCGTTGTGGCGGAGGAAGCCGCCGCCGGGTTCGCTGACGCGCAGCAGGCCGCGGATCGTCCGCACGGCGGGGGAGGGGGCGACCGCGCCGCGGCGCTCGGCGGGGACGAAGCCGCGGTTGACGAGGACCGTGAACCCGCGCGTCGTGTCGAACGGCGTCATCACCCAGAAACCGCCGCCGAGTTCGGTCACCGCCTGCACGAACGTATCCGCGCGGGGCCGATAGCGGCCGGTCGCGACCACCGGCCGGTAGACATCACCTGCACCCACCGCACCCCACGCCGCCGGTCCCGGTGCGGCGACCGGCGCGCTTGCCAGCATCGCCTCGGTGTGCGCGATCAGCGCCAGCTTCCATGTCCGCCGCTCGAGCTGCCACACGCCGAGCCCGATCAGCAGCGCGATCGTCGCCAGCAGCAGACCCGTGACGATCGCGGCCCGGCGTGGCATCACATGCCGCCCATGTCTCCGGGCGCCATGCTCGGCATCATGTTGGCGTTCATATGGTACATTACCCACAGCGAGCCGGCGAGGCAGATGGTGACGACGATGATCGTGAAGATCAGCGCCATCAGCGTCCAGCCGTTCTCCGACTTCGAGTTCATGTGGAGGAAGTAGATCATGTGGACGATGATCTGCACCAGCGCGAACACCATGACGATGCCCGCGGTGATCCGCGCGTCGGCGATGACGCCGCTCATCACCAGCCCGAAGGGGATGGCGGTGAGGATCACCGACAGGACGAAGCCGATCACGTAATCCTTGCGGGTGCCGTGCGCGCCCTCGGCCGCGTGATCGTCATGGCCGTGGCCATGGGTGTCGGCGCTCATCGCAGCACTCCCAGCAGGTAGACGAAGGTGAAGACGCCGATCCAGATGACGTCGAGGAAGTGCCAGAACAGCGACAGGCATTGCAGGCGGCGCTGGTTGGCGGGGATCAGCCCCTTGGTCCCGACCTGCACCATCAGCGTCACCAGCCAGACGAGGCCGAAGGTGACGTGCAGCCCGTGCGTGCCGACGAGGGTGAAGAAGGACGACAGGAACGCGCTGCGCTGCGGTCCGAAGCCTTCGTGGATCAGGTTGGAGAATTCGTAGAGTTCGATTGTCAGGAAGGCGAGGCCGAACAGCCCGGTGATCGCCAGCCAGCCCTGCACACTGCGCACCTTGCCGTCGTTCATCGCCAGCATCGCAAAGCCGTAGGTGATCGACGAGAACAGCAGCATCGAGGTGTTGAGCGCCACCAGCGGCAGCTCGAAGATCTCGTGCGGCTGCGGCCCGCCGGCATAGCTGCTGCCGAACACGCCATAGGCCGCGAACAGCATGGCGAAGATCAGGCAGTCGCTCATCAGGTACAGCCAGAAGCCCAGCATCGTGCTGCCGCCGGCGTCGTGGTGATGCTCGTCCGTTTCGTAGAAGATCGGCGCCTGCGCGCCCGGCGGGATGGTCGCTTCGCTCATGATGCTCAAGCTCCCCCAACCATTGCTGGCGCCAGCTGTGTGGTGCGCGCGTTCTCGACCGCCGTCACCTCGTCGGCCGGGATGTAATAATCGCGGTCGTAGTTGAACGTGTGGACGATCGCGACGCCGAGCAGCGCGACGAAGCCGAGGATGGCGAGCCACCACATGTACCAGATCATCGCGACGCCGATCACCGCCGACAGGCCGGCGAGGATGACGCCGGTGCCGGTGTTGCGCGGCATGTGGATGGCGCGGAAGCCGTCGACCGGACGCACCGCCTTCTGCGACTTCATGTCGTACCAGGCGTCGAGATCGTGGACGACCGGCGTGAACGCGAAGTTGTAGGCGGGCGGCGGCGATGAGGTCGCCCATTCCAGGCTGCGGCCGTTCCACGGATCGCCGGTCGTGTCGCGCAGCGCCTCGCGGTTGCGGAAGCTGACGTAGAACTGGATCAGCAGCGCGGCGATCCCGATCGCGATCAGCACCGCGCCGATCGCGGCGATGATGAACCAGATCTGCAAGGACGGATCGTCGAAGTGACGCAGCCGCCGCGTCACGCCCATCAGGCCGAGCACGTAGAGCGGCATGAACGCGACGTAGAAGCCGACCACCCAGAACCAGAAGCTGATCGTGCCCCAGAATTTGTCGAGCTTGAACCCGAACGCCTTGGGGAACCAGTAATTGAGCCCCGCGAACGTCCCGAACAACACGCCGCCGATGATGACGTTGTGGAAATGCGCGATCAGGAACAGCGAATTGTGCAGCACGAAGTCGGCGGGCGGCACCGCGAGCAATACGCCGGTCATGCCGCCGATGACGAAGGTAATCATGAACGCGATCGTCCACATCATCGGCAGTTCGAAGCGGATGCGCCCCTTGTACATGGTGAACAGCCAGTTGAAGATCTTCGCCCCCGTCGGGATGGAGATAATCATCGTGGTGATGCCGAAGAACGAATTGACGCTCGCCCCCGACCCCATGGTGAAGAAATGGTGCAGCCAGACGAGGTAGGCGAGGATGGTGATGACCAGCAACGCGTAGACCATCGACGTATAGCCGAACAGGCGCTTGCCCGAGAAGGTCGAGGTGACTTCGGAGAAGACGCCGAACAGCGGCAGGATCAAGATGTAGACCTCCGGATGGCCCCAGATCCAGATCATGTTGACGTACATCATGGGGTTGCCGCCCATGGTGTTGGTGAAGAAGTGCGTGCCGACGTAGCGGTCGAGGCTGAGCATCGCGAGGACGGCGGTGAGCACCGGGAAGGCGGCGACGATCAGCACGTTGGTGGCAAGCGCCGACCAGGTGAAGATCGGCATCTTCATCAGCCCCATCCCCGGCGCGCGCATCTTGATGATGGTGGCGAGCAGGTTGACGCCCGACAGCAAGGTGCCGACTCCGGCGATCTGCAGCGCCCAGATGTAATAATCGACACCGACATCGGGCGAGTAATCGAGCCCCGACAGCGGTGCCATCGCCAGCCAGCCGGTGCGCGCGAATTCGCCGACGAACAGGCTCATCATGACGATCGCCGCACCCGCCGCGGTCATCCAGAAGCTGAAATTGTTGAGGAAGGGGAAGGACACGTCGCGCGCGCCGATCTGCAGCGGCACGACATAGTTCATCAGGCCGGTGACGAACGGCATCGCGACGAAGAAGATCATGATGACGCCGTGCGCGGTGAACACCTGGTCGTAATGGTGCGCGGGCAGGAAGCCGTCGTTGGCGCCGAACGCCATCGCCTGCTGCGCGCGCATCATCAGCGCGTCGGCGAAGCCGCGCAGCAGCATGACGATGCCGAGCACCATGTACATGATGCCGATCTTCTTGTGGTCGACGCTGGTGAACCACTCCTTCCAGAGATAGCCCCAGAGCTTGAACCAGGTGAGCGCGGCCAGCACCGCGACGCCGCCGACCGCGACACCGGCGAAGGTGGCGATCAGGATCGGTTCGTGGATCGGGAAGCTTTCGAGCGTCAGCCGCCCGAAGATGGTCTTGAGAAACGAATCGGACATCGGGTCGGTCCTACGAACGGGCGGGCGCGACGCTGCGGGCGAGGATCGCGGGCAGCGGGTCGGCAGAGGTCATCGAGCGATTGGCTTCAGAGCCGGGCTTGCTGGTGCCGGGGGCGCTTTCGCGGGGCGCGTTGCGGTGCGGGCTGCTGCCCTTTTCCTCCGGCTGCTTCTGCAGCGCGCCTTCGCCGTCGCTCCCGCGGGGCTTGCCGGTCTCGGCGGCGGCGTTGGGATGGCCGGCATCCTTCATCATCGTCGCCTGCATGCAGGTCTCGCCGGGTTTGGTGCACATGCCGATCACGCGGTCGAACAATTGCGGCGCGGCAGCGACGAAGCGGGCGGCGGGGACGTTCTCGCTCGGTTTCTCGAGGGTGACGTAGGTCGGCAGGTCGAGTCGCTGCTTCGCGGTGCGCGCCTCCGACACCCATTTGGCGAAGCCGGCATCGTCCATGCCGTCGACGGTGAAATGCATGCCCGAGAAGCCGGCGCCGCTGTAATTGGCGGACAGGCCCTTGAACCGGCCGGGGCGGTTGAGCACCGCGTGCAGCCGCGTCTCCATGCCGGGCATCGTATAGATCATGCCGGCGAGGGTGGGGACGTAGAAGGTGTTCATCACCGACGACGAGGTCAGGCGGAAGCGGACCTGGCGGTTCACCGGCAGGACGAGCTCGTTGACCGTCGCGACCCCCTGTTCGGGATAGATGAACAGCCATTTCCAGTCGAGCGAGACGACCTGGATCTCCAGCGGCCTGTCGTTCTTCGCCAGCGGCTTGCCCGATGCGATCCGCGACAGCGGGCGATAGGGGTCGAGCGCGTGCGTGCTGATCCAGGTCAGCGCACCCAGCGCGATGACGATCAGCAGCGGCGCCGACCAGATGACGAGCTCGAGCCCCGTCGAATGGTCCCAGTCGGGGCGGTGCTCGGCATCCTCGTTGGTGGCGCGATACTTCCATGCGAACAGCACGGTCAGCACGATCACCGGCACGATGATGAGCAGCATCAGGCCGGTCGACCACAGGATCAGATTGGCCTGTTGCCGCGCGACGTCGCCGGCGGGGTTCATCACCACCCAGTCGCAACCGCCGAGCAGGGCGGGCGCGGCGAGCGCGGCGGCGGTGCGCAAGGAGCGCGCGGGGGGTAACGAGGGGGTTCGCATCGTCATTGCCGCTACGCCTGTGTCGTGTCCCGCAAAATAGGACATTTTGTCCTATCCCATGCCCGGGCGGTAAGGGGTAGGAAGGTGCGTTGGTGCCGCGCCCGAAACCGGGCGAGGCGCGTTGAGACCCGAATGGCCAGTGGGCCGTGAGACGACAGGACTGCGATACATGTCAGCTTCCGCCCATTCCGCGCCGCTCGAACGCGATGCACGCGCCGTCAACACGCAGGGCGACCATGAGGTCCGTCCCGGCGAGATCGCGATCGGCGTCGTCATCGGCCGCACCTCGGAATTCTTCGATTTCTTCTGCTACGCGATCGCGTCGGTCATCGTCTTTCCGGCGCTGGTGTTTCCGTTCGTCGACCGGCTGACGGGGACGCTCTGGTCCTTCGCGCTGTTCCCGCTCGCCTTCATCGCGCGGCCGATCGGCACGCAGATCTTCATGTGGGTCGACCGCGAATACGGCCGCGGCACCAAGCTGACCATCGCCTTGTTCCTGCTCGGCACATCGACGGTCGCGCTCGCCTTCCTGCCCGGATACGGCGAGGTCGGCATCGCCTCGGCGTTCCTGCTGTCCGCGGCGCGGATCGGGCAGGGGCTGGCGCTGGGCGGGGCGTGGGACGGGCTCGCCTCGCTGCTCGCGCTCAACGCACCGCCGGAAAAGCGCGGCTGGTATGCGATGGTGCCGCAGCTCGGCGCGCCGCTCGGGCTGATCGTGGCGAGCGCCTTGTTCGCCTTCTTCCTCGCCAACATGGACATGGTCGATTTCCTGTCGTGGGGCTGGCGCTATCCGTTCTTCGTCGCCTTCGCGGTCAACGTCGTCGCGCTGTTCGCGCGGTTGCGCATCGTCGTGACGCCCGAATATACGCAGCAGTTCAAAAGCCGCGAGCTGACCCCCAGCCGGGTCACCGCGACGGTGAAGGCGCAGTGGCGCAACATCATCATCGGCGCCTTCGCGCCGCTCGCCAGCTTCGCATTGTTCCACATGGTCACGGTATTCCCGCTGTCGTGGATCGCGCTGTACACCAACGAGAATATCGCGCGCTTCCTGGGGATCGAGATCGTCGGCGCGTTCTTCGGGCTCGGCGCGGTGGTGATTTCCGGCCTGCTCGCCGACCGGATCGGGCGGCGTTCGGTGCTCGGCTATACCGCCGCGGCGATCGCGGTGTTCAGCGGCTTCGCGCCGCAGTTGCTCGCCGGCGGCAGCTCGGGCGAGCTCGCCTTCATGATCGGGGGATTCATCATCCTCGGCCTCGCCTTCGGCCAGTCGTCGGGGGCGGTGACCAACAATTTCCCCAAGCGCGCGCGTTATACGGGTGCGGCGCTGACGTCGGACCTCGCCTGGCTGTTCGGCGCGGGGTTCGCGCCGCTCGCCGCGCTGGTGCTGGCGAGCCAGTTCGGACTGATCGCGGCGGGCGGGTATCTGCTGTCGGGTGCGGTCGCGACGCTGGTGGCGCTGGGGCTGAACAAGGAACTGGCGCGCCGGCTGGATTGATCGGGGCTTCGTCGCTCCCACCCTCACCCTTCGCCGGCTTCGCCGTCTCTCCCTCTCCCAACGGGAGAGGGAAGGGGCCCGCCGCCGCAGGCGGTGGGAAGGGTGAGGGTGAGGTGGCTATTCGCCCCCAAAGCCGCCGCTCATCCTGCCTTGTCCGCCATCCATTCCGCCGCCCGGGCCACGCCCGCCGCCGTGGCGACCACCGCGATGGCCGCCCGGCCCGCCCTTGCCGCGCCCGCCGGGGCCAGCGGCGCGCGCGCTGACGTGCGGCAGCTCGTCCCACATCAGCTTGCCGTCGCGGTTCTTGTCGAGCGCGTCGAAGCGCGAATCGGCGGCGCTCGCGAATTCGCGCGGGTCGATGCCGCGGTTGAAGTTGCGGTCGGCGGCGGTGACGGGTTCGGGCAGGTCGAAATAGCTGAACCGCGCCGCGCCCAGTTTGCCCGCATCGTAGACGGGCGCCTTCGCCCCACCGTCCGAACTCGAATCGGAGCTGCGCGCGATGATCCCCGGGCCGCCGTCGCCCGAGCGCGTTTCGGGGGCGATCGTGTTTTCGTACACGTCGATGTCGCCCGGATCGATCTCGCCGTCGTGGCCGCGGTCGAGGATCGCGAAGAAGCGCGTGGCGTCGGCCTGGAATTCCCCGCGGGTGATCGCGCCGTCGCCGTTCGCGTCCGCCGCGGCGAACCACGCGCGCTCGGGATCGGGCGCGGTTTCGCTGCCGTGGAAGGGCTGGCCCATCGGGCTGATGAACACGCGGCGCTGCTGCGCCGACGCGGCGGTGGCGAACGTGCAACCCAGCGTGGCGGCAAGGAGGAGGGTGATGCGGTGCATGGCGGGTCCCCGAGTGAGTCGCGTTGGTGAACCAGTGCAATGTTGCGGCCGAATGTCCATGACGATGACGGCGTGCGTTTCCGCGGATATTCTGCGGCAACATTTGCCGGCCACAAGGGCGCGATGATGAGCCAACAGCAGAATATCGGCGCGTCGGGGGATGAAGTGGCGGCGATCCTGGTCGTCGACGACGATCGCGAGATCCGCACCCTGTTGACGCAAAGCCTCGGCGCGCGGGGTTACCGGGTGCAGGGCGCGGCGAACACGCGCGAGATGGATGCGGTGCTGGCGCGCGAGCGGATCGACGCGGTGCTGCTCGACGTGATGATGCCGGGCGAGGACGGCATCTCCGCCTGCCGCCGCATCACCCGCGACGGCGGCCCGGCGGTCATCATGCTGAGCGCGCTGGGCGAGGAACGCGACCGCATCGTCGGGCTGGAGATCGGTGCGAGCCATTACCTGCCCAAGCCGTGCAGCGCGGCGGAGGTGCTCGCCACCGTCCGCGCCGCGCTGCGCAGCCGGCAACAGGCGGAGCCGGTCGATCGCTCGCGGCTGACGTTCGATGGCTGGACGATGGATCTGACGGCGCACGAGCTGTTCGATGCGCAGGGGGTGCTGGTCGGGCTGACCGATGGCGAATTCGCGCTGCTGCGCGTCTTCGTCGAGCGGCCGCGCCGGGTATTGTCGCGCGAGATGCTGCTCGAAACCGCGCGCGGCCCCAATTCGGACGCGTTCGATCGCGCGATCGACGTGCAGATCAGCCGCCTGCGCCGCAAGCTGCGCAGCGGCGGCGACGAGATCATCCGCACGATCCGCAACGAGGGCTATCTGTTCGTTCCCGCGGTCTCGCGCGCGTGACGGCGTTCGGCTGGGTGCGCCATTCGCTGTTCTGGCGGGTGTTCGTCGTGATGCTGTTGAGCGTCGCCGCGGTGCAGGCGCTCAACATCGCGCTGGTCGTGTTCATCACCCCGCCGACGCCACGCATCTATTCGGTGCCGCAAGTCGTGGCGGCGCTGCGCAACGGCCAGGACGCCAGCGGCGAGCTGCTGCTGGCGCGCGACCGGAGCGATCCCGAACCGTATGACGAGCGCGGCGAGCATATGGCGGGGATCATCGCCGCGCAATTGGGCATGCCGGCGGCGCGGGTGCACGTCCATTTCGGCGGCGGGCCGCCGCCGATGGTGTTCGGGCCGATGCCGCCGCGCGAGGGCTTCCGCCAGCGGCCGCGGCTGCCCGACGCGCGCAACCAGATCCTGTTCGGCCATTTCACCGTCTCCGTCCGGCAGGCGGATGGCAGCTGGGTGAGTGCGCGCGGCGCGCGTACCGGTTTCGAGAGCTGGCGCTGGCGCGCATTGCTCTGGCTGCTCGCCGCGATGCTGGCGGTGGCGCCGTTCGCCTGGGCGCTGGCGCGCCGGCTGACCAAGCCGATCGCGGCGTTCGGCGCGGCGGCGGAGCGGCTGGGGCGCGACCCGCGCGCCGCACCGGTGCCGCTCGGCGGGCCGGCGGAGATCGCCGATGCCGCGGCGGCGTTCAACCGCATGCAGGCACGGCTCAACCGCTATGTCGAGGATCGCACGACGATGATCGCGGCGATCGCGCACGACCTGCGCACGCCGCTGATGCGCCTCGGCCTGCGGCTGGAACAGGCGCCGGAACCGCTGCGCAGCAAGAGCGCGGGCGACATCCACGACATGCAGGCGATGATCCAGGCGGCGCTCGCCTTCTTCCGCGAGGGCACGCAGGCCGCGACGCGCCGCCGGCTCGACCTGCGCTCGCTGGTCGAGAGCGTCACCGACGACCTTTCCGATCGCGGCGAGGCGGTGACGCTGCACGATGGCGACCCGCTGGTGATGGAGGGCGATGCCGCCGCGCTCAAGTCGCTGGTCGCCAACCTCGTCGGCAATGCGCTGAAATATGCCGGCGATGCCGAGGTGACGCTCGCGCAGGCGGACGGCCATGCGGTGATCGCGGTGCGCGACCACGGGCCGGGGATCGACCCGGACGACCTCGATCATCTGTTCGAGCCGTTCTTCCGCGGCGAACGCTCGCGCAATCGCGATACCGGCGGGATCGGGCTGGGGCTGAGCAGCGTGCGTGGCGTCGCGCGCGCGCATGGCGGCGATGCGACGATCGCCAACCACCCCGACGGCGGCGCGGAGGCGCGGGTGACGCTGCCGCTGTGACGGGGCACGGAAATACCGGCGCAACATGGCGGCGGTAGGCCGCGTGCGTCGGCGGGGTTCTCTCCCACAATTGGCACCGCCGGCATTTCGGGTGCTCCCCGGTGCCCGGCGGTCGAGCTACGGGATTCGTCGGATCCCGTAGCTCGGCATTCCCCCGACTCGATCCTCCGACCCCGGCCCCGACCACACCGTTCATGCTGAGCTTGTCGAAGCAGGATGAGTCGCAATGCCCTTCGACACGCTCATGGCGGGTGTGGGTCAATCCGCGAGCGGTGCGATCTCCAGCACCTCGATCGCATCGTCGCGGCCGGCGAAGGGCAGCAGGTCGCCGACGTCCGCGCCCGCCAGCACACGCGCGAGCGGCGCGCCGAAGGCCAATCGGTCGGCGTTGGGATCGGCCTCGTCGTCGCCGACGATGGCGATCGTCCGCGTCCGGCCGCCCATCCGCACCGTCACCGCGGTGCCGAAACCGGCGCTGCCGTCCGCGGGGGCGACCGTCTCGACCGCGGTCGTGCGGCGCGTCTGCCAATAGCGCAGGTCGCGCCGGATCGCCTCCATCCCGTCGGCCGAGGCATCGGCGAGTGTGGCTTCCAGCGTCGCGATTTCCTGTTCGATCAATGCCTTGCCGGCGCGCGTCACCAGATTGGGACCAGCGGGGATGGGGCGTTCGAACTTGGGTTCGAGATGCTCTTCGTCGCTCTCGCGGCGGAATGCGACGCTCATGTCGGGGCCTTTCTGCATGTCCCATCCCCGGACAGCCGGGGCTTAACCACCTTTCGGGATGGTCTGAATCGTAAACGCGGCGTTAACGTGTCCATGATGACCCGACGCCTCGTCCTGACCAACGAATCCGCCCGCCATCCGTTTCGGCGCTCGCTGCCGCCGCCGGTGGTCGCATCCCCGCGCCGCCGCGACGACGAGGACTGGAAGCTGTTCATGCTCAGCTTCGCCGCCTTCTTCACCTGCTTCTATACGTTTTTGTTTTGAAGGCGGTGCCGGCCCGCTCGCTTGCCTAATCGCAGGCGAGGTGCAGTTTCTGCGCGATCCATGCGGAGACGAGGCACATCGCGGCGACCAGGAACAGCATGTCGACCGGCTGCACGCCGGCGGCATTGATGGCCAACACCGCGACCGATCCGAACGTCATCGCCCCTGAATTGACGACGTTGTTCGCCGCCACCGTGCGCGCGGTCTGGTCCTTTTCGACCGTCGTGGTGAGGAAGGCGTAGAGCGGCACGACGAACATGCCGCCGGTCGTCGCGATCGCCAGCAGGCTGAGCATGATCGGGATACTGCGCGGCTGCGCGACGAAGCTCGCCCAGTCGTAGTAAGTGCCCGGTGGCGCCGGCACCCAGTTGCGGCACAGGAATGAGAAGATCACGACGAACACGCCCATCGCGATCACCGACACCGGCGAATAGCGCGCGCTGATCTTGCCCTTCAGCATCGTGTTGATGACCACCGATCCGATCGCGACGCCGACCGAAAAGACCGCGATCGCGCCGCTGGCGACGCGTTCGTCCGCGGTCAGCACGTTCTTCACCAGCGGCGGGAAGACGATGATGAGCACCGCCCCGATCGTCCAGAAGAAGCTGATCGCGCAGATCGCGAGGAACAGACGCGGGATGTGCATCGTGGTGCGGATCAGCCGCCACGATGCGGTGAAGGGGTTGTAGTTGAGCTTCAGCCGCGGCCCCTCGCGCGGTGCGGGCGGCACCGCCTTCGCGGTCGCCCAGCCGATGCCGGCGACGACCAGCACGAGGATCGCCGCACCCTCGATCGGCACCCAGCCGGCGGTGACGGTACCGAGCAGGATGGCGAGATAGGTCCCCGCCTCGACGAGGCCGGTGCCGCCGAGCACGTCGCAGGGTTTGAGATGCTGCGGCAGGATGGCGTATTTGATCGGCCCGAAGAAGGTCGAATGGACGCCGAGGAAGAGCACCGCGCCGAGCATCAGCCCGATGCCGACGCTCGGGAAGCCGGCGCGCGCGACCATCAGCCCGGCGGCGCCCAGGAGCATGATGCCGATCTCCGCGGTCTTGACGATGCGGATGATCCGCGCCTTGTCGTGGCTGTCCGCCAGTTGCCCGGCGAGCGCGGAGAGCAGGAAGAAGGGCAGGATGGCGATGCCGGTCGCCAGCGCGTTGAAATTCGCCTCCATCCGCGGATCGTTGAAGATCGCATAGGTGGCGAACAGCACCATCGACGTCTTGAACAGATTGTCGTTGAAGGCACCCAGGAACTGCGTGGTGAAGAGGGGCAGGAAGCGGCGCTGCTTCAGCAACCCCAGGGCATTCAGCATGCGGACAACGGCCTTCGATCGTGGCAGGATTGCGGCGGACATAGCCGAGCGCGATGGTCGCGCCAACGGGGAAGGTGGGGGTGCCGGTGTCGAGTGTTCCCGACGCCCGCCCCGCTCATGCCGTCACCCCGGACTTGTTCCGGGGTCCACCCCGCGGCGAGCGCGAAGCCAGATGGCGAGAGGACTGCCGTTGCGGCCCCGTGGACCCCGGAACAAGTCCGGGGTGACGGAGGAAGTGGGGTAAGCGACGACCTTTCCCCAAGGCCGCTCCTACGTGGCGGGTCAGCGCCATCGCCCCCTTCGTCATCCCCGCTAGCGCGGGGATGACGAACCATACGGCCTACGCCCCATCACGCCACCATCGCTCAGCCGGGGTTACACCCGCCCGCGCATCGCGGTAGGAAGGCGGCGATGCTGACCTTGCCCAATCTCCTGACGCTGTCGCGGATCGTCGCGGTGCCGCTGCTCGTCGCGTTCCTGTGGTGGCCGCGGTGGGAGGCGGGGTTCGGGATCGCCTTCGCGCTCTACTGCCTGATGGGGATCACCGATTATTTCGACGGCTATCTCGCCCGGGCGCAGGGGGCGGTGTCACGGCTGGGGGCGTTCCTCGATCCGATCGCCGACAAGATCATGATCGCCGCGGTCATCCTGATGCTGGTCGGTACGCGGCACGACGACGACCGCGCGCTCATCACCGGTGTCCATCTGATCGCCGCGCTCATCATCCTGCTGCGCGAGATCGCGGTATCGGGCCTGCGCGAATTTCTCGCCGGCCTACAGGTGTCGCTGCCGGTGTCGAAGCTCGCCAAGTGGAAGACGACGCTGCAGCTCGTCGCGTTCGGCGCGCTGGTCCTCGCGGGAGCGCTGCCGGCGGTGTGGTGGATCAAGACGACCGGGCTCGGCTGTCTGTGGGCGGCGGCGGTGCTGACGCTGGTGACGGGCTGGGACTATCTGCGCGTCGGCCTGAAGCACATGGACTGACGCGATGGCGCTCGACATCCTCTATTTCGCCTGGGTCCGCGAGCGCATGGGCGTCGCGCAGGAACGCGTCGAGCCGGCGGCGGAGGTAACAACCGTCGCGATGCTGGTCGACTGGCTGGCCGCGCGCGATGCCGATAGCGGCGAGGCGCTGGCCGACCGGGCGCGGCTGCGCGCGGCGGTCGACCAGGCGTTCGTCGGCATGGACGCGAGCATCGTCGGCGCGCGCGAGGTCGCGCTGTTCCCGCCGGTGACCGGCGGATGATCCGCATCCACGTCGGTCGCGAGGCCATCGACCTGACCGTCGAGATGATGCTGGCGGAGGGCGCCGCCGGCACCGGCGCGGTGGCGACGTTCACCGGCCTGGTCCGCCCGGACGACGGCGTCGCGACGCTCGAACTGGAACATTACCCCGGCGCCACCGAAGCGGCATTGCGCCGAGTCGCCGAGGATGCCGCGGCGCGCTGGTCGCTCGGCGCGGCGACGATCGTCCACCGCGTCGGGCCGATGGCGCCGGGCGAGCGGATCGTCTTCGTCGCGGCTTCAGCCCCGCATCGGGCGGCGGCGCTGGAAGCGTGCGCCTATCTGATCGACCGGCTCAAGACCGACGCGCCCTTCTGGAAACGCGAGACGCGCGACGGCGAGGCGCGCTGGGTCGAGGCGCGCGACGGCGATGCCGCCGCTGCCGCGCGGTGGGAGGCATAACCCTTCTCTCACCCCGGCGCAGGCCGGGGTCCAGCTGCGACGGCAATGCTGGTGGGCGGCGCCCGCTGTCGGAGAGACCTTCGCGAGTGGACCCCGGCCTGCGCCGGGGTGGGAGAAGGTAGAGCGTCTATTGCCCCAGATTCGGCACCAGCACGCCGTTGACGATATGGATCACCCCGTTCGCCTGCGCGACGTCGGCGGCCTCGACATAGCTGCGGTTGCCGGTCGCGCTGGTCAGTGTGATGACGTCGCCGGTCAGCGTCGCCGTGATCGGCTGGCCGCCCAGCGTCGTCAGCATGGCGCGCCCGCCGCCGTCGCGGATGCGCTGCGTCAGCTGTTCGGTGGTCAGCACGCCCGGCACGATATGATAGCGCAGCATCGCCACCAGCGCGGTGCGGTTCTCCGGCGCGAGCAGGTCGCTCGCGATCCCCGGCGCCAGCCGGGTGAAGGCCGCGTCGGTGGGCGCGAACAGCGTATAGGGGCCGTCGCCGCCGAGCAGCGCGTCGAGCTCCGCCGTGCGCACCTCGCCGGCGAGCGTATGCAGGCCGGGGGTGGCGGCGACCGAGGCGGCGATCGTCGCTTCGGATTCGATTCCCGACGGATCGACCGGTACCGGCGCGGCGGTGACCGGCGGCGGCGCGACAACGGGTGCGGTCGCCGGCGGGACGCAGCCGGCGAGCAGCGCCAGCAGCAGGGCGGCGGCACAATGCCGCATGGGGATCGTCGGTAGTCGGGTCATGGCCGGTCCTCTACGCGCCAGCGGGGGGCAGGTTGCGTCACCGCGCTTCGGCCAGCGCCTCGGCGAGCAGCTGGAAGTCCTTTTCGCGCGGTGAGGCACGGCGCCAGACGAGCGCGATCCGCCGCACCGCATTCTCGGCATCGAGCGGCCGCGCGACGATATCGGTATGGTCGAGGATGCCCGCCTTCAGCGCCATCTCGGGCAGCATCGTCATGCCGAGGCCGTTGTCGACCATCTGCACGATCGTATGCAGCGAGGTGCCGAGCATCGTCGCCTCGGCGCGCAATTCGGGGCGGTTGCACGCCGAGAGCGCATGATCCTTGAGGCAATGGCCGTCCTCGAGCAGCAACAGCCGCGTCTCGTCGATCAGCGCCGCGGGGATCGACGGCGGATCGCTCGGCATGTCCTGCGGCTGATAGGCGACGAACAGGCGATCGTCGAACAGCGCGTGGCTGGCGACATCGCCGCAGGCGAAGGGCAGCGCGAGCAGCACGCAGTCGGTGCGGCCGTTGTGCAGCCCTTCGCACGCCGGTCCTGAGGGCTCCTCGCGCAGGAACAGTCTGAGGTCGGGATAGTCGCGGCGCAGGCGCGGCAGGATATGCGGCAGCATGAACGGCGCGATCGTCGGGATGACGCTCATCCGCATCTCGCCCGACAGCGGTCGCCCGGCGGCGCGGGCGATGTCGCCCAGTTCCTCCGCCTCGCGCAGCACGCGGCGCGCCTTGTCGGCGATCCGGTCGCCTAGCGGCGTGAAGCGGACGACGCGGCGGGTGCGCTCGACCAGCGTCACGCCGATCAGCGTCTCGAGTTCGCGCAGGCCCGCGGAAAGAGTCGACTGGGTGACGAAGCACGCCTCGGCGGCGCGGCCGAAATGCCCGGCGTCCTTGAGCGCGACGAGATATTGCAGCTGTTTGAGCGTCGGGAGGTAGGTCGCTGCCATGCGGCCGGGAGATAGGGGGCGGGGGCGAGGGGCGCTACCCCCTTAAGTCCGGGGGGCGACCCCTGCGAACCGGCGTGAGTTGCCGAAACATCCGCCCCATTACCTCCGTCACCCCGGACGTGTTCCGGGGTCCACTTCGCGGCTGGACCGACCGGAAGAGCCTCTTGTCTTGCGCGTGCGGATCGGTGGACCCCGGAACACGTCCGGGGTGACGGAGGATGGGTGGCGGCCGTCCGATCCCGCTCGCTTCCGTTTCCTCCCCCTTACTCCGCCGCTTCTTCCCAATCGTGCGTTTCTTCCGCGGGCAGGCGGATGAGGTGGTCGAATGCGGCCAGCGCGGCGGTCGAGCCGGCGCCCATCGCGATCACGATCTGCTTGAACGGCACCGTGGTCGCATCGCCCGCGGCGAAGATGCCGGGTTGCGAAGTGTGGCCGCGGTCGTCGACCTCGATCTCGCCGCGTGGGGACAAAGCGATCGCCCCCGCCAGCCATTCGGTGTTCGGCACCAGCCCGATCTGCACGAAGATCCCCTCCAGCTCGACGCGATGCATCGTGCCGTGGGTGCGGTCGCGGTAGGAGAGCGCGGTCACCTTGTCGCCGTCACCATGCACTTCGGTGGTCAGTGCCGAGGTGACGACGGTGACGTTGGGCAGGCTATGGAGCTTGCGCTGGAGCACCGCGTCGGCGCGCAGGGCGGTGTCGTACTCGATCAGCGTGACGTGCGCGACGAGCCCGGCGAGGTCGATCGCCGCCTCGACGCCCGAATTGCCGCCGCCGATCACCGCGACGCGCTTGCCCTTGAACAGCGGCCCGTCGCAATGCGGGCAATAGGCGACGCCCTTGTTGCGGTAGGTGTCCTCGCCCGGCACGCCCATCTGCCGCCAGCGCGCGCCGGTCGACAGGATGACCGTGCGCGCCTTGAGCGACGCGCCATTCTCCAGCACCAGCTCGTGCAGGCCGCCTTCGGGGGCCGGGATCAGCTTGTCCGCGCGCTGCAGGTTCATGATATCGACGTCATATTCGCGGACGTGGCGTTCGAGATCGGCGACGAGCTTCGGCCCTTCGGTGTGCGGGACGGACACGAGGTTCTCGATTCCCATCGTGTCGGCGACCTGCCCGCCGAACCGCTCGGCGAGGATGCCGGTGCGGATGCCCTTGCGCGCGGTGTAGATCGCCGCCGCCGCACCCGCCGGGCCGCCGCCGACGACGAGCACGTCGAACGGCTCCTTCGCCGCGATCGTCTCCGCGACGCGCGCCGAGGCGCCGGTGTCGAGCTTCGCGACGATCTGTTCGAGCTCCATCCGGCCCTGGCCGAACACCTCGCCGTGGAGGAAGACGGTGGGCACCGCCATCACCTTGCGGCTCGCGACCTCGTCCTGGAACAGCGCGCCGTCGATCGCGGTGTGCGTGACGCCCGGATTGAGCACCGCCATCAGGTTGAGCGCCTGCACCACGTCGGGGCAATTGGCGCAGGAGAGCGAGAAGTACGTTTCGAAATGGTAGTCGCCGCCGAGCGCGCGAACTTGATCGAGCAGCGCCGGTGCCGCCTTCGACGGATGACCGCCGACCTGGAGCAGCGCCAACACCAGCGACGTGAACTCATGCCCCATCGGCAGGCCGGCGAAGCGCACGCCGATCTCGGTCCCGGTGCGGCGGATCAGGAAGCTGGGGCGGCGCGCATCGTCGCCGGTCGCGGTGGTGATCTGGTCGGAGAGCGCGGCGATCTCGTCGATCAGCTCGCGCATCTGCCGCGACTTGGCGTCGTCGCCCAGGCTGGCGACCAGTTCGATGGGCTCGCGGATGTTGACCAGATAGGCCTTCAGCTGCTGCGTCAGGTTGGCGTCGAGCATGGGGGACTCCGGGGATTGGGTCGTGTGGGAGGGATCGTTGCCCCGCCGCTATTCTCGTCATCCCCGCGAAGGCGGGGATGACGAGGGGTTGGATCTTAGATCTTGCCGACGAGATCGAGGCTGGGGGCGAGCGTCTCTTCACCCTCTTCCCACTTGGCCGGGCAGACTTCGCCCGGATGCGCGGCGATGTACTGCGCGGCCTTGATCTTGCGCAGCAGCTCGGCGGCGTTGCGGCCGACGCCTTCCGAGGTCACTTCGATCAGCTGGATCACGCCCTCGGGATCGATCACGAACGTGCCGCGATCGGCGAGGCCCTGGCCTTCGCGCAGGATCTGGAAGTTGGTGCTGATCGCGTGGTTCTGGTCGCCCAGCATGAAATAGTTGATCTTGCCGATCGCCGGCGAGCTGTCGTGCCATGCCTTGTGGCTGAAGTGCGTGTCGGTCGAGACGCTGTACACCTCGACGCCCATCTTCTGCAGCGTCGGATAGACGTCGGCGAGGTCTTCGAGCTCGGTCGGGCAAACGAAGGTGAAGTCGGCCGGGTAGAAGAAGAATACCGCCCATTTGCCGAGCACGTCGGTGTCGCTGACGCTGACGAACTTGCCCTGGCGATAGGCCTGGGTGGTGAAGGGCTTCAGCGTGCTGCCGATAAGGGCCATGTCGGGTCTCCGGTTGAATGACGTGGAACCGGATATAGGATCGCATGCCGCGGTGCAAAATCAATCTGTTCGCAGGCACTGATCGAACGAGCCGATCACGCCTTCAAAACCTCATCTTTCCGCCGGTTTAGCCATGCTGCGGATGCGCCAAATTTATTTCGCCAGCGCGGAATAGATCGACCAGGCGCTGGTGAGGGTCAGCAGCACGCCGACCAGCGCCATCAGCTGGCGCGTCGGCACGCGCTTCGCCAGCACGCCGCCGAGCGGCGCGGCGATGAGGCCGCCGATCAGGATGCCGAGCGTGTGCACCGTGAACGCCGACCAGCCGAGCGCGACGAAGAAGGTGACCGATGCGGTGGCGGTCAGGAAGAATTCGGCGGTGTTGACCGTGCCGATGGTGTGCCGCGGTGTCGCGCCCTGGATGAGGAGGTTGGAGGTGACGACCGGTCCCCAGCCGCCGCCGCCCGCCGCGTCGAGGAAGCCGCCGACGAGGCCCAACGGCGCGATCACCCGCGGCTTGCGCGGTTCGATCGTGCCCTTCACCGCGCGGAACAGCAGGTAGAGGCCGATGCACGCGAGATAGGCCATCACGAACGGCTTGGCGACCGAGGCGTCGATGTTGCTGAGCAGGGTCGCGCCCAGGATCGCGCCGATGACACCGGGGATCACCAGCCGGCGGAACAGTTTCCAGTCGACGTTGCGGTGCGCGATATGGCTGATGCCGGAGGCGGCGGTGGTGAACGTCTCGACCGCATGGACGCTGGCCGATGCGACCGCGGGCGGCACCCCCATCACCGTCACCAGCAGCGTCGAATTGATGACGCCGAACGCCATGCCGAGCGCGCCGTCGACGACCTGCGCGGCGAAACCGATCGCGATGAACGGCAGCACCTGGCTCCAGTCGATGGCGGTGAGGAAATCAGGCATCGGCAGGCGCATCTCCAGACGGGCGAACAC
Organism: Sphingomonas liriopis; assembly: GCF_024211255.1. Classification (GTDB taxonomy): domain Bacteria; phylum Pseudomonadota; class Alphaproteobacteria; order Sphingomonadales; family Sphingomonadaceae; genus Sphingomonas; species Sphingomonas liriopis. The sequence goes on along the minus strand of NZ_JAMLDY010000008.1, from coordinate 5,480 downwards.
GGCCCAGACGATCCTATCGTGCACGCTGCCGGCAATTCCCACAACAAAGCTGGAGTTTGCCGATGGCAAGTTGCGCGCGCGCGATCGGGCCACGGCATGGAAATCCTCGGGCCGAACGATTACATGCGCGTGACGATCAACGGCCGAAAGGGGGACGTAACGGATGTTCGGACGGCTGGCCGCCTATCTCGATTCGATCAGGGCGCGCGATCCCGCCCCGCATTCCCGGGCCGAAATCCTGCTGTACCCCGGCGTCTGGGCGCTCGGGCTGCACCGTATCGCGCACCGGTTGTACCGTCGACGATTGTTCTTCCTCGCGCGCGTGGTGAACCATGTCGCGCGCGCCTGGACCGCGATCGACATCCATCCCGGCGCGCGGATCGGACGCAATTTCTTCATCGACCACGGCTTCGTCGTCATCGGCGAGACCGCGGAGATCGGCGACGACGTGACCATCTACCAATGCGTGACGCTCGGCGGGACCAGCCCCGACAACGGCGTCGCGGGCAAGCGCCATCCGACGCTGGCCGACGGCGTCATCATCGGATCGGGCGCGCAGGTGCTGGGGCCGATCCTGGTCGGCCCGCGCGCGCGCGTCGGCGCCAACGCGGTGGTGACGCGCGACGTGCCGGCGGGTGCGGTGATGGTCGGCATCCCGGCGCGTGCGACGATGGTCGAAGGCGGCGCGGCGGAAACGCCGTCGCGCTTCGTCCCCTATGGCACGCCGTGCAGCGAGATGTTCGATCCGGCGACGCAGAAGATGGAGATCATGCGCTGCGAGATGGAATCGATGCGCAAGCGGCTCGATGCGCTGCTCGCCGAACAGGGCGACCGGCCGCAGCGCGAGGCGGAGCGCGACCGCGCGTGATGGGGGCCTGATGGGAATCGTCACGCCATTTCCGTACGCCGGCCGGCCATCGCAGGTCGGCTTCGAACGCGCCGAGCTGAACCGCATCCTCGACCTGTATGGCCGGATGGTCGCGGCGGGGCATTGGAAGGATTATGCGATGGACCTCGGCAAGGACGCCGCGATCTTCGCCGCCTTCCGCCGTGCCGCCGAACGGCCGGAATTCCGTATCGAGAAGCGTCCGGCGCTGCGCGCGCGACAGGGCATGTGGGCGCTGATCGGCGAGCAGGGCGTGGTGCTCAAGCGCGGCCACGAGCTGGGACCCGTGCTGGCGCCGGTCGAGCGGCGGCTGATGAAGCTGGTGGATTGAGGCGACCCGCCAGTGTCGGGTCGCTTTCGGTCGAGGTCGGTCTACACACCAACCGTTCGCCCTGAGCCTGTCGAAGCACAGGTGAGTCTCACCGTACTTCGACAAGCTCGGCACGAACGGCGGGATGGCGTCGCTTACACCCTCACGCCATCTGCACCGGCGGCAGGCGATGCCGCAGCGGCTGCGACAGCAGCGCCACCACGGTGCGGCGCATCGGCTGCCAGAAGGCCGACAGCGACAGCAGCGCCGATCCGATGACGAAGGCGGTCAGCGCCGCGCCCAGCTCGATCGCGCCCGCGCTGCGGAACAGCGCATAGAGCGCGGCGAGGACGTAGACCAACCCCGACACCAACAGCGCGCGCCGGTCGACCGCCAGCGCGATCCCCGCGAAAGCGACGTACAGCGCGAGCACGACCACCGCCATGCCGACGCCGATATCGGCGCGGAACACGCCCAGCATCTGGAAGATCGAATGTGCGATCATCGGCGCGGCGGCGAGGTGCAGCCAGAAGGCGACGTCGGACCGGCGCGTCTTGCGCTCGGTATCGCTCATGTCCCAGCGCATCGCGGTGGCGAACACGGCGAGGCCGCCGATCAGCAGCAGCGGCCATACCGCGTCCTTGATGTCGGGCACGGCCGCGACGACCAGCCCGATCGCGGTCGCGACCAGCGCTGCGGCACCCGCGGCGACGGTGATCGGCACCATGAAGCGCCGCCAGTGCAGCCACGCCGCGCCCGCCGCGCACAGGCCGGTGCCCGCTGCCGCCAACGCGCCTTCGCGTCCGTCGATATGCGGCGCGACCGTCTCGATCAGGCCGATCAGCGCGCCCGCGATCCCGCCGACGAAGGCGATCAGCAGCAGGATGCTCGGCAGCGCCATCCGCCGCCGCGCGGTGAAATATTCCGCCAGCGCCCAGGCGACGGCCGCGACCGCCACGCCGCCGAGCGCATGCGTGACCGCCATCCCGATCTGCCCGACCGCGACGAGCAGCAGCACCAGCGCGATCGATACGAAGATGTCGTTGAACCCGGTGAGCAGCCGGAAATGCTCCTCGTCCACCGCCGGCGTCGCGTGACTCGCCGCGACGTGCGCGCGGAACGCGGCGGCGGCATCGGCCGTGATCGCCCCCGCCGTCACCGCGCCATCGATGTCGCTTTCGCTATACATGGCCTTCCTCCCTGTTGAAGCGGGGAGGGTATCAGGTGTGTATTATCGAATCAATACACCAGTCCGACTTGTGACCCGCGATAATTTAAGCAACAACGAAGGGCAACGGGGGAGGACGCGATGTTTGGATTTTCAGCATTTCCCATCGAGGAGGATGCCAGGCCCAAGCATCTGATCGTCAATGGCAACGGCGCGTCAAGTCTCTCTTATCTCGCAACGCTACGGGAAGCCGCCGAACCGACGGTCGATCGGATCATGCAAAGCATCCGTAACGAGCTTGGCCTGTTATGCGAGAAGAGCCGGAAGTCGGATGCGTCGGCGGATCAGAAGGCGAGGCGTCCGACCATTCTGGCGCGTTCGCCGTGGCACGGAATTCCCCATCTTCGCGACTATCTGCGCTTTCGCACGCATCTGAACGATCCGGCGGACGTCGAGCGCGTCTGCGATGTCTTCGTCGAATACATCCAAAGCGGAGATATTTCGCTGGTCAAGCTGGACTATGCCAAGATGTTGCGGCCCGGGCCATTCGGATGGCGGATGATCGCCATCGACCTGCGCGACACCCGGACGGGGCTGATCGTCGAGCATTATATGAGCTTCCAGGATCTGATCGTCGCTAACGAAGACTGGCTGCACGCCATCTACGAACGCTGGCGGCGTTGGGACCCCGAGGACATGACCGGGCGCGATCGACAGGCCATGGAACGGGACCAGCGACTCAGCGCGCATGGCTATAAGGGATTGCTGATCGATCGCCTCGCGATGGAGCGTATCGGGGATACGATCCTGCGGCACCGGCAGGGGCTGACGGATGCGGCGTTGCTGATGACGCTGGAACGGATGGTCAGTTGAGCGCGAACCGGCGCTCGTCGGCGGGCGTCTGCACCCCTTCGTAATCGCGCTGGATCATGGCGCGCAGTTCGCGCAGGCTGACGCCGTCGCCATAGGCCTCGTCATGAAAGCGGTCGGTATAGAACCGTCCGAAGGCCACGGTCGCATCGATGAGTGCGGCCATGTCGCGCGCCGCATCCTTCAACGCGCGAATCGACGGATAATCGATGTAGTGATCCGCAAGATCGTCGATCTGCGGCATCCTGATCTCGATTCGCGAATCGGTCATGTGCAGCAGTAACGGGACCGCAAGGCCGCCTGATGGGTCATGCAGAAACACGTTCCGACCGTCGCGGCTCAACGAATACACCGATAGACCTCCAGTCTTTTCGCTAGATCACCGTGATGACCATCACATTAATGGCCATTCGGACGGCATGGACAAGGGGTAACTTCATCCGCCCTGCAGCAGCTTCCCGATCGTCATCGCCTGTTCGGCGCCGGTCTTGGGCACGATTTCGTCCGTACGATCCGTGATCGCGTCCCAGTGCGCGGCGACGCCTTCGGGGGACAAATCGTCGCCGGTCAGCAGCGTGCCGGGCGTCAGCGTGACGTAGGATGCCTGGAACGCGCCCGCGCCGGCGCCGAGGATCGTGTTGGTCGGCGCATCCTCGCTGACCAGATACAGCGCGCCGGGGGCGACCTTGTCGGGCGAGAAGGCTTCGAACGCGGCCTGCGGGAACAGGTCCTCGGTCATCCGCGTGCCCGCGGTCGGTGCGATCGTGTTGACGCGAATGTCGTTCTTCGCGCCCTCGAGGCTGAGCGTCTTGGTGAGGCCCGCGATGCCGAGCTTCGCCGCGCCGTAATTCGCCTGGCCGAAATTGCCGAACAATCCGCTCGACGAGGCGGTCATCAGCACACGCCCGTAATTCTGTTCGCGGAACGTCTCCCAGCACGCCTTGGTGGCGAAGGCGGAGCCGAGGAGGTGGACGCGCACGACAAACTCGAAATCCGCGGGGTCCATCTTGGCGAAGGTCTTGTCGCGGAGCACGCCGGCGTTGTTGATGAGGATGTGGACGCCGCCCCAGGCTTCCTTGGCCTTGGCGACCATCTCGGCCATCTGGGCGTATTCGGCGACGTTGCCGCCGTTCGACATCGCCTCGCCGCCGGCCGCGCGGATCTCCTCGACGACGGCGAGCGCGGCGTCGGAATGGCCGGTGCCGTCGCGCGATCCGCCGAGGTCGTTGACGACCACCTTCGCGCCGCGCCGGGCGAGTTCGAGCGCATAATGGCGACCCAGGCCGCCGCCGGCGCCGGTGACGATGGCGACGCGGCCGTCGAAGCGGATCGTGGACATGAGAAAGGCGCTCCCCTCTTATCGTGGAGCGCCTTTCCCTAAACGTTAAGTGCGATCTGGCAACCGGTCATGCCGGTCGCCGGCCGCGGCTTACTTGCCGCCGCGCTGGATGCACTGGTCGTACTGGCCCTTCTTGCAGACCGGATATTTGGCGAGCGGCGCGGGCGCCGGATAGGCCTGATCCGGGGTCGGCGCGGGGCGGAACACCGGCGGCAGGTTCGAACCCGGCGTACCGCCCGAGATCGCGGGGCCGCTCGGCGCATAGCCGCCGGCCGGCGTCGCGCCGCCGGTGGTCGCCGGAGCCGGCGTGCTCGCCTGCGGTGCCGGAGCCGCGGCGGGATCGGCCGGCGCCGGCGCCGGCGCAGCGGCGGGATCGGCGGGCGGCGGAGGCGTCGTCGTCTGGTCGGCGGGCGCGGGCGTCGCGGCCGCATCGGCCGGCGGCGGCGGCGTCGTCTGCGCGAGGACCGGGGCAGCGATCAGGGCCGTGGCGGCCAGCAGAATGAGCTTCATCGCGGGGTTCTCCTTATGGAATCTCATGCGCTGTTTCATGTCAGCACCCCCGCCCAACGTCCCAATGCGGACTTTTCTCCATCGTTTCGCGTGCGATTCTATTTCGGTTTGTTCGTGGCCTTTGTGGGGTGGGTAAAGGGAGGTTTGGTTCACGCGAAAAGATGAGGAAGGGTTTTGCGCGCAGAGGCGCAGAGAGCGCCGAGGAAGACGGGGCGCGGTGATGCCGTACCGAGCCACCCGTTCCTCCTGCGCCTGTAAAAGGGCCTGAGTCCAATGCCCTTCGACAGGCTCAGCAACCATTATGATGCGGGCATCCATTCGGCTTGTCTGGCGAGGACGGTGTTGGCGTAGATGAGGAGTTTCCGTGCGCAGGCGGTGAGGGCTTGTTTGTGATTTT
>NZ_JAMLDY010000007.1 GCF_024211255.1 Sphingomonas liriopis | reverse complement strand
AAAAATCACAAACAAGCCCTCACCGCCTGCGCACGGAAACTCCTCATCTACGCCAACACCGTCCTCGCCAGACAAGCCGAATGGATGCCCGCATCATAATGGTTGCTGAGCCTGTCGAAGGGCAGGTGAGTCTCACGGTGCTTCGACAGGCTCAGCACGAACGGTGGAGGCGGAGAGGGGGCGGGCACCCCCCGGCCAACGGAACGCATGCCACGTCTCACCCGTATGGTTACCCGACATCCACATCACGGGACGACACATGGCGCTGACCCCACGCGTTTCCGGGCAGGTCGCGGCGCGGGCGCATCATTCCCCGGCGGCGGGGCTCGTCCAGAAGATCGGGCCGTTCTTCGCGATCGGACAGGTGTCGGGCGGGCCGCTGCTGATCGCGTCGCTGCTGGCGCTGGCGATCGTCAATGCGCCGTTCGGGGCGGATTACGTGCGGCTGTGGGACCGGCCGATCAGCCTCAGCTACGGCGCGTGGACGCTGTCGCGGTCGGCGGCGGAATGGGTCAACGACCTGCTGATGCCGCTGTTCTTCCTCATCATCGGTACCGAGGTGAAGCGCGAATTCGTCAAGGGATCGCTGGCGTCGTGGCGCACCGCGGTGTTTCCGGTGGCGGGCGCGGTCGGCGGGCTGGTCGTGCCGATCGGCATCTACTGGGCGTTCAACCACGGTACGCCGACGCAGCACGGCTGGGGGGTGGTGGCGGCGATGGACACCGCGTTCAGCCTCGCCGTCGTCGCGATGTTCACGACGCGGCTGCCGCCGGCGGTGCGCGCGGTGCTGCTGGCGTTCGCGGCGATCGACGACGTGTTCGGGCTGCTGGTCATCGCCTTCGCCTATACCGCCGCGATCCAGCCGTGGTTCCTGGCGCTGGCGGGCGTCGCCTACCTGGCAATCGTCGCGCTGCTGCGGCTGCGCTGGGTGGCGCCCATCCCCTATGTGCTGCTCGGTCTCGCGGTGTGGATCGGCGTGTTCGGGTCGGGCGTGCACCCGACGATCGCAGGCGTCGCGGTCGGGCTGCTGCTGCCGACGCGGTCGCGATTGTCGGGGCGTGGCTTCGCCGAGCGCGTCCAGCGGCCGGTCGACCAGTTCAAGGAAGCGCAATCCGCCGCCGAACAGACCGACGATGCCGAGGTCGCGGCGGAGCAGCAGGAGCGCGCGCAGACGCGGCTCGGCTATATCCACGAAATGGCGGCGGCGACCGACGAGGCGGCGGAGCGACTGGTGCGCATCCTGACGCCGTGGGTGTCGTATATCGTGCTGCCGCTGTTCGCCTTGTCCAACGTGCGCATCCACCTGTCGGCACCGGCGATCGGCGCGGCGATGCACGCGCCGCTCAGCCTGGGGATCGTCGCCGGGCTGGTGATCGGCAAGCCGGTGGGGTTCCTCGGCGCGACATGGCTCGCGACGCGGCTCGGCTCGGCGACGCTGCCCGAGGGCGTGACGTGGCGGATGGTGCTCGGCATCGGCGGGGTGGCGGGAATCGGCTTCACCATCTCGCTGTTCATCACCGAACTGGCGTTCACCGATCCGACGCAGACCGAGCTGGCGTCGCTGGCGATCCTGTGTGCGTCGCTGGTGTCAGGGGTGTTCGGCTATCTGATGTTCTGGCACGCGGCGCGGGTGGCGGAGGCGTAGCGGCGGGTCAGGCGAGCGCGTACCCCACCGCGCGGTTCGCGAAGACCTCCGCTGCGGTGCATGTCCGTCCATCGGCGAAGGCGATCGTCGCATCGGGCACCTCCGTCCCCCGCACCAGCGCGGCGACCGCGAGCGTGCGGCCGTCGTGGCTGCGGGTGAAGGCGCAGATCCGGTCGCTGCCTTCGACGGAGGCAGCGACGTAGTCGCCCTTGGCGAACAGTGTCGGGTGCGCGCGTCGCAGGGCGAGCAGGTCGGCGATCAGCCGCAGCTTCGCGGGTGCTGCGTCGCTGCCGAGCAACGCCGCCCGCGTCGCGTAATCGACCGCGCGGCGGTTGTCGGGATCGACCAGGCTGAGATCGGCGAGCTCGGTGCCCTGATACAGGTCCGGCACGCCCGGCACGGTATAGCGCAGCAGCGTCTGGACGAGCGTGTTCGCCTCCGCCGCCGGCGCGAGGTCGGCGACGAACGCGGTGACCTCGGCGACGAAACGCGGATCGCCGAGATAGGCGTCGACCAGCGTCGCGGCGGCGGCCTCATAGGCTTCGTCCGGCGCCTCCCACGACGAGCGCAGCCGGGCCTCGCGCAGCGCCTTCTGCTGCCACGCCTTGACCCGCTCGGCGAAGTCGCCGTTCGCGCCGTCGTCCGGCCACGCGCCGACGATCGTCTGCAACAGCATGTAGCGGTCGCCGCCATCGACGTCGTGGCCCCAGCCCCAGGCCATCGCCTCCCACGCCTTGACGCGGGCGCGCCAGACGTCGGGGATGGTGCTCAGCACCGCGAGCCGGGCGCGGACATCCTCGCCGCGCTTGTGGTCGTGCGTCGCGGTGGTCAGCATCGCATGCGGCACGTCGCGCGCGCGGTCGGCCATCAGCTGATGGAACGCCTCGACCGGCACGCCCAGGATCGTCGCGTCGAAGCCGACGTCGTTGCGCGAGAGCAACCGGCCGGAGCGGTAGAAGGCGGTGTCCTCGACCGATTTGGCGGCGATCGGTGCGGAGAGCTGCTGGAAGCGGCGCACCGCGTCGGCAGCGTCGCCCGGTCCTTCGCCGGCGAGCCATGCGAGGATACGGTCGACGACATGCGCCTCGCCGGGCGGGATCAGCCATGCGACACGCTCGCGCACCAGCCCGCGGATCGCGGCATCGGTCGCGGGGGCGGCATCGCCGGTGCCATAGGTGCGATAGACCGGGAACACCCATAGCAACCGCTCGATCGCGCGGCGCAACATTGCGGGGGTGACCGCCTCGTCGTCGTTCAGCGCGACGAAGGCGGCGACGCAGGCATCGAGCTGACCGGCGAATTGCCACGCGAGCAGGTCCTGCCGCGCCTCGAACTCCTCCGCCTCGAACCCCTGATAGCGGCCGCTGATTTCCTGCCACAATTCCTCGAGCGGCAGCGCGCCGAGCGGCTCGTGGATCAGCAATGCCACCTGTTCCATGAAGTCGTAGCCGCTGGTGCCGTCGGCACCCCAGCCGACCGGCTGGCCTTCGCCGGGCCCAAGGATCTTCTCGATGACGATCCATGCATCGGGACCGAGCCGTTCGCGCAAGCTTCGGCAATAACCGATCGGGTCGGTCAGCCCATCGACGTGATCGATGCGGACGCCGTCGATCAGCCCTTCGTCGTACAGGCGAAAATAGAGCGCGTGCGTCGCCTCGAACACGTGCGCGTCTTCGATGCGGATGCCGGCGAGGTCGTTGACGGTGAAGAAGCGGCGCCAGTTGAGTTCGTCGTTGGCGACGCGCCAGCTCGCGAGGCGATAATGCTGGCGGTCGAGCAAGGTGGCGAGGTCGGTGTCCTGCACGTCGGGGCGCAGCGGGAAACGGTGCTCGCCGTACGCCACGATGTGGTCGCCCTCGACGGCGAGGTCGCCATTGGCGATCGTCGCCGCCAGCGTGTCGCCGAGCACCGGCAGCAGCAGCCGCCGCGACCAGTCGATGTCGAAGAAGCGCGCATAATCGCTCGCCTGTCCGTGGGCGAGGACGTCGTTCCACCATGCGTTGCCGCCGCCGGCGACGCCCATATGGTTGGGGACGATGTCGATCACCACGCCCATGCCGCGAGCCTTGAGCGCGGCGACGAGACTGCGGAAGCCCTCTTCGCCGCCGAGGTCGGGCGCGATGCGGGTCGGATCGATGACGTCATAGCCGTGGGTCGAGCCCCTGGCCGCGACGGTGATCGGCGAGGCGTAGAGGTGGCTGATCCCCAGCCGGTCGAGATAGGGCACCAGCGCCTCCGCATCGGCGAAGGTGAAGCCGGCGTGGAACTGCATGCGATAGGTGGCGCGGGGCGTCATGCTTGGCTCTTTGCTGAAAGGATGACAGCGCGACGCGCGACCTCGGGCCGGGCGAGCAGCGCTTCGGTCGTGTCGGGCATGCGGCGGCGCCAATTGGGATGTTCGTCGGTGGTGCCGGGCAGATTGGGCTGTTCGGCGATCCCGACGAGGTCCTCGAGCGGCACGATCGTCAGCGGGCAGGGCGCCCGTGCGGTGAAGGCGATCGCGGCGTCGATCGCGGGCGCCGCATCGTTGGGCAACGGCCCGTCGGCGACGCCCGCCGTCTCACAGGCGGTCCACAGCGCCTTCCTCTCGCCAATGCGACACAGGCGGTCGGACGGTTCGTCGCCGCTGCTGCGCTTCAGCTTGTGGTTCCAGGTGATGTCGCGTCCCGTCCACCAGCCGGCCAGCGTCGCGGTGTCGTGCGTGCCGGTCATCGCCACCGCTGCCGCGTCCCAGTCGGTCGCGGGGATGAAGCCCGTATCGTCGCGCTCGAAGGGCAGGACGCGCATGCCGAGCATGCCCTTCGCCGCCATCGCGTCGCGGAACCCCGGCGGGACGGTGCCGAGATCCTCGCCGATGACGATCGCATTCGCCCGGTGCGATTCGAGCGCGAGGATGCGCAGCAGGTCGGCGAACGGCATCGCCAGATAGGCGCCGTCGCTTGCCCTGCCGCCGTCGGGAATCACCCACAATCGCTGCAGCCCCAGCGCATGGTCGATGCGCACGCCGCCCGCATGGCACAGCGCGGCGCGCACGGTGCGGATGAAGCCGTCGAACCCGGTCCGCCGCAGCGCGAACGGCGACAGCGCGGTGATCCCCCAATTCTGCCCCTGCGGCCCGAGCGGATCGGGCGGCGCCCCGATCGACAGCCCGGTCAGCAGGTCGCCACGCCGGCTCCACGCATGGCTGCCGCCCGCGTCCATGCCCACGGCGAGATCGGCGATCAGCCCGATCCGCATCCCCGCATCGCGCGCCGCGGCCTGCGCCTGCGCGAGGCTGGCGTCGGCGAGCCATTGCAGGAAGGCGTGGAACGCGACCTCGCGCGCATGATCGGCGACGAACCGCGCGACGGCGGCACCGGCGGGGTCGTGATAGTCCGCCGGCCAGTCCTGCCACCCGCATGCGCCGTCCGCCGCGAAGAAATGCGCGTGCAGCGCGTCGAAGCGGGCGTGCTCGTCCCAATCGGGTCGTCCGGCGCGCGCGGCGTCGAAGCGGGCAAGCAGGTCGGTAGGCGCTTGGTCGAAGGCGGCACGCAATTGCGCCAGCCGCTCGGGCCATGCCCGCTGCCAGTCGATCAACGCGCCGCCGTCCTCCGCCGTCCCGGCGACGCCCGCGAGCCCCGGATCGGCGAGCAGCGCATGATGAAACAGCCGGCTCGACGGCGCATAGGGACTGAATCGCGCGGCATCGGCGGGAAACAGCGCATGCGTCGGACTGATCGCCAGCACATCCGCCCCCGCGCGCGCGAAATCGCGTGCCGCTTCGGCGAGCGTGCCGAGATCGCCATACGGCGTCGGCCGGGACCCGCGCAGCGCCGGGACTTGCACCGCAGGCCCCCAGCCATGGCCGGGAGGCGGCGCGACGCAGCGTAGCGGCGCGATGGCGAGATCGATGACGCCGGCGGCGGTGTCGAGCCGGTGATAGCCCGCCTCGGCGATCGGCGGGATCGTACCGTCGGGGCCGATCATGATGGTGCGCGTGGTGCCGTCTTCGAGGATCAGTTGCGCAGGACCCGCTGCGGCGGAGGCGGCGACCGGCCGACCGACGTCGCCGGTGACGAACGGCACCCCGTCGATGCGTGTGTCGAGCGTGTCGAGGACCGCGCGCAGGACTGCGGCGTCGACGCGATGCGGACGTCCCTCGGCATCCTCCCATTCGATCTGCAGCCCCGCGGCAGCGGCTTCTGTGGTGAGGTCGGTCAAGACGCCACTCCGCAGCTAGGGGAGGTCGCTACATTCGCCCCCAACACCTCGTCATGCCGGACTTGTTCCGGCATCCACGGTGCCACAATTCCATCGGCGTGATGGTTTGCGGATCGGTGGACCCCGGAACAAGTCCGGGGTGACGTATGGATTGGAGAGAGGTCGGCGCTCGGCCAGAAAAAGGCTTTGTGCGCAGAGGCGCAGAGAACGCGGAGGCGTGCGCGCCGCTTGGCTGGTGTCGCGGCCCGATGCTTCGTTTCGACGGGATATGATTCACGCGAAGACGCGAAGACGCGAAGAGGAAGAACCACGGTCGACCCATGTGCACCTTCTTTGCGGCTTCGCGTCTTCGCGTGAAAATCTTCTTCAATGAAGAGAAGGCCGCCGCCGGCCCCGGCCGCAACCCCTCTGCGTCCTCCGCGCCTCTGCGCGCACCTCACTTCGCTATCCACGCACGAAACCGTTCGCCTTCAGCATGCAGCAATTCGCCCTCGCACGCCGGCAAAGGCGCCGGATCGTACGCCAGATCGAGCGCGATCGTCAGCACGCTGCCATCCCCCAGCCGCCAGCGCGCCGTCACCGCCGCATCCCCGATCGCCTCCGCGCCGATCGCCGAGGCGCCGGCAAGATACGGCACGATCGCCGCCTGCCGCAGCGCGATCAGGTCGCGGATCAGGTCGCGCCAGCCGTCCGCATCCGGCCCCGGCTCGGGGCGCGAGCGTTCGAACGTCTCGACCGCATTGGGATCGGGGATGCGCGCACGCGCCGCGGGGTCGGCAAAGGCGTCGAACTTGGCGAATTCCCTCCGCCGGCCCTCGCGCACCGCATCCGCCAGCGCGTCGTGGAAGTCGGTGAAGAACAGGAACGGGGTCTCGCTGCCCTCGGTGTCGCCCATGAACAGCAGCGGGATCTGCGGGCACAGCAGCAGCAGCGCGGTTGCCGCGCGTAGCCGCGCGGTGTCGGTCAGCGTCGTCAACCGCTCGCCCAATGCGCGATTGCCGACCTGGTCGTGGTTCTGCAGGAAAGCGACGAAGCGCGTCGGCGCGAGGTGCGCGCTCGGCGTGCCGCGCGGCGTGCCGTCGTGGTTGGCGGAGGGTTCGCCCTGATAGACGAACCCCTCCGCCAGACAGCGCGCCAATCGTTCGGCGGGCCGGTCGGCGAAGTCGACGTAATAGGCGCTGGTCTCGCCGGTCAGCAGCACATGGAGCACGTTGTGGAAATCGTCGTTCCACTGCGCGTCATAGCCGCCGCCGCGCAGCCGTTCGGCATCGTTGCGCTCGTTCTCGAGCATCAGGTGGATGTGGCGATCGGGAAACGCCGCGCGGATCTCCGCCGCCATCGCGTCGAGGAATTCGTCGTTGCCGATCGCATGGACCGCGTCGAAGCGCAGGCCGTCGATGCGGTATTCGCCAAGCCACATCAGCGCATTGTCGACGAAGAAGCGATGCACCGCCGCCTGCTCCACCGCGACCGCACCGCCCCATGGCGTATGGGCATCGGCATCGAAGAAATCGGGGGCATAGGTTGGCAGGTAATTCCCGTCGGGGCCGAAGTGATTGTAGACGACGTCGAGGAACACCGAGAGGCCGAAGGCGTGCGCCGCGTCGACCAGCGCCTTGAGTTCGGCGGGGGAGCCATAGGCTTCGGCGGGCGCATAGGGCAGGACGCCGTCATAGCCCCAGTTGCGCGTGCCGCCGAAGGCATTGACCGGCATCAGCTCGATCGCGGTGATGCCGAGCGCGGCGAGCGTCGGGATCCGGTCCATTACGCCGCGAAAGCCGCCGAGCACGCCGGCGTGCAGTTCGATCAGCACCGTCTCTTCCCACGGCCGCCCGCGCCAGTCGGGCGTCGTCCAGTCGTGCGCGGGGTCGATCACGAGGCTCCAGCCATGGACGCCGCCCGCTTGTGCGCGGCTGGCGGGGTCGGGCACCGCGCGATCGTCAAGGCGAAAGCGGTAGCGCGTCCCCGCCGGCGCCGGCGCGGTCGCGGCGAACCAGCCGTCCGCCTCCGCCGCCATCGCCAGCGGTTCGCCGCCGTCGATCTCGAGCGTCACCGCCTCGCGCGCCGGCGCCCACAGCGCGAAGCGGGTGGCCCCGTCGTCGCGCAGCTCCGCCCCCCAGCGCTGCGTCACGCCGCGTCGTCCGCGAAGCTCGCGGTCCAGGTGACGAGCACCGCACCCTGCGGCGCCACCTCGTAGCTGTCCTCGATCTCCACTTCGCCCTGTTCGGGCCTGGCGCTGTCGATCAGCACGACACGCTGCGCGTGCGGCGGCGGCATGTGGAAGGTCACCGGGTCGGGCGAACCGTTGACCAGCAGCGACACCGCCTCGATCTCGCCCGCCACATTGCAGGTCGCGCGGCGCATCATCAGCGCGCGCCCTTCCGGGTTCTGCCAGTCGTCGTCGCTCAGCCGCTGCCCGCGCTCGTCCCACCATTCGATATCGTCGATGCCATGACCGGGCGACCCCTCGCCGTACAGGAAGGTCGCGGCGCGCAGCACCGGATAGCGACGGCGCAGATCGGCGAGGCGCGCGACATAGGCGATTTGCGTCTCGCCCGTCTCGCTCGCCGCGGCTTCCCAGTCGAGCCAGCTGATCGCATTGTCCTGGCAATAGGCATTATTGTTGCCCTGCTGCGTCCGGCCGAATTCGTCGCCCGCGACCAGCATCGGCGTGCCGAGCGAGGCGAGCAGCGTCGTCAGCATCGACCGCTGCACGCGCCCGCGCGCATCGTTGATGTCGGGATCGTCGCTCGGCCCCTCATGGCCCCAGTTGCGCGAATGGTTGTTGTCGTGGCCGTCGCGATTGTCCTCGCCATTCGCCTCGTTGTGGCGCTCCTCGTACATCACCGTGTCGGCGAGGGTGAAGCCGTCGTGCGCGGAGAGCAGGTTGATGCTCGCCCACGGCCGGCGCGAGCGGCGGTCGAACAGGTCGCCCGAGCCCGACAGCCGCGCGGCGAGATCGGCGCGCTGGCCGGGCTCGCCCTTCCAGAACTGGCGGACGGTGTCGCGATATTGGTCGTTCCATTCGGCGAAACCGGGCGGGAAATTGCCGAGCTGATAGCCGCCGGGGCCGACGTCCCACGGCTCGGCCATCAGCTTGAGCCGCCCCAGCACCGGGTCCTGCCGCACCACGTCGAAGAACGCCGCACCCGGATCGAACCCATCGTCCTCGCGCCCCAGCGTCAGCCCGAGATCGAAGCGGAAGCCGTCGATGCCGAAGCTCGTCGCCCAATAGCGGAGCGAATCGGTCACCATCTGGATGACGCGCGCCCTGGTCAGGTTGAGCGTATTGCCGGTGCCGGTGTCGTTGATCGTGTAGCGCGGCTGATCCTTGACCAGCCGGTAGTAGCTCGCATTGTCGAGGCCCCGCCACGACAGCGTCGGGCCCTTTTCCGACCCTTCGCAGGTATGGTTGTAGACGACGTCGAGGATCACCTCGATCCCCGCTTTGTGCAGGCGGTGGACGGCGCGGCGCAGCTCGTCCTGGCTGTCGGTCGACATATAGGCCTGCTCGGGCGCGAAGAAGCCGAGGGTGTTGTAGCCCCAATAGTTGCGCAGGCCCTTTTCCTGCAGGAACCGGTCCTGCGTGAAAGTCTGGATGGGCAGCAGTTCCAATGCGGTGACGCCGATCCGCTTGAGGTGCGCGATCACCGCGGGGTGGCCCAAGGCGGCGTAGGTCCCGCGTTCGCGCGGCGGCACCAGCTCCATCAGCTTGGTCAGCCCCTTGACGTGCGCCTCGTAAATCACCGTTTCGGACCAGGGCGTGTTGGGCTTCGTGTCGCGCGACCAGTCCCAGTGATCGTCCACCACCACCGCCTTGGGCATCGCCGGCGCGCTGTCGCGCTTGTCGAAGCTCAAATCTTCCTTGGCGTGGCCGACCTTGTAGCCGTGCAGCGCGTCGGTCCATTTGATCTGCCCGGCGAGCTTGCGGGCGTAGGGATCGAGCAGCAGTTTGTGGGGATTGAAGCGGTGGCCGTTCTCCGGCTCATACCGCCCGTGCGCACGATAGCCGTACAGCAGCCCAGGGGCAGCATCGGGCAGATAGCCGTGCCACACCTCGTCGGTGCATTCGGGCAGGCGGATGCGTTGCAGCTCGCGCTTGCCGGAGGGGTCGAACAGGCACAGTTCGATCGCGTCGGCATTGGCGGAGAAGACCGCGAAATTGACGCCGAGCCCGTCGAACGTCGCGCCGAGCGGATAGGGCGAACCGGCGTCGAGCCGGTCGGGCAAGGATTGCAAGCGGAGGCCCCCGTGGATCGTTGAGGGACCTGAACGCAGGTGCAGCATGGAAGCTCCCGAACCGGGAGCGCCGCGTCGCCGCGCCGGAGAATCGCATCTCCGGCGCGGCGAGGCGAACGGTCACTTCTTGGCGAGCGGATCGACGCCCCGGGCGCGCCAATCGCTCAGCTTCTTGCACGTACGGATCGGCAGCATCGAACCCGTGATACGCTGTTCGAAGCAGACGCGCGGGTCATAGGCCGCCGGCGCGGTCGGCTGCGGCGCGGTCGTCGCGGGGACCGGCGTGGTGTTGGACAGGATGGCGGCGGCGATGGCGGTAATGAGCATGGACTTCCTCCCAAGGAACAGCGCGATGCGGCTGCAGGTGTGTCAGTGCATTATGTATGCCAAACACCTTGCAGGAGGGAGGCGGGCGATATTCATGCGCTGCGGGTCGCAAGGCGCGCCACAATGTGGCGATCCGCGCCGATCGATGGGGTCAGCGGGCCGGCTTGCTCAGGAAGCGCGAGCCTGCGTGGCAGAAGCGCCACGGCGTCTCGACCGCGCGGGTGATGCCGATCCGCGCGCCGCTATGGACGAGCAGCGGATCGCCCGCGGGGCGCAGATCGAACGGCGGCGCATCCAGTGCCGCGCCGTCGAGGCCCTTGTCGACGCCCAGCGCCTGACACAATCGTCCCGGCCCGGCGCACAGCAGCCGCGGATCGGACAGCCCGCGCCGCGCGATCATCGCGTCGAGGCCGTGCGTCGGCTCGATCGCGCGGATCAGCACCGCGCTGCCCGGCTGGCAGACCAGGTTGAGGCACCAGTGGATGCCATAGCTGCGATAGACATAGGCGTGGGCTGCCGGCCCGAACATCGCCGCATTGCGCGGCGTCGGTCCGCGCACGCTGTGCGAGGCGGGGTCGTCGGCGTCATACGCCTCGGTCTCGACCACGATCCCGCCGACGCCATCGACGAGCAATGTTGCGCCGATCAGGTCGCGCGCAACGGTAGCGACGTCGCGGTCGAAGAAAGTAGGGGGCAGGGGCATGGACGAGGCCTTACCCGCTTGTGTCTTGCCCGAACATCGTGGCCAGGATTCTGCTCGCGCCTCTCATACGACGTCACCCCGGACTCGTTCGAAACCTCTGCGAAAGCTCGCGCCCTTTCAGTGCTCCCGCGCAGGCGGGAGCCCAGAGCCGAGCAAAACAACGGCTTATGGGACTCGGGACTCCTGGGCTCCCGCCTGCGCGGGAGCACGGATAGGGTTTCGCAGAGGCCTCGATTCGTTCCGGGGCCCACCCGTCCGCACGCCTCTTGGCTTATGCTTTGCTGAACAATGGATGCCGGAACGGGTCCGGCATGACGGTGTGGGCGTCGTAAAGCCGAGTCCCCACTCGTGCATCATCCCCGCCACCCATGATCGCCCGCCCAGTTCGCGAACAGGTCCAGCCACGGCACCGGCGTGCCGTCGCGATGCGCGGCGGGCGGGCCGTGGCCGCCGCGTTCGAAGATCATCAGCTCGCTCGGCACCCTGGCGGCCTGCAGCGCCTCCCACATCAGCACCGCGTTGCGCGGCGGCACGACGGGATCGTCGGCATTGGCCGCGACGAAGCTCGGCGGCATGTCGGCGGGCAGGTCGATCTGCGCCGAATAGCGCCGCTGCCACGCGGGATCGGCGGCGTGCGCGCCCAGTAGCTCGCGCCGCGACTGCGCATGGACGCCGTCGTCGAGCATCGTGACGACCGGAAAGAACAGCCCCGCCACATCCGGCCGCGCCGGCCACCGGTCGGCGGCATCGACGGGATCGTAGACCGGCGAGCCCGCGCGCGTCGCCAGCCGCGCCGCGACATGCCCGCCCGCCGAAAAGCCGGCAACCGCGACGCGCGCCGGATCGATCGCCCAGCGCGTGCCCGCGCCGGCGCGGATCACCCGCATCGCGCGCTGTGCATCCTGCAACGCGACGTCGGCCCCCGCCGCCCAATTATCGTGCGGCAGGCGGTAGAGCAGCTCGAACGCGGTCACCCCGCGGGCGGCGAAGTCGCGCGCGATGCCGCCGCCGGTGCGCCCGACCGCGACCCGCGCATAGCCGCCGCCGGGACAGACCAGCACCGCCGACCCGTTAGGCCTGGCGGGCCGCACGACGGTCAGCATCGGCGTGCCGACATGCGGCCACGCGATGTCGTCCGCCCCGCCGGTCGGCGAGCGCTTGACCCATTGGTCGACGATATTGCACCCCTCGCCACCGGGTGGCGCCTTGGGCCACAACGGGAAGCGCTCGACCGCCGGCTCTGCTGCGGCGACGGCGGGCAGGGGCAGCATGGCGGCAAGCCCGCCGGCGATAACGGTACGTCGCGTCGTCATCTCAATTCCCGTCCGGCCGCGTGGCATCGTGCGCCAGGCTGGGCGCGAGGCGGAAGCTCGCCGGATCGGGCGGCCGCGCCGGATCGAACGGCGGGAGGTCACTGCGCAGGTGGACACCCAGCGGCAACCCCGCGATCCCCTGCGCCACGGCGCGCGCGAGCACCCAGGCGCCGTAATTGTCGTGGTGCGTCGCGTCCTTGCCGCCGTCGTTGAACGCGAGCGGCGCGCGCCCCGGCCCCAGCGCCTCGTAGAAGGCGATGCTGGCGGCGTTGAGGTCGATCACCGGCACCGTCAGTTCGGCACCGACCGTCTTCACCGCCGCGGCGTATTCGGCGAGCGTCGGCTTGATCCGGGTCCCGGTCCACATCCGCCGCTCCGGCGAGGTGACCAGCACCGGCGTCACCCCACGCCGCCGAAATTCGGCGATCCACGCGCGCAGGTAATCGCGGTACGTCGTCTCGGCGGCGGCATAGGTCTGCGGCCATTGCGCCTTCTGGTCGTTGTGCCCGAACTGGATGAGCGCGACATCGCCCGGCTTCGCCGATTCGAGCACCTTGGCGAAGCGCAGCTCGCTCATGAACGATTTCAGCGTCTCGCCCGATTCGGCGTGGTTGGCGATGGCGATATCGGGCTTGAAGAAGACGGGCAGCATCTGCCCCCAGCTCGCCGCCGGTTCCGCCGGCTGATCGGTGACGGTGGAGTCGCCGAGCAGGAAGACCGTCGGGACGGTGACGGGTTCGATGCGAATGGCGGTGACGCCGGGATGGTCGCCGAGGATCTCGAGCGACAGCCGGTCGTCCCAGTTGAGCGACCCCGTCTCGCGCGGCTTGAGCAGCACGCGGTCGCCGCCCGGTGCGTTCGCCGGCGGCGGGGTCAGGGTCGCGTTACGGACGTTGACGACGAAGCTGCGCGTGATGCTGCGTCCGGCGGCGGCGGCGATGGCGTCGAGCATCAGGCGGCGCGATTCGGCCTTGATCGTGGTGACGGTGGCGACCTTCGGCAGCCCGAGCGTCACGGTGACGCGATAGTTGCCGGGGGTGGCGGGGACGGACCAGGTACCGGGTTCGTCGATCGTGACCCGTTCCTCACATACCTCCGTCATGCCGGACTTGTTCCGGCATCCACCGTTCCGCGCATCCTCCGGCTTCGACGCTTGCTGCGCGGTGGACCCCGGAACAACGGGTCCCATCAAAGTATTACTTTGATGGGTGCCCTGTCCGGGGTGACGGAGGGGGGAGGCTAGGGCAGTGCCCGCTACCGTCGCTGCCACTATACCTACCCACATCACCCGCACGACGGCCCACCCGCCGACGTCGCGCGCATCAACGCCGGCACATGCGGCGTCACCCGTTTCGCGATCGGCAGCCGCGTCGCCTTCAGCCCCACCGCGACCAGATCCGCCACCCGCCGCGCGCCCAGTTCACTGAAATGCGTGTCGTCCGCCACCCCCTTGGGATAGCCCGGCGCACCCGCCGCGCCCTCGTAATGCAGGTAATAGGCCTTGGCCGCGTCCGGCCCCGCCGCCTGCACCATCGCCTGCGACGCCTTGCCGAGGTCGATCAGCGGCGTGTGGGTCGCCTTCGCCACGGCGCGCGCCGCATCGGCATAGGCGGGAAAGCTCGGCTGTTCGACGCCGTCCTTGAAGTCGCGACGCGCCACCGGGGTCAGGATCACCGCCTTCGCCCCCGCCGCCCTGGCGACGGCGAGGAAGCGGTCGAGGTTCGCCTTATACTGCTCCACCGTGGTGTAGCGTTCGGGCTTGTCGACGCTCGCGTCGTTGTGCCCGAACTGGATCAGCAGCGTGTCGCCCTTGCGCAGGTCCCTGGCGATCGCATCGAGCCGGCCTTCGCGGATGAAGCTGTTGGTGGAACGCCCGCCGATCGCGCGATTCTCCACCGTCACGCCCGGCACCGCGCAGCGCAGCATCGTGCCCCAGCCCGATTGCGGATAGCGATCCGGCTTATAGTCCTGTGCAGTCGAATCGCTGGCGATGAAGATGCGTGGGGGCGTATCCGCCGCCTGCGCGCCGCCGGCCGCTGCGACGGCCAGGGCCAGGACGATGCCGATCTTCATGTCGCTCTCCACATGATGTTTCTTTGTCCCGCATCATGCGATGCGATCGCGCCCCACGCAACTGCCATTATGTGGGATCGATAATGAATATTCGGGATAGGCTTGGCATGCTGACCCACTCGTCCTAAACAGAGCCAGGCGCCGCGAGAGCGCCTCGCGGAGGACCGATGGGCGGATATGTGAACCTCGTGGCCATGGCGGCGTCGCTCGCCATCCCGTCCGCCTGGACGATCGAGGCCGAATCGCCCGCCGCGCAGGTCACCTTTCGCCACGGCACGATCGACATCGACAGCCCCAAGGGGCTGACCCTGTGGTGGCGCCGCCCGGTCGCCGCACCGGTGACGATCGCGTTCGAGGCGATGGCCGTCGCCAAGGGCGGCGCCAACGACCGGGTCAGCGACCTCAACGCCTTCTGGATGGCGACGCAAGCGGACGGCGGATCGGTCCTCACCCACCCACGCAGCGGCGCCTTCGCCGCCTATGACGACCTCAGGACCTATTATGTCGGCATCGGCGGCAACCGCAACGCGACGACCCGCTTCCGCCGCTACGTCGGCGAGCCCGGCAACCGCCCGCTGCTCCCGGAGCATGACCTGTCCGCCCCCGCCGACCTGCTGCGCCCCAACGTCTGGACGCGCATCCGGCTGATCGCCGACGGCCGCACGGTCGCGGTCGAGCGCGACGGGCGGCGGCTGTTCACGCTCGCCGACGACCAACCCTATCGCCGCGGCCATTGGGGGCTGCGCACCACCTGGAGCCACCTGCGCATTCGCCGCGTGACGGTGACGCAGCGCTGATGGAGAAAATCATGCACCCGACCCGCCGTGATACGATCCGTGCCGGCCTGCTCGGCGGCGCGACCGTGCTGCTGCCTGCGGCCGTCCATGCCGCGCCCGCGCCCGCCTTCGCGCCGGCGCCGATCCGCTGGATCGACGGCGCCGCGCCGGCGATGCACGCCGGGCAGACGTTCGGCGTCGCCTGGCCGCGTGGGGTGGTGAAGCGCGGCACCCGCCTCGCGGTGCAGACCGCCGCGGGCGAGGGCGTACCGGCGCAGAGCTGGACCACCGCGACCTGGCCCGACGGTTCGCTCAAATGGACCGCGCACGCCATCCCCGCCGACGTCGCCCCCGCCGGCCTGATCGTCACCCGCGGCCGCGAGACCGCGCCGCGCCAGCCGGTTCGCGTCACCGAAAGCGCCGACGCGGTGACGATACGAAGCGGCGAACTCAGCTGGGTCATCGCGCGCAGCGGCGACGCGCTGGTCCGCTCGGCGAGCTACGGCGGGCGGCCGGTGCTCGGCCCGGTCACGTTGATCGGCGCGGTGCGCAGCGATCCGCTGCACGGCGAGCCCACCCCCTTCGCCGGCACGATCGAGCGCGTCACCGTCGAACAGCGCGGGCCCGTGCGCGCGGTGGTGAAGATCGAGGGACGCCACGTTGCAGGTGACCGCCGCTGGATGCCTTTCACCGCCCGCCTTTACGCCTATGCGGGCTCGGCGGCGCTGCGCATCGTCCACAGCGTCGTCGTCGACGGCGATCCGGCGAAGGACTTCCTGTCCGCGCTCGGCCTCCGTGCCGCGGTGCCGATGACCGGCGCGCTGCACGATCGCCACCTGCGCATCGCCACCGACGGCCAGACCTTCGCGGAAGGGGTACGCCCGCTCACCGGCCTGCGCCGCGACCCCGGCAAGCCGTTCCGCGAGGCGCAGATCGCCGGACAGGCCACCCCGCCGCTCGCGCAGATGGCGCCCGCGGTCCGCGACGTGCTCGAGCGTATCCCGGCGTGGGGCGACGTCCGCCTCGAACAGCCCAATGCCAACGGCTTCACCATCCAGAAGCGCACCGGCCCCGGTCATGGCTGGATCGACAGCGCCGAGGGGCATCGCGCCCCCGGCCTCGCCTATGTCGGCGGGCCGACCGGCGGTGTCGCGCTCGCCCAGCGCTATTTCTGGCAGCGGCACCCGACCGCGCTCCACATCGACGGCGCCGCCGGCGATACCGCGCAGCTCACCGCCTGGCTCTGGTCGCCCGAGGCGCCGGCGATGGACCTGCGGCCCTATCACGGCGTCATGGGCATGGAGGGATACGACGCGCAGAACCAGGGCCTGTCGGTCACCTACGAGGATTACGAGCCGGGCTGGGACGACGCCGGCGGCATCGCGCGCACGTCGGAGCTGATGCTCTGGGCGCTCCCCGCCACCCCGCCGACCGAGACGCTGGCGGCGATGGCGCGGATGCAGGCGCAGCCGCCGCAGCTGATGGCCGCGCCTGCGCACCTCCACGCCGCGCAGGTGTTCGGCGACTGGAACCTGCCCGATCGCTCGACGCCAAACCGCACCGCGATCGAGAACCAGCTGACCGATCTGGTCGATTTCTACGCGGGCGAGGTCGATCGCCGGTCGTGGTACGGCTTCTGGAACCACGGCGACGTCATGCACAGCTACGACGCCGACCGGCATCAGTGGCGCTACGACATCGGCGGCTTCGCCTGGGCGAACAGCGAGCTATCGCCCGACCTGTGGCTGTGGACGCAGGCGCTGCGCACCGGCGACGCGCAGACCTTCCGCCTCGCCGAGGCGATGACGCGCCACACGGGGGAGGTCGACGTCTATCACACAGGCCGCTTCCGCGGCCTCGGCACCCGCCACGGCGTCCAGCATTGGAGCGACAGTTCGAAACAGCCGCGCGTCAGCAACGCCAATTACCGCCGCATCTTCTATTACCTGACCGCCGACGAGCGCGTCGGCGATCTGCTGCGCGACCTCGTCACGTCCGACCAGGCGCTGACCCGCGTCGAGATCGGCCGCAAGGTGCCCGGCGCGAAACGCCCGGTGCTGCCCGCGGGTACGATCGAGATGACCTTCGGCACCACTTGGTGCCCGCTCGCCGCGGCGTGGCTGACCGAATGGGAGCGGACCGGCGATACCCGCTGGCGCGATCGCATCGTCGCCGGGCTCGACGGCATCGGCCGGCTGCCGCACGGCTGGATGACGGGTAGCGCGCCGTTCGACATGGCGTCGGGTCGCTTCATCGACCAGAATCGCAAGATCGGCCTGTCGCACCTCAACGCCGTGTTCGGCGCGGTCGAGATCAGCGCCGAGCTGATCCGCCTGCTCGACGTGCCGCGCTACCGCGCCGCGTGGCTGGAATATTGCCGCTGGTACAATGCGCCGCAGGCGGACTATCTGGCCAAGTTCGGTGCCCCCTTCGGCCCGCGCAACCTGCGCGAGGGCCATTCCCGCCTGACCGCCTACGCCGCGTTTCAGGAGAAGGACGCGACCCTCGCCGCGCGGGCGGCGGAGGAGTTCCTGTCGGGCGACGCCGGACTGGGGACATGGCCTGCCGATCCGCGGCATGTCGTGGGCAGCGTGCTCGAATGGCCGGGCGTCTCGACCAACGCCGCCTCGCAATGGGGGCTCGCAGCGATCCAGACGCTGGCGCTGGTGCCGGAAGCGCTCGACCGCGTCGCGATCGTCGCGCCCGATGCGCCGGGACGCAAGCGGGCGAAGGACAACGGACGGGATTAGCGACCGCCTGCAAGGCAAAGGCTCTCGCCCTCACCCTTCGCCGCCTTCGGCGTCTTCTCCCTCTCCCGATGGGAGAGGGAGGGAGCGCCGAAGGCGCGGAAGGGTGAGGGTGACCGCAATGACTCAGCGATCGCGCCGTCCGCTACGCCGCCGTCGCCAGATAGCGTTCCAGATCGTCGCTTCCGCCGATCTTCTCGTCGCCGATGAACACCAGCGGCGTCGTATCGACCCCCTGTTCGGCCTTGAAAGCCTCGACCTCCTCGCGCGACCGCAGGATCCGGTCGTCGACCTCGAATCCTTCCGATTGCAGGATCTGCTTGGCGCGCACGCCGAACGGGCAGATATGCTCGGGCAGGACCATACGGTACAGGATGGCTTTGCGGGTGGTCATGACGGTTCCTTTTGGCGAGGGCGAGACTATAGCGCGGCAGGCGCCCGCCCGTTCCGCGCGGATGACGCTGCATTTCGACGGCGGCGCGCGGCCCAACCCGGGGCGGATGGAGATCGCCGTCGTCACCGGTGGCCGCGCCCACATCCGCGACGACGTCGGCGAGGGCGACAATTGCACCGCGGAGTGGATGGCGCTGCGCTACGCGGTGGAGATCGCGCTTGCGGCGGGCGCGCGGGATGTGTTGCTGGTCGGAGACGCGCGCACCATCGTCGAACAGGCGTTGGGGAATTGGCGGTGCCGCAGCCCACAGCTGCAACCACACCTCGCCGCCTATCGCGCCGCGATCGCCGGCATCGCGCGCGTCCACGTCCGCCATGTGCCGCGATCGAAAAACCTCGCCGGCATCGCGCTCGCCGCTCGCCACCCGCGCGGATAGGCGAAGGGCGCCCGCCGCGTGGCGAGCGCCCCTACTGGATCGGCCAACTTAGGCCTTGAGCGCCTTGGCCATGTTGAGATGCGCCGCCACCGTCGGTACCAGCCCGGTCGCGAACGTCTTGAGCGCGGGCACGTCGCCGGTCGCGCCATAGGCCTTCAGCGCGTCGAGCGTCTGCTGATGCCCGGACTGCTGCGCGGCGATATAGGCGGCGTCGAAATCGGCGCCGGTCTTGGTCTTGAGCGTATCGAGCGTCGCCTGCTGCTCC
This sequence comes from Sphingomonas liriopis, assembly GCF_024211255.1. GTDB lineage: Bacteria > Pseudomonadota > Alphaproteobacteria > Sphingomonadales > Sphingomonadaceae > Sphingomonas > Sphingomonas liriopis. The sequence goes on along the minus strand of NZ_JAMLDY010000007.1, from coordinate 151,388 downwards.
GCGGTCAGCGCCGGATCGGGGGTGATCGCCGGGGTCAGCGCGGCGGCCGTCGCCTTCAGCTTGTCGGTCGAGGCGGTGTGCGCCGCGATCATCTGGTTGGCGTATTTCTTCACTGCGGCCGATCCGCTCTTCTCCAGCGCCAGCTTCGACGTCTCGATCTCGAACGCGTCGCTCGCCGCGGCGGTGTTGGCGAACGTCTGGCCGGCGGCGGCGGGCGCGGTCGTGTTGGTCGCCGCCACGCCGGCATTGCCCGCGTCGAACGCGGCGCCGTCATTGGTCACGATCGTGGTGTCGCTGGTGTTCGTCGTCTCGGTCTTCGGGCCGCAGGCCGCCAGCGCCAGCGTCGATGCCGACAGGATCACCATGGTTTTCTTCAGCATTTTTCCGTCTCCCTTATAGCGCGCGATGAACGTGCCGTCCCGGCAACCCGTTCCTTCGCCAGACGTTGCCGCCTCGATCCATTCACGGGAGACGGAACGATGAGCATCTTCGGCAACATCATGGGCAAGATCTTCCACCACAAGGCCGCCGCGCCGCAGCCGGCACCGCAGACGACCCAGGCCGAACCGACGCCGGCGCCAGCGCCAGCGCCGACCCCCGCCGCCGCGCCGGCACCGACCCCCGCCGCGCCCGCAGAGCCGGTCGACGTCGGTGCGGTGCTGTCCGCCATGGCCGACATGAAGGACGGCGGCGGCGATTACCAATCGTCGATCGTCGACCTCCTGAAGCTGCTCGACCTCGATTCCAGCCTCGCCGCGCGCCGCGAACTGGGTCAGGAACTCGGCGTCCATGCCGGTGAGGACGGCAGCGCCGAACAGAATATCGCGCTCCACAAGGCGGTGATGGCCAAGCTCGCCGAGAATGGCGGGATCGTGCCCGATTCGCTGCGCAACTGACGGACCGTTCCGGCCCCGACAAATAAAGCCGTCGGCGTCGATTGACCAACCCTCCGGGCCGCGCGATGATCGGTGTATCAGGCGAGCAAGTCGCTCGTTTCGGCACATCATCATGGTGCGCGACGGCGACGACGCCGTGCGTGCCGGCTCGGGGGGACTGACGCCTTGCACAGACGGGATTTCCTGGCCGCGACCGGCCTCGCGATGGGCGGCGGCGTGCTGCCGTCGTTCCTCGGCCGCGCGATCGCGGCGGAGGAGCTGCAATCGACGCTCGACGTCGCGGTCAAGAAACGGCTTGCCGACGCCGCGCTCAACGCCGCCAAGTCGGCGGGCGCGACCTATTGCGACGTCCGCGTCGGCCGCTACATGCGCCAGTTCGTCATCACCCGCGAAGCCAACGTCCAGAACGTCGTCAATACGGAGTCGCTCGGCACCGGCATCCGCGTGATCGCCGACGGTGCCTGGGGCTTCGCCGCGACCAACGAGATGACGGTCGAGGCGGTCGCCAAGGCCGCAAGCCTCGCCACCGCGATCGCCAAGGCGAATGCGAAGACGCAGACCGCACCCGTCCGCCTCGCCCCCACGCCCGGCGTTGGCGAGGTCGCGTGGAAGACGCCGATCGTCAAGAACGCGATGGCGGTGCCGCTGAAAGACAAGGTCGACCTGCTCCTGGGCGTCAACGCCGCGGCGCAGGCGGCGGGCGCGAATTACGTCAATTCGATGCTGTTCCTGGTCAACGAGCAGAAGTATTTCGCCAGCACCGACGGATCGTACATCGATCAGGACGTCCACCGCATCTGGGCGCCGATGACCGTCACCGCGATCGACAAGGCGAGCGGCAAGTTCCGCACCCGCGAAGGGCTGTCGGCGCCGATGGGAATGGGCTTCGAATATCTCGACGGCAACACCAAGGACAAGTTCGTCTCGCCCAACGGCGTCGTCAATTACGGCCTGTCCTACGACATGAAGGAGGATGCGATCGCCGCCGCCAAGCAGGCGCAGGCGAAGCTCAAGGCGCCGTCGGTCAAGCCGGGCAAGTACGACCTCGTCCTCGACCCCTCGCACACCTGGCTCACCATCCACGAAAGCGTCGGCCACCCGCTCGAACTCGACCGCGTGCTGGGGTACGAGGCGAATTACGCCGGCACCAGCTTCGTGACGCTCGACAAGGTCAAGCAGCGCTTCCAGTACGGCAGCCCCGCCGTCTCGATCGTCGCGGACAAGCTGCAACCGGGCAGCCTCGGCGCGGTCGGCTATGACGACGAGGGCGTGAAGACGAAGAAGTGGGATCTCATCCGCGACGGCAAGCTCGTCGATCTGGAGGCGATCCGCGACCAGGCGCAGATCCTCGGCAAGAGCGCGTCGGACGGCTGCTGCTACGCCGACAGCTGGTCGAGCGTCCAGTTCCAGCGCATGCCCAACGTCAGCCTCGAACCCGGCAAGACGAAACAGAGCGTCGCCGACATGATCGGCGGGGTCGAGAACGGCATCTATATCGTCGGCGACGGCAGCTTCTCGATCGACCAGCAGCGCTACAATGCGCAGTTCGGCGGGCAGTTGTTCTACGAGATCAAGAACGGCAAGCTCGGCCAGCAGATCGAGGACGTCGCCTACCAGATCCGCACGCCCGAATTCTGGAACGCCTGCGTCGGCGTGTGCGATGCCAGCGACTATCGGATGGGCGGCAGCTTCTTCGACGGCAAGGGCCAGCCGGCGCAGGTCTCCACCGTCAGCCACGGATCGTCGACCGCGCGCTTCAACGGCATCAACGTCATCAACACCGCCCGTTCGCTCGGCTGAGGAGGATCGATCATGGCAATCTTCACCGAAGCCGAGGCGCGGGCGCTGCTGACCAGGGTCGTCGCGCTGTCGAAGGCGGACGAATGCACCGCTGAGCTGACCGGATCGATCGACGGCAACGTCCGCTTTGCGCTCAACGCGATCTCGACCAGCGGCATCGTCGCCAACACCGACCTTGCCGTGCAGGTGGCGTTCGGCAAGCGGGTCGGCACCGCGACGATCAATTCGTTCGACGATGCCTCGCTGGAACGCGTCGTCCGCCGCGCCGAGGACCTCGCCCGCCTCGCGCCCGAGAACCCCGAGTTCGTGCCCGCGGTCGCCAAGCAGGCCTATACGCCGACCAACACGTTCAGCCAGTCGACCGCCGACATCACTCCCGATTACCGCGCCAGGGTGGCGAGCGATTCGATCGCGGCGTGCAAGGCGCAGAAGCTGGTCGCCGCCGGCTTCCTGCAGGACGGGCAGAGCTTCGTCGCCTTCGCCAATTCGAAGGGCAATTTCGGTTACCAGCGTTCGAGCGGCCTCGATTACACCTGCACCGTGCGCAGCGAGGACGGCCGCGGGTCGGGCTGGGTCGGCCGCAACGTGCAGGATGCGAACGCCTTCGTCCCCGCCACCGACATCCGCACCGCGGCGCGCAAGGCGGCGGGATCGGTCGACGCGCGCGCGCTCGAGCCGGGCAAGTACACCGTCATCCTCGAACCCGCGGCGGCGGCGGGGCTGATCGGCTTCATGTTCAACTTCTTCGGCGCGCGCGAGGCCGACGAGGGGCGCAGCTTCCTGTCGAAGAAGGGCGGCGGCAACAAGGTGGGCGAGCAGGTCTTCGATCCCCGCGTCAACATCTACGCCGACCCTGCGCACCCCGAGGCACCAGCGCTCCCCTGGGACGGCGACGGGCTGCCGCGCAGCCGGTTGCAGATCGTCCGCGACGGCAAGATCGCCAGCCTCGATTACTCGCGCTACTGGGCGCAGAAACAGGGCAAGCCCGCGACCGCCTCGCCCGGCAACATCATCATGGCGGGCGGCACCAAATCGACCGCCGACCTCGTCCGTGGCACGCAGAAGGGGATCCTGGTCACCCGCACCTGGTACATCCGCATGGTCGATCCGCAGACCGTGCTGCTGACCGGCCTGACCCGCGACGGCACCTTCTACATCGAGAATGGCGAGATCAAATATCCGCTCAAGAACTTCCGGTTCAACGAGAGCCCGGTCATCATGCTCAACAACATCGACGAGCTCGGCAAGCCGGTGCGCGTCAAGGGCGACGAGAGCGACACGATCATGATGCTGCCGCCGATGCGGCTGCGCGACTTCACGTTCACCTCGCTGTCCGACGCGGTGTGATCGGGGTCGGCGGGGGATCGTGATGGACCGACGTCACCTCACATCCTCCGTCACCCCGGACTCGTTCCGGGGTCCACGGTGCCGCATGCCCACCGGCCGATGAGCGTGCGGAACGGTGGACCCCGGAACAAGTCCGGGGTGACAATGGGAGTGGGACAGGGAAGGGGACTCACCCGCCACGATTTCCTCCGCGCCGCGGTGGCGACCGCCGCCACCGCACTCCTCCCCCGCGCCGCCACCGCCGCCGGGGCGTACGACTTCTGGTTCACCCGGCTGCGCTACCAGTCGGGCGACTGGGACGTCGACCAGCGCATGCCGTCCAACCTTCTCACCTCGCTGGTCGACTATACCAACCTGCGCGTCGACCCGAAGGAACGCGTCGTCGCGCTCGCCGACCCCAGGATGCTCACCGCCCCCTTCTGCTACATGGCGGGACACAGACTGGTCGAATTCTCCGCCGCCGAACGCCGCAACTTCGAACGCTACGTGCGCAGCGGCGGGTTCGTGCTGGTCGACGACTGCAACCACGACATCGACGGCCTGTTCGCGCAGAGCTTCGAACGGCAGATGCGCGCCATCTTCGGGCCGAAGGCATTGGCCAAACTGCCGCGCAAGCACCCGCTCTACACCAGCTTCTTCAAGTTCGACGGGCCGCCCAACACCGGCTTCGAGCTGAACGGCTGGGGCGACGACCTCGTCCACGATTACCTCAGGGGCATCACCATCGATGGCCGGCTGGGGCTGCTCTACAGCAACAAGGATTACGGGTGCGAATGGGACTACGACTGGCGCAACAAGCGCTTCTTGGCGCAGGACAACACCAAATTCGCGGTCAACATCGTCATGTACGCGCTGAACGCATGAGGGCAGCATGACCGAAGCCGAAATCGAAGCCCGCCTGTCGACCCTCACGGCCCTACGCGCGGCGATCGCGCAGGCGATCGTCGGACAGGCGGCGGTGGTCGAGCAATTGCTGATCGGCCTGATCGCCGGCGGCCATTGCCTGCTGGAGGGTGTGCCGGGGCTCGGCAAGACGCTGCTGGTGCGGTCACTGGGCGAGGCGCTGCACCTCGATTTCCGCCGCGTCCAGTTCACCCCCGACCTGATGCCGAGCGACATCCTCGGCACCGAATTGCTGGAAGAGGACCACGGCACCGGCAAGCGCCACTTCCGCTTCCAACAGGGCCCGGTGTTCACCAATCTGCTGCTCGCCGACGAACTCAACCGCACGCCGCCCAAGACGCAGGCGGCGCTGTTGGAGGCGATGCAGGAACGCACCGTCAGCTACGGCGGCACGACCTACCAGCTGCCGCGGCCGTTCTTCGTACTGGCGACGCAGAATCCGATCGAACAGGCGGGCACCTATCCGCTGCCCGAGGCGCAGCTCGACCGGTTCCTGCTCCACGTCCGCCTCGATTACCCGAGCGAGAGCGAGGAACGCGCCATCCTCGCCGCGACCACCGGCAGCGGCCTCGCCACCGTGCCACGCGTGATGGCGGGCGAGGACGTCCTCGCCCTGCAGGCGCTGGTGCGCGAGGTGCATCTCGGCGGCGACCTGCTCGACTGGATCACGCGGCTGGTCCGCGCGACGCGGCCGGGCGAGGCGATGCCCGACGCCCTGCGCAGCTACGTCCGCTGGGGCGCCGGCCCGCGTGCCGGCCAGTCGCTGGTCCTCGCCGCCAAGGCGCGCGCGTTGCTCCACGGGCGGCTGGCGGCGACGCGCGAGGACGTCGCCGCGCTCGCCGCGCCGGTGCTGCGCCACCGCCTGATCCTCGCCTTCGCCGCGGAGGCGGAGGGCGTGTCGCCCGACGCGGTCGTCGAACGGCTGCTCGGCGCGGTGCGGGGACCCGGTGCCTGATCTGATCGCGCCGTTGATACCGGGTGACGTCCGCCACCGGCTGAAGGCGCTCACCCTCGTCGCGCGCCGCGCGATCGGCGACCGCGGGCTGGGGCTGCACACCAGTCGCGCGCGTGGGTCGGGACTCGAATTCGCCGCCTATCGCCCCTACGAGCCCGGCGACGAACCGCGACAGATCGACTGGAAGCTCTACGGCCGCTCCGACCGCTTCTTCGTCCGCGAGGCGGAGCGGGAGAGCCCGGTCGCGCTGTGGATCCTGCTCGATGCCAGTGCCTCGATGGCGCAGGCGGATGCGCGTGCGCCCGGCTATGCGCGGCTCGATGCCGCCAAGGGGCTGACCGCAGCGCTCGCCGAACTGGCGCTGGCGCAGGGCGACCGCTTCGCGCTGGCGACCTTGTCCGCGGATGCGTTCGACCTGATCCCCGCCGCCGGCGGCACGCGCCAGCGCGACCGGCTCCACCATGCGTTGCAGGCGCTGGGCGCGGCGGGCGGCTTTCCGGCGGAGGCGACGCTGGCGCCGCTGTGGGACCGGATCGGCGCGCGTGACCTCGTGGGAATCGTCTCCGACTGGTTCGACCCCGCCTGCCTCGATCTCGCGACGCGGCTGGCGGCGGCGGGGCGCGAGGTGCTGGCGCTGCAGGTGCTGACCGTCACCGAACGCGACTTCGACCTCGACGGCGGATACCGCTTCCGCGATCCCGAGACGGGCGAGGAACTGCTCGGCGACGCCGCCGCATTGCGCGCCGAATTCCTTGCGCGGTTCGCCGCCGCGCAGGCGACGCTCGCCGCGGCGTGGCACGCGGCCGGCATCCGCCACGCGCGGCTCGTCCTCGACGAACCGCTCGACACGCCGTTGCAGGCGCTGTTCGGGCGCGTCGCGCGATGAACCTGCTGTTCCCGCTCGGCCTCGCCGCGCTGGCGGCGCTCGCGCTGCCGCTGCTGCTCCATCTCGCCCGGCGCACCGAACAGCGGCCGACCGACTTCGCCGCCTTGCGTTGGCTGCGCCAGAAACCGCGTCCTCGCCACCGGCCACGCTTCGACGAGCGGCTGTTGCTCGCGGCGCGGCTGGCGCTGCTCGCGGTCATCGCGCTGGTGCTCGCCCTGCCGGTATTGACCGGCACCGATACCGCCCGCGCGGTGGTGGCGGTGGCGCCCGGCGCGGCGGTGCCGCCGGCGGATGGCGCGCGACAGGTCTGGCTCGCCCCCGGCTTCCCGTCGGTCACCGCGCCGCGGCCGGCGGGTCCGGTGCCGGTCGCCAGCCTGATCCGCCAGCTCGACGCGGAGCTGCCGCCCGGCGCCGCGCTGACCGTCGTCGTGCCGCGCATCCTCGACGGCGCCGATGCCGAGCGCCCCCGCGTCGCCCGCCGCATCGCCTGGCGCATCGTCGGCGAAGGCCTCTCACCGCCGCGCGTCCCGCCGCCCGCGCTACCGGTCCTGCGCTACGACCCCACCGTCGCGGGCGCGCGCTACGTCGGCGCGGCGCTGCGCGCGCTGGGCCAGCGCGATATCGCGCCGCGCTCCGCCCCGATCCCGCGATCCCGTCCGCTCGTCTGGCTCGCCCCCGGGGCGCTGCCCGCCGCGGCGATCGCGCAGGCCGAGGCAGGCAACATCGTCCTCGTCGCGCGCGAGACGACGATTCCCGCAAGCCCCACGGTCGCGGTCTGGCGCGACGCCGACGGCGCGGCACTGGTCGAGGCGCAGCCTCTCGGCCGCGGCCGCCTGCTGCGCTTCACCCGGCGGCTGGCACCGGCGGCCATGCCGCAACTGCTCGACCCCGATTTCCCGCACCGCCTCGCCGCGCTGTTCGCCGCTGCGGAGCCCGATCCGGCCCGCGTGCTCGCCGATGCCTATGCGCCGCAGCCTGGCGCACCCGCGCCGCTGCCACCGGCACGCCCGCTGTGGCCGATGCTGGCGGTGGCCGCCGCCTTGCTGTTCCTCGTCGAGCGCTGGCTCGCCACCCGCGCCGTGCGGGGCCCCGCGCCATGAGCGCCGATCCCCGCGTCGCAAGCTGGACGCGCCCCACCCGCGTGGCGGCATGGCGCGACGATCTGGCGCTGGGCGTGCCGGCGGCGCTGGTCCTCGCCGCGCTCGGCTGGCGCTTCGCGGGGGCGGGGCTTGCCGCCGCGCTGCTGGCGATCGGCCTCGCCGCGACCGCGGGAATCGCAGGGGCGCGGGCGCGGCGTTTCGACCGGCGCTGGCTGATCGCCGCGCTCGACGCGTCGCGCCGCGATCTGGAGGACAGCAGCGACCTGCTGTTCGCCGATCCCGCCGCGCTGACCCCGTTGCAGCGGCTCCAGCGCGACCGGATCTCGCGGCGGGTCGCGGGCGAAGCGATCCCCTCTCTCGCCGCGCCTCGCCCGCGCGGCATGCTGGCGGGGATCGCGCTCGCCGCGCTCGTCTGCATCGCCGCGATCCTTCTCTGGCCACGCCCGGCCACCGTCGCGCTCGCCCCAGTGGCGGAAGGGTTGCGCGCGATCCCTGGCGTGCCGCGTCTCGTCGGGCAGGCGCTGGAGGTCGTGCCGCCCGCCTACACCGGCCTGCCGCCGCGCACGCTGGCGACGCTCGATGCGCGCGTGCCGGCGGGCGCGCAATTGCGCTGGACGCTGCGCTTCGCCCCCGACCCCGCCGCCGCCCGCCTCGCCGGCGTCGGGCAGCCGGCGATCCCGCTCGCGCGAGACGGAGCATGGCACGCGGCTTATCGCGCCGACCGGTCCTTGCTGTACCGCGTCGTCCCCACCGGTGCGGCGCGCGCGGGCGTGCCGCCGCTCCACCGCATCGACGTGATCGCCGACCGGCCGCCGCAGGTCCGCGTCGAGACGCCGCGCGAGGGCGTGACGATCCTCGTGCCAAGCCAGCGCGGCGCCACGCTCGCCTTCGTCGCCACCGACGATTACGGCGTCCGCGCCAGCGCCCGGCTGCGAATCGTCGTCGCGCAGGGGGAAGGCGAGAACGTCCGCTTCGCCGAACGCACGCTGTCGCTCGCCGGCAGCGGCTCTCCCCGCGCCCGCCGTTTCGCCGCGCGGCTCGATTTCGCCGCGCTGGGCTTCGTCGAGCCCGGCGACGTCGTCGCGCAGCTGATCGTCGCCGACACCCGAACGCCGGATGCGCAGGAGGTGCGCGGCCCCAGCGTCATCCTGCGCCGCCCCCCGGCGAATGCGGCGGAGGGCAGCGGGCTGGAGGCGATGGGCCGCCGCGTCATGCCCGCCTATTTCCGCAGCCAGCGCCAGATCATCATCGATACCGAGGCGCTGCTCGCCGAACGCCCCCGTCCGCCTGCCGACCGCTTCCTCGCCCGCGCCGATGCGATCGGCGCCGACCAGCGGCTGCTGCGGATGCGCTACGGCCAGTTCATGGGCGAGGAGACGAGCGGCGCGAGCGTCGCGATGCCCACCAACGACGAGGAGGAGCCCGCGCCCTCCGCCTCGCCCGCGGCGGCGGACCACGACCACGACGCCCCGGCTGCGTTCGGCGCGGCGGAGGACGTCGTCGCCGAATACGGCCATACGCATGACGAGGCGGAGGCGGCGACGTTGCTCGATCCCGGCACGCGCGCGACATTGCGCCGCGCGCTCGATGCGATGTGGCGGTCGGAGACCGCCCTGCGTCAGGGCGAACCGCGCAAGGCGCTGCCCCACGCCTACACCGCGCTGCGCTTCATCAAGCAGGTGCAGCAGGCGACGCGCATCTTCCTCGCGCGCACCGGCACCGATCTGCCCGCGATCGACATGACGCGGCGGATGACCGGCGTGCGGGGTGAGATGGGGCCGCGCAGCCTGCCCTCCGCCGCCGCCGATCCGGTCGATCCCATCCCGGCGGCGATCTGGCGCGCGCTCGATACGCCGCGCCGAGGGCAGGCGCTCGACGCGCTGTCGCGTTGGCTGCGCACGGGCGCGGCGCGGGTGCCCGATCCGCTCGCACTGGCCGGCGCGATCGATACGCTGCGCCGTCGTCCTGATTGCGTGTCCTGCCGCGCGGCGCTGCGCGCTGCCTTGTGGCCGGCGCTGCCGCGACCGACGCCGGGGCTCGCGCGCCGCGACGGCGGCGATGCGGTCGGCCGCCGCTATCTGGACGCGCTGCCGTGAGCGCCGAGCGGATCGTCGCGGCATTGCTGGCGCTGGCGGTCGCGATCGCCTGGGTCCGGCTGGGGCTGTGGCAGGCCCGCGCGCCGATCCGCGCCGCGCGGTGGCGGCTGGCGGCGCTCGTCGTGCTGCAGCCGATCGTCGCGGGATCGCTCTACCTGACGCTGTTCGCGCCATCGCCCGCGAGCAGCAGCGGCACATTGGTCGTCGCCACCGAAGGTGCGTCGCGGCTGGTGGCGATCGGCCCCGGCGAGACGCTCGTCGCCCTGCCCGAAGCGCGCGGCATCGCGGGGGCGGAGCGCGCGCCCGACCTCGCCGCCGCGCTGCGCCGCCACGCCGGGGCCACCGCGCTCCGCATCGTCGGCAGCGGCCTCGCCGCGCGCGACCGACCGGCGGCGTCTAGCGTCACGCTGCGCTACGCCGCGCCGCCCGCGCCCACCGGCCTCGTCGCGCTTACGCCCTCCGCGCCGGTCGCCCCGGGCGAGCCGTTCCGCATCGCCGCGCGCGTCACCGGCGGCGGCACGGCGAGCCTGCTCGATCCCGCCGGCCGGGTCGTCGATACCGCCAGGCCGGCGGCGGACGGCAGCGTGATCCTGCACGGCACGGCCCGCGTCCCCGGCGAGGCGCTGTTCACGCTGCGCACCGCCGGGGAACAGGCGCCAGTGCCGCTCGTCACGCGCGCCGCCACGCCCGCCCGCGCGCTGATCCTCGCCGCGGCACCCGGGCCGGAGGTCAAGTTCCTGCGCCGCTGGGCCGCCGACGCCGGCCTGACCGCGGAGACGCAGGCTGCGGTCGGCGGCGGCGTTGCCTTGGGCGATCCCGGCGTCGCGCTCACCCCGTCGGCGCTGGCGCGCTACGACCTGCTGATCCTTGACGATCGCAGCTGGGCAGGGCTCGGCGGCAGCGCGCGGGGCGGCGTTGCACAGGCGGTGCGCGGCGGGTTGGGGCTCGTCGTGCGCCTGACCGGCCCGGTGCCGCGCGGCTGGCAGCTGCTCGGCCTGCCGACCGGTGGCGGCGCGGCGGCGACACCGCTCCGCCTGCCACCCGCCGCGCCGGGCGATGCGGCGCTCGTCGCCCGCCGCGGCCCCGGCACGCGCGACGCCCCCGCCACGATTGCCGCGCCGCTGGGGGAGGTACCCGAGCTGAAGCGGATGGCGGTGCCGCTCGGCGGCATACCCCTGCTCCGCGACGCGCGCGGCACGCCCTTTGCGGCATGGCAGGGAGTCGGGCGCGGCCGCGTCGCGGTGACGACCCTGCTCGACAGCTTCGCGCTGGTCACCAGCGGCAACGGCGACGCGCATGCCGCGATCTGGAGCGCGCTCGCCGCGACGGTCGGGCGGGGAACGCCCGATCCCGGCATCCGCATCGGCGCCTTGCCCCGCGTCGGCGAGCGCACGCCGGTGTGCGCCACGGGCTCGCCCCCCGCCGTCATCGCGCCCGACGGCACGAATACGCCGTTGGTGCCCGACCCGCACGCGCGCGCCTGCGCCGGCTATTGGCCCCGCGTCCCCGGCTGGCATCGCCTCGGCGAGCAGCCCTTCTACGTCTATCCCGCCGACGCCCTGCCGCAGCTGCGCGCCACCGTCCGCCGCGAGGCGACGCTGGCGCTGGTCGGCGAGCGGCGCGTATCCACCCAGCCACAGCCGCGCGACCCGCAACCGTCGTGGCGCTGGCTGCTCGCCTTCCTCGCCGCCACGGCCACGTTATGGTGGATCGAACGCCGCCGCCGCGCCTACAGCGCGCGCGCCGTGCGATAGGCGTGGGCGAGCGCGGCGGGCACCTCGTCGCTCGGCACGCTGCGCCCGAACAGATAGCCCTGCGCCATGTCGCATCCTTGCCCCAGCAGGTAGCGCGCCTGCGCCTCGGTCTCGACCCCCTCGGCGACCACCGTCATCCCCAGCCGATGGCCCAGCGCCACCACCGCATCGATGATCGCCGCATCGCCGGCATCGTCGTCGAGATGCCCGACGAAGCTGCGGTCGATCTTGATCGTGTTGACCGGAAACGCCTTGAGATGGGTCAGCGAGGCATAGCCGGTGCCGAAATCGTCGAGCGCGATATGCACGCCCGCGCGCGAGAACGCGTCGAGCGCCGTCGCCACGCATTCCGCGCCGCGCCCGACGAACACCGTCTCGGTCACCTCCAGCTCGAACCGCTCGGCGGGAACGCGCGCGCGGGCGAGGTGGCCGAGGATGCGATCGACCAGGTCGTCGCGGCGGAATTCGGCGGGCGACAGGTTGAACGCGATCCGCCCGAACGCGACGCCGTCGTCGATCCAGCGGCGCATGTCGCCGACGATGCCGGCGAGCATCCGCTCGCTCAGCGCGATCGCGAGGTCGAGGTCCTCGAACGCCGCATCGATCGTCGCCGGCGGCTGCGTGCCGAGCGTCGGGTGCCGCCAGCGCAGCAGCGCCTCGAACCCGCACACCCGCCCGGTCGCCAAGGCGACCTTGGGCTGGTAGAAGGGCATGATCCGCTCGTCGCGCACCACGTCGCGCGCGATGCACAGCATCGACGACCGCCGCTGCAGGTCGGCGCGCATCTGCGGCGCGAAGGTCATGATGTTGCCGCGCATGCTCGCCTTGGCGGCATACAGCGCGATATCGGCGGATTTCAGCAGGTCGGCGGCGGTCGCGCCATGCGCCGGGAACAGGGATCCGCCCGCGGTCGCCTGACAATCGAGGATGCGCCCCTCGTGCGCCAGCGGTTCGCGCACCACGCGCAGCGCCGCGCGCACCCGCGCGACGATGTCGTCGGTGCCGTCCGTCCCCTCGATCACCGCGGCGAATTCGTCGCCGCCCAGCCGCGCCAGCGTGCAGCGATCGCCCAGCGCCGCGCGCAGCCGCACGCCGAACGTGCGCAGCACCATGTCGCCGGCATCGTGGCCGACGGTGTCGTTGGTCTCCTTCAGATGATCGACGTCGAACAACACCAGCGCCAACCCGGTGCCGAGCCGCGTCGCCTCGCCGATCGCGGTCTCCAGCCGCTCGCCGAACGCCGCGCGGTTGGGCAGGCCGGTCAGCGTGTCGTGATGCGCGGCGAAGCGGATGCGGTCCTCTGCGGTGCGCTCCTCGGTGACGTCGCGGGTGGTGACGAGCACGCGCGCGAGCCGCCCCGACGGCGCCTCGATCCGCCAGCCGCCGGTCTTGATCCAGCGCTCCTCGCCGGTGTCGGCGCGGTGGATGCGCAGCACCGTCTCGAATCGGTGGTTGCCGTCGCCCGCCTCGACCGCGGCGACCAGCGCCTGCAGGCGGTGGCGATCCGCGGGGATCACCAGCGCCAGCGCCTGCGCGATGACCGCGGGCGCGTCGACCGGCAGGCCCAGCATCGCCTTCAGCTCGTCGGACCATTCGCGCCGGTCGCCGATCGCGTCATAGTCCCAGATGCCGAGTCCCGCGGCATGCGTGGCGAGGCGGAACCGTTCCTCGCTCTCGCGCAATTCGGCTTCGGCGAGGTGGCGCGCGGTGACGTCCTGCGCGACGGTGATCGTCGATGCCGCGACCCCCGCCGCGTCGCAGACGAACGACGCCTGAACGTCGCACCAGATGACGCTGCCATCGGGACGGACGAAGCGCATTTCGATCCCGAACGGCGTCGCGGCCGCCATATGCCCGGCGTGGACCGCCTTCGCCCGGACCAGATCGTCGGGATGCAGGAACGCGTCGATCGGCAGTCCCGACAAATCGGCGGGTGTCCGGCCGAGCAGCTCGCAGAAACGATCGTTGACCATCAGCACGCGCCCGTCGCGCGTCCGGTGGAGCAGGCCGATCCGCGCCCGGCTCAGCACGGTGCCGAGCGCCGGCGTCGAATCGGGCGCGACCAGCACTGTCGTGATCGCCTGCGCGATATCGGCGTCGATCCACCCGGTCGCCGTATCGGACATGTCCGGATCGATCATCGCATCGCGATCGAAATCGCGCTCTCCCCAGCGATCCACCTATCGCATCCCCGTGCCGTCTTTCATGGCGCCGGTTTCGCCGGCGGCGCTTAACGATCTGTAACGAAACCGTTTTGACGGCGATTGCAGGCGGGCATGCGCCGCTGCATCGCGCAGATGCCCCCGATTGACGGCATTTTTGTTGGAAGTTGCCGGCACATACGGCTGTAGCCGGAACGCGCACCACGCTATCGTGACCCGATGACGCTCGCCGCCACGATCATGCCTTCGCCGGTCGGCGCGCTGACGCTGGTGGCGAGCGATGCCGGCCTCGTTGCGGTGCTGTGGGAGAATGACGACCCGTTGCGCGTACGGCTGGGGCCGCTGGTGGAGGATGCCGCGCATCCGGTGCTGCGCGCGGCGGCCGACCAGCTGCGCGGCTATTTCGCCGGCGAACGGACGAGCTTCGACCTGCCGCTCGACTGGCGCGGTACCGATTTTCAGAAGGCGGTCTGGGCCGCGCTGCTGACGATCCCCTATGGCGAGACGCGCAGCTATGGCGCACTCGCCCGCGCGATCGGCCGTCCGTCCGCATCGCGCGCGGTCGGTGCCGCCAACGGCCGCAATCCCCTGTCGATCGTCGCGCCCTGCCACCGCGTCGTCGGATCGGGCGGACACCTGACCGGCTTCGCCGGCGGGCTTGAAGCTAAGTCGCTGCTGCTCGCGCTCGAACGGCGCCGCGACGAACTGCCGCTGTGACCGGTCACGGGAAAGTGTGCAACTTTCTGCACACTTTTCGCGATCGGCGCTCGGCGATCCCGGCACGGGCCACGCCGAGAAACATCAAGGCGCTGAAAAACAAAGATAATTAAATCGCCGATGCCCGATTGTCGGGACCATCCCGCGCGCGCCATGATCCGACAACGCCCACGGCCATCAAGAGCCGGCCCGCGTGATCCAGAGGATGAAAGGCAGCCCATGACCATCAGCATCGCCGCGACACCGCCCGTCCCGCCGGCCGCCAGGCCCTGGTACGCTCAGCTCTATCTCCAGGTCCTGATCGCGATCCTCGCGGGCGTGCTGCTCGGCCATTTCGCGCCCGCCACGGGCGAGGCGCTGAAGCCGATCGGCGATGGCTTCATCAAATTGGTCAAGATGGTCATCGCGCCGGTCATCTTCCTGACCATCGTCACCGGCATCGCCGGCATGCGCGATCTCGCCGCGGTCGGTCGCGTCGCGGGCAAGGCGTTCGTCTACTTCCTGTTCTTCTCGACCTTGGCGCTGATCGTCGGCCTGATCGTCGCCAACGTCGTGCGCCCCGGCGCCGGGCTCAACATCGATCCCGCCAGCCTCGACACCAGCAAGGTCGCCGAATTCGCCGCCAAGGCGCACGACAGCACGATCACCGGCTTCCTGACCGGCATCATCCCCGACACCTTCCTGTCGTCGCTGACGGAAGGCAACATCCTGCAGGTGCTGTTCGTGTCGATCCTGTTCGGCATCGCGCTCGCGCTGATCGGCGACCGCGGCGACAAGGTGCTCAGCGTGCTCGAGGACGTCTCGCTCGCCTTCTTCAAGGTGGTCAGCATCGTCATGAAGGCCGCACCCATCGGTGCGTTCGGCGCGATGGCGTTCACCATCGGCAAATACGGCGTCGGCACGCTTGCCAACCTCGCGATGCTGGTCGGTACCTTCTATTTCACCTCGCTGCTGTTCGTTCTCGTCGTGCTCGGCACGGTCAGTTGGCTGTGCGGTTTCTCGATCCTGCGCCTGATCGCCTATCTCAAGGCCGAGCTGCTGCTGGTTCTCGGCACCTCCTCGTCGGAAAGCGCGCTGCCTGCGCTGATCGAGAAGATGGAGCGTGCCGGCTGCCCCAAGTCGATCGTCGGCCTCGTCGTGCCCACCGGCTATTCGTTCAACCTCGACGGCACCAACATCTACATGACGCTCGCCGCGCTGTTCATCGCGCAGGCGTGCAACGTCGACCTGTCGCTGGGCCAGCAATTGCTGCTGCTGTCGGTCGCGATGCTGTCGTCGAAGGGCGCGGCGGGGGTCACCGGTGCGGGCTTCATCACGCTGGCCGCGACGCTGTCGATCGTGCCGAGCGTGCCGGTCGCGGGCATGGCGCTGATCCTCGGCGTCGATCGCTTCATGAGCGAATGCCGCAGCCTCACCAACTTCATCGGCAACGCGGTCGCGACCGTGGTCGTCTCGCGCTGGGAAGGCGCGCTCGACACCGACCGGCTGAACGCGGCGATGCGCGGTGACGTGCCCCGCGTCGACCAGCTGCCCGCCGACGCGGTTCCCGCGGAGTAACGCGCCTCACCCTCACCCTTCCGCGCCTGACGGCGCTCCCTCCCTCTCCCATCGGGAGAGGGAAGAGGGCGCGAAGCGCCCGATAGGGTGAGGGTGAGTGCGGTGACCTAGAAGGATCGCTTCATGCATCGACCCATCCGTCTGCTCGGCGCCACCGCGCTGCTCACCCTCGCCGCCGGGGCACACGCGCAGACCAGCGTTGCTCCCACCGAAGCCGGTACCACCCGCAACCCCGCCACCCCGACCGTCGCCTCCTACCCCGCCGCGGCGATCGGCGATGGCGCCACCACCAACGGCTTCAACCTGTCGCGCTGGACGGAGGACTGGAGCAGCTACCGCGACCCGAAGAAGCGCGACGACTTCCTCGATCGCCTCAAGTTCCTGCCCCTCGACCGCGACGGCGACGTCTACCTCACGCTGTCCGGCGAATTGCGCCTGCGCGTCAACCACACCACCAACCCCAACCTCCGCGATTCTCGCGCGCAGCGGCAGGACATCAACCGCATCTTCGCCGGCGCCGACCTGCACGTCGGCCCGCATTTTCGCGCCTTCGCCGAGGTCGCGCACGGCGGTATCTCGGGCGTCGAACTCGGCGCACCCGCAGCGACGCTGCGCAACGACCTCGTCCTCCAGCAGGCGTTCGTCGAGGGCAACGCCGAAGTCGCCGGCGTCGCGATCGGCGCGCGCTACGGCCGGCAGGAATTCACCGACGGCCCCAATTTGCTCGTCTCGCAGCGCGACAACAACACGATCCGCTATACGCTGAACGGCATCCGCGCCTGGGCGCGCGGTGCGACCGTCCGCGCCGACCTGTTCGACCTCAAGCCGACGCAATATGGCGACCTCGGCACCGACGACGACATCGTCGATCCCGCGCGCCGCTTCTCGGGCGTGACATTGGGCTTCGCGGTGCCGACGCGCGCGTTCGGCGGATCGAAGCTGTACGTCGACCCCTTCTTCTGGCGCCGCCGCAATACGGTGGGCGCGTGGGGTGGGCGGATCGGGCCGGCGACGCGTTACTATGTCGGCACGCACATCTGGGGCGATGCCGGGCCGCTGACGATCGACTGGACCGTCAACCATCAATACGGCCACTACATCGACCAGGACATCGACGCTTGGCACGTCTTCCTCGCGCAGACCTGGCGCGTCGGCAAGGCGAAGACCGCACCGCGCGTCGGCTTCCACGTCGACTACGCCAGCGGCGGCGGCGGGTATGGCGACGGCAAGCTGCGCGACGCCTACGCCCCCTTCGGCAACAACATCTACTACAGCTACGGGCTGTTTTTGACCCCGTCGAACCTGATCGCGGTCGCGCCCAACGTCACCTTCCAGCCCATCAAAAACGTTCGCGTCACCGCCGAATACCAGCTCGCGTGGCGCGACAGCGTCACCGACGCGGTCTACCGCGCCAACGGCCAGCCGTTCGCGGGCACGCAAGGCGTCGCCGACGCCAAGATCGGCGACGTCACGCGGTTGCAGGCGATCTGGTCGATCACCCCGCGGCTGTCCTTCACCGGCCGCTACGAACATCTCGCCGCCGGCCCGTCGCTGTCGAAGGCGGGGTTCAAGAGCTCCGACTTCATGGCCGGCTGGCTCAGCTTCCGCTTCTGAAGAGGCCGCCCATGTCCCCCGCCTTCCACGCCGCGCGCCGCGCCCTGCTGTCCGACCCGCTGACCAACAAGGGCACCGCCTTCATCGAGGCCGAGCGCGACCGCTTCGGCCTGCACGGCCTGCTCCCCCCGCACGTCGGCACGCTCGAGAGCCAGATCGTCCGCCGCCGCCGCGTGCTCGACGGCATGGCGGACGATTTCCACCGCTACGCGTTCCTGCGCGAGCTGCAGGATTCGAACGAGATCCTGTTCCACGCGCTGGTGCAGGCCGACCTGCCGCGCATGCTCCCGCTGGTCTATACCCCCACCGTCGGCGCCGGCTGCGAACGGTTCAGCGAAATCTGGCGCAAGCCGCGCGGCCTGTTCCTGAGCTACCCCAATCGCGGCCGCATCGCCGACATCCTCGCCGACCCCGCGCTCGACCGGGTCAAGGTGATCGTCGTCAGCGACGGCGAGCGCATCCTCGGTTTGGGCGATCAGGGCGCCGGCGGCATGGGCATCCCGATCGGCAAGCTCGCGCTCTACACCGCCTGCGCCGGCCTCCACCCCGCCGAGGTGCTGCCGATCCTGCTCGACGTCGGCACCGACAATGCCGCCTTGCGCGACGATCCGCTCTACGTCGGCTGGCGCAACCCGCGCATCCGTGGGCAGGATTATGCCGCCTTCGTCGACACCTTCGTCGAAGCGGTCGCGGCGCGCTGGCCGAACGTCCTGCTGCAATGGGAGGATTTCGCCGGGCACAACGCCTACGACCTGCTCGCGCGCTATCGCGACCGGTTGCTCAGCTTCAACGACGATATCCAGGGCACCGCCGCGACCGCGGTCGGCACGTTGCTGTCGGCGATCCGCCGCACCGGCGCGTCGCTCACCGGCCAGCGCATCGTGCTGTTCGGCGCCGGCGCGGCGGGCAGCGGCGTCGCCGAACTGCTCGTCCAGGCGTTGCGCGCCGAGGGCCTCGACGAGGCGGCAGCACGCGCGCGAATCTGGGCGGTCGACCGCGACGGCCTGATCTTGTCGGACATGCCGAAGCTCACCGCCCCGCAGGCGCTGCTGGCGCGCGATCCCGCCGAGGTCGCCGACTGGACGCGCGACGCGGACGGTGGGCTCGGCCTGCTCGACACGGTGCAGGCGGTGCGCCCGACCGTGCTGATCGGCGCCTCGGGGCAGGCGGGCGCCTTCACCGAAGCCGTCGTCCGCGCGATGGCGGCGGGTTGTGCGACACCGGTGATCTTCCCGCTTTCCAACCCGGTGTCGCGCGCCGAGGCGCATCCTGCCGACGTGCTCGCCTGGACCGACGGCCGCGCGGTGGTCGGCACCGGCAGCCCGTTCGGCGTCGCCGGCGTGACGCAGGTCAACAACGTCTACATCTTTCCCGGCGTCGGGCTGGGCGCGATCGCAGCCGGTGCGACGCGCGTCACCGACGGCATGTTCATGGCCGCGGCGCGCGCGCTCGGCGCGATGGGCGGCGCGGGCGATACGCTGCTCCCGCCGATCGATGCGCTGCGCGAGGTCGCGCTGCACATCGCCGTGGTCGTCGCGCAGGCGGCGGTCGCCGACGGCGTCGCGACGGCACCGGCCGACGCGCTGACCGCCGAGCGGATCGCCGCCCTGATGTGGGACGCGCGCTACGACTGATCCGCGCGCCCGCCACGGTTGGCTATGGACGCGGGCTTCGTCGCGGGTCAAAGGCCGCGGGCATGAGCGATGACCTGCTGATCCAGACAGACGGCGCCGTCGGGCGATTGCGCCTCAACCGTCCCAAGGCGCTGCACGCGCTCAACCTCGGCATGTGCGAAGCGATGCTCGCCGCGCTGGAAACATGGCGCACCGATGCGACGATCGCCGCGGTGCTGCTCGATCATGCGCCCGCGCCGGATGGCGATCCAAAGTTGTCACGGGGCTTCTGCGCCGGCGGCGACATCCGCCTGCTCAGCGAAAGCGGCGCGGGCGACGGCGCCGCCGCGCGCGCCTTCTTCCACACCGAATACCGGTTGAACCACCGCCTGTTCACCTACGCCAAGCCGATCGTCGCTTTCATGGACGGCGTGACGATGGGCGGCGGCGTCGGCATCGCGCTCCCCTGCCGCTACCGCGTCGCGACCGAGAACACGCGCTTCGCCATGCCGGAGACGGGGATCGGCCTGTTCCCCGACGTCGGCGGCGGCTGGTATCTGTCGCGGCTGCCGGGGCGGATCGGCCAGTTCCTCGCGCTGACCGGCCACCGGCTCGACGGCGCCGAGGCGTACGCGCTGGGCCTCGCGACGCATTACCTGCCGGCCGCGGCGCTGGCCGAGGTCAAGGCGGCGATCGTCGCCGCTCCGCAAGGCATCGAGGCCGCACTGGCCGCGGCGAGCGTCACGCCACCCGCCGCCGGACTGCTCGACCATCGCGCCGACATCGACCGCCTGTTCGCCGCCGACACGCTTGAGGAGGTGTTCGCCGCGCTCGAAGCCGATGGCGGCGATTTTGCCACCGAGCAGCTCGCCGTGCTGCGCACCAAGTCGCCCCAGACGATGAAGGTTTCGCTCCGCCTGCTCTACGACGGCGGCCTGATGCAGAGCTTCGCCGACGAGATGGTGCAGGAATATGCCGTCGCCTGCCGCGTCGTGCAGCGCCACGACTTCCTCGAAGGCGTCCGCGCGGTGATCGTCGACAAGGACAACGCCCCGCGCTGGAACCCCGCCACGCCCGAGGACGTCACCGACCACGTCATCGACCAGATCTTCGCCCCGCTCCCAGAGGGCGAGGCGTGGACGCCGAATTGACCGTCACCCCAGCGAAATTGAACGTCACCCTAACGATCTTGAACGTCACCCCAGCGAAAGCTGGGGTCTCCCGCGGCTAAAGACCCCAGCCTTCGCTGGGGTGACGAAATTGGAGCCAACGATGTCCGACTACCAGACCATCCTCGTCGAACGGCGCGACCGCGTCACGCTCATCACGCTCAACCGCCCGGAGGCCCTCAACGCCCTCAACGCGCAGGTCCTCGCCGACCTCCTCGCCGCGCTCGCCGCGTTCGACGCCGACGACACCCAGGGCTGCGCGGTCCTGACCGGCAGCGCCAAGGCGTTCGCGGCGGGCGCCGACATCAAGGAAATGCAGGCGATGGACTTCGCCGCGATGTACGGCCGCAACCATTTCGCCGGCTACGAGACGCTGACGGCCACGCGCAAGCCGATCATCGCCGCGGTCGCCGGCTATGCGCTGGGCGGCGGCTGCGAACTCGCAATGATGTGCGACTTCATCCTCGCCGCCGACACCGCCAAGTTCGGCCAGCCCGAGGTCAAGCTCGCGGTCAGCCCCGGCATGGGCGGCTCGCAGCGCCTCGCCCGCGCGGTCGGCAAGGCCAAGGCGATGGAGATGTGCCTCACCGGCCGCATGATGGACGCCGAAGAGGCGGAACGCGCGGGCCTCGTCAGCCGCATCGTCCCCGCCGCCGACCTGGTCGAGGAAGCGGTCAAGACCGCCGCGACGATCGCCGCGATGGCCCCGCTCGCCGTGCTGGCCAACAAGGAAATGGTCAACGCCGCGTTCGAGACGACACTGGCGCAAGGCGTCCAGTTCGAACGCCGCCTCTTCCACGGCCTGTTCGGTACCGCCGACCAGAAGGAAGGCATGACCGCCTTCGTCGAGAAGCGCCCCGGCAACTGGACGGGGCGCTGACGCTGGACGGGGCGCTGACGCGCCCGGCGGCGAGGTCGTATCCCGACGTTGCCAAGGGCCTCGCGGTGCTACCTGATCCGCCGCGTCCAGCCGGACAATCCGGCATCTACGTCAAACGGATAGCTTGACAGATATCGCCTTCAACGTTCCTGATGCGAAACGATGTTCGTCGTGAACGTCGGGATGCAACCACCACGCCACCGGAGGATGTATGGAACGCCGATCGATCCTGGGACTTCCCCTCGCTGCCCTGGCGGGCGGTGCGGCATGGCGTGCGGCGCCCGGCTGGGCGTCCTCGCCAGCGCCGGCGCATCCGATCGGCGGGGCACCCGGCATCGATCTGGCGGCGCCGCCGATCGCCGCGGTCGCAGCCGGTCACGATCGGCAGGGGCACAATCACCAGATCGGGGTCAGCGCGACGACCTATAAAGTCGTGACGAGCGAGACGAAGGGCGACCTGTTCGTCATCGAACAGGCGAACCAGCGCCGCGGCGGTCCGCCCCTGCACGTGCATCACGGCGAGGACGAACTTTTCTACGTCCTCGAGGGCGAATATCTCGTCCAGGTCGGCGACAGGAAATTCCCCCTCAAGACCGGCGATTGCGTCCTTGGCCCGCGCGGCGTTCCCCATGCCTGGGCATTCGTCGGCAGTACGAGCGGGCGGCTGCTCCTGAGCTACGCACCCGCCGGGAAGATGGAGGCGTTCTTCAACGCGTGGGAACAGCTGGGCTTCAGCCCGGGCGGCTATTCGAAGGAAAAGGACGCAGCATTGCTGCGATCCTATGGCATGGAACGCATGGGTCCGCCGATCCAGCTTTGATCCCGTCGCAGGGCCCGGCGCCTGTTGCTGCCGGCCGATATGGTGCATGTCCGCCGCCGATCGTGTTGACAATTGCCCTTGGGCGACCGGTGAACACCGGATCGGCCTGTTCGTGATGCTTCAGATCTTCAGCGCAGCCTCGACAGCGGCCAGCGCCGCCGCCCGCACCGCCTCGGGCGTCCCACTGGCGTCGATCACCGCATGCCGCTCCGGTGCCGCCACGGCCTGCGCAAGGAACGACGCGCGGATGCGCTGGTGGAAGGGGAGGGCGAGGCTCTCGAACCGCCCCTCGTCGATTCCCCCGTCGGCCAGCCGCTTGCGGCTGCGCGCCAGCCCCACCGCCGGATCGATATCGAGCACCAGCGTCAGGTCGGGCCACACGTCGTCCACCATCGCCGCGTGCAGGTCGCGGATCAGGCCAGCGTCCATCCCGCGCCCCGCGCCCTGGTAGGCCAGCGTCGACCCGGCATAGCGATCCGACACCACGATCCGCCCTGCCGCCACGGCCGGCAGCACGACGCGCGCGATATGCTGCACCCGCGCCGCGGTCATCAGCAGCAGCTCCGCGCGGGGCTCCCACGCCTCGTCCGCGCCCGCCAGCAGCAGCCCGCGCAGCGCTTCGCCCTGCGGCGTGCCGCCCGGTTCGCGCGTGCCGAGCACGTCGAGGCCCCGCGCCTGCAATCCGGCGACCAGCGCGCGGACGACGCCGCTCTTGCCCGATCCGTCGACGCCCTCGACCGCGATGAACGCGCCGGCCATCAGTCGCGCCGCCAGATCTGCGATTTGCAGATGAACCCGCCGATCAGGCAGCCGCGCACGTTCAGCGTATCGGCATCGACCATCGTCACGGTCGATCCGAACGCGCGGCCCATGTCGGGAACGTAGATCTGCCCCGACCAGCGCGCCTTGCCGTTCGCTTTGTAGCCGCGCAGCAGCGCGGTGCCGATCAGCGGCGGATAGCCCTTGCTGGCGACGTCGTTCTTCGCCTTGTCGCTGGCGCGGATCACCCAGCCGCACAAACTCTGCCCGCAATGGCCGGTGCGCACCGCGACGCTGTTCTTGGGGTTGTGCCACGTCCCCAGGATCGCCGCCTGCGGATCGACGGCGGGGGCGGGCGCAGCAGCGGCCGCCAGCAGGAGAAGGGCAGGGGTCACGACGGTCAGCCGCGCAGCCGTTCGTGGTGGCGGATCACCTCGTCGATGATGAAGCGCAGGAACTTCTCGGTGAATTCCGGGTCGAGCTCGGCCTGTTCGGCGAGGTCGCGCAGGCGGCGGATCTGGCGCTCCTCGCGCCCCGGATCGGCGGCGGGCAGGCCGCTCGTCGCCTTGTGGCGCCCCACCGCCTGCGTCACCTTGAACCGCTCGGCGAGCAGGTGGACCAGCGCCGCGTCGATATTGTCGATGCTCTTGCGATACCCCTGCAGCACGTCGTCGCTCATCTGTCGCCCTTCGTCGTCCCGTTTCCCTCCCCATGGGGTGTGCGGCGTCTGCGGGCAAGACTTGCCTTCGCGCGTCCCAGCGGCCACAGCGCGGGGCGAGATGACCGCCACCATCCACCGCCTCGATCGTCCCGAACCCTCGCTGGAGCCGCTGCTCCAACTGGTCGCGGGCGACATGAACGCCGTCAACACGGTGATCCTCGACCGGATGCAGTCGCAGATCCCGCTGATCCCGGAACTGGCCGGCCATCTGATCGCGGGCGGCGGCAAGCGGATGCGACCGATGCTGACGCTTGCGAGCGCGCGGCTGATCGGCTATACCGGCACCCGCCACCATCGCCTGGCGGCCTCGGTCGAGTTCATCCACACCGCGACGTTGCTCCACGACGACGTCGTCGACGGCAGCGACCTGCGCCGCGGGCGTCGCACCGCCAACATCATCTGGGGCAATCCGGCGAGCGTGCTGGTCGGCGACTTCCTGTTCAGCCGCAGCTTCGAACTGATGGTCGAGGACGGCAGCCTCAAGGTGCTGAAGATCCTGTCGAACGCATCCGCGGTGATCGCGGAGGGCGAGGTCAACCAGCTCACCGCCGCGCGCCGCATCGACCTTGGCGAGGATCGCTACCTCGACATCATCAACGCCAAGACGGCGGCGCTCTTCGCCGCCGCCTGCCGCATCTCCGCGGTCGTCGCGGAGCGCAGCGAGGGCGAGGAGGCGGCGCTCGACGCCTATGGCCGCAACCTCGGCATCGCGTTCCAGCTGGTCGACGACGCGATCGACTATGTCTCCGACGCGGGCACGATGGGCAAGGACGCCGGCGACGACTTCCGCGAAGGCAAGATGACGCTGCCCGTCATCCTCGCCTATGCCCGCGGCGACGCCGACGACCGCAAATTCTGGAAGGACGCGGTCGAGGGCCGCAGGTCGTCGGACGAGGATTTCGCCCGCGCGATCGATCTGGTCCGCCGGACGCGCGCGGTCGACGACACGCTCGCCCGCGCCCGCCACTACGGCCAGCGCGCGATCGACGCGATCGCCGGCTTCGCCAACGGCCAGGCCAAGGACGCGATGATCGAGGCGGTCGAGTTCGCGGTGGCCCGCGCCTATTGAGCGGCAGGCGCGCTGCCGCCGCGGAACATGGACAACATGGACACCTTGCGCGAAACGATCCATGGGTGACCGTTTCGGAAATGGTCGCAATTCACGATGGGCAAAGAGCGTGGCGATATTGTCCGCCCGGTAACACAGGCGCCGGCGTGTAGGACAGCCCGTCGATATTACGCCATGTCCGCAAGGGCTTGCGCCCGGGGGCGACCAACGGCCGGGCAGGCGTCAGCAGCTTGCGCAGCCTCCGCCCGTCTCGACCTGTAATGTCGCATGGCCGATCCCGAACCGATCGTGCAGCATCTCGCGCGCGGTGGCGAGGAAGCCGTCGCCGGGATAGCCGGCGGGAATCACCAGATGCGCGGTCAGCACGGGCTCGGTGGTCGACATCGGCCAGATGTGGAGGTCGTGCACATGGCTGACCCCCGGCAACGCGACCAGCGCCGCGGTAACCGCGTCATAGTCGATCGCGCGCGGCACCGCGGCGAGGCTCATCTCCACCGTCTCGCGCAACAGGCCCCAGGTCTGCCAGAAGATCAGCGCGGCGATGACGAGGCTGACCAGCGGGTCGATCCAGCCGATCCCGGTCGCCCAGATCGCGATCCCCGCCAGCACCACGCCCGCCGACACCGCGGCGTCGCCGAGCATGTGCAGATAGGCGCCGCGGATGTTGACGTCGCCCTTGCGCCCGCGCGCGAACAGCCAGGCGGTGAATGCGTTGACCGCGATGCCGATCGCGGCGACGACCGACACGGTCAGCCCGGCGAGCACCGGCGGATCGTCGAACCGCTGCGCCGCCTCCAGCACGATCGCGCCCAGCGCGACGAGCAGCAGCAGCGCGTTGGCCAGCGCCGCGAGGATCGTCGATCCCTTCAGCCCATAGGTGAAGCGCTTGGTCGGCGCGCTGCGCGCCAGCGCCGCCCCGCCCCACGCCACCGCCAGGCCGAGCACGTCGGACAGATTGTGCCCCGCATCGGCGAGCAGCGCGACCGATCCGGTCCACAGCCCCGCGCCACCCTCCGCCAGCACATAGGCGATGTTGAGCGCGATGCCGATCGCGAACGCCCGGTCGAACGAGGCGGGGGCGTGGCTATGGCCGTGCCCGTGCGCATGACCATGGCCGTGATCGTGCCCGTGGTGATGATGTCCGCCCAATGACCCCGTCCCGCTACGCTGCCGCTGTCGCCTAGCATCGCCGGGGCGGGTGATACTAGGACGCGGGCGATGACCTTTTCGTCATGTCGGCGTCACGACTTGCCGAACAGCCCGCCCAGATTGCCGAGCACGCTGCCGAGGCCACCCTCACCCTGCGCCGATCCGAGCAGCGCGCCGAGATTGCCGAGCGCGCCCTCGCCGCCGAGGTGCCCGAGGATCTGCTGGAGCACGTCGGGCGACAGGCCGGTCGAGTCGGCGGCGCCCGCGACGGTGTCGCCGGGCTGGCCGTGCGCCGCGCCCAGCGCCGCGATCGCCGCGGTAACCTGTTCGGGAGAAAGGCCGATCTTCTCCGCCAGATTGGCGATCACCGGACTGCCGGCCGCCTGGCCGAGGATTCCGTCCAACAGACCCATCACATATCTCCTGCGCGAATGTCCGCGCCGTCATAGCAGCGCGCCGCAGTCGCGTCGCGCGCCGATCCGTGGCACAGGCACCGCGCCGTGACCGACCTGCCGATCCTCGCCGTCCTGCCCGACCTGCTCGCCGCGTTGCGCGCGGGGAGCAACGCCGTGCTGGTCGCGCCGCCGGGGGCGGGCAAGACCACCGCGGTCGCCCCCGCGCTGCTCGCCGAGCCGTGGTGCACCGGCGAGATCCTGCTGCTGTCGCCGCGCCGGCTCGCCGCACGCGCCGCGGCGGAGCGGATGGCGGCGCTGGCGGGCGAAAGCGTCGGCGGCACCTTCGGCTATGCGACGCGGATGGACAGTCGGCGCTCGGCGGCGACGCGCGTGGCGGTGGTGACCGAGGGCATCTTCGTCGCGCGCATCCAGGCCGATCCCGAACTCGCCGGCATCTCGGCGGTGCTGTTCGACGAGGTCCACGAACGCAGCCTCGACGGCGATTTCGGCTTGGCGCTGGCGCTCGATGCGCAGGCTGCGCTGCGCCCCGACCTGAGGCTGGTGGCGATGTCGGCGACGCTCGACGGCGCGCGCTTCGCGGCGCTGCTAGGGGACGCGCCGGTGATCGAGAGCGAGGGGCGCAGCTATCCGCTGGAACTCCGCCACCTCGGCCGCGCCGGCGAGGCCCGCATCGAGGATGCGATGACGAGCGCGATCCGTCAGGCGCTGCGCGAGGAGGAGGGCGGCGTGCTCGCCTTCCTGCCCGGCGTCGCCGAGATCGAACGCACCGCGGAGCGGCTGGAGAGCCTGTCCGACGCGATCGTCGTCCACCACCTCCACGGCAGCATGGACCCCGCCGCGCAACGCGCAGCGATCCGGCCCGAACCCGATGGCCGGCGCAAGCTGGTGCTCGCCACCTCGATCGCCGAAACCAGCCTGACGCTCGACGGCATCCGCATCGTCGTCGATTCGGGCCTTGCACGCCGCCCGCGCTACGATCGCGCTGCGGGGATGACGCGGCTGGTCACCGAGCGCGCCAGCCAGGCCGCGGTGGCGCAGCGCGCCGGCCGCGCCGCGCGCCTCGGGCCCGGCGTCGCCTACCGCCTGTGGGAGGAGGCGGCGACCGGCGGCCTGCCGCGCTTCGACCCGCCCGAAATTCTCGAGGCGGACCTCTCCGGCCTCGTCCTCGCCGCGGCACTATGGGGCGTCCACGATCCGCGCGACCTCGCCTTCCTCGACCCGCCGCCCGCCGCCGCGGTGGCGGAGGCGCGCGAGCGGCTGGCGACGATCGACGCGATCGACGCCGACGGCCGCCCGACCGCCCACGGCCGCCGCATCGCCGCGATGCCGATGCCGCCGCGGCTCGCGCACATGCTGCTGCGCGCCGGCGCGATGGGGCAGGGCAGGGTCGCCGCCGAGGTCGCGGTGCTGCTGTCCGAGCGTGGGCTTGGCGGCACCGATCCCGACCTCGACACGCGTCTGCGCCGCTGGCGCACCGAGCGCGGCACCAAGGCGGTGGCGGCGCGCAAGCTCGCCGAGCGCTGGGCCCGGCTCGCCGGAGACGGCGGCGATGCCGAGGGGGTGGAGGTCGCCATCGCGCTCGCCTTCCCCGACCGGATCGCCCGCGCGCGCGATGCCAGCGGCGAACATTGGGCCTCGGTCGGTGGTCGCGGCTTTCGCCTCGATCCCACCACCGCGCTCGCCCGCAACGCATGGCTGGCGGTGGCGGAGACGCAGGGTGCGGCATCGGGCGCGCGCATCCTCGCCGCCGCGTCGATCACGCTCGCGACGATCGAACGCCTGTTCGCCGACCGGATCGAGACGCGGCGGACGGTCGATTTCGACCCCGACACCGGCGGTGTGACGACGCTGCGCGAGCGGCGGCTCGGCGCGCTGCGGCTGTCGTCGGGGCCCGATTCGAATGCCGATCCGGCGGCGATCGCCGATGCGTTGCTCGAAGGCGTCCGGGCCCACGGCGTCGCGCTGCTGCCGTGGAGCGTTGGCGCCACCGCGCTGCGCCAGCGCGCCAGCTATGCCGGCGTGCCGCTGGAGGCGATGATGGCCGATCGGCTCGACGAATGGCTGCCACCGCTGCTCGCGGGCCGCCGCCGGCTCGACGCGATTCCCGCCGGAGCGCTGACCGAGGCGATCCGCGGCCTGATCGGCTGGGATGACCTGCGCCGGCTCGACCGGCTCGCGCCCGCCGATTTCACCAGCCCCGCCGGCAGCACGCACGCGATCGATTACGCCGCGGAAGGCGGCCCGCGCGTCGAGTTGCGCGTCCAGGCGCTGTTCGGCCTCGCCGAGCATCCCCGCGTCGGGTCGGAGGCGACGCCGCTCGTGCTCAGCCTAACCTCGCCCGCCGGCCGCCCGATCCAGACGACGCGCGACCTGCCCGGCTTCTGGGCGGGGAGCTGGAGCGCGGTCGCCAAGGAAATGCGCGGCCGCTATCCCAAACACCCCTGGCCCGACGACCCCGCCGCCGCATCGGCGACGCTGCGCACCAAAAAGGCGGATGCACGCGGCCCCGCGACGCGCTAAGGGCGTACCCATGCCTACCGCCCGTATCTTCCAGCGCCCCAAGAACGCGATGCAGTCCGGCAAAGCCCGGACCCAGACCTGGGCCCTCGAATTCGAACCCGCCGAAGCCAAGCAGCCCGACCCGCTCACCGGCTGGGCCGGCAGCGGCGACACGCGCGAACAGGTGAAGCTGAGCTTCCCGAGCCAGGACGCGGCGATCGCCTATTGCGAGGCGCAGGGCTTCGACTACGAGCTGATCGCGGCGCCGGAACGCAAGCTGAAGCTGCAGGCCTACGCCGACAATTTCCGCTAAGGGGCGCGGGCGACCACCCCGTATCTGGTTGGGCTGAACCCCGCCAAATCTCCTACGTCACCCCGGACTTGTTCCGGGGTCCACCCTGCGGCGAGGCGCACGGCTAGAGTCTCCAGTCTTGCGCTCGCGGCCCGGTGGACCCCGGAACGAGTCCGGGGTGACGGTGACCTCGTGGCACCCTCAGTAGCCACGAGGGCTACCGCCCCGCCACCTCGGCCAGCAACCCGCCCCCCAGCACCAACAGCATCTTGGCATCGATCGCCACCCCCGCCCGGCGCTTGGCCGCGACGAAGCCCTCCACCGCGTCCACTGGCACGCGATGCACGGTGATATTCTCCTGCGCATCGCCACCGCCATCACCCGTCCGTGTCAGCCCGGTGGCGACGACCAGCGTGAACCGCTCCGACGTCATCCCCGGCGACGAGAAGAACTCGCCGCGTTCCTCGACCGTCGCGGCGTGATAGCCGGTCTCCTCCTCCAGCTCGCGCCGCGCCGCCTCGGCGACGCTCTCGCCCGCGCTGTCGTCGCCGACCAGCCCCGCGGGCAGCTCCAGACAGGCGCGGCCCAGCGGCACGCGATATTGCTCGACCAGCAGCAACTGGCCCTCGCCATCGATCGCGACGATCACCGCCGCGGTGATGTCGCCCGAGCGCTCGGCATATTCCCAGGTGCCCGCCTTGCGGACGGAGAGGTATCTGCCCTCCCACACGGTCTCGGTGGTCATAGTTCGATCAATCGATCCGGCAGTTCGTTGGTATCGTCGGCCCGCGGCGGAAAATGCTCGGCGAGGACGCCGCCGATCTGGCGCACCGCCTCCGCCATGCCGTCGCCGGGACGGCCGTCGCGCGTCGCGGCGATCAACGCCGCCATCGCCGCGCCCCAGACCTCGGGCGCGACGCGCGTATGGATCGCGCGGTCGGCGATGATCTCGGCGCGATGCTCGTCGAGCGACAGATAGAGCAGCACGCCCGTCGCATCGCGCGTCCGCGCCTCCGCACTGGCACGGAACAGCGCCAGCGCCTGTGCATGCACCCGCCGCGCCGCGGTCGTGCCCGGCGTCAGCGCCAGCCGCAGCGGCATGTACGCCAGCCCGACGCGCACGATCAGGAAGGTCGCGGCGAGCAGCACCAGCGCGACGGTGAACAGCCCGCCCGGCGCCGGCGCGCCTTCCCACGGATCGGCGACCAGCCCGTGCAGCCGCACCGCCGCATCGGGCCACAGCGCGAGCAGCGCCAGCACCAGCAGCATCGCCAGCACCGCCCAATGCAACGCGACGTCGTGATACTTGTCAGATCGCCGCGCGACGATCGTGACGATCTCGCCAGCGGTATGGCGCTCCGCTTCGGCCACCGCGGCAGCGACGCTGGCGCGATCGGTGTCGGTCAGCCGCATGTCACCAGCTCCCCGAGGCGCCACCGCCTCCGAAATCGCCGCCACCGCCGCCGGTGAAGCCGCCGCCACCCCAGCTGCCGTCGCTACCGCCGCCGGAACCACCACCGCCGCCCCAGCCACCACCGCCACCCGACGATCGGCCGATCTCGTTGGCGATGCTCCACAATACGATCGGCAGCGCGCTGCCGCCATCGTCGCTGCGATAGCGCCGGCCCCACGGCCCGGCGCGCTTGCGACCGCGGAGCAGCGGGACCAGCACGAACAGCAGGATGATCGCCCAGACGATCAGCCCGAACGGCACGCCGCCGCCGCTGCGCGCGGACGAGCGCCGATGCGTCTGGTCGAACTGCCTGGTCGCCGCGTCGAGCCGCGCCTGCGCCTCTTCGGGGGCGGCACGGAATTGCTGCCCGATCGCGTCGACCCCTGCGGACATCGCACCCGGTATGTCGCCGGCCTTCAGCCGCGGGATCATGTCCTGGTTGATGATGACGCTCGACAGCGCATCGGTCAGGATCGGCTCAAGCCCGCGGCCCACCTCGATCCGCGCGCCGCGCCGGCCCGCGGGTTCGTTGGGGGCGAGGAACAGGATCGCGCCGTTGTTGACGTCCTTCATGCCCACGCCCCAGGCGCGGCCGAGCTTGTAGCCGTATTCCTCCAGCGGATAGCCCTGCAGGTCGGGGATCGTCGCGACGACCAGCTGCCGCTTGGTGTCCTTCTGCAACGCCTCCAGCTTGGCGGTCAGCACCGCCTCGGTTTCCGGCGGCAGGACGTTGGCGGCGTCGACCACCAGCCCGGTGAACTTGGGAAACGTCTGCGCGGCGGCGGGCGAGGCGATCAGCCCCGCCAGCAGCATCAACAGCGCCGCCCGCCAGCCGGCGAGCGCCCGTGCGGCGAGGCGCATCGCCGTCAGCTCGCATTCCCGAAGTTGACGGTCGGCGCCGCTTCCGCCCCCGGCGTCGTCGCCGCGAACGGCGTCAGCGGCTTGGCACCGTAGAAGATCCGCGCGCCGACCGCGTCGGGGAAGGTGCGGATGCGCGTGTTATACGCCTGCACCGCAGTGTTGTAGTCGGTGCGCGCGATCGTGATGCGGTTCTCGGTGCCCTCCAGCTGGCTCATCAGCGTGGTGTAATTGCCCTGGCTCTTCAGCTCGGGATACGCCTCCTGCAGCCGCTGCAGCGACAGCGTGACCGCGCCCTGCGCGCGCTCGAACGCCTGCATCTTGGCAGGATCGGTCAGCTGGTCGCCGCTCAGCTTCACCTGATTGGCCCCGGCGCGCGCCTGCGTCACCTGCACCAGGATGTCCTTCTCCTGTGCGCCCGCGGCCTTCACCGTCGAAACAAGGTTGGGGATCAAATCCGCGCGCCGCTGATACTGGTTCTGGACGTCGGCCCAACGCGCCTTGGCGTTCTCTTCGGCCGTCGGCACGGAATTGATGCCGCAGCCGGCCAGCGACACCGACATGGTGGCGGCGAGGGCGAAAGCGGCAACGGGACGAAGCGACGACATGGACAGTCTCCTGAACGATCTGTCCTATCCATATAGGACAGTGAATGGGCTTGGCGAAGGGGGAATCGCCGCCTAGTCTCGCATCACCGAACGGGTAACGAGGGAAGGGCGGCCATGTTCAACGAATTCAAGACATTCATCGCGCGCGGCAACGTGCTGGACCTCGCGGTCGCGGTCATCATCGGCGCGGCGTTCGGCAAGATCGTCACCTCGCTGACCGAGGACGTCATCATGCCGGTGATCGGCAAGCTGTTCGGCGGGCTCGATTTCTCGGGCTATTTCCTGCGCATGGGGCCGGTACCGGCGAACTATGCGGGGTCGGTGACCGATTATGCCGCGCTCAAGAAGGCGGGCGTGCCGCTGCTCGGCTATGGCGAATTCATCACGCAGGCAGCGAATTTCATCATCGTCGCCTTCATCATCTTCCTGATCGTGCGCGCGGTGAACCGGCTGATGCCGAAGGCCGAAGCGCCGGTCGCCGCGGCGCCGGTCGAGCCCGCCGACGTCACGCTGCTCCGCGAAATCCGCGACGAGCTGAAGGCGCGGCCGCGGATTTGAGGCAAAACGCCTCCCTCGCTTGCGCGGGGGAGGACTTGGCGCGTGTCAGGCCGCGACCAGATGCTCCGCGGTGGCATCCGCCAGGCTGGTGCCGTCGAGGATGCGCGCGGTCTCGTCGCGGACGCGCATCATCGCGTGGCGGATCGCGCAATCCGCCTCGCTCTGGCAGTCGGTGCACGGGCGGTAGGCGGTGCGGCTGACGCAGGGCACGAGCGCCAGCGGCCCCTCGATAATGCGGATGATCTCGCCCAGCGACATCAGGTGCGCGGGCCGCGAGAGGACGTAGCCGCCCATCTTGCCGCGCGTGCTGCGCAGCAGTCCGGCATCGCGCAGGTCGGCGAGGATCAGCTCGAGGAACTTGCGCGGCACGTTGGCCGCGGTCGCGATGCGGCCCATCGGGATCGGCGGGCTGGCTGCGGGTGCCTGGGCAAGGAACAGCATCGCGCGCAGCGCGTAACGGGAACGCTGGGTCAACATGATGGCCCGCCTATGGCGCCATATTGTGGCGAGCGAAAGGCGTGGATTGCAGAGACTTGTGCCAGCGCCTATATGGGTCGTGCCGGCTTCCAGCCGGCTATGGCGATAAACGGTGGCGTCGCATAGACGCAGCGGACCCGGGGGCAGTACCCGGCGGCTCCACCATCTGCGCCGCTTGGCCAGCACGCGTGAAGCGTGCCGGCCAAGCGGCTCAGCTGACGGGGCCGAACTAGGATCGACGTGTGTTGAAAAGCGCTGTCTTTCGCTCGGAATGGGACCACCGCAACGGCCCATTACACAAGTGCCAACGATAACGAAGCACTCGCGATTGCGGCGTAACTGAGGGCCTCACGGCCTGAAGTTATTCCAAGATTACGCGGTTGGACCCACCGGGCAACAGAAGGGATTCCAGCGGTACGGGGAGCACCGGGCAACAGAAGCTCCCCACCTGACATCATCATCGCGGTCCGTCCCATCCGTCATCCCGGCGAAAGCCGGGACCCATGGAAGCGATCGGCTGATGGTGCGCGCCAACGTGAGGGTGCGGGTCCATGGGTCCCGGCTTTCGCCGGGATGACGACATCAAGGGCGCCCCGGCTCCGCCACCGGATTGTTCCCCCACAACCGGTCGTACGACCAGCCCGACAGGTCCTCGACCACCCGTGCATGGCTCTCGTCCGCCGGCTGCCGCTCGCCGCCACGGAAGCGTTCGATCTCGTCGAGCAGGATCGCATGCGTGCGCGGTGTCAGGCGGAAGCGGGTCGATACCAGCACCCCGAACACCAGCATCGCGATCGTCCCCAGCCCCAGCACGCCGACGATCGCCGCGATCGCGGTCGGACTCTGCGTGGTCGCTTTCGAGACGAAGCCCGAGGCCTGCATCACCTGCCCGACGAGGATCACCGCGAGCGCCTGGCTCATCTTGCGCACGAAGGTCATCACCCCGGCGAACGCGCCTTCGCGGCGCCGGCCGGTGACGATCTCGTCGACATCGGCCATGTAGTTGTAGGTCGCCCACGGAATGTAGTTGAGCGCGCCGCGGCCGAGGCCGGCGAAGACCACCGGCAGCCAGAACAGTGCCGAGGTGGCGGTGTATCCGGCCGCGTACATCGCGAGGAAGATCACCACGCCGATTCCGAAGCTCAGCGCCGCAAACCGGTACGCGGCAGCGGGCGACAGGCGCAGCGCGAAGTTGATCGCGAGCACCACCGCGACCAGCTGGACGATATAGGTGACGCCGACCAGCTGCCCGACGATCGCGGTCGATCCGGCGAGCGCGAAGATGACGAAATAGGTGAAGGCGGCGTTGTAGATGTCCTGGCTGATATAGCCGCCCAGATACATGCCGAGGTGCAGCCGGAATGCGCGGATGCGCAGCGTCGAGAACAAATTGCGGTACAGCGCCGCGAACGCCGCGCCCAATGTCGGCTTGTCGCGCGCCTCCGCCTCGGCGAGTTCGGGCGGGCGCTGGCGTTCCCAGCTGAACGCGTAGAGCAGCCCCGCCGCGCCCATGAACAGACCTGAGAAGATCACGCCCATGTACAGATAGGTGTCGGGTGAATCGGGCCCCAGATACGCGATCAACCAAGCCGGCAGGAAAGCAGCGGCGATCGCCGAACACTGGCCGCACAGGATGCGCGCGCCGGCGAACTTCGCCTTGGTCTTGTAGTCGGTCGCCATTTCGGAGGCGAGCGTCTCGTAGGGGATGATCTCGAGCGCATAGACCATCTCGAACAGGACGTAGGTGACGAGATAATACCAGAAGCTCTGCCCCGCGACCCACATGATCGCGAACGAGGGCAGCAGCGGGATCGCGGCCAAGATGAAGATCCGTCGCCGCCCGAACTTCCGCCCCAGCCAGCTGCGCCCGATATTGTCGGAGACATGGCCGATCAGCGGGCTGGTGAACGCGTCGAGCACGCGTGCGACACCGAAGATGATCGTCGCCTGTGCAGCGGAAAGCCCGCAGAAGCTGGTGTAGAAGATGAGGATCCAGGTCGAGATGACCGCCATCGAGCCCGCGCCGAGCACGTCGTTCGAGCCGTAAGCGAGGAGGTTGTACCAGCGCACCGGGCGTGAGGGCGCGGTGGGCATGATCGGTCGGGCTGCGATGGGATCGGTGGCCATGGGCGTCTACTCGGCTGGTGCGTCACCCTCACCCATCGCCGCCTGCGGCGTCTCTCCCTCTCCCGATGGGAGAGGGAAGGGGCCCGCCCGGCGCAGCCGGGTGGGAAGGGTGAGGGTGATGGAGGGCGTCAGATATACGTGCGCAGGAATTCCCCCAGCGCGACCATCGCGAGGCTCTGGCCATAGGGCATCGAGGTCAGCGCGATGTCCTTGTAGAATTGCTGCGTGTCGCCCATCGCGGTGCCGAAGCTGACCTGCTTCAGCTCGCCGGCGTCGTCGATGTTCGCGAGCACGCCGCGGATCGCCTTGATCCCCACGCCCTCGTAATGGCGCGGCAGATAGCCCTTTCGCACGCCCTTCAGGATGCCATAGGCGAAGCCGGCGGTCGCCGACGCCTCGAGGTAGCTCGTCGGATCGACGATCAGCGTGTGCCACAGGCCGGTCTCGGCATCCTGCGTTTCGGCGAGCGTCTTCACCTGTGCCGCGAGCGTGTCGATCAGGAAGGTGCGGAACGCATCGCCCTGCGGCAGGTCGAGGATCTCGATGATCTCCGGAATCGCGATCGTCACCCAGCAATTGCCGCGCGCCCAGAGCGCTTCGGCAAAATTGTGCCGGCCGTTGAAGTCCCAGCCGTGGAACCAGAGGCCGGTCTTCTTGTCGAACAGATATTTGATATGGACGAGGAACTGGCGCTTCGCCTCTTCCACGTATTGCGGGCGGTTCAGCAGCAGGCCGATCTTGGCGAGTGGCAGCACGCTCATCATCAGCGTGTCGTCCCACATCTCGCCCGGGTTCTCGTCGTTGTAGACGATGTGCTGGAAGCCGCCCTCTTCGGTCTTGGGCAGGCCGTCGGGCGCCATCAGCCATTCCGCCCAGGTGTCGAGATAGGGGATGTAGCGCGGGTCGCCCTCCAGCTCGTAGAGATAGGCGAGCGTGATGAACGGCGCGACGGTGTTGATGTTCTTGGTCGGCGTGCCTTCGGCGAAGCGATCCTCGAACCATTGCTTGATGATCTCAAGCGCGGTCATGTCGCCGGTCTGCTCGTAATAGCGCCACATGCCGAACAGGCCGACGCCGTGCGTCCATTCCCAGCCGGCCCAGCCCTTGGTGTCGATGATCCGACCGTCCTCGAGATGGAGCAGGAACTCGCCGGTCTCGTCCTTGATGTTGACGAGGTTGTCCATCAGCTTGTGGATCGCGGTCGTGACCTCCCCGCGGGGGATGTCGTGCGTGAGGGCGGCCAAGTTACTTCTCCTGGATGAGCTGGTCGGGGCGCGTCGGCGCGGCGACCGGGGATACGGACACACCGCCGCGCACGTTGCGCAGCGTGACGAGTTTGACGGGCTCCAGCACGTCGCCGGGCGCACCGTCGCTGATGACGGCGAGCGCGATGCTGTTGGGCCCACGGTGGTTCAATATGCCTTCGGGGATCGGGAAGACGCGCTGCGGGCCGACATGGGCGATGAACTGGCCCATGTTCCAGCCGTTGACGAAGATCGACGCGCGGTATTTCGCGACCGAGCGCGGGCTGGCGGTGTCGCCGAACGCGACCGCGACCGTCGCGTCCTGCCCCTTGGGCATGGCGAGCGTGAAGCGACTGCGATACCAGGTCGTGCCGGGTTGAACGGTGGTCGCCGCGGCCTGCCACTTGGCATCGTCGAAGCCGGGGAGGTGCCAGCCCATTCGCTCGCCATACTGGCCGCCAGTGTTGGCGGGGCCGCGCGCGGGGTCGGGCAGGTCTTCGCCGCCGGCCTTGCCCTGGATCTTCCACGCGATCGGGATCGCGAAGCTGCGCCCGCCGGGTGCCTCGAGCGAGGCGGAGATCAGGCCGCGTGCCTCCTTGTGGAAGTCGTCGCTGTCGAGGTCCCAGTTATGGCCGTTGTTGCGGACCATGACGCTGATGACGTGCTCGCCCGATGCCTGCGCCCCGGCGGGCAGGTCGAAGCGGGCGCCGCCGGTGGTGATCGGGCGAGGCAGGCCGGCGGGTAGCTCGTTCTGGCCGACGAACTGGCCATCGACCCAGACCTGCAGCATCCCGGATCCGCCGGCGCCATAGAACAGTGCGAGCTGCTTGGCGTCGGGCGTGCCGGTGAAGCGGCCGCGATACCAGACGTCGCCGTCGTGGAAGCCATAGGCATCCATCGACAGGTTAGGCTGGCCATCGGGGCGCGCGGTGATGCTGGCGTAAGGCTTGCCCTCGGCGACCTGCCAGCGGCTGTCGTCGAAACCGGGTTGCGCTTCCGGCGAGCCATAGGCGCTGCGCCACGTCAGCGCGGGCAGCGTCACGGGCGCGGGGCCGGCGAGAGGGCGGGTGGCGACCCGGCTGCCGATCGCCGTCGGCTT
The DNA here is from genome assembly GCF_024211255.1 of Sphingomonas liriopis. Lineage (GTDB taxonomy): Bacteria > Pseudomonadota > Alphaproteobacteria > Sphingomonadales > Sphingomonadaceae > Sphingomonas > Sphingomonas liriopis. The sequence goes on along the minus strand of NZ_JAMLDY010000007.1, from coordinate 113,790 downwards.
GAGCGCCACGGACGCGCCGTTCCACGTCACCGAGCGCAGCGCAGCGGGCGTCCAGAGTTCGAGCGGCGTCTCCTCCCGCGTATCGCCGGTCAGCGCGAGCGTGCCGCCCTTCGCTACCGCGCTACGCAGCAACGCCGGGCCGCGGACGAGTGCCGGGCCCTGCCGCCAGTAGCGTGCCCCCTCCGCCTCGTCGGCGAGGACCAGCGTCAGCGGCGTACGGCCGCCGCCCTCGATGCGGACCACGGCGCGGCCGGCATGCGGATAGGTCAGGCGCAGGTCGCCCTTCGCCGCGTCGAACAGGCTGGTCGCCTGCCCATCGAGCACGCGGACCTGCGGCGCGCTCGTGTAGCGCAGCACCGTCTCGCCACTCTCGCCGGCGCGGCCATACAGCAACATCAGGTCGCCGCCGTCCGCCGCCAGCGCCGCCTGCAGTTCGGAAGTTGAATAGACCAGCCTCTGCCCGCCGACGTTCACGCCGGCGACCAGCCACTTGGCGTCGAAACCGTTCAATCGCATCGGTTCGGTGGCGGGGAAAGTGTAGCGGCCATCGGGCAGATCGGCGGTGATCGTGAAGCGGTCGTCGGTCGTGCCGTTCGAAGGCTTGTGCGTCACCATGAGGAAGCGCGCGTCGCTCTCCGGGTTCCTGTCGTGATAGACCTGCACGTTGGGCGACGATGCCACCGCCGCGCCCGCGGGGACCATGCCGGCGAGATCGGGCACGGTGGCGATCAGGCCGCCCAGCTGCTTCATCTCCTCCGCCTTGGGGCGCAATTCGCGCGCCTCCGAGATCGCGGAGCCGTAATCGTAGCTGGTGAACACCACCGGCGCCGGCAGCCAGCCCCAGCTCGTCCCGCCATAGCCCATGTACACCGAATGGATGTCGATGCCGTTGGCGAGGTTGGTGCCGTAGAATACGCGTTGGAAGCGTTTGCCGCGCTGGATCGCGTTGCATTCGTAGCCGCCGTTCGAGCCCCAGTAATCGAACCAGCCGCCGCCGAACTCTGCCAAGAAGGCGGGGGTGTCGGGCGAGGCGCTGGCGCCGCCCTTCGCGCCACCGGGGCCGTAATAGCCCCAGTCGGGCGCGGCCGAGCCGCGCGTCGGCTTGCCCTGAACGGTGCAGGTGCCGCCGGGATAGCCGTCGAAGGCGTAGAGGTCGTTGGGGCCATGGACGACGTTGGCGACCTTAGAGCTTTCCGGCACCCAATAGCCGTTGCGGCCCTGATCGTTGTGGAACAGCGGGATGGTCAGGCCGTCGGCGCGCGCTTTCGCATACAGATGATTCATGTAGCGGCGCTGCGCCGGGGTGGTCAGCGCCAGCTCGTTCTCGATCTGGTGGAGGATGACCGAACCGCCGTTATTGATCTGGTGGCGCGCGATGATCGCGTCGATCCGGGTCAGCCATTCGTCCGCGGCCGCCATATAGGCGGGATCGTCGGTGCGCGCGCGACCGCGCTGGTTGACCAGCCAGCCGGGAAAGCCGCCGCGCGACAGCTCGGCGTTCACGTACGGCCCGGCGCGGGTGATGACGTAGAGCCCCTCCTCCTGCGCCATGGTCAGCACGCGATCCATGTCGCGGATGCCGGTGAAATCGTACACGTCCTGTTTCGGGCTGTGATAGCCCCAGTCGAAATAGAGCGCGACGGTGTTGAACCCGCTCGCCTTCAGCTTCTGCAGCACATCGCGCCACAGATCGGGGCTGGGCAGGCGGAAGGGGTGGAATTCGGCGGACCAGATCACCTGGCGCTTGCCGTCGATCATCAGCGAGCGCGCGTCGTAGCTGACGCGGCCGAAGGTCTTGACCGGCGCAGCGAGGTTTTCGGTGGCGCGCGCGGTCTGCGCGTGCGCGGTGGTGGCGAGGAGAGTGGCAGCCAGGGTCGCGAGGATTCGGAACGTACCCCCACGCCGTCCGTCACCCCGGACTTGGGCCCCATCAAAGTAATACTTTGATGGGGTCCCTTGTTCCGGGGTCCACCGTGCCGCGCGCGCAAGGCAAGAGGCACGAAGCGTCGGCCTCGCCGCAGAGTGGACCCCGGAACAAGTTCGGGGTGACGGGTGGGATTTGGCGGCCGTGCGATCAATCATGGTGGAAGATCATCGGCAGCGGCGTCTCGACCGGGCGATTGTCCGCCTGCACCTCCATCAGCGGTGCCATGTGATCCCACCAGCGCTTCATCACCGGATGGTCGGGCAGCGCGTCGCGCGTGTTGGGTTCGGCGAGCTTGAGCACCGCGAACAGCGCCAGCGTCTCCTCGTCGAGGAAGATCGAATAATCGTGGATGCCGCTCTCCGTCAGCAGCGCCGACAGTTCGGGCCAGATCTCATCGTGGCGGCGGCGATATTCGTCGATGACGCCGGGCTTCAGCTGCATCTTGAATGCGTGGATCGACGTCATCACCCCTCCAGACCATTATATGGTATAGGTCTGTAGGATTTGGTAAGCGTGATTTGCCGTCAGGTCAAACCCAAAGCGGCGTATCGCTGACGCGTACGTTCGCGACGTCTTCGACCCGCACCGGCGGGCGCGCATCGGGAGTGGCGGTGGCGAGGTCGAGGCCGTGGACGGTAAGCCCGCGCGCGTGGCGGACCCACAGGCCCCAGGCGGGGGTGACGCCGAACATGCTCGGTTCGGGATAGGCGGAGGCGAGGTCTTCCGGGCGTCGTGCCGCGTCCGCCGCGGTGCCGCCACCGGCATAGGTCAGGCGGATGTCGCGCAGCGTCACGTCCTCGATTCCGTGGCCGGGCAGGCCGGCGATCGTCGCGGCGAAGCGAGGGTCGATGCCGGTCGCCTCGATCGCCTCCAGCGTCACGCCGCGGATCGCGCCGATGCCGGTGCCGGCGGGACCGCGGCGGCGGTCGCCCAACCGCAGGAACAGCGGCGCGGTAGTGACGTCGCGCATGGTCAGCTGCTGCGCGATCACATTCTCCATCACCCCGCCGTCGACCGTCTCCAGCGCGAGCCCGCGGCCATGGTCGAAGCTGCAATCCTCGATGAGGATGTTGCGATAGCCGCCGTTGCTCTCGGTGCCGAGCTTGATGCGGCCCGTCGGCCGATCGCGATCGGGCGCGAGGGCCTGCGTCGTACGGCGGCTGCCGTCGAGCAATGTGCCGAGGTCGTAGCCGCTGACCGCGCAATGGCGGATCGTGATGTTCTCCGCCGTGGCGATCCGGCCGAGCGCGAAGCTGCTCTTGACGACGATCGCATCGTCGTTGGGCGTGTTGACGCGGCAGCGTTCGACGACGCAATCGCGCACCCCGTCGAGGTCGATGCCGTCGCGGTCGGTGTCGATCGTCAGGTCGGCGATGTGCAGGCCGCGCGTGCCGGTCGCGAGGATCGCGAAATGGCCGCAGGTGCGCATCGTGAAGCCCGACAGGCGGATGTCGCGGCCGTTCTTCAGCGCGATCGCCTTGTTGCCGCGGCCCTGCATGCGCGCGACGTCGGGTTCGAGGCGGGCGATCTCGGCGGCGCTCATCTGGCGCATCGACAGCGGGCGTTCACCGGTCTGCGCCTTCCACCGCGCGCCGGGGCCGTCGCGGGTCAGGCCCTTGCCGTGGATGAGGCCTGGGCCGAGGATCGCGACCTGCTCGACGTCGTCGCCCCAGAACAGGCTGTTGCGCCAGTGGCTGTGGCCGAAATCCTGGTAGAGTTGCTCGCCATTGTCCTCGGGCACGTCGTAGCCGGTGCCGTCCGCGGCTTCGATGATCGCGCCCTTGGCGAGCATGATCGTGACGCGGCTGCGCAGGCGGATCGAGACGCAGCGGTAGCGGCCGATGGGGATGACGACGGTGCCGCCGTGCGGGTGGGCGGCGGCAGCGGCGATGGCGGCGTTGATCGCGGGGGAGTCGAGCGTGGTGCCGTCGCCCTTCGCGCCGTGGTGGCGGACGTCGATCATCGCGGCGGCGTGGGCGGGGAAGGGAAGGAGGGTGGCGATCAGGCCGAGGCCGACGTCGCGCCGTGTGATGGGGGCGGCGCTCACCACCCACACCCGTCATGCCGGACTAGTTCCGGCATCCACCCTGCCGCGAAACCAAGGGCCGGTGGGTACGCGGCACCGTGGACCCCGGAACAAGTCCGGGGTGACGACGGGTGTGGGGGGAGGGCGGGCCCCCTCTCCACGCTATTGCAGGTTCACGTACGCGCCGCCGTCGACCAGCAGCGAGGCGCCGGTAACGTATTGCGACAGGTCGGACGCGAGGAACACCGTCGGCCCGACGAGGTCCTCGGGCTGCCCCAGCCGGCCGAGCGGGATGCGGCCTTCCATGTACGACCGCTTCTCCTGATCGGCGAGGTCGTCCTTGTTGATGTCGGTCAGGATCGTGCCCGGGAACAGCGAGTTGCAGCGGATATTGTGCTTGCCGAGCGCGATCGCGACCGACTGCATCAGCGAATGCAGCCCCGCCTTGGTCGGGGTGTAATGCGTCTGATACTCGCCCCCGACCAGCGCCGAGATCGACGACATGGCGATGATCGATCCGCCGTCGCCCTGTTTGACCATCTGGTTGGCCGCCGCCTGCACCATGAAGTAGGCGCCGTGCAGATTGACGCGCATCGTCCGTTCGAACGTCTCGACCGGCATGTCGAGGAAGGCGTGGAAGGGGCAGATGCCGGCGTTGTTGACGAACACGTCGACGCGGCCGAATGCCTCCACCGCCTGGGCGACGAAGGCGGTCGCGGTGGCGGGGTCGGACACGTCGCCCTGGATCGCGATCCCCTTGCGGCCCAGCGCCTCGATCTCGGCGACCGCGGCGTTGGCGCCGGCGACGTCGCGGCTGAAGTTCAGCGCGACGTTCGCGCCATGGGCCGCGCAGCCGATCGCGACGGCGCGGCCGATCCCGGCCGACGCGCCGGTGACGAGCACGGTCTTGCCTTCGAGCAACATGGGTATCTCCTTGAAAATGATCGCGAACCCGTTCGTGCCGGGGGCTTGTCTAAGCCTTGTGAGACCCGTGCCCTTCGACAGGCTCAGGGCGAACGGGATGGGTTTACGCTGGCGTGGTCGGCTCGAAGCCGAGTTCGTGGCTGATCGCGTTAGCGGTGCCGCGGACCTCGTCGGACAGCGCGGTCATGCGCTCGTCGCTCATGTACTGCGCGGCGGTCGAGACGCTGATCGCGCCGACGATCTTGCCCGCGGCATCGCGGATCGGCGCGGCGACGCAGCGGATCTGGTCTTCGTTCTCCTCGAGGTCGAAGGCGCGGCCGGCTTCGGCATAGCCGGCCATCCGCGTCATCCACACCTTGCCGTCGGCCTTCATCGCGCCCGCCGCCTGATCGGCATCGAACCGCTCCTGCCAATAGGCAGGCGGCGAATCGATCATCAGCGCCTTGCCGAGGCCCGTCGAGCTCAACGGCTGGCGATCGCCGACGCGGCTGGAGATGGTGATGCGGCGGCGGCCGGGGACCTTGTCGAGATACAGCGCGAAATCGCCGTCGAACACGCCGAGATGGACCGTGTCCTCGCTCGAGGCGGCCAGTTCCTCGAGATACGGCCGCGCGACCTGGACGAGGTCGGCCTGCGCCTGCGCGAGCGTGCCGAGCAGCAGCAGCTTCGGCCCCAGCCGATAGCCCGAGCGCGGGGTGAAGGCGAGGTAGCCGCGATCGACCAGCGCGCTGAGCAGGCGGTGCGTCGTACTCTTGGTGAGGTCGAGCTTCGCGGCGAGTTCGCTCAAGCTCAGCACTTCGTGGCTGACCGCCTCGATCAGGTCGAGCCCGCGCATCAGCGTCTGGCTGCCCGCGCCGACCGAACCGGCGGGGTCTGGCTTTTCGATGATGGCGGCGGCTGTCTTCATGTCCACTCCTTAGGACGCCCTCTTACATCTTGGCAATCGACGAAACGACCGGCCGCCGTGGAACACGACGACCGGCCAGTCGGGGGAGGAACGGTCTAGAACTTGAGCTGGAAGCCGGCGAAGAAGCGCTGGCCCGGGTAATAGGTTTCCACGGTGCCGATGTTCTTGATGTAGCTGCGCGAATATTCCTTGCTGATGTTCTGCATCTCCATGAACAGGCTGTAATGCCATTCCGGGAAGCGGAAGGTGATCTTGCCGTCGAGATAGCCTTCGCCCTTGCGGTAGATCGGGTTGTTGCTGTTGACGGTGTTGACCGCCTCGACCAGCCAGTCGGAACGATAATTGTAGCTGAGCCGGGCGTTCAGCCAGTCCTTGTCGTAGAAGATGCTGGCATTGTAGGTCCACTTCGACAGGCCGGGATATTCGTCGAGCGGCAGGCCGGTGGCGCTGTTGGTCAAATTGGTGCGGATCGCGCGGGCGAAGGTGACGTTGCCGCTCGCCCCCAGCCCGTCGAACGGCGCGGGCAGGAAGGTGAAGGCGGTCTGCGCGCTGCCTTCGATACCGTCGAGCAGCGCACCGAAGCCGTTGATCGGCTGACGCACCGTATAGGTGATGCCGTCCTGGAACAGGTCGACGCCGCTGCGCGTCACGTTCGGCACGACGAAGCTCTTCTCGTACTTCTTGTAATAGCCGAGGCTGAACAGCGTGTCGCGGTTGGCGAACCACGACAGGTTCACCTCCCACTGATCGGCGCGATAGGGCTTCAGCGCGGGATTGCCCGCGGTGCAGACGTCGTCGGCCGCGCTGATCGTGGCGTCGTCGAGGCAGTTGATGTTGGGCACGAGATCGAGCGGCTTGGGCCGGGCGAGGTTCTTCGCCCAGTTGGCGCGCAGCACCAGCTTCGGCGTGATCTCCAGCGCCGCGTTGAAGGCGGGCAGGATGTCGTGATAGCTGTTGGTCAGCGACAGCTGCTGCGCGCCCAGGATCACCGTCTCGACGCCGCCGGTGGCGTTGAAGCGGGTGACGCGCGCGATGTTGGTGCCGGTGCCCTGGTCGCGCGTGTAGGTGTAGCGGACGCCGGCGTTGCCGGTCAGCCGCATGCCGAACACCTGCGTATCCATGTTCGCCTGGACGTAGCCCGCGGCGATCTTTTCGGTGATCTTCGCCTGCGGGATCTGCGGCAGGCCGCTCGATTCGAACAACAGGTCCTGATCGAAGCCCGACAGGTCGAAATACTGGCCGATCAGCTGCGGCGTGAAATTGGCGAAGGCGATGCGATCGGGAATGCCCGACGGCGCGCCCTTCAGGCCGGTGAACAGCGCCGCACCGCCGCTGGTCGCGCCGAGCGAGGCGAGCAGCGAGGCATATTCGGCCTGCGTCAGCTGGGCGGTATAGCCACCGCCGCCGGCCGTGCCGCTGGGCGTCACGCGCGCGGTGACGGTCGGCACGATGTTGGTGGTGTAGGAGACGTTGGCGCTGGTCTGGTACACCGGGTTGGCGGTGCCGCCGCCCGACAGGATGCGCGAACCGCCGCCGTTGTAGAGAATATAGTCCTGATTGCGGAACTGGCCGCCGTATTCGATGCTCTTGAGCGGGCCGTACTCGACCTGCCAGTCGACGTCGAGCTTCAGCTGGTCCTCGGTATTGCCCGAATAGGTCGGGCGGTATTGCACCGTCGGCCCGAGCACGGTCGACGTCGTGCCGGTGGCGGTGACGAGGCCGTTACCGGGCCGGGTGAAGTTGGTGTAGATCGACGGATCGGCCGGGTTGATCGCCTCGGGATAGGTGAAGACGGGGATGCCGAGCGCGTTGCGGGTATCGACCTTGACGCCCGAGATGCCGGTCGACAGCGAGACGAGGTTGGTCTGGCCGTTGGTGTTGGCGGTCGCGTGCGAGACGAGCCCCTTGATCTGGACGCGATCGAAATCCCAGTCGAAGCCGCCCTGATAGTAACGCGACTTCTGGTCGTACTGGAAGTCGCGGCGCTGCACGCCCAGGATGTTGCTCGACCCGCTGTAGACCGGCGCGGTGGCGGTGCCGATGTTCACCGGGTTGGCGGCGGTGGTGTAGCTGGTGACGATGTGCGCGGCGTCCACCGTCGAGGTGCCGAGCTGGACCTGCTGGCGCGAGGTGCCGCCGTTGAGGCCGGCGGGCAGCTGCGCATCGAGCGGGAAGCGCTGGAAACGGCCGAGGTCGAGCGCGTAATTGGTGTCGAACAGGCGCTGATCGCGGTTGTTGATCGTCGCTTCGCCGAAGACGCGGAAATTGGGCGCGACCTCGTACTGCACGGTGAGGTCGGCGGAGATGCGCTTGTCGCGGCGGACGAGGTTGCGATAGCGCGGGCCGTTCGGCGCCCAGTCGAAGAACTGCGTTTCGCAGGCGAGGCGGCGTGCGGTCGCGTTGGAGGCGTTCTGGCCGCCGACGCCGGCACAGCTCGCGTACGTGTTGAAGTTCGAATAGAGCGGATCGGCGACCGTCTTCTGGTCCGAATGGTCGAAATCGGCGAGGCGCGTCCAGCCGGTGTTGGCGGCGTAATCCTGCCGCGTCGATTTGTCGTCGTAGGTGCCGTTGAACAGCACGCCGAGCCCGTCGATCAGGAACTTGGGCGTGCCGAGGATGACGGTGGCGCGCGGCCGCCAGTCCTGCGTCAGGTCGAGATGCTGTTCGGAGAAGACGACGCTGCCGAGCGCCTTCTTGAGTTCGAGGGGCTTGCGCGTCTCGACCGACACGGTGCCGCCGAGACCGCCTTCGGTCAGGTTCGCCTGATAGCCCTTGAACACGTCGATCGACTTGACGAGCTCGGTGGCGAGCTCGCGGAAGTCGCCCGAGCGCGAACCCAGCGCGGAGGTCTGGCTGACGCCGTTGATCTCGACGCGATTGAGGTCGGGTTCGACGCCGCGGATCGACACGGCGGTGCCCTCGCCGAAATCGCGGCTGAGCTGGACGCCGGTGATGCGCGACAGCGAATCGCCGACGTTCTTGTCGGGGAAGCTGGCGATGTCGTCGGCGACGATCGAATCGACGACGGTGCCGGCGTTGCGCTTGCGTGCGATCGCGGACTGGAGCGAGGCGCGGGTGCCGACGACCAGGATGTCCTCCGGCGTGGCTTCGGCGTCGGGGCCGGCGGGCTGGGCGGTGGTGGCCTGCCCGGTCGTGGTCGCGGGATCGCCGGCGGGGGTCTGCGCCGGCGTCTTGGGCTCGACCGCGGCGGACGAGGGGGCGACGTTGCGGTCGCCGGGCACCGGTGTCATCTGCGCGGCGGCGGGCGCGATGGCGCAGCCCAGCGCGATGGCGAGGACGGAGGTCGTGGCGAGCGTGCGGCGAACGGCGCGACGGCTGGCGATCATCTTATGGTCTCCCCTATACAGGCCGCCTGCTGGCGGCGGCCGGGCGCTGCGGCGTCGCAGGATCGCCCGGTGATTGGACGTGAAGCGGGCGTTAGCGGCCGAGGGCGGAAGGCGTGCGGCGGCACGGGGTGGACCGGCGTGACGGCGGTCGGGTCGCGGTGGTCGATGGCCTGGTCATTTCATCCCCTCCATGGCCGGCGCGGCTGTTGCCGTCACCGCGGCATCCTGTGCCGAAACGCTGATAGTCCATATGTTGGACTGACGTTCCGATCCTATGATGCCAGGATTTGAAATGCAATCATGATTATTGAGACGATCGTAAAATCATCCGGGATGAAGGGGCGTGACGAGGCGATGCAGGGCCGGACCCGCGCAGATGGCGCGTTTTTCCCGCCGTTCCAACCCGCGCGACGCCGCGGAACGGGCGGGTCCGGTATATCAGAGCGGGGCGGGCTGCGCCTTCGCCCTGACGCCGCCATAGGCGATTCTGCGGAGCAGCGTTTCCGCCGGCCCCATTTCGTGATGCGTCAGCCACCAGCGGCACAGCAACGCCGACACGCCCCAGATGCCGACCGCGATCAGCCACAGCTGCGGCAGCGTGAAGACGCCGACATAGCCCAGACCATAGAAGATCACGCCCCCCAGGATCGATTGCAGGCAATAGACGCTGAGCGTCATCCGCCCGAGCGCGCGCAGCGTCGTCGCATGGCCGAACGCGCCGGCCCGGAACAGCAGCACCACCGCGCCGACATGGCCGATCGTGACGAGCAGCCGCGCCGGCTGGAACAGGGCTTCCGACGCGACCCACGCCCAGCCGGGGACGAGCGGCGATCCCATGTCGAGCCCCGCCCGCGCCAGCAGCGCGACATGCAGCCCGCGCAGCAGCATGCCGCCGCCATAGCCACCGACCACCATCGCCCGGTAGATCGCGGGCCGCGCGGTGCCGGTCAGGATACCGAACCGGAACAGCGCCATGCCGATCAGCATGAAGGCGATGCTCTCCGCGATATCGACCCAGCCGGTGATCGTCAGATTCTCGCGCATCCAATAGCCCGCGCTCCAGTGGAGCAGGCCGAGCAGGTGCGTGCGTTCGGTGATGCGCTCGGCGCGGTCCTCGGCGTCGGGATGCGCGGCGGCGCGATGCTGCCGTTCGGCGGCGATCGCGGCGCGATCATCCGCGTCGAGTCGCCCGCCCGCCTGCGCGCGCGCGGTGGCGGCCTGCCCGCGTTCGAGCTGGACGACCTGCTCGTGCGTCCAGAACGCGCTGTTCGCGCCGAGCCCGGCGATCAGCAGCGCCGCGGCAACGAGCAACGTGCGCGGCCGCGCCGAGCGGAAGGCGAGCAGGAACAGCCCGCTGATCCCGTAATTCCACAGGATCTCGCCCGGCCACAGGAACAGCGCCCATTGCGCGATGCCGAACCCCATCAGCGCCACCGACCGCCGAGTCCACACGTCGAGCGGCCGCGCCGGTCCTGCCGCCCCCTCGGCACGGCGCAGCATGATGAGCATGCTCGCCCCGAACAGCATCGTGAACAGCCCGCGCATCGCCCCCTGCACGAACACCGTCTGGACGCCCCAGCTGATCCATTCGGCGTTCCACGTGGCGGGAAAGCGGGACAGCGGATAGTCGGCGACGTCGCCCATGCCGTGGATGTTCATCAGCAGGATGCCGCAGATCGCGACCCCGCGCAGCACGTCGAGCGTATGGATCCGCTCGGCAGGCACGCTGCGGGTGGCACGGGGCAGGAGAAGGTCGGTCGTCATGAGGCAGGCATGCTTTCCATCCGAAACCCGTGCCCCCCGGCATATGCTGCCATGCACAAACCGCGCGCCGGTCACCATCCGTTAACGCATCGCCACGGCGTACCAGAGCGGGATCGTGGCCGGATCGGGCGGAATCAGGGCATGCCCGGCAAGCAAAAGCGAAGGCTTCGGGCCGTGTGACGGCGACTGCTGCGATGGTGGGGAAGTGGTGCCCGGGGACGGATTCGAACCGCCGACACTGCGATTTTCAGTCGCATGCTCTACCAACTGAGCTACCCGGGCAGGGCCGTCACGCGAAGGCATTCGCGTTCGGAAGCGCGGCCTTTAGTCGGCGGAATCGATGCTGTCCAGCCCGTCTCGCTGTTCGTCCTTCACCGGCAGGCGATATCCTTCGCCCAGCCATTGCAGCAGGTCGCGATCGCGGCAGCCGCGCGAGCAGAAGGGATCGTGGGCGGGATCGACCGGCTTGTCGCAGATCGGGCAGGTCCTGGTGGTCATGCGGGTTCCAGCTGATGGGTGACGCCGGTGCGGCGGGCGAGTTCGGCGAGCCAGTCGGGACGGCTCGCGAGGCGCGCGTGCACCGCGGCGGGCAGGCGGTGGTGGCGCGGGCTGCCCGGCGGTTCGCGTTCGAGCCGGCGCAGCAGCGCGCGCGCCGCGGTGGCGGCGGGATCGGCGCGGAGCAGTTCGGGCAGCGACGCGCGCGGGCGCGGGCGGACGATCTGGAGGAAGCCGAAGCCGTTGACCGCGGTACGCTCGAACGGCGGCGGCAGCGCCGCGTCGAGCGCGTCGGCGACCGCCTGTCGCGCCGCCTTGCCGCCGAGCGTCGGAAAATCGATGCCGATCGACCCGCCGATGCCGTGGCGGCGGATCGCGCGCGCCACCGCGATCGCGGCGGCACGCGCGAGCGGATCGAGCGGCGGCGGGCCGTCGACGTCGAACAGCGTCATCGCCGGGGTCGGCGACATGCGCAGCGCGCCGAGCGTGAAGGGGATCGCGCCGTCGATCGCCTCCTCGATCAGTTCGGACCAGCCCGCCGCCTCCAGCGCATCGGCCTCGTGCGCGCGGGGCGTGCGGACGGGGAGGCCGGTGGCGTGCAGCCGTGCGAGCAGGTCGGGGCCTTCGCACAGGTCCGCGTCGGTCGCCGCGGCGCGCGCGGGCTTGGGGCGGCCGGGTTCCGGAATCGCCTCGCGCGTGATCGCGACGGTCAGGCTCGCGCCCTTGGTGACGCCGGCGGGGATGCGCGGGATGACCGCATCCTGCCCGGCGATGTCGAGCCGGCCCATGCCGCCCGCGGTCAGCTCGACCAGCCGCGCGCGCGCGACGGTGCCGAGACGCAAGGCCCCGGGCAGTTCGATCGCGGCCTCGACGATGTGGCCGTCCTCGACCAGCGCGGCGCGGGATTCACCGATCCCCGCCTCCCAGATCCACTCAGCCAAAGGCGCGCCGTTCAGGCAAGCGGCAGTCCGGCGGCGCGCAGCAGCGCGCGCGTCTCGGTCAGCGGCAGGCCGACGATGCCCGAATGGCTGCCGTTTATGAAGCGGACGAACGCCTCGGCGCGGCCCTGGATGGCGTAGCCGCCCGCCTTGCCCTCGCCCTCGCCGCTGGCGACATAGGCGTCGATCTCGGCCGCGCCCAATGGGCGGAAGGCGACGATCGTGTCGGACAGGCGATGGCGCAGCGTACCGGCGGCGTCGATCACCGCGACCGCGGACAGGCACCGATGGCGGCGGCCGGACAGTAGCGCGAGCATGCGGCGCAGGTCCGCCTCGTCTTCGGGCTTGCCGAGGATGCGGCGGCCGACCGCGATCGTCGTATCGCCGGCGAGGATGACCTCATAGGGCGCGCGTTCGACCGCGCGCGCCTTGGCGCAGGCGATCCGCAGGACATAGTCGCGCGGCGCCTCGCCACGCAGCGGCGTCTCGTCGATGTCGGGCGCGGCGATGCGATCGGCGACGAGGCCGAGGCGCGCCAGCAGCTCGCGGCGGCGTGGCGACGAAGAGGCGAGGACCAGCGGCATGGGAGCAGGCGGCGCGGAAGATGCCGCCCGGTGGCTTATTGCGGGCCGGGGCCGCCGCGGCCGGGCATGAAGCGGTAGGTGATCCGCCCCTTGGTCAGATCGTAGGGGGTGAGTTCGACCAGCACCTCGTCGCCGACGAGCACGCGGATGCGGTTCTTGCGCATCTTGCCCGCGGTATGCCCGAGGATCTCATGGTCGTTTTCGAGCTGGACACGGAACATCGCGTTGGGGAGCAATTCCACCACGCGGCCGCGCATCTCGAGCAGTTCTTCCTTGGCCAAAAATCAACCTCTGTTCGTGTGCTTCGGGCGCGCCATTAGCGCAGGTCGCCGAAAAAGGGAAGCAATCCGGACACGCCCGGCCCCGATATGGGGATCGCCGCGGCGTCCCGCAATCGGGGCGCGGGGGCGGGCAGTCGTCGGCGAACCTCGGTTGGAAGGCGCTATTTGTAGCGATAGACCTTGAGCGTCTGGATGCCGAAGCGTTCGGGCGGCAGGCGCAGGTAGCGGCCCTGTCCGCTCTCGTCGCCGTTGAGCCAGCGGCCGGGCACCCATTGGCCGTCGACGAAGCTGCCGTCGACGATCCGTTCGATGCCGATCCTGAACCCCGATCTGGCGGCATCGGCGAAGCGCAGGATGACGCCGCGGCCGGCGACGAGGAATTCGTCCTGGCCGGTCTGGATGATGAGGCCGCCGTGCGCGCGGATGTCCTGCGTCGCCTTGGGCGTGCGCGAATCGACCATCGACGCGGTGATCGTGAAGCCGCCGAGATCGAACGTGCGCGGCGTCTCGTCGACGACGCCGTCGTAGCTCAAGGGCGCCTTGAAGCCGCGCATCGTACCCTTGCCCTGATTGGCGAGGATCGCCGGCGTCATCTGGCGCAGCACGCGATAGGCGTCGGTCAGGACGTTGGTCGCGGGATCGGGCAGCGTCTCGATGTGGAAGGGCGAGAAGCCGATCCCGTCGAGTTCGCCGATCGTGTAGAAGGCGTTGCCGCCCGCGTCGGGCTGGCCGGCGCGATTGGCCTCGGGCACGAAGACGGGGTTGTCGGGGCGTTTGAACTGGTCCGCCCAGTGGACGTAGTTCGGATAATAGGCATCCATCCCGATCAGGTCGATCGCGGGACCGCCCGCCTTCCAGATGTCGAACAGATGCGGCAGCGGGCCGCCGCTGGGATATTGGCCGGGCTTCTGGTCGGGGGCGTTGAGCGCGACGTTGACGTACATCGGCAAATTGTAGGCCGCCTTGCCGGCGCGGGTCAGGGCGTTGGCGAAGACCGCATAGCCCCACGCCTGGAAGATCTGCTGCCCCTCGACGCCGTCGCCGAACACCTGCGCCCAGGTGCCCGCGGTCCGGCTGCCCGCCCCGGTCCAGGCGTCGCGGACATAAGGGTGGAGGGTCGCCTTGTGCTTCAGCAGGTAATCGATCAGCGCCTTGGGCACGGTGCCGGCGAAAGCCGCCTGCGCCTGCGGGCCATAGTCGCGCACGACCGGCAGCATGCCGATCTCGTTCTCCACCTGCACCATCACGATCGTGTGGCGCGTGTCGATCGCCTTGATATGCGCCATCAGCGCGGCGAACGCGCGCTGGTCGGCTTTCAGCGTGTCGGGGTCGAACGCGCTGAGGATATCGACCGGTTCGCCCTTGTCGTCGCGTGCCTTGGCGAAGCGCCGGTAGTCGTGCTTGACGTAGGGCGGCACGTAGGACGAGGTCGAGTTCTTCCACGCCCCGAACCACAGCGCGACGAGCTTGACCTGGTTGGCCTCCGCCTGCCGGATCAGGCCATCGATCGAGGCGAAGTCGAACCCGCCCTCGCGCGGCTCGATCTGGTCCCATTCCAGCGCGGCGATGACCGTGTTGAGTCCGATCGTCTTCAGCACCGGCCATTGCGCGTCGAGGTAGCGCAGGTCGGACGCGGTCGAATTGCCGAGCTCGCCGCCGGGGATCAGCATCGGCTTGCCGTCGACGATCAGCTGCGTCGCGCTGCCCTGCCGGGCGAGGTGCGGCGCCTGCTGCGCCGGGGCGGCGACCGGCGCGGCGGCGAGCAGCCCGGCGAGCAGGACGCCGCGAACCGTCCGCTTCACCGCGCGCTACCCCGCGCGACGATCTTCGGCACCGGTGGCGTCTTCATGCCGGCGCCCAGTTCGAAGCTGGGCTGCGGCGGCTGGTTGTAGGCGGTGTTCTGCCACGCGATCGCGACGCGATATTGCGCGTCGTGCATCAGCGTCACCAGCCGGCGGTCGGTGGGATAGGGCGTCGTGTAGATGCGCAGGAATTTCTCGTCGGGTGTGTGCCAGACGACTTCCTCGCGCCAGTCGCCGAACAGGTCGGCGGAGACGACGGGGATGTTCTTGGTGCCGCCGGTCGCGGTGGCACCGGTGGCTTCGAGCAGCGTGTGCGTCTTGCCCGTCGTCCAGTCCCATTTGGTGATGCGGTTCCTGTCGTACAGTTCGCGCAGGTCGTCGCCGTCCCACCAGACGAGGAAGCTCATCTCGCGCGGGCGCCTGACCCCGGGGATCGGCTTGCCCTGCGCGGTGTAGAGCGTGTCGCCGTTGCTCGCCCACGCCTCCGCGCCGGGGAAGCGCGGATCGATGTCGGCGGCGACCGCGCGCCCCGTATCGGTGTCCGCGGGCGTGCTCCACAGCACCTTGCCGGTGCGCGCGTCGAGCATCGCCGAACCGATCCCGCCGTTCTTGCGGATCTCCTCGTGCGCGCCGAACTTCTCGAGGCCGGGGTGCGTCGGATCGAGATCGCCGACGATCATCGCGTCGCCGTGGTGCAGGCCCGAGCTCCACAGGCCCTTGCCGTCGTCGTCGATCGCCATCGATCCGTAGACGATCTCGTCCTTGCCGTCGCCGTCGACGTCGGCGACCGACAATTGGTGGTTGCCGTTGTCGCCGAACGTCTCGTTGCCCGGCGTCGCGCTGTCGAACGTCCAACGGCGCGTCAGCTTGCCGTCGCGCCAGTCCCACGCCGCCAGCGTCGAGCGCGCATAATAGCCGCGCGCCATGACGATGCTGGGTCGCTCGCCGTCGAGATAGGCGGTGCCGGCGAGGAACCGGTCGGAGCGGTTGCCGTAATTGTCGCCCCAGATCTCCTTCAGCTGCTCGCCGGTCGGTGCGTCGGTGCCCATGCCACGCTGCGGCCAATAGGGGGCGCTCGCCAGCGCCTTGCCGGTCAGTCCGTCGAAGATCGTCAGATATTCCGGCCCCTTCAGGATGCGGCCCTGCAGCGGCGCGACGATGCTGCCGTCGGGTTGCACCTTGCCTCCGGTGCGGTCGGTCGAGGTCCGCTCGCCACCCGTCTCGCGCCAGTCGGCCTTGGGGTCGCCGAGCACCTTGCCGGTGCCGTCGATCGTGCCGTCGCTGGTGCGCACGGCCATCTCGGCGCGGCCGTCGCCGTCGTAGTCGTAGACCTGGAATTGCGTGTAATGCGCGCCGGCGCGGATGTTGCGGCCCATGTCGATGCGCCACAGCCGCTTGCCGTCCTGCGTATAGGCATCGATGTAGACCGGGCCGGTATAGCCGTCGAAGGCATTGTCCTTGGCGTTGGACGGCGAGGTCACCGGTCGCTGCGCGCCGACCGGGTCCCATTTGAGGATGATCTCGTAACGGCCGTCGCCGTCGAGGTCGGCGACGCTCGCCTCGTGCGCGGTATAGGTGAACGCCTCGCCCGCGGGCGTCGTGCCGCCCGGCGGCTGCTGGATCGGGATGCTGAGATAGCCGTCCTTCCACACCACCGCCGGCTTGCTCGCCCCGACGTAGCGCCCGCCGACGCGGGTGCGCACGACATAGGTCGATGCCGGCGTGCCGCCCGTGTCGACGAAGTCGGTGCCGCCGGTCAGCGGGTGCGGGGTGATCTTCACGCCATCGCGGAACACGTCGAACGTGACGCCGGGCGCATCGGTGGCGAGCAGGCGCCAGCTGACGAGGTTGCCGCCGTCCTTCGCCGGCACCGCGACCGCGCCGCGATCGAGCGCCTCCATCCAGCGCGCCGCCGCGCCCGCATCGGACGCCGCGAACAGCGTCGCGGCGGCGGTGATCCACAGCAGCCTCCGGTACGATCCGCGCTTGGTCAGCCTGGCCATCGTCTTATCCCCTCGTTTTGGTCAGGGTATCAGACGTTCCAACCCGCGCAACTCATTTCCGACATATGAAAATGATATTTGCAATGCGGTACATTTGGGGATGGCTGCTACAACAGCGCACCCTGCCGCCCGGTATCCTCGCGCGCCGGGCGACGGAAGGCGAGGCCGGGGTCGGGATAGGGGATTTCCGGCTTCCGCCCCGCGAAGAGCTCGGCGATCGTCAGGATCTGGAGGCGCGGATAGGTGCGGCCGAAGCCGTCCTCGAACCGGCCGACCGCCGCGGCTTCCTTGAGCATCGGGCCGGTCGGCGCGGTGCGGGTGACGAAGATGCCGATCGGCGCACGCTCGCGCGTCATCGCCGAATGCAGATCGCGGATCATGCCGACGCCGACCCCGTCGCCGCCCTTGACCGACACGATCGCCTTTTCTGTGCGCTTGCCGTCGGGCTTGAAATAGATGAGCCCGTCGACCCCGCCGTCCGCGCCCTTCTTCTTGCCGCCATAGGGCACCGCATCGACCATCGACACGGCCCACCATTGAAACTGGTATTTGTCGCGCCGCGCGAGATCGTCGGCGGAGGCGAGGTCCTTGGGCGTGCCCTCGACGGTAAACGAGGCGTCAGGGAAGGCGGCCTGCATCCGCTTTTCGATCAGCGAGATGGCGAGGTGCGTGACGTCGATCCCGATCCAGTGCCGCCCCAGCTTCTGCGCGGCGTGCACGGCGGTGCCGCACCCGCAGAACGGGTCGAGCACGACATCGCCTTCGTTGGAGGAGGCGGCGATGATGCGTTCGAGGAGCGCGACGGGTTTCTGGGTGGGATAGCCGAGGCGTTCGGCATGGCGGGCGGACAGTGGCGGGATATCGAGGATGATGTCCTGCGCCGCCATGCCCTTGGCGCGATCAAGGTAACGGCGGACGTGCGGCCAGACGGTGCCTTCGCCGGCCGTCGTGACGAGACCCTCTCCGTCGAACAGTTCGAGCCATTGGTGCGGCGACAGGCCCTGATCGGGAAATTGCTCCTTTACGTCGGTAGGGATCGCCCAATGGCGTCCATAAGCGGTCGGATCGAAGCCGCCCCAAGCGCGCCCGCTTTCGCCGTTGCGCGTACCGCTGCCGGTCAGGTCCGACAGTCGGAAGCGGCGCCCCTCGGCGTCGACATGACGGTAATAACGCTGGAGATAGTCGGCGTCATAGTCGCCGAACACCTTGTTCCAGACGAAGCCGGGCGAACGGGCATAGAACAGCAGGATGTCGTGGATCGGACCCCAGCGGCGTGCACTGTTGTGCGAACTGGTCCGCTTCCAGACGATTTCGTTGAGGTAGCGATCGGCGCCGAACACGCCGTCGAGCAGCAGCTTGAGGTAATGGCTCGCGGTGGGGTCGCAATGGAGGTACAGGCTGCCCGTCGATTTGAGGACGCGGTGGAGCTCGACCAAGCGGATCGCCATCATCGCAAGATAGGCCATCATGTCGCTGTCGCCGAGGAACCCGCGCATCGCACGCAGCAGCTCGAACGCGGCGCCATGGCCGCTGCGCGCGACCTGATCGAAAGCGTCCTCTGCCGCGTCGTTCCAGCGCCAGGTATCCTCGAACGCTTCGATCTGCGCATCGGCGCCGGTGCCACCGGGCGATTTGAACAGAATATTGTAGTTGGCGTTCGAATTGAACGGCGGGTCGAGGTAGATCAGGTCGACGCTGGCATCGGCGATGTGTTCGCGCAGGACCTGCAGATTGTCGCCATAGTACAGGTGGTTGTCGGGACGGTTGCGCATCGCCAGAACCTGACGCGGAACGGCGGAAAACCTCTGCGCCGTTTGCTCCGCAATGGCGCGGTTAGGTTACGATGTTTGTATCATGTTCCCGGTATCGATATCGGAAATGGATGCACCGGCAAATCGGCGCGTGCCCGGCGGGTGAAAAGGCACCCGTCGAGCACTCGCATTCTCAGCCGTTGCCCCCCGCCAGTGCCGCCAGCAGCAACAGCGCCACGATGTTGGTGATCTTTATCATCGGGTTGACCGCGGGACCGGCCGTATCTTTGTACGGATCGCCGACGGTGTCGCCGGTGACCGCGGCCTTGTGGGCTTCGGAGCCCTTGCCGCCGTAATTGCCGTCCTCGATATATTTCTTGGCATTGTCCCAGGCGCCGCCGCCGCTGGTCATCGAGATCGCGACGAACAGGCCGGAGACGATCACGCCGAGCAGCATCGCGCCGAGCGACGCGAAGCCCTGCGCCTGGCCGGCGACCGCGGTGATGATGAAGTAGAGCGCGATCGGGCTTGCCACCGGCAACAGGCTGGGAACGATCATCTCGCGGATCGCCGCGCGGGTGACGAGATCGACGGTGCGGCCGTAATTGGGGCGGCTGGTGCCGAGCATGATGCCCGGATTGTCGCGGAACTGGCCGCGGACCTCCTCGACCACCGCGCCCGCCGCGCGGCCGACCGCGGTCATGCCGAACGCGCCGAACAGATAGGGGAGCAATGCGCCGAGCAGCAGCCCGACGATGACGTAGGGGTTGGACAGGCTGAAATCGACGGTGACGTCGGGGAAGTAGGTCTGCAGATCGGTGGTGTAGGCGCCGAACAGGACGAGCGCGGCGAGGCCCGCCGAGCCGATCGCATAGCCCTTGGTCACCGCCTTGGTGGTGTTGCCGACCGCGTCCAAGGCGTCGGTGCGGGTGCGGACGTCGTCGGGCAGGCCGGCCATCTCCGCGATGCCGCCGGCATTGTCGGTGACCGGGCCGTAGGCGTCCAAGGCGACCACCATGCCGGCGAGCGCGAGCATCGCGGTTGCGGCGAAGGCGATGCCGATGATCCCGGCGAGCTGATAGGTGGCGATCACCGCGACGACGATCACCAGCGTGGGGAGCGCGGTTGATTCGAGGCTGATCGCGAGGCCCTGGATGACGTTGGTGCCGTGGCCGGTCTGGCTGGCGGCAGCGATCGATTTCACCGGACGATAGTTGGTGCCGGTGTAATATTCGGTGATCCAGACGATGAGGCCTGTCACCGCGAGACCGATCACCATGCACCAGAACAGGTCCATGCCGGTGAACGATGCGATCGCGCCCGCCGCGGCGGCGGGGCGGTCGAAGCCGGTGGTGAGGTCGTCCGACACCGCGTCGAGGAAGCCGGCGCTGCCGATCGTGCGGTTGAGGTCGCCGAGCACGTATGTGCACGCGAAATAGATCGCCGGGATCGACAGGAGGGCCGACGTCCAGAACCCCTTGTAGAGCGCACCCATGATCGTGCCCTTGCCGAGGCGGACCATATAGGTGCCGATGATCGACGTGATGATGCACACGCCGCCGACGAGCAGCGGCAGCGTCATCAGCCGCATCAGCTCGGCCGCGTCGGCACGGATGAGCAGCGCGATCGAGATCATCGTGACGCCCAGGGTCACGACGTAGGTCTCGAACAGGTCGGCGGCCATGCCGGCGCAGTCGCCGACATTGTCGCCGACGTTGTCGGCGATCACCGCGGGGTTGCGGGGGTCGTCCTCGGGGATGCCCGCCTCGACCTTGCCGACGAGGTCGGCGCCGACGTCGGCGGCCTTGGTGAAGATGCCGCCGCCCAATCGCGCGAAGATCGAGATGAGCGACGCGCCGAAGGCGAGCGCGGTGAGCGCCTCGACGATGATCCGGTCGTTCGGGGCGTGGCCGGCGGGGCCGGTCAGATACCAGAAGAAGGTAGCGATCGCGAGCAGGCCGAGCCCCGCCACCAGCATGCCGGTCACCGCGCCCGAGCGGAACGCCATGGTGAGCCCGCCCTGCAGGCTGGTGCGCGCGGCCTCCGCGGTGCGCACGTTGGCGCGCACCGAGATGTTCATGCCGACGTAGCCCGCGACGCCGGACAGCACCGCACCGATGACGAAGCCGACCGTCGAGATCGCGCCCAGCGTCGCGAACAGGATGATCGCGACGACGACGCCGACGATGGCGATGGTGGTGTACTGGCGGCCGAGATAGGCCTTGGCGCCTTCCTGGATGGCGGCGGCGATATCCTGCATCTTGGCGTCCCCGGGCGAGGCCCGGAGCACTTGTCGGCTGGTGACGAAGCCATAGACCACGGCGATGACGCCGCAGAGGATGGCGATGGTGACCGTGGTCATTACGCGCGAATCCTTCTCCTGTTGACGCACGGCCGATGTGATCCCGGTCTCGTGGCGTTGGGGGGAGGCTATGGCGCGCGGGCGGGGAGCGCAAGCGGCTTCCCGACTTCCCCGTCACCCCGGACTCGTTCCGGGGTCCACCGGGCCGCAGGCGTATCGCCCGAGCCTCAGACCGTTCGCCTCGCCGCGGAGTGGACCCCGGAACACGTCCGGGGTGACGGAGGATGTGCGGTCAGTGCTGGAAACCCAATCGTTCGGGCAGCGGGATCATCGCGTCGCCGTCGTAAAGCCGCAACCCCCCGCCGCGCGCGAAGCGGCCGAGACGCGTCGCCGGCACCGGCGGGACGACGTTGGCAGGCATCGCGAACAGCAGCTCGTAATCGTCGCCCGCGGTCGCCGCCGCCAGCCGTGCGTCGCGGTCGTCGCCGGCGAAGGCGCGGTATGCGGCGGACAGCGGCACCGCGGCGAGATCGAGGTAGACGGCGAGGCCGCTCGCCTCGGCCATGCGCGCGGCGTCGATCAGCAGGCCGTCGCTGACGTCCATCATCGCATGCGCGAGCCGGCCGAGCGCGCGGCCCTCGGCGAGGCGCGGGGCGGGGCGGCGGTAGCGCGCGGCGAGTTCGGCCGGGCCGTCGGCGCCGCGCGCGATGGCGAGACCGGCGCCGGCATCGCCGATCGTGCCGGTGACCCACAAGGCGTCATTCTCGCCGGCTCCGCCGCGCGGCGGGGCGGGGGTGTCGCAGCCGAAGGCGGTGACGGTGAGGATGCGTGGTGCGCCGTGCGGCAAGGTCACCGTGTCGCCGCCGAGCAGCGACGTGCCGCAGGCGGCGAGCACCTCGGCGAGGCCGGCCAGGAAGGCGCGGTCCCATCCGTCGTCGGACAGCGGATAGTTGAGCAGGATGCCGTCGGGCTTCGCGCCCTTGCCGGCGATGTCGGACAGGTTGGTGGCGACGAGCTTCCACGCAACGTCCTGCGGTGTGTCGTGGCTGAGGAAATGAACGCCCTCGACCAGCGTGTCGGTGGTGACGACGAGGGGGGCGTGGACGAGGCGCGCCGTGTCGTCGCGCAGGCCGCGCGCGGAGGGGTGGAGCGGGAGGGCGCGCAGCGCGGCGAGGAAGTCGGTTTCGGTCATGTCGTCTGCTCCCTCTCCCCTCCGGGGAGAGGGCCGGGGTGAGGGGGAAGGGGCCTCGCAGAGAGGGCGGTCTCGGTGAGACACCTTCCCCTCACCCAACCCTCTCCCCAAGGGGAGAGGGCTTTATCGCGTTACCGCACGTCCTTGGCGATGCCGTCGAGCAGGCCGTTGACGAACCCCGCCTCGCGGCGCTCGTAGAAGGCATGCGCGACATCGACATATTCGCTGATCGTCGCGCCGACCGGCACGTCGGCGCGCGCCATCAGTTCGTAGGTGCCGGCGCGCAGGATCGCCTTCATCGGCTTGTCGAGGCGGGCGAGCGTCCAGCCGGTGGCAAGCTTGTTCTCGATGGCGAGGTCGATCTCGCCGGCGCGCGCGGTGGCGCCCTTCACCAGATCGTCGAAGAAATCCTGGTCGGCGTCGGCATATTCGGCATCCTCGATCGTCGCGCCCAACCGATGGTTGTGGAATTCGTGGAGCAGCGCGGGCACCGCGGTGCCCTCCATCTCGTGCTGGTAGAGCGCCTGGACGGCGGCGAGGCGGGCGGCGGCGCGCGCCTGGGTGCGGTTCGGGGTACGGGACATCGGGCGGGCATGTAGTCGTCCGCGTGGCATCCGTCACCCCTTGCCGGGCCGCGGCGGGTCCCCACGCCGCGGCCTATGGCGTGGATCAGGGCATCAGCACCGTGTCGACGACGTGGATGACGCCGTTCGACTGCATGACGTCCTTGATCGTGACGTGGCTCATGCCGCCCTTGGCGTCGGTGAGCGTCAGCCGGCTACCCATCATCGTCGCGGTCAGCGGCTCGCCCTGCACCGTGGTCAGCATCGCCTTGCCGCCGCCGGCCTTGATCGCCGCGGCGATCTGCTTCGAGGTCATCGTGCCGGAGACGACGTGATAGGTGAGGATGTTGGTGAGCGTCGCCTTGTTTTCCGGCTTCACCAGCGTGTCGACGGTGCCGGCGGGCAGCTTGGCGAAGGCGGCATTGGTCGGCGCGAAGACGGTGAACGGGCCGGGACCCGACAGCGTGTCGACAAGGCCGGCGGCCTTCACCGCGGCGACCAGCGTGGTGTGATCCTTCGAATTGACGGCGTTTGCGACGATCGTCTTGGTCGGGTACATCGCGGCACCGCCGACCATGGGGTTTTTCTGCGCCGACAGCGCGGGACCGGCGGCGAGCAACGCGACGGCGGCGAGTCCGGCGCGGAAGTGGGTCTTGGTCATCTGGGGCATCCTTCTCGTGTCGCACCCGCGTGGGGTTGCTGCGAGCAGGTACGTCGGTGGGGTGCAATTGGATGAGGTGCAATCGATGCGATCGGCCCGATCTTTGTTACGAAGCCAAGTCTTTTCGCACGGCGTCATGCGGTTGGACGGATGAGGCGCATCGGATATTTGCATCCTGAAACCGTCCGGATTTCCGCCGTTTCCAATGTGATGCGAAATCCGTGAGTTTTGCATCAGGCGCCGAAATGCAGCCGGTGATTCTTGGCCGCGCACAATCAGTTATTTAGCTTTTACCGGACCATCGCTCTTGCCGCGCAACCAGATTGATGGACTTCCAATAACTCGTTCCTGCCCAAGCAATGTACAGAACAATAGGACCAATGATAATGACGACCGTCCAGATATTGTCTGGGCTAATATTGTAGCCGGCCCTGCCTAATATTACAGCCATTGCCGCAAAGCACAGCAAATAACAGCACCGAAGCAATGCTCCAAGGGGACGGTATGCGAGGCGCTCAACCTCATCGGTATACCGTCCGTAGACCATTCCCCCAATCTGCGCCGCCTGGCGGGATGCCGCTCCTTCAAAGATAGGTGGCACCGCAATAATCAATAATGCCCAAGCGAGTATGTTCTCGCCATTTAGAAACCACATAGCCGCGCCTAGAGCTAGGGCGACTCCACCTATCAAAAGCAGAATCGTTGGAGAGCGATAGTTCGTCACGAATCCAACTGTGCCTGCCCACGCCAAGGTCCGCAACCGGATATCCTGATAGTCTGATTGGCCTGATCCTGATGCAAAACTTTTAAGTTTTGCATCAAGGTCAAAATGCCCCGACGGCGTCAGACCAAATAAGCCTATCGGTTCAGCCGCAGCCTTAGCGCCACCGATCGGGCATGCGCCGGCAGACCCTCCGCGTGGGCGAGGGCGACCGTCGCGGGTCCCAGTTGCGCCAGCGCAGCCTCGTCCAGCCCCAGGAAACTGGTGCGCTTCATGAAGTCGAGGACGGACAGGCCGCTGGCGAAGCGGGCGCGGCGGCCGGTGGGCAGGACGTGGTTGGGGCCGGCGACGTAATCGCCGATCGCTTCGGGGGTGTGGCGGCCGAGGAAGACGCTGCCGGCGTGGCGGACCTTGTCGAACAGCGCCTGTGGGTCGTCGACCGCGAGTTGCAGGTGTTCGGGGGCCAGGCGATCGATGAGGGGGCAGGCGGCCTCGAGCGAATCGACGACGATGATCGCGCCGTTGGCGTCCCATGCTGCGCGGGCGACGGTGGCGGTCGGGAGGTGTGCCAGTTCCTCGTCCACCGCGGCGGCGACGCGGTCGGCGTAAGCAGCATCGTCGGTGAAGAGGATCGATTGCGTGGTGACGTCGTGTTCGGCCTGGCTGAGCAGGTCGGCGGCGGTCCATTGCGGGTCGTTCTTCGCATCGGCGACGACGACGATCTCGCTGGGGCCGGCGACCATGTCGATGCCGACCACGCCATAGACCTGGCGCTTGGCCTCGGCGACCCAGGCGTTGCCGGGGCCGGTGACGACGTCGACCGGCGCGATGCGGCCGGCGCCGTAGGCCAGTGCGGCGATTCCCTGCGCGCCGCCGATCCGCCAGACTTCGTCGACCCCGGCAAGATGCGCGGCGGCGAGGACGAGGTCGTTGATCTGGCCGTCGGGGGTGGGCGTGACCATCACCAGCCGCCCGACGCCGGCGACCTTGGCGGGGATCGCGTTCATCAGCAGCGACGAGGGGTAGGCGGCGCGACCGCCGGGGACGTAGAGACCGGCGGCATCGACCGCGCTCCAGCGTGCGCCGAGGCGGACGCCGGCGGCGTCGGTATAGTCGGTGTCGGTCGGCTTCTGGCGTTCGTGATAGGCGCGGATGCGCGTCGCGGCGAGATTCAGCGCGTCGCGCAAGCCCGGGTCGAGCGCGTCGTAGGCGGCGGCGCAGGTGGCGGGTTCGATGCGCCAGCCGGTGTCGCCAAGGTCGTGGCGGTCGAGCTTGCGGGTGAACGCCGCCACCGCCGCCTCGCCGTCGTCGCGGACGGCGCGGATGATCGTCGCGACGTCGCGGGTGACGTCGGCGGACGCTTCGCGGCGGCCCTCTACCAGAGCGGTGAAGGCGTCGGCGAAGCCGGCGTCGCGCGCGTCGAGGCGGATCATGCGCTTCCCCTCCCGCTTGCGGGAGGGGTCGGGGGAGGGGATGCCCCGTCGGTGGTCGATCGTGGGGACAGGCCCTCCCCCAGCCCCTCCCGCGAGCGGGAGGGGAGCGTGCCAACCGCCCTTCGGAACGCCTCGACCAGCGGCACGACTTCGGCGCGCGTCTTCATCGCGGCGCGGTTGACGATCAGGCGGCTGGTGACCTCGGCGATCACCTCGACCTCGACGAGGCCGTTTTCCTTGAGCGTCTTGCCCGAGGAGACGAGGTCGACAATGCGCGGCGCGAGGCCGAGCGTCGGCGCCAGCTCCATCGCGCCGTTGAGCTTGACGCATTCCGCCTGCACGCCGCGCGCGGCGAAATGCGCGGCGGTGGTGTGGGGATATTTGGTCGCGACGCGGACGTGGCTCCAGCCGCGCGGGTCGTCGGTGGCGGCCATCGCGGCGGGCTCGGCGACCGAGATGCGGCAATGGCCGATGCCGAGGTCGACGGGCGCATAGAGTTCGGAATAGTCGAACTCGGCGAGCACGTCCGACCCGACGATGCCCAATTGCGCGGCGCCGTGCGCGACGAAGGTCGCGACGTCGAAGGCGCGGACGCGGATCAGCTCGATATGGGCTACATCGGTGGCGAAGCGCAGCGCGCGGCTGTCGGGGTCGCCGAACGCCGCCTCCGGGTGGATGCCGGCGCGGGCGAGCAGGGGCAGGGCCTCGGCGAGGATGCGGCCTTTCGGCACGGCGATGACTAGGGGGGATGTCGGCACGGCCCGGGCTTTACTGACGGGCCGGGACGGGCGCAACACGGCGCGGCGAAGGAGGACCGAGTCGATGGCGAGCGAAGCGGACAACCGGCAGGCGTTCGACGTCCAGGCGGGCTATTGCACGGCGATGGCGGCGCCGGTCACCGCGCGGGTCTGCATCGCGCTGGGGCAGGCGCTCGACCGGAGCAGCGCGACGGGGCGGCGGGTGCTCGACTGGGCGGGCGAGCCGGTCGCCGATGCGGTGGTACTGCGGCTGGTCGGCGGGCTGCATGCGCTTCACCGCGCGGGCGTCGATCGCGACCTGTCGCGGCTGTTCGATGGCAAAATCGGCGATGAGCGCGGGGTCGAGGCGGTGCTCGCGCGGGTGTTGCGCGATCATGACGCGGCGCTGCTGCCCTGGCTCGACGGGCCGCCGCAGACCAACGAGGCGGCGCGCTCGGCGGGGCTGATGACCGGGCTGTTGCATCTGGCGCGCCGGTTCGGGCCGCGGGTCGAGGTGCTGGAGATCGGGTCGAGCGCAGGGCTCAACTTGATGCTCGGGCGCTATCGCTTCGATCTGGGTGGGGTGGCGGTCGGGCCCGAAGCGGCTGCGGTGCGGATCGTGCCGGAGTGGCGCGGGGTGGCGCCGCCGGCCGTTGCGGTCGAGGTGACGCACGCGCGCGGCGTCGATATCGCGCCGGTCGATGTCGGCGATCCCGCGCAGGCGGCGCGGCTGGAGGCCTATGTCTGGGTCGATGCGCAGGAGCGGCTGGCGCGGCTGGCGGCGGCGATTCGCGAGGTGCGCGCGCACGGCGTCGATCTGGTGCGGGGCGATGCGGCGGACTGGGTCGAGGCGCGGCTCGCCGAGCCGCAGGACGCGGGGGTGACGCGGGTGCTGATGCATTCGGTGGTGTGGCAATATCTGCCCGCCGCGGGCCGGGCGCGGATCGTTGCGGCGATGGCGGCGGCCGGCACGCGGGCGACGGCGGAGCGGCCGCTCGGCTGGGTGACGATGGAGCCGAACCGCGACCTCCACCGGCACGAGGTGCGCGTGCGCGGCTGGCCGGGTGAGACGCCCATGGAGCTGGTCGCGCTGACGCATGCGCATGGCGCGTGGGTCGAGGGGCTGCCGGCGCCGTACGAAACGCGGGACTATGTGATGCGGCGGGGGGCGTATGAGGCGGATTGAGCGACCCATCGCTTTCCCACCTCCGTCGTCACCCCGGAACAAGTCCGGGGTGACGACGGAGGATTTGGGGAGGGCGCGGGCCCTCCCCGGCATCGGGCTGCCTCAATAGAAGAAGCGGTTGTAGACCTGCACGACGCGGCCCGAGCGCGTGTCGACCAGCACGACGTCGTTGCCGTAGCGGACCCAGCGCTGATAGCCGTAGCCCGGGCGGGGCAGGCGGTAGGTGCCGTAGTCGTTGATCCAGTAACGGCGACCGTAATAGTCCGGGGCGAAGCGATAGCCGACGGTCACCGGGCGGTAGCGGTAGCCGCGCGGGCCGGCATAGCCGCCGCGGCGATAGACGTCGCCATGCGCGCGGCGATAGTCGCGCCAGTCCTCGCGCAGTTCGCGGCGATCCTCGCGGACCTCGCGGCGGGCTTCGCGGACGTCGCCGCGGTCGCCATAGGCGCGGGCGCGGGCGAGATCGCGCTCGCTTTCGCGCACCTCGCGCTGGCTCTGACGGACCTCGCGGGCGCTCTGCGCACTGGCGGCGACCGGCGTGATGGTCGCGGCGGCGATGGCGGCGATGATGATCTTACGCATCGTAACACTCCTCTTCATCGGGCGCCCCGCGGCCGGGGCGGCGGGGCATGGCGGCCTTTTCGGCCTGCGCGGCTGAACGCTTGAGGAATGTTTTGGTCAGGATAGCGAAAGCTGGCGAGGTGCGCTCACCCTCACCCCGCGGCGCTGCGCGCCTTTCCCCTTTCCCCGTGGGAGAGGGGATGAGACGGCGAAGCCGGCGAAGGGTGAGGGTGAGGGTGGGACGGTTCAGATGTTCCACCGCCGCATCGCCGCGACCACCGCCTCCGACTTCTCCCACGGCACGAAATGCCCCGCGTCGATCTTCTCGACCGTCAGCTGCGGCACGTACGGCCCCAGGTCCTCGACCAGCACCGGCAGCAGCGCGGTATCGCGCATGCCCCAGATCACCAGCGTGTCCTGCGTGACCGGCGGGAAGGGCTTGTCGAGGAAGGCGGGGCGGGGTGCGTCCTCGCCCATCGCCGGCACGACCACGCTCGACGCGCGATACCAGTTGAGCATCGCGGTCATCGCGCCGGGCTGCGACCATTCGTCGAGATAGGCGGCCTTGTCCGCGCCGCCGATCGCCTGCGTGACGTGATGCGCGAAGGTGGAGCCGAGGAACTTTTCGAGGCCGGCGCCGGTCAGCCCCTGGTCGATCGAGGTGTCGCGGAAGCGGGTGATGTACTGGCTGGCCTTGCGCTGTTCGGGCTCGTCGAACAATGCGCGCTGGAAGAGGAAGGGGTGCGGCGCATTCACGATCACCAGCCGCGCGACGCGGTCGGGCCGGGCGAGCGCCGCCATCCACGCGATCGCGCCGCCCCAGTCGTGGCCGACAAGCGTGAACTGGCCGATGCCGAGGTGATCGGCAAGCGCGATCAGGTCGGCGAGGATCCTGTCGGCGGCATAGGCCTCGACGCCCTCCGGCTTCGACGAGCGGGCGAAGCCGCGCTGGTCGGGGGCGATGACATAATGGTCGCGGGCGAGATCGGGGATGACGCCGCGCCAGGTGCGGTGCGATTCGGGGAATCCGTGAAGCAGGATCACCGGCGGACGGTCGGGATCGCCGGCGATGGCGACGTCGAGCTCGACGCCGGTAGGCAGAGCGATACGCTGCAATGGTAGGGTCACGGGCCTCTCCTTATATGATCTCGTCACCCCGGACTTGTTCCAGGGTTCACCGGGCCGCAGGCGTGCGGCCCGAACCTCACGCCTTGCGCCTCGCCGCAGAGTGGACCCCGGAACACGTCCGGGGTGACGGTGTGCTTCGGGCAACGATCACGGGTAACTCACCGTCAGCGGCACTTCGGGGATGGGGATCCACTCCTTGTCGTCGCCCGGCACGATCGGAAACTCGCCCGCCTTCCACGCGCGTTTCGCCTCGTTGATCCGGTCGCGGCTCGACGAGACGAAGTTCCACCAGACGTGGCGCGGGGTGGCGAAGGCGTCGCCGCCGGCGAGCATCACCCGGCCGCCGCTCGCCGAACGCAGCGTCGCGGCGATGCCGGGGCGCAGGACGTAGAGCCGCATCGGTTCGAGCGGGACGTCCTCCAGCGTCGCTTCGCCCATCGCGAGATACACCGCGCGTTCCTCGGCCGCGGCGTCGATGGGGACGCTCGCGCCCGGATCGAGCGCGATGTCGGCGTAGATCGTGCCGGCATAGGTGGTGGTCGGCGCGCGCTCGCCCCATAATTCACCCATGATGACCCGCGCGCGCGCGCCGTGCGCGGCGATCGTCGGCAGCGCGGCCTTGGCGACATGTTCGAACGCCGGGTCCATCTCCTCGCGCGCCTCGGGCAGCGCGAGCCAGGTCTGGATGCCCGACAGCGCCGGTCCCGCCTGTCGCTCGTCGCCGGGCGAGCGCTCCGAATGGACGATGCCGTGGCCGGCGGTCATCAGGTTGACCGCGCCCGGTTCGATCCGCTGGCGCGTGCCGAGCGAATCGCGATGGTCGATCGCGCCGTCGAACAGATAGGTGACCGTCGCGAGGTTGATGTGCGGGTGCGGCCGCACGTCGATGCCGGTGCCGACCTCGAGATGCGCCGGCCCCATCTGATCGAAGAACAGGAAGGGGCCGACCATCGTGCGCGCCTTGTTGGGGAGCGTGCGATGCACCTTGAACCCGCCGAGGTCGTGGGTGACCGGGGTGATCGTCTGGAGCACGAAATCGTCAAGCACGGGCGGGCTCCGTTTCTGCGAGCAGGGGGGCGAGGTCGGCAGGATAGATGGTTTCGGGCCAGTCGGCGAGTTCGTGGCGTTCGAACCAGCGCGATCCGGCGAGCACGCGCTGTTCCAGCGCGGTCAGCGCGCCCGCCTGTACCTCGTGGGAATCGACGTCGACGCGGAAATAGCGTTCGTCGGCGATGACCTCGACCCCTTCGAAGGTCAGGAATTCGCAGGTACGCTGCGCGACCTGCGGCCCGCAGTCGACGTCGAGCCCGACCTCTTCCCACAATTCTCGGCGCGCGGCCTGTTCGTAGCTCTCGCCCGGATCGACCGCGCCGCCCGGGGTGCACCACAAAGGCGGGCGGTCGCCGGGGGTGAAGCGCATCAGCAGCACGCGGCCGGCGCCGTCGACGAGCAGGATGCGGGCGGCGGGACGGGGGACGCGGGGCATGGTGACGCTTGTATCGCGTCGCGGGGCGTGCGCGAAGGCGGCAATCGGGAAACGGTGTCGTTCGGTGCTGACGCCGCTCCCAACCGTTCGCCCTGAGCCTGTCGAAGGGCAGGTGAGACTCATCCTGCTTCGACAAGCTCAGCATGAACGGTGGGGGAGAGGGGGCGGGTTCACGACGAACGTCGGGGTGGCTCACGCCGCCCGCCGTTACTCCCCATCCAGTTCGGGATAGTGGCGGAAGATGCCGTCGGTGTTGAACGGCAGCCGGCGGTCGCTCTTCAGATAGGCGCGTACCCCCGGCAGGCCGCCGACCGCGGCGTGCAGCCGCAGCAGCGCGGGGCAATCCGCCTCCAGCGTCTTCATCCGCCGCGGGAACATGTAGCGCAGCCCCTCGACCAGCTGGAACAGCGAGGTGTCGCCATAGGTCCAGCGATGATCGACCAGCCATTCCGCCGGGCCCTGACGCGCTGCGGCTTCGAAATGCGTCAGGAACTTCGGCAGCCGTTCGTCGCGGAACTGCGCCGCGGCGCGTGCCGCCTCGGGCTTCTGGTCGTCGTAATAATCCATCATCGCGACCGGGTGGTGGACGTTGTGCACCTCGGCCACCACGTCGGCGATCGTCAGCTGCAGCTGGGCGAGCCAGTAGCGATCGGCGAGGTTGGAGGGGCCGAGGTCGTGCTGCTGCCCCAGGAACTGCAGGATGTTGGCGACCTGCGCCACCGCATGACCGTCGAGTGCCAGATAAGGCGGGGCGAAGGGGCCGCGGCCGTTGCCGGCGCGCGCCGCCATGTCCGCCATCATGGCATCCGCCCCGCGGGTGCGCGCGCAATCCTCGTACTCGATCCCCGCGGCTTCCAGCGCGAGGCGGACGAACTCGCCGCGGCCCTGGATCGTCGGCCAATACCACAGTTCGTAAGGCATGCGCGTCACTCCCCCGGTGCGCGGGCCCTGATGGCGAGCGCGTGTATGCGCGTGGACAACAGATCGGCGAGCGCTTGGTTCACCGCGCGCTGTCGCGCGACGCGGCTGGCGCCGGCGAAGGCTGCGCTCTCGACGATCACGGTGAAGTGCGATTCGCCGGTGCCGTCGTCGCCCATGTGGCCGGCGTGATGGTGGCTGTCGTTGACGACCTCCAGATGCGTCGGCGCGAGCGCAGCGGTCAGGCGGTCGGCGATGATTTGCGCGAGCGGCGCGGCGGTAGCGGTGTCGGTCATCGCGCCTATATACCGGGATTGCGCCAACAAGGGAGCGTTCGTGACGCGCGCGAGTGAGAAGAAGGAGCGGCCGCACACCCGGTTCCACGGCCGGATGGAGGCAGCGGGCCGGGTCTGCGTCGAACCGGGATGCGAGGCGCCCGGCGAATTCCGCGCGCCGCCGCTGGAGGGTGCCGCCGACGGCGGCGGGCCGGGCGCGTTCCGCTGGATGTGTCTCGACCATGTCCGCGCGTTCAACAGCCGCTACAATTATTTCGACGGCATGACCGCCGACGAGATCCATCACGCGCAGCGGCCGCTGGCGGGCTGGGAGCGCGAGACGCGCGCCTTCGCGCGGGCGGGGGCGGGCGACCAAGGCCCGCGCTGGGCCGATTTCAGCGACCCGCTCGACGCGATCGGCGCCCGCTACCGCCGCGAGGCCGCGCCCGACCGGCCCGACGGCAAGCCCTTGTCCGGGCAGGACCGGATGAGCCTCAAGGTGCTGGGGTTGGCGGCGGACGCCGACCGATCGGCGCTGCGCAAACGCTATTCGGAGCTGGTGCGCAAATATCACCCCGATCGCAACGGCGGCGACCGCAGCCATGAGGCAGTGCTGCAGAAGGTGATCGCGGCGTATCAGCAACTGCGCCAGGCGCCGGCGTTCGCGTGAGGCCCACGTCCGCCTTCGGCGCAGGGGGCGTGCGTAAGGATCCGGACGGTTTCCCCAACTCCTCCGTCACCCCGGACTTGTTCCGGGGTCCACCGGCCCTCAGGCGTCGGACAAGAGGCTCGAGCTTCGCGCTTGCCGAACCGTGGACCCCGGAACAAGTCCGGGGTGACGGAGGATTTGGGGCAGTCACCCCCTGTGCCGGGAGGAGTTAGCGTATGCCGACCGGAGCCAACCCGTTCGTGCTGAGCTTGTCGAAGCACCCTCTCCCCAACGGCGGACGTACTTGTGGAGAGCTGCCCTTCGACAGGCTCAGGGCGAACGGGAGTGAGGAGGGGGCGGTCGTGACGCTCTAGCCGCTTGCCTTGGCGATCCCCACCGCGATCGCCTCCAGCTGGTCGGTCGCGGCGTTCCATCCGGCTTCGAACCCCATTGCGGCGTGGTTGTCTTTCGCTTCCTGCGTCCAGTGTCGCGCCGTCGCGGTGTAGCGCGTCCTGCCGCCCTCGTCGGCGAATGTGTCGATGCGCACCATGAACGGGCCCGCCGGTACCCAGCCGGCGGTGAAGGCGTCGGTCGAGACGATCCGTGTCCCCGGCACGACCTCCAGATAGACGCCCTCCAGCCGGTTCTCCTCGCCGTTCGGCCCGCGCATCACGATCTCCGACCGGCCGCCGGCGCGCAATTCCTGCGTGACGAATTCGGCTGTCCACGGCCTGGGGCAGAACCAGGCGCCGGTGTCTTCGGTCCAGGCGCGCCACACCGCCCCGACCGGCGCGTCGATCAGGCGGGTGATGGACAGTTCGTAGGTGTCGGTCATGCTGCGTCTCCCCGGACGGCGGCTTCGATGCCGGCGATATCGATCCTGGTCATCCCCATCATCGCGGTGAAGGCGCGCGCCCGCACGTCGGGATCGGGATGCGACAGCGCCGCGGGCAGCACGCGCGGCACGATCTGCCAGTTGACGCCCCAGCGGTCGCTGCACCAGCTGCACGCGTTGGGCTTGCCGCCGTTGCCGACGATCGCGTCCCACAGCCGGTCGGTCTCGGCTTGCGTGTCGGTGAAGATCTGGAACGAGATCGCATGGCCGTGCGCCACGCCGCCGCCGCCGTTCAGTCCGACGAACGGCGTGCCACAGACGGTGAATTCCACCGTCAGCACGTCGCCCTGCTGCCCCGCCGGATAGTCGCCGGGCGCATGCGTCACCTTGTCGACGCGCGAATCGGGAAAGGTCGCGGCGTAGAAGGTCGCGGCCTCTTCCGCCGCGCCGTCGAACCACAGGCAGACCGCCATCGGATGGCTCATTGCGCGACTCCCTTGCGCGGGCCGACCAGCCCGATCTGATGGCCGGCGGGATCGACGATATTGGCGGAATAGTCGCCGCCGGGAATCTGGTCCGGTCCCTGGATCAGCTGGCCGCCGCCCTTCTCGGCGGTCGCGATCGCCGCATCGATGTCGGCGGCGAGAAAGTACATGTTCCAATGCTGCGGTGCGCGGGTCAGCGTGCTCGACATCACCGCACCGGGCCGGGCGTCGCCGGCGCCGAGGAAGGCATATTCGCCCATCTCGTCCATCGGCATCGCGCCGGCCTTCGTCCAGCCGAACAGGCCGCCGTAGAAGGCGAAGGCGCCGTCGGGATCGGGGGTCGCCAGTTCGATCCACACGCCATGGCCCAATGCGCCGGGCATCTGCTTGAACGGCCGCGCGGTGTCCTCGCCGTCCGGCTGCATCACCGAAAAGGGGATGCCTTGCGAATCGACGATCACCGCGAAGCGGCCGACATGGGGGATATCCATCGGGCCGAAGACGGTCTTGCCGCCGAGTTCCGCGGCCTTCGCCACCGTCGCCGCGATGTCGGAGGCGAGGAAGTAGAGCGACCAGCCGCCCGATGGCGGCGCGCCGGGCGGCGGCGCCATGATGCCGGCGATGCGATCGCCGTCGGGCGCGGTGGCGACGATGTAGCCGCCGTGCTCGGTCATCGGCGAGGGTGCGGTCGTCCAGCCGAGCAGTGCTTCGTAGAAGCCGGCGGCTGCCTGCGGATCGGCGGTGGTCAGTTCGAACCAGATCGGTGTGCCATCGGTCAGGGCCATCGTCGTCACTCCTGTCAGTCCAAGGCTATCAGGCGAGGGGAAGCGCGGCGAAACCGCCGTAGATCATCCGCCGCGCGTCGAAGGGAAGGTCGCCCGGCGCGATCATCCGGTCGTCCTTCTCGATTCCCGCCCAGCCGGCGTTGCGCGTCGCCTTGTCGGGCCATTCGATCCAGCCGAATACGACCGCCTCGTCGTCACCCGCCTGCACCGCGCGGCGGAAGTCGGTGACCTCGCCCACGGGAACGTCATCGCTCCAGCTGTCGACGATGCGCAACGCGCCGTGATCGCGGAACAGCGCCGCCGCCTTCGCGGCATGCGCGCGATAGGCGTCCCTGTCGGCGGACGGCGCCGGCAGAACGATGCCGTCGATATAGCCGCCGGTCTCCGTTCCTTCCTCGACGATCCCGGCGAAGCCGCCATAGATCATGCGCTTACCGTCGAACGGCATCGATTCGCCCATCGCCATCATCCGTTCGTCCGCCATCATCTTCGCATTGGCGGCATCGCGCGCGGCGCGGTCGGGATATTCGAACCAGCTGAACACGACCGTTTCGTCGTCCTGCTTCTGCACCGCCCGCGCGAAGTCGGTCGTCTTGCCGGCGGGGACGTCGTCGCCCCAATATTCGGCGATCCGCCGCATGCCGAACCCGGCGAACAGCGCCTGCGCTTCCCTGGCATGGGCGATATAGGCGTCCTTCCTGGCGGTCGGCACCGGGGTCACGAAACCTTCGATATAGGTCATTGCATCTCTCCCTGCTGGTCCTGCGCCTTCAGCCACGCGACGATTGCGGGCGGCGGCGTTCCGGTGAAGCCCGCCATCTGGTCGGCGAGCGCGCGCACGAAGGCAGGCCGCGCCCGGCCGCGTGCGACATAGGCGACGAGATCGGGATGACCGTCGAGCAGCCCGGTGTCGGCGATGATGTGCAGCACCGCGACCATCAGCAGGTCGCCCGCGGTGAAGGCGTCGCCGTCGAGCCATGTCTTCCCGCCCAGCCGCCGCGCCAGTTCGCCCAGTCGCTCGTCGATCCGTGCGATCACCGAGGGCAGGCGCGCTGCCGACCACGGCTTGCCGCGTTCGAACAGCGTCGCGATCGCATGGTCCATGATCGGCGGCTCGACCGTGTTGAGCGCAGCGAACATCCATTCGATCGCGCGCGACCGCGCCGCGGGATCGGACGGCAGCAGCCCGCCGCCGAACCGGTCGGCGACGTGCAGCACGATCGCCCCCGATTCGAATAGCGTCAGCTCGCCCTCCTCATAGGTCGGCACCTGTCCGAAGGGCTGGCGGCAACGATGATCCCCGCGCTTCTGTTCGCCCTGGCTGAGGTAGCGGACTGCGTAAGGCTGGCCGACCTCCTCCAGCGCCCAGCGGACGCGCAGGTCGCGCACCTGACCCTTGGCGAAATCGGGGACCCAGTCGAAGGCGGTGATCGTCGGTGTCATCGCTCGCTCCCCTCACGCGGTTGCCGGTTGTCCCATGACCTTCTCGGCCTCGACCATGTCCATATGGAACGGTCCCCAGCCATGGCCGTCGAGATCCTCGAACGCCCGGCTGTACATGAAGCCATGATCCTCGGGATCGTGCAACTCGCGCCCCCCCGCGGCCAGCGCAGCCTCGGTGAAGGTATCGACGTCGCCGCGGCCGTCGAACGACAGTGCCAGCAGCGCGCCGCTGTGTGTCTTGGCGTCGATAATCGTCTTGTTGGTGAAGGTCGCGTAGAAATCTCGGCCGAGCAGCATCACGTAGATCGCGTCCGACCAGACCATCGACGATGCCTGTTCGTTGGAGAACATCGCATTCTTCTCGAATCCCAGTGCCTGGTAGAAAGCGGTGGCGGCGGCGACGTCGGCCACCGGCAGGTTGACGAAGATCATCTTGGTCATGGCGAAATCATCCTCTCTCGAATCGTATCTGGCGTTTTGTGCGCCTCGCAGTTATATAAAACAACCATGAAGTCAGAAAAAATAACAGGAGCCGTGAAATCGCGCTGGTACGAGGATGCGTGCGGGACGGCGATGGCGCTGGAATTCGTCGGGGAGCGCTGGTCGCTGCTGATCCTGCGCGAACTGATGTTCGGCCCGCGCCGCTTCGGCGAGATCCGCGCGCACCTGACGGGGATCAGCGCCAACGTGCTGACCCAGCGGCTGGCCGGCCTGGAGGCGGCGGGGCTGCTGGTGCGCCGCAAGCTGCCGTCGCCGGCGTCGGTGCAGGTCTATGAATTGACGCCTTGGGGTTACGAGATCGAGCCGATCCTGCAGACGATGGGGCGCTGGGCGACGCGTTCGCCGCTGCACGATCCGACGCTGCCGTTTTCGCCGGCGTCGGCGATGCTGTCGCTGCGGACGATGATCGATGCCGGTGCCGCGCGCGGGCTGGCGATGACGATCGGCTTCCGGCTCGGCGAAGACCAGTTCCTGGGCACGCTGGCGGACGGTACGCTCGACATCGTCCGCGGTGATCCCGACGGCGCGGACGTCGTGATCGACACGCAGCCGACGCCGCTGGCGGTGTGGATCTACGTCAAACGCCCGTTGGCGGAGGCTGAGGCGGACGGATCGATCCGGGTGACGGGGGATCGCGCGGCGGCGGAGCGTTTCGCCGATCTGTTCGCTCTGCCCGTGAAGATCGCGCGCCCGGCGGGTTGACGCCGGGACATTCCGTTTCCACTGAATGAACCGTTGCGCCGTTCGCTCGCTTCGCGCGTTGGGAGGGGCCGCTCTCTTGTGACTTTGCCGAACGGTGCCCCGACGCGATGACCGACATTCCCAATACCCAGCCCGACAGCCGCGAGACGACGATTCTCGACGCGCCCGACAAGATGGTCGGCATCCGCGAGCTGTTCGGCATCGACAGCGATATGCAGGTCCCTGCGTTCAGCGAGGCGGACGAGCGCGTCCCCGATCTCGACCCCGCATACGTCTTCGATCCCGACACGACGCTCGCGGTGCTGGCGGGCTTCGCGCACAACCGCCGCGTGATGGTGCAGGGCTATCACGGCACCGGCAAGTCGAGCCACATCGAACAGGTCGCGGCACGCCTCAACTGGCCGTGCATCCGCATCAACCTCGACGCGCATATCAGCCGCATCGACCTGATCGGCCGCGACGCGATCGTGCTGCGCGACGGGCAGCAGGTGACCGAATTCCGCGAGGGCCTGCTCCCCTGGGCGTTGCAGACGCCGACCGCCCTGGTGTTCGACGAATATGACGCCGGCCGCCCCGACGTGATGTTCGTGATCCAGCGCGTGCTGGAGACGGAGGGCAAGCTGACGCTGCTCGACCAGAACCGCGTCATCCGCCCGAACCCGTGGTTCCGCCTGTTCGCGACCGCCAACACCGTCGGCCTGGGCGATACGTCGGGGCTGTATCACGGCACGCAGCAGATCAACCAGGGCCAGATGGACCGCTGGAACATCGTCGTGACGCTCAACTACCTGCCCGCCGCGACCGAAGCGCAGATCGTGCTCGCCAAGTCGGGCGAATACGACAAGCCGGAGGGCAAGAAGCAGGTCGACGCCATGGTCCGCGTCGCCGACCTGACCCGCAAGGGCTTCATCAACGGCGACATCTCCACCGTGATGAGCCCGCGCACCGTCATCACCTGGGCACAGAACACGCTGATCTTCGGCGACGCGGGCTTCGCGTTCCGGCTCTCGTTCCTCAACAAATGCGACGAGGCGGAACGGCCGCTGGTGGCGGAATATTACCAGCGGGTGTTCGGCAAGGACCTGCCCGAAAGCGTGGTGGGGAAGGCGTAAGGGTGCGATGACACGGGCCGAGGCACTTGAACGGTTGCGCGCACGCGAAGTCGATTTGCGGAAGCTGGGTATTGTGCGCTTGGCGATCTTCGGCTCGACGGCGCGTGACGAGGCGCGACCCGACTCCGACGTCGATCTGGTGGCCATGATCGATTACGACGCAGTACGCCGGCTAGGACCGTTCGGCTTCTTCGGTATCGAGGGTAGGATCGAAGAAATGCTTGGCACGAAGGTCGATTTCATGACTGAGCCAATGGATGAGGCTGGCTTGAAAGCGGCAATCGACCGGGATCGTGTGCATGTCTTCTGATCGCATTCGATCGCGGCTTGAACATGTCGTCGAATATGC
The DNA here is from genome assembly GCF_024211255.1 of Sphingomonas liriopis. Lineage (GTDB taxonomy): Bacteria > Pseudomonadota > Alphaproteobacteria > Sphingomonadales > Sphingomonadaceae > Sphingomonas > Sphingomonas liriopis. The sequence continues at coordinate 75,017 of NZ_JAMLDY010000007.1, read as the reverse complement.
CGACCATATCGCCGAGTATCTGACAGGTTATGATGTCGATCGTTTTCTCGGCGATCGTAAGACAGTGGATGCCGTAGAGCGTTGTCTTGAGCGAATTGCCGAGGCAATCGTTCAAATCGGTGCTGAGGAAATGGTTACAATGCGTATCCCCGTACCGTGGAATGAAGTCCGGGGACTTGGTAATCGTCTTCGGCACGAATACAGGCGCATCGACAAACGTCTGATCTTCGACACGGCTCGGAACGATATTCCACCGCTGCGCGATGCTGCGTTGCGTGCATTGGGCGAGTAATGGCGAACGAAACCCCCCTCGACCGGTTCAAGGCGGTCCTGGCCGGCACGGCGCGCGCGCTGGCGGAGGAGCCGGAGGTGGAGCTTGCCTTCACCGCGGATGCGCCGACGCAATCGGGCAAGCATATCAAGGTGCCGATGCCCGCGCGCACGCTGCCACCCGAACAGGTGGCGGAGGCGCGCGGGTTTTCCGACGGGTTCGCGCTGCGCCTCAAGCATCACGACGGCGCGCTGCACCTGCGCCATGCGCCGGCCGAGGCGGTGGCGCGCGCGGTGTTCGATGCGGTCGAGGGCGCGCGGGTCGAGGCACTGGGCAGCCGCGGTTACGCCGGCATCGCCGACAATCTGGGCCATGCGCTCGACGTGCGGCTGCGCAGCGATCCGATCACTCGCGCGCGCACGCTCGAGGAGGTGCCGCTGGCGACCGCGCTGTCGCTGCTGGTCCGTGAGCAGCTGACCGGGCAGGCGGCGCCCGCCGCCGCCGCGCCGGGTCTCGCGCTGGTGCGCGACTGGATCGACGCGCGCACCGATCTGTCCAGCCTCGCGCTCGCGCTCGACGACCAGCGTGCCTTCCAGAGCCTTGCGATGAAGATGCTCGAGGAGCTCGAGCTGGTCGAGGGCGAGGCCCTGCCCGAAAACGCCGACGACGGCGGGTCTGAGGACGAGGGCACCGACGAGCAGCAGCAGGACGAGGGCGAAGAGGACGAGGAACAGGACGGCGGCCAGGGCGAGGGCGAGGTCGACGCGCGCGGCGAGGCGCAGGAATCGGACAGCGACGAGGGCGAGGGCGAGGAATTCGGTGACGAGTCGATGGACGACCTCGACGGTCAGCCCGGCGACGACGGCGAGGAGGGGATGCAGCCCGTCCGCCCCAACCGCCCGAACAGCGACTTCATGCCGCAGTTCGAATACAAGCCGTGGACGACGCAGTTCGACGAGGTCGTCGCCGCCACCGACCTGTGCGACTCCGACGAGCTCGCCCGGCTGCGCGGCTATCTCGACCAGCAACTGGCGCACCTGCAATCGGCGGTGTCGAAGCTCGCCAACCGCCTCCAGCGCCGGCTGATGGCGCAGCAGTCGCGCTCATGGGACTTCGACCAGGACGAAGGGATGCTGGACGCCGCGCGCCTCGCCCGCGTCGTCGTCACGCCGGGTCAGTCGCTGTCGTACAAGATCGAGCGCGAGACCGATTTCCGCGACACGGTGGTGACGCTGCTGATCGACAATTCGGGCTCGATGCGCGGTCGCCCGATCGGCATTGCCGCGATCAGCGCCGACATCCTCGCGCGAACGCTGGAGCGCTGCGGCGTCAAGACCGAGATTTTGGGCTTCACCACGCGGGCGTGGAAGGGCGGGCAGGCGCGCGAGACGTGGCTTGCCGCCGGCCGCCCGCCGCAGCCGGGGCGGCTCAACGACATCCGCCACATCGTCTACAAGAAGGCGGACGAACCGTGGCGGCGCGCGCGCACCAACCTCGGCCTGATGATGCGCGAGGGACTGCTCAAGGAGAATATCGACGGCGAGGCGCTGCTGTGGGCGCATGCGCGGCTGATGGCGCGGCCCGAGGAACGCCGCATCCTGATGGTCATCAGCGACGGCGCGCCGGTCGACGATTCGACGCTGTCGGTCAATTCGGGCAGCTATCTCGAACGGCACCTGCGGCAGGTGATCGGCTGGATCGAGGGCAAATCGCCGGTCGAGCTGGTCGCGATCGGCATCGGCCACGACGTGACGCGTTATTACGCGCGCGCGGTGACGATCATGGATGCCGAGCAGCTCGGCGGCACGATCATCGAGCAGCTGGCGGCGCTGTTCGACACGCCCTGACCGCGCGCGGTAGCAAAAGGCCGGGCGGGACGGCGCGATATGCCGATCCCGCCGTCGCATCAGAAGCGATAGCCGAGCGAGGCCATCACGTTGCGGGGTGCGGTGCTGAAACAGTCGCCGCGCGACAGGCAGCTCGCATAGGCCCGGTTGTCGAGCAGGTTGGTCGCGTTGAGCGACAGCCGCCAGTTCGCGCGCGTCAGCTCGACCAGTGCATCGACCATCGTGCGGTCCGGCGTCACGATCGTCCAGGTGTCGCTGCTCGATACCTGCTTGCCTGTGTAGCGGATGCCGGCGCCCAGCCGCAGCGTGCCGAGCGCGCCGACGAACGTCTTGGTGCCCCAGGCCGAGGCGATGTGCTTGGCGAGATAGCCGGTCGCGGCGCTATCGCCGCTGACATCGTTATAGCCATAGGCAAGCGACACGTCGAAGCGGCCGGGCAGAGTACGCGTCGCTTCCAGTTCGACGCCCTTGGTGACGAGTTCGCCGGCCTGGATGATCGACGTACCGGGGCCGGAGATCGGGCGATTGCGCTCCTTGATGCGGAACGCCGTCGCGGTGACCAGCGTCGCGGCATCGGGCTGCCATTTCGCGCCCGCTTCATACTGGGTGCCGGTCTGCGGCTTGAACGGCGATCCGGCGGTCGTGCTGCCGGCGATCGGCTGGAAGCTCTCGGTATAGCTGACGAAGGGCGAGATGTGCGCCGCGACCTCGCCGATGATCCCGGCGCGGACGGTGGTGGCGGTGTCGGTCGTGCGCGTCGTCGTGCCGCTCGCGGTGTCCAGGCTGGTGCTGCGGACATGATCGCGCCGCGCGCCGAGCACCACCGACACCCGGTCCCACAGTCGCAACTGGTCCTGTACGTAGAGACCGAGCTGCTTTTGCGTATCGCGCGAATAGGGACCGGTCACCACCGGCGCGGCGATCGCGGCATAGTCGATATCGTACAGGTCGATCGTCTGGTAGTCGAAGGCGCCCGCCTTCTTCACCGCATTCCAGCTGTAATCGACGCCGGCGAGCAGCGCATGCTCGACCGCGGCACCGGTGTGGAAGCGTGCCTGGATGTTATTGTCGGTCGAGAAGACGTTCATCCGCGCCAGCGAGGCATCGGCGTACAGGCCGATGCGGCGACCGTCGCTGCCCGCCTGATACGGATCGGTCGGGTTGCCGTAGCTGTCGGTATAGTGCGTGAAATAGCTGAGCCGGCTATCGATGTAGCGCGCCTTGAGGCTGAGCTTGATCGCATCGTTGAAACGATGCGTCAGCAGGCCGCTGCCCTGCAGCAGCCGCCCGTCGTAGCGGTCGTAGCCCGGCTTGCCGACGAACAGATAGCGGTCGAGCGGCGGCCTGGTGCCGTTGGGCTTCAGCGTGCCGACGACCGGCAGGAAGTTCGCGGTCGAGCCGCTATGGTCGTCCTGGTACAGGCCGATCAGCGTCACGTCGGTGCTGGCATCGGGCCGCCAGGTGACCGATGGCGCGATCATCACACGGTCGTCGGGGACGTGGTCGACATAGGTGTCGGCATCGCGCACCCGCGCGACGATCCGCCCGGCGACCGTGCCGGTCGTGCCCTGCAGGTCGGCGAGCACCTCCTTGCGGTCATAGTTGCCATAGGTCAGCTGCACCTCGCCGGCATTCTCGAACCCCGGCGTCTTGGACACGAGGTTGACGATGCCGCCGATCGATCCCTGTCCGAACAGGACGGACGCCGGGCCGCGCACCACCTCGACCCGCGAGAAGTTGTAGGGGTCCGAGGTGATGCTGGCATAATAGCTGAAAATGTCGCGCATGCCGTCGCGGAATTGCAGCGCATCGACGCCGCGGATCGCGAAGTTGTCGACGCGCGTATCGCGGCCATAGGCATCGGCGTTGACGCCGGCGGCGTAGCGGACGGTATCGGAAATGTTGATCGCGCCCTGCGCCAGATAGGTGTCGCTGGTGATGACGCTCAAAGGTTGCGGCACCTCGATCAGCGGCGTTTCGGTCTTGGTGCCGGCGAACGTCTCGTCGCGGCGCGCCTGGACGAGGATGTCGTCGCGGTCGGCGCGATCGTCGTCCTGCGTCGTCGCCTGGCCGCCGTCCGCCGTGGCCGTCGCGGCGAGCGTCTGCGCCGCCGCGGGTGTCGCCAGCAGCGCCGCGTACGCCACGCTCATCATCATCATCGCCGTCCTGCTCATCATGGGCCCCTTTTTGCCGAATGGGGGCGCACTAACGCTATCGCGAATCGTTTTCAATACTCGATCGGCGGCGATGGATCAGGCGATGATCGAGGCTGTCACCGAAATCTGCGCGTGACTCTCAATAGCGTTGACGATGATAATCATTCGCATTAAGCGCCCCCTCAACGAAGGGGGTTTTCATGACCAAGCAGCATTTCCTCGCCCTGTCCTGCGTGGGCTTCATCGCATCCGCACCGGCGATCGCGGCCGATACGCACAAGCCGAGCGCCGCCGAACAGCAGGCGCAGGATGCCAAGCGCGCGGTCGAGCGCGACGAGATCGTCGTCAACGGCAAGAACGACGTCGCGCCCGCGGTGGTGGAAAGCCCCAAGGCGACGAGCGCGCTCATCAACACGCCGCAGACGATCACCGTCATCTCCGATCAGGTGATCCGCAAGCAGAACCTGCAGACGCTGCGCGACGCGCTGCAGACGATCCCCGGCATCACCTTCGGCGCGGGCGAGGGCGGCGGCGGCTATGGCGACAGCATCAACCTGCGCGGCTATTCGGCGAACAACGACATCACCGTCGACGGCATCCGCGACAGCGCGCAGTACAGCCGCACCGACCCGTTCAACATCCAGCAGATCGAGGTCTACAACGGCGCCAATTCGGTCTTCAACGGATCGGGCAGCGTCGGCGGCACGATCAACCTCGTCACCAAGGAACCGCGCGCCGAGGATCTGACGATCCTGCAGGGATCGGTCGGCACCGACGATTATTACCGCGGCGCGATCGACGCCAACCGCCGTATCGGCGACACGATCGCGGTGCGCCTGAACGGTGCCTATCACCGCAACGACGTGCCCGGCCGCGACGTCGAACGTTACAAGCGCTGGGGCATCGCGCCCTCCGTCACGATCGGTATCGACGGGCCGACCAGCCTGACGCTCGCCTATGTCCATCAGGAGGATCGCAACACGCCGGTCTATGGTGTGCCCTATTACAAGAACGCGCTGTACGACGGCGCGCTCCCCGGCGTGTCGAGCCGCGCCTATTTCGGCATCCGCAATCTCGATCGCCAGGATACGACGGTCGACCGCTTCACCGCGACCTTCCGCCATCAGGTCAACGACCAATTGTCGGTGCGCAACCTCACCCGCTGGCAGCGCGTCGGCCAGTATAGCGTCACCAGCGCGCCGCAGGGCACCTATTGCCTTGGCCAGACCGGGCTGACGCCGACCGGCACCGCGTGCACCGCGACGTTCAGCAATGTCGTCGATGCGGGCGGCGTCTACCGGCCGGGGACCAATTCGGTGACGATTCCGGTCGCGCGCGGCACCTTCCAGCCCAACGGGCCGCGCGGGCTGATCCGCGATCAGGAGAACCAGCTGCTCGTCAACCAGACCGACATCCGGCTTGAGACGGGCGAGAAGGGCGGCATCCGCAACGTCGCCAACGTCGGCATGTCCGCCTCGGTCGAGGATTATGCGATCACCACCGCCTCGCTGATCCGCAATACGGCGGGGCAGGCGCTGATCCTGCCGCCGATCAGCATCGCCAGCCCCGACACGACCTATACCGGCCCGCTCAACAAGACGATCACCGCGCAATCGAAGTCGCGAACGACCAACGTCGCGGTCTACGTCTTCGACACGCTGGAGCTGGGGCGATACTTCGAGCTGAACGGCGGCGTGCGCTGGGAAACGCAGCAGGCGAACTTCCGCGCGCTGCCGCTCGCGTTCGTGCCGCCGGGGACGACCGCGCTGACCGCCGCGCAGCAGCTGCCGCAGCGCAGCGACGAACGGCTGTTCTCCTACCGCATCGGCGCGGTGGTGCATCCGGTGCCCAACGTCAGCGTCTATGCCGGCTATGGCAATGCCAAGACGCCGTCGTCGGCGACGGTGCGGCTGGGTTGCGGTTCGCTGACCGTGTCGGCGACCGGCACCTATGATCCCTGCGCCGTCGCGCCGGAAACCGCGAAGAATTACGAGGCGGGGGTGAAGGCCGGGCTGTTCGGCCGCCGGCTGGAACTGACCGCGGCGGTGTTCCGCAACGAACGCACCAATTTCCGCGTCACCTCGAACGACCCAGCGCTGCCGACGTCGACGCAGGTGCTCGACGGCCGTGCGCGGGTGGACGGCATCGCCTTGGGCGCGTCGGGCAACGTGACGCGCAACTGGACGATCTTCGCCAATTACACCTATCTCGACGGCAAGATCCTGCAATCGGTGTCGAACGCCTGCATCGCCAACCCCAGCACCGCCTGCGCCAATTCGGCCGGCGTGCGCGATCCGCAGGCCGGCACCTATTTCGTCCAGACGCCGGAGCATTCGGGCAGCCTGTTCACGACGTACAAGCTGCCGTTCGGACTGGAGGTCGGTTATGGCCTGACCTATCAGGGCGACTTCGCGCTCAACGCCGCCAGCCTCGCCGCGCCGACGCAATATCGTTCGGACGATTACCTGATCCACCGCGCCTATCTCGCCTACAGCTTCGCCGGCGGCCTGACCGCGCAGGTCAACGTCCAGAACTTCACCAATGAAAAATACTATACGTCGATCAGAAACAACGGCTGGGCCGCGCCGGGTGAGGGGCGGTCGGCGGTGCTGAGCCTGTTCTACAGCTTCTGATCCCGCTACTTCTGTCCGCTCGCGTGCCCCCCAGGACAGCGACGCGGGCGGGCAGGAGACCAGGAACGAGCCATGCTGATCGCGATTCCCGACATCCTCGACGCCGACGGCGTGGCACGGCTGCGCGCGGTGATCGACGCGGCCGACTGGGTCGATGGCAATGTCACTTCGGGGCCGCAGGCGGCGCTGGCCAAGCGCAACCGGCAATTGCCCGAAGAGTCGGCGGCGGCGCGCGAGGGCGCGGCGATGGTGCTGGCGGCACTCGGCCGGTCGCCGTTGTTCTTCGCCGCGGCGCTGCCGCTCAAGGTGTTTCCGCCCTTGTTCAACCGCTACGAAGGCGGTGAGGATTTCGGGCTGCACGTCGACAATGCGATCCGCATCCAGCGCGGGTCCGAATTCCGCATCCGCGCCGATCTGTCGGCGACCTTGTTCCTCGACGATCCCGCCACCTACGACGGCGGCGAGCTGGTGATCGAGGATCGCTTCGGGCCGCAGAGCGTCAAGTTGCCCGCCGGGCACCTCGTCCTCTATCCCTCATCCAGCCTGCACCGGGTGACGCCCGTCATCCGCGGGGTACGCACCGCGTCGTTCCTGTGGCTCCAGTCGATGGTCCGCGACGATGGCGAGCGGCGGACCTTGTTCGAGCTCGACGAGGCGATCCAGGCGGTCGCCGCCACCAACGGACAGGGCAACCCCGCGGTGGTGCAGCTGACCGGCATCTACCACAATCTGCTGCGGCGCTGGGCCGATGCCTGACGTTGCTGCGCCCTCCTGCGGGTTCGCCGGCCCGGTGAAGCGCTCGATCACCATCGCCGGGCACCAGACGTCGATCAGCCTCGAACCCGTCTTCTGGCGCGCGCTGGAGGGTGCGGCGGCGGCGCATGCATTGCCGCTGTCGGCGCTGGTCGCGCAGATCGACGTGCTTCGCATCGCCGCCGACGCGCCGCCCAATCTCGCCAGCGCACTACGCAGCTGGCTTTTCGCGCAGGCGTTGACCTGAACGCCCAACGCATGCGAGCGCGCTGTGGCGACAGGCGGGAGCGAGCGATGAGCGCAGGGCAATGGCGGCGGCGGTGGTTCCAGATCCACAAATGGATCGGGCTGATCCTCGCCATCCTGATCGTGCCGCTATCGCTGTCGGGTGCGGCGTTGGTCTGGCACGACGGGCTCGACCGGATCGTCAATCCGGCGCGCTACCAGACGAGCGGCGAGGCGTTGCTGGCGCCGGGTGCCTATGCCGCCGCGGCACAGGCGGCGGTCAAGCCCGGCGAACGGATCGCGCAGATCGGCCTGCCCGAGGGCGATGGCCCGGTGACCGTCGCCGCGGTGCCGCCGGATGCGCAGCCGGCGCGGCGCGGGCCGCCGCTGCGCGACATCGTCTATCTCGATCCGCCGACCGCGCGCGTGCTCGACGTCGCGCCGGGCAATGCCGGGCTGGTCCGCGTCCTCCATCGCCTGCACGGCAGCCTGCTGCTGCCAGGCGTCGGGCGCAGCATCGTCGGCTGGATCGGCGTCGCGATGCTGGTGTCGAGCCTCACCGGCTTGTGGCTGTGGTGGCCGACGGTCGGCAGCTGGCGCAAGGGGCTGCGCTGGCGGCGGCATCGCAACACCGACACCAATCTGCATCACATGGCGGGGTTCTGGATCGCCCTGCCGCTGTTCGTGCTGTCGCTGACCGGCGTGTGGATCAGCTTTCCCGGCGTGTTCGGCGGCCGCGACGCCGGCCCGCAGCGCGGCCCCGACCGGGCAGCGATGATGCGCGCGCTGCCGCTCGCCGCGCCGGCGCAGCCGGTCGATGCGGTGCTTGCCCGCGCCGCGGCGGTGGTGCGCGGCCCGTTCCGCAGCATCGCCTGGCCGACGACGTTGTCCGCCGACTGGACGGTGAGCTTCGCCGACGGCCGTCAGGTCAAGGTCGCCGACGACGGCGGCGTCGCGGTCGCGGTCGCCGCGCGCCGTCCGGGTGGCGCGGCGCGCTGGATGCGGCGTATCCACGATGGCGAGGGGATGGGGGGCGTGTGGCAGCTGGTGATCTTCGCCGGCGGGATCCTGCCCGCGGTGTTGGCGGTGACGGGGATCATCATGTGGTGGCGCGCGCGGGGCTGGCGGGCGAAGGTGCAGGCCAAGCGAGGCGCTTGAGGCGCGCCTTCTTCGACCCATCACCCTCACCCTTCCCACCCGGCTGCGCCGGGCGGGCCCCTTCCCTCTCCCAATGGGAGAGGGAGGGAGCGGCGAAGCCGCGGAAGGGTGAGGGTGAGTGATCGACCGGCCTTACCGCCCCAGCAACACCCGCGCTTGCCCCGCGATCTGCGCGAGCATCGCGGCATTCGGCTGCGCCGCATGGCGCGCGCGGTCGATCACCGCCTTGAACTGGCCGATTCGCGCCGCGTTGGCGGTCAGCCAGTCGTTGACCGCGCCGCGTGGGTCCCTGGCGCCGTTGCGGGCGAGGAATTCCAGCCGCTGCTGCTGGAAATCGCGCGCCAGGCCGGCGAGCAGCAGCCGCTCCCACGGGTCGCCCGAGACGATCCGCCCCGCCGCCGCCTGCGCCCAGTCGAGGCCGAGCACCTGCCCCAGATGCGTGAACGCGCGGGTCAGCTCGATCTCGTCCAGCCCCAGCCGCTCGCCCAGCGCCGCCAGCCCGACCGCACCGTCGAGGTCGAACAGGCGTACCACCTGTCGCGCCAGATCGGCGGGCGCGCCCGCCGCCTCCAGCTCGGCGGCGATGCGCGCGCTCTGCGCGCTCGCCTCCTCGAGCAGTAGCGAGGCGGTCTGGCGTTCGAGCTGCGCGATGCCCTTGCCAAGGCGGTCGATCACCGCGCCGGGCAGCGTCCCGGGCGCACTCGCGCGGAGCAGGTCGGCGATGTGCGAGCGCGTCGCCACCGCGACCTCGTTGAACAGCGCGATGCGCGCGCCTTCGGCGATCGGTGCGCGCTCGATCGCCTGCCATAGCGCGTCGAGCCCGAACAGACGTTCGGCGACGACGAACATGCCGGCGATATCGGCGACCGCCGCGCCTTCTTCCTCGGCGAGTTCGAACGGGAACAGCACGCCCAGCCGGTTGACGATGCGGTTGGCGAGCTTGGTCGCGACGATCTGCCCGCGCAGCCGGTGCTCGTCGATCGCCTTCGCATAGTCGCGCTGCATCGCCGCGGGGAAGGCGGCGTGGAGATCGGGCGCGAGTTCGGGCGCCATCGCCAGCGGCGCATGTTCGATGCCGTCCTGCAACGCGAGCTTGGCGGTCGCGAGCAGCACCGCGAGTTCGGGCCGGGTCAGGCCATGGCCCTCCTGCCCGCGACGCAGCAGATCCTCGTTCCCCGCCAGCCCCTCGACCGCGCGGTCGAGTCGGCCGGCGGTTTCGAAGATCTCGATGACGCGCACGTAGCTCGGGATCGCCGACGCACCATCGGCCTCGGCGATCGACAGCGCCAGCGTCTGCAGGCGGTTGTCTTCCAGCACCAGATGCGCGACGTCGTCGGTCATGCTGGCGAGCAGCGCATTGCGTTCCTCGAACCCCAGCCGGCCCTCGTTCATCTCGCGGTTCAATGCGATCTTGATGTTGACCTCGTTATCCGAACAATCGACGCCCGCCGAATTGTCGATGAAGTCGGTGTTGATCCGCCCGCCGCGGCCCGAGAACGCGATGCGCGCCGCCTGCGTCACGCCCAGGTTGGCGCCTTCGCCGATCGCAATGACGCGCAGATCCTCGGCATCGACGCGCAGGCGATCATTGGCCGGATCGCCGACCGCGACGTTGTTCTCCGCCGCCGCCTTCACATAGGTGCCGATGCCGCCGAACCACAGCAGGTCGGCGGGCGCCTTGAGGATCGCCGAGATCAGCGACGCCGGGTCCATCTGCGTCGCGGTGATGCCGAGCGCGGCCTGCGCTTGCGGCGACAGCTTGATGACCTTCTCGCTGCGCGCGAACACGCCGCCACCCTCGCTGATGAGCCCGGCGTCGTAATCCGCCCAGGACGAACGCGGCAGCGCGAACATCCGCGCGCGCTCGTCCCAGCTTGCCGCGGGATCGGGGCTCGGATCGATGAAGATATGGCGGTGATCGAACGCCGCGACGATCTTCAACGTCTTGCTGAGCAGCATGCCGTTGCCGAAGACGTCGCCCGACATGTCACCGCAGCCGACGACGGTGATCGGCTGCGTCTGCACGTCGAGTCCGCGCTCGGCGAAGTGGCGCTGCACCGACACCCACGCGCCCTTGGCGGTGATGCCCATCGCCTTGTGGTCGTAACCCACGCTGCCGCCGCTGGCGAAGGCGTCGCCCAGCCAGAAATCGCGCTCCAGCGCCAGCGCATTGGCGACGTCGCTGAACGTCGCGGTGCCCTTGTCGGCGGCGACGACGAAATAGGGGTCCTCGCCGTCGAGCACCGCGACGCCCGTAGGATGCACGACCTTCCCGTCGACGATATTGTCGGTGATCGACAGCAGCGAACGGATGAAGATGCGGTAGCTCTCGGTCCCTTCCGCCAGCCACGCATCGCGATCGACCGCGGGGGAGGGGAGCTGCTTCGGATAGAAGCCGCCCTTGGCGCCGGTCGGCACGATAACCGCATTCTTGACGCGCTGCGCCTTCATCAGCCCGAGGATCTCGGTGCGGAAGTCGTCGCGGCGATCCGACCAGCGCAGGCCGCCGCGTGCGACCGGGCCGGCGCGCAGGTGGATGCCCTCGATGCGCGGCGAATAGACCCAGACCTCGCGCCACGGCACCGGCGCGGGCAGGCCGGGGATCAGGTGGCTGTCGAGCTTGAACGCCAGCGCTTCCGCCGCGGCGGGCGCGAAGGCGTTGGTGCGCAGGCAGGCGGCGATCAAATTGCGATAGGCACGCAGGATGCGATCGTCGTCGATCGCCGACACCGCGTCGAGCCCGCGCTCGATCGCCTCGTCGCAGGCGTGGACGTCGCCCGGCCGGGCGGGATCGTGCGCCGCCTTGAAACGCGCGATCAGTGCCTTGGTCAGCTTGGGCGCGCGGCGCAGCGCATCGACCACCGTGGTCAGGCCATAAGGCAGGCCGGCCTGGCGCAGATAGCGGAACCACGCGCGCAGCAGCACCACCGATCGCGGCGACAGGCCGACGTCGACGATCAGCCGGTTGAACGCGTCGTTTTCGGCGGCGCCCTCCAGCGTCGCGGCGATCGCGCCTTCCAGCACGGCGGCGTCGTGGCCGTCGCCGCCCGCATCGGTCTCGACGACGAAATCGTGGACGAACGTGTCGGCATCGTCGCGCAGCCGCGTCGGCAGTTCGCCGATGACGCGGAAGCCGAAATTCTCCAGCACCGGCACCGCGTCGGACAGCGCCAGCGCGCCGTGCAACTTGTAGATCTTGAGCTGGCGCTCCTCGCCCGGCACCACCGGGAAGATGCGCACCGATCGCGCGCCGGCGTCGTCCAGCGTGGCGATGCGCAGGATGTCGGCGGCGGCTTCGCCCGCGCTGCTGACGTTGCGGTAATTCGGCGGGAAGGCATTGGCCCAGCGCAGCGCCAGTCGCGCCGCGCGTGCCGCGGGCACCTGTTCGGCGAGCGCCGCCTCGACGTCCGACACCCAGCCGCGCACCATCCGCCGCAATCGCTCGGCGAGCGGCTCGGTCTCCGGCATCCGCCCGTCACCGCGCAGGTCGATCGTATAGCGCAGCAGCGCGACGACGCCGTCGTCGAGGCTGATCGACCAGTTGAGCACGGACCCGTTCGACGCCTCGGTCAGCATCTGCGCGATCTGGACGCGGCGCGCGGTGGTGAGGTCGTCGCGCGGCAGCCAGGCGAAGGCGAACAGATGCCGCCCCAGCGCCGATTTGACCAGCACCAGCGCCGGCCGCGGCCGGTCGGCGAGGCTCATCGCGGTCAGCACCACCTCTTCCAACGCCGCGGGCGGGAAGGCGATGACGAGGTCGTGCGGCAGCGCGGTCAGCGCATGGGTCAGCGCCTTGCCGGTGTGGCCGCGGGGATCGAAGCCGAACTTCGCCTCCAGCGCCGACAGCCGCGCGCGCAGCACGGGTACGTCGCGCGGGCGCACGCTCAGCGCGGCGCTGGTCCACAGGCCGGCGTGGATCGACAGGCCGGTGATCTCACCCGCCTCGATGATCGGTACGATCGCGAGGTCGAGCGGCACCGCGCGATGGACGGTGGAGATCAGGCTGGATTTGAGCAGCAGCGGCGCCTCGCCGCCATCCTCGAACCAGCGGATCGCCAGCGCGCGGCTCGCCTCGGCGAGCACGGGCGTCTCGTGCGGGTTGCGCGCGAGGCCCAGCGCCTCGCCGGCGCTGCCGTCGCGCCGCCAGATCTGGTGGCCGAGCAGCGTGAACTGCCCGTCGAGGAACCATTGCAGCAGCGCCGCGCCTTCGCCCTGCGGCAGCGCGGCCTCGTCGCGCGCCATCGCGCGCTGCAGCGCCGGCCAGTCGGTGACCGCGGCGCGCACGTCGGCGAGCACCGCGGTCAGCTCGTCGATCAGTCCGCGCCGGTCGCGCGCGTCGGCGCGTTCCAGCTCGATGTAGATCATCGATTCAGGCGCGCCCGCGCCGCCGATATCGATCAGCCTGCCCTCGCCGTCGCGGCTGACGCGGACGACGGGGTGGATGACGCGATCGATGTCGAGGTCCTGTTCGCCGATCGCCGCGGCGATCGAATCGACCAGGAACGGCATGTCGTCGTTGACGATCGCCAGCCGCATCCGACGGCGCACGTCGTCCGATGCGATCGGCTCCAGCGCGATCCCCGGCTTGCCCGGCTCCCGCTTCGCGGCGGTCTGCGCGACGAACGCGGCGGCGGCGGTACGTTCGGCATCGCCGAAGCCCGTCAACTCTCCCGGTAGCGCGCCCTTGGTCAGCCGGGCGGCGAGCGCCTCGGCCATGTTCTCGTGATGGTCGGCCATGCCCCGCCTATGCGCCCGCTGCCGCCGGACCTCAAGGCTTGCTGCGATGCGATAATTACGTGGTGGCGTAACTTTCTATGGCGTTGGTCGACCGGAGTGGGGTTCTCCGCGGCGTGGCTTACGCGGGCGCAGGACCGCACGGCTCGCGAGCAGACATGCGAGCCAAGCGGGCATCGCGGCCCAGAGCAACACGCCACCTGGCGGGATGCCGTCGGGCAGCGATTCGGGTTGCCACCAGGGCAGGGGCCACAACAGATATTGGGCGCGGGCCAGCATCGCCGCGGGCAGCACGCTGCCCACCGCGACGAACGTCCGATGCGATACGGCGACACCGACGACGCGCCGGACCACCAGCGCGACCGTCGCGGTCACGCCGGCCGCGATCAGGACCGGTACGACTACCATCGCCAGAAGAAACGTCAGCATGGCCATCAGGCCAGTATAGAGCGGATCGCAGGCGTATCGACCATAAGAGATGTGTTCACGCGGAGGCGCGGAGGACCCGGAGATGTTGCGCGTGCTGCGTCGCCGGGACGCTCTATCGAGCCTTATCGAGGACGGGATCGCGCTGCCGCGCGCAATCCACCTCCACGTCCTCCGTGCCTCTGCGTGAATCATCCCGTCTTGTCGGATCGACCGAACGTCGATGGCGATCCTCGCGCTCAGGCAGCAGCGCGGCGCACGATGCTGTCGACCAGCGCCTTGCCCGCGACGCGCTTGATGACGTCGACCGTCCCGTCGGCGCCGGCGCGAGCGAGCAGCACGACGAATTCCTCGTCCCCCGCCGCAATCGCGACATGGCCCAAGACCGGCAGCGTGCGCAGCTCGGCCGCGGCGCGGTCGAACAGGTCAGGCTGTTTGACCGGCCGTTTCGCGGCGCGCTCGGCGGCGACCACCGCCTTGATGCCGCCCTCGGCCGCGTCGAGGAACTGCGCCAGCTGCCCGGCCGGCACCGCCTGGCGCCGCGCATGGCCCAGCACCGCGGCATATTCGGCGAGCCGCGTCTTGTCGTATTCCACGCCGAAGACCAGCTTGACCACCGGGGTCAGCGGCGCGCGCGGCTGCACCTTCAGCCCCGTCGCATCGAGCAGCGCGGCATAGCCCGCCTCGTCTTCGGCACAGGCGAGCGCGAAATCGTGCGCGCGGCCCAGCGCGCGGTACAGCGCCGACCGTCCGCGCGTATCGGCGGCGCGTACCGCCGCGGCGCTCTCGCGCGCCATCATCAGCCGGTCGCCGAGCGATCCGTCGAGCTGCGGCCCGGCCGGTTCCTCCGACGCCTCGAACCCGCCGCTCGGCCCATCGGCCCATATTGCGGAGGCGGCGGGCGGTTTGGGCGCGGCGCGTACCGCGGCGTCGAGCTCCGCGTCGAGCGTCGCCTGCGTCGCGGCGTCGACCATCTCCTTCCAGTTGATGACGCCATAGATGAAATCGATCGTCTCGCCGTCCGACGAAAACGGCATCAGGATGCCGCGGTACAGCGTCGTGCGGCCGCGGGTGCCGACGAACTCCGCCTCGAACCCGATCGGCGCACGATTCGCGATGATCTGCAGATAATGGTCGGTCAGCCGCGACAGGAGCGAGCGCCCCGGTACGTCGGCGACGCGGACGATATGCGTCTCCAGCCCGCATTCCTCGCGCAGGCTGCGACCCAGATAGGCGATCGTCGGATCCTCGATCCCCGCGCTGAAATCGAGCAGCACGCTATGCGGCCCGAAATCGGCGATATTGGCGGGGTCGAGATCGTCGATGCCGGGGTAGGGGCGGCCCCTCAACAGCGACACCCAATGGTTGTAGGCGCGCACGTGCATGCGCCGTTCGTCGCCGCCGAGATCGAACATCGCATCCTCGACGCCGCCCGCATCGACGCCCGAATCACCACCGCCGCCATCGCCGGCATCGACGATGTCGTCGTCATACCCGACCCGCCCGTCATCGAAGCCGCGCGCCGTTTCCATGCCCAGACCCTTCATCCGCCGGACCTCACATCGGCCCGGTTCACACGTGCTTGTGCACGCCCTGTGGTAAACGGCACGTAAAGCCGCGCGACGATCACGCGACGCTTGTCAGCCCTGATCCGACCTGTTAGGCGCACCTCCGAACGGCCCATGTGGCCGCTTCGCCCCGTGCCGCTTTAGCTCAGCTGGTAGAGCATCGCATTCGTAATGCGGGGGTCACAGGTTCGAGTCCTGTAAGCGGCACCATCGACTTTCCAGCGGTTATCCTGACATTTTCGTCTCCTGTCGCCGCGCGGCAGGAGAGATGGCTCCGGTGCGTTTCCGGTGCAGGGAGCCCGGAGCCAGCGTCTCGATCTCGTTGAGGATGGACTGCGGCGCGCGTTCAGCATCCTGCGCGTTCGTATGGCAAGGATGGATAACGCGCTCGGGCGTGCGGTGTCGGCGGCCATCCGTTCATCGCAGGTGCCCGGTCGCCGGCGCCGCACGCCGCAAGCGGTCGCGGCCGACCCCGCTCAGGCGGCGGACACCCAGCGCCCGCGCGGCGTCGGCCGCAGGGTCTTCGCCCGTACAGGCCCGCAGCGCGGCGGTCAGTTCGGGCAGCGCGATGTCTTCCAGCGACCGGACGTCGTCGCTGGTAGCCGGGTAACGCGGGCGGTCCCACGCGCCGGGTGCCAGGCGGTCGGGCCATAGGAAGGTCGCACCACCCGCTTCGTGCTCCGGATGCGTGGCGGCACGCGCGAGCGTCATCACGCGATCGCGAATGGCGCGGCCCGAACGGCGGAAGCCGTGCGCCCGCGCGATGCGCTCTACCAGGAGATCGTCGCGGATCGGCGCTTCGGCAGCCATCACGCGGCCGATCATCTCGCGCAGGGTCGTGGCATAAGCGGGTTCGTGAAAGCGATCCGGTGCAATGCGGGACGCCATGTCCGTGAATTCCGTGCGTCGATAATCGCCGCCCAGATCGAGCGCCTCGGGCGTGTCTTGCGGCGGGGTATCCGAGGATTCTTCACGATCGCCGGGGTCGACGGCATACGCCATCGATCCGGCGGCGGCGCGTGCCTCCGCCCGGATCGCATCGGCCGCGCGCGCTTCGTCCAGCATGGTGCGCAACGTCGCGTCGAGCCGGTCCAATGCGCCGGGCGCGTCATGCCACCAGTCGGTCGACCAGACCCGCGCGAGCCGCCAACCCAGGCCGGCGAGAACGCCTTCGCGTACCTTGTCGCGATCGCGCGCGGTCGCCGCGCCGTGGTAGGACGCGCCATCGCATTCGACGCCGGCCAGATAGTCGCCGGGGCGATCGGGATGGACGATGCCGAGATCGATCCGGAACCGCGACACGCCGATCTGCGACACGGCGCTCCAGCCGCGGGCGCGCAGGCCCTCTGCCACGGCCTGTTCGAACGGCGATTCGAACCCGCCGATCGATCCCATCACCGCCTCGCCCAGTGCGCGGGGACCGCGTTCGGCGAATTCGAGGAAATGCCTCAGGTCGCGCACGGCTTCGGCACTCGTGCGGTTCAGGTCGATGCGATCGGACGGGAAGGAGGCGAACACCACCATCTCGCGCCGCGCCCGCGTGATCGCGACGTTCAGCCGGCGCCACCCGCCCTGTCGGTTGAGCGGGCCGAAGTTCATCGCCATCACCGGCGCGCCGGGCGTCTCGGGGCCATAGCCGATCCCGAGCAGCACCAGGTCGCGCTCGTCGCCCTGCACGGTTTCCAGATTCTTGACGACGACGGGTTCGGTCGCGTCCTCGGCGAAGAAGGGTTCGAGTTCGGGACGGCCGCGCCGGGCACGATCAAGCAGATCCTCGATCAGCTTCTGCTGTTCGGCGTTGAGCGTGATGACGGCGATGCTGAGCGGGCGACCGCGTTCGTCGACGAAATCGGGGTCGGTCAGCCGCGCGACGACCTCCGCGACGATCGCTTCGGCCTCGATCTGGTTGGTCCGCGCCTTGCCACGCGCCCAGGCGCCGGCGACCGGGCGGAGCGAGACGGCAGCGTCCTGGGTAACGGGGGCGGGGAAGGTGATGAGGTCGCCATCGTAATAGCGGTGGTTGGAGAAGGCGATCAGGCTCTCGTTGCGGCTGCGGTAATGCCAGGTCAGCCGGCGCTGCGGCAGGCGGGCACCGAGGCATTCCTCCAGGATGCTTTCCTGGTCGCTCTCGACCTCGCTGTCGTCGTCCTCCGCGCCGGCGCCGCGGCCGAAGAAACTGGTCGGCGGCATCTGCTTGGGATCGCCGGCGACGACGAGCTGACGCCCCCGCGCGATCGCCCCGACCGCATCCCAGGGCGTGATCTGCGAGGCTTCGTCGAAGATGACGAGGTCGAACTGCGCAGCCTCGGGCGGCAGATATTGCGCCACCGACAAGGGGCTCATCAGCAGGCAGGGGGCAAGCGTGGTCAGCGCCGGCCCCATTTCCGCGACAAGCTGGCGAACCGGTTTCTGGCGCTTCTGAAGCTTGAGCTGATGCGCGAGGGTGCCGAAGCCGGGCGGCTGCACCTGCGTATTCTTGGGCGGAATCGCGCCGGACAGCTTTGCGCGGATATAGGCGATGGTCAGGTCGGCGAATTGACGATCGAGATCGCGGAAGCGGGCGATGGCGTCGGCCTGCTCGGCCAGCGTGAAGTCCCGCACGGACGGTTCCGCATCGATCGCGCCTTCCGCCCACCAGCGCGCATAGGCCAGCTCGAACGAGTCTGCCGCCGCGCCGGGGGGAATGGTCCCGGTTTCGACCCCCGCGACGAGGGCGGCGAGACCGAGGTCGAGCGCGGCCTGTCCGGCGCGGCGCCACGCCGTCCAGCCATGGAGATGGGGGGCGTGTGCGGCGATGCCGGCGGCGATGGCGCGGGCGGCGTCCGCGACATCGGGGCCATCGATCGGGGCGGGAGAGGCGGCAACCCGCTGGAAGGCGTCGAGCGCGGCCTCGAACCGGTCCTGTGCCTCGGTGAACGCCAACAGCGTGCGTCCGATCGCGGCGTCGCCGGCGAGCATGTCGGCGGCGTCGGTTACGATCCGCTTGAGATTGGTACGCAGCGCGACCAGCCGGTCGGGCGTATCGGCGGCATGGAGAATCGCGCGGCGTAGCGCGTCAGCGACATCGAGGACCGCCGCAACGCGCGCGCCGTCGGTGTCGACGCCCGCCCAGCCGGGGGCGCCGCTGCCTGCCGCCGCGAACGGCTCGAGCCGCGCGAGTATGTCCTGAAGCCGGCGCAGACGCGGCAGTTCCTCATCAAGATCGGCGGTGCCGCCCGGATCGAGCTGACGTGTCACGGCTTTCTTGCGGAAGATCGACAGCGGCCACATCGCCGCGGTGGCAGCGGTCCATTCGGCCTCGAGCGTGTCCAGCGGCAGAGCCGCGATCGTCGCGTTCGCCAGCGGGATCGTCAGCGCCGCCGCCTCGGCACGATAGTCGGCGATCAGCGGCAGCGCCGCACGGGCATGCTCGATCGTCCGGACCGCGTCGGGTGCGAAAGCGAAGCCGAGATCGAGCCCCGCCGCACCGACGAGCGACCGCGCGACGTTCGCCGTCGCCGCCAGGCCGCGGCGATCGGAGCCGAGATCGATGCCGAGCACGTCGGTCAACGCCAGCCGCTGCGTCTGCACGACGCTTGCCGTTTCGCCGAGGGTCGCGGCGGCGGCGAGCAGTTCGGCGACCCAGGCGTTGGACCAGTCGGTCCGCCCCACGGTGACGAGCGCCGGTTGTCCGGGATCCGCCGGCCGCAGCAGGTCGAGCCGGCGCGCCGCTTCGCGCAACGCCTCCAGCATGGCCTCGTCGTGATGCGTGTCACGCGGCCAGTCGAGCCGCAACGTGCCGCCCTCGCTTCCATCGCGGACCACGCGCCCGATCGCCGCATAGAGCGTCAGGCCGTTGGGATGGCGGCGGTGCAGGGCCGCGACCAGCCGGTTGAGGCCATCGCGGCTCGTCTTCAATTCGGCTGCCCGGCGTTCCCATTCGGCCTGCGGCGAGGCTTCGCTGGTGCTCCAGGCGGCGTCGAGCTGACGCAGGACATCCTGCTTCGACGCCTTGTTGCTGTGCAGTTCGAGGCAGAACGGGCCAAGGCCGTGCGCCACCAGGCGGCGGTGGACCACGTCCAGCGCCGCGCGCTTTTCGGCGACGAACAGCACCTTGCGGCCGAGCGCCAGATTGTGCGCGATCATGTTGGCGATCGTCTGCGACTTGCCGGTGCCGGGCGGTCCGTCGAGCACGAAGTCGCAGCCGCGCGCGGACCCGACCACCGCCGCGAGTTGCGACGAATCGGCGGGCAGCGGCGTGAACAGGTCGGCGGGCGTCACTTCGCCGTCGAGCGCATCGGGGCGCGGCGGCTGGAGATCGCAAGGATAAGGTTCGCGCGGCGAGTCGAGCAGGTGGCGCACGACCGGGTTCGCCTTCAGCGCGTCGGTGCGATCGACCAGATCCTTCCACATCAGATATTTGGCGAAGGAGAAAGCACCCAGCATCACGTCCGGCACCACCTCGAACCCGGCCATGTCGCGCACCGCGCGGCGGACGATATTCCAGACCCGCGGCACGTCGATGCCCGAGGCGTCCTGCGGCAGCGGACCGGCCAGTTCGGGGATGTCGAGTTCGAAGTCCTGGCGCAGCATCTGGAGCAGCGTGAGATTGAAGCGCGGTTCGTCCTCGTGGATCGCGAGCTTGACGCCCGACCGCACGCTGCGGCGGTCGAGGCGGACGGGCAGCAGGATCAGCGGCGCGCGATACTGGCTCGCATCGGTGTCGGACTTCTTCCACAACAGGAAGCCGACCGCGAGGAACAGCGTATTCGCGCCACCCTCGGCCAGATCGAGCCGCGCCTTGCGGTAGAGTTCGATCAGTTGCGCATCGAGCTTCGCCGGATCGCCCGGCGACAGCAGCTCGCCGCGGTCGAGTGCGGCGCGGGCATAGGCGTCGTCCAGCACGATGCCGGTGCGTTCGGTGTGAAGCGCCGCATCGCGTCCGGCGGCGCCGGCGAGATCGGGTGCGCCGACGATGCGGAAGCTCCTGCCGTCGGCGAGTTCGTCCTCCAGCCGCGCCGGGTCCGGGCACATCAGGCGGATCGCGGTCGCGCCGGGCTTGACATGGAGCAGGCGGTTGCGCGTCGTGAGATCGAGCAGCTTGCGCTGCCAGCGCTCCAGCCGCCCCTCGGCTGTCGTCGGCAGCGCCTCGGCCTCCGCCAGATCGAAGTCGGGCAGCGCCGGGGCCGCTTCCAATGCGTCGCCGGCGGGATCGATGACCGGTTCCGCGGGCATGGCCGTCGCGCCACCGACATCGGTCCCCGCATCGGTCAGGGCCAGCGGGCGGATCCGTTGCATCCGCGCGCGACGGACGTCGATCGCGGTAACGAACGTCGCCTCCTGGTCTTCGGCGATCAGGCGATCGGCGGCGGCGATCGCGCGCGCGAAGCCGGCGGGCGAGGCGCCGGTGGCAAGCGTCGTCTCGAACACCAGCAGTTCGTCGAGGGCGATCCGTTTGCGTAGCGCGGCCGCGTCCGGGACCAGCAGCGTCGCGAACTCCTGCGGTTGCAACCAGAGACCCGTGAAGGCGTGCCCCTCGGTCACGATCAGCACCGGGTAGAGCCCGGCCTGTTCGAGCGCGGCGGCGAACAGCAGGGCGGTATCCAGACAGGTGGCGAGGCCGCCCTCGACGACCTGACCGGGCGTGCGGACCTTCTGTCCCGCCAGTTCGAAACTGGCCGGCGGTTCGGCATAGGTCAGGCGCAGACCCGACACCGCCGACCAGATGGCGGAGGCCAGCTCGTAGACGCGGGTCCTCGACTTCGACTGATATCCGTCGATGCCATCGGGCTTGCCGGCGTGGCGCAGCACGTCGCTCGCCACCTTCAGCAGGCGCCCGACCGCGGGGTCGTTGGGCAGGGCGAATGCCGCCAGCAATTCGGGCATCGCGCCGGCTCCACCCCATTCGTTGCGGGCCAGCAGTTCGATCGGCACGCGGCGTTCGGCGATGGGCCGGTCGTCCCCCTCGATCCGGGCGGTCAGCGTCACCGTGGCCCGGATGGCTTCGCTCAATTGCAGCAGCAGCGCGGCATTGAGCGGCAGGTCGCGCTGCGTGACGTGCACCTCGCCCCCGGCCGTGATCCGGTCGAACCGCCATTGGCGGGCGGCGAAGACGGGCGGATCGGAGGCGACGCCGAGGATCACGTTCTCCGCAGGGACGTCGCCCAGATTGAGCAATTTCAGGTCATGCAGCGCGGGCACGTCGTTCTGATGCGTCGCGAAGCTCAGCTTGGGCGCGATCATCGCATCGATAAGCAGTTCGCCTTCGAACCGTGACCGTATCGCGTCGTCCATTACCGTCATGCCCCGTCTTTCGTCGCCTCTCCATGACGGTGCCAACAAATGGCGATAGCGGAAAGAGATGAGCGACTTTTGTTTTCTTCATGCGGCCGACATTCACCGCGACAGCCCGCTGACCGGCCTTGCCCGCCCCGGGAATTACTGGCCGAAAAGGTACGAAATGCCACGCGCGCAGCGTTCGACAATCTGATCCATTTTGCATGTTAGGAGGCGGTCGAGTTCGTCATCGTCGCCGGCGACCGGTTCGACGGGGACTGGCGGATGCGATCCCCGCGGTGGCGGGCGGCACGCTGCTCGGCTTCGAACAGTTCGCGCTCGGCGGCACGATCACGCTCGCCGCAGGGCAGGCGCAGCTCGACATCGACCGCGCCACCGGTCTGATCCGCCGCTATGCCGCGGACGGCCGCCGGCTCGCCTCGGGCGCCGCGCCGCATGTCTGGCGCGCGGTCGCCGACAACGACCCCGGCAAGATGCTGGCGCCAGCGTGACCGTCGCGTACGCGCTCGGCGACGGCGCGGCGACCTTCACCACCGTCGATACGATGGCCGGCGGCGGATCGGTCGAGGTGTCGGGCGCGCTGACCCCGGTGAAGGCGGATCTGCCCTCGCCGTTCCGCACCCCCGACAAGGCGCTGAGCGCCCGCACGCGACCGCGGACGAATGATGCGGGTGAGCCCCCGGTTCGCCGGGGAGCTCGCGCCCGCAGCGTCAGAACGGCAGCCACTTCGCCTTGTGCGTGAACTTCATATACCCGACGTTTACGCCTGCGCGGTAGCCGACGCCGAGGCGGATCGGGATCAGCACGACGTTGCCGCGGCGCAGATAGGTCGCGGCGAACCCGCCAACCAGATACAGCCGGCCCTCCGCCGCGGGGAAGCGGTGGAACAGCTCCTCGCTGTCGTACAGGTTGTAGACGAGCACGAACACCTTGTTGGCATCGCCGCCGACATCGAAGCCGACCGACGGCCCGGTCCAATAGACCGGCTGCTGGCCTTCGACCTTGTGGCTCATCACGCCCGATCCGTAGCGCAACCCGACGACGAACGCCCCCGCCGCCTCGCGCCCGGCGATATAGGCGTTGGGCTGGCCCTGCTCCTTCAGCACCTTCTCGAGCAGCCCGGCGAGCCCCGCGGCACCCTTGCCGAACACGCCTTCGCCCGCGGCGAGCAGGTCCTCGCGCTGATAGGTGTCGGCGGCACGGTTCGTCGCCTCGGCGCGTGCCTGCTGCTGCGCGGGCGAGGCGTCGGCGGCGGGGGATTCGGCGAAGCCCGGGGAGGGCGCGGCCGGCTCCGTGATCCGGTTCGTCTGTGCGGGCGCCGCCGCCGCGGCACGTGGGGTCGCGGTGGTGCGCGGACGCGTGGAGGCGGGGCCGGACAGATCGCCGTCGATCGCGCGATTGGGATCGATCGTGGTGACCTGCGCCGGCGCGCTCGCCGCCAGCGGGCCGCCCAGCGCCATCGCCGCCATCGCCATCGCCGCCGCGAAACCTGTTCCCCGCATCACCGTCCCCCTTGCCCAACGCCCCGGATCGCCACCGTTAACCACCTGCGCGCTTGCCCGGCAATGAACGAACGGCGGGCGGCATCGAAATTCCGGTCGATTGCATGCGCCAACCCCGTTGATCGCACCGAACACCGCCGCTATAGGCCAACGCCTGCCGCAGCCGGAGACGTGGGTGAGTGGCTGAAACCAACGCTTTGCTAAAGCGTCGTACGGGAAACCGTACCGAGGGTTCGAATCCCTCCGTCTCCGCCAGGCCCCCTTGTTTTCATTGAATAAATTCCAAAAAGGACATCGTTGCCTACTGCCTTGCCCACTTTCGGTTTGGCTTTTGGCGAACGGTCGCGGATGTCCACGACTGATCTGATGCTGAGGTCATTGCGCCCTTGGTGCGTGGAAGAGGCTTCATCCTTAGTATTCCGACGCTAGCATGATGGTCAGCACTCGGGTGGTGACGCCGGGATCGGCTGGCTCCAGTCGCACTGCGCAAGGGCGCGCGCCGCGGTCTGCGAAGGTCGAACTGTTGCGCGATCACCAAGGTCGGAATCGCTCGTCCGTCATCTGCGACGGCGCGGTGATTGATCGCGACCCAGCGTCGTCATCAGACCAAGTGCACCGACCACGACCGCTGCGATCCACAGATAATAGCCGGTGCCGAAGGATACGATAGGCCCAGGCCCACCATCATTGGGATAATCGGTCCAGAACAGCGCATCGATCAGAGCGATCCCCATCGCCAAGATCACGATGACCCTGCCGCGGCCACTGAGGCACGGCCGCCGCGTTACGGTCGCATAGATCGCAACGGCAAGGCACGGCGTCGCGAACCAGCCGAATTGCCCGTTCAGGGCACCCAATGGGCCGATGAGCAGAAGGTTTAAGCCAGTAATGGTCGTTAGGCCCTGTGTCTGCTGTGCGGTGGCGACCGGCAACGCCAGCGACGCAACAAACAGCACGGCCGCGACTACCCCGAACAGCACACTTGCGCCCGATCGGCGAACCATCGCCACAGCGCTTACGAAACCGTCCATCGTTTGGCCGAAAGCCACGCCGTTAACCCTGCGTCGGGATCGCTGCCGTCGGTGTCCGGCACGATGGCGATCTGCCGGCCATCCGGGCGCACGATGATATAGGGATCGTACGATCCATTACCGTTCTTACGATAGCGATGTTGCTGGACGACGAGATAGCCACGCCACGGTCCGTCCCGCAGAACCCCGTACAGCCCGCCGTCGGTCACGTACCGCGCGACGCCGGTGCGAACGTTGACCTGATGAACCGCCGGCGAGGTCGCATAGGCGTCGGCCTCGACATAGACGTATCCGCCATCGAGCGAGAAGTCGGGGTTCGCCAAGCTCGACCGGTCCTGCTTGGGATCAGCGGACGACCGCCCGCGAAAGAGTTGCCGGCTGGCTCCGGTCTTCGCATCGGTCAGCCATAACACTGAAGCCGCCTGCCCGCTCGCGCCTGCTGCACCCTTCACGGGTTTGATCCATGCAGTCAGGCGGCCGTCGGGCGATAGCGCCTTCGCCCGCTCCGCTGCGGATGACGGCGCGATGCCGATTAAAGCGATCACACAACCCAGGCCAGCGCGCTGCACGATCCTCATCTCACCCTCCGTCGTTCGGTGTCCTGACAGATGCTAATCGAAGGCGCTGGCTCTATCATGAACGCAGCGACCGATACATGGTCGAGCCGCGCGTGATTTAAACAGCGAAACGGGCCAGACGGCAGCACGCTCGATTTCCGGCGCATCCACCATCGATTTCGCCCCACCCGCCCCGCGTATTACGTCGCTGTGACGAAGCCATGTCCGCTGTTGTGCCTCGATGACCGGACGACGCATTGCTTTGACGTCGTTCACATATGCCTTGCCCGCGCCCAAGCACGGCCATCACGGCAGCGGATCGTCGGGCCATGTCCACAGCAGCTGTGCGGTGCGCCGTTCCTCCCGTTCGAGCGGGCTGGCTAGTCCCACGCCGGCACGGCTGCTGCCCCAGTTGCGCGCCAGGGACCGGGCGGGCGCAGGAAGGCGCGGGTCGTATAGTTCCACCTGCACGTCCGGCCGGCCGACGCCGTTCGCCTCGATCAGGAGGCTCGCCACACGGGGAAGAGTACGCGGCGCGGCGACCACCCACGCGCCCTCGATCAGCCGTCCGCCCGCCCCGCCCCACGGCCGCCGCGCTTCGAGCCGGATCGGCTGGGCCACGCGCGGATCCGCCCAGGGCGGCGCGTCCAGCACGCGGGCGCTGACCGCGAACCGCGCGTCATGGCTGATGAGGATAAGGACCGGCGTGTCCGATCGCACGGTGACGAAGGCGACCGCATAGGCCGCGACAGGGTTGCCGGTGAACCGGTCGACCGGGCCATAGCCCGGCCGGAGGGAAAGCCATGTCGCCGGGGCGTTCGCCTCGACCATCCCCGGGACCGTCTCGTCGGCGCGGACCGGCGGCACGTCGTAGGGCGGCACCTGTATCGCTCCAAGCAGCGCCAGCGTCACAATCGGCCCGGTGAGACTGCCCATCGATCAGGATGCCGGCGCCAGCCGCCGCACCAGTTCGGCGACGCCGGCTTCCATGCCCACCCGCAACGCCCGGTCGATCCCGTCCTGGTGCGAGGTGGAGATCCGCGCATCCGCGCCGAGCGGCACGCCGCCTGCCCCCGCCTTCTGCAGCAGCCGCCCCGCCAGCGCGTTCAGGCCCGAAACCTGTTTGGCGCGCGCCTCCACCTGGGTGGAGGTGTTGACGGCGTCCATCACCAGCCCGGTCTGTACGTCGGTGATGCGGATGTCGATGCCGATCACGTCGCGGCTGCCCTTGTGATCGAGCTGCGCACCGCCCAGCGAGAAGCTGTTGTCGTGCTTGTCGGCGCCGACCGCCGCTTCGGAGACGACGACCTCGAACACGTAGCGCGCGGCGGCATAGGGCAGCGATGGTACCGGCGCCGGCACGCCGCCCGCACCGGCCAGCATGGCGGTCGTCCCGGCGGCGATCAGGCTGCGCTCGCGGCCGACGCCCTCGTTCAGCCGCGTGCGCTCGGCGACGCGGAACGCTCCCGACTTGATAAGCGCGGTCATGAACATCTCGTTCGCCGCCCGCGGCTGGATCTCGGGCACGGCGCTGCGCACGTCGTAGATGGCGACGACGGGCTTCTCGCCGGCGACCCGCGGCAGCGCGGCGAGCGCGCGGCTGGTCTTCGAATTGTCGACCTTCGCCTTCTGTGCCAGCGCGCCCGCTGGCGCGGCGACAAGAACGGCCAGCACGATCGGGGCGACGATATGGCGCATCAGCAGCCTCCCGTGCGCTGGCCGGTCAGCTTCAGCGACATGGTCATCGGGTGCTTGCCGGTCTGGACGCTCCTGGCGACCGCGTCGAAGGTGGTCGGCGTATAGGTGCCGCTGACGTCGGTGGTGCCGGTGCCGCCATCGGGCTGCGGGCACACGGCGTGCGAGGTGAACACCCCCTTGGCGCTCAGCGTCTGGGTGACGGTGCAGCCCGCCCGCGCGAAGGTGCCGAGCGGTGGCCCCTTGGCGGCGTCCGCCTGCGACACGCAGCCCTTCCACGTCTGCGGCCGCTTCGCGAACAGCTTGGCCAGCATCGGCGGCGCCCCGGGCATCTGCAGATCGGTGATGTCGGTGCGCACCGACCAGCTGCCCGCCTGGATGGGCACGCCGTTGGTCGCTGCGACGAGCAGCAGGATCGGGATGGTGAGCGCCAGTCTGTTCATGGTGGTTCTCCTGCCGCAGCGGGCGTGTGGTTCAGCGTTTGACGAGTTCGACGCGGCGGTTCTTCGCCTTGCCGTCGTCGGTGGCGTTGTCGGCGATCGGTTTGCCCTGGCCGAAGCCCCTGGCCTGCAGGCGTGCAGGGTCGATGCCGGCGGCGATCAGCGCCCCCATCACGGCATTGGCGCGACCCTGCGACAGCGTCTGGTTATGCGCGGGCGTGCCGGCGTCGTCGGTATGCCCCTCGACCGTCAGCTTCAGCGCCGGATCGGCGTTGAGCAGCTTGACGACTTCGCCCAGCAAAGGCTGCGAGCTCGGCTTGACGGCGGTCTTGTCGGTATCGAAATTGACGTACAGCGCGACATGGCCGGTCGCGTCGAGCGCCTTCTTCATCGCCTCGGCCGGCAGCAGCCTGGCGGTCACGTCCAGCGCCTTGCGCTCGACGATCGTCAGCCAGTAATTGTCGGGCTTCTGGTCCCAGGCATCGTACACCTCGACCCAGATCTCGCTGGTCGGCGTGCGCAGCATGTACACGCCCATCTTCTCGTTGCCGAGCATGTTGTAGCGCGCGCGGAAGCGCGGATCGCGGAACGTCAGCTTGCGATCCGCCATCGCCTGCCCGTCGCCTTCGAACACGGTGACGCCGCCCGCCGCGCCGACCAGCGCCGCATAGTTGCGGGCCGCCTGCAGGAAGGACGCCCCCTTGCCGATCGCCTCCACCGTGCGCAGCCGGCCCTCGACCGCGACGATTTTCGTACCGTCGAAGAATTCGTAGCGGTCGAACGCCGCATCCCGCTGGTTCTCGCTGTCCCAGCTCGACGGCGTATTGTCCCTGTTCAGCGCGACATAGCCGTCGAGCAGCCCGAAATAGGGGAAGGCGCCCAGCGCCGCGCCGGATACCGGGACGGACGCCGGATCGAATCCCGTCTGCGCCGTCGCCGGCGTGGCGGCGGGCGTCGGCGCCGGTGCCGGCGAGGCTGCGACGGCGGGCGGAGCGGCAGCGTTTGCCTGCCCGTCGGCGCTGGCCGTCTGCTCCTTCGAACAGCCCGCCAGCGCCAGTCCGGCGAGGATCGCGATCGCCGATGCGGAACGCATGCTCACGGCTCAGCCCCGAACCGGCGACGGGGGACGGCCGTTGCCCAGCTTCGCCTTGCCGACCGGCCCGATCATCTCGCTATAGGTCGCCTTCATCGGCCGCCATGCCGCGACCGCGGCCTTCACCCCGGCGTCGTCGGAAGGACGCCCCAGCGTGTTGAGCGCGCGCTGGACGGTGAGGATCAGCGGATCGGCATCGCCGCCGCCCCACAGCTGCTGGCGCACGCCCTCGACCATCGTGCCGAAATTCTGGCCGCTGGCCGTCCACTGCTGCAGTTCGGCCAGCGAGGGATCACGGCCCAGCGCCGCCTGCGCGACCCGTTGCGCGATGCCGGCCCGCACCTGCGATCCCGGCGCGATACCGGGCATCTGATCGTTGACGATGGTGGCGTACCACGCCTTGCCCGCGCTGATCCGGTTGTAATAATCGATCTGTTCGCCGGGGGTGGACAGGCGTCCGTACACCTGGAGAAAGGCCGCATCGACCGCCGCGTTGCGATAGGGTTCGCCGATCGATCGGGCGATATACCGCTTCAGAAACGCCGATGCGGCGCCGAAGTCGAATTCCTTGGTGAAGATCGCGGCGCGCGATTCGGGATTGGCCGGTGCGCGCGCCGTCATCACCAGCTTGCGGATCTCGTCGCTGCCCAGATCGCGGCCCAGGATCAGCACCGCCGCGGCGCGCATGCCGGGGGTGGCGGCGGCGACCTGTTCGGCGACCTCCAGCTGGTATTTCAGATCGGCCGCCGCCTTGGCCTGTGCGGCGGCGGAGGAATCGGCTGCCGCCTTCGCGTCCACCTCCTTCTTCAGGCGTGCGGCGACCTTGGCCTGATCGTAAGTGCAATACAGGTTGCCGTCGTTGTTGGAGATGTCGCCGACGCAATCGGTGTAATACAGCGACGTCACGGTATTGAGGTACAGGTCGCAACCGGCGAGAAACGAGCATTCGTGCTTCGGCTCGCACGAGGCGGTGAGTTCGCCGCTCGACGAATCGATGCTCATGACGGAGCACGTCTGCAGATAGCTTCCCTGAGGGATCCCGCCCTGCGCACGGGCGACCTCGGGCATCGAAATGCCGCCCAGGCTCGCCACGATCAGGCTTGCTCCCGCCAACAGCGTCATACGCATCGTCATGGTCCTTGTGGTTCGCGATCTTTCGTCGTGATCCTGCCGCGGACGCGCGCGCCGTACTGCCCCCGGATGGGGGCGAAATCGCGAAAACTGACAGGGCGGACGATTGCGGGAGATCGCCCCCAGGTGGTGGCAGTTTGCCGCGGGCCGGCCGCGCTACTCCCGACGCAGGACACGGATGGGAGGCGACGATGCCGACGCGGCACGGGCAGGGGATGAAGGCGGCGTTGGCGGCGGGGGCGCTGCTCGCCTCCGCCGCGCACGCGCAGGAGGACCAGTTGATCCATCTGCCGCCCGAACGCCCGGCGCAGCCGGTGCGCACGATACCGGCGGGTAGCCTGCCGGGGGCGGTCGCGCTGCCGGGCGGCCAGCGGAGCGGCGGCAGCGAGATGCGCGCCGTCCCGACGCTCCCCGACAGATCCTCCAAGCCGATCCTGCTCAAGCTGGCGCCCGTCCCCTGGCTCGGCGTGACGCTGATTCCGCAGAACGACATGACCGGCTGGACGGCGCTGACCAACGGCGCGACCAAGGGCGGCGCCTCGGTCGTCCGGCTGCCCGGCGGCGGTGGCCAGATCATCGTGCGCGGCGCCGACGACGGGCTCTACGTCGCACCGGTCGAGCTGGCGCAGCCCGGCGGCCCGATCGACGCGGCGGCGTGGCGCTCGCTCGGCGCCACCGCGACCTCGGAAGCGAACTGTCGCGTCGCCGGGTTCGGCTATATGTTCGGATGTGCCTGGCTCGGCACGAACGGCAATGCGGTCTACGCCTTCCTGTCGGCCAATCCGTCCGGCACGGCAGCGGAGAGCTACGACCTTGGCGGCAGCAAGGCGGACGGCCGCCCGGCGCTTGCCGCCCTGTCGATCACGCCGGGGGTCGGTCTCACCCGGCGGGTGCGCATGCTGGTGCTCGGCAACGAGACGATGTTCCTGCGCACGCAGAGCACGACCGGCGCCGTCGAACAGCCCAATCCGCTGGTTCCCTGGGGTGGCGCGCCGGGCAGTGTCGACGATACCGGATGGACCCGGATGACCGGCAGCTTCGTGACGTCGGCACAATGCGATGCGGACAGATGCGCCTATGTCCGCAGCGGCGGGCTGCTCGGCCTGGGCGATCCTGCGAACGAGATGCCGGGCGCCGGCGCGCCGCCGCTGCCCGGCGGCTGGTCGAAGACCGCGCCCGCGCCGGTTCGGCTCGCATCGGGCAAATATGCGGTCATCGCGCGCAGTGCCAATGGCCGCATCTACCGCACCGTCACCGACGGCGGCACCAGCTGGACGCCCTGGGCCGACGAGGGCGGCACCGTGATGGCCAGCGCCAGCGTGTCGTGCGTCGCCGAGGGCGAACGCCCCTTGTGCTTCGCGCAGGGACTGGACGGGCGGATCTACTGGAAGAAGCTCGGCACGGCGTCCGGGTTGTAAGGAGGACGGCGAATGAGACACGCATGGATGGCCGTGCTGCTCGCGGCGACGCTGGCAGGATGCGGGGGCAATGACGGCAGGAGCGGCGACGCCACGGCGACGGCGGACGGCTGGGACGAGCGTGACGCCTGCAAGACGTTGCCCAAGGAACGCGTCGCCACGCTGCTGCGCGGCACGGTCATCAAGGCCGAACTCGCCGCGGTCCAGGACGACCGCGACTACGACACCTTCTCGCAATGCAGCTACACGTTCGATGACGGCCGCATCGCGGTGGTCGGCACCGGACATCTGGTGAGCAAGGATCCGCTCGCCGATCAGGTCGAGAAGCAGCGCGCGCAGGCCAATGCGGCGATCGGCCCGACCACACCGCTGGCCGGGGTCGGCAAGGCGGCGCTCTATGCGCCCAACATGAACATGCTCTGGGCATTCCTGGGTGATGGCCGTTACCTGCAGATCAACCTGGCGCAGATCGTCCCCGGTCAGGACAAGATGCCGGCCGACACGCTGAAGGCGCAGGTGATCGCGCTGGCCAGGGCGCTGGGCGCATGACCGGGCTCTGGATCGTCGCCATCGCGCTCTGCGTGGTGCTCTACCTCTGGTATGCCGCCATCGTCACCCGCCGCAACCGCGTCGGCGAGGCGCTGGGCGGGATCGACGCGCAGCTGACCCAGCGGCACGACCTGATCCCCAACATGCTCGCGATCGCCAAGCGCTTCATGGCACACGAGCACGACCTGATCGCCGAGATCACTGCGCTCCGCGCGCAGGGTGCGGCGGCGGTCGGCGGATCCGATCCCGCCGGCCTGTCCGCCAGGTTCGCGACCGAGGAACGGCTGGGCGCCGACCTGCGCCGCCTGATGGCGGTGGCGGAAAACTACCCTGCTCTCCAGTCGCAGGCGCCGATGTTGGAAGCGCAACACGCGCTGATGGAGACGGAGACCAACATCGCCGCGGCACGGCGCAGCTACAATGCCGCGGTCACCGACCTGCGCAATGCGGCACAGATCTTTCCGGGGCCTCTGCTCGCCGCTTTGGCCGGCGCCGGCACGATGCCGCCCTTCTACGAAAGCACGGCGGAGGCGCGCGCGCCCGTCGATGCCGGCGCGCTCCTGTAGCCATGGCTGCCACCGCGCCCTTCACCGGCGGCGGCGACGCCGGGCTGCGCTTCCAGCGGCGCGTGGTCGGCGGCGTGTCCGCGGCGCTGCTCGTCGGCTGCCTCGTCGCGGGCCACCCTTTCAACGGAATGGTGGCGGCGGCGGGGCTATGGTTCGGTGCCGACTGGATCATCCGCGGCGTCGTCAGCCACAAGCATCAGGCGGTCGCCGAGGATGACGCTGCCGACCTGCCCGTGCCCCCGGCCATGGCGCCGATCCTCGCCCGGCTCGAGGCTTCGCGCGCGGCGATGATGCTGGAGATCGAGCAGCGGATGCGCACGCGCATGCCGATCGGCCTCGCCGCCGGCGCGCTGCCGTGGCTATGGTCGCAGTTCGGGCGCCGCCCCGACGATCCCCTGTTCCTCGCCGTCTATCTCGTCGTCGGCGCGACCGCGGCATGGACGTGGGCGTCGGGGTCGCTCGCGAGCGCCTATCGCCGGCGGTACAAGAACGACGTGCTGACCCCGCTCGCCGCCCAATTGGGCGACCTCAGCTACCGGGCGGCGGTGGCGCCCGACGCCGCGATGATCCGCGAACAGCGCATGTTCCCCTATTTCGACCGGCTGACCGCGGATGACGAGATCGTCGGCACCTATCACGGCGTCCCGATCAGCATCGTCGAGCTGGAGCTGGCCGATACGCGCGGCAAGTCGACCATTATCGTCTTCGACGGCCTGTTCGTCCGCATCGCTTTGCCCCGCATGCTGTCGGGCATGACCGCGGTGGTGGCAGACATCGGCGTGCTCACCGCGCTACGCGATCTGATGGGCGCGCGCGGCGCGGGGCGGGTACGGCTGGAGGACCCCGTGTTCGAACGCCTCTATCAGGTCTATGCGACCGACCAGATTTCGGCACGTGCGCTCCTCACCCCGGCGTTCATGACCCGGTTCATCACGCTGGGCGATCGCACCGGCTTTCAACGGCCGGTGGCGCTGGCACAGGGCAACGACCTGACCATCGCGCTCGCCAAGCAACAGGGCCGCGACCTGTTCGAACCGCCCGCCTACAACCGCCGCGCCGACAGCCGCGCCGCGCTGGCGCGACTCCATGACGACCTGGCGGCGGTGCTGACCGTGGCGGACGGCGTGATCGACCTCGACCAGTCCGTGCGCGGGCGTGTCGCGGCCGCGGCCAACAGGGGGGCATGACGATGATCCGTTGGGGCGTGATCGGGCTGGCGGTGATGACGGCGATAGCGACGCCGGGCGCCGCACGCCTGCCGGGACTGGTGCCCACCTTGTCGGAAGCCGGCATCCGGCTGGGCCCGGCGGGGAGGCTGATGCCATTCGGCACGCCCCGAACCATGGCCCTGCGACAGCTCGCTGAAGCCTTCGGCAAGCCGTTGCGACAGCGCATCATCCCCGACTGCGGACAGGGACAGCCGATGGGCGAGGCGCGCTATCGCGGCGCGCTGACCGTCAGCTTCATGAAGGGGCGATTCACCGGCTGGACGATCGACAGGCCTTCTACCCTGCGCACCGACCGCGACGTCGCCATCGGCTCGCCGCGTACCGCGGTGCGGCGCGCCTATCCCGGCATGACCGTCGACGACGGGCCGCTCGGCCTGATGTTCGTCACCGACGAATCGCTCGGCGGCTTCCTCGATGCCGATCGGCCGACCGGTCGCGTCACCGCGCTCTATGCCGGCGAGACCTGCATGGTGTCGTGACCGATCGTCAGCGCATGGCGGCGATGCGCTGGTCGATCTGCCTCAGCTGCATCAGGCCGTACGCGCCCGCCGGTCCCATCGCCGTCAGCACCGCCCTGGCCTGACCGGCGGCCGCCAGCGCCGCGGCACGCTGATGATCGTTGATCGCGATCACCGCATCGACCAGCGCCAGCTGCGGCACGACCGGATTGGGGGACGGCATCGCCGCGACCGCCTGCCGCACCCCGGCCAGTGCCCGCCGCGCGTCGTCCGTCCGGTGCAATTCCGCCAGCGTCTGCGCGATGGCCATGTCGATGTTCATCGTCGGCAGCGAGGTCGCCCCCAGATATTTCACCGCCAGTGGTCGCGCCTCGGTCAGCGCCTGCATCGCGCCGGTGAAATTGCGCTGCGCGAGTCGCGCACGCCCCAGCCATGTCAGGTCGTTGGCGAGGCCGGGGGTCGCGCCGTACAGCGCGCGCCGCCGCGCGGCGACCGTCGCGAAGGTCCGCTCCGCGGTCGCGGGATCGCCGCCGCGCAACTGCCAGCCGCCATGGATCAGCTCGATGCCGAGCGACTGGATCGTGTCGCGCTGCCCCGGCAGGGCCATGACCCGCTCGGCGCGTGCGAAGATCGGCCCCGCCTGCGCCAGCCGGTTCGCCTCGATCAGATAGACGAGCAGGTTGTTGTAGCGGGTCAGCAGCGCACTCTCATTGCCGGCGAAGGCGCGTTCTGCGGCGGCCATATTGTCCATCAGCAGGCCGATCGCGCGGTCATAGTCGCGCTGGCGACGCGCCAGTCCGGCGCGGGTGGCGACGATCTGCTGGAGCGGCACCGCATTGCGTTCCCGGTCGGCGGCCAGCACCGCCTCCGCCCGGTCGAGAATCCCGGGCACATCGTCCTTCGCCCCCGTCGCCATTGCGGCATCGGCCAGGTTCGCCTGCATCTCCGCCGTGACGACGGGATCGTCACCACCGATCCCGCGCGCCAGCGCCGCCTTCGTCAGGTCGTAGCTGCCCTTCGCATCCTGCGTGTTCACGTACAGGTCGCTGAGCACGTTGACGGTGCGGCCGGAGCGCGCGCTGCGGTCGAGCGTGCGCAATAGCCGCGCGGCGGAGGCGTCGAGCGCCTGCTTCAGCGTCAATTCGCCCGCATTGCCGCTTTGGCCGAGCATCAGCGTCAGCGTCTGGACGATCGAATCCGACCGGCGCGCTTCTGCCAGCGCCGCATCGCGCTGCACCGCCGCGCGATGCGCCTGGATCGCCACGCCGATCGTGCCCGCGGCGATCGCGACCAGCACCGCGGACACCGCGGCGATCGCCCAGCGGTTGCGCCGGACATAGCGCTGCATGCGATAGCGGCGCGATCCCGCGCGTGCCGCCACCGGCCGCAGGTCGCGCGACCGCCGGATGTCGTCGGCCAGCGCGGCGACCGAGGCATAGCGCGCGTGCGGCTCCTTGCGCAGCGCCTTGAGGACGATCGCGTCCAGGTCGCCGCGCAGCGCGGCCGGGGCCACCGGCGGCCGGGCATGTGCGGCCGCCGCGCGGCTCGGCGGTTCGGGATCGTCCGCGACGATCCGCTGCACCACCGCCGGCAGCGATCCGCCCGCGCGCCACGGCGGCGAACCGCTGAGCAGTTCGTACAGGATGACGCCCAGCGCATGGACGTCGGTCGCCACCGTGATCGGCCCGTCCTCCAGCTGCTCGGGCGCCGCATAATGCGGGGTCATCATCATGCTGGTCACCAGCGTCTGTTCGTCGCCGGCGTCGTCGATCAGCTTGGCGATGCCGAAGTCGAGCAGTTGTGCCCGCCCGCGCCCGTCGACCAGGATGTTGGCGGGCTTCAGGTCGCGGTGGACAATCAGGTTCGCGTGCGCGAAGCCGACCGCATCGCACACCTCGCCGAACAGCCGCAGGCGCTCGTCCAGCGACGCGCCGCGCTCCTTGCACCAGCGATCGAGCGACTGGCCCTCGACATAGGCCATCGCCATCCACGACCGCCCCTCGGCCGTGATGCCGCCGTCGATCAGCCGGGCGATCGCCGGATGTTCCAGCTTCGACAGCAACCGGCGTTCGCGCGCGAACAGCGCCGCGTCGGTCACCGCGTCGATGCGCAGCAGCTTCAGCGCTACGCGCTGCTGGAACGCGGCATCCGTGCGGATCGCGCGATACACCTCGCCCATGCCGCCGCGGCCGATGAATGCCTCGATCGTGAACGGGCCGACCTGCGCTCCGGGCGCCAGCGATGCGGGGACAGGGGCACTCGCCTGGGTCTGGTCCGCCTGGTCGAGGATGCCGGTCTGCTCCAAGCTCGCCAGCATCGCCTCGACGCGGGTGCGGACGATGGGGTCGCACTTGGCTAGCGCCGCGGCGCGCGCGCCCTGTGGCATGGGCTGGATCCGGTCGAACTCGCGCGCGATGCGCTCCCACAGCGTTACGTCGTCGCTTGCGGCTGTCGTCATGTCGGTGGCCCCCCTCCGTCACGCGAAAAGCTAGACGGAGACGATCCCCGCGTCGAGTCCGTCGTCCATCATCCGCGCATGGATCCACGCCCGCGCCCGCGTCCAGTTACGGCGCACCGTGCGGCCCGACACGCCCAGTATCTCCGCCGTCTCCGCCTCGTCATAGCCCGCGAAGAAGCGGCATTCGACCAGTCGCGCGAGGTCGGGCTCCAGCTGCGCGAGTTCCTGCAGCACGTCGTTGAGGGTCAGCAGCGCGACGTCGCCTTTGGCGCCCTCGTCTCCATCGGGTTCGGGCGCCTGCCGCTTGGCGCTGAGCCGCGCACGGGCGCCGTCGATCAGGACGTGGCGCATCGCGGTCGCCGCGCAACCGAGGAAATGGGCGCGGCTCTGCCAGTTGCTGCGGCGCTGCAGCTTCAGATAGGTTTCGTGGATCAGTGCCGTCGTCTGCAGCGTCATCGGCGATCCCGACCGGACATGCTCGCGCCGCGCCATCCCGCGCAAATGGGGGTAAAGCTCGACGATCAGCACATCCGTGCCCGGCATCCAGACTTTTTCGCCGTCGCTGGCCATTTTCCCCCCGGCCTTCCGTCTATCCTTGTGCAGGCACCACGATCCTACGGGGTCGCCGCCCGCACAGGCAAGTCATGGCGAAGGGGGCGGAAATGACGAAGGGGACGGTCCTGCGGGCATCCGGGGCGCTGCGGCACGTGGAGCATCTCGCGACGCTCGATCTCGAACCGCATATCGCGATTCCTGAGATGCTGCGCACGCTAAACAGCGTGGTCCCCGGCGCGAAAACCGGATTCTTCTGGCTGAACCAGCACGGCAATGTCGTCGATGCCTATCATGCCGACGTGTCCGATCCGGTGCCGTCCCTGTCCGACAACGGCGACGGGGTGCGGGTCCATCTGACGGCGAACGATCGTCTGCTGGCCGTCCTGGCGGTGCATCGGGCAGCGCCGCTCGTGGAACGGGACCGCCGCGTGTTTCGGGCCGCGGCCCCGTCGTTGCGACGCGCCCTGCGTAACGATGCGCGCGTCGGCGAACGGTTCGACGCGAGCCCTGAACGCACCGGCGTCCTGACCGCCACGGCGGACGGGCGGCTCGTCGGAGCCGACGCGCACGCGCTGCTGCTCGTCGCCGAAATGGATGGCCGTCCGTTGCTTGGAAAGGACATCGCCGCCTTACATAGCGGCGAGCGCCTCCCCTCCGTCATCGCCGAGCTCTGCCATCGCCACACGGCACGCCCCGGATCGGCCATCATCCTGAACCGGACGTCGCGTTGGGGCGCCTATCGCGCGCAGTTGTTCGCACAGCATGCCGAGCAGAGCGCGGCATCGCACCACGTCATCGTCATTTCGAAGCATCTGCCGCATCGGGTGGGGCTGATGCGGACGATCGGCACGCTGGATCTGTCGCCGCGCGAACGCCAGGTCGCCTTTCAGCTGGGGATCGGCGCCGACGCCAGCCAGGGCGCCGCCGCTCTCGGCGTTTCGATCGCGACGTGGCGCAGCTACGTGAAACGCGTCTACCTGCGGCTCGACGTCAGCGATCGGTTCGAACTGTTCTCGCGGCTAAACCCACCGACCATGCAGCCGGCGTGAGTCGTCAACGAAAATTCCGGTACCGGCCCGTACTAATGGCGTCGGTTGGGCCGATACCGGTCACCAAACCATGCACGTTCGTCCGGCATATAGGCCGGTGACATGGGAATTGGGGCTCAGGCCGTCGAGAAAACCGGACGGGTCGCCCAAGCGCGTGAACATCGGCCCCAGTGAACCATCATCGACGTCGATATTGGGATAGCCTTTGCGAACGGCCGCGAGCGTGGAGCCGATGGTGATGCCGGCAGCCGTCCTGAAGCGCGGGTCGGCGGGCCGATCGAGCGACCATCCGACCAGTTTCTCCTTCAGGAACTGTAGCGTGAACCCGCCCTTGTAGGTCACGAGCGTCATCGGGTGACCGATGCCGCAATCCGGCGAAACCTGGCTGCCCAACGGCGTGCCGAGCAGGACGCTTGCTGCAGCGACGGCCGCCGACTTGGCAGTGCCGAACCGCAGCCCCTGTGATCGGTGGGCGTCACCAGAGGCGATGCCGTCGCTCCGCAACACGACGCGCGGGAGCGGACGGGCCGCCGAGGGCGCCGCGGCGCCATATCCAGAAATCGCGCCGCCGACAGCTGCCATCAAAAGGCCGAGGCGCAGTACCGCCATGATGCCACGAATGTTACAATCCCGATATATCCGGCCGCGCGATCCCCCAGGCCCGTGGGCCGTCCCGCAACGCGATGCCGGGCTTCTGCGTGGCGCCGAGGCAAACTCGGCAAGCTTCACCCTTACCATCATAGCCCTCCGTCCTCGGAGCACCTGGTAAATGTCCCCCGATGCCCGTCTGCCGGAACGTCGGCTCCGGTCACGATCCGACGGGCGACGCCCCCGGGTTGATCCGTACCGTACGTGGCTGCGTCATCGCGAGCGAGCAGGTGGTGCCCGCCGTACCGGTACAATCGCCCCGCCATTGCGCGCCGGCGATCATCACCGGCTCGCTGGCGGCGACGGCACCGATGTCGTTGCCGACCTGCGACGGCGTCCATTGCGCCGAGAGCGTCGTCTGCGCGCCCTGCGGCACTGGCAGCCGGCAGGTATATTGCGGCACCAGATAGGGTTGCGGGGGCGTGCAGGCGAAACTGCCGAGCGGACTTGTCAGGACGAGCGACGCCGCCCCCGGCACCGCCGGATAGGTGACGACGATGTCCACCATAATGGTCGGCAGCGTCTTCGGGTTGGAGGAGACGGGCTTTGGCGCAAACCCCTTCGCCGCGCGCGGTGCCACGCTCTGGGCCTGCGTTGCGGCACCTGTGCCTGCGCTCGCGAGGCCGATCGTCAGGATCGCGGCAAGCAGATGGAATGTCCTCGTCATGGCTGTGATCCTGTTGGGATGGAAGCATGGCGGCGGGAGCGGTCACCCCCAACCCGTTCAGTTCGCCAGCGGCGTCCCGGTGATCGTCATCGACCCGTCCGCGCCGAACGAGAGGCTGGTCAGCGTCTTGATCTTCCCCGCTGGCAGCGCCTGCTGGATCGC
This sequence comes from Sphingomonas liriopis, assembly GCF_024211255.1. Lineage (GTDB taxonomy): Bacteria > Pseudomonadota > Alphaproteobacteria > Sphingomonadales > Sphingomonadaceae > Sphingomonas > Sphingomonas liriopis. Next base: position 35,762 of record NZ_JAMLDY010000007.1, on the reverse strand, counting down.
CGCATCCAGCCTGGCACCGATCTGCTGGATCGATGATTTCAGCGGCGGCAGCGTCTTGAGGCGTTGGCGCACCTCGTCGTTCACCCAGGCGCGGAGGTAGGGACAGAAGGTCGCCGCGACCCCGCCGCAGGAGAAGTTCAGCGTCGCATCGATGCTGGACAGCCTCGCCGTCACATGGCCGTCGACGACGGCGAGATCGACCGCGAAGGCGCCGTTGGCGATGCCGATATCGTTGATGTCGGGCATCGCGTCGTCGTAGATCGGCCAGCAGACGAAGCAGAAGCCCTTGATCCGCGGGCTCTGGCCGTTCGCGCCGGTGACGAAGAACCCGCCGGTGACCCGCGCCGGCGCGGCCAGCACCAGCGGCTTCATCCGCAGCAGGATGTTGTCGAGGTAGAAGACGATATCGTCGGTCGGCTTGATCGAGGGGATGTTGAACGCCTTGCCCTGCGACCCCTCGCTGTCGGTGTACATGATCGACGCATTGTCGAGATGCGCGCCGGTGCCGGACCAGTTGGGATTGTAGCTGCGCAGCAGCACGCCATAGGGCTGCGCCGAGGCGAGCTTGTCCGCCACCGTCGCGGCGGAGACGGTCATCGACATCAGGCCGTCGATGCCGGCAATCATCGTCTTGTCGCGGCCGGTGCTGGTGATGGCGCTCGCCCCCGCGATATCGATGCCCAGCTCGCGGGTAAGCCCCGTCAGCGCCGCATTCTTCGTCACCGATAGGCTGCACACGATGCTGCCGGTGCTGCTGGCGACGGTCTGGCACATCGAATCGGCGCCGAGCCGCAGCTTCACCGCAAGGTCGGCGGCGGGCAGCTTGGTCGCCTGGTTGACGATCTGCGCGGTGATGACGGTGCTGCTGCCGAGCGGCATGGTTTCGGGCAGGCCAGCGAACTGGACCGCAAAGGGCGCCGTGGCGACGGTGACGCCGACGGACCCGGTCGACGAGGCGGCCTTGTCGGAATCGTCGCTGGCGGTGGCGCGCAAGGTCGCGGCGCCGGGGCGGATGAAAGTGAACGGCGCCTGGAACGTCGAATTGGTGACGTCGGCCGTCACCATCTCGGCGCCGTCGTCGGAATAGAGTTGCACCTTGGTCGGCTGCACGCCGCAGCTGCCGCTCACCCAGCCGCTGACCTTGCCGGGCGCGCCGATGGTGAAGCCGTCCGGCTGATTGAACCCGACCTTGCTCGGATTGGGCGCCAGCGTCGCCTGCCCCTTGGTCACGATGACGCCGTCGACCCCCTCCACCTCGGCCATGACGATCAGTTCGTAGTCGCCCGGCGGCAGCTCGCATTTGGGGATTTTGACGGTCGCGCGGCGACACTGTCCGATCAGCTTGGGCTGCTGCTGCGGCATGGTGAAGGCGCCGGGGATCTGGGGCGGCTTCCGCTCGAAATACGGCCCCATCTCGCCCGATTGCGTCCCGCCCATCACCGCCGAACCGGGCGTCTTGAGATTATAGTGCATCGCCTGGATCGTGCCGGGATTGCCGGCCTTGTCCGCGACGCAGGCCGCAAAACTCAATTCGCGCGTCCCGTCCTCCTGCATGATGGCATAGCCGGGATCGATGATCGTCAACTCCATCGGGCCGGCCACGGCGATCCGGTTTGGCAGCGGCCGTAACGCCGACGGCGCCACCACCGGCGCGCGCTGGATCGTCGTGGCGGATACCGGCGGCAACGGACGAACGATGGTCTGGGCGGCGGCTGGCGGGATGACCCATGCAAGCCAGAGGAGGCTTAGCGAAAGGAAACGGAACATGTGCGCGACTCCCATGCGGACGATCGCAGCCTAGGCAAACCCCCGATCGAGAACCGCCCCCCGATGGGGGCGGTTTCGCGCGAACGCCTGCCAACCCATCGCGCCTATCCGTTTATCGTCATCACGACGACAGACGGCGGAGCCCCGCATGGCGTGTGGGTCGGCGAGGCCACCTGGCAAACGCGGGGATGCGGCCGTTTCCACCAGTCCCCCTATTTCGGCACGCGCCGGTGCGCACCGACTTTGACGCCCATGTCTCGCTTGGCGGCGGTGCGCCCCTCATCGGCGCCGCTAACCACCACTTCTGCGCACGGAGACCCAGTTGCGGACGCTCACGCCCCGTCGCGCGCGTCCCAACTTCAGCCATTCGTTCATGCCAAATGCGAAGGGAACACTCTCGATAGCAACCGCGCATGGCGGCAAACGAGCTGTGTCAAAAACGACGGTGAGCCGGGAATGAGATGGCTTTCGGACCTCGTCGGTCGCGAGGATCGGAAGGCTGGCGCAGTCAGTTGACAATTTCTTTCGAGCATGGCTGACTAGGCGCATGGGGATCGCGATCTCCCCACGAGGCGTCAGCTAAAGCATCGCGTCCAGCACGAACACGCAAGGGACGCGTCATGCCTGCTCCAAACGCCATTATACCCGACAAACTTGCCCGCCTTATCGCATCCGCCAGCGCGCCTCGCGTCGTCGATCTGCGCGACGGAGTTGCGGAATGCATTCCGGGGTCGACCTTTCCAGCCCATCCCGATCCGACGGGATGGGGCTATGCCGCCGGCTCTGCCGTCGTAACGGTCGACGCCGACGGCAATGGTTCGGCAGTCGCCGCAGCGGCCATACTGCGCAGCGAGGGTGTGGCGGCCGAAGTACTGGAAGGCGGGTTCGCCGCATGGGCGGCAGGGGCATTGCCGACCGTATCGCTCGCCCATCTGCCACCCCGTCACGTGGACGGACGCACATGGTGGGTCACGCGGGCGAGGCCCAAGGTCGATCGCATAGCCTGTCCCTGGCTGATCCGGCGCTTCGTCGATCCCGAGGCTCGCTTCCTGTTCGTGGCTCCCGGCGAGGTGTTGACCGTCGCTACGCAGCAGCAGGCCGAGCCGTTCGACGTCGCGGAAGAAGGCGTATTCTGGAGCCATCGCGGCGAGCGTTGCACCTTCGATGTGATGGTCGAAGCATTCGGACTTGAGAAGCATGAGCCGCTGATGCGCTTGGCGGCGATCGTCCGCGGGGCCGATACCGACCGACTTGACCAAGTGCCGGAAGCCGCCGGACTGCTCGCCATCTCGCTCGGCCTGTCCCGCATCCATAGTGATGACCACGTCCAGCTAGAGGCAGGCATGGTGGTGTATGACGCGCTCTATCGCTGGTGCCGCGACGCGCAGGGCGAAAAGCACAACTGGTCCTCGCATCAGCCGTCGCGCGGCAAGGCGTCGGCATGACTACGGTGACGGCAGAAGCAGCAATCTCGGCGCGCCCCGAGCCGGTTACGCTCGGCCAGGCCTTCTGGGTCTGGCTGCGTGTCGCGATGCTCTCGTTCGGCGGTCCGGCCGGGCAGATCGCGGTCATGCACCGCATCCTCGTCGACGAGAAACGCTGGATCGGTGAACAGCGGTTCCTGCACGCCCTCAACTATTGCATGTTGCTGCCCGGGCCAGAGGCGCAGCAGCTTGCCACCTACATCGGCTGGCTGATGCACCGCACGAAGGGCGGCATCGTCGCCGGCGTGCTGTTCGTCATTCCCGGCGCCGTCGCGATCATGGCGCTGAGCTGGGTCTATGTCCTCTACGGTCGGGTCGGGGTCGTCTCGGCGCTGTTCTTCGGCCTCAAGTGCGCGGTGCTGGCCGTCGTGCTTCAGGCAGTGGTGCGGATCGGCGGACGGGCGCTCAAGTCGACGCCGGCAAGGGCGCTTGCCGCGCTGGCGTTCGTCCTGATCTTCTTTGTCGGGGCGCCTTTTCCGCTGATCGTGCTGGGTGCCGGTCTCATCGGATGGTGGTCCGCCCGGCAGGGCAGCACGGCCTTCCGGGGCGGGGGACACGGCGCATCCAAGGGCGCGGTCGTGGCCGATGCCGACACGCTGCTGGGCGAGGAGCTGCCCGCCCATGCGCGACCCACCGCGGCTGAGACGATCCGCACGGCGCTGGTCTGGTTGGCCCTCTGGCTCGTACCGGTCGCGGCGTTGCTGATCGCGCTAGGTCCCGATGACGTCTTCAGTCGTATCGCGACCTTCTTCTCGACGATGGCGATGGTGACGTTCGGGGGCGCCTATGCCGTCCTCGCCTATGTCGCGCAGCAGGCGGTTGAGAATTACGGCTGGCTGGGGCCGAAGGAGATGCTGGACGGCCTCGGCATGGCGGAGACGACACCGGGGCCGCTCATCATGGTCCTGCAATTCGTCGGCTTCCTCGGCGCCTATCGCGATTCCGGCGGGCTGTCGCCACTGGTGGCCGGCACGCTCGGCGGGCTACTCGCGACTTGGGTGACTTTCGTGCCGTGCTTCCTATGGATCTTCCTCGGCGCGCCCTTCATCGAACGGCTGCGCGGCAATGCCGCTGTCGCCGGGGCGCTATCCGCCATCACTGCGGCGGTAGTCGGCGTCGTTCTCAACCTTGCGGTGTGGTTCGCGCTGCACACGCTGTTCCGCGAAACGACGATGGTAGCGGCGGGTCCGATCCACTTCGACGCGCCCGTGCTTTCCAGCCTCGATCCCTGGGCGACGCTGCTCGCGGCGGCAGCCGTCGCCGCGGTGTTCTGGCTGCGCGCCGGGATCATCACGACTCTGGCGGCAAGCTCTGTCGCTGGACTGGCGCTGTATTTCTTCGGCTTGATCGGCTGATGCGGACCATCGCGATCCTCGCCGCGTCGGCGGCAGCGCTGCCATGCGGGCCGGCCATGGCGCAGGTCAGCGTGAGCGGCACCACCCGCCTCCGCGTCGAAACCATCGATGGTCAGGCGCGGGCCGGCTTCAACGCGAGCGACACGCTGCTCAACCTCCGCACCACGTTGGCGGCGCAATATGAGGACGGCCCTGTCAAGGTCGTGGGCGAACTGTGGGATAGTCGCGTCTACGGTGACAATGCCGGCACGCCGCTGTCGACCGGTGAGGTTAACACCCTCGAACTCGTCCAAGTCTATATCGAATGGAAGCCGACCTCCGCCTTCGGGCGCAGCACCGCCGCCACGATCCAGGCGGGGCGATTGCTGCTCAACCTCGGCTCGCGCCGGCTGGTCGCGGCAGACGACTATCGGAACACCACCAACGGCTACACCGGGGTCCGCGCCGATCTTGCCTGGCCTGGCGGATGGAAGTCGACCGCCATCTACGTGTTGCCGCAGCAGCGCAGGCCCGACGATCTGCCCTCGCTAAGGCGGAAACGCGTCGCACCGGACCGAGAGGGCTTCGACCTTGTCCTGTGGGGCGGACTGCTAAGCCGCTCGAACACGATCGGCCGTGCGACCGTCGAAACCTCGTTCTTCCATCTCGGCGAGCGCGATCGGCCGGGCAGACCGACCCGCGATCGATCCCTCAACACGGGCGCCCTCCGCGTCATTGCCGACCCTATTGCAGGCGGCGTCGACTACGAAGTCGAAGGGATCCTCCAGCGTGGGAGAGTTTCCACCAGCCTGGCCGCCAATGCCTCGCGCCAGGACGTCTCTGCGTGGTTCGTGCATGGTGACATCGGCTACACATTCCAGGCCGGCTGGAAGCCCCGCATCGCCCTCGAATACGACCATGCTAGCGGTGATCGGCCAAGCGGCGACTACGGACGCTTCGATACGCTGTTTGGGATGCGCCGGGCCGACCTTGCCCCTGCCGGACTCTACAACGCCATTATCCGCAGCAATCTCGTCAGCCCGGGTGTTCGGTTCGAGGCCACGCCCGACGAGCGGACCGACCTGATGGCCTCGCTCCGTCCGTTCTGGCTGGCGGCTCGCCAAGACGCGTTCTCCTTTACCGGCGTGCGCGACGCGACCGGCCGATCAGGCTCGTTTGCGGGGTCCCAGTTCGATGGGCGGGTGCGGCATCAACTGTCTAAGGCGTTGCGCCTCGAGCTCGACGCCGTCCTCTTCGCGAAGGGCGAGTTTTTGCGCATGGCCCCCAACGCACGGCCGGGCCGCTGGACTAAATATGTGTCACTCAACGCGACCGCAGTTTTCTGAAGGGACTTAAAGCGACAGCAAGACCCACATCAGGTCACTCAATGCGCAATGTCGGACTTCAAATTGCTGCCATTGGTTCATCTTACCGCTCGCCTGATCAGCTAGGACCGATCGACATTCAGAAGATGACGTGCCGAAAACGGTGGTTTTGCGTGACCCGGAGCGCAGCGTACTTTCGGTACGTGAGCACCGGAAGCACGCGAAACCGCCGTTTGCAGGCCGTCAGGGCTGAATGTCGATCGGTCCTAGCCAAACAGGACTGATCCGATGCCAACGCGCGGGCCATCAATGATCGGCGGCAGACCCACTGCGTCGCTCACCCGACAACGCCGCGCAACACCGCGAGGAACCTGTCATTCTCCGCCGGCAGCCCGACAGTCACGCGCACCCAGTCGTCCAACGGCGGGAACTGGCGGGCGATCTCAATCCCGGTCGCGGCCGCCGCGGTGCGGATGCGGTCTGCGTTAGGCGTTTGGAAGAACACGAAATTGGCGCGGGCATCGGTGTGGCGGAGCGACAGCGCGTCGAGCGCGGCGTGGACCCGCCGCCGTTCCGCCGCCGTCTTTGTCCGTATCGTGGCGACATGCGCCTGATCGTCCAGTGCGGCGCCCGCCGCGGCGAGGCTGGGCCTGGCGAATGCATGCGGCGCGCCGATCCCTGCCGCACGCAGCGCTCTTGCCAGCGGTGCCTGCGTAACGGCGTATCCGATCGACAGGCCCGCCAGTCCATAGATCTTGGCCAAGGTGCTGATCGAGGCATGGCGCCGTCACTACAACACCGTCCGACCGCACAGCAGCCTGGGCTACCGCCCACCCGCACCAGAAGCGGCGACGCCGCCATTGCCGGCCTCCGGTTCCGCTTCGCTCCACCTACGCCCGGCAATGGCGGCGGAGACGTGACCTGAGCCCTTCGGATTGGTCCATTCTTTTTGAGAAATTCCCGGTTAGGTTTGCAGATGCCAGACGAGGGAATCCGCCGATGAAGAAGTCGAGGTTCAGCGAGCAGCAGATAGCCTTCATTCTCAAGCAGGCTGAGGATGGAACGACCGTTGAGGAGGTGTGCCGGAAGGCCGGCATTTCCATCCAGACTTATTATCGATGGCGCAGCAAATACGGTGGGCTGATGCCGTCGGAGATGAAGCGTCTGAAGGTGCTGGAAGAGGAGAACGTCCGGTTGAAGCGGCTGGTGGCGAACCTCAGCCTGGACAAGGAGATGCTGCAGGATGTCATCCGCCGAAAAATGTAGGGCCTGGTCGGGCCCGGGAGATCGTCGGCTATTTGCAGGCGAGCTACCAGGTTAGCGAACGGCGAGCTTGCGGCGCGTTTCCGATCAATCGATCGACCCAGCGCTATCAGTCCCGCCGCCTCGATCAGGCCGGCCTCAAGATGCGGATCAAGGAATTGGCTGCGACCCGTGTTCGCTAAGGGTACCGACGCATCCACGTGCTGCTCCGACGGGAGGGCTGGGAGATCAACCACAAGCGCACCCATCGGCTGTATCGCGAACTCGGGCTGCAGCTGCGCAACAAGACACCCAAGCGCAAGGTGAAAGCAAAGCTGCGCGATGACCGGACGCCGGCGACGGCCCCCAACGAGTGCTGGTCGATGGATTTCTTGTCGGACCAGCTGTTCGACGGGCGCAAGATCCGCGTGCTGTCGATCATCGACAACTTTACCCGTGTGTCGCCAGCGCTCGACGTACGGACGAGCTACCGCGGCTCTGACGTGGTCGAGACGCTCGACCGTATTGCCGCGGTACACGGTCGTCCCAAGCGCATTCGTCTGGATAATGGCCCGGAATTCATCTCGAAGAATCTCGACCTGTGGGCCTACCAGCATGATGTGGTGCTAGACTTCAGCAGGCCTGGAAAACCGACCGACAATGCGTTCGCGGAGGCGTTCAATGGCCGGGTGCGGGCCGAATGCCTCAACGCATACTGGTTCTTGAGCTTGGACGACGCACGGGTAAAATGTGAGGCGTGGCGATGCGATTACAACGAGCACCGTCCGCATAGCTCCCTCGGCAACCAGACCCCGATGGAGCGCGCTTTTTCGTCAGGGCAGGCATGCCTGCCCTGACGAAAAGAGAGCCGGTTTTCTCATAAAGACCGGACCAGAAACGGGGTGAGGCTCAAGACGACAATGCACTAACTAACAACTTGGACCACCCTGTGGGGGCTGCTCAATCAGCTCGATTTTGTTCGGGGAGCCTCCGCCTCTGTTGGAGGAAAATCGATCATCGCCTGCCATTCGACGGCTGCGGGCGGCCAGGTCTCACGCATAGTCTCACGTCTGACCGGTCCGGTCACGACGCCGCGGAATGACGTACACTTTGTCGTTACCGAACACGGCTATGACGACCTGCGCGGAAAATCTATCGCCGAACGGGCTAAGGTCTTGATAGCACTTGCTCATCCGATTTTCGGCACAAACTCGCGGAAGATTTCGCTACGAGCAAAGCAAGGCCGTAGCCCGAAACATCATTCCGTAATTATAAACGAGGGGATGGGCGGGTGTCTCTTTATTCTTGCACGTGCATTTGGTTGGAGCGCATGGCCGTTGCTATCATGATGCGTCCATACCGTTACTGCCCCGGCGGCTGGTCATAAGCGGTTGGATACGGGTCCCGAATGCCTCGACGCCTTCGAGGAAATCGTCGAACGTCAGTAGGACGCCGCCGGTGTTCGGCACCTCGGCCATCTCGTCGAGCATCCGCGCGACGCTGGCGTAGCTGCCGACCAGCGTTCCCATGTTGATGTTCACCGCGCCCTCGGGCGCGGCGAGCTGGCGAACGTTGGTGGTGGCGTTGACCTTGTCGGCGGCGCCCTGGTCCTTCAGCCAGGCGATCGCGTCATGGTCGACGCCAGCATTATAGTGCCGCCACCTAGCCATCGCTTCATCGTCGGTTTCGGCAGCGATAATCATGACCAGCACGAAGACCGACACGTCACGACCCGTCTTCGCGGTGGCGGCGGCGAGGCGTTCGTTGTTGAAGGCGAAGGCGGTCGGCGTATTGACGCCTTTGCCGAGACAAAAGGCATAATCCGCCCATTTGGCGGAGAAGGCGAGCCCTTCGTCCGAACTGCCCGCGCAGATGATCTTCATGTCGCCGGTCGGCCGAGGGCGGACCAGGCAGTCGTCCATCTGGTAATATTCGCCCTTCAGATCCGAGCGCCCCGTCTCCCACAGGTCGCGCAGGATATGGGCATATTCGTCGAGCATCTTGTAGCGGTCGCGGAAATGCTCCTCACCCGGCCACAGTCCCATCTGGCTGTATTCGGGCTTTTGCCAGCCGGTGATGAGGTTCAGTCCGAAGCGCCCGTGGCTGATCGAATCGATCGTGTTGCACATCCGCGCTGCGAAGGCGGGCGGGATGACGAGCGTCGGGCAGGTCGCGTAGATCTTGATCCGTGTCGTGACCGCGGCGAGCCCGGCCATCAGCGTGAAGCTTTCCAGGCCATATTCCCAGAACGCGGTCTTGCCGCCGAACCCGCGCAGCTTGATCATCGACAGCAGGAAATCGAGCCCGTGTTCCTCGGCCTTTTGCGCGATCGCCTTGTTGAGGTCGAACGACGGCATGTACTGCGGGGCGTTCTCGCTGATCAGCCAGCCATTGTTGTTGATGGGCACGAAGACGCCGACCTGCATGGCTTTTCAGCTCCTGAGATAATCGAGAACGTGGCGGTTGAAACCGTCGGGTTCGGTGACGTTGCAGGCATGCCCGCCGCGGGGCATTGCCGCGATCCGGCTGCCAGAAAGCGCGGCGTGGAGCCGGGCGCCGGCGGCGGCTGGGACCAGCATGTCGTCCTCCGCCACGAGGATGAGGACGTCGGCCGCCAACGTGGCGAGGCGGTCGGCGACGTCAAAGGCGGCAAGGGCCGCGATGCGCTTCTCCACCGTCGCGCTGCCGGGGAAGCCGGCGACCTGATGCGGCAGTTCGGCGTCCAGATCGACGGTGTGAACGCTGATCCAATCGGCGGGGAAGAGAAAGATCGGCTGGGCGCGCAGGAACGCTTCGACCCCGCTGTGACGAAGCAGGTTCAGCCGCGCTTCGAAACAGCGCAGAAAGTGCGGGTCAGCCTTGGCCCAGCCGTTGACGACGACCAGCTTGTCGAGGCGATCGGGCGCCTTCAGCGCAAGCGCGAGCCCGGCGACGCCGCCCGCGGCATGGCCGACGATGTGTGCCCGCGACCAACCGACCGCATCCATCAGCGCCAGCATGTCGTCGGCGAGGTCATCGACGGTGACGGTATCGGGCAGCCCACGGTGGCTCCGCCCGGTGCCGCGATGGTCGTAGACCAGGACGCGATACTGCTCGGCAAGCGCTGGCAGGTTGGGGCCCCAATAGCTCGCCGATCCGCCCAGCCCGCTCGACAGGATCAGCGGCGGAGCATCCTCCGATCCGTGCAGTTCGTAATAGAGACCCGCGGCTTCAGCCAAGGTGCGCGACCGACGCGATCTCGACGAGGCAATCGGGCTTCACCAGTTCGCACTTGATGCAGTAGCGCGCCGGTTTGTCGCCGGGAAAATACTCGGCATAGACCTGGTTGAACGCCGCGTAATCGCCAAGGTCCTTCAGGAAGATGTGGTTCATCGCGACGTCGGCCATGGTCGCGCCTGCCGCGACGAGCGTAGTCTTGATGACCTCAAGCACGTGGCGCGTCTGCGCTGCGGCGTCGCCGACATGCAGCACCGTGCCGCCCTCGCCGAGCGCGAGCACGCCCGAAACATAGACGGTGTTGCCCGCCTTGGCGCCGGCCGAATAGGGGGCGATCGGCGTCGCGAATTCGGGCGGGTTGATCGGTTGAAACGGCATCAGGCCTCCTTGGTGGGCAGCTGGCCGACCGCGCCGCAGAAATCGGCGCAGGTGGACACCCAGCCAAAGAATTTCTCGACGTTGTAGACGGTCGCCTGCTGGATGAAATCGGGGCCGAGATGGTGGGTCGCGTCCTCCAGCATCACGCCGAAATATTCGAGGTGGAAGCCGTCGCGCAGCGTCGACTCGACGCATACGTTGCTCGCGATGCCGACGAAGACGATCGTCTTGATCCCGCGAGCCCGCAGGATGCTGTCGAGCTGCGTGTTGAAGAAGGCGGAATAGCGGGTTTTGTGGACGCGAATGTCGCCGGGCTGCGGCGCGAGCGCATCGACGAGCTCATAATCCCAGCCGCCGCGCGCGAGCAGTTGACCGGCAAGTTCCGGCCGCGCCCGCATCGTCTTCAGCGCATTCGACTTGTGCCAATTGGGCGAGGCGGGCGTCCCCGCCTCGATATAGTCGGCGTCCCAGCCGTTCTGCAGATAGATGACCGGCATGCCCGCTGCGCGCGCCGTCTGCAGCACCTGGGCGATCCGGCCGATCACCCCGGCTGCGCCGGCGATGTCGAAGCCTGCCAGATCGACATAGCCGCCCTCGCTCGCATAGGCGTTCTGCATATCGATGACGACCACCGCGGTATCGGCGGGGGACAGGCGAATGGCCTCGGGTCGGGCGCTCAGCACGACCGTCTCGGTGGTTCCGGGGCCCCGGTGATCAACAATCGGTAGAGCGTTCATGCCGTATCGTTGCGCATCCTGATCGTCCGGGCAAGCAGTCCATGGCGGATATTCCGGCATGGAATTGGCCCGCGAGCGGAAGGTAACCCGACGGCAGCGATATTTTCGACGCGATCGACGTGGATGATGAGGCGCCCCGTGGTTTCTCCCTTGCCAGTTCGGAAAGTCCGTCAGCGCCGACAGGCAAAGACAACACCCGCGCGATGACGAGCGTCGTCGAGAATTCCGGCCTGTCGCTGGCGCGTTACGAATATGACGATCTCGGTCGGCGCAAGCGGCGCGTGCTGGGCAACGGGACGAGCACGGCCTATGACTACGATCCGGCGTCACGGCTCTCCGCACTGACGCTGAACGGCGGTGGCCAGGCGAACAGCACGAGCTTCGCCTGGAATCCGGCGGGGCAGATCGCGAGCCGGACGATCTCTAACGATGCCTATGCGTTCACCGGTCATTACACGATCGATCGAGGCTACGCGGTGAACGGCCTGAACCAGTATGCCGCTTCGGGCGACGTCGTGCCGACCTATGACGCGCGCGGCGACCTGACGAGCGCGGCGGGTGGGTCATGGCTCTACAACAGCAAGAACCAGTTGTCGGGGGCTGTTCGCCGGCGACATCCGCCGTCAGCGGGGCAGCCGCATGCGGGGCTTTCGCCACTGGCGCTGGCGCCCGGACGAGATGTACATGAGGCTGAAACGGCGAGATGGTTTACCTGTGGCGGGCATTCGGTCACGAGGGTGAGGTGCTGGAGAGCTATGTTACCAAGGGGTGGACCTGCCCGATGCCCCGGCGCCCGTCGTCGCCGATGAAGATACCATGGGCGTTCAGGTGCTTGACGATCGCCTCGACGCCCATCCGGCTGTGGTCGGCCTCGGCGCCGAGCGCGAGGCCTGAAATGACGTAAATGCCGGTGTGACACCGGCGACATGTCATGCATGTATCAGAACGGATCTGTCTCGTGCTGGTTCGCGAAGTATCGTTGAATATCGTCATCATGGGTCGGTTCCGACCAGCTGAAAATCATCGACGACAAGCGCCTGCCTGTCAGTGCTCTCGACATAAGCGCCGATCTGCAGGTGCTGGTTCGTAACTTCGATCGAAGGCAGCGTGATCTCGGTCCAGCGATCGGCCTGCATAAGGTCACGAGCGATGGTCGCGCCGCCGTAGCCGGTTGCGAAAAGGCGCGCCACGGCCTGTCCGCCGGTGCTTTTGACCCACGCGCGCAGGGCATAGCGGCCATTGGGAAGCGTGATCGTCTGCACGGCGCTGCCCATCGCGGCCGCGGTGGGGGCCAGCGTCAGCGCCCATCGTCCGGTTCGGCCTCCCAACGTGTTGACGATGGGTGCGGCACCCTTGAGGTTCGTCCAGCTCGTTACCCAGCCGGCGACGCCGGTCTGGGGAACCCGATCCGCCTCGAAGCTCGGGTTGAGCACGTAGTTGTTCGCCGCCCCGACCGTCCAGCGTCCCCGCCGTGTATCGAGGTCGATCGCGCTGAGCGAGCGGAAGTGCGGCACATCGCCCTCGAAGCTCAGCGGCACCCAGACATTGTAGCCGATGCCGTTGCCGGCAAAGTCGCTCCAGCGATCGCCCGCATACAGGATCGTCGTCGCCTCCGTCCCCTGCACCGGAATAAAGAAGCCGTTTTGCGAGACGTGGGAAAAGTCCGCCTCCGTCCCCTGCAGCGACCGCTCCGGGCCGTACGGCCCGGTGATCGCCCTGGCGGTCATGTAATAGCTGCGCGAGGCGTTCCAGCCGTGCAGCTCGGACGAGCAGAAATAGTACAGGCCCCCGTGCTTGAACATCGCATTGCCTTCGCGACCGCCGCCGGGCACATCGTAGACCCTGGTCGCGGGCCCGACGTGGAGATAGTCGGGGCCGTCGAGCGGCGCGACATACAGGCTCCGGCGATCGCCCGAGCCGCTGAAGATCAGATACGGGTTGCCGTCGTCGTCGACGAACACCGTCTGGTCGCCCGGTGTCCGCGTCGCGACGCCGTCGACGACCGCCTGATGCCGGGCGAAGACGAAGGGGCCTGCCGGCGTATCGCTGGTCGCGAAGACGATGCCGGGCCCGGTCTCCTTGCCGGCATATTGGCTGACCAGCACGTATTTGCGGGTGCGCGCGTTGTAGACCACGCCCAGGCGGCCCATCCACGCGTCGCGCGCGAACCGCTGCCCGGCGGCGCCGACGGTGATCGCATTGCCTTCGAACCGCCAGTCGACGAGATTCTCCGACGAATAGACCGTCACCGCACTGAAGTGCGGGTTCGCCGCATGGACCGCCGGCTGGCGGGCATAGGCGACCGCCTCCTCGTATTTCGCGCCGTACCAGTAATAGCGGCGCCCGACCTTTAGCATGCCGCCGCCCTGCGAATAGATCGGCGTGCCCGACGTGTCCTTCCAGAAGACGTCGTTGTGGATCGTCTGCGCGGGCGCGCCCTGGCTCGACAGCGCGACGAGCATCGCAATCGCCGCGCGCTTCATCGGGTCGCCGTCAGCTGGATGCTGTCGCCCGCGACGCCGTCGGCGGTCGCGGTGACGCGGAAGCGCCCCGATCCGGCGCCGCGCACCAAGGCGACGGCATGGCCGCCCAGCACCGCGCGCTCGGGCGACGCGAACGGCGTATGATCGACCGACGAACCATTGTCGGTGGCGACCAGCGTCCCCGCCCCGTCGACCGCGAAGCGCAGGCGGCGACCGTCCTCCGGTACCGTCGTGCCTGTGGCATCGACGACGCGGGCGCGGACGTAGGTCAAATCGTCGAACGACGAGCCGACTGACGACCGATCCGGCTCGAGTACGATGCGGGCGGGCTTGCCCGCGGTGCGCAATATGTCGGTCACGGTGCCGACGCCCGGGTCACGGCAGGTGGCACGCACCTCACCCGGCGCATAGCGCACCGACCAGCGCCGCGGCGAGGCGTCCTGATGAAGCGGCTGGACGCCCAGCGAGCGGCCGTTGAGGAACGCCTCGACCTGCCGGCAGTTGCTGTACACCTCGATCGTCTCGTCGTGCGGCGCGGCGTTCGCGGGCGTCCAGTCGTCGAACAGCGCGACCTTCGGCTTCGGCGTCGCGACCGCGATCATCGTCGGCAGCGCCGGCTGGTTCGGGCCGCCGGCGCCATCGGTGGCGGGGCCGGCCGCCGCCGGATCGGCATTGCGCACGACATGGACGACCGGGCGGGCAGACCACCAGCTCTCGCGCTCCATGCCGCTGATCTTCTGCCGACCGGTGCGGTCGAGCAGCCCCGCCGGGTTCTGGACATTGGGCCAGCCCGAGCGGTTCGCCTCGCCGAGATAATCGACGCCGGTCCACAGGAACATGCCCGAAAACGGCGCATAGTCGCGCACCGGCAGCCAGTTGACGCGGTTGTGCGCATTCTCCGTACCCACGATGCTGCGTTTCGGATTCTGGCGGCTCGCGGCGATCAGCTCGTTCTCGCGGTAATTCTGCCCTACGACGTCGAGCATGTCGGCGAGGCCGTTGTCGTAATCCTTGGTGACGTTCGGGCGGAACAGCGCCATCGTCACGGGGCGCGACGGATCGGCGGCGTGGACGATGTCGAGGATGCTGCGCAGCGCCGCCTTGGCCTGCACCGGATAGGCGGTGTCGTGGATCTCGTTGCCGGCGCTCCACAGCACGATGCTCGGGTGGTTGCGGTCGCGCCGGACCATGTCGAGCGTGTCGCGCTGGTGCCAGTCGCCGAAGAACAGGTGATAGTCCTCGGGCGTCTTGGCGACGTTCCACTGGTCGAACAGTTCGTCCATCACGAGCAGGCCGAGCTCGTCCGCCAGATCGAGGAATTCGGGGCTGGGGACGTTGTGCGCGGTGCGGATCGCGTTGACGCCTTGCGCCTTCAGCGTCGACAATCGCTGCCGCCAGACGTCGAGCGGCACCGCCGCGCCGACCGCGCCGCCGTCGTGATGGAGCGCGACGCCCTTCAGCTTGAAGTTGCGCCCGTTGAGCCAGAAGCCGGTGGCGGGATCGAACCGCGCGTCGCGGATGCCGAAGCGGACGGTGTCGTCGTCCAGCGTCGTGCCGTCGGCACCGAGAATGCGGATCGTCGCGCGATACTGCACGGGATCTTTTATGTCCCAGCGGCGGGGGTGCGGCACGGCGATCTCGCCCTGCACGGTCACCGTCCGATCCGCCGCGACGGTCGCGGCCGGCAGCATCGTCCGCGCGACCTCGCGTCCATCGGGACCGGTCAGCACGACCTCGACCTTCACATCGTTTGCCGCGACGCCGGCGTTGTGGACATCGGTCGCGATCGCCAGCGTCGCACCGCTGGCATCGAGCCTGGCGGTACGGACATAGGCGCCGCCCTGCGGGATGTGCACGTCGCCCGTCTCGATCAGGCGGACACGGCGGTAGATGCCCGCACCCGTATACCAGCGCGACG
This sequence comes from Sphingomonas liriopis, assembly GCF_024211255.1. Lineage (GTDB taxonomy): Bacteria > Pseudomonadota > Alphaproteobacteria > Sphingomonadales > Sphingomonadaceae > Sphingomonas > Sphingomonas liriopis. The sequence goes on along the minus strand of NZ_JAMLDY010000007.1, from coordinate 19,878 downwards.
ATGGCGCGGCGGAGGTATCGGCGCGCACCGCCATCACGGTGCGCCCGTCCGCATCGAGGTGCCGCGTGATATCGAAGCGCTGACTGACGTAGCCCATCGGCCGGTAGCCGACGTGGTGACCGTTCACCCAGACGCCGCTGCGCTCCATGATGCCATCGAATTCGACGAAATAGCGCCGGCCGGGGCGCGGCGTCAGGTCGAGCGTCCTGCGATACCAGGCGACGCCGCTCGGCAGGAAGCCGTTCTCGCCCGCGGCCTTGGCGTTCGCATCGAACGGGCCGGCGATCGCCCAGTCGTGCGGCACCGACACCGTCCGCCATGCCTTGTCGTCGAGCGTCGCCGCCTCGGCATCCTTCGGGTCGGCCTGGATGAACCGCCACCCGTCCGCCAGCGCGGTAACGGCCCGCGGCGCCGCCCGTGCCGCGATCGCCGGACACAGGCACAGCGCCGCCATGGCGACCGCGCCGTGCATGCGCAGACGGCGCCCGATGCGCGCGGATCGATCATCGGTACGATGCATCAAAGCCCCTTTCGACAGGCCCACGACCCCGAAGGAAAATCGGGGCGGACACCGTCCGCCTCAAGGATTCTCCGGGGAGGGAGATCTGGAGCGCGAGAAAAACGCGTGACCTTTCATCATCATCCCCTCTTCGTCCCTCGGCGGGTCGCATGTCGCCTTTGGCTGACGGATGCACATTGCCGCTTGCCAAACGCGGTGACAAGCGAAATATTGTAACTGAATTCCATATTATGAAATAGCAGATACTGCCGGAGAGTGACCGATGCCGCTTGCGACCTGGACGATGGCGATCGCCGCCGCAGCGACATTCGGCATGCCGCCGGCGTCATGGACCGACCCCGCGACGGGCCATCGCATCGTCCGTATCGATGCGATGCCGGGCAATTACGCGCTGTATTTCAACTACAATCCCTTCACGCCGCAGGGCGACCTGATGATCTATATGACCCCGGAGGGGATCCGGGTGGCCGACCTCAAGACATGGCGAACCCGGCTGGTGCTGCGCACGAGGGTCGACCGGCTGCTGTTCGCCGGACCCAAGAGCCGCAGCGCCTATTACACGACCAAGGATGCGTCGGTGGACGACGGTGGTCCTTTCCAGGTGTGGCGCGTCGATCTCGACACCGGCCGGACGCGCAAGGTCGCCGACCTGCCCGGCGGGCGGATCGAGGCGATCAACGCCGACGAGACGCTGCTGGCGGGCGAGCGCGAACTGGAGCCGCCGCCGCCGGCGATCGCCGCACAGGGCCGGCGCGATCCCACGACGGGTGCTCCCACCTATTCCGGCACCGGGCCGGACGGGCGGCCGTTATCGTTCGGCGCCGCCAAGGCGCAGTGGATGGCGGCGCGGCTGGCGGCGCACGTCCCCATGGAGCTTTACGCGGTCACGATCGGCACCGGTACGAAGCGGACGATCCATCGCGCCACCGACTGGCTGAACCACGTTCAGTTCTCGCCGACCGATCCCGCATTGCTGATGTTCTGCCACGAAGGGCCGTGGGATCAGGTCGACCGGATCTGGACGGTCAGGACCGACGGCAGCGCGCTGACCAGGGTGCATCAGCGCACGATGGCGGGCGAGATCGCGGGCCACGAATTCTGGAGCAGCGACGGGCGGACGATCTGGTACGACCTCCAGACCCCCGCGCGCCGCGTCGGCTGGCTGGCGAGCTACGACGTCGTCAGCGGCGCGCGCACCCGCTATCTGGTCGCCCCCGATCAGGCCTCGTTCCACTTCACCCAGTCGCCTGATCGCCGTACCTTCGCGGGCGACGGCAGCGCGGCGGGCAAGTGGATCAGCGTCTTCACGCCCCGCAGCGTCGCGACGCCGCAGCCCGGCCTCATCACGCCCGGCGTCCTCGACACGCACCGTCTCGCCAGTCTCGCCCGGCACGACTACACGCTGGAACCCAACGAGCATTTCACGCCCGATGGCCACTGGATCGTCTATCGCACGAACCTGGAGGGTGCGCCCGCGATCTACGCGGTGTCGACGGACCCGGTTCAGGCTCGCCCGGCGACGCCATAATCGGGCGCGCGAAATCCGGTGACGTTCTCCGTGATGATCGGTCGAGCGGCGGCCTCGTCAGGACATGGCGGGTTGACGAAAATAGGCGATCATGTGCGAGACGTAATCGGCCTTTCCCAGTTCGATGCCTTGCGCGCGAATGATCGAATATGCCGTCACCACGTGGAAGTAGAATTGAGGCAGCGCCCAGTCGCGCGCATATTGCTCCGCCGTCAGGTCCAGGATCATGCCGTTTGGCAGCGCGTGCGCGATCGGTGCGGTTGGTTCGATCGCGATGCCCTGCGCCGCCGCGGCTTCCACCACCGCGATCGTTTCGGCGATCCGCGCCTGTGCCTCCGCGATGGTACCGGGGCGCTCGCCGGCGTTTCGGCCTTCGTCGAGCAGGATCTGCAGCGAGGGGGGGAAATCCTGTTGCAGCAGTCGGAACACGCCCTCCTGCGCCTGCCGGCATGCAAACCGGACCTGCGTCGCGAGGGGGAACATGTCCGGCGCGAGCCGGGCGATCAGCAACGCTTCCGCCTCCCCGGCCGGCTGCTGCGCCTCGGCCTTCGCGAGCCATTTCGATAACGCTCCCAGCATCTGCACGTAGGAGGGGACGAGAAGGTCTGGAAGCGTCATGGAAGGGGGGCTCGCTGCACGGATCAAAGGCGCAGTCCAAGCCGGCCGGAGCCAGAGCGTCAAGCGCCCTGTTCGCCGATCCCGTCCAGCGCTGCCATCGTCTCGCTCGAAAGCTGCAACGCCGCAACTGCGAGATTCTCGCGAAGGTGGGCGACCGACGAGGTGCCGGGGATCAGCAGGATATTGGGCGACCGCTGCAGCAGCCAGGCCAGTGCCACCTGCATCGGCGTCACGCGCAAGCGCGCGGCGACGTCGGACAGGGTCTGCGACTGGAGAGGATCGAAACCGCCCAGCGGAAAGAAGGGCACGTATGCGATGCCGTCGGCCGCCAGCGCGTCGATCAATGCATCGTCGCGGCGGTGGGCGAGATTATAGTGGTTCTGGACGCAGACGATCTCGACGATGCCGCGAGCCTGCTCGACCTGCCCAGGGGTCGCGTTGCTCAGCCCGATATGCCGGATCAACCCCTGCTCCCGAAGTTTGGCGAGCGCGGTCAGCTGCGGCTCCACCGGGCCGTCCGCCGGTCCATGGTCGTCACCCCCGCCCATCAGACGCATGTTGACGACGTCCAGCACGTCGAGGCCGAGGTTCCTCAGATTGTCGTGAACCGCAGCCGTCAACGCCGCCGCGTCCTGCGCCGAGTTCCAGGATCCATCATCGCCGCGCACCGCGCCGACCTTCGTCACGATCGTCAACCCGTCGGGGTAGGGGTGGAGCGCCTCGCGGATGATCTGGTTGGTGACGTGCGGGCCGTAGAAGTCGCTGGTATCGATATGGTCGATCCCGTTCGCCACCGCCTCGCGTAGAACGGCCAGCGCCGCGCTGCGGTCGCGCGGCGGGCCGAACACGCCCGGGCCGGCCAGCTGCATCGCGCCATAGCCCAGCCGGCTCACCTCGCGGTCACCCAGCCGGAAGCGGCCTGCCTGATCGATCGTCTGCATGTCGTTCTCCTCTTGGCCTGCCAGATAGGCGATGGTGACACGCGCGATAATCCGGCATGATCCGCACGGGCTGTACGGAAAACCGCACGATGGACGCCGACCTTGGAGACCTGACCGCCTTCCTCGCCGTGGCGAAGGCGCGTGGCTTTCGCGAGGCGGCCCGGACGAGCGGCACGAGCGCCTCGACGCTGAGCGAAGCCGTGCGGCGTCTGGAAACGCGGCTCGGCATACGGCTCCTCCACCGTACGACCCGCAGCGTGACGCCGACCGCGGCCGGCGCCGGCTTGATCCAACGGCTGACACCCGCGCTTGGCGAAGTCGATGCGGCACTGGATGCGGCCGGTGGCTTGCGGGACGGTTCGGCGGGGGTGCTTCGTCTGAACGTACCGGTCAGCGCCGCACGGCTGGTGCTCCCCGCGATCGTGCCGGGCTTTCTCGCCGCCCACCCCGGGATCCGGCTGGAGATCGTGGCGGAGGACAGCTTCGTCGATGTGCTGGCCGCCGGGTGCGACGCCGGCATCCGCTATGACGAGCGGCTGGAGCAGGACATGGTCGCCGTTCCGATCGGTCCGCGCGTCCAGCGCATGGCGACCGCCGGCGCGCCGGTCTATCTCGATCTTCATGGTCGTCCGGATCACCCACGGGACCTTCTCGACCACGCCTGTGTGCTCGGGCGTTTCGCGAGCGGTGCCCTGACGAGCCCATGGGAGTTCGAGCGTGCCGGCGAGATCATCCGGATCGAGCCGCGCGGACAGCTGATCGTGCAGGTCGGCGGTGCGACCGATCTGGCCGTCGATGCCGCGATCGCGGGAGTGGGGATCATCTTTCTGTTCGAGGATTGGCTGCGACCTCATCTCGAGAGCGGCGAACTGGAGCCGGTGCTGATGGATTGGTGGCAGCCGTTCTCCGGTCCCTTCCTCTATTATTCCGATCGCCGGCTGGTGCCGCCCCCGCTTCGCGCGTTCATCGATTTCATCAAGACGATGACCGCTTGAGCGGTCTTCGTTCCGGAGCATTATCCATATCGAGCGCTGGAGCATGCGCGACCCCAAGCGTTGGAGATGGCATGAGCGACACCGACACCGAAACCGAAACGCCGGCCCCATCGCGGTTTCCGCTTCATCTCCAGATGCTCGCGGGTTTCGCCATCGGCCTGTCCGCCGGTCTGGTCGTCAATCTGACGGCGGGCGACGCGGCATGGGTGAAGGCGATCACCACCTATGTCACCGGGCCGGCGGGGCAGGTGTTCCTGCGCCTGCTGTTTATGCTGGTCATTCCGCTGCTGTTCTCGGCGCTGGTCACCGGCGTTGCGGAGATGGGCGATCTCGCCTCGCTGAAGCGGGTGGGGCTGCGGACGCTCGCGTTCACGCTCGCGCTGTCGACGATCTCGGTGGTGGTCGCGCTGGTGCTGGTCAACGTGATCCGGCCGGGCGGCGGTGTCGATCCGGCGCTCGCCCGATCGATGCTGGCGCAGGCGGGCAGCGGCGCCGGCGCGATCGTCGGATCGGGCCGGGAACAGCCGGGCGGTGTCGAGGCGGTGCTCGGCATCATCCCGTCCAACGCGATCAAGGCGGCGGCGGACGACGACATCCTCGCGCTGATGGTCTTCGCGCTGGCGATCGGCATCGGGCTGGTGCTGGTCCGTACCGACAAGACGCAGGCGTTCCAGAACGCGGTCGAGGGGTTGCTGGAGGTCGCGATGGCGCTGATCGGCCTCGTCATCCGGCTCGCCCCGATCGCCGTCGCCTGTTTCATGTTCAACCTCGCCGCGCTGTTCGGCTTCGACATCCTCGTCAGGCTGAGCTGGTACGTCGCGACGGTGCTGGCGGCGATCCTGTTCCAGCTGGTGATCGTCTACGGCGCCGGGGTGTGGTTCGCGGCCGGGATGGGGCCGCGGACGTTCTTCGGCGGCGTGCGCGAGGCGATGGTGATGGCCTTTTCCACCGCGAGTTCGAACGCGACGCTGCCCACGTCGCTGCGCATCGCCGAGACCGATCTCGGGCTCCCGCGCAAGATCGCGCGCTTCGTGCTGACGATCGGCGCCACCGCCAACCAGAACGGCACCGCGATCTTCGAGGGCGTCACGGTGATCTTCCTCGCGCAGTTCTTCGGCGTGGAGCTCTCGCTCGGCCAGCAGGGCACGGTGATGCTCGTGTGCATCCTGGGCGGGATCGGCACCGCCGGCGTGCCCGCGGGTTCGCTGCCGGTGATCGCGCTGATCCTCGGCATGGTGGGCGTGCCGCCGGCCGCGATCGGGATCGTGCTCGGGGTCGACCGTTTCCTCGACATGTGCCGCACCATGCTCAACGTCACGGGCGACCTCGCGATCGCCACCATGGTCAATGGGCGCAGGTCGCCGGCGCCGGACGAGAGATCGGCGTGATCTTTTGGGCCCTTGGCAGGCGGGCGGTGAACGACCGCTTATGGGTCGGCATGACCCACCCCAAGGGCGAGATTGCCAAAGCGTGACATACTCTTTCATAGTACCGATACGTTGCGCAGCTGTGCGGCGGCACGGTCGAGCCCTGCGGAGACAAAAGAATGACGACGGGCACGACCAGGATGATCGCCGCGGCGCTGCTTATGTCCGGGGCATCGTCGGTGTCCGCGCAGTCGGACCCGGTGCGCCAGACCAAGGCGCCGTTCCGTGATGCCTTCCGCCAGCTCGAGGGCGAGGCGTGGCCGACCCCGACCGATTATCGCACCGCCAGCGGCGCGCCGGGCTCGCGTTATTGGCAGCAGAAAGTCGATTACCGGATGCAGGTGCGCCTCGACGAGGTGGCAAAAACGGTCAGCGGTCGCGCCACGATTACCTACAAGAACAATTCGCCCGATCGGCTGCCGTACCTATGGCTGTTGCTCGACCAGAATGTGTTCCGCCGTGACAGCATCGCCGAGCGCACGCAGGGTGCAGGGCGGGCGGACGAAATCTCGCTCAGCGCGTTGACGCGGGTTCAGCGCTACAAATCGTGGGATGGCGGCTTCACGTTAGGCGCCGTGCGTGACGCGAGCGGGCGCGCGCTCCCGCACACCACGGTCGATACGCTGCTACGCGTCGACCTGCCCGGCGGATTGGCACCGGGCGCGTCGACCAGCTTCACCATCGACTGGTCGTATCCGATGATCGAATCGAAGGTGATCGGCGGCCGCGACGGATACGAATGTTTCACCAAGCCGGGCGAGGACGGCAACTGCATCTTCCTGGGCGCCCAATGGTTCCCGCGGCTGGCCCGCTACACCGACTATGAAGGCTGGCACAACAAGGCGTTCCTGGGCGCCGGCGAGTTCACGCTGGAGTTCGGCGACTACGATGTCTCGGTCACGGTTCCGGACGATCACGTCGTCGCCGCGACGGGCGAACTGACCAACGCCGCATCGGTGCTGAGCGCGGCCCAGCGCGCGCGGCTGGCTGAGGCGCGTACCGCCAGCGACCCGGTCTACGTCGTGACCCCGGCGGAAGCTCTCTCGGCGGAGCGCGGCAGGCCGTCGGGCGAGAAGACGTGGAGCTTCCACGCCGACAACGTGCGCGATTTCGCCTGGGCGTCGAGCCGCAAGTTCGTGTGGGACGCGATGGGCGTGCGCCAAGACGATGCCGCGCAGCCGCTCGTCATGGCGATGAGCTTCTTCCCCAAGGAAGCGCGGCCGCTGTGGGATGCGTGGTCGACCAAGGCGATCGCGCACACGATCCAGGTCTATTCGAGCTTCAGCTTCCCCTATCCGTATCCGAAGGCGCAGTCGATCAACGGGCCCGTCGGGGGCATGGAATATCCGATGATGACCTTCAACGGGCCGCGCCCGACGAAGGACAGGAAGACCGGCGACCTGACCTATACCGAGCGTACCAAGGCAGGGCTGATCGGCGTCGTCATTCACGAGATCGGTCACAGCTACTTCCCGATGATCGTCAACAGCGACGAGCGCCAGTGGACGTGGATGGACGAGGGGCTGAACACCTTCCTGCAGTTCCAGGCCGAGAAGCGCTGGGCGAAGGACTTCCCGAGCCGGCGGGGCGAGCCCAAGGACATCGTCGAGTATATGGTCAGCCAGAACCAGGTGCCGATCATGACCCAGTCGGACAGCCTGTTGCAGTTCGGCGCCAACGGCTATGCCAAGCCCGCCACCGCGCTCACCATCCTGCGCGAGACGGTGCTGGGGCGCGACCTGTTCGACAAGGCGTTCCGCGACTATGCCACGCGCTGGCGGTTCAAGGGGCCGACGCCGTTCGACTTCTTCCGGACGATGGAGGAATCGAGCGGGGTCGATCTCGACTGGTTCTGGCGCGGCTGGTTCTATTCGACCGATCACGTCGACATCGCGCTTGACGGCGTGACCGCGGGCAAGGTCGAACCGGCCGATCCCGATACGCTTGCCGCTCGCCGCCGCTCGGCAGAGGGCGCCGAGCCGCCAAGCCTCACCGCGTCGCGCAACACCGGCGCGACGGTGGTCGAGCGCGATCCCAGCGTGCGCGACTATTACGACGCGACCGACCGCCTCGCACCCACGGCCAGGGCGCGCGCGAAAGCGACCGATACGCGCAAGGAACTGACGGCCGACGAGCGCGCGGCGCGCGACTTCGACGAGACCTTCTACCGCTTCAGCTTCCGCAATGTCGGCGGTTTGGTGATGCCGGTCATCATGAAGCTCGACTTCACCGACGGATCGACCGAGACGGTGCGCATCCCGGCCGAGATCTGGCGACAGAACAGCGAGCGGGTGGCCTGGTCCTTCACGACACCCAAGACGCTGAGGAAAGCGGAGGTGGACCCGCTATGGGAGACCGCCGACGCCGACCGCGGCAACAACATCTACGAAGGATCGGGATATCCGCGCACGATGAAGGTGACGACGCCCGACAGTGCGTCAGGCGACGACCGCATCCGCGACGACAATCTGAAGGTGCTGCCCGACAGCCTGCAGACCTATCCGGCGACGAGGAAGGATGATGCGCCGACGGCTCCCGCCGGCGGCGTCACCCCGCCGCCCGCCAACGCTCCGGCTGCACCGAAGGCAGAGCCCGCACCGGCCGCGCCGCCGCCGGCCGACGCGCCGCGCGGCAATCGTCCGTGAGGATCGCCGCACTGACCGCCGCGCTGACCGTCGCGCTGCTGTCGCTCGCGGCTCCCGCGGCGGCGCATCGTGGCCACTCGACGCTGAGCGTGATCGAGGTCGACGCGGCCACCGGCGCGGTGACGGTCACGCACGATATGGCCGCGCACGATGCCGAGCCGGCGTTGGTCTTCATCGCTCCCAACGCGCAGCCCAGCCTGGACGACGCCGACGCGCTGGCCGCCCTGACGGTCTATATCGGCCGGCGCTTCCGGCTGAGCGATGCGACCGGCGCGGCGATCGCGTTGACGCTGGCGGCGACCGAGCTCGACGGCGACGACGTGCGGCTGACGTACCGCGGCCGGATGCCGGCGGCAGCGCGCGCGATCACGGTCGACTCGACGATCTTCGCTGATATCCACCCGGACCAGGAAAATCAGGTCAACGTCCGTCGATCGAAGGTGACGCGAACCGCGCTGTTTCGGCCCGGCAGCGAGCCGCAGACGATCGCGCTGCAGTGAGGGCGTTCGTCGCTGCGGCGCTGGCGCTGGCGCTGACCGGCAGCGCGGCTGCCCACGAATTCTGGATCCAGCCTGGGCGTTTCCGACTGTCGCCCGGTGAGACCACATCGCTGGCGGTGCTGGTCGGACACGGCGCCGAGCGCGAACGCTGGCGTATGCGGCTGCGACGGATCGTCCGCTTCGCCAGCATCGGGCCCGACGGCGCGGAAACCGATCGCCGCGCCACGCTCGACGAGGCGCCCGGCGCCCCCGACGCCGCGCTCCGCTTCGAGGGGCAGGGCTTGCACGTGCTGGTGATGGAAACCAACGACGCGCTGAGCAGTCTGCCCGCGGACAAGTTCGCCGCCTATCTGGCAGAGGAAGGACTGACCTCCGCGATCGCGGATCGCCGGCGCGAGGGGAAAGAGGGGGAGGCCGGCCGCGAACGCTACAGCCGCCGCGCCAAGGCGCTGGTCCAGGTCGGTCGGGTCGGACCCGGGACCATCCGCGCGACCCGCCCCCTCGGCCTGACGCTCGAGATCACGCCGGAGGTCGACCCATACCGCCGGAGCGCCGACACGGCGTTCCCGTTGCGGGTCACGTATCGCGGCCGGCCCCTCGCGGGCGCCCGCGTGACGATGACCGATCTCGCCGCCGATGCCCGTCCTGCGACGACGCGCGTCACCGACCAGCGCGGCCGCGCCGTCTTCCCGCTACGCCGCACCGGCGATTGGCTGTTCGGAACGATATGGACCCGGCGCGTGCAAAACGACCCCGACGCCGACTACGAAACCGTATTCTCCAGCCTCAGCCTGGGCTTCCCTTCGCGGTGAGCGTGACGGCGCAAATGAACGAGAGACCGAAGTCGAGCGGCGGAAGGCGCGATTTGAACGTTGACAAGGGGACCCTGTTGGCCGTCGACCCACGCCAGCTACGTCCTTTCGGCAAGACGGACGAGCGGTCGACGGACACGCGGACGCCCCGGATCGAAGGTGTGCGGCCGAAGCGTCGTGCAGTATCCTCGGCCATGGGGATCAGGCGAGCGGCATCGGCGACCTGACGGTCGTTTCTCCTCGATCAGCGGGCAGGGTGAATGACGCGGCCCCAATCCCTTGCTAAGCGATAGCGATGGGAGACGATCCGCCTGCAGACAATGCCTATGCCGCAGACGTTTCGGCGATCGGTCACCTCGACGTGGTGCCGACGCTGCTCGACACGGTCTGCCGGATCACGGGCATGGGCTTCGCCGCGATCGCCCGTGTGACTGATGACAAATGGGTTGCTTGCAGCGTCAGGGACAACATCGATTTCGGTCTTCTGCCGGGTGGCGAACTGAAGCTGGAAACGACGATTTGCCACGAGATCAGGCAGCATCGGCAAGCGGTGGTCATCTCGGACGTCGATGCGGATCCCGCCTATGCGGCGCACCACACGCCCGCGCTCTATGGCCTGAAGAGCTACATCTCGGTTCCGATCGTTCTGCCCGAAGGCCGCTTCTTCGGTACGTTGTGCGCGATCGACCCGCGTCCGCACGACCTCGGCAGGCGCGACATCCTTCCGACGTTCGAGATGTTCGCGCGGCTGATCGCGCTGCAACTGGATCAGGTCGAGAAGGCGTCGGTCATGCACGATGCCGGCGAAGCCATGCGCAACAGCGAGGCGCTGCATCGGCAGATCCTCGACAGCGCGACGGACTTCGCGATCATCGCGACCGACCTCGATGGCCGGGTCACCCGGTGGAACGCGGGGGCCGAGAACATCCTCGGTTGGACGGAACGCGACATGATGGGAGAACCGGTCGACCGGTTCTTCACGCCGGAGGACCGCGCAGCCGGGCGACCGCTGGCGGAGATGCGGCTGGCGCTGGAACGGGGCCATGGCAACGACGAGCGCTGGCACCTGCGGGCGGACGGCACGCGGTTCTGGGCGCAAGGCGAGATGACGCCGCTCAGGCGGTTCGACGACGAGGTCGTCGGGTTCGTGAAGGTCCTGCGCGACCGGACGGCGGAGCGGCTGCGCGAGCAGCGGCTCGATCTGTTGGCCAGGGCCTCCGCGGGCCTGCTGTCGTCGGATGATCCCGACCGGGTGCTTCAGGACATCCTGTCATCGGGCGCCGACACGCTCGGCTACGACCAGAGCTACAGCTACCTGCTCAACAACGACTGCACGCGCATGCGTCTGCTACAGTCAACGGGGGTGGAGGAGGAGGTCAGGGAATGGCTGGCCGATGCGTGCCCGGCGGACGTGCCGCTGTGTGGCCTCGTGGCGGAAAGCCGGACGCCGCTGATCCTCGACCATGTCCAGCAATCGACCGATCCACGAACGCAGATCAGCCGGCGTCACGGCACGCGGGCCTATGCGGGTTTCCCCGTCCAGTCCGAAGACAAGCTCTACGGCGTGATCTCGTTCGTCTCGACGGTCCATGACCGTTTCGAAAGCGAAGCGCTCTCCTTCTTCGAAAGCTTTGCGCGCTTCCTCTCGATCGGCCGCGAGCGGCTCGACCGCGAGGCCGCCCTGAGCGATCTGGCCATGACGCTGGAGCGTCGCGTCGAGGAGCGCACCCGCGACCTGGTCGCCTCCGAAGAGGCGCTGCGCCACTCGCAGCGCATGGATGCGATCGGCCAGCTCACCGGCGGGGTCGCGCACGATTTCAACAATCTGCTGACCGTGATCCGGGGTTCGGTCGATCTGCTGCGCCGGTCCGACCTGCCGGAAGAACGACGCGCGCGCTACATCGCGGCGATCGGCGATACGGCGGATCGCGCAACCAGGCTGACCAGCCAGCTGCTGGCATTTTCGAGGCGGCAGACGCTTCATCCGACGACCTTCGACGTCGCCGAACGGCTGCGCGGCGTCGCCGACATGTTGAATTCGGTGACCGGTGCCCGGGTGACCGTCACCCTCGAGATACCGGATGAGGTCTGCATCGTCCGGGCCGACGTCAGCCAGTTCGAGACGGCGTTCGTCAACATGGCCGTCAACGCGAGGGACGCGATGGCGGGGGAGGGCGCGCTCCGCATCGGGCTGGCCTGCGCCGTCGACAAGCCGCACATCCGCGGCCATGCGGCCGTGGACGGCCCGTTCGTGGCCATTTCGCTTGCCGACACCGGGACCGGGATCGCATCCGGGAACATCGCACGAATATTCGAGCCGTTCTTCACGACCAAGGAAGTGGGCAAGGGCACCGGCCTGGGGCTCAGCCAGGTGTTCGGCTTTGCCAAACAGTCGGGTGGCGATGTGGATGTCGAAAGTACGCCGGGCGTCGGCACGCGCTTCGTCCTCTATTTACCCGAGGCCGATGGGGACACCCGCGTGGAAGCGGTCGTGCCGATCGCAGAACGCGTGCACCCTACGCGCGGGCTGTCGATCCTGGTCGTGGAGGACAATGAGGAGGTCGGCCGCTTCGCCAGCGAGGCACTGGACGACATGGGCTATCGCACCACGCTGGTCCCCAGTGCCGAGGATGCGCTCGACGCCCTCGGTGCGGCGATCGGCAGCTTCGATGCCGTCTTCTCGGACGTCGTGATGCCGGGCATGGGCGGTCTGGAACTCGCCAAGCGGCTTCGCCAGACATGGCCGCACATGCCGGTGGTGCTGGCCAGCGGTTACAGCCACGTCCTGGCGCAGGAGGGCGCACATGGCTTCCTCCTGCTGCAAAAGCCGTATTCCGCGGACCAGCTCGCGCAAGCCATCGACAAATTGGTCATCCCGGATCGGTCGCCGCCATCTGCACCGGCCGAGTAACTGCCGGTCGCCGATCCAATATTGGGGCCGTCACCACCGACGATCTACGCAGCTATGGCGCTACCATGAACGAACTGGGCTGCCGCGATCGTCAGGAGATCGGCCGCCGCGTGAACAACCGGTGGAAAACAGCCACCTGCCGTTCCGACGGCGGGAGCGGGGGATGCAGCGTTTTCGATGAATGAAGACGCCACACAAGGTCGTTTCCGTCCACGCCACTTCATGGACCGGCAGGCCTGCGGGAGACCGACAGCGCCTGTGACAGTCCGGTTTTATGAATGCCCATGGATTGGCGTCTGCGGCGGAGACGCGGTAGGGGAAGGGCATGTCCATTACCCTCGACGCAGACACCGCCTGGCCGCTGTGGGACGACGAACCGATCGACGGCGCGTTTACGGTCGAGGATCCGGGCGCCGCTGTGGATGCGATGGTCGTCACCGGCGTCGTGCGGCCGTGGCTGTTCGGCTATGCGCCGGCGCGATCGAACGGACGGGCGATGCTGGTGCTCGGCGGGGGTGGCTATACCGCGCTGATGGTGGGGCGCGAGGGTGTGGCGGTGGCGCGCTGGCTGACCGCGCTCGGTTATCATGCCTATGTGCTGGTCCACCGGTTCCCCGATGCGCGGCACGGCGTGACGGTGGCGCTGGACGATGCGATCGAGGCGATGCGGGTGATCCGGGGCGGCGGTGCGTTCGCCGCCGGGGTGGGCGTCGTCGGGCTGTCGTCGGGCGGGCATCTCGCCGCCTGCCTGCTCGCCGATTATCCGGCCGAATGGATGTCGCCCGCCGCGCCGTCGCCCGGCGGCGATGCGCGGCCGGATGTCGCGGTCGTCGGCTATGCGCCGATCTCGACCAATGCCCACGGGCGAACGTTGGTCCCCACCAAGCCGCCGCTGCTGCCCGCCGAGAAACAGGCGATGTACGACCGGTTGCAACCCGACGCGCAGCTTGCCGCGGCGCCACCGCCGGTGTTCATCGTCTACGCCGGCAACGATCCCGTCGTTCCCGTCGCCAACGCCTATCGGCTCGACGCCGCGCTCACCGCCGCGGGCGGTATGACCGAATTGCATATCTTCGCCGACGCGCCGCACGGCTTCGCGCTCGATACGCGCGATCAGCCGGTGTCGCTGTGGCCCGAGCTATGCGCGGCATGGCTGCGCCAGATCGGGTTCGGCTGACCGCCGAGCGGCGGACGGGAGGACCCTAGCCGTTCACGGCGGTGTCGAGCAGGCCATGGCGGGCGAGCATCGCGGCGGGATCGGCATCGCGGCCGCGGAAGGCGCGGAAGCTGTCCGCCGCGGGTCGCGTCGCGCCGCGCGCCAGCACCTCGCGGCGGAAGCGGTCGCCGGTCGCACGATCGACCAGCCCCGCCTCGGCGAAGGCGCGGAAGCCGTCGGCGGCGAGCAGCTCCGCCCACAGATAGCCGTAATAGCCCGAGGCATAGCCGCCGGCGAAGATATGGCCGAACGCATGCGGGAAGCGGTGCCAGGCGGGCGGGCGGATCACCGCGACCTCGTCGCGTACCGCCTCGATCACCTCGATCGGGTCCGATCCCATCGTGCCGAGGTGGAGCAGCAGGTCGAACATAGCGAATTCGACCTGACGGACGATGAACAGCCCCGACTGGAAACGCCGCGCCGCCAGCATGCGCTCGAACAGGTCGGCGGGCAGCGGTTCGCCGGTCTCGTGATGCCCCGACATGCCGGTCAGCACGTCGCGGTCCCAGGCGAAATCCTCCATCAGCTGGCTCGGCAGCTCGATCGCGTCCCATTCGAACCCGTTGGTGCCGGCGATGCTGGGCCGGTCGACCGTGGTAAATAGATGGTGGAGGCAATGCCCCGTTTCATGCAGCAACGTCGTCACGTCGTTGTGGCTGAGCAGCGACGGAGCATCGCCGCCGGTCGGCGCGAAGTTGCAGACCAGATAGGCGACCGGCATGCGGATCGTGTTGCCGTCGCGCAGCCGCGGCCGCGCTTGCGCCATCCACGCCCCGCCGCGCTTGCCGGGGCGGGCGTGGAGGTCGAGGTAGAGGCCGGCGAACACCGCGCCATCGGCATCGGCGACGTCGAAATAGCGCGCGTCGGGATGCCACAGCGCGACGTCGTCGCGGGGGATCAAGCGGATGCCGAACAGCCGCTCCATCAGCACCTGCCACCCCGCCATGACGCGCTCGACCGGGAAATAGGCGCGCACCGCCTGTTCGTCGACCGCATAGCGCGCCTGTCGCAGCCGGTTGCCGACGAAGCCGACGTCCCACGGCTGGAGATCGTCGAGCCCCAGTTCCTGCGCGGCGAACGTGCGCATCGCGTCGAGATCAGCCTCCGCCGCCGGTTTTGCGCGACGGGCGAGATCGCGCAGGAAGGCGAGCACCTCGCCGGCGTTGGGCGCCATCTTGGTCGACAGCGACCAGGCGACGGGATCGGCGAAGCCGAGCAGGTGCGCCGCCTCGTGCCGCAGCGCGAGAATGCGCGCGATCCGCGCCGAATTGTCGAAGGCGCCCGCGTTCGGCCCCTGATCCGACGCGCGCGTCGCGAAGGCACGATAGACGCGCGCACGCAGGTCGCGGTCTTCCGCGAAGGTCAGGATCGCGGCGACGCTGGGCTGTTGCAGCGTGACGCGCCAACCCGCCTCGTCATTCGCGGCGGCGGCGGCGCGGAACATCGCCTTGTCGGTCTCGGCGATCCCCGCCAGCAGCGCCTCGTCGGTGATCGTCTCGCCCCAGGCATCGGTCGCGTCGAGCACCGCGCTGCCGAATTGCGTCGACAGGTCGGACAGCTCGATCGACACCACCTTGAACCGTTCGCGCTGCTCGGCGTCCAGCGCCACGCCCGACAGCGTGAAGTCGCGGATCGCCTGTTCCACCGCGATCCGGTCGGCGTCGGACAGAGCGGCGAAGTCGGGCGAGGCGGCGAGCGCGACGAACACCTCGTACAGGTCGCGGTTCTGTTCGACCTGCATATTGTGCTCGACCAGCCGTGCCTGCGCCTCGGCATGGACAGCGCGTAGCTCGGGCGTGTCGGCGACCGCGTGCAGGTGCGACACCGCCGACCACAATGCCATCAGCGCGGTGTTCGCGCGCTCGTAGGGCAGCCATGCATCAACGAAGGTGCCGGGCCGTTCGGCGGTCAGCGTCGCGATCACCGCCTCATGCTCGGCGATCGCCCGGTCGAGCGCCGGCAGGATCGCGTCGGGCACGATGTCCGGGAACGGCGGCAGCGCCAGCGGATCGAGCAGGCGGGTAGCGACGTCGGGGGCGGTCATCGTCATTCATCCTTCGGTATCGGGGGCGGCGACGTCGGCTTCCGTCGCGGCGATGGCAAGCGTCAGCCGACCACGCGCAGCCCCGGTGGTGGCGACGACGCGGCGCGCAGCAGTTCGTCGACCTTGCTCGCCAGATCGACCTGGCGGAACGGTTTGGCCAGCCGCGCGATGTCGGCCGGCACGTCCTCGCCCGCCGCAGCATAGCCGGTGACGAGCAGGGTCGGGATGCGATGCCCCGCGGCGCGCAATTCCTGGATCAGCTGTCCGCCGGTCATCGCGGGCATCAGATAGTCGCTGACCAGGATATCCACCTCGATCCCCGACCGGATTGCGGCGAGCACCTGCGACGCGGAGCCCATCTCGACCACGGTATAGCCGATGTCGCGCAGCATCTCGGCGGTCGCGGAGCGGACGAGATCCTCGTCGTCGACCAGCAGCACGGTCGCGGTGTGGCGCGCAGCGACCGGTTCGGCGTGGCGTTCATCGAGGCTGGCGGCGGGCTCGTCGGTGGCGGGCAGCCAGAGTTCGACCGTCGTGCCTTCGCCCGGTTCGCTCGCCAGCTTGAGCGTGCCGCCCGATTGCGCGGCGAGCCCGTGCACCATCGACAGGCCCAGCCCGGTGCCCTTGCCGACGCCCTTGGTCGAGAAGAACGGCTCGGTCGCGCGTGCCAGCGTCGCCCGGTCCATGCCGACGCCGGTGTCGGAGGCGAGCAGGCGGACGTAGCTGCCCGGCTTCAGCCCCAGCCGGTTGCGCTGTTCGACGACGACGTCCGCGACCGACAGCGTCAGCGTGCCGCCGCCCGGCATCGCGTCGCGCGCGTTGATCGACAGGTTGAGCAGCGCGAGTTCGAGCTGGTTGGGATCGACCCGCGCCGACGACAGATGCCGCGGCACCTCCAGCGTCACGGTGATCGAGGGGCCGAGCGAGCGGCGGATCAGGTCGACGATGCCGTCGATCAGCGCGCCGACGTCCACCGCGCGCGGTTGTAGTGCCTGCCGCCGTGCGAACGACAGCAGCCGCTGCGTCAGCGTCGCCGCGCGTTCCGCCGCCTGCAGCGCGCCACCGACCATCCGCTGCGTTCGCTCGTCGTCCTTGTGGCGACGGCGGACGAGGTCGAGGCTGCCGACGATCGGGGTCAGCAGATTGTTGAAATCGTGCGCGACCCCGCCGGTCAGCTGGCCGATCGCGTCCATCTTCTGCGCCTGCGCCAGCTGCGCGTCTGCGTCCTTGCGGTCAGTGACGTCGGAGACGACGCCGGTCATCCGTATCGGGGTCCCTTGCGCATCGTAGCGCACGCGCCCCTTGGCGACGATCCAGCGGTGGCTTCCGTTAGCGGAGACGATGCCGCATTCGATGTCGAGCACGCCGGTGTCCATCGCGCGTTCGAACGCGGCGGCGACCGCGTCGCGCTGCGCCGGGTCGACATGCTTCAGGAAGGTGCCGACGTCCCAGTCGGGCAGCGCCTCGGTATAGCCGAAGATCTCGTCATGGCGCAGCGTCCGCCATGCCTCGCCGGTGACGAGGTCGATGTCCCAGCTGCCCATGCCGGCGGCGTCGAGCGCGATCTCCAGACTGTCGCGCGCCGCCTCCAGCTCGCGCGTGCGGTCGGCGACCGCGCGCTCCAGCGTATCGGCGGCGTCGCGCACCTCATATTGGCGTGCGCGCGCCTTCAGCGCGGAGCGGACGGCGCCCAGCATCGCCTCGGCGTGGAGCGGGCGTTCGAGCAGTACGACGTTGCCGAGCTCGCCGAGCCGCTGGGTGGCGAGCAGCGTCCGCGGTGCGCGCGCGCCGTTCGCCAGCACGACGAAGGGGATGTCCGCCCACGCGGGCTGCTGCGCGACCCAGTCGGTCAGTGGGCCGATGTCGCCGACCAGCGATTCCTCGGTCAGCAGCACCGTGCCGGCGCCGCCGCGCAGCTGTTCGAGCAGCGCCGCCTGATCCGCGCAGACGTGCGCCGCGATGCCGTGGCGGGTCAGCAGCTCGGCGGCGATCGCCGCATCGCGACCGCGCGGCGCCAGGATCAGGACGCGATCGGGCATCTAGGCGTGGGCGTCCAGCGGGTCCATGTGGTTGGTCATCAGCGTATTTCCCTCGCCCGAGAAGGTCGGCACCCCGGTCAGCACGCCCTGGAACTGGCGGAGCGGTTCGCCGACCTGCAGCCCGTTGCCGCCGATCTGGAACTCGCGGATCGTCCGTTCGTGCCGTGCGGTGCGCGTCTTGATGACCGAAATCGCCTGGCGCACCTCGCCATGCGCCTCGAAATAACGCAGCTGGACGACGGTATCGGACAGATAGCTGAGGTCGACGTCGGAACGGATGTCGCCCATCACGCCGTGCAGGCCGAGGATCAGCAGGCTGACGACGCCGCGCTGCCCCAGATAGGTCAGCAGCTCGTGCATCTGAAGCACGAGGAACTGTTCGTTGGGCATCGATTGCAGATAGGCGTTGAGGCTGTCGATCGTCACGAAGCTTGCGCCATGTTCCTCGACCGCGGCGCGGATCGCGCCGGCGAATTCGCCGGGCGACATTTCGGCGGGATCGATCGCGCGCAGGTCGAGCTGGCCCGAATCGATGTAGGGTTGCAGGTCCATGCCGAGCGTCGCGCTGCGCGCGAGCAGCGTCGGCAACCGTTCGTCGAACAGGAAATAGGCGGCCTTCTCGCCACGCTCGAGCGCGGCGACCATGCATTGCACCGTCGCGGTCGTCTTGCCGACGCCGGCAGGGCCGGTCAGCAGGGTCGCGGTGCCGGGCGCCAGGCCGCCGCCGAGCAGCGCGTCGAGCTCCTCCGACCCGGTGGAGACCACATCGCCCGCCTCGCGCGTGGCGTGATCCGACGCGACGAGGCGCGGATAGACGCACAGGCCGCCGCGTTCGATCTCGAAATCGTGATAGCCGCCGCGGTAGCGCACGCCGCGCATCTTGACGACGTGCAGCCGGCGCCGCTGCGCCCCGAAGCCCGACAGCGTCTGTTCGAGCGAGACGACGCCGTGCGCGATGCTGTGCAGCTGCAGGTCGCCGCCGCTGCTGCTCTTGTCGTCGAGGAACAGCACGGTGCATTGCCGGGTTGAGAAGAAATGCTTGAGCGCCAGGATCTGCCGGCGATAGCGGATCGGGCTCTGCGCCAGCAAGCGCAGCTCGGACAGGCTGTCGAGCACGACGCGGTGCGGGCGCAGCTCGTCGACCTTCGCCATCACGTCGCGGATCGTCTCGCCCAGTTCGACCTCGCTGGGATGGAGCAACGTCTGTTCGTGATCCTCGCCCAGGCCGTCGGCGGGGACCATCTCGAACAGGTGCAGCGCGTCGAGCGTCCAGTCGTGCGTCGCGGCGACCGCGCGCAGCTCGACCTCGGTTTCCGCCAGCGTGATGTACAGCCCCGTCTCGCCGACCGCGGCGCCGGCGAGCAGGAAACCGAGGCCCAGCGTCGTCTTGCCAGTGCCGGGCGTGCCCTCGACCAGATACATGCGGTGCGGCGTCAGGCCGCCGTTCAGGACGTCGTCGAGCCCGACGATTCCCGTTAGCGCCGGAGAAAGCGGTGCATCCGATGCCAACAAGCTGTTTTCCTTCGATGATCGTGCGTGCGTCCCGTCCGCCTTATGACGCGCCCGAAGCGTCTTGTCGCGGCCTAAGAGGCTGTCTGGAAACGCGCCACGGCGCGTTTGGCGGTGCCGGCCCGCTCCCCCACCCGGCCGCCCATCAAGGATACTCTGTGGGCGGCCGGGTG
>NZ_JAMLDY010000006.1 GCF_024211255.1 Sphingomonas liriopis | reverse complement strand
GGGAACCGGACGAACCCGATCCGACAGCCGGCCGCCGGGGTGGGGGTGGCCACCCCCACCCCGGCTCCGCATCCTACGCGGCAAACCAACTCTACGTCATTCCACTAAGACGAGGGCGAACGGGAAGAAGGGAATGGCTGGGGAGCGCTACACCGCGCGCCGATACGTATGCGCGTCGAAGCTCTCGCCGGTCTTGCCGCGATAATAGGCGCGGCGCTCGCCGACCTTGGCGAACCCCTGCGCGGTGTAGAGCTGCACCGCGGCGTTGCCGGCGCGCACCTCCAGATGCAGGTCGGCGATGCCGGTGACCTGCGCCTCGGCGATCACCGCGCGCAGCAGCGCGGTGGCGATGCCGCGCCGGCGGAAGCGGGGACCGACGCCGAGCAGCAGCAGTTCCGCCTCGTCGGCGACGCTGCGCACCATCGCGAAGCCCGCGGGCTCGTCGTCGACCAGCGCCAGCGTCAGCCGCACCCCCGGCATCGCCAGCACGCCGAGGCACTGGTTGCGCGTCCACGCCTCGCCGTAGCGGGGGTCGAAGGCGGCACCCATCAGCGCATCGACCGTCGCGACGTCGCGCGCATCGCCGGTGCGCAACAGGACCTGGCGCGTCGCCATCAGGCCGGCACCTTCCCGCCCGGCAGCTTGGCGTCGGGCGCACGGCCGTAGAGCGGACGCGGGGGCAGCGTCGCCAGCGCCGCGGGCAGCAGCAGCGCGTTCGCGGCGTCGGGCAATGCCGGCTGCGCGTCGAGGTCGGGCGCGATCTGTTGCAGCCAGCGCACGCCGTTGCCGACCGGATAACGATCCCCCAGCGCGGCCAGCGCCGCCTCCGGCTTCAGCGAGGCGAGCGCGTCGAGCGGCGCCGGGCCGGGTGCGAAGCCCTGCACGAAGACCTCGCCATGTCCGCCCTCCAGCATCACCGCGATATCCCCGGTGCGGCCGGCGGCGAAGACCGCGGCGGCGATCAGCGACAGGCTGGAATAGCCCCGCACCTCCGCGTCCCAGCCGAGCGCGAGGCCGCGCGCCGCGGCGATGCCGACGCGCAGGCCGGTGAAGCTGCCGGGACCGACGTCGACCAGGATATGCGCGGCGCGGCCGCCATCGGGCAGGCCGGCGATCATCGGCAGCAATTGCTCGGCATGGCCGCGGCCGACCTCGCGATGCTCCGCGGCGATCACCGCGCCATCCTCGATCAGCGCGATCGAACAGGCGGCGGTCGCGGTGTCGATGACGAGGGTGCGGGCAGGGGCGTGCGTCATGTTTCCGTCGCTTTGCGACACGTCGGCGCGTGGGGCAAGCGGGTGATGGTCGGATGGGGTTTGCGGGGGGGGCTGAGAGAGCTGCACCCGCCCATCGTCCTTCGTCATTCCCGCGAAGGCGGGAATCCATACTGGCTAACTGGGCGGTTCTTTCCCGAGCCGGCGTGATTATGGATCCCCGCCTTGGGCCCCATCAAAGTAATACTTTGATGGGAACCCGGCGCGGGGATGACGACGGTGAGGGGCGGCCCCCCTCAAGCGATCGTGTTGAACCGATCGAACCCCGGCCGCGGCAGGCGGTCGTACACGCTCGCCGGATCGCCATAACCCAAGGTCGCAATGAAGTTCGACCGCACGCCGGGCTGGTCGGCGAAAAACGCCTTGTCCACCGCACCCTGGTCGAACCCCGACATCGGCCCGGTATCCAGCCCGAGCGCGCGTGCGGCGATGATGAAATACGCCCCCTGCAGCGTCGAATTGCGGAACGCCGACGCGGCGCGCAGCTCGGTATTGCCGTCGAACCAGGCCTTGGCGTTGGTGTGCGGGAACAGCTCGGGCAGATGCTCGTGGAATTCGACGTCCATCGCGATGACGACGCTGACCGGTGCGCTCAGGATCTTCGGCCGGTTGGTCTCCGACACGCAAGCAGCAAGCTTCGCCTTGGCGTCGTCGCCGGTGCACCAGACCAGCCGCGCGGGCAGCTGGTTGGCGCTGGTCGGGCCCCATTTCATCAGCTCCCAGATCGCATGGAGCTGATCCTCGCCCACCGCACGATCGGTGTAGCCGTTATAGCTGCGCGCGGTGCGGAAGATCGTGTCGAGTGCGCTGTCGGACAAAGGTTCGGACATCAGACCGCCCTCACTTCGGTGACTTCGGGAACGTAATATTTGAGCAATTGCTCGATGCCCTGCTTCAGCGTCGCGCTCGACGACGGACAGCCGGCGCAGGCGCCCTGCATGCGCAGGTACACCTTGCCCTTGTCGAAGCCGCGATAGACGATGTCGCCGCCGTCGTTCGCCACCGCGGGCCGGACGCGCGTGTCGATCAGCTCGCGGATCTGCGCGACGATCTCGGCATCGGCGGGATCGTCGGTGGCGATCTCGTCCTCGCCCGCAGGCACGCCGAAGCTCGCGCTGCCCTGGCGGAACAGCGGCATGTTCGCGGCGAAATGGTCGAGCAGGATGGCGAGCACGTCGGGCTTCAGGCTGTGCCATTCGACCCCCGGCGCCGCGGTCACCGACACGAAGTCGCGCCCGAAGAACACGCCGGTGACGTCGCCCAGCGCGAACAGCATCTCGGCGAGCGGGCTGGCGTCCGCCTCCTCGGGCGTCGCGAAGTCGCGCGTGCCGGCATCCATGACGATGCGGCCGGGCAGGAATTTCAGCGTCGCCGGGTTGGGCGTGGTCTCGGTCTCGATCAGCATGGCGCCCATGTGGACCGTAGGGGCGGGGCGATCAAGGCGGCACGGGGAAAGGGATTGTTTCCCACGCGCAATCCTCTCCGGCACGGGTAGGGGGACCAGCGCAGCCGGTGGAGAGGGCGGGCACAGGCGGTGTCGCATGTGGAGGCAAGACCTGTCCCAAAATCCTTCGTCACCCCGGACTTGTTCCGGGGTCCACTCCGCGGCGAGGCATATGGATAGAGGTTCAAGTCCTGCCGATGCGGCTCGGTGGACCCCGGAACGAGTCCGGGGTGACGGGGGACTTAGGGCAAGGCACGGGCGACCCAACGGCGCCCGCAAACACTCACACCTCCAGCGCCTTCACCGCGGCGTTCCACTCACCGATGTTCGCCCGCGCCTCCTGCACGAACGCCGATCGCCGCACGATCCCCAGGAACAGATCGGCGATCCACCTGCCGGGATTGCGCAACGGCCGTTCGAACTGGATCAGCAACACCACGCGCGTGCCCGCAGTCTCGTTCCACACCTCGTGGTCGTAGGTGTCGTCGAACACCAACGTCTCCCCTTCTGCCCAGCGGACGACGCGGTCGCCGACGCGCATCCGCACGTCGCCGTCGCGCGGCACGACCAGCCCGAGGTGGCAGGTGATGAGCCCCTTGGTCACCCCGCGATGCGCCGGGATGTGCGCGCCGGGCGCGAGGATCGAGAAGAAGGCGCTGTTGAGACCCGGGATCCGCTCGACCAGTGCCCGCGTCGCCGGACAGGATGCGAGGTTGTCTTCGATCGGATAGCCATAGCCCCACAGGAAGAACGAGCGCCACTGGCCGACCGCGGCGATCGCGCGATGGTCGGGCGAGATGGTGGCAAGGCTGGGCGCGGCATGACCCTGCGCGACGCGGATCGCCTCGTCGCGGATTGCCTGCCACTCGCCGCGCAACGCCGCGGTCCAGGCGAAATCGCGCATGTCGAGCACGGGATCGTTGGCGACCAGCGACGACGACGCGATCATCCGGTCGAACACCCCGCGCAGGCGCTTGCCGATGCGGATGACGAGCGGGCGCCCCGGTTCCGCCTGCAACGGCGCGGCAGGCGCGGGCGCGTCGGGAACCAGCGCGAGTTCGGGCGCGCGCCGCGGCGTGGCCTCATCGATGCTGCCCGAATTCCGCCATGTTGCGGGGGCGGCATCCCGGGTTGCGGTCGTCATATCCTGTACCATCATGCGAGTCGGGCCGCACCGTTCGCGCCGTCCGCTCGTCCCCTATGCTCTTGGGACTTGGGCTAGACCCCGACCGGGGCGAAATCATGACCGGAACAAGGAGGATGCGGACGTCGCTGGCGGCGGTGGGCGGCAGCCGCTACAGGCAGGCCATGGCGTTCTTCCCCCGCGCGTTCGCGCCCGTTCTCGTCCTCGCTCTCGCTTCGACGGTCACCGCCCAGGTCAAGCCGCCGGTGACCGCGCCCGCCGCACCGGCGGTCAAGGTCGATCCCGCTGCCTGGCTCTACAAGGGCAGCGACCTGCCGCACGATCCCGCCTGGGCGTTCGGCACGCTGCCCAACGGCCTGCGCTATGCGGTGCGCAAGAACGGCGTGCCGCCGGGGCAGGTGTCGATCCGCGTGCGCATCGACGCGGGCTCGCTGAACGAGAAGGACAGCGAGCGCGGCTATGCGCATTTCATCGAGCATCTGTCGTTCCGCGGCTCGGAATACGTCCCCGACGGCGAGGCGAAGCGGGTGTGGCAGCGGTTCGGCGCGACCTTCGGGTCGGACAGCAACGCGTCCACCACGCCGACGCAGACGCTCTACAAGCTCGATCTGCCCTCCGCGACCGACCAGACGGTGGACGAGAGCCTCAAGATCCTGTCGGGGATGATGGCGGCGCCGACGCTGACCGACGCCGCGGTGTCGGCCGAGCGGCCGATCGTGCTCGCCGAACGCCGCGAACAGCCCGGCCCGCAGGTCAAGCTGCAGGACGCGATGAACCGGCTGTTCTTCGCCGGCCAGCCGCTCGCCGAACGCTCGCCGATCGGCACCGTCGAGACGCTCGACGCGGCGACGGGGGCGAGCATCAAGGCGTTCCACGACCGCTGGTATCGCCCCGAGAACGCGGTCGTCATCATCTCGGGCGACATGGACGCGGCGCAGCTGGGCCAGATGGTCGCGCGCCACTTCGCCGATTGGAAGGGCAATGGCGCGGCGAGTCCCGCGCCCGATTTCGGCAAGCCCGACCCGAAGCAGCCCACCTCGGCGACGCTGGTCGAACCCGGTCTGCCGCCGCTCGTCATGATGGGGGTGATGCGCCCCTGGCAGTACAATGACGACACCAAGATCTTCAACCAGAAGCGGATGGTCGACACGATCGCCGCCAAGGTCATCAGCCGCCGCCTCGAACGCCGCGCGCGCGCCGGCGCCAGCTTCGTGCAGGCCGGCGTCGACCTCGACGACCGGTCGCGCTCGGCGAACATGACGACGGTGCTGATCCTGCCGGTCGGCGAACAATGGGAACAGGCGCTGAAGGACGTGCGCGCGGTGATCGCCGACGCGCAGAATACGCCGCCGACGCAGGCCGAGATCGACCGCGAATATGCCGATTACGAGGTCGCGATCCGCAACGGCGTCGAGACCGCGCGGGTCGAGGCGAGCGCCAAGCAGGCCGACGACATGGCCGGCGCGCTCGACATCCGCGAGACGGTGACCGCGCCTGAGAACAGCTATGCGATCCTGACCGAGGCGAAGGCGAAGGGCATGTTCAACCCTGCCGCCGTCCTCGCCTCGTCGAAAAAACTGTTCCAGGGCGACGCCACCCGCGC
This sequence comes from Sphingomonas liriopis, assembly GCF_024211255.1. Taxonomy (GTDB): domain Bacteria; phylum Pseudomonadota; class Alphaproteobacteria; order Sphingomonadales; family Sphingomonadaceae; genus Sphingomonas; species Sphingomonas liriopis. The sequence continues at coordinate 214,423 of NZ_JAMLDY010000006.1, read as the reverse complement.
GCTGGTCAACACGCGCACCGCGGAGAAGGGGACGGCGGAAAAGCTCGCCGCCGCGCTGAAAGCGGACGTCTCGGCGCTGACCATCAAGCGCGCCAACCAGGCCGCGGTCGATTTCAGCAAGCTGCCCGCGCTCGGCGCGCCTGGCACGGTCGCGTCGCGCACGCCGATCGACGGACTGCCGGTGGAAAAGGTGGTGTTCGCCAATGGCGTGCGGATGCTGCTGTTCGCCAATCCCGACGATACCGGCCGCGTCTTCGTCCGCGTCCGCTTCGGCAACGGCTATAACGCGCTGCCCGCCGACCGGCCGAACCCCGCCTGGGCGGGCGACCTCGCGCTGATGGAAAGCGGTATCGGTACGCTGGGGCAGGACGACCTCGACCAGCTGACCGCCGGCCGTCAGCTCGGCCTCGATTTCGGTATCGACGACGATGCCTTTTCGATCGCCGCGCTGAGCAGCCCCAAGGATTATGCCGACGAACTGACGCTGATCGCCGCCAAGCTCGCGTATCCACGCTGGGACGCGGCACCGGTGGCGCGCGCCAAGTCGGCGGCGCTGACCGCGATCCCCGGCTATGACAGCTCGGCCGACGGCGTGCTGTCGCGCGACCTCGAAGGGTTGCTCCACGCCGGCGATCCGCGCTGGGCGACTCCCGATGCCAAGGCCGTGGCGGCGCTGACGCCGGAGCGGTTCAAGGCGTTCTGGGCGCCGCTGCTGACGAGCGGCCCTATCGAGGTCGACGTGTTCGGCGAGGTCAAGCCCGACGAGGCGATCGCCGCGGTGGCCAAAAGCTTCGGTGCGATTCCCGCTCGGGTCGCCACGACGGGCGCGCCGCCGCCGGTGCGCTTCCCCACGCATGTCGCGACCCCGGTGCGGCGCTATCACAACGGCCCCGACAATCAGGCGAGCGCGGTGATCGCCTGGCCGACGGGCGCCGGCGTCGCCGACATCGCCGAGGCGCGCCGCCTCGACGTGCTGGCGCAGGTCTTCAGCGACCGCCTGTTCGAACGGATGCGCCAGGCGGCGGGCGCCAGCTACAGCCCCGGCGTCGCCAGCAACTGGCCCAAGGGCCTGCCCGGCGGCGGCCGCCTGATGGCGGTCAGCCAGGTCGCGCCGGCGAACGTCGACCTCTTCTTCCGCCTGTCGCGCGAGATCGCGGCCGACTTGGCCGGGAACCCGATCGGCGCCGACGAACTCGCGCGCGTCAAGGGCCCGCTGCAACAGGTTTACGCCCGCGCTGCGACGAGCAGCCTGTTCTGGCTGCGCGAACTGTCGGGCGGCGCGTACGACGACCGCCGGCTGGAGGCGACGCGACGGCTGGGCCGCGACTTCGGCGACGTGACGCCCGAGGTGCTGCAGGCGACCGCGGCGAAGTATCTCGTGCCCGCGAAGGACTGGACACTGGCGGTGCTGCCGCGGAAGGGGAAGTAAGCGGTCGGTTGTTGAAGCGGGTTCCGCACCCATCCCGTTCGCCCTGAGCCTGTCGAAGGGCATTGAGCCTCAAGGTGCTTCGAAAGGCTCAGCACGAACGGGGAGAGCCTCGAAGCTAGGAGGGAGGCATCACGCCTTCCTCCCTCCTCCGTCACCCCGGACTTGTTCCGGGGTCCACTCCGCGGCGAGGCGCAGGGCCAGAGGGGAGAGCGCACGCCCGCGGCCCGGTGGACCCCGGAACAAGTCCGGGGTGACGGAGGATTGTGGCGAGAGTCTCGCCCGATCACTCGACCGTCAGGCTACCAACCTCACCCCTTGTACAACGCATCCAGCCGGTCGCCATACACCCCGCGGATCACATGCCGGCGAATCTTCAAACTCGGCGTCAGCTGCTCGTTTTCGATCGCGAACGGCGCATCGGCCAGCACGAAGCGGCGGATGCGCTCGGTCACCGACAGGTCCTTGTTCACTCGCTCGATCGCATTGCCGATCGCGGTGCGGTACTCGCTGTTCTCCGCCAGCTTCTCGAACTTGCACGACGTGCCGTTCGCCGCGCACCATTCCTGCGTCCATTCGGGGTCGGGAACGATCAGCGCGACCATATACGGGCGGCGGTCGCCGGCGATCATCGCCTGCACGATCTCGGGCTGCAGCGTCAGCATGCCCTCGACCTTCTGCGGCGCGACGTTCTCGCCCTTGTCGTTGATGATGAGGTCCTTCTTGCGGTCGGTGATCGTGATCCGGCCCGCCGCGTCGATCTCGCCGATGTCGCCGGTGTGCAGCCAGCCGTCCTTCAGGACGCGCTCGGTCTCCGCGTCGTTGCGCCAGTACCCCGGCATCACCAGCTCGCCGCGCACCAGGATCTCGCCGTCCGCGGCGATCCGCACCTCGGTATCGATCAGCGGCGGGCCGACCGAATCCATGCGGATGCCAGCCTTGGGCCGGTTGCACGAGATTACCGGCCCCGCCTCGGTCTGGCCATAGCCCTGCAGGAAGGTAAGGCCGAGGCTCTGGAAGAACAGCCCGACCTCGGGCGTCAGTGGCGCGCCGCCCGACACCATCGCCTTCATCCGCCCGCCGAACTTCTTGGCGATCTTGGGCTTGAACAGCGTGCGCACCAGCAATTGCGCGGGCCGGTCGACCAGCCGGACGTTGCGGTCGTTCTCGCGCGCGCCGACCTCGAGCGCCTTGGCGAGCAGGTAGGACGACATGCCGCCCTGCTTTTCGATCGCCTTGCTGATCCGCGTGCGCAGCACCTCGAACAGGCGCGGCACGACGAACATGATCGTCGGGCGCACCTCCTCGATATTGGCGGCGAGCTTGTCGAGCCCTTCCGCGTAATAGATCTGCCCGCCGAGCGCGATCGGGAAATGCTGGCCGCCGGTATGCTCGTAGGCGTGGGAGAGGGGGAGGAACGACAGGAACACCTCGTCGTCCCAGCCGAAATCCTCGGAGATGACGGTCGCGCAGCCCTTGGCGTTGTGCAGGATCGCGCCGTGATGCTGCATCACCCCACGCGGCGCGCCGCCGGTGCCGCTGGTGTAGATGATGCAGGCGAGGTCGCCGCGTTCGAACGTCGCCTCCGCCGCAACGCTCTCCGGATCGGTCGGATGGTCGGCGATCAGTCCGTGCCAGTCGTGGAAGTCGATGCTCGTCGACGGCGCGCGCATCGGCTCGATGCCGATCACCGTGCGCGTCTGGTTCGATCGCAGCACCGCGGGCAGCAGCGTCTTCGCCAGCTTGTCGGTCGACACGATGATCGCGCACGCGCCCGAATTCTCGATGATGTGCGTGTGGTCGCGTTCGGTGTTGGTGATGTAGGTCGGCACGGTCACGCACCCCGCCGCCATGATCGCGAGGTCGGAGATCGCCCATTCCGGCCGGTTCTCGGCGACCAGCATCACCCGGTCGCCACGCTTCATGCCCAGCGCCTTCAGCGCGGTTGAGAGGCTGGCGACTTGGCGCGCCGCCTCGGCCCAGCTGATCGCCCTCCATTGCCCGCCGGTCTTGCTCCACAGGAAGGGCGCGTCGCCCTTCTCCCTCGCCCGCGTGAAGAACATCGTGACGAGGTTGGGGAAATGTTCGAGGGTACGCATGCTGTCTCTCCTGGCGCGGCGGCGCTCGTCGGCCCGCCGTCGTCACTTCATTCCGAAGGGCGGTTGGCGACCGGTGCCATGCGGGTGGGATCGCTGACGCTGCCTTCCTCGCCGATCGCGACGCCCTCGCTGCGCGGATCGGCGGCGCCTACCCAGCGGCCCTGCTTCCACTCGATCGCATTCGCTTTCAGCCCGAGCGGTGCGACCTGCGTCCGCTCGCCCAGCGCCGCCAGGGCCGGCTGCAGCGCCGCGGCGGGGGTGCCCGTCTCCAGCGTCGCGACCGGGCCGGGCGCGTAGACGAGGCCGAGCCCGATCGCCTCCTGTGCCGACAGCTTCCAGTCGAGCACGCCGACCAGCGCCTTGGCGATCTGCGCGATGATCGTCGATCCGCCCGCCGCACCCAGCGCCAGCCGTACCTTGCCGTTCGCATCGTAGACGATCGTCGGCGCCATCGAACTGCGCGGCCGCTTGCCGCCCTCGACCCGGTTGGCGACGAGATAGCCGGCATCCACCGGCACGATGTCGAAATCGGTCAGTTCGTTGTTGAGCACGGTGCCGTCGACCACCAGCCCCGACCCGAACGGCCCCTCGACCGTCGTCGTCACCTCGACGACGTTGCCGTCGCGATCGGCGACCGCGAGGTCGGTAGTGCCGGCGACCTCGCTGACCGGCGCTGGCGTGCGCGCGGGCGCCCCCGGCGGCGTCCCCGCGGCGACGCTCGCCATCGTCGTGTCGGTCGCGATCAGCGCCGAGCGCGACGCGAGATAGGCGGGATCGAGCAGCCCCTTGACGGGCACGCGCACGTAATCGGGATCGCCCACGTACATGTTGCGATCGGCATAGGCCAATCGCGAGCTTTCGGCGAACAGATGCCAGGCGATCGCGCTGTCCTTGCCGAGCTTGCCCATATCGAAGCGTTCGAGCTGCTTGAGGATCATCAGCACGGTGATCCCGCCCGACGAGGGCGGCCCCATGCCGCAGATCCGGTACGTCCGGTACGGCACGCACACCGGCGGGCGCGGCTTGGCGTCGTAGCTGGCGAGGTCGCCGGTCGTCATCTGCGACGGGTTGCGCGCCGCGCCGTTGACCGTGGCGACCAGCTTCGCCGCCTGCGGCCCGACGTAGAAGCTGTCGGGGCCCTGCGTCGCGATCCGCTGGAGCAGCGCCGCCTGCGCCGGGTTGCGGAACACGCCGTCGGCGGGGACGGTGAACAGCGCATTCGCCTCGGGCGACAGATGGCCGCCATAGGATTCGCCCGAATTGCGGAAGCGCGGGCTGACGCGGAAGCCGTCGCGTGCCAGCCGGATCGCCGGTTCGAACAGCTTCGCCCAGGGCAGCTTGCCCGACTGGCGATGCGCCAGCGCCATGCCGCGCAACGCCCCCGGCACGCCGACGCTGCGCCCGCCCGGCACCGCATCCGGGTGGCTCAGCGGCTGGCCGGCGGCGTCGTAGAACCAGCGCGGCGTCGCGGCGGCGGGCGCAGTCTCGCGCGCGTCGATCGTGGTGACCTTGCCGGTCTTCGCGGCATGGCTGACCCAGAAGCTGCCGCCGCCGATCCCCGAACTCTGCGGCTCGACGACGTTCAATGCCAGCATCGTCGCGATCGCCGCGTCGGTGGCGCTGCCGCCCGCCTTCAGGATCTCGACCCCCGCGGCCGACGCGCGCGGATCGGCGGCGCTGACCATGCCGGGCGCCTTCGCCGGCGTGGTGGAAATAACGCGGGGCGTTTCCGCGGCACAGGCGGCGAGGGGCAAAGCGGCGATGCCGAGCGCGATCATCAGTCTGTTCATCGCCGGCGAGCCTAACGGCTGGTCCGCCGAGGGCAAGATTTATCCCGCCGCTACGGCTTCCGTGACGTTGGCGAAGCCATCGCGCGTCAGCGCCGCGTCGAGATCGGCGAGGATGCGCCGCGCCAGCCCCGGCCCCTCGAACACCAAAGCCGAATAGAGCTGGACGAGGCTCGCCCCCGCCCGGATGCGCGCATAGGCCTCCGCACCGCTGTCGATCCCCCCCGCGGCGACCAGCGCGATGCCGCCGCCCGAGGCACTACGCACATCGGCGAGCCGCTGCCGCGCGAGCGGCGCGAGCGGCGCCCCCGACAGCCCGCCGGTCTCGCTCCCCTGCGGCGAGCGCAGCGGCGGCCGCGAGACGGTCGTATTGCCCATGATAAGCGCGTCGAGCCGATGATCGATCGCCGCGCGCACGATCCCGTCGATCGCAGCAGTATCGAGATCGGGCGCGATCTTGAGGAACAGCGGCGTGCTCCCCCGCGCTGCGGTGCAGGCCGCCAGCAACTCGTCCAATGCCGCGCCATGCTGCAGGTCGCGCAGGCCCGGCGTATTGGGCGAGGAGATGTTGATCGTCACATAATCCGCGATCGGTGCCGCGGCGGAGACCCCCGCGACATAATCGGCGACGCGGTCGGCCGCATCCTTGTTGGCCCCGACGTTGATTCCCAGTCGCCCGTTGCCGCGCTGGGCGACGCGCGCACGGGCGAGCCCCGCCTCCAGCCCGCCGTTGTTGAACCCCATCCGGTTGACCACCGCGCGATCGGCGACCAGCCGGAACAGCCGCGGCTTCGGATTGCCCGCCTGGGGCAGGGGGGTAAGCGTCCCGATCTCCACCGCCCCGAAGCCCAGCCCGAACAACCCCTCGATCGCGGTCCCATCCTTGTCGAGCCCTGCCGCCACGCCCAGCGGATTGGCGAAGTTCAGCCCGCCGATCCGCGTGGCCAGCCGCGGATTGGTCGTCGCGGCGGGCGAGGGCAGCTTCGCCCGCATCGCCAGCGCCTTGAGCGTCAGCGCATGCGCACGTTCGGCATCGAGAGCGAAGAGCAGCGGGCGCAGGGCGTAGGACATGGGTGGTGCCCATCGCATTGCGAGGGGCAGAGGTCAAAGCGCGGCACACCGACAACCGTCATCCCATGCAACCGTCATCCCGGCGAACGCCGGGACCCATGGACGCACGCGGCTGCTGATAGGTGCCTTCGCTTGCCGATCGTATCCATGGGTCCCGGCGTTCGCCGGGATGACGGGAGGGGGGCACACATCACCCATCCCCGCTTGACCGCAGCGCACAAAACCCTATCTGGCAATCGGATCGATTTGATCCGATTTGCGAATTGCTCGCAACAACCATGTCGGAGCCGATGCGCCTCAGCAGCCTAGCCGATTATGCGGTCGTCATGATGTCCGCCGCCGCGCGCCATTGCGGCGGTGCTGCGCGGCTCAATGCGACGCTGCTCGCCGAGGAGACTGGCGTGCCGCTGCCCACCGCGCAGAAGCTGGTCAGCCGCCTCTCGTCGGCCGGCCTGATCGAGAGCGCGCGCGGCACCGGCGGCGGCTTCCGTCTTGCCCGCCCCGCCGCGGCGATCAGCCTCGCCGACATCATCGAGGCGGTCGAAGGCCCGATCCAGATGACCTCCTGCGTCGAGGGCAGCCGCCACGATTGCGCCATCGAGGGCAATTGCCAGGTTCGCCCGCACTGGGGCGTCGTCAACGAGGCGGTGCGCGGTGCGCTCGCTGGCGTCTCGCTCGCCCGTTTGTCGCGAGCGCCCATCCCGACTCACGATCCCATTCCCGCTCCTTTGGGCGAACAGGTGTAACCATGGCGACCAAGAACGCAGAGGCCTATGCGGCCGTCTCCAAGACCTACGAATGGGGCTTTTCGTCCGATATCGAACAGGACTTCGCGCCCAAGGGGCTGAGCGAGGACACCGTCCGCTACATCAGCGCCAAGAAAAACGAGCCCGAATGGATGCTCGACTGGCGCCTCAAGGCGTTCCGTCTGTGGCAGACGATGGAAGCACCCGACTGGGCCAAGCTCAACGTCCCACCGATCGACTATCAGGACGCCTATTATTACGCCGAGCCCAAGGCGAAGCCCAAGCTCGGCAGCCTCGACGAGGTCGATCCCGAGATCCTGCGCGTCTACGAGAAACTCGGCATCCCGATCGCCGAGCAAAAGATGCTCGCCGGGGTCGAGGAGACGAACGAGGATGGCACGCCCAAGCGCCGCGTCGCGGTGGATGCGGTGTTCGACAGCGTCTCGGTCGCCACCACCTTCCGTAAGGAGCTGGAGGCCGCGGGCGTCATCTTCCGCTCGATCAGCGAGGCGATCCGCGAATATCCCGACCTCGTCCGCAAATGGCTCGGCAAGGTCGTGCCGCAGCGCGACAATTATTTCGCGACGCTCAACAGCGCGGTCTTCAGCGACGGTACGTTCGTCTACATCCCGGAGGGCGTGCGCTGCCCGATGGAGCTGTCGACCTATTTCCGCATCAACGCCGAAAACACCGGCCAGTTCGAACGCACGCTGATCGTCGCCGACAAGGGGAGCTACGTCTCCTATCTCGAAGGCTGCACCGCGCCGATGCGCGACGAGAACCAGCTTCACGCCGCGGTGGTCGAACTGGTCGCGATGGACGATGCCGAGATCAAATATTCGACCGTGCAGAACTGGTATCCCGGCGACGAGAACGGCGTCGGCGGCATCTACAATTTCGTCACGAAGCGCGCTTTGTGTCAGGGCAGGAACAGCAAGGTGTCGTGGACGCAGGTCGAAACCGGCAGCGCGATCACCTGGAAATACCCGTCGTGCGTGCTCGCGGGTGAGAACAGCGTCGGCGAATTCTATTCGGTCGCGGTGACCAACAACCGCCAGCAGGCCGACACCGGCACCAAGATGATCCACCTCGGCAAGGGATCGCGCTCGACGATCGTGTCGAAGGGGATCAGCGCCGGCCGCTCCGACAACACCTACCGCGGCCTCGTCCGCGTCGGCCCGACCGCGGAGAACGTCCGCAACTTCACCCAGTGCGACTCGCTGCTGCTCGGCGACCAGTGCGGCGCGCATACCGTGCCGTATATCGAGGTGAAGAACCCCTCGGCGCAGATCGAGCATGAGGCGACGACGTCTAAAATCAGCGAGGACCAGCTGTTTTACGCGATGTCGCGTGGGCTCGATCAGGAAGCGGCGGTGGCGTTGATCGTCAACGGCTTCGCCCGTGAAGTGCTGCAACAGCTGCCGATGGAATTTGCGGTCGAGGCGCAGAAGCTGTTGGGGATTTCGCTGGAGGGTTCCGTCGGATGACCCACTTCCCCCGTCATGCCGGACTTGTTCCGGCATCCACCGTGCAACAACGGCAGCCTTCGCGAGCGGAGGAGTGGACCCCGGAACAAGCCCGGGGTGACGGGGGCTTTGTTGCGATCAAAGGATAATATCATGGAATTTTCACCTGGAGATGTGGTCGTTCTTAAGTCTGGCAGTGATCCGATGACGGTGGAGACTGTGGACGAGAATGGTGTTTGGTGCGTTTGGGCCAATGGAAAAAAGATTGAGAGTCAGGGCTTCAATCCTGTCGTCTTGGAAAAATACTCCGTCTCTTTCGGGTGATCTGTGTTGCTCAAGATTGAAAACCTCCACGCCGAAATCGACGGCAAGCCGATCCTCAAGGGGCTCACCCTCACCGTCAACGCCGGCGAGATCCACGCGATCATGGGCCCCAACGGCGCGGGCAAGTCGACGCTCGGCTACGTCCTCGGCGGGCGGCCCGGTTACGAGGTGACCGAAGGCTCGATCACCTTCGACGGGCAGGACCTGCTCGAGTTGGCGCCGAACGAGCGTGCCGCGGCGGGCGTGTTCCTCGGCTTTCAGTATCCGGTCGAAATCCCCGGCGTCAGCAACGTCCAGTTCCTGCGCGAGGCCTTGAACGCCCAGCGCGGCACGCGTGGCGAGAAGCCGCTGTCCGGCGCCGAATTCCTGAAAATCGCTCGCGAGGAGGCGCGCAAGCTCGACATGGATGCCGAGATGCTCAAGCGTCCGGTCAACGTCGGCTTCTCGGGCGGGGAGAAGAAGCGCAACGAGATGGTCCAGATGGGCGTCGTCAACCCGAAGTTCGCGATCCTCGACGAAACCGACAGCGGCCTCGACATCGACGCGCTGCGCATCGTCGGCGACGGCATCAACCGCATCATGCGCGCGCCCGACAAGGCGGTGCTGCTCATCACGCACTACCAGCGCCTGCTCGACTACGTGCAGCCCGACGTCGTCCACGTCCTTGCCGATGGGCGTATCGTCCGTTCGGGCGGGGCGGACCTCGCGCACGAACTGGAGCGCGAGGGCTATGCGGGGGTGACGGCGTGATCGGTTTTCACGCGAAGGCGCGAAGGCGCGAAGAGGGTTGGTCGCTTGGTGTGCCGCGGGGCATGATCGAGAAGGTTTTTGTTCACGCGGAGGCGCGGAGGCGCGGAGAGTGCGTGGCGGGAGGCATGCTCCCGTCCATCATCGCCGATCGTCGAGAGAAAGCGCTGACGCGCGCAAAGAAAACCCGCGCCGCAGGCGCCATCACACCTTCTCCTCTTCTTCTCCGCGCCTCCGCGCCTCCGCGCGAACAAAACCCTTCTTCTCTTTGCGTCTTCGCGCCTTCGCGTGAATCCAATCAACGAGCCGCCGCATGACCGCCGTCCTCGAATTGCCGACCACCCGCGAGGAAGCCTTCCGCTGGGCCGACATGCCCGCGCTGCAAGCCGCCCGCACGCTGACGCCCCGATCGGCGGCAGTACCCGACGCGATCCTGCCCGACGCGGCGAGACTGGTGTTCGTCGACGGCTATCTCGATCCGGACTTCAGCCGCCCCGCCGACCTCACCATCACCCCCACGACGGTAACCAGCGACCACGCGCTCGCCCGCTACGCCGCAGGGCAGGGGCACGTGATCGCGCTCGCCCCGCGCAGCGTCACGACGATCGAGATCGCCCGCGTTAACGCCGGCGAGGACAGCCACACGCCGCTCGTCATCACGCTCGGCAAGGACGCCGTGTTGACGCTGGTCGAGAGCTTCACCGGCGCCGGCTGGACCAACACGCTGACCCGCTTCGAACTGGGGCAGGGTGCCCGCGTCATGCGCGCCGTCCGCATCGTGCAGGACGCCGGCTTCGTCTCGACCCGCGACGAGGTGGCAATATCCGAAGCCGCCAGCTTCGTGTCGGTCGCGCTCGGCGCCACCACGGCGGGCACCCGGCTCGACGCGGCGCTGACGTTGAATGGCGACGGCGCCTATGCCGAGCTCGGCGGCGCGCTGCTCACCCGCGACGACCAGCGCCAGGAATGCGCCGTCCGTGTCCGCCACGCACGGCCCAACGGCCAGTCGCACCAGCTCTGGCGCGCGGTCGCCGCGGATCGCTCGACGGTCAGCCTCGCCGCCGCGGTCGAGGTCGCGCGCGACGCGCAGAAGACCGACGGCGAACAGTCGCTGCGCGGCCTGCTGCTCCAGCGCACCGCGACGGTGAACCTCAAGCCCGAGCTCGAGATCTTCGCCGACGACGTCAAATGCGCGCATGGCGCGACGGTCGGCGAACTCGACGCCCGCGCGCTCTTCTACATGCAGAGCCGCGGCATCCCCGCAGCGCGTGCCAAGGCGCTGCTGACGCGTGCGTTCGTCGCGGACGCGCTCGACCGTATCGCCGACGAGACGATCCGCGACACGTTCGCCGCCGATGCGGACGCATGGCTGGAGCACACGCTGTGATCCCAACCCAAATCCTCCCCGGCACGGGGAGGTGGCAGCCGCAGGCTGACGGAGGGGGGGCTCCACAGGCGGTATCGTTTGGGGAAGCCCCCCTCCACCACGCCGCTGCGCGTCGCGGTCCCCCTCCCCGTACCGGGGAGGAGCGGGTATGACCGTCCTCGAATCCCCCCTCGACCGCGTCGCCGACTTCCCGGCGATCCCGGACGGCTGGGCGTATCTCGACACCGCCGCGACCGCGCAGAAGCCGCAAGTCGTGATCGACGCGATCACCCGCGCCTATGGCGAGACCTACGCCACCGTCCACCGCGGCGTCTACCAGCGCTCCGCCGACATGACGGTCGCGTACGAAGCCGCCCGCGCCAAGGTCGCCCGCTTCATCGGCGCAGGCACCCCCGACGAGATCGTCTTCGTCCGCGGCGCGACGGAGGGGATCAACCTCGTCGCGCAATGCTGGGCGGCGACGCAGCTCAAGGCCGGCGACCGTATCCTGCTGTCGATGCTCGAGCATCACAGCAATATCGTGCCGTGGCAGATGGCAGCGGAGCGCGTCGGCGCCGCGATCGACGTCCTGCCGCTCACCCCCGACCACCGCATCGATCTCGACGCGATGGAGCGGATGCTAACCCCGCAGCATAAGCTCGTCGCGCTTGCCCACGTCTCCAACGTGCTCGGCTCGGTGCTCGACGCGAAGCGCGCCACCGATCTCGCCCACAATGTCGGTGCGAAGATCCTGCTCGACGGCTGCCAGGCGGTCCCCCGCATCGCCGTGGACGTGACCAAGATCGGCTGCGACTTCTACGTCTTCTCCGGCCACAAGCTCTACGGGCCTACCGGCATCGGCGTGCTCTGGGGCCGTGGCGACCTGCTGTCGCAGATGCCTCCCTATCAGGGCGGCGGATCGATGATCGACCGGGTGACGTTCGCGCGCACCACCTACGCCCCCCCGCCGGGCCGGTTCGAGGCGGGGACCCCGCACATCGTCGGCGCGCTCGGCCTTGCCGCGGCGATCGATTACGTCGAAGGAATCGGCCTCGACCGCATCCACGCGCACGAGACCGCGCTGGTCCGCGACGCGCGCGCGGCGCTGTCGTCGCTCAACTCGGTGCGCCTGTTCGGCCCGGAGGATAGCGCCGGCATCGTCAGTTTCGAGGTCCGGGGGGTGCATCCGCACGACGTCGGCACCATCTTGGACGAAGGCCGCGTGGCGATCCGCGCCGGCCATCATTGCGCGCAGCCGCTGATGGAGGCGCTGGGCGTCGACGCGACCGCACGCGCGAGCTTCGCGGTCTACAACGGTCCGCAGGATATCGAGGCGCTGGTCAAGGGCGTCGAGAGAGTAACGAGGATTTTCGGATGAGCGATACGATCCGGTCTGAGGAAGTGGACGCCGTGACGCCACCACCGCGGGCGCGCGTCGAGGACGCGGCCAATGCCGCCCCGCGCGAGCGCGACTATCTGACCGGCTTCCTCCAGCAACAGCCGCAGGGCGACGCCCCCGGCGAGCCCGGCGGCGCGCTGTACGAGGCGGTGATCGACGCGCTGAAGGAAATCTACGATCCCGAAATCCCGGTCAATATCTACGACCTCGGCCTGATCTACGGCGTCGAGGTCGCGGACACGGGACAGGCGGTGGTGACGATGACGCTCACCACGCCGCATTGCCCGGTCGCCGAATCGATGCCCGCCGAGGTCGAGATGCGCGTCGCCGCGGTGCCCGGCATCGCCTTCGCCGACGTCAACCTCGTCTGGGACCCGCCCTGGGACCCGCAGAAGATGTCGGACGACGCCAAATTAGAACTGGGAATGCTCTGATGGCCACAACCCTTCGCCAGCGCCCCGCACCGCTGATCCTCACGCCTTCCGCCGACGCGCGCATCGCCGACCTGATGGCGCGTGCGCCGGAGGGGGCGATCGGCGTCAAGCTCTCGACGCCCAAGCGCGGCTGTTCGGGCCTCGCCTATTCGGTCGACTATGTCACCGAGGCCAAGTCCTTCGACGAGCGGATCGAGACGCCCGGCGGCACGCTGTTCGTCGACGGCGGGTCGATCCTCTATCTCGTCGGCTCGACGATGGACTGGGTCGAGGACGATTTCACCGCCGGCTTCGTGTTCAACAACCCCAACGCCAAGGGCGCCTGCGGCTGCGGCGAGAGCTTCACGGTCTGACGGGCTGACAGCACCCCGACCCGTTCGGGCTGAGCCTGTCGAAGCCCTGCTCTCCGCAAGCCGGACGCCTGTGGAAGCCAGCCCTTCGACAGGCTCAGGGCGAACGGGAGTGGGTCTGCGTTATGGCAATCCTCCCCATCCCGAGAGGATCGTCTAGCGCCTACAGCCCCCTCTCATAGACATTGTACACCTTGTTCACCCGGCTATCGATCGTCTCGGCGATCGATCGCATCCCCTGGTTGTCCTCCAGGATCCAGCCGATCTCGCCGCGCGTCGCGCCATAGCGCTCCACCGACGCACGGCGGATATATTCGATCATCATGAAGGCGAGCTGGCTCGCCATCCGCGACGCCTGCAGCTCCTTAACGACGCCCATCAGCGGCACGCGCATCGTCCGCACCTTGGGCGCGCGCAGCCATAGCAGCAGCTTCGCCCAGCCGAACGGCAGCAGCGATCCGTTGAGTGGCTTCAACGGCTCGTTGAGGTCGGGCAGCGTAATCATGAACGCCACCGGCCTGCCGTCCAGCTCGGCGATGCGGATCAGGTCGTTGAACACGATCGGCTTCAGCTTGACGCCGACGTCCTTGATCTCCGGCGGGGTGAGCGGCACGAAGCCCCAATTGTCGCTCCACGCGTCGTTCAGGATCGACAGGATGATCGCCGCCTCCTCCTCGAACTTGCGCTTGTCGACCTCGCGCACGACGATCCGCGGGTTGTTCTCGCCCGACTTGATGATCCGCTTGACGATCGGCGGGAATTCCTGGGTGATGTCGAGTTCGTAGGTGAACAGCTGCTTGACCACGGCATAGCCGGCACGCTCGATCCAGCCCTGATATTCGGGCTTGGCGTGGCCCATCATGATCGTCGGCGCATGGTCGTGGCCCTGCACCAGCAGCCCCGGCTCCTCCCAGATCGACTGCGAGATCGGCCCCAGCGCCTTGGTCATCCCCTGCGACCGCAGCCATTCCTCCGCCTCGGCGAGCAGCGCGACGAACACCTCCTCGCGCTCCGCCTCCATCAACCCCCATTGCCCGACGCCCGGGCCGAAGCCCTGTTCGGCGGGCATGGTCAGCGCCAGCGTGTCGATATGTGCGGAGATGCGCCCGACGACGCGCCCGCCCTCGCGTGCCAGAAAAAGCTGTGCTTTCGCATGGCTGTACCAGCCGTTCTTCTCAGGCGTGATGAGGCCCAGCGCTTCGCCCTTCAGTGGCGGCACCCAGGCGGGATCGTCCTCGTACAGCCGGAACGGCAGGTCGACGAACGCCTTGCGCTCGGCCTTGGTAGTGACGGCGGTGATCGTCAGGTCGCTCAACGTGGTGCCTCCTTTATCGTTAGGAAACGCGCCGAGGCGCGTTTCGCGGTGCCGGCCCGCTCCCCCTCCCGGCCACCCACACGGTATCCTGATGGGTGGCCGGGAGGGGGAGCGGGCCGGCACCGCCTTCGAGAACGCGTTCTTCCGCGCTGTCTCGAACAAACTCGCTCGCGATCTAGCACGGCGGATAGCCGATGCGAGTGACGTTTCCGTCATCTGTGATCGGAACGTCGGGCCGCAGCGAGGCAGTCGACGCCTGTAAATGCCACGCTGTCGCCACTATCTTGGACCAATGGAACACGCCATGGATAGCTCGCTGACCCTTTCGCGCGCGCCCTCGGAGGCGCCGGCCGCCGCCCGTCCGGCGCGCCAGCGGATCGCCGACGACAAGGCGATGCTGCGCACCGCCGCCGAACTGACGCGCGACCTGATCGCGCCGCGGCCCGGGGTCTATTGGGCCGACCTGATCGCCTCGGTCGTCGTCGGCTATGGCGCGCTGGCGGTGGCGGTCACCGTGTCGGGCACCGGCTGGGTCGTCCTCGCCGCCATCGTCTCGGCGCTGGCGCTGTACCGCGCGCTCAGCTTCATCCACGAAGTCAGCCATATGAAGCACAGCGCGCTGCCGCGCTTCCGCGGCGGCTGGAACGTGCTGGTCGGCGTACCGATGCTGACGCCGAGCTTCATGTACGAAGGCGTCCACAACCTCCACCACGCCAAGACACGCTACGGCACGTCGGAGGACCCCGAATATCTGCCGCTCGCGTTGATGAAGCCGTGGACGCTGCCCGCGTTCGTGGTCATCTCGGCGCTGGCGCCGGTCGGCCTGCTGGTCCGCTATGCGATCCTGTCGCCGCTGTCGCTGCTCTCGCCCAAGCTGCGCAGAACCGTGATGGAGCGCTATTCGGCGCTCGCGATCAACCCGTCGTTCCGCCGCCGCGCGCCCGAGGGAGAGGCGCGGACGATGTGGAATCGCGTTGAGACTGCCGCGAGCGCGTGGGCGATCGCCGTCGTCGTGCTGACCGCGACCGGCGTCTTCCCGCTGCGCGGCGTGCTGATCGCCTTCGCGATCGGCTCGACCGTCGCGGTGGTCAACCAGGTCCGCACATTGGTCGCGCACCTCTGGGAAAACGACGGCGAGCCGATGTCGGTCACCGCGCAATATCTCGATTCGGTCAACGTGCCGCCGCCGTCGCTGCTCCCTGCGCTGTGGGCGCCGGTCGGCCTGCGCTACCACGCGCTCCACCACCTGCTGCCGAGCCTGCCCTATCACGCGCTCGGCGAAGCCCACCGCCGCATCACCGCCGCGCTGGACCATGGCTCGCCCTACCACAAGGCGAGCTACGCCGGCCTGCCGGGTCTCGTCCACAAGATCGTCCGAAGCACCTTCCAGCCGCGGTAAAGCCCGGCACGCTCCTCAGCCCCTACGTCACCCCGGACTTGTTCCGGGGTCCACTCTGCGGCGGGGCGTTCGGCTTGAAGGGGTAGCGCACGCTTGCTGCCCGGTGGACCCCGGAACAAAGTCCGGGGTGACGGATCGGTCATGGCAGACGGAGCAGTCCAGATCAGGCCTGTCCTATTTGAAGATAGTGTGAGAGCGCAGCATCGGCCGCGAGTCAGTCACCGCTTTTTCTCGCCCCCCACAGGACCCTGGATACCCGCTTACGGGCGTGACTTTTGTGACCTTTCGGGCTCCTCACTCCTCCGTACGGATCAGCACGGCCTCACCGATCAGCAGGAACAGCAGGAACGGCGCCCAGGCAGCGAGGAAGGGCGGATACGCACCCAGATTGCCCATCGCCAGCGCGAAATTGTCGGCGACGAAATAGGCGAAGCCCAGCGCCATGCCGATCACCGCGCGGACGAACAGCTGTCCCGATCGGGCGATGCCGAACGCCGCGACCGCGCCGAGCAAAGGCATCAGCACCGCCGACAGCGGCCCGGAGAATTTGTGCCACAGCGTCCCCTCCAGCGACTTGGTCGGCCGCCCCGCATCGCGCAGGTCGCCGATCGCCGCATAGAGCGCGGTGAACGACAGGCCGTCGGGATTGACGCTGCCCAGCGTGAACTGCTCGGGTCGCACGCCCGGCGCGACGGTGACGGTGCCGAGCGTGCTCAGCTTGCCCGTCGCCACGTCGAAGCGCGTCGCCGGCGCGATCGCCCAGCCGTTGCCGGCGTGCCGCCCGTGCGGGGCGCGGATGATCGCGACGAGGCTGCCGTTCGTGCGGTCGTAGACGGTGACCGTGCCCAGCCGCGTCGCCTCGCCGCGTCCGCGCACCTGCTGGACCGAGATCAGGTCGTCGCCGTCGCGCACCCAGACGTTGGTCCGCTCGCCCCGATCGATGGGGAGCGCGCCGTAATCGACGTCCTTCCACTGGTCGAGCGTCGCGGTCGCGCGCGTCACGATCCGCTCGTTGAACACGAAGCTGACCCCTGCGACGAACAGGCTGGCGACGAGCAGCGGCGCGAGCACCTGATGCGCCGACAGGCCGGCGGCCTTCAGCGCGATGACCTCGCTGTTCTGGTTCATCGTGATGAGCGTCAGGATCGTGCCGAGCAGCACCGAGAACGGCAGCAGGAAGGCGACGATCTGCGGCGCGCGCAGCCCGACGTACGTCCACACCTGCGCCTGCGTATTGCCGGGATGCGCCAGGATCGACCCCGATTCGCTGAGCAGGTCGAGCGTCTGCAGGATCAGCAGCAGCGCGGCGAGCAGGCCGAAGGTGCGCACCAGAAACAGCCGGCCCATATAGATGGCGACGGTGCGCGACGGGAAGAAACTGGTCATGCCGCCCCCTTCTTGCGGCCGCGGCCGGGCAGGTAACGCGTGAGCAGCTTGGCGATCTTAGAGAAGCCGCGCTCCAGCGCGCCGATCGGCTGGCCGCCGGGGACATAGGCGATCTGATAGTACATCCACAGGATGATCCCGGCGAAGATCGTGAACGGCACCCACAGCGCGATCAGCGGGTCGATCCGACCCAGTTCGCCGATCGATGCCGCGTATTCGTTGACCTTGTGATAGGCGACGATCATCACGATCGCCAGGAACACGCCGAACCCCGAATTGGAGCGTTTCGGCGGCACCCCCAGCGCGATCGCGAGCAGCGGCAGCAGGAACATCGTCGCCACCTCGACCAGCCGGAAATGGAATTCCGACCGGCTGCTGTCGCGCTGTTCCTCGCTCGGCGAGGCATGGCCGAGCCTGGCGAGCTCGGGCAAGGTGAACTCCAGGTTGCGCCCGCCGCGCGAGCGGAAATTCTCGTAGCGGGGCAGGGGGATCGGCAGATCGTGCGAGGTGAAGCTCAGCACGCGCGGCACGGTGAAATTGGGCGCCTTGTGGACCAAGGTGCCGCGGGTCAGGCGGAAGATGATCGTGTTGGGATCGTCGGTCGCCAGGAACTGCCCCGACTGCGCGGTCACCGAATAGCTCGTGCCCTTGTCGTTGTAATAGACGAAGATGCCGTCGAGCTTGCGGCCGCCGTCATGGCTCTGCTCGATGCGCAGCGTCATGCGGTCGCCGAAATGGGTGAACTCGCCGACCTTGATCGACGCGCCCAATGCGCCGGTGCGCAGCTCGAAGCGGAGCTGTTCGTAATAATAGCGCGCCTTGGGCTGGACGAAGCCGACGATCGCGATGTTGAGCGCGGCGAGGATGATCGCGTACATGAACGGCACGCGCAACATGCGGGTATAGCTGACCCCGACCGCGCGCAGCACGTCCAGCTCCGAATTGGCGGCGAGCCGGCGGAAGGCGAGCAGGATGCCGAGCAGCAGCCCGATCGGGATGCCGAGCCCGAGATATTCCGGCAGCAGATTGGCCAGCATCCGCCACACCACGCTGATCGGCCCGCCCTCGGTCGCGACGAAGTCGAACAGCCGGCGGATGCGATCGAGCACCAGCAGCATGGCGGCGATGATGAGCGTCGAGAACAGCGGCAGCGCGATCAGCCGGGCCATGTAGCGGTCGAGGGAGGTCATGCAGGTCGAACGCTCGCGCCGGGACGGAAAGCGCGGGGTATAGGCGTGCGGGCGCGCGGCGTCAGCTTAAATTGGCGCGTCATTCCGCCGCGATCTGGTGCTGCCGGACGGGGCGGTCGCCCTGCGCCATCACGGTGCCGATCGCGCGCTCCAGCCCGGCAAGCGTGAACGGCTTGCGCAGCACCGGATGGTCGCCGAACTCGCTGGCGTTGGCCTCGCCCGCATAGCCGGTAACGAACAGCACGGCGATGTGCGGGAAGTGCGGGCCGATCGCCGCGATCATCTCCGGCCCCGTCTGCCCGGGCATCAGCACGTCGGAGATGATGAGGTCGACGTCGTCGTGATCGGCGAGCATCCCCGCCGCCTTGCCCGGCGCATCGCAGGCGAGGCCATGATGGCCGAGCTCGTCCAGCGCCCCCATCGTCGCCGCGAGCACGCGCGGATCATCCTCGACGACGAGCACGCGCAACGCCTCCGCCGCGGGGGGGGCGGGGGCCGGGGCGGTCGCAACCGCCGGATCGGCCTGCGCGGCGAGGTCGTCGCGCGGCAGGTACAGCGTCACCGTCGTGCCGCGCCCCGGCGCGGTGTCGATCGCGATCGCGCCGTGCAGCTGGCGGACCAGGGCGAAGATCTGGCTGAGGCCGAGGCCGGTGCCCTTGCCCGCTTCCTTGGTGGTGAAGAAGGGTTCGTAGACGCGCTCGACCACCTCGGGCGTCATGCCGGTGCCGGTGTCGGTGACCGCGATCGTGACGTAATCGCCGGCGCTGCAATGATCGACCTGATGCTCGTCCAGCGTCGCCGCGCCGGTCGCGATGACCAGCCGGCCGCGGCCGTTCATCGCGTCACGCGCGTTGACCGCGAGGTTGAGGACGGCATTTTCCAGCTGCACCCGGTCGGCACGCACCCGCCACCCGCTCGAGGTGTCGTGGGTGACGACGGTGATCGCATCGCCCAGCGTGCGGTCGATCAGCTCGGACATGCCCGACACCAGCTGCGCCGCCGGGATCGGTTCGGGTTTCAGCGAATCCTCGCGGCTGAACGCCAGCAACCGCCGGGTCAGCGCCGCGGCGCGGTTGGCGCCATCGGTGGCATTGTCGATATGCCGCGTCGCGGTGGATGGATCGTGCGCGACCGACCGCCGCGCGAGTTCCAGTCCGCCCAGCACGACCGCGAGCATATTGTTGAAATCGTGCGCGATGCCGCCGGTCAGCTGGCCGACCGCGTCCATCTTCTGCACCTGGCGCAGCTTCGCCTCCTGCACGCGCAACTCGTCGGTCGCCTGCGTCACCGCGGCGGCGAGTTCCTCGGCGCGTTCGCGCTCGGCATCCGCCTCCGCCTGCGCGATCGCGCGCTCGCCGACCGCCTGCAGCGTGAACCAGCCGAGTATGAGCGCGCCGAGCACGATCAGCACGCCGAAGATCGCGAGCACCCCGGCAATGCGGCTCGCGCGACTGACCGTGCGCATCGCGTCGGTGGTACGCGAATCGAGCAGCGCGCGTTCGCGGGTGATGATCTCGTCGAGCGTCCGGTCGATCGCCGTCAGCGTCGGCGACTGGCGCGCCTTGTAATAGCGCGCGAGCGCCTGGCTGTTCTTGCCATAGGTCGTGCTGAGCGCGGTCAGCGACAATTCCTCGCCGCGCTGCTGGTAGGCGGCGCGCAGCTGCGCGACACGCGCGCTCTGTTCGCCGGTGGCATGGGTCAGCCCCTCCAGCTTGCTCAGCTGCGTGCCCGCCAGCCGCCATTGGTCGTAATAGAGCTGGCCCAGTTCCTGTTCGGCCTTGCCGCTGATGACGTAGCGGCCCAGCGACGCCTCCGATCGCGCGATCGTGCCCGACACGGTGCGCGCGAGGATCATCACGTCGTAACTGTGCGCCTGCGCCTGCAGCGCGCGGTCGCGCTGGCGGTTCGCTTCGCCCAGCGTCACGATCAGCGCGACGAGCACCGCCGCGCCGAGCAGACCCATCACGACCAGCATGATCGTCCGCCAGGCCGCGTCGCCTCCCTGGGACCCCCCCGGGATCGTTTCGGCATCACCCCGCATCACGGCAGCGACGCTAACCCGTTTCGGCCGTCAAGAAAAGCCGATGGCGTGATGGGGGCGGGGGAGCGACGGTAGAGCTATCGCATAGCGGCGCTCGTATAAGCCCCGCCGTTCCCACATCCCCTTCGTCACCCCGGACTTGTTCCGGGGTCCACTCCGCGGCGAGGCGTACGGCCTGACGGGAGAGCGCAGGCCTGCGGCCCGGTGGACCCCGGAACAAGTCCGGGGTGACGGGGGCTGTTAAGGCGTCCGTCGGGCCTTGCGACGAACGCTTGGGGACGCCCCCGGTCAGCCGATCGCGCCGACCGCCTCGCCCGCGGCACGGAACATGGCGAGCACCGCGTCGAGCTGCGCCTCGCTATGCTCGGCACACAGCGAACAGCGCAGCAGGAACGTCCCGGCCGGCGTCGCCGGCGGCCGCGCCATGTTGACGTAGACGCCGGCGTGCAGCAGCCCCTGCCACATCGCCACCGCCTGCTCCTGGTCATCCAGGATCACCGCAACGATCGCGCTGTCGGGCGCTTCGGTGCCGAGCCTGAACCCCATCGCCTTGAGGCCGCCATGGAGCTGGCGCGCATTGGCCCACAGCTGCGCGCGTTTGTCGTGTGCGGTCATCAGCTTGCGGATCGACGCCGCCGCGGTTGCCACCACCGACGGCGGCAGGCTGGCGGTGAAGATATACGCACGGCAGGCGATGCGGATCGCCTCGAACTTCGGATGGTTCGACACGCAAAAGCCGCCGACCGTGCCGACCGACTTGGAGAAGGTGCCGACGACGAAGTCGACCTCGCCCTCCAGCCCCTGATCCTCGTACACGCCGCGGCCGTTGGGGCCGTAGAAGCCCATCGAATGCGCCTCGTCCGACAGCACCATCGCGCCATGCTTCTTGGCGACCGCGACCATCTCCTTCAGCGGCGCGATGTCGCCGAGCATCGAATAGACGCCCTCCAGCACGACGAGCTTGCCGGCGTCCTTGGGCAGGCGGCCGAGGCGCTTGTCGAGGTCCTCGACGCTGTTGTGGCGGAAGCGTACGATCTCGGCGACGCCCTGCTTGCAGCCGTCGTAGATCGAGGCGTGGCTGTCGGCGTCGAGGATGACGTATTCGCCCTTGCCGACGAGCGTCGAGATCATGCCGAGATTGGCCATATAGCCGGTCGAGAAGACGATCGCGCCAGAGGTGCCGTAGAAGTCGCGCAGCGCGGCTTCCGCCTCCATATGGTCGCGGAAGGTGCCGTTGAGCATCCGGCTGCCGTTGGTGCCCGATCCGAACCGGTCGAGCGCGGCGTGGCCGGCGGCGATGACGTCGGGATCGAACGTCATCCCCATGTAATTGTACGTGCCGAGCAGGATCGTGTCGCGACCGGCGATCACCGCCTGCGTCGGCGACTTCACCTGGTCCATCACGATCGCGAACGGATCGGTGACGCCGGTGTCGATCAGCGCTTGCCGCTCCGCGATCAGGCCGTCGAATTTCGACATGAGATCACGTTCAGGCGCGACTGGCGCCGGATCGAAGTCGAGCGTTTCGGGCTGCAGGCCGGTCTCCGTCATGCGTCCCCCTTCAGCTTGGCGACGGCGTCGGCGAGCTGGCCGACGTTCTCGATCTCCGCCTGCATGTTCATCGTGATGATGATGTCGAATTCGTCCTCGATCGCCGCGACGAAGTCCATGACCGTAAGGCTGTCCCACTCCAGGTCGCCCTGGAAGGTGGTGGCGTCGGTCAGCGCCACGCCCTTCTTGTTGAACGGTTCGATCTGCGCATGGATCGTTTCGAGGATTGCGGTGCGGTCGGTCATGATGGTCATCCGAATGGCGGCCAAATACGGCAGGGTTACGGCGCTATAGCAGCCCGTTGTCGCGATACCATCGCGCGGTGGCGGCAAGGCCCTCGTCGGGTGCGATCGCCGGTGTCCATAACGCGGCGGGCGGACGCAACGCGGGTCGCGCGGTCCAGTCGGGATGCGAAAGATAGCCGACGCGATCGGCGGTGAGCTTGGCGCCGCGTCCCCGCAGCGTCTTGTCGAGCCGTGCGCCGAGCATCAGCGCTGCCCGGGGCAAATGCAGCGCCAGCACGCGGCGGCGGCCCACCGCCCGGCCGATCGCCTGCGCCATCGCGTCATGGGTGAGGATGTGGCCGTCATCGACTTCGTAGATCGCGGGCGGCACCGCCTGCGTCGCGAGCGTCAGCAGCAACCGGGCGAGGTCCTCGACCGCGACCAGCGACACCGCACCGCGCGGTGGCAACAGCGCGATCCCGAACCGCGCGGCGCGGAACAGGTCGCGCATCTCCATGTCGCCCGGGCCATAGACGCCGCTCGGCCGCACGATGCTCCAGTCGAGCCCGCTCGCCGCGACCAGCGTCTCGGCCTCCGCCTTCGACCAGCCGTAATTCGACAGCCGCGGCTCGCGCGCCGACAGCGACGAGACGTGGACGAAACGGCGCACCCCCGCGGCCCGTGCGGCATCGAGCATCGCGCGCGTGCCGTCGATATTGCCCGCGACGAACCCGGCGCGGTTCGCCGCGTTCACCACACCGGCGACGTGCACGATCGCATCGGCGCCATCGGCGAGCGCGGCGAGGCTGTCCGGCCGATCGAGCGCACCATCGAGCCAGACGATCCCCTCGCGCGGCGGCTGCGGTCGGCGGGTGAGCGCGTGGACGATGTGCCCGGCAACGAGCGCCTGTGCGACCAGCGCCTTGCCGACGAAGCCAGCGGCGCCGGTGATCGCGAGGGTGGTCATGCTCGCCAAACCTCCTCCGTCCCCCCGGACGTGTTCCGGGGTCCACGCATCCGCAAGCGCAGGGCTGGAACCTCGGGCCGTCCGCCTCGCCGCAGGGTGGACCCCGGAACACGTCCGGGGTGACGGAGGGGGTGGGGCAGAGGCATCACACCAGCGCCAGATGACTGCGATGCACCAACGCCGCCCGCGGCGCATAGCCGAGGATCGCCGCCTGCTCGTCCGACCGCGTACCGAGCAGCTTCCCGGCTTCGGCGGAATCATATTCGCACAACCCGCGCGCGATCGTGCCCGCCGGCCCCTCGACGCTCACCAGATCGCCGCGCGCGAACCCCCCCTCGACCCGCGTCGCGCCCGCCGCCAGCAAACTGCCGCCCGCGCGCAACGCCTGCGCCGCGCCCGCATCGACATGGATCCGCCCGCGCGCGGTCAGCCCCCCCGCCAGCCACGCCTTGCGCGCCGATGCGCTCCGCTCCGCGACGAACAACGTATGCCGCGGATCGCCGCCGAGCGGATGGTCCATCCGCCCACTGGCGATGGCGAGATGCGCGCCCGCGCCGGTCGCGATCCGCGCCGCGGCGACCTTCGACACCATGCCGCCCGATCCCATCCCCGACGCCGATCCCGCATCCGCCATGCCGGCGACCGCATCGATCCGCTCGACCCGAGCGATATGTTGCGCCTGCGGGTTGGTATGCGGGTTGGCATCGTACAGCCCGTCGACGTCGGACAGCAGCACCACGCCCTGCGCCCCCGCCGCCTGCGCGACGCGTGCGGCGAGCCGGTCGTTGTCGCCGAAGCGAATCTCTTCGGTCGCGACGCTGTCGTTCTCGTTGATGATCGGCACCACGCCCAGTCCGAGCAGCCTTCCCAGCGTCGCGGCGGCATTGAGATAGCGCCGCCGATCCTCCAGATCGTCCAGCGTTACCAGCATCTGCGCCGCGGTCAGCCCGTGGTTCCCAAGCAGCTCCGCCCACGTCTGGCTGAGCGCGATCTGCCCGGTCGCCGCGGCGGCCTGCGCATCCTCGAGGCTGGCGCGCCCGCCCTTGGCCAGCCCGAGCCGCCGCGCACCGAGCGCGATCGCCCCTGACGACACCACCGCGACCTGCTGCCCCCCCGCGATCCGCGCGGCGATATCCGTGACGAGCGTCGTCAGCCAGTCGCGCCGCACCGCGCCGTCGGGCGCGACGAGCAGCGCGGATCCCACCTTGACGATCAGGCGCGGGCACAGGGCGGGGGGAAAGAGCGTCACGCCACGCGCGTTAGCCCGTAGCCGCCGCCGGGATCAATCGCGCGCGAAGATTTCGTCGTGCGCGACGACCAGCCCGAGCAAGGGCAGGGGCAGGTCGACGGGCGCCTCATGGCTCTCGTCCTGCCACGCATGCGCGCCCGTCCGCTGCACGATCCGCAGCCGCTCGGTCGCGATATCGACGAAGACGATCGTATCGACGCTGGCGAGCGCTTTATATTCGTCGAGCTTCACCCGCAGGTCGGTGCGCGCGGTCCCGGCCGACAGCACCTCGAACAGGATGTGCGGATCGTCGAACGCCTTGGCATCGTCGTTGGCCGGGGTGTCACGATTGCAGAACACGCTGACGTCCGGGTAGCGGATCGACAGATCGTGCGTCTTTGTCGCCATGTCGGAATTATACGGCGCGCAGCCTGTGCCACGAAGGCGAGTGCCCAGCGCAAGAAAGATGTTGCCCTGTACCTTGGCATGGCGGGCCGTGCCGCCCGCCATCATGCGGATGACGCCATTGTCCAGCTCGGCCTTCTTTTCCCCGAAATCGATGTCGAGGAATTCGTCGGCCGTCAGCGGCGGATAGACGGGTTGAGTCGCCATACTGCTATCATAACCCATCCGCCCCGCGCCTCCTACCCCAGTGGCGACCAGCTGATCTCGTCCTCGCCCTCGTCGCCCTCGGGCACCGTCTCGGGGCCCGGCCCGATCGCCTCGAGCAGCCGGTCGAGCACCCAGTCGACGCCGGTCCCCGCCGCACCCGACAGCGGGATGACGTCCGCGCCGCTTTCCTCCGCCAGTTCGGCGGACAGCGCCTCGACCAGTTCGTCGTCGAGCGTGTCGATCTTGTTCAGCGCGATGACGTGCGGCTTGTCGACCAGCCCGCCACCGTAGGCCGCCAGCTCCTCGCGGACGATGCGATAGCTTTCCGCCACATCGTCGTCGTTGGCATCGACCAGGTGCAGCAGCACCCGGCACCGCTCGATATGCCCCAGGAACCGGTCGCCTATGCCGGCGCCGTCCGCCGCGCCCTCGATCAGGCCGGGGATGTCGGCGACGACGAATTCGCGCTGCCTGTGGCGCACCACGCCCAGCTGCGGGCGGGTGGTGGTGAAGGCATAGGCGCCGACCTTCGCCTGCGCGTTGGTGACCGCATTGATGAAGGTCGACTTGCCCGCATTGGGCAGCCCGACGAGGCCGGCGTCGGCGAGCAGCTTGAGCCGCAGCCACACCCAGGCCTCCTCATACGGCCAGCCGGTGCCGTGCTGGCGCGGCGTGCGGTTGGTCGAGGTCTTGTAGCTGGCGTTGCCGCGCCCGCCGTCGCCGCCGCGCAGGAACACCTCGCGCTGGCCCACCTTGGTGAAGTCGAGCAGCACCTCGTCCTTGTCCTCGGACAGGATCTGCGTGCCGACGGGGACCTTGATGAGCAGGTCGTCGCCGCCGCCGCCGGTGCGGTTGCTGCCCGATCCGCCGTGCCCGCGAGGCGCGCGGAAATGCTGCGTATAGCGAAAATCGATCAGCGTGTTGAGGCCGGCGACCGCCTCGAAGATGATGTCGCCGCCCTTGCCGCCGTTGCCGCCGTCGGGGCCGCCGTATTCGATGAACTTTTCACGCCGGAAGCTGACGGCGCCGGGGCCGCCCGCGCCGGAGCGGACGAAGATCTTGGCCTGGTCGAGGAAATGCATCCCGCCTCTTTAGCGGCATGGCGGCGAACGGCCACCCCCGGCATGGCATCGTCCTGCAACCGGGGCCGGCAACGACACCATTGAACCACCATTATGAGTGGCGCTAGACAGAGGCGATGACATCGGTGCCGCAACCCCACGCCACCGGCGCCGCGCCGGTCTCGCTCGGCTGGGCGAGCGTGTTCGCGTCGGACGATCTATCCGAGCGCGAGCGCTACGACGCCTGGCGCGGCACCAACGTCGCCAACCTGTCGACCCGGTACGATACGGCGCCGCGCGAACCGTTCGCGGTGGAGATGAAGTGGCTCGACCTCGGCACGCTGGGGCTGGGGCAGGCGCGGATCACCGCGCAGGACTGGACCCGTAGCCGCCTGCACGCGGCGCGTGACCACAGCGACGATCTTGTCGTCAACGTCCGCCATGTCGGCGCAGCCTATGGCGACATGGACGGGCGACAGGCGGTTGCGCCCGCGGGATCGATCTTGCTCTCCGACATGGCGCGGCCGCAGCATCATTTTTCCGAAGCGTCGGTCAGCACCGGCTTCTCCCTGCCGCGCGCGGTGGCGGAACGCTTCCTCCCGTCGGTGCGCGGCCTCCACGGCCATGTCGTCGCGCCCGATCAGGCGGCATTGCTCGTCTCGCACCTCGCCATGCTGGAGCGACAGGCGGCGCAGCTGCCGGCGCATTGCGGCCCGATGGTCGCGCAGACGGTCCTCGACCTGCTCGCCGTCTCCGTCGCGGCGAGCCTCGGCACGGTCCCCGTCGATGCCGACCAGCATGACCGCGGTCTCGGTGTGCAATTGCGCGCCGAGATCGAGCGCAACCTCGGTTCGCCCTCGCTCAACACCGCGCGGCTGGCGCGGACGCTCGGCGTCTCGCGCTCGACGCTCTACCGCCTGCTGCGCGACGAGGGCGGGGTGCAGGCCTATATCCGCACGCGCCGCCTCGACCGCATCGCCGAGACGCTGCGCGCGCCGGGCGATCGCCGGACGATCGCCGCGCTCGCCGAACGCTGGGGCTTTTGCGACGCCGCCTATCTCGGTCGCGCCTTTCGCGAAGTCTATGGCGTGACGCCAGGCGATTACCGCGGCCTGCATGCATCCGGGGACGCGCCGCCAGCGCGATAACCGTCGATCGGCGCCCGCGACCCCCATCGCTGCACCGATCGACGGCCGGTTCGATACCGGACGCAGGAGCACCCGCCGGAGCCGAACCCGCTTGCGCGATACACCTCGCATATCGCAGCGCGGCGGGAACGCGCAGGGGCGGGGCCATTGCCGCTGTGTCAGCGAGCCATTGCCGGTGGTTCAGGGTCGATGGTTCAGGGCCGATGGTTCAGGCCGGCGCCCGGCCACCCACCAGCATCGCCGTCGCCAGCTCGCGCGCCTTGCTGCGCGGCAGGTCGAGCGCTCGCGCCATCGCCGCACCGAGCAGCGCGTCGCCCAGCGCCATCAGCACCAGATGCAGCGTTTCCTCCTGGATCGGCCGTTCGGCCGGCTGCACCTCGTCGGCCAGCTCGTCGACCAGATCGTGCACCGCCGACAGGATCGGATCGAGCGCGTCGCGATTGCCCGACAGGATCATCCAGCTCGCCAGCGCACCCGCACCACCGGTGTCGAACGCGTCGAACACCAGATCGACGATGCCGCGCGGGTCGGGTTCGCCCTCTTGCGCCGCCGCGGCGCGGTTGTTGAGCACGGCATCGCGGATCGTCGAGGTGATACAGGTCGCCATCCGCGCGATCAGCGCCTGTTGCAGCCCCTCGGCCGAGCCGAAATGATGGAGCAGATTGGCATGCGTCCGCCCGATCCGCGCGCCGACCGCCTTCAGCGTCACCGCCTGCGGTCCGCTCTCGACCAGCAGCTGCTGCGCCGCCGTCAGCGCCGCGTCACGACTCTCGGCGGGGGACAGGCGTTTGCGGAGCGGAATGGGGGGAAGGGTTGCAGCGGACAGGAGAGCAGCCTATTCACAATGGTGTAAGTAGTGATCGATCATTCCTTGTTCGGAGGAAATCATGGCGAAAGCAACCACCCCGGACGATCTGGTCGTTACCCCACGCGACCGCCGCTTCGGTCGCGGCACCCGCACGGGGCGCTGGTGACTCAAGTCGCTGGGATGCTCGTCACGACGTGGCGCTTCTTCACCGGTCGCACGCGCGGCATGCTCGAACTGCTGCGGCAGGACAGGCTGACCGTCCCGCGCGTCTGGGCGCGGCTGTTCTGGCATGTGTTCGGCACCCCGGCTCGGCGCGCAAGGTGGCGGGCGTCCGGGCCGCCCGTTTCCTGCCCGGCTTCCATCCCTGGATTCACGACGCCCCCGCGCTGATCGGACTGGCGGAAAGCGACTACGAAGCCGTGGTGCTGCCAAAGGCGGAGGCGGCGTAGGGCAGAGGTGGCTTTCCCGCTCTTTTCGTCATCCCGGCGAACGCCGGGACCCATGGAGGGGATGACATGGCGAGGGCGCGGAACCCCGCCGGCCGCTCGCATCCATGGGTCCCGGCGTTCGCCGGGATGACGGGCTGGGGGGTGGCTGTCGCTCTCCTACGTACCTCGTCATTCCCGCGAAGGCGGGAATCCATAGTCGCCGAACGGCGTGGGTTCCACGAACGCCACCCAGTATGGATCCCCGCCTTCGCGGGGATGACGAAGAGGGCGTAAGGCACGTCGCGCCGGCATTTCCCCCTTCGACGCCAGCGCCCGGCCGTCCTAAAACCCACCCATGATCCGCCATCCCAAGCGCTTCTGGACCCTCGCCGCCGGCGTGTCGGCGCTCGCCGGCTATGTCGATGCGATCGGCTTCCTCAAGCTCGGCGGGCTGTTCGTCTCGTTCATGAGCGGCAATTCGACCCGTCTCGGCGTCGGCATCGCGCGCGACCCGGCGGTCGCGGTCGCCGCTGCGGGACTGGTCGCAGCCTTCGTCGGCGGTGTGGTCGGGGGCACGCTGGTGACGACCGCGGCCCGTACCCGCCGCAAGCCCGCCGCGCTCGCCTGCGTCGCCGTCCTGCTCGCCATCGCTGCCGGGGTCGATGGCCGCTGGCCCGAATCGGCCACCACCGCGCTGCTCGCCGCGGCGATGGGCGCGGCCAACACGACCTTCCAGCGCGGCGGCGAGGTCAGCGTCGGCGTCACCTACATGACCGGCACGCTCGTCAAGCTCGGTCAGCGGTTGGCGGCTGCCATACGGGGCGGCTCGCGCTGGGCGTGGCTGCCGTACCTCGCTTTGTGGGGCGGCCTCGTCGCGGGCGCGGGCATCGGCGCGACGCTCTACCCGCGGATCGGGACCGCCGGCATCGCCGCCGCGGCGGGCGCGGCAGCGTTGCTGACGGTCTATGCGGCGCTGCTCGGCCCGGTCGATCCTTACGCCGCGGACGGTTGATCGCCCGCGATCAGGCCGCGATCGGCATCGCCGGTCGTTCGTCCTCCAGCGGCAGGTCGTAGCAGACCGAGGCCGCGGGCTCGGCGCGGGCGCAGGAGCGCTTCTGGACGACGCGCCCGGTCGGGCGGAAGCCGAGCTTGCGCAGCACCGCCCCCGACGCCGGGTTGTCGGCGAAATGCCATGCCCCCAGGCGCGCGATCGGCAGCGCATGGCGCGCCATGTCGATCACCGCGCGTCCTGCCTCGGTCGCATAGCCGCGACCCCAGGCCGCCGGTGTCAGCCAATAGCCGAGCTCGACACCGGTCTCGCCGCCGAAATCGGTCAGCGCGATCCCGCCGACCAGCACCGGCTCGGCCGCCTCGTGCGACAGGATCAGGAAGCGCGGCTCGTGGGCTCCCCGCGGCAGCGCGGCAAAGGCGTGCGCGTCGCTCGCCGCATAGGGGTAGGGGACGCGCACCAGCATCCGTGCAACGGCTTCGTGGCCGATCGCCTGCGCCAGTGCACCCGCATCCTCCGGCCACGCCGGCCGTAGCGTCAATCTCTTGGTCCGGGCGAACATGTCTCGCTCTCTCCTTGGCCGCGCCCCTGCCACGCGCGTGTGACGCGGCAGGGACAAAAGGTTGGGGAGCAAGAAAAAAGGGAGCCGGGGCGACCCGTCTCCCTTGTTTGGCTGGCACCGCCTGCGCGGTGCGACCGGGTCACCCTGGTGGGCAACCCGGCTGGTTACCCGATGTTATTCGGCGGCTTCCGCCATAATCTGCACCGAGCAGAATTTACGGCCGAGCTTGCCCTCGTGGAACGCCACGCGGCCGTCGACGAGCGCGAACAGCGTGTGATCCTTGCCGATCCCCACGTTCGCACCCGGATAGAATTTCGTGCCGCGCTGACGCACGAGGATGTTGCCCGCGATCGCTTCCTGACCGCCGAACTTCTTCACGCCGAGACGACGGCCGGCCGAATCACGACCGTTGCGCGACGAACCGCCTGCTTTCTTATGTGCCATGCTGCTCTACTCCTGTTCGCGCTTGGGCTCAGCCGACCGAAACGATCTTGAGGATCGTGTGGTTCTGGCGATGGCCGTTCTTGCGGCGATAATTGTGACGGCGGCGCTTCTTGAAGACGATGACCTTCTCGCCCTTCGCCTGCGCGACGATCTCGGCGGCGACGGTCAGGCCGGCGACGTCCTTCAGCTCCGAGCCTTCGCCCGCGAGCAGGACATCACCCAGCGTGATCGAGGCGCCGGCTTCGCCGTCCAGCTTCTCGACGACGATCTTGTCTCCGGCGGCGACGCGATACTGCTTGCCGCCCGTGCGCACGACTGCGAACATGGCTTTAGTCACTTCCCAAAAAACATATACCCGCACAGGACTGACCCGGCAGGATGAGCGGCGGCAGCTAAGCGACGGGTCGCCCGATGTCAACCGGTCACGGGCAACCCTGCGGCGTTTCTCGCCATGCCGCCGCCTGTTGCAGTGCGGCAACAGCATCGTGTCAAACGTGTGACAACGCGCAATGGCCAGCTTGATGGTTATCGTTTGCGACATAAAGTGTCGTCGGTCGGGACGGTAACGAAGCTGCTCGAAATCGGGGGAATTCATGAGGCACGAAAACTTGCTCGCCGGGCTGTCGCTGTCCGTATCGCTGCTTGCGCTGGCCGCACCGGCGGCGGCGCAGACCGTCCAGTCCGCGCCCAGCCAGGAAGCGACCGCGGACACGCAGGAGGCGTCGGATAACGCCGCGGACCAGATCGTCGTCATCGGCAGCCGCGCGCCCAACCGCACCGTCGCCGACAGCACGGTGCCGATCGACGTCATCTCGTCGAGCGCGTTGCAGGCCTCGGGATCGGGCGAGCTCAACAAGGTGCTCAACCAGCTCGTCCCCTCGTTCAACTTCCCGCAACCGTCGATCGCCGACGGCTCCGACGTGACTCGCCCCGCGACGCTGCGCGGCCTCAACCCCGACCAGACGCTGGTGCTGGTCAACGGCAAGCGCCGCCACGTCTCGGCGCTGCTCAACATCAACGGCACGGTCGGGCGCGGCGCGGCGGCGGTCGACATGAACATGATCCCCGCACTGGCGATCAAGCAGATCGAGGTGCTGCGCGACGGTGCCTCGTCGCAATATGGTTCCGACGCGATCGCGGGCGTCATCAACGTCCAGCTCAAGACCGCCAGCGAGGGCGGCCGTGCGCAGGTGAGCTACGGCAAGTACGTCACGACGCTGGAAGGCGTGTCGAACTTCGACGGCCTCGTCGGCGGCCAGCCCGCGCTCGACGCGACCGATTCGCGCTACCTGCAGGCGAACAGCTCGGGCGAGCGCAAGGCACGCGACGGCGCCTATACGACGTTCGGGGTCAACGTCGGCCTGCCGGTCGGCGACGGCGGCTTCTTCAACTTCACCGGCGAATATCGAGACCGCAATTTCACCAACCGCCAGGGCTACGACCTGCGGCCGAACTATATCCGCCCGACCACGACGACCTTCGATCCGCGGGAGGCGACGTTCAACCGCCTCGACTTCCGCTACGGCGATGCCAAGACCGAGGATTTCAACTTCCTCGTCAACACCGAAGTGCCGCTCGGCACCGCCGATTTCTACGCGTTCGCGACCTACGGCCATCGCGACGGCCTGTCGGCGGCGAACTTCCGCCAGCAATCGGCGGCGACCAACCGCGATTTCTCGACGATCGCGCCGGGCACGACGCCGACCAACGCCAATTTCGTCGGTCTGACGGCGGACGGCTATTTGCCCAAGATCCAGTCGAACATCGACGACGTCTCGGTGACCAGCGGCGTCCGCGCCGATCTGGCGGGTTTCAAGGGCGACTTCTCGCTCGGCTTCGGCCGCAACGAGCTGAACTACCGGACGGAGGACAGCGTCAACGTCTCGTTCGGCCCGAACAGCCAGCGGTCGTTCGATGCCGGCGGCCTCGCCTTCTCGCAGATCCTCGCCAACGCCGATCTGTCGCGCCAGTTCGACGCCGGCCTCGCGGGCCCGCTGTCGTTCGCGTTCGGTGGCGAATTCCGGCATGAAATCTACCAGATCCGCCCCGGCGATCCCCAATCCTACCAGACCGGGCCGCTCTTCACCGCCGCGCGGGCGACGACCGCGGCGAACTGCACCGTGCTCGGCGGCGTCTACACGGCGGCGACCGGCATCTGCTCGTTCCCGGGCCGTGCCGCGGCGGCGGGCGCACAGGGCTTCGGCGGTCTGCCCGCCTCGGCGCGCACCAACGTCGATCGCGACAGCTATGCGGGCTACGTCGAGTTCGACGCCGATCTGTTCACCGGCCTGACCGCGACCGCGGCGGGGCGCTACGAACATTACAGCGACTTCGGCGAGACGGTGAACGGCAAGCTCGCGTTGCGCTACGAATTCGTGCGGGGCTTCGCGATCCGCGGTTCGGTGTCGAACGGCTTCCGCGCCCCCTCGCTGCACCAGCAGTATTTCACGACCACCTCGACCAACTTCCTGTCGGGCGTGCCGGTCGACGTCTCGACGGTGCCGGTGAACAGTGCCGTCGCGCGGGCGCTGGGTTCGCAGCCGCTCAAACCCGAAAAGTCGCTCAACCTGTCGGGCGGCGCGACGCTCAACCCGTTCCGCGGCTTCAACCTGACGGTCGATTACTTCCACATCAAGATCCGCGACCGCGTCGTGCTGTCGGAGAATCTGGGTGCGGCGGGCGTCGGCACGGCGGCGCAGAACACCGCGGTTCAGGCGATTTTGGCGGCAAACGGCTTCAGCAACGTAGGGGCGGCGCGATTCTTCATCAACGGCCTCGACACGACGACGCAGGGCGTCGACGCGGTCGCGACCTATCGCGCCAATCTGGGCGGGCTCGGCGCGTGGAACTTCTCGGCGGCGTACAACTACACCAAGAACCACATCGATACGCGGCTCAACAACCTCGGCTCGCTGGCGCAGATCCCCGGACTCGTGCTGTTCGGGCGCGTCGAGGGCATCCGCTTCGAA
Source organism: Sphingomonas liriopis (assembly GCF_024211255.1). GTDB lineage: Bacteria > Pseudomonadota > Alphaproteobacteria > Sphingomonadales > Sphingomonadaceae > Sphingomonas > Sphingomonas liriopis. The sequence goes on along the minus strand of NZ_JAMLDY010000006.1, from coordinate 180,866 downwards.
CGCGGTCAGCCGCGCACCAAGGTGGTGCTGGCGACCGACGGCAAGATCGCCGGCGTCGGCGTGTCGGCGCGGACCACCCGCTACGGCTCGGTCATCTCGCCCGAGACGACCGCGCCATTGGGTGCCGATGCGACGAGCCTGACCGCGCTGGGGCCGGACGACCAAGTGCTCCGCCCGAAGTGGATCACCGATTTCTCGCTGAGCTACGAATTGCAGGGCGTGCAGCTGACGCTGGGCGTCGACAATGCCTTCGACGTCTATCCTGATCGTCGGCCGTTCGGCCTGCGCCCGGCGAACGTCGGTGGCAGCTATCCGGCGACCTATCAGTTCCTGCCGTACAGCAACTTCTCGCCGTTCGGCTTCAACGGCCGGTTCGTCTATGCCCGAGCGGGCATTAACTTCTGATGACGGGGAAGGGGCGCCGCGGCGCCCCTTCTTGCCCTAGTGCCGGTGTTCGCGGCGCAGCGCGTAGCGGCCGTCGGCGAAGTCGCCGAACAGGCCGGGAATTGCCGGATGGTCGATCGGCTCGTCGCTGTCGTCCACCACCAGATTCTGCTGGCTGACATAGGCGACGTAGCTCGACTCCATATTCTCGGCGAGCAGGTGGTAGAAGGGCTGGTCCTTGCGCGGCCGCACGCTTTCCGGAATCGCCTCATACCATTCGTCGGTGTTGGCGAAGACGGGATCGACGTCGAAGATCACGCCGCGGAAGTCGAAGACCCGGTGGCGCACCACGTCGCCGATCGAAAAGCGCGCATGCGCGATCGCAGGCGCGTCGATATCGACGAAGGGCAGCGTACCGATGGGATCGTGGCGGGGCATGGCGCCAATTTAAGGCCCTTTCTCGCCCGCACAAGCGCAAGGGTGCTTGCCACCGCAAAACGAACCGGTTAGAGGCGCGCCCTCGACCGACCGACCCCGGCTTTATCGGCCTTGGAAACGTCTTCTGCGGAGAGGTGGCAGAGTGGTCGATTGTACCGCACTCGAAATGCGGCGTGCCTTTGCGGGCACCGAGGGTTCGAATCCCTCCCTCTCCGCCATTTCATCATGAACGATCCGTCGACAGGCGACGCGGCATCGGTTTCCTTGCCGGAGCATCCAAGTCATTCCACGGTGCGCGATACCGCGCTGGCGTTGCTCGCTGTGCGTTCGGCGGGGGCGACGATCTGCCCGAGCGAGGTCGCGCGGGCGTTGGTCGCGCCGTCCTCGACCGGCGATTGGCGACGCATGATGCCGATCGTGCACGCGGCGATCGACGACATGGTGGGCGAGCGGCTGGTGCGTCTCAGCTGGAAGGGTAAGCCGCTCGCCGTCCGTGCCGGCCCCTATCGGATCCAGCTGACTCCGAACGCGTGACGGCAGGGCTCATGGTCTTGTGCGCGATCCATGGCCGGCGCACACTCGGGGCGACATCTGCCGGAGACATGCATGCGCTATCTGTTCGCCCTTCTCGCCGCGTCCGCGCTGATCCCGGCTGCCGCGTCGGCACAGAATGCACCAACGACCCCCGCGGGTAGGGAAGCACTTGTGCTGCTGACCAAGGGCATCGCGTTCAGGACGGTGGAGGGGCAGGGACAGGTGCCCGCCTATGCCGCCTATCTGAAGCAATAACTGGTCTCCGCCGGGTTTGCCGAGGCCGACGTCGCCTTCGTGCCGATGGGCGAGACGGGGTATCTGACCGCGCGCTATCCGGGCCGCGAGCGCAACGCCAAACCCATGGTCGTGCTCGGGCACATGGACGTGGTGCAGGCGGATCCCAAGGACTGGACGCGCGATCCGTTCACCCCGGTGGTCGAGGGCGGCTATGTCTTCGGACGCGGCAGCCTGGACAACAAGGCGGGCGTATCGATGGTCGTCGCGACGCTGATGAAGCTGAAGCGCGAGAAATGGGTGCCGCGGCACGATGTCGTGCTGGTGCTGACCGGCGACGAGGAAACGCGCATGGCGACGACCCGGGCCGCGGCCGAGGCGTTCAAGAATGCGGCGCTGGTGCTGAACGCCGATGCTGGCGGCGGCGCGCTGGCCGACGACGGCAAGCCGATCGCTTATGGGCTGCAGGCGGCGGAAAAGGTCTATGGCGACTGGCATCTGACCATCACCGATCCGGGCGGCCATTCCAGCCGGCCGGGGCCCCGGAATGCGATCGCCAGCCTTGCCGCCGCCATCGTGCGGGTCGCTGCCTATCGCTTCCCGCCGGAGCAGAACGAGATCACCCGCGCCTCGCTCGCCGGCACCGCCGTGGGCACGCCGGGACCGCTGGGCGCGGCGATGAAGGCGTTCGCGGCCAACCCCAACGACACCGCCGCCGCAGACGTGATCTCGGCCGATCCGCGCTATGTCGGGCAGGTCCGCACCACCTGTGTGCCGACGATGTTCAACGGCGGCCATGCGCCCAACGCGCTACCGCAACGCGCGATGGCGAACGTCAATTGCCGCATCTTCCCCGGCACGCCGCGCGCGACGATCGAGAAGAAGCTGGTCGAACTGGTCGCGGACCCGACGATCACCGTCGCCCTGTTCGACAACGGCACGATCGAAGCGGGCGCGTCACCGCTCGACCCCAAGGTCATGGCGGCGGTGAAGGCGGTCACCGCCAGCCGCGCGCCGGGCGTGCCGGTGCTGCCGCTGCAGGAAGCGGGCGCGACCGATTCGATGCATTTCCGCGCGCGCGGCATCCCCAGCTTCGGCGTCGGCGGCGTGTTCATGAAGCCGGGCGAGATCTTCGCGCACGGGCTCAACGAACGCGTGCCCGTGGCGACGTTCGATCCCGGCATCGCGTGGTGGGAAGGGCTGCTGAAGGCGCTGGGATGACGGGGCGGAAATCGTACCTGATGCGTTGGAGGCCTGTAACGAGGAGAACGACATGCCTGACGAACGCGACACGGGCGACGAGCCGCACAGCTTCGCCGATCTGCCGATCCAGCCGACGGGGTCGGGCGTGCAGGACCTCGAGGTCGCCTACGAACAGATGAAGCTGTCCGAGGGCGACGTCGCTCCCGATGCTGCAATATCACCGACCGACGATAGCGACGCCGCCTTGGACAGCGCGGCCCATCCGAGCTGATCCACCCTTTGCCCCGAGCCTGCCATGGGTGAGAATCAGGCCCCCTTCGACGCCGCCTGCGGCGTCGCTCAGGACAGGCTCCGACAGGCTCAGGGCGAGCGGCGGAAAGCTGGATCAGCCTGACATCATCACGCTTTAGAAGCGCACCCGCACGGTGCCGCCATAGGTGCGCGGGTTGCCGGGGTAGCCCTGGATCAGCCCGGTCGATTTCGTGTAGCCGAGCAGGTTGATGTAATAGGCCTTGTCGAACAGGTTCTCGACCCACAGCTGCATGTCGAGCCGGTCGTTGTCGAGCAACAGGCCGACCCGCGCACTGGCAAGTGCATAAGCCTGAATCTCGGCCGACGGATCGAGCGTGATCGTCGTGTTCTGCTTCGAGCGCCAGTTGACGTCGAACAGCCCATAGGCCTTCGCCGTGGCATCGAGGCGCTGCGTGTAATCGACGGTGAAATCGCTGGTGACCTTCGGCGCCCAGGCGACCTGACGGCCGGTGAGATCGCAGGTCAGCGCGGTGAACTGCCCCGGGCAGACCGAGCTGGGGAAGGACGAATAGGTCGCCTTGTTGAACGCGATGAAGCCCTTGGTGTGGAGGCCCGGCAGCAGCCACGTCTCCATCTCCGCCTCGACCCCGCGCGAGGTCAGCGAGCCGACGTTGGCGAGGAAGCGCAGCGCGGTATTGCCGACGCCAACCGCCTGGTTCGCCTGATAGTTGCGCACCTTGGTATGGAAGGCGGTGATGTTGAGCAGGACGCGGTGGTCGAGGAAGGTCGACTTCATGCCTGCCTCGAAATTGTCCGCCGTCTCGCCCTTCACCGTCTGCGCAGCGCCCAATGCGATCGCCGAGGCGACGCCGTTGTCGGGGTTGGTGGCATTGTAGGGCAGCAGGTTGAACCCCGCCGATTTGTTGCCGCGCGCGTACTTGCCGTACAGGAAGACGTCGGGCGTCGCCTTGTAGCTGACGCCGGCCTCGCCCGATAGCGCGCTGTCGCGCAGCGCGGTGTCGACCTGGCCGAGCTGGGCGTTGGCGCCGGCGGGCGACAGCGCGCGGATCTGCGCGGTGGTGAGGTTGCCGGGGTTGGAGGCGACGACGCCGTTGTAGACCTGCGACCGGCGCTCCCACGTCTGGCGCAGGCCGATGTCGATCGCGAGGCGGCGGGCTTCGTCGGGATGCCACGTCAGATTGCCGAACAGCGCGTCGGTGTCGGTGTGGAACACCGCCTGGCTGGTCAGGCCGAAGCCGGCGACGCGCGCCGTATAGGCACCCTGCGCCCAGGTCCGCCCGCCACGGTCGGGAAGGCGGTGGCCGACGGATTGGCCGCCCAGATATTGTATTGCGTGCCGAAGCGGATGCGCGAATCGACCTGCAACCGCTGGCGGCTGAGGAAGGCGCCGCCGGTCGCCTCGATCGGCTGGCCGCGCGGGGTTTCCCAGCGCAATTCCTGCGAGAATTGCCGTTCGACGTTGCACGAGCCGTAATTGGTGATCGCGTCGAGCTGGGTGAAGTCGTTGTCGTTGTTGGTGAAGCAGCTCCAGCGCTGGTAGCCGGTGATCGAGGTGAAGGTGCCGAGGCCGGCGACGCTCCAGTCGATCTGGCCGCTGCCGCTGTCGAGACTGGTGCGCGCATCGAGCCGCCCGTCGATGTTGACGAAGCGGTCGCGCGCGTTGCTGGTCAGCAGCGTATAGCCCGCCGCCGCCATCCGCGCCTGCAGCGCTGCCGGATTATAGACCGACAGGATGACCGGCGAGATGGTCGGGAAGAACTGGCGTGCGTGCGTGCCGATCAGGCGGATCGCGAGATTGTCGGTCGGCGTCGCCAGCAACTGCCCGCGCACGCCCGATCCCTGACGCGCGTTCTGGTCGCGGTTGTCGTAGAGGTTGGGATAGGTGCCGTCGCGGTTCGAATAGAAAGCCGACAGGCGCAGCGCGAGCTTGTCGGCGATCAGCGGGCCGGTGACGCTGCCCTTGATCTCGGCGAAGCCGAAATTGCCGGTGCTCGCCTCGGCGGTGGCGCCGGGGGTGAAGCTGGGCTTGAGCGTGTTGATGAACACCGCGCCGGCGGTGGTGTTCTTGCCGAACAGCGTTCCCTGCGGCCCGCGCAGCACTTCGATATCGGCGAGATCGTTGAAATCATTGGACACCATCCCCTGACGCCCGGTGTAGACGCCATCGACGAACACGCCGACCGAACCGTCGATGCCATCCGTATTAAAGCCGTTGTTGCCGATGCCGCGGATTCCGAGATTGAGCTGTTTGGGGTTGGTCAAATAGACCGAGAACGCCGGCAGCTTGGTCTGGAAATTGGTGAAGTTGGTCAGGTTCTGCCGGGTCAGCGTCGCCGCGCCGATGACGGTGATCGGGATCGGCACCGTCTGCGCATTCTCGGCGGTCTTGCGCGCGACGACGGTGATCCCGGCCTTGCCGTCCGTGTCGTCGGCGGCGGTGCCGGGGTTTTCCGGCGCGGCGGTCTGCGCGAACGCCGGTGCGCCGATGACGCTGGTCGTCGTCAACAACGCGGCCGCGACCAGAGGCCGGACCTGCGCCCGCTTGATGCACTTCATCGATTTGCCCCCAATATCGCCGGCGGGGCGCGGTCCTCACGCGCGCCGGCTCCTTGTGAGGGCGGCGCTAGACACGGTTCGTTACACGCCAGTTACAATCCAGCCATCATGCAGATTGCTGACGGATGCCCGGTTGATGCGGGTCGAGCGCGAACCTGACGAGGTCGCGCGCGCGAGACGCCGGATCGCGCGCGTCGGCAAGGCTGCGGAAGGTGACGGTGCCGCCCGCCGGCGTCAGATCGACGCGGCCGTAGCCGCGCACCTCGTTCTCGGCGTAGACGAGGCCGTTGGCGGCGGCCTGCGCCTTGAAGCTGGCGTCGTGGAACAGCGAGGTGATCGATCCGCCGACGAACTCGGCGGCGATCGGCGGGCCGCCGGGGCGGCCCGGATCGTGGACGTCGGCAGCGGCGAAGGCGTGGATATCGCCGCCGAGCGCGATCGGGTTCGGCGTCTTCGCCTCGACCCAGCGGCGGAAGACGCGATCCCGGGCCGCGGGATAGCCCGACCAATTGTCCGCCGAATATTGCACGCCGCGTTCGGGATGCTCGGCGTCGATGCGGCCCTGCTGATGCATCAGCGTCTGCTGGGCGAGCACATTCCACTGAGCGCGGGTCTGGCCAAGCGCCTGCATCAGCCAGCGTTCCTGCGCATCGCCGAGCATCGTACGGTTCTGCGCGTCGAGATCGGCGCACGGCCCGATAAGGTTGCGGTAGCGCTGGTGCGCCTCGACCAGGCCCGGCGGCTGGCAGGCGCGGGGACCGCGATACTGACGGTCGTCGACGATCTGGAACTGCGCCAGCCGCCCCCAGTCGAGCGTGTGATAGATGCGCATGTCCGCCCCCAGTGGCGGCGCGGCGCGGGTCGGCTGATGTTCGTACCATGCCTGATAGGCGGCGGCGCGGCGGAGCAGAAAGGCTGCGGGGTCGGTGTTGTTCTGGTCGAGCGCGCCTGCGTAATCATTGGCGACCTCGTGATCGTCCCAGGTCAGCACCCAGGGCGCGGCATGATGCGCCGCCTGGAGCAGGGGATCGCACTTGTAGGTCGCGTAGCGGATGCGATAACCGGCGAGGTCCCTGGGCTCGGGGTTCTGGTGGAGGCGGACGGCGTCCTTTGCACTCGGCGCGCCTTCGTAGATGTAATCGCCCAGGAACAGGATCAGGTCGGGGTCCTCGGCGACCATGTGGCGATAGGCGGCGTAATGGCCCGCTTCGTATTTCTGGCATGATCCGTAGCACAGGCGCAGGCGATCGACCGGCGCGCCGGCGGCGGGGGTGGTGCGGGTGCGGCCGGTGGGGCTGGTCTCGCCGCCGGCGAGGAAGCGGTAATGGTAGCGGCGCGCCGGCTTCAGGCCGCGGAAGTCGACGTGGACGCTATGGCCCCAGCGCGGTTCGGCCTGCACGGTGCCTTCGCGGACGATGCGGGTGAAGCGTGCGTCCTCGGCGACCTGCCAGCGGACGGGCACGGCGACCGGCGGCATGCCGCCCGTGGCGTCGAGCGGCTGCGGGGCGAGGCGGGTCCACAGGATCACCGAATCGGGCAGCGGATCGCCCGAGGCGACGCTGAGCGAGAACAGGCCGGCGGGCAGGCGTTCGGCTCCCCGCGCGCCGATCGACAGGATCGCGGCCGATCCGCCGAGCATGGCACGGCGGGTGAGGGAGGGCGTCGGGTTCGGGTCGGTGGCCATGATGCCCGAGATGCGCCCGGATGATGACGGGTTTGTGACCGCCATATCGTCACCCTCACCCTTCCCACCCGGCTGCGCCGGGCGGGCTCCTTCCCTCTCCCAATGGGAGAGGGAGGGAGGCGCGAAGCGCCGGAAGGGTGAGGGTGATCGAATCTGCGTCAGAACACCGGATCGTCGCCGGGCAGGGCCGAAACGTGGATGCCGCATTCGACCTTGTCCCAGCCGCGCCAGCGGCCCGCACGTGGGTCCTCGCCCGGCTTGACCTTGCTGGTGCAGGGCGCGCAGCCGATCGACAGATAGCCTTGCGCCTCGAGCGGGTGGCGGGGCAGGTCGTGCTCCGCGAAATAGGCGTCGAGCTGGTCCTTCGACCAGTCGGCGAGCGGGTTGATCTTGAGCCGGCCCTCGTCCTCTTCGAAGCGGGGGAGCGCAGTACGGGTGCCGGCCTGGAAGCCCTTGCGGCCCGAAATCCAGGCGTCAAAGGGGGCGAGCGCGCGGCGCAGCGGCTCGACCTTGCGGATCTCGCAGCAGCCGTCGGGATCGTAGGACCAGCGCATGCCGGTCGCATCCTTCAGCCCGAGCACGCGCGGATCGGGGCGGAAGACGCGCAGGTCGGTGAGGCCGAGCCGTTCGGACAGTTCGTCGCGATAGGCGAGGGTTTCGCCGAACATCTTCTGCGTGTTGGTGAAGATCACCGGCACGTCCTTGTCGATGCTCGCGACCATATGGAGCAGCACCGCCGACTCCGCGCCGTAGGACGAGACCGAGGCGATGCGGCCGGCGAGTTCGCCGGTCAGCAGTTCGCGCAGCATGTCTGGTGCGGCGACGCCGGCGAAGCGGATCTGCATCGCGGCGGCGTCATGCGTGGTGAAGGGCGGGGCGACGTCCATCACGTCGAGCGCGCGGGCGGGCTCACCCATGCCGCAGCTTCCACACCGGCACCACCGCGTCGGCGGCGGGCTGGTAGCGATAGTCGTAGCGGTCGAGGCTGCGCTGCAGCACGTCGGCGTCGATCGGCGCTTCGGGCGCGAAGCTGTCGAAGCCGCAGCGGCGCATCAGCGGCAGCTGGTCGACGAGCACGTCGCCCGCGGCGCGCAGCTCGCCGGTATAGCCCGCCTCGCGCAGCACGCGGGCGGCGCTGTAGCCGCGACCGTCGCGGAAGGTCGGGAAGCTGACCTCGACCAGCGCGAGCTGGCCGAGCTGCGGCAGGAGGGCGCGCGCGTCCTCGCCGGCTTCGAGGCGGACGGCGGTGGCGTTGCTCTGGCCGAGGAAGGCGTCGAGCGTCACCGCCGGTTCGTCGTGCGGCTCGTCGTCGCGGAAGCGGAGCAGGGCGGACTCAACCATAGATCGCGGCCTTGAACGGTTCGAAGCCGACGCGGCGATAGGTGTCGAGGAAGCGTTCGCCAGGTTCGCGCAAGTCCACATAGGTATCGGTGACGCGCTCGATCGCATCGACGACGCCGTCCTCGGAGAAGCCGGGGCCGGTGATCTTGGCGAGGCTGACGTCCTCCGCGCCCGAGCCGCCGAGGGAGAGCTGGAAGTTCTCCACGCCTTTCTTGTCGACGCCGAGGATGCCGATGTGGCCGGCGTGATGGTGGCCGCAGGCGTTGATGCAGCCCGAGATCTTGAGCTTCAATTCCCCGAGATCGCGCTGGCGCTCGCGGTCGGCGAAGCGTCCGGCGATCTTCTGCGCCAGGGGAATCGAGCGCGCGTTGGCGAGGCTGCAATAATCGAGGCCGGGGCAGGCGATGATGTCGGTGATGAGGTCGAGGTTGGGTTCGGCGAGTCCCGCCTCCGACAGCGCGGTCCAAACTTTCCGAAGGTCGCGCATGGCGACATGGGGGAGGACGATGTTCTGCGCGTGTGTGACGCGTAGCTCATTGAAAGAAAAACGTTCTCCGAGGTCGGCCATGAGGTCGATCTGGTCGGCGGTGGCGTCGCCGGGGATGCCGCCGGCGGGCTTCAGGCTGATGTTGACGATCGCATAGCCGGGCTGTTTGTGCGCGACCACGTTCTGGTCGAGCCAGACGGCGAAATCGGGGTCGCTGCGGTCGATGTCCGCCGGCGCGTCCGTTTCGAAGGCGGGGGGGGCGAACATCGCGGTGATGCGGTCGAGTTCGGCGCGCGGCGGGTCGAGGCCCAATTGCTTGACCGCGACGAACTCCTCCTCGACCTGACGGCGGTATTTGTCGGGGCCGATCTCGTGGAGCAGGATCTTGATCCGTGCCTTGTAGATATTGTCGCGGCGGCCGTAGCGGTTGTAGACCCGCAGGCACGCCTCGAGATAGCTCATCAGGTCGTTTGCGGTGACGAAATCGCGGATCAAATGGCTGACCATCGGCGTGCGGCCCATGCCGCCGCCGACGTAGATCGCACCGCCGAGTTCGCCGTCGCGTTCGAGCAGCTGGATGCCGATATCGTGGAGGCGCATCGCGGCGCGATCCTCGGCCGCGGCGATCACCGCGATCTTGAACTTGCGCGGCAGATAGCTGAATTCGGGGTGGAAGGTGCTCCACTGGCGGATCAGCTCGGCCCAGGGGCGCGGGTCGGCGACCTCGTCCGCGGCGGCGCCGGCATATTGGTCGGCGCTGATGTTGCGGATGCAATTGCCGCTGGTCTGGATCGCATGCATCTCGACCGTCGCCAGCTTCGCGAGGATGTCGGGCGTGTCGGCGAGCTTGATCCAGTTGAATTGAAGGTTCTGGCGCGTGGTGAAATGGCCGTAGCCGCGGTCGTAGTCGCGGGCGATACTGCCGAGCATGCGCATCTGGCGCGCGTCGAGCGTGCCGTAGGGGATGGCGACGCGCAGCATATAGGCGTGCAGCTGGAGATAGAGGCCGTTCATCAGCCGGAGCGGCTTGAACTGGTCCTCGGTCAGCTGGCCCGACAGGCGGCGTTCGACCTGATCGCGGAATTCGTCGACGCGGGCATCGACGATCGCCTGGTCGTATTGGTCGTATTTATACATGATCGGCTTTCGATCCTTCCGGGCGGGGGAAGGAAGGTGGGATCGCGCGAAGACGCGAAGACGCGAAGGGGTTAAGGTTTTTGTTCGCGCGGAGGCGCGGAGGCGCGGAGGGGATGCGTTGGTGGCGCGCGGCGCGCGCCCCACCTTCCTTCGTCATCCCGGCGAACGCCGGGACCCATGGATGCGGCGCGGTTTCGGGGCGGGGCTCCTCGCTCCGTTCGCCCTGAGCCCGTCGAAGGGCATGAGACTCATCGTGCTTTGACAGGTTCAGCACGAACGGGGTGGGGGTGGTCGCGTGATAAGCGGCGCGGATGGGGGTGGCGTCGCGTGCCTCGCAGACCGCATCGTTTCCATGGGTCCCGACTTTCGTCGGGATGACGATGGGGGGGAGGGCAAGCGTTTGCACCAGCCAAGGCCCGGCCGTCAGCCGCTCATGAAAGAGCGAGCCAGTAGTACCAGGCGCAGCCCCTCCGCGCCTCCGCGCCTCCGCGCGAACCAAAACCTTCTTTTCTTCGCGGCTTCGCGTCTTCGCGCGCATCATATCACCCAGCTTCCGGCCGCGGGATCGGCCGGCTTGAGCGTCAGGTCGGGCCGCACGGTGGGGCCCAGCGCGCGGATGCGGTCCTTGATATGCGCCGGGCGCGGGCCGTCCGCGGTGGCGACGGCGTCGATCAGATAGGGGACGTTGACACGGCGGGCGCCCTCTTCGGTGCGCAGGATGCCTTCGCCTTCGGTACCGACGTCGATCGCGTCCTCTACGTGACGCGACCAGCCGGTGCCGGTCCACCAGACGACGTCGCCGGTGGGGAGATCGTTGCCGGTGAGGAGTCTCATGCCGCGGTTTCCTCGGCGGGCCCCACGAAAGTATTACTTTCGTGGGTTCCCTCGGCGATACGCGCCCAGCGGGCGAGCTTGTCCTGCGCGTCCGACAGTTCGACGACCTCGCCGACGACGATGATCGCCGGGCTCTGCACCGCCTCGCGCGTCACCATCGCGCCGAGGTCCGCCAGCAGGGTGCGGATCGCGCGGCTGCCCTCGAGCGTGCCGCGTTCGAGCACGGCGACCGGCATGTCGGGGGCGACGCCGTCGGCGATCAATTTGTCGGCGATGTCGCTGGCGGTGGCGACGCCCATGTAGATGACGAGCGTGCGGCCCTGACCGGCGAGGCCGGACCAGTCCTGATCGGAGAGCCCCTTGCACTGGCCGGCGACGAAGCTGACCGCGCTCGAATGATCGCGATGGGTGAGCGGCAGCATCGCCTCCGCCGCGCAACCGAGCGCCGCCGAGACGCCGGGGATGACCTCGACCGGCAGGCCGGCGGCGCGTACCGCCTCGACCTCTTCGCCGCCGCGGCCGAAGATGAACGGGTCGCCGCCCTTCAGCCGGACGACGATCGCGCCGGTCTTCACATGCGCGACGATGAGGGCGTTGATCGCCTCCTGCGGCAGCGTGTGGCGGGCGCGTTGCTTGGCGACCGAGATGCGCTGCGCCGCCGGCGGTGCGATGTCGAGCACGCGCGGGTCGATCAGGCCGTCATGGACGACGATGTCGGCGCTGCGCAGCGCCGCGACGGCACGGACGGTGAGCAGCCCGGGGTCGCCCGGACCCGCACCGACCAGGATGACGCGCCCGCGGGCGTTGGGATCGAGAAGCGTGGCCATGTTCGCCAGATGGGCCGCGGTGGCGGATGCGACAAGCCAGCGTTGCTTTGCCGGGGGTTAGATAGGCTTGCCCGTCATCCGGAACGGCATGTCAGAAGTAGCTGACGATGGACCGTTGCCCATCGCCGGCGCGGGCGGCCGCGCGGGCGAGGAGGGCGCGCTTATTCGGGGTGCGGTTCCCCCCCTTGTTGCGCAGGGCATCGGTCGGGATGGCGTCCACACCCGATCGACGCGCACGCTCTTCGGCAGCGGCGAAGAAGGCTTCCAGCGTCACGGTCTGCATGGCGTGGTTATAACCCGAGCAGGGCCGGATCGCCACCCTCCTCCGCGATCCGTCGGATCAGATAGGAGAGGTCGATAGCCTCCGAAGTATCGAACAGCGCCTTGGCCTGAAGCAGACGGGATTGGTCGGAACGGCTCGCTACCGCATGCTGACCCAGTCGGTCGGCGATCAGATCCTCGATCGATGGCATGACGATTTCGCCACCGCTCTTCACCGTCAGGCGGACGAGGCGTTCCCGATCGGATCGTCCGTCGAACAAGGCACCACTGACCTGCTCGACCACGTAATCAGCGCAGTCCGCGAGGTAATAGGCGTTGGCGAGGTGTCCGATGCCGCCGTCCTGAACGAAGCCCGCATCCGTCATCGCCCGGGCAAATGCCTGATCGTCAGCAGCAATCACGTCAAAATCGGTCGACATGAACAGACCGCCGGTTCCGATCGCCGTCGCCGCACCGCCTACCAAGACCGGATCGCTCGTCGTCGCTGCCTTATACGCCGTGAACGCGCGACCGAGATGGTCGAGCACCCGTGCATAATCCGGCGGCAGGCTCATGCCGTCACGCGTCCCGCAAACCGATGCCGATGTTCGCCCGTGCGCTTTCCGCCTCGTTGCTGACCACGGGATAGGCGCAGTAATCGGCGGCGTAATAGGCGCTGGGGCGGTGGTTGCCGCTCCAGCCGATGCCGCCGAACGGGGCCGACGACGACGCGCCGTTGGTCGGGCGGTTCCAGTTGACGATGCCGGCGCGGATGCCCGCCCAGAAGCGGTCGTAGAGCGAGGGCGTCTGGCTGACGAGGCTGGCGGACAGGCCGTAGCGGGTGTCGTTGGCGATGCCGATCGCCTCGTCGAAATCGGTCGCGCGGAAGACCTGGAGGATCGGGCCGAACAGCTCGATATCGACGCGCTCGGTGGCGTTGGTCATGTCGATGAGCGCGGGGACGAGGAAGGGCCTGTCGTCCTGCAGCCGTTCGAGGTGGCGGATCGGGCGGCCGCCGCGCATCAGCAGCGCGAGGAAGCTTTCGGTCAGCATGTCGGCGGTGTGGTTGTCGATCACCGGCCCCATGAACGGCTGCGGATCGTCGTGCGGCGCGCCGACGATCAGCCGGCCGACCATCGTGTTGATCGTGTCGATCAGCGGTTCGTACAGCCGGTCCTCGACGATCAGCCGGCGCGCGGCGGTGCAGCGCTGGCCGGCGGTGGTGAAGGCGGACTGGATGACCAGCACCGCCGCCGAATGCAGGTCGGGCGTATCCCAGACCAGGATCGGATTGTTGCCGCCCATCTCGAGCGCGAGGATCTTTTCGGGCTTGCCCGCGAAGGCGCGGTTGAGCGCGAGACCGGTGCGCGCCGAGCCGGTGAACAGCAGGCCGTCGATGTCGGAATGCTCGGCGAGCGCCTTGCCCTCGGCCGGGCCGCCGATCAGCAGGCGGATGCACGCTTCGGGCACGCCGGCGGCGCGATAGCAGTCGATCAGGAAGGCGCCGGTGCCGGGGGTCTTTTCCGACGGCTTGAAGACGACGGCGTTGCCGGCGAGCAGCGCGGGGACGATGTGGCCGTTGGGCAGGTGCGCGGGGAAATTGTAGGGGCCGAGCACCGCGAGCACGCCATGCGGCTTGTGACGCAGCGCCATGCGGCTGCCCATCGGTGCGTCGAGCCGGCGCTGCGCGGTGCGTTCGGCATAGGCGGTGACCGAGATGTCGACCTTGGCGATCACCGTGTCGACTTCGGTGCGGGCTTCCCACAGGGGCTTGCCGGTTTCGCGGGCGATCGTGTCGGCGAAGGCTTCGTGGCGCTGGCGGACGACGTTGCCGAAGCGGCGCATCGTCTCGACGCGGACGGTGAGCGGCAGCGCGGCCCAGGCCGCCCAGCCCGAACGGGCGGCGGCGACCTCGACATCGGCATCGCCGATCGGCCCGCGCCACAGCTCGGCACCGGTGGCGGGTTCGTGGGAGATGATCTCGTCAGCCATGCTTGCCCTTATGCCCTCTTGGCGCCGGAGTTACGGGAATGGCGGCAAGGCGGCAAGACACGCGTCAGGCGAGCGCTTCGCCCATGGTGCGGACGCGCGCGACCTTGGCATGGAGCGCGGACCAGTCGTCGCGTTCGGCGATGGGGGACCAGATCGCCTCGACCTCGTCGATCAGCATCGCGCATGGGCTCCCCTGCCAATAGGGGTGGCTGCGATCCTTGCGCGGGGCATAGGAGGCGAGCGCATCGCGCAGCGGCTGCCAGTCGTCGCCATAGCCGTCCGGCAGCGTGCCGCCGAAGACGTCGAAGAAAAAGCGGTCCATCGGCGTTGCGGTGGTGCGCAACGCGCGTTCCATGGTCTGGACGAGCGCGCGGTCTTGCTCGGGCGTGCGGGGGCGGACGCCGAGGCGCCAGAGAAGTGCGGCGGTGATCTCCAGCTGGTAGAGCGGGCCGAATTGCTCGATCAGCGCGATCAGGGGATCGCTGTCGGCGATCAGGCGGAGCGAGGCGGCGAGCTGCATGACGTCCCAGTGGATCGCCTCGGGCTGGCGGCCGAAGGCGTAGAGGCCGGCATGGTCGAAATAGGCGGCGGTGAAGGCGGGGTCCCAGGTTGGGGCGAAGCGCCAGGGGCCGTAGTCGAAGCTTTCGCCGGTGACGTTGATGTTGTCGCTGTTGAGCACGCCGTGGACGAACCCCGCCGCCATGTAGCGTGCGGCGAGGCGCGCGGTGCGGGTGACGACATGGTCGAGCAGGCGCAGCGGATCGTCCGACTCCTCGCCGTAGAGGTTGCGCAGGACGTAGCCGACGAGGGCGCGCATGCCATCCTCGTCCTGAAGGTAGGCGAGGCGCTGGAAGGTGCCGATGCGGATATGGCCGTGGCTGAGGCGGACGAGGACGGCCGAGCGCGTCGGGCTGGGTTCGTCGCCGCGGGTCAGCTCCTCGCCGGTCTCGATCAATGACAGCGTGCGGCTGGTGGGGACGTTCAGCGCCTCGAGCATCTCGGTGGCGAGGATTTCACGGACGCCGCCCTTGAGGGTGAGGCGGCCGTCGCCGAAGCGGCTGTGCGGGGTTTGCCCTGAGCCCTTGGTGCCGAGGTCCATCAGCCGGCCTTGCGCGTCGCGGAGTTGCGCGAAGGTGAAGCCGCGGCCGTCGCCGATCTCCGGGTTGTATGTGCGGAACTGGTGGCCGTGGTAGCGCAGCGCCAGCGGTTGCGGGAGCGTGCCGGGCAGGGGGACGAAGCGGCCGAAGCCTTCCGTCCATTCGGCATCGGTGAGCGTGTCGAGGCCGACCTCGGCGGCGGCGCGGTCGTTGCGGAAGCGCAGCTGCGTCGCGGGGAAATCGGCGGCGGCGACCGGATCCCAGAAGGTCGGGCCGAGCGCGGTGAGGGCGGCTTCGGGGCGGTACGCTTGCGGGTGGGTGGGCATGTGTGGATATGGAGGGCGCCGCCCCCGGGCCGCAACCCCCGCAAGGACCAAAGCCATGGCTGCGCATGAAGACTGCTACTGGATGTCGGCCGACGGGCTGAAGCTGCATTACCGGCTGTATGCCGGCGATACGGGCCTGCCGCCGGTGCTGTGCTTTCCGGGCCTCACCCGCAACGCGCGCGATTACGATGCGCTGGCGGCGCGGCTGGCGGGGCGGCGGCAGGTGATCGCGGTCGAGTTCCGCGGGCGCGGACGCAGCGATTATGCCAAGGATCCGATGACCTATGTGCCGGCGACCTATGTCGCCGACGTGCAGGCGCTGCTCGCCGAGCGCAACATAGCCCGGTTCGTCGCGATCGGCACGTCGCTGGGCGGGATCGTGACGATGCTGCTGGCGCAGGCGGGGGCGGGGATCGCCGCGGCGCTGCTCAACGACGTCGGGCCGGAGATCGACCCGGCGGGCGTTACCCGGATCAGGGGTTATGTGGGCAAAGGGAGCAGCTGCCCGACGTGGATGCATGCGGCGCGGACGCTGCAGGAGGGCAATGCCGACGTCTATCCCGACTGGGGAATTGAGGAATGGCTGGCGATGGCGAAGCGCGTCTATCGCCTCAACAGCAGCGGGCGGATCGTGCTCGATTACGACCTTAAGATCGCCGAGCCGTTCCGTACCCCGGGGAACGAGACGGGGGCGGATATGTGGGCGGCGCTGTCCGCCCTGCGCGACGTGCCGGTGCTGATCGTGCGCGGCGGGCGGTCGGACGTGCTCGCCCAGCCGGTGGCGGAGCGGATGCGGGCGGCGCTGGATCGCGCCGAGCTGGTGACGCTGCCCGGCGTCGGCCATGCGCCGACGCTGGCGGAGGCCGCGCTGCACGATCCGATCGACCGGTTGCTGGATCAGGCGAAGGCGTGATCCCGGCCGACGAGCCGGATGGCGCGCCGCGGATCGCGACGCTCGACGTGCTGCGCGGGATCGCGATCCTCGCGATATTGTTCATGAATGTCAGCGAGATGGGCGGGTCGATGACCGCCAACTGGTCCGACATCCGCCATATCGGGTGGAGCGGGGCGGATCGGGTGGCGTGGTGGCTGCGTACATTGCTGGTCGAGGGGACGGCGCGGGCGCTGCTCGAGATGCTGTTCGGCGCGGGGATGCTGATCCTGACCGACCGGATCGCGGCATCGTCCGACAGCCCGTTCGCGGTGGCGCTGCGCTATGGCTGGCGCAACGCGGTGCTGTGGGCGTTCGGAATGGCGCATATGGTGCTGCTGCTGTGGCCGGGGGATATCCTGCACACCTATGCGGTGGCGGCGTTGCTCGCCTGTTGCGCGCGTGGGCTCTCGACGCGGGCGCTGCTGGTGCTGGGGCTGTCCTATGCGGCGTTCACGCTGGCGGTGGGGGTGAGCACGATCGCGCATCAGGCGGCGTTGCCTGCCGCCGAAGTGCAAGCGGTGCAGGCGCGGTTCGCGGCGGCGGATGCGGCGGCGGTGGTGGCGGAGGATCGCTTCGGTCACGGCACGCGGGCTGAATGGGTGCGCGGGCAATGGGGCGTGAGCCTCGACCGGCTCGGTAACGACGAGGCGACGTTCGTGTGGGAGGCGGCGGCGACGATGCTGGTCGGTGCGGCGCTGTTTCGCTGGGGGACGTTGCAGGGGGCCTGGTCGCGGCGGCGGTATGGGTGGTTGCTGGCGGGCGGTTACGGGCTGGGGGTGCCGTTGCGGCTGTATGGCGCGTGGGAGGTGACGCGGTTCGACGGGGCCATCGGCATTGCGTGGGTGTGGGAGGATGGCGCGCGACTGGCGATGACGTGCGGGCATCTGGCGGCGGTGATGCTGCTCGCATCGACCGCGCCGGGCATGCGGGCGTTGCGGCCGTTCGTGGCGGCGGGGCGGACGGCGTTGACGCTGTACGTCGCGCAGACGGTGATCGTGTCGTGGCTGGTGTTCTCGCCGTTCGGGCTGGGGCTGTACGGGCGGATGGGGTGGGCGGCGATGATGGCGCTGGCCTGCGCGGTGAATGCGCTGCTGCTGTGGGGGGCGAACCTGTGGGTGCGGCGGTATCGGGTGGCGCCGGTGGAATGGGCGTGGCGGTCTTTGGTGGAGCGGCGGGTGTTGCGGTGGCGGTGAGGGTCTGAGGACTGCGTCACCCCGGACTTGTTCCGGGGTCCACTTTGCGGCGAGGCATACGGTGTGCGCCTCTTGCCGTTGCGCTTGCGGCCCGGTGGACCCCGGAACAAGTCCGGGGTGACGAAGGGAAGAAGGTGGGGGTCGGGCCCCTCTCCGCCGAAGCGTTCTTCCTTGCGTAACCCGGCGGCGCTAGACCGGCGTCATGCCGCAGCCGATCCACATCCTCCACCTCCATTCGAGCTTCAGCCTGGGGGGCAAGGAGGCGCGGGCGGTGCGGTTGATGAACGCGTTCGGCGACGCCGCGCGGCATACGATCGTCAGCGGCGTGCCCGATCAGCTCGGCGCGCGGGCGTCGATCGCGAAGGGGATCCGTTACGAGATCGCGCAGGATCCGCCGTCGCTGACCGGGCGGCCGTCGGTGGCGCGGTACGAGGCGCTCGCCAAGTATATGCGGCGGTTCGATCTGGTGCTGACCTACAATTGGGGCGCGATCGACGGGGTGATGGCGCGGCGGGTGTTCCCGAAGGGCGCGCCGCCGCTGGTGCATCACGAGGACGGCTTTAACGCCGACGAGGCGAAGGGTCTCAAGATCGAACGCAACGTCTATCGCCGCATCGCGCTGGGCGCGGCGCAGGCGCTGGTGGTGCCCTCGGAGGTGCTCGAGGCGATCGCGCTCAAGACGTGGAAGCAGCCGCGGGCGCGGGTGCATCGGATCGCCAACGGCATCGATACCGCGGCTTATGCGCAGAAGCCCGATCCGCGGGCGATCCCCGGCTTCGTGCGCGATGCGAAGGAGGTGGTGATCGGTGCGCTCGCGGGCCTGCGCGAGGTCAAGGACCTGCCGCTGCTGGTGCGGGCGTGCGGCGGGATCGCCGGACGGTTCCGACTGGTGATCGTCGGCGAGGGGCCGGAGCGCGAGGCGATCCTGGCCGCGGCGCGCAACATGGGGATCGCCGACCGCGTGGTGCTGGCGGGGTTCCTCGACCGGCCGCATCGCTTCGTCGGCGCGTTCGACATCATGGCGCTGTCGTCGAAGAGCGAGCAGTTCCCGATCAGCGTCGTCGAGGGGATGGCGGCGGGGCTGCCGATCGTCAGCACGCCGGTCGGCGACGTCGCGCGGATGGTGGCGGCCGAGAATGCACCGTTCGTCACCGGCGGTGACGAGGTGCTGCTGCGCGATGCGTTGCAGGCTCTGGTGTCGGATGGCGATCTGCGCGCGCGGGTCGGTGCGGCGAACCGGGCGAAGGCGCGGGCCGAGTTCGACGAGGCGGTGATGATCGGGCGTTATCGGGCGCTGTATGCGGAGGCGATGCGGCGGCCGGGGGTGTTGGGGTAGGGGTTGCCGAAGCGTCGGGGGTGATTGGCTGGCGTGGGGTTTCCCCGATCCCGCCGTCACCCCGGACTTGTTCCGGGGTCCATGGCGCGGCAGGCGCGAAGCTCGATCCTCTCGTCCTACGCCTGCGGCCCGGTGGACCCCGGAACAAGTCCGGGGTGACGAAGGATGTTTGGTTGCCGGTTGCCCGAAGCAGGGTGGACCTGCCTTAGCCTGCCAGCTCTTCCACATTCCGCGTTGCGAAATGCAGCCCCGCTGCGTCCTCCCCGCTCGCGACCAGCGCGAGGTCGCTGGCGCCCTGCAACAGGCCGTCCTCGACCTCGGGTTCGTGGGCTTCGGCGGCGGCGATCGTCGCGGACAGGATCGCGCGGGCGTCGGTCTCGCCATAGGTCAGGGCGAAGGCGGCGATCGCGATCTCGAAACATTCGGTGTCGCTGACGGGCGCTGCCGCCTGCTGCTGTAGCGACGCGCAGGCGGCGCCGAGCACATAGGCGCGCGACCAGGCTGATCCGGTCGGCCCGTCCGCCGGCAATGCGCCGGGTGTGAGCCCCAGCCGTTCGACCTGCGCCGTCAGCAGCAGGCCGAGCGACCCGCGCACGGCGGTGCCTTTCCGGACGCGCGGAGCGCGCCGGGGTGCGATCAGGTGGTTGAGGACCCCCATGGTCAGTTCTTTCCCTCGGACGATTTGGCTTGGGGCGGCTGTGCGCCCGATCGGGTTAACCGACGCCTAAGTATGCGCCACGGCGACGGATGCAGCGGGGGCGCGCGCAATTTCTTCGCATCGCTGCGTCCTTCTTGTATAGCGAACCGTATTTACCCCCCGGGATGAGGTGTCGTTTTCCGTGTTCAAGGGCCTGAAGCCGATCGTCTATAATGGCCGCGAGGTCTGGCCACTGGTCGAAGGGGGCAAGGGCGTCGCCGCGACCAACCACGCCTCCGCCGGCGCCTGGGCCGCCGCGGGCGGGATCGGCACCGTGTCGGCGGTCAACGCCGACAGCTACGACCCCGACGGCAAGATCATTCCGCAGATCTATCGCGCGCTGACCCGCCGCGAACGCCACGAGGAGCTGGTCGAATACGCGATCGAGGGCGCCGTCCAGCAGGTGAAACGCGCCTTCGA
Organism: Sphingomonas liriopis; assembly: GCF_024211255.1. GTDB lineage: Bacteria > Pseudomonadota > Alphaproteobacteria > Sphingomonadales > Sphingomonadaceae > Sphingomonas > Sphingomonas liriopis. The sequence continues at coordinate 160,678 of NZ_JAMLDY010000006.1, read as the reverse complement.
GATCGCCGGCGGCAAGGGCGCGATCAACATCAACGTGTTGTGGGAAATGGGCGGCGCCCAGCGCATCCTGCACGGCGTGCTCGAACGCACCCGCGGCATGGTCGCCGGCGTCACCTGCGGCGCGGGCATGCCGTACAAATTGTCCGAGATCACCGCGTCGTACGGCGTGTCGTACCTGCCGATCGTGTCATCGGGACGGGCGTTCCGCGCGCTGTGGAAGCGCGCCTATTCGAAGGCGGCGGAGTGGCTGGCGGCGGTGGTCTACGAGGACCCGTGGCTCGCCGGCGGACACAACGGCCTGTCCAATGCCGAGGACCCGCTGAAGCCGCAGGACCCGTTCCCGCGCGTCGCCGAGCTGCGCGCGGTGATGCGCGAGGGCGGCATCCCCGACAGCACGCCGATCGTGATGGCGGGCGGCGTCTGGTATCTGCGCGACTGGAACGACTGGATCGACAATCCCGAACTGGGCACGATCGCCTTCCAGTACGGCACGCGGCCGCTGCTGACGCAGGAAAGCCCGATCCCGCAGGACTGGAAGGACCGGCTGACCCACATCGAGGAAGGCGAGGTGCTGCTGCACCGCTTTTCGCCGACCGGTTTCTATTCGTCGGCGGTGCGCAATCCGTTCCTGCGCAACCTGGAGGCGCGATCGGATCGCCAGATCGCTTTCTCGACGCAGGAGGCGGGCGATCACGTCTTCCAGCTCGACGTTGGGGTGAAGGGCAAGAATTTCTGGGTGACGCGCAACGACCTGCTGCGCGCGCGCGAATGGTTCGGCGCGGGCTATACCGATGCGCTGAAGACGCCCGACAATACGCTGGTGTTCGTGACGCCGACCGAAAAGGGCATCATCCGCAAGGATCAGGCGGACTGCATGGGCTGCCTGTCGCAATGCTCGTTCTCGAGCTGGGCGGATACCGAGACCAATTCGACCGGACGGCTGGCCGATCCGCGCAGCTTCTGCATCCAGAAGACGCTGCAGGACATCGCGCATGGCGGCGACGTCGACCAGAACCTGATGTTCGCCGGGCATGCGGCGTATAACTTCAAGCGCGATCCGTTTTATTCCAATGGTTTCGTGCCGAGCGTCAAGCAGCTGGTCGATCGGATTCTGACGGGGGATTGAGGCCGTGCTGGTGATCGTGCGCGATCGCTAAGATGTCTTCAGCCCGGGACGTTCGCGATCCTCGTGCAAGAACTCTATGATCCCACCCCGGCGAAGGCCGGGGTCCAGTCGGGTAGACGGCCGTAACCGATACGATCCTTCACCCTACTGGACCCCGGCCTTCGCCGGGGTGGAAAAGAGGGATGATGGAGATGTTGCCGCGTTCCGAAGGCCCGCGATCCTCGACGAGTCGTGCCGATGGCACAGTGGATGAGGACCTCGAGGCATCGCTGGTCGCTATAGCGGAGGCGATGCGTGGGGCGCGCGAGCCGTGGTGGATCATCGGCAGCGCGGCCGTCGCGCTGCATGGCGCCGATGCCGGGCATGTCCATGACGTGGATCTGCTCGTCGGGCATGACGATGCGCGCAGGCTGTTCGCGCGGCTGAACATAGCACCGCTGACGATGGCGCCCGATCCGCTGTTCCGGTCGGCGCTGTTCGCGCGGTGGAGCGCGCCGCCGGTGCCGGTGGAGATCATGGCCGGCTTTGCGGTCGCCTCGGGAGAAACATGGTCGCCGGTATGGCCGCAGTCGCGGCGGGCGGTACGGATCGGCGAGGCGGTACTGTACGTGCCGGAGCGGGGTGAGTTGATCGCGCTGTTGCGGCGCTTCGGAAGGCCGAAGGACCAGCTGCGCGCGGCAGCGCTGGAGGGGCGGGCGCCGGGTTGAGGCTCGACGCCCGCCCCGTGAGGTCAATCGGCGACGGTGCCGACGACGGTGCCGACGACGGCGCCGGCGGTGCCGCCGACCGCCGCACCCTTTTCGACGCTGCCGCCGGTCGCCGCCGCGACGCCTGCGCCGCCGGCCGCGCCGATGCCGGCACCCTTCAGTGTCGAACAGGCGGACAGGCTGGCGGCGCTCGCGAAGAGCAGGGCGGTGGCGGCCAACGGTTTGATCGTCATGAAAAAACGTCCTGTGCTGTAGAGGTGCGGCGATAATGTCGCGGCGCAGCAAGAGTTCCGGCCGGTAACGTTTCGTCACCGATTCCGGTGGATCAGGCCCAGCCTTCGAGCACCTGATCGGGCGGACGGTGGCCGTCGGCCCACATGCGGATATTCTGGATGACGCGCTCGCCCGACGCCTGCCGCCCTTCGAGCGTCGCCGAGCCCATGTGCGGGGTCATCACCACATTGGGCAGCGCCAGCAGGCGCGGATCGATGCGCGGTTCGTGTTCCCAGACGTCGAGGCCGGCGCCGGCGATGCGGCCCGCCTCCAGCGCGTCGACCAGCGCGCCCTCGTCGACGATGCCGCCGCGCGAGGTGTTGATGAGATAAACGTGGGGCCGCATCAGCCCGATGCGGCGCGCGTCGATCAGGTCGCGGCTTTCCGCGTTCAACGGCGTATGGATGGTGACGATGTCGGCAGCGCTAAGCAGTTCGTCGAGATCGGCGTGGAAGGTCGCGCCGAGTTCCGCCTCGACCACCGCGGGCAGGCGGCGGCGATTGTGGTAATGGATCGACAGGCCGAAGGCGCGGGCGCGGCGCGCGACCGCCTGGCCGATGCGGCCCATGCCGACGATGCCCAGCGCCTTGCCGCCGATGCGTCGGCCGAGCATGCCGCCGGGGCTCCAGCCGTGCCATTCGCCCGAGCGGACCAGCTTCTCGCCCTCCGCCAGCCGGCGCGGGACCGAGACGATCAGCGCCATCGCCATGTCGGCGGTGTCTTCGGTCAGCACGCCGGGCGTGTTGGTGACGACGATGCCGCGCGCGCGCGCTGCCTTCAGCGCGATATGGTTCACGCCGGCGCCGTAATTGGCGATCAGCCGCAACCGCGCGCCGGCGCCAGCGATGAGCTCCGCGTCGATCTCGTCGGTGACGGCGGGGACCAGCACGTCGCATTCCGCCATCGCCGCGGCGAGCTGGTCGCGGGTCATCGCCACATCGCCGCGGTTGTTGACGGTGTCGAACAGGGCCTCCAGCCGGTCCATGACCGTGTCGGCGAGTTCGCGCGTGACGATCACGCGGGGGGTCTTGCGGGTATCCGGCATCGCGGCACCGGCTTGGCGAAGCGCGGGCCCAGCGTCAACGGCCAGCATCAACGGATCGTTGCTCCCGCGCGCCGCTGCGCTAGAGAGGGGGGACAGGGAATAAGGACAGGAACGATGCGCCATTGGGCTTTGGCTGTCGCGGGGCTGGCCGTTCTCGCCGCCGATGGCGGCGCGCTGGCGGCCGACGCCAAGAAGAAACTGCCATATTACGCCTCGATCACCGCGAGTCGCGCGCGGATGCGCACCGGGCCGGACAAGACCTATCCGGCGAGCTGGCTGTACCAGCGCGCCGACCTGCCGGTGCGGGTGATCGCGACGTTCAAGCAATGGCGCAAGGTAGAGGATCCCGACGGTACGCAGGGGTGGATGCTCGCCGCGCTGCTGAGCGAGCGGCGCACCGGCCTCGTCCGTGCCGCGCAGCCGGTCGACATGCGCGAGCGGCCGTCGGCAGGCGCGCGCCTCGCCTGGCGCGCGGCGCCTGGGGTCGTCGGGCGATTGTCCGAATGCGGCAACGGCTGGTGCCGGCTGGACGTCAAGGGACAGGCGGGGTTCGTCGAAGTGGCCAGCCTGTGGGGTGTCGATCCGGTCGAAAGCCTGCCCTAACGCCTTGTTAGGTCCGAATCGACTATATCGCGGTGGACGGCGAGGGAGGCCGCAGCGTGATACCGACCGAACCCCTGCCGCTCCATCACAGCTGGCCGCTCTGGGACCTGGCGCAGCGTTTCGATCTCGGCTGTGTCCATGATCGCGCCGGATCGACGCTCGCCCATCCTTCACCCGCCTGCGGAGCCTGGGCCTATGATCTGGTGGAGCACCGGCTCGACTGGTCGCCGGAGGTCTATCGCCTGTTCGGGTTCAAGCCGCAGGACGGCGCGCCGACCCGCGCCGCGACCCTCGCACGCTACGCCGAGCCGTCGCGCGCGGCGATGGAGCGGCTGCGCGCGCACGCCATCCGCCACCGCCGCGGCTTCACGCTGGATATCCAAGTGACGCCGATTCGCAGCCGCCCGCGCTGGCTGCGGTTGACCGCGGCGCCGGTCGAGGAGGATGGCGTGGTGGTGCGCCTGCACGGCTGGAAGGCCGATGTGACGCACCTGTACGCGCGCTCGTACTAGGATCGATCGACATTCAGACGGGTGAACGACGACACGTCCTCCCCCGCCACGACAGGGCTATAGCATATGGCCGCGTGACAATCGGCGGCCCGAATACTTCGTCACCCCGGACTTGTTCCGGGGTCCACCGTGCCGCAAGCGTCGAAAAAGAGCCTCGAAACGACGAGTTCGCCGAACCGTGGACCCCGGAACAAGTCCGGGGTGACGAAGGAATTGTCGAGCCGCCGACCAATCATTCCTATGCAATAGGCCTGCCCGCCAAAGGGGGCGGCATGTCTCTACGCCGCTGAATGTCGATCCGGCCTAGTTCATCAGTTCCACCGCCATCGCGGTCGCTTCGCCGCCGCCGATGCACAGCGAGGCGAGGCCGCGGCGCTGGCCCGTCGTCTGCAGCGCCGACAGCAGGGTCGCGAGGATGCGCGCGCCGCTCGCGCCGATCGGGTGGCCGAGCGCGCAGGCGCCGCCGTGGATGTTGAGACGGGCGGGGTCGAGGCCGAGGTCGTGGATCGCGATCATCGAGACGACCGCGAACGCCTCGTTGACCTCGAACAGGTCGATGTCGTCGCGGTTCCAGCCGGCGCGCTCCATCGCCTTGCGCATCGCGAAGACGGGGGCGGTGGTGAATTTGGCGGGGGCGTGCGCGTGGCCGGCGTGGGCGACCACGCGGGCGAGGGGGGTAAGGCCAAGCCGCTCGGCGATGCTGGCGCGGGTCATCACCAGCGCGGCGGCGCCGTCGGAGATCGACGAGGCGTTGGCGGCGGTGATCGTGCCCTCGCGCGAGAAGGCGGGTTTCAGCGTCGGGATCTTGGCGACGTCGCCCTTGGCGGGCTGTTCGTCGAGGCTGACCGTGGTGGTGCCCTTGCGGCCCTTCACCTCGACGCCGACGATCTCGCGGTCGAACGCGCCGGCGCCTTGCGCCTTTTGCGCGCGGGTCAGCGATTCGATCGCGTAATCGTCCATCGCTTTGCGGCCGAACTGGTATTCCGCTGCGGTCTCTTCGGCGAAATTGCCCATCAGCTTGCCGGGTTCGTACGCGTCCTCCAGCCCGTCGAGGTACATATGGTCGTACATCGTGTCGTGGCCGATGCGTGCGCCGGCGCGGTGCTTCTTCGAGAGGTAGGGCGCGTTGGTCATGCTCTCCATGCCGCCCGCGATCAGCAGGTCGACCGAGCCGGCGGCGAGCGCGTCGGCGGCGAGGATCGCGGCCTGCATCCCCGATCCGCACATCTTGTTGACCGTCGTCGCCTCGACATGCGTGCCGAGACCGGCGCCGATCGCCGCCTGCCGGGCCGGCGCCTGGCCGAGCCCGGCGGGGAGGACGCAGCCCATGTAGATGCGCTCGACCGCCTCGGCGGAGGCGCCGGCGCGCTCCACCGCGCCCCGAACCGCGGCGGCGCCGAGCTCGGTCGCCGACGCGCCGGCGAGCGCGCCCTGGAACGAGCCCATCGGCGTGCGGGCATAGCTGACGATGACGACAGGATCGGTGGACATGGGCTCTCCGGTGTTTTGTGTTGCGCGGCATCTAGGATGCGGGGCAGGTCGGGGCAATGATCGCGCATCCGCCATGCCTGTCGGCACAAAAGGAATCCGGGCGGATCAATCGGCACGCTCGCGCGCTCCGCCCTTATGGATCAATTTATCGAACCTGTACGGTGGTTTGCCTCGATCAGCGGGATGATCGCGGCGGGGGTGGTGGCGCTCGACTGGGGGCGGCGCGATACCGGCTGGGCGATGGTGCTGTTCTGCCTGTCGGCGGTCGCGTGGATCACCGGCGCGGTTCTGATGCGCGACTGGGCCTTGGGGTCGCAGAACATCGTGCTGCTCGGCATCGATCTGCTCGGGGTGTACCGCTATTTGATCCGCGAGCCCGATCCCGCCGAGGCGTGAGGTGAGCGCGGCGCTCGCCTGGCCGCTGGCGCTGGCGGCACTTGGGGCGATCTTCGGCAGCTTCATCGCGGCGCTGGTGATCCGCTGGCCGCAGGGACAGTCGGTGATGCATGGGCGGTCGGCGTGCGATGCCTGCGGGCGGACGCTGGGGGCGGCGGAGTTGCTGCCGGTGGTGAGCTTCTTGCTCCAGCGCGGACGGTGCCGCGGGTGCGGGGCGCGGATCGATCGATGGCATGTCGGGATCGAACTGGCGGCGGTGGCGATCGGCGCGGTGGCGGGGTTGATCGCGCCGGGCTGGACGGGGGTGACGGGGGCGGTATTCGGCTGGCTGCTGCTGGCGCTGGCGGCGCTCGACGTCGTCGCCTTCTGGTTGCCCGACCGGTTGACGGCTGCGCTGGCGGTGGCCGGAGGGGTCGTCGGTGCGGCGGGGTTCGCGCCGGCGCTCGAGGATCGGCTGATCGGCGGCATCGCTGGTTATGGCGCGCTCGCCGCGATCGCGTTCGGGTACAAGGCGTGGCGCGGGCGCGAGGGGATGGGCGGGGGCGATCCCAAGCTGATGGGGGCGATCGGGTTGTGGCTCGGCTGGCGGATGCTGCCGGCGGTACTAGTGATTGCCAGCCTGATCGGGCTCGGCATCGCGCTGTTCGCGTGGGCGACCGGGCGGCGGGTGGCGCGCGACACCGCGCTGCCGTTCGGCGCGCTGCTCGGGCTGGCGGCTTACCCTGCGTGGATCGCCATGATAGTATCGGCGTCATGATCGCGCTTCTGCTCGCCGTCGCAGCGCAGGCTGCCGCTCCCGCCCCGCTGCTCGGCCCGATCGGGCAGCAGCGTCTGCCCGCCAAAGGCTGTGCCGCCTATCTGTGGAACGCCGCCGACCGTCAGCTGGTGGCGATGGCGGTGGCCGATCCGGCGACGATCCGCGTCGCGATCGGCGGCAGGACGGTCGACCTCGCGCTCGCCACCGGCAGCGGCCCGGCGAAGCTCGGCTTCGCCGACAGCGCCGAATATCGCGGCGACGGCATCACCGCGCGGCTGACGATGGAGGTGGTGCAGCAGGAGCAGCTGATCGCGGGCGCGCGCGTGCCGAGCGGGTCGCTGCAGATCGATCGGCCGGGGCAGGACGGCGTCGTCGTGCCCGTCGCCGGGCTGATCGGGTGCCGGGCATGAGCCTCGCCGCGCTGCTCGACCGCCAGCGGGCGGCGTTCATGGCGGAGCTGCCGGTGTCGCTCGCCGTCCGTAAGGACCGGCTGAGGCGCGCGGCGGCGATGATCCGCGATCATGCGGATCGTTTCTGCGACGCGCTGAGCGAGGATTTCGGCCATCGCAGCCGCGACCAGTCGATGCTGACCGATATCGCCGGATCGATCGGCCCGATCGCGCATGCGTTGAAGCACCTCGACGGCTGGGCGAAGCGCGAGAAGCGCAGCGTGCAGTTTCCGCTCGGGCTGCTCGGCGCGCGGGCGTGGGTCGAGTATCAGCCCAAGGGCGTGGTCGGCGTGATCGCGCCGTGGAATTTTCCGGTCAATCTGGTGATGGGGCCGGTCGCCGGCGCGTTCGCGGCGGGCAATCGCGTGATGGTGAAGACCAGCGAGTTCACGCCCGCGACCGCGGCGCTGTTCGAGGCGGTGGTCGGCGATTACTTCCCGCCGGAGGAACTGGCGTTCGTGTCGGGCGGGGCGGAGGTCGGGCAGGCGTTCGCCGCGCTGCCGTTCGACCATCTGCTGTTCACCGGCGCGACCGGGATCGGGCGGCATATCCTGCACGCGGCGGCTGACAATCTGACGCCCGTGACGCTGGAACTGGGTGGCAAGAGCCCGGCGATCGTCGGCAGGGACGCGGATATCGCGCAGGCATCGGAGCGGATCGCGCTCGGCAAGATGCTCAACGCCGGGCAGATCTGCCTCGCGCCCGACTACGTGCTGGTACCCGCCGCGCAGGAACAGGCGGTGGTCGACGGCCTGACCGCGGCGGCGAGCGCGATGTATCCGACGCTGCTCGCCAATCCCGATTATACTGCGGTGATCAACGACCGGCATCACCGGCGCCTGAACGACTGGCTCGACGATGCACGGAGCAAGGGCGCGCGGATCGAGGTGGTCAATCCGGCCGCCGAGGATTTCGCCGGGTCGAACGGCCGCAAGATGCCGCTGCATATCGTCCGCGACGTCACCGACGACATGATCCTGATGCAGGAGGAGATCTTCGGGCCGGTGCTGCCGGTGGTGCGCTACGACGGCATCGACCAGGCGATCGCGCGGATCAATCGCGGGCCGCGGCCGCTGGGCCTCTATCACTTCGGCCGCGATGCGGGCGAGCGGCGGCGGGTGCTCGACCGGACGATCTCGGGCGGGGTGACGCTGGACGACGTCGTCTTCCACGTCTCGATGGAGGACCTGCCGTTCGGCGGGGTCGGGCCGTCGGGGATGGGCAGCTATCACGGCGTCGACGGTTTCCGCACGTTCAGCCATGCCAAGGCGGTGTTCAGGCAGGCGCGGCTCGACGTCGCCAAGCTCGCCGGGTTGAAGCCGCCCTATGGCAAGGCGCTGGCGGCGTCGGTGAAGCGGCAGATGAAGGTCTGACGCGGGGCGGGGGTTACGTTGTCCTCGGAATATGTAACTTCGGATCAGCCCGACGGTGCACCGTTCGCCCGGAGCCTGTCGAAGGGCGTGAGTCTCACCTGTGCTTCGACAGGCTCAGCACGGACGGGGTGGGGGATGCCCTCAACTCGTCGCCGCTTCGCGTGAAATCGTAAGGGCTTCCCGGCCGGCCCCCGCCGCAAATCGATGCGGCGGTGCAACCAAGCCGCGACTGCGACGTTATCGAACGGCTTGGGGGTGGATTCGAACGCGAACGCTCTCGCAAAGGGGAACGGGAACGCGTGCGAGTATCGACCGGACGACATTATTGGCTTGCCTTCGCGCTGGTCGCCGCATCGCCCGCGGTCGGGCAGTTCAATCAGCAGCAGGGCACCGCGCCCGCCCGCGGTCCCGATGCGCCCAAGCCGACACCGACACCGCAGGCGACCACCGCGCCGACCCCCGCCGATAACGCCCCGATCGTCCCCGAAGCCGAATTCGACGCCGCGCTGCCGCCGCTGAGCGGCGACATCAACGCGCCGCTCGAACCGATGCCGAAGGGGCAGCCGGCCGCGGCGACGCCCACCACGGCGCAACTGCCGCTGGTGGCGGCGGACGGATCGCTTCCCGCCGCGGCCCCGGAGAACCCCGAGCTGGCGCAGCCGCTGCAGCCGCTCGCGAGCTTCGATTCGGCGCCGCTGCAGACCGCCGCCGACATCAAGGACGTCGACGCGCCGCAGATCCGCTACGAGACGGTGCTCAAGGGGCTGGAAGAGCTGAAGCTCGCCGACGAATTCAAGTCGCTGTCCGCGCTGCAGGAAGGCAAGGGCAAGGCCGCCAATGCGACGCAGGTCGCGGCACGCGGGCGCGAGGACGAGGGGCTGGCGGTGCGGCTGATGAAGTCGCTCGGCTATTATGACGGTACCGCGGTGTCGCTGATCGAGACGGTGCCCGCGGCGGATGCGACGCAGCCGGGCAGCCTGCGCGCGACGGTGACCGCGACGCCGGGACGGCTCTACACGCTGTCGTCGGTGAATATCGAAGCGCAGCCGGTGACGCCGCCCGACCTCCTCACCCGCAACCTGCCGTTGAAGGTGGGCGACCCGATCGAGGCGGCGCGCATCCAGGGGGCGGAGGCGAACGTCAGCCTCGTCCTGCCGCAGCAGGGCTATCCCTTCGTCAAGGTCGGCGAGCGCGACATTCTGCTCGACGATCAGTCGCCCAAGGCGACCGGTGCCTATACGCTGCCGGTCGATACCGGCCCGCGCTCCAGCTTCGGACAGCTGACGACCAGCGGCGATCCGGTGTTCGACCTGACCCATCTCAACGTCTTCCCGCGCTTCGACGGCGGCGATCTGTACGACAGCCGCAAGACCGACGACCTGCGCGATGCGCTGGTCGCGACGGGGCTGTTCTCCAGCGTCGCGGTCGAGCCGCAGCGCACCGGGCGTACCAACGCGGATGGCCTCGAGGCGGTCGACCTGCTCGTCCGCCAGACCAAGGGACCGCCGCGCAGCCTGGCGGGCAGCGCCGGCTATGCGACGGGACAGGGCTTCAAGGCGGAGGGCAGCTGGACCCACCGCAACCTGTTCCCGCCCGAGGGCGCGCTGATCGGCACCGTCGTCGCGGGTACGCAGGAACAGGGCGCGTCGGGTACCTTCCGCCGCTCCAACGCGGGCAAGCGCGACAAGACCTTCACCGCGATCGCATCGGCCAACCACAGCAATTACGACGCGTTCGACGCCTTCACCGGCACGCTGTCGGCGCGCTGGAGCTATGTCTCGACGCCGATCTGGCAGAAGCGCTTCACTTATTATTACGGCGGCGAGCTGGTCGGGACGAACGAGAGCACCTACGACTTTACGCAGGGTGCGAAGGTCCGGCGGACCTATGGCATCGTCGCGCTGCCGGGGCAGGTCGAATGGGACACGTCCGACAGCCTGCTCAACCCGACGCGCGGCTATCGCCTGCGGCTGAACCTCAGCCCCGAGGGCGCGGTGAGCGGCGCGGTGCGGCCGTACGTGCGCGCGATGATCGAGGGGACCTTCTATTACCCCGTGTCGACCAGCCTGGTGATCGCGGGCCGCGCCAAGGCCGGGACGATCCAGGGGATCGCGCGCGACGATCTGGCGCCGTCGCGGCGCTATTACGGCGGCGGCGGCGGGTCGGTGCGCGGCTATGGCTATCAACGTCTGGGGCCGTTCGATCCCAACGGCGATCCGGTCGGCGGGCGGTCGCTCAACGAATTCGCGCTCGAGGCGCGCTATCGCTTCGGCAATTTCGGCATCGTGCCGTTCATCGATGCCGGCAACAGCTATGAATCGAGCCTGCCCAAGGGATCGGACCTGAAGTTCGGCGCCGGTATCGGCGGTCGCTTCTACACCAATTTCGGGCCGATGCGCATCGACGTCGCGACGCCGCTCAATCCGCGGCCCGGCGACGGCAAGGTCGCTCTCTACATCTCGATCGGGCAGGCATTCTGATGGCGGACGATATGCCCGTGGCCGAGACCGCCCCGGTCGCGGTGGCGAAACGCCCGCTGTGGCAGCGTATCCTGAAATGGGTGCTGTTGCTGATCCTCGGCCTGCTGCTGCTGGTCGGCGTGGTGGTGCTGGGGATCAACACCGATCCCGGCCGCCGCTTCGTCGCCAACCGGATCGGCGGCTATACGACCGCGTCGGGCTTGAACATCAAGGTCGGGCGGATCGACGGGTCGCTCTATGGCCAGATGGTGCTCAGCGACGTGCGCGTCGCCGATCCCAAGGGCGTGTTCCTGACCAGCCCGAAGCTCGCCGTCGACTGGCGGCCGTTCGCATTCGCGAAGAACCATGTCGATGTGCGCAGCCTGTCGACCGATCTCGTCACGCTCGCGCGCCGGCCCGAACTCAAGCAGACGCCGAGCGATCCCAACGCGCCGCTGCTCCCCGACCTCGATATCGACGTCAACCGGCTGCACGTCGGGCGGCTGGTGCTGGCGAAGCCGGTGACCGGCGAGACGCATATCGTGCGCATCGACGGCGCGGTGCATATCGCCGATCGTCGCGCGCAGCTGATCACCGATGCCGCCGCGTTGCGCGGTGCGGGCGTCGCCGGCGGCGATACGCTGCACCTGAAACTCGACGCGGTGCCCGAGCAGAACAAGCTCGACATCGACCTGAAGCTGAACGCCCCGGTCGGCGGCGTCGTCGCGACGATGGGGTCGCTGAAGGCGCCGCTGACCGCGACCGTCGGTGGACGTGGCAGCTGGCAGGCGTGGCAGGGGCGTGCGGTCGCGACGCTCGGCGGTGGTCAGCTCGCCAACGTCGGTCTCACCGCGCGCAATGGCCATATCGAGGTGCGCGGCTTCGCGACGCCGGGCCTGTATCTGCAGGGTCCGGTCGAGCGGCTGACCGCGCCGCGGCTCGATCTGGCGATCGACACGACGCTGAACGACCGCAAGGCCGATACGCGGATGACGCTGAAATCGGATGCGCTGGCGGTCGATGCCGGCGGTCTGATCGATCTTGCCAACAGCCGCTTCGGCAATTTCGCGTTCAATGCGCGGCTGCTGACGCCGGGGGCGATCGCGCCCAATCTGCGCGGTCGCGACGTCATGGCGCGCGTCGTGCTCGACGGCGCGTTCGCGACGCCGACCGTCGACTACAAGATCAACGCCGCCGCGATCGGCTTCGGCACCACGACGGTCGAGAACGTCTATGCCGAGGGGCTGGCGCGGGTGAACGCCGACCGCATCTTGGTGCCCGTCAAGGCGCGCGCGCGCCGCGTTACCGGGCTCAACGCCGCGGTGGGTGGCCTCACCAACAACGTGCGGATCGAGGGCGATTTCGCCATCTCGATGCCGAACATCCTGTCGGACAATTTGCGCATCCGGTCGGACACCATCGATGCGACCGCGATCGTCGTCGCCAATACCGCCACCGGCCGCTACACCGGCGCACTCAAGGGGCGGGTCAACAATTACCGGCTCGAGAGCATCGGTATCCTCGACCTGTCGACCGATGCGAAGCTGGTGCCCGGCACGAACGGCGGCTTCGGCATCACCGGTCGCGTCGTCGCGCAGACCAAGCAGCTGTTCAACAGCGGCGTGCGCGATTTCCTCGGCGGCAACGCGGTGGTGCGCAGCGACATCGGCTACAGCCCCGAAGGCATCGTCACCTTCCGCAACCTGCGGATGAACGCGCCACAGTTCCGCGTGACGCGCGGGCAGGGGCGGTTCGATCCGGCGACCGGCAGCGTGGCTATCGATGCCGATGCTTATTCGACGCAATATGGTCCACTGTCGGCGCGCGTCACCGGCAGCGCCGATGCGCCCGTCGTCGTGCTGCGTGCGGCGCGGCCGGGGGTCGGCGTCGGTCTGGTCAATCTCAACGCGCGCGTCGTCGGACGCGGTGGCGCCTATGCGATCACCGCGAGCGGCGGCACCGATTACGGGCCGTTCACCGCCGACGTGCTGGTGCGGCCGAGCCCGCGACTCACCGTCGACGTCAACCGCCTCGTCTTCGCCGGCATCGTCGCGACCGGCCGGGTGGCGGCGACGCCGGCGGGGCCGTTCGCGGGCGCGCTGCAATTCGCAGGGCGCGGGATCACCGGCAACGTCCGCCTCGCCAACCAGGGCGGCTATCAGCGTGCCGACGTCGCCGCGCGTGCGTATAGCGCCACGATTCCCGGTTACGCGGACTTCACCATCGGCCGCGCGATCGTCGACGCCAGCGTGGTGATGTTCCCCAAGGCGCCGCAGATCATCGCCGACGTGCAGGTCGCCGATACGCGCTACAATGCCTTCGTCATCCAGGCGATGCGCGCGAAGGTGAATTACGTCGGCGGGCGCGGCACGGCGCAAGCGTTGCTGACCGGATCGAGCGGCGTCCCGCTGCGCGTCGCGGTCAATGCGCAGCTGTCGCCCGACAATTACGCCGTCGCCGCGCAGGGGCAGGCGAATGGCATCGCCTTCCGCACGGTCAATCCGGCGCGGATCGTCAAGGCGAGTGGCGGCTATCGCCTCGCCGCGACGCGGATCGACTTCGGGCAGGGGCCGAGCGCGGGTTCGGCGCGCGTCGCCGGGTCGTTCGGCGGCGGCGTCACCGCAGGCCAGGCACGGCTCGACCGGCTCAACCTGTCGATGCTGTCGGCGTTCGTCCCCGACCTCGGCCTGTCGGGCGCGGTCACCGGTAGCCTCGACTATCGCCAGCAGGGCAGCGCCATTCCGGCGGCGGATGCACGCCTCACCATCGCCGGGTTCCAGCGCACCGGGCTCGCCGCGGTGTCCGAACCGGTCGACGTCCAGTTCGTCGGCAAATTGCTGCCCGATGGCGGCGAGGCGCGCGCGCTCGTCAAGCGCGGACCGAACGCGATCGGGCGCATGCTCGCGACGCTCAGGCCGTTGCCGCCGGGGGCGGGATCGTGGACGACGCGGCTGTTGCAGGCGCCCTTGTCGGGCGGCATCCGCTACAACGGTCCCTCGGCCACGCTGTTCAGCCTTGCCGCGCTGCCCAACCAGCAATTGAGCGGGCCGATCGCGGTCGCCGCTGATTTCTCCGGCCGGGTCTCCGCGCCGCGGCTCAACGGGCTGATCCGCGCCGACAATCTGACCTACGACAACGAGGCCTATGGCACCCGCCTGTCGCAGATGAAGATCGCGGCGCGCTTCACCAACGACCGGCTCGACCTGACCAATCTGTCGGCGCGTGCCGGCAAGGGCAGCGTCACCGCGCAAGGGTCCGTCGGGCTCGCCGCGGACAGCGGCTTCCCGATCGACCTGCGTGCGACGCTCGACAATGCGCAGCTCGCCAAGAGCGATGCGCTGGCGGCGACGTCGTCGGGGACGATCCGCTTCACCTACGGCCGCGACGGCGGGCTGTTGCAGGGCAACCTCACCGTGCCGGAGGCGCGCTATCAGATCATCCGCCAGGGTGCCGCCGAAGTGCCCGAGCTGACGGGCGTGCGCCGCAAGAGCCAGATCGTGACGCCGCGACCGACCGACCGGCCGAAGCCCGCGCCGGTCAGCACGATCCGGCTCGACCTGACGGTGCGTGCGGATAACCAGCTGTTCGTGTCGGGCATGGGCCTCGAATCCGAGTGGGAGATGAACCTGAAGGTCGGCGGCACGTCGGCGGCGCCGGTCATCACCGGTGGGCTGGATTTGGTGCGCGGCACCTATTCCTTCGCGGGCAAGCGGTTCGAGGTGACGCGCGGCACGATCCGCTTCCGCGGCGGCGCGCTGACCGATCCGGACATCAACATCCAGGCATCGACCACGGTCAACGGCATCACCGCGGTGATCGCGGTGACCGGGACCGGCCAGCGGCCGCAGATCGCCTTCACCTCGACCCCGGCGCTGCCGCAGGACGAAGTGCTCAGCCGCCTGCTGTTCGGGACCAACCCCGAAAATCTGTCGGCGACCGAGGCGTTGCAGCTGGCGAGCGCGCTCAACTCGCTGCGCGGGTCGGGCGGCGGCGGGCTCAATCCGCTCGGCAAGCTGCGCTCGGCGACCGGCTTCGACCGGTTGCGCGTGCTCGGCGCCGACGAGGCGACCGGTCGCGGCACCAGCCTGGCGGCGGGCAAGTATCTGACCGACAATATCTATGTCGAGATCGTCACCGACGCGCGCGGCTTCACCGCGACGCAGCTGGAGATCGCGCTGACCAAGGCGTTGAGCCTGCTCACCTCGACCGGATCGGCGGGCGGATCGGATGCGCGGCTGAAATATTCGAAAGACTATTGAGGCTGACTGGGATAGGCCTCTCCACGAAACCGAATAACGGGTATGGTGGAGAGGGCCGATGGTCGAGCATGTCGACGTGGTCGTGGTGGGGGCCGGGATTTCCGGCGTGGGGCAGGGCTATCACCTGCAGACGCGCTGTCCCGACCGCAGCTATGTGATCCTGGAAGGGCGGGCCGCGCTGGGCGGTACCTGGGACCTGTTTCGCTATCCGGGTATCCGTTCGGACAGCGACATGCACACGCTGGGCTTCTCGTTCCATCCCTGGACGCAGGCCAGGTCGATCGCCGACGGCCCGTCGATCCGTGCCTATGTCGAGGAGACGGCGCGGACTTATGGCATCGACCGGCACATCCGCTTTCGCCACCATGTAACCGCGGCGTCCTGGTCGACCGAGGACGCGCGCTGGACGGTCGAGGTGACGGGGCCTGACGGCGAACCGTTGGTCTTCACCTGCAATTTCCTGTGCATGTGCTCGGGCTATTACAATTACGCCAAGGGCTACACGCCCGAATTCGCCGGGGCC
Source organism: Sphingomonas liriopis (assembly GCF_024211255.1). GTDB lineage: Bacteria > Pseudomonadota > Alphaproteobacteria > Sphingomonadales > Sphingomonadaceae > Sphingomonas > Sphingomonas liriopis. Next base: position 144,705 of record NZ_JAMLDY010000006.1, on the reverse strand, counting down.
GAACGGTTCGGCGGGCGGATCGTCCATCCGCAAATGTGGCCCGAAGACCTCGACTATGACGGCAAGCGCGTCGTCGTGATCGGCAGCGGCGCGACCGCGGTGACGCTGGTGCCCGAGCTGGCGAAGAAAGCGGCGCACGTCACGATGCTGCAGCGTTCGCCGACCTATGTCGTCTCACGCCCCGCGGAGGACAAGGTCGCCAACTGGCTACGCGCCCGGCTGCCGGACAAGGCGGCTTATGGTATCACCCGCTGGAAGAATGTGCTGACCAGCATGTTCTTCTACCGCATCGCCAGGAAGCGCCCCGAGAAGTTCAAGGCGCGGCTGATCGGCATGGTGCGCGAGCATCTGGGGCCGGACTATGACGTCGATACCCATTTCACCCCGCGCTACAATCCGTGGGACCAGCGGCTGTGCCTAGTGCCCGACGCCGATCTGTTCGCGAGCATCAAGCAGGGCGACGCATCGGTCGTCACCGGCACGATCCGCGCGTTTAGCGACACTGGCATCGCGCTCGATTCGGGTGAGGAACTGCCCGCCGACATCATCGTCACCGCGACCGGGCTCGAGCTGCAATTGTTGAGCGACGTGCGGTTCAGCAAGGATGGCGCACCCATCGATCTCGGCCAGGCGCTCCAGTACAAGGGGATGATGTTCTCGGACGTGCCGAACCTCGCCTATACGTTCGGCTATACCAACGCGTCGTGGACGCTGAAGGCGGATCTGGTGGCGATGTACGTCTGTCGCCTGCTCAACACGATGAAGAAGCGCGGCCTGCGCCAGGTGACCCCGCACAACAGCGATGCGAGCATGGCGACCGAGCCGTTCGTCGATTTCACGTCGGGCTACATCCAGCGCGCCGAACACAAGCTGCCCAAACAGGGCGCGCGCAAGCCGTGGAAGCTCAACCAGAATTACGCGCTGGACGTGCTGGCGCTACGGCTGGGGTCGGTCGACGACGATATAGTGTTCGGCAACCCGGTGCCGAAGCAGGGCCGGCTGGCGGCCTAGCGCGCCTGGGGGACGGTCGTTTGCCGACGCCCCCGGGCAAATTGGCTCGGAATCCCCGTATGCAGGCCGCGAGGCGCCGCCGGAGGTTTCCGAGCCGGTAAGCGGTTTACCAGGGCTTGATGTCGACCGTGATGGCGGCGACGACAGCGAGGAACAGTTCCAACATGCTTATCTCCCTTATCATGACATCTCGAGGATGCGGGTTAACCTTAACAGGAAATTAAGCATTCCTCAATCGGCTTTGCCGTGACCGGTGGCGGGCGGCAGGCTTAATCCAATCTTCAATCCTGTCGGATAGCACGAGCGGGTCATGACCTTCGCGCATCGCCCGGAATCCGTGGAAAAGCCGGCTTCGGCCCAGGCAAGGGAGGCGGTATCGCCGCCACCGGAGCCGTTTCGTTTCCACCTGCTGGCGGAGATCGCGAACTTCGCCGAGCTGCGCCGGATGCTGGGATGTGAGCGCGCCGAGCTGCTCGTAGGCCTCGCCTGCGACCGATTCGGGCGGGTGCTGCCCAATGCCAGTGTGGCCGCCACCGGGCGCACGCAGATCGCCTGCTGCTTCCGCGATGCGCATGCCGATGCGATCACGACGCGGATCGCCGGAATCGAGGCGGCGTTCGCCCGCCCGTTCGCGATCGACGACCAGCAGGTCCGGATCGCGCTGACCTTCGGCGCGGCCAGCGCCGCGGCGGGGAACGTCGACGAGGTCGCGATGGTCGAACAGGCCGAAGCGGCGCTGGCGGAGGCGCGCACCGCCTATCATGCGGTGACGCACGTCGTGCCGCCGCGCCCCGCCAACGATATCCTGCGCGTCGCGCGCGAACTGGATCAGGCGATCGATCGCGACGAGCTGATCCTCCATTACCAGCCGAAGGTACACGTCCGCCGGCAGGAGATCACCAGTGCCGAGGCGCTGATCCGCTGGCGCCATCCGACCCGCGGGCTGGTGATGCCGGGCGACTTCATCGCGATCGCCGAGGAATGCCAGCTGATCGACCGGATGACGCTGTGGACGATCCGCCGCGCGATCGCCGACCAGCGCGATCTGGCGGCGCGCGGGCACGACCTGAGGCTGTTCATCAACATCGCCGGGCAATTGCTCGCCGACACCGCCTTCGTCCGCGAAGCGTGCGAGCTGGTCGGCGGCAGCGATGCCAAGCTGGGCTTCGAGATCACCGAGACGTCGGTGATCCGCGATCCGGCGAGCGCGATCGCCAACCTGCAGGTCTTCGCCGATTTCGGCATCACGATCGCGATCGACGATTACGGTGCGGGCCTGTCGTCGCTCGCCTATCTGAAGCAATTGCCCGCGCGCGAACTGAAGATCGACAAATTGTTCGTGACGCAGCTGACCAGTTCCAACCGCGATCCGCTGATCGTCCGTTCGACGATCGACCTCGCGCATGCGCTCGAGATGGAAGTGGTCGCGGAAGGTGTCGAGACGCATGCCGCGCTCGCGCTGCTGACGGTGATGGGCTGCGACATGGTGCAGGGGTTCCTCATCAGCCGCCCGGTCGTGCTCGATTCGCTGGTCCAGTATCTCGACGAGGGGCGGCATCGCGCGCCTGCGCCCGATCCGCTCGCCGCGTTCGGCGGCTTCGCGGTCGCGCGGCGGCAGGCCTGATCGATGCGGTTCCGGGGGGGACTGATCGGGGGTCTTGCATTGCTGATCGCTGCGATTGCGCTGCCCGCCGCGGGGCAGGGAACGGGCGTACGCGACAGGTTCGACGTGCTCGTGGCGGATGCCAAGGCGGCGATGCTCACCGATCCGCACCTGACCGTCGACAAGGCGGAGGAAGCCGAGCGGCTGGCGGGGCGACAGCGCGCGTCGGACGGCCGCCTGTTGATGCAGGCGACGGCATTCTGGCTGCACGGCGAGGCGCTGATGCGGCTCAACGAGGTGCCGCGCGCCAAGCCACTGATCGCGCAGGCGGTGCGCATCGCGACGCGCATTGCGCCGGGATCGAAATTGCAGGGTGATGCGCTGCTCGCCAGCGGCTGGATCAACACCGTGCAAGCCGATGTCGCCGACGCGCTGAACGATTATCAGAACGCCTATGCGATCTTTCGCAAGCTGGGCGACACGCGCAGCCAGTCGAAGGCGCTGCAATCGATCGGCTCGCTCTACAGCGGCGGCAACGATTACACCAACGCGCTGAAATATTTCGATCAGGCGCTGGGACTTTACCAGTCGGATCCGATGCTGGCGCTGTCGCTCTACAACAACCGGGGCAGCGCGATGAAAGCGCTGGGCCGTTTCGATGAGGCGGAGGCGCAGTTCGGCAAGGCGCTGGCAATAACCCAACAGATGCACAGCCCGCTGCTGCGCGTCATGGTGCTGGGCAACATCGCCGAAACCCGCCTGTCGATGGATGACGTCCGGGGTGCGGAGCGCGCGATCGACGAGGGACTGCGCCTGTCTACGCGCGGCGAAGGGGCGGGGTATCGCAAGCTCCTGATCGCACTGGCGGCGCAGGCCGCGTTCCAGCGCAGCGATCTGGACCGCGCCGCAACGCTGATCGGCGAACGGTTCGCGGACGGCGACTTCTCGCGATCGACGCTGATCGACCGCGAAGCGCATCGCACCGCCTACACGATCTATCGGGCGAACGGCGAACACGATCGGGCGCTCCAGCATCTCGTCGCGCTCAAGCGGCTCGACGACGAGGCGACGACGCTGGCGCGATCGACCAATGCGGCGCTGATGGCGGCGCGGTTCGATTTCGCCAACCAGGAACTGAAGATCGCCAGCCTGCAGCGCGACGAGGCGCGGCGCAACGTCGCCTACGAACAGACGCGGACGCGAACGCAGCGCAACATCTTCCTCGGCGCGGCGGCGACGGCGGCGATCGTCATGGCGCTGCTCGGTTTCGGGCTGGTCACGCTGCGCCGCAGCCGCAACCAGGTGCGCGCCGCCAACGACGATCTCGCCGTCACCAACACCGCGCTCGGCAAGGCGCTCGCCGCCAAGACCGAATTCCTCGCGACGACCAGCCATGAAATCCGCACGCCGCTCAACGGCATCCTCGGCATGACGCAGGTGATGCTCGCCGATCCGCGCATCGCCGGCGCGACGCGCGACCGGCTGGCGGTGGTGCACGGCGCCGGCGTGACGATGCGCGCGCTGGTCGACGATATCCTCGACGTCGCGAAGATGGAAACGGGCAATCTGGTGATCGAGGCGGCACCGTTCGACCTCGCCGCGATGCTGCGCGAATCGACGCGGCTGTGGGAGGATCAGGCGACGGCAAAGGGCCTCGCCTTCCACCGTGACCTGACCGCGTGCCCGACGATGGTCGTCGGCGATGCGGCGCGGCTGCGGCAGATCGTGTTCAACCTGATGTCCAATGCGCTGAAGTTCACGCCGCAGGGCAGCGTGACGCTGGAGGTGGCGGCGAGCGCGGCGGATCGGCTGCGCATCGTCATCGCGGATACCGGCGTCGGCATCGCCGCCGACAAATGCGAGGCGATCTTCGAATCGTTCCGGCAGGCGGATACCAGCACGACGCGTCAGTTTGGTGGCACAGGGCTGGGCCTCGCGATCTGCCGCAACCTCGCGCGGGCGATGGGCGGCGACGTCGCGGTGGCAAGCGTGCCCGGGCAGGGCGCGCGGTTCATCGTCGATCTGCCGCTCGTGCTGGCGGATGCGCCGCCGGTTGTACCGCCGGCCGCGACGCCCGATCTGCTCGTCGTCGACGGCAATCCGATCACGCGCGCGATGCTGCGCACGCTGATGGCGCCGCATGCCGGCGACGTTGCTGCGGTCGGCAATCTGGACGATGCGCTCGCCGCGTTGGCGGTCGGGGGTGTTCGCCGGATGGTCGTCGATGCTGCGGTGATCCACGCCGGCGGCGATTCGCGCGCCGCGGTCGGACGGCTGGTCGAGGCGGCACGGGGCGCGGCTATCACCATCCTGTGGCCGGCGGGCAGCGACGCGGAACGCGCGTGTTTTGCCGCCGATCCGCGCTTCGCGAGCGTGGTAAAGCCGATCAGCGGCGCGGCGCTCGTCGCGGCGGTATGCGCGCCATGCGATGCAGCGCTTGTAACGCAGGCGGCATGAAGCGTAGACGCGAGATCATGTTGGCGCCCCAAACCCTTGCAACCCGGCCCGCGCGATGAACGTCCTGTTCATCGAGGACGACCGGATGAACCGCCGGGTCGTGCGTGACATGCTCGACGTCGCCGGCGCGACCATGGTGGAGGCCGAAAGCGCCGAAGCCGGACTGGCCGCGCTCGACGCGCAGGATTTCGACATGCTGCTCGTCGACCTGCGCATGCCGGGCATGGACGGCATCACCGCGATCCGCCACATCCGAGCCCGCGACGATGCCAAGGCGCAGGTGCCGATCATCGTCATCACCGCCGACACCGCGCTCGACCTGCGCGAACGCTGCCTCGCGGCGGGGGCGGACGAAGTGCTGTTCAAACCGGTGGCGATGGACGCGCTGTTCGAGGCGATGGGGCGTATCCTGGCGCAGGATCCCGACGGCGGAATGCTCGCTTAGGGCCGATCGGCATGGAAGTGCGGTGACGAGATATTCCCTCCCCCTGGCGGGCAGGGCAATCGCATATGACCAAGGGGCCAGTCAGAAGCCCAGCATACTCCGTCACCCCGGACGTGTTCCGGGGTCCACGGCACGGCAAGCGTGGCGCTTTAACCTCTTTTCGGGCGCGTGCGGCCCGGTGGACCCCGGACCAAGTCCGGGTGACGAAGGATTAAGGGAGCCGTCAGCCGATCCGTCATAGGCAATGGCCCTGCCCTGGCGGGAGAGGAATCCTTTGCGATGCCGAAGGTCGCCCGCCTCAGGAGCCGCCGGTGCGTAGCGCGGCGGCGAGCGAGGCGGTGGCGCTTCCGCGGCGGGCGGGCTGCGGTTGCGAGGCGTCGGGCGCCCAGCCGGTGACGAAGACGATCGCGAAGCGTTCGGTGGTGCGCCCGTCGGGCCCCGCCGCGTCGGCGAAGGCGGCGGCGGCGCGGGCGAGCGTGTCGCGCGTCATCGCGGTGCGCGCGGTCAGGATGTTGCTCGCCGCCATGCCGCGCAGATCGTCGAGCAAGCGGCCGAGGCTGGCGTAGCGGACGTCGAGCGTCTCGACATCGGCGACCGGCAGCGTAAAGCCGGCGCGCACCAGCAGGTCGCCCGCCGAGCGCACGTCGACCTGCGGATGCAGCCGCGCGGCGGGCCGTTCGCCCTCCGCGACGCGCAACGCCGCGCGCAACGCCGGCAGGCTGCCGCCGCCTAGGAATGCGCCCAGGAACACGCCATCGGGCCGCAGCGTCCGGCGGATCAGCGACAGCGCGCCGGGCAGGTCGCCAACCTGGTCGAGCACGCCCGCGCTGACCACCGCGTCGAAACTGGCGTCGGCGAACGGCAGGCGGTCCTCGTCGGCCTGCACGCCGCCGACGCGGCGCGCGAAACCGAAGCCGGGATCGACCCGCGCGATGTGGGCGCCGGGCACGGCGATTCCCGCATCAGGGGTACCGATGTCGAGCACGTCGGCGAAGGTCCGTTTCACCACGTCCAGCCGTTCGAGCAGGCCATCGACCATCACGTCGCGCAGGAAGGCGTGCGCCGGATAATCGCCCGCCGCGGCGCGATCCCGGCGATGGCGGCGCGCGTGGCGATCGAAGATGTCGGCGGGGGCGTTCACGCGCCGGCTTGTGCCCGCTGCGGCGGCGGGCGACAAGCGGTCATGACGGCCACCGCCGCCCATATCGTCCGGCTCGCCCGCCACGGCGCGGGGCACCTCGTCGCGCTGGCCTTGCCGCCGCGCTGCCCCGGCTGCGGCGTGCCGGTCGCCGCCGATCATCGCTTCTGCGCCGCCTGCTGGAGCGGGCTGCACCTGCTCGGGCCGCCGTGGTGTGCGGGATGCAATTTGCCGTTCTCTTTCGATCGTGGCCCCGGCGCGTGCTGCGCCGCCTGCCTCGCCGATCCGCCGCGTCATGCCGGGGTGCGCGCCGCGGTCGCCTATGGCTCGGTCGCGCGGCAGCTGGCGTTGAAGCTGAAATATGGCGGCCGGATCGGCGTCGCCGCCACGATGGCGGAGCGGATCGTACCGGTGATGCCGGCGGGGCTCGACCTGCTGGTGCCGGTGCCGCTGCACCGCTGGCGGCTGTGGTCGCGCGGCTACAACCAGGCGGGGCTGATCGCGGCGGCGTTGCAGCGGCGGATGGGCCTGGCGCACGATCCGTTTGCGCTAGTGCGGCGGCGGGGGACCGCGGTGCTGCGCGGCCTCGGCCATCGCGGCCGGCGACAAGCGGTGGCCGGCGCGTTTGCGGTGCCCGATCCGGCGCGGGTCCGGGGCAAGGCGATCGGGCTGGTCGACGACGTCTATACCAGCGGTGCGACCGCGGCGGCGTGCACGCGCGCGCTGCTCGCGGCGGGTGCGGCGTCGGTCACCGTGCTGTGCTGGGCGCGCGTGATCGCCGACGGGGAGGGCGGCGATTGACAAGCGGCGCCCGAGCCCACACCTCAAGCGCATGGCAAAGGTCGAAATCTACACCAAGGCATTCTGTCCTTATTGTTCGCGCGCGATGCGCCTGCTCGCCGACAAGGGCGTGGCGCCCCAGGAATATGACATCACGATGGGCGGGCCGCAGCGGCAGGAGATGATCCAGCGTGCGCAAGGCCGGACCACCGTGCCACAGGTCTTCATCGACGGCCGCCATATCGGCGGATCGGACGATCTCGCCGCGCTGGACGCACGCGGGGGGCTCGACCCGCTGCTCGCAAGCTGATCGATCGCGATGCGGATCGCGCTGTTGCAGATGACGAGCGGGATCGATCCCGCCGTCAACGCCGCCGACCTGCGCCACGGCATCGCCGCGGCGGCGGCGAACGGCGCCGGGATGGTGTTCGCGCCCGAGATGGCCGGGCTGATCGACCGCGATCGCGCGCGCGCGGCGGCGTCGATCCATGCCGAGTGCGACGACCCGGTGCTGACGATTGTCCGCGAGGCGGCGGCGAAGGCGGGCATCTGGGTGCATCTCGGCTCGCTGGCGGTGCGGGGCGAGGATGGCCGGTTCGCCAATCGCGCCTTCGTCATCGACGCCGACGGGGCGATCCGTGCGCGCTACGACAAGCTGCACCTGTTCGACGTCGATCTGCCGACCGGCGAGAGCTGGCGCGAATCCGCCGCTTATGCCCCCGGCGAGAGCGCGGTCGTCGTCGATACGCCGGCCGGCGCGCTGGGCCTGTCGATCTGTTACGACCTGCGTTTTCCAGCTCTGTACGCCGCGCTGGCCGGGGCGGGGGCGCAGGTGCTTGGCATCCCAGCCGCCTTCACCCGCCCGACCGGTCTTGCGCACTGGCATGCGCTGCTGCGCGCCCGCGCGATCGAGACGGGGTGCTTCGTCGTGGCGGCGGCGCAGACCGGTGCGCATGAGGATGGACGCATCACGTATGGTCATTCGCTGGTCGTCGATCCGTGGGGCGACGTGCTGCTCGACATGGGCGACGCGCGCGGGCTGGGGCTCGCCGAGTTCGACCTTGCGCGGATTGCCGAGGTGCGCGGGCGGATTCCCGTGCTGGAGCACGCCCGCAGGATCCCTGCGGTGACGCGGGCGTGATCGTCTTCGACCTGCGCTGCACCACCGGGCATGTGTTCGAAGCGTGGTTCGGGTCGAGCGCGGCCTACGATGCGCAGGCGGCGGCGGGGCAGGTCGCCTGTCCGCTTTGCGGCGATACCGGCGTCGGCAAGGCGGTGATGGCGCCGGGCATTCCCGCCAAGGGCAACCGCCGCGGCGACGCCCCGCCGCCGGTCGCGATCAAGGACGCGCTGCGCCGGCTCGCCGCACGACAGGCGAAGGCGCTGGAAGGGTCGCAATGGGTCGGCAGCGACTTCGCCACCCGCGCGCGGGCGATGCACGACGGCAGCGAGGCCAACGCCCCGATCCACGGCCAAGCGAGCGTCGCCGAGGCCAAGGCGCTGGTCGAGGAGGGCGTGCCCGTTGCGCCGTTGCCACTGCCGGTGGTGCCGCCCGAAAAGGCGAACTGATCGGCGCCCTGCCGCGGGGCGGGGCTGGACCGGCCGCGCGGCCGCCGGTATCAGGCGGCGAGTGGCCCCGTAGCTCAGCAGGATAGAGCGCCAGATTCCTAATCTGTAGGTCCCGCGTTCGAATCGCGGCGGGGTCACCACCGGTTTTCTTGCGCTGCCCTGTTCGGGGAGCGACGAAACGTGCGGTTGCTGCGTTATACGCCCGTCGCGGCGGGAGAACCCATTTCGTGCTCGTCACACGATCCCGCCGCGGCACAATGCGTCAAGCGCCCGGCTGCCAACCCCTTGCTTTCCCTATGCGTCAGCCCCACATCGGAGATGGTACGGCGGTTCCGGGCCTCCCCCCGTTGCTCCCGCCGTGCCACCCCACCGCCATATCGCCGACCGCCAGCTGCCTGTCTCGATTTGCAAAAATGTGGACACAATTGGCTGCTAGGCCGCCGGTCCTCAGGGGTGGGAGAATCGACATGGACGCTATGGATGGCCCTTCGCGGGCTGCACGGATTGCGATGCATTATGGCGCGGCCGCGTCGTCGCGGAGCCGCTGAGCGATGCGTCCGCTGACCTTCTGGCTGTATGTCGCTGCCGGTGCGATCATGATCATCGCTTCGGCGATCGCGTTGCCGTTCATTCCCGCGCGCTCGCGCTGAGCCCGGCCGTTCGGCCACCGCGGCTGGCTGAACCTTTCGAAGTACAACCATATTCGCTGACTGGCCGGGCGCCGTCAGCCGGTATTCGGAATGAACGGGAACATCGCCGGCCGCTGAAGGCGCGATGCTCCCGTTGCGAATTCCGTGTCGATCAGGCCTTCACGTGCTGCGCGATGTACTTGTTCATCTCGAACATGGTCACCTTGTCGCGGCCGAAGACCTTCTTGAGCTTTTCGTCCGCCAGGATCTCGCGCTTGTTCTCGGGATTCTGCAGGTTGTTGGACTTGATATATTCCCACACCTTGCTGATCACCTGGCTGCGCGGCAGCTTCTCGTTGCCGACGACCGCCCCGAGCTCGGGGGAGGGTTGCACGGGGGCGTGGATGCCGCCGGTCTTGGGTGCAGTAGCCATCGCATTCCTTCCTGTTTCGCCGGGGTCGATCCCCGGGCGCTGAGAGTTTACGCCTTCTTGAGCGCGCTCGCCTTGTGCGCCGCCTTTCCTCCGTTGTCACTCTTTACGATGAACTGCGGCTCGTCGGGGGAGGCGCGGACGGTGTGCCCCTTGATCTGGGTATCCTTGGTCTGCTTCTTTTCCACCGTCCCGTGCGCGGTGCCGCCATGGCTTTTCCATGTCACGGTATCGCCGGCCTTTGGCTCGGTCATCGTCGCTCTCCTGCCGTTGTGTGCCCTATCAAGCGATCGGGCGGCGAAACGGTTGCAGAACGGCGACGTCGCCGATCCTTGGCTCAGAACTTGAACCCGACCGCCGCGCCGTAGCGACGCGGTTCGATCGTGAAGATGTTGGTGTAGAGGCCCGACGACTGGTCGGCGACCGCCTGTCCGGTGATCGCGTCGTTGTCGGTCAGGTTCTGCACGAACGCGCGCAGGTAGAAACGGTCGTCGGGCGCGTTGAGCTGGATCTGCGCATTGACCACCTCATAGCCCGGCACGCGATCGACGTTGAGGTTGAACACGCTCGCCGAGAAATTGCCGGTATAGTTGAGGTCGACGCGCGGTACGACGCTCCAGCCGCCGGCGAAATCGGCGGTATATTGCGCGCCCACCGACCATTTGTAGGTCGGTGCCTGCGGCAGCTTGTTGCCGTTCAGCCCGACCGCGACGCCGTCGGTGACCGTCACCGGCGTGTTGGTCGCCGCCGCCTGCGCCTGCAGCACCGAACAGATGCCGAAGGCGCCGGTCGTGCCCGTGCCGCTGATCGCGGTCGGTGCGCGCAGCCCCACCCCGGCGTTGACCGCGGTGACGAAGCCGTTCGCCACCGCTGCGCCGCCGGCGTTGGGGATGACGACGCAGTTCGACGCGTTGGTGATGTCCTTGATGATGACCGTGTCGGTGCGGCCGCCCGAGGGCAGGCGCGGGTTGATGAGCGCCTTGTTCCCCGTGATCTCGGTGTGCAGGTAACTGGCGTTCATGTTGACGACGAAGCGCGGCACCGGCGCGATCACCGCCTCGGCCTCGACGCCGTAGATATTGGCGTCGACATTGTCGTTCACCGCCGTGCGCGCGACGATGCGACTCAGCTGCAACCCCTTGTATTTGTAATAGAAACCGGTGACGTTCAGCCGCAACGCGCCGGACAGGAACGTGTTCTTCGACCCGATCTCGAACGCGTCGACCTGTTCGGGCGTGAAGACGGTCGGGACCGAGAAGGTCGCGGCGACCGGCGGGTTGATGCCGCCCGATTTGTAGCCGCGCGAATAGGAGGCGTAGAGCAGCTTGTCGTCGTCGATCTTGTAATCGAACACGGCGCGCCCGGTCAGCTTTCCAAATGTGACGTCGCGAAACGCATAGGCCTGCGTGCCGGCGGTTGTCGGGTCGAAGTCGACCGCGGCATAGTTCAGCCCGCTCTCGATCCCGCTGGCGCCATAGGGCGTCAGCACGTTGAGCGTCAGGTTGCGCGCCTGCACCGATTTCTGGTCGTGGTTGTAGCGCAGGCCCAGCGTCAGCTTGGCGCGATCGCTGAACTTGAAATAGGTCTCGCCGAAGATGCCGTAGGATTTCAGGCGGAAGCGCTTGGTGTCGTTGCGATAGAAGGGCGAGCCGAGGAAGGCGTTGCCGTTCACGCCGGGGATCGCCGCGGACGATGCCGCGCCCAGGATGCCCGAGGCGTAATCGAGCCCGAAGGCGTTGACGAAATAGTCGTTGTCGCGGCTGAGGCTGTCCAGATAGATGCCGCCCAACAGGAAGTTGAACGCGCCGTCGAACTGGCTGTCGATATGCGCTTCCGCGGAGAATTGCCGGTTGCTGATCCGCGACCGGTCGAAGTCGAGGCTCTGCGGGAAACAGCCGACGCTGCTGCCGCCATAGACGCCGACGTTGCGCGGATCGGCCGCCGACTGGCAGACGCCGCCCGCCGGGCCGTTGGGGATCAGCGTCTGGCGCACGCCGTTGAGGAACGGCGCCGCGCCACCGGTGCGCCCGAAGGCGTTGAGCGCGGCGAGGCCGGGATTGGCCGCGAGTGACCCCTCGACGGCGAGGTTATAGTCGACCGTGCTGTCGACCGAATTGCGCGTATAGCCACCGGTGAAGTTGAAGCTGACGGGGCCGAAATCGTGGAAGATCTTGGCCGTATATTGCTCTTCGTCGGCGAAATAGGTCGGGTTGTAGTCGATGCGCACGGTGCGCACGTCGGCGGGATTGACGACGCCGGTATAGGGGTCGGTGCCGTACAGGCTCTGCAACGCGAACGGCGCGAGCGCGGCGTTGTTGACGCGGAAGAATTCGGTCGAGGTCAGCACCGCGGCCAGCGTCGACAGGCCGTTGGTCGTCTCGTAGCTCTTGGTATCGGGCAGGCAGCCGAGCACGCCGCTGGGATCGCGGTGGCACAGCTGCTTCTGGATGCGGCTACGATTGTCCTTTTCGCGGAAATAATAGCCGATCAGGTCGATGCGCGTGTCGCTCGACGGCTCCCACGACAGCGTACCGCGGATCGAGTAGAGGTCGCGCCCGTCGATGCGGCTGTTGTCGTAGGTGTTGAACGTATAGCCGTCGCGCTTCAGATAGGTGCCCGCGACGCGGATGCCGAGCGTGTCGCCGAGTGGCAGGTTGAACATCGCGCGCGCGCGCTTCGAATCGTAATTGCCGTATTCGAATTCGCCCGCGGCGTGGACACCGCTGAGATCGGGCTTGGCGGTGATGAAATTGACCACGCCCGACGTCGCGTTGCGCCCGAACAGCGTCCCCTGCGGCCCGCGCAGCACCTCGACGCGTTCGAGATCGAAGAACTCGCTCTCGAACAGGCGGGTGGTCGACAGCGGCATGTCGTTGACGTGGATCGCGGTCGCCTGGTCGCAGGTCGCGCCGACGCACAGGTCGCCGACGCCGCGGATGGTAAAGCTCGACGTCGTATAGCCCGTCTTGGTGAAGGTGATGCTGGGCAGCGACTGTTGCAGCGCGATCGGGTTGACGATCTGCTGCTTTTCGATGTTGTCCGCGCTGAACGCGCTGACCGCGATCGGCACATCCTGCAACCGCTGCGACTGGCGCTGGGCGGTGATGACGATGTCGCCGATGGTGTTCTCCGCCGAAGCCGCGTTGGGATCGACGCTCTGCGTCGAGCGCGCCTCCTGGCCGGGGCCGTTGGCGGGTGCCGTATTCTGCGCGGACGTGGTATCGGCGGTCTGTGCGGCGGCGGGAATCGCCGGCATCATGACGAGGGCCGATGCGGCGAGCAGTTCGAACTTCTTCATGATGGCGACCTCTCCCTGCCGCTCGTTCGGTCTGGCGCCGGCGATGCGGACGTTCCTGTTTCGGGTATGGTCAAACTGCCCCCGACGGATTTCCGCGTCAATCGAATTCTGTCAGCGTAAAAGGCCGCTCGCAGGGTGCCGGTGCGACATGGACCGGTTGCAAAATTGAACCTAAGGTTGGGTGCATGTGTAGCGTAACGACGGATGAAAGGGTGACGGGATGACGGATCGGCAAGCCTCGCCGACGGATGGCGACCTGGTCGAAGCGACCGATGCCATGGCGATCCCGGCGGAGGTCACCGCGGCGATCGCCACGCTGATCCGCTGGGCGGGCGACGATCCGACGCGCGAGGGGCTGGTCGACACGCCGCGCCGCGTCGCCAAGGCGTGGCGCGAATATTGCGCCGGCTATGGCGACGATCCGGCCAGGCACCTCGAGCGCGTGTTCGAGGAGGTCGGCGGCTATGACGAGATCGTGCTGCTGAAGGACATTCCGTTCCAGTCGCATTGCGAGCACCACATGGCGCCGATCATCGGCAAGGCGCACATCGCCTATCTGCCGCGCGACCATGTCGTCGGGATCAGCAAGCTGGCCCGCGTGCTGCACGGCTTCGCGCGGCGGCTGCAGGTGCAGGAGCGGCTGACCGCGGAGGTCGCCGACTGCATCTGGGACAATCTGAAGCCGCAGGGCGTCGCGGTGGTGATCGAGGCGAGCCACGCCTGCATGACCGCGCGCGGCGTGCGCACGCCCGGCGTATCGATGGTGACCAGCCGGATGATGGGCGTGTTCCGCGACGACGAGCGCAGCCGCAAGGAGGTGCTCGCGCTGATGGGCCTGCGCAGCTGATGAGCCGCGCCGTGCTCGTCACCGGCGGCGCGAAGCGGCTCGGCGCGGCGATCGCGCGTGCCTGTGCGCAGGCGGGCTGGCGGGTGGTGATCCACTACGGGCGATCCGCCGCCGAAGCGCGGGCGCTGGCGGCCGAGTTGGGCGGGGTGTGCGTCGATGGCGATCTGGCCGACAGCGCGGGTGCGGCGGCGCTGTTCGCTCGCGCGCGCGACGCGGCGGGCGGGCCGATCGCGGCGTTGGTCAACAGCGCCTCGGCATTCGAGTTCGACCGGCCGGAGGCGATCGACGCGGGACTCGCGGCGCGGCTCCATGCGATCAATGCGGTGACGCCGGCGATACTCGCCGCGGCGCTCGCCGCGCAGGAGGATGTGGAGGAGGGGGCGGTGGTCAATCTGCTCGACCAGAAGCTGGCCAATCCCAACCCCGATTTCTTCAGCTATTCGCTGTCGAAATATGCGCTCGCCGGCGCGACCGAGTTGCTGGCGCAGGCGCTGTCGCCACGAGTGCGGGTCAACGCCGTCGCCCCCGGCATAACCTTGCCGAGCGGCGGCCAGAGCGAGGCCGAGTTCGCGGCCGTCGCCTCCGACAATCTCCTCCGCCGCCCGGTCGGCGCGGCGAACGTCGCCGAGGCGGTCGTCTATCTGCTCGGCGCGCGCAGCGTTACCGGGCAGACGCTGTACGTCGACGCCGGCCAGCGCTTCGTGAGGAGCGACCGCGACGTGATGTTCGGAGGAGCGGATGGCTGAATATACCACGATCCTCGACGGGCTGGAGGTCGCGATGCGCCTCGGCATCCATCCCCACGAAGCCGCGCCGCAACGCGTGCGCCTGTCAGTCTGGATGACGGTCGATTACCCGACGCCGCCGAACGCCGACCGGATCGACGAGGTGCTCGACTACGACTTCCTCCGCGACGGCATCCGCGCGATGGCCGACGGGCCGGGGTTTGCGCTGCAGGAGACGCTGGTCGAGGCGGTGGCGGCGCTGTGTCTGGCGGACGCGCGGGTGCGGGAGGTGCGGGTGCGGTCGATGAAGCTGGACGTGTACCCGGATGCTGCGGTGGGGTGTGAGGTGGTGCGGGGGCGGCGATTGATCGTTAGCCGCCGTTCATCCGGCTAAACACATAAGCCCGACCACCAGCGGTATCATCGAGCAATTGGACTTTGCGCGGTCGGGTTGGGTCGTCGAGACGCAGTTTCAACGCGTGGGCATCTGACCTAGTCACGAACTCTTGACCCGAAGCTCCTACGTATGACTTGGGCAGCACGTAAGGGCCTTCCTTATCCTGTTCGACAACGTAGCTAACTCGTTGATTTGCAACGGTCATGGTCCCGTTTTTCAGGATGATCGTGCCACAGCAGTCGTTCGAATATGATCCGTTTGCGATGCTAGTCTGCAAACGCGGCTCGCCGGTCAGTGTAATGTATGTCCACGCGCAGAAGACGGCGGCGACGACGATGATTCCAACGGTCTTGCTTGCGTTCACGGGACTTATCTTAACCAGCCGATGAATATCCACAAGCGGGTGTAAGAAGACGACACCCAAGTTCGCGAAGCGCTCGCCCTCACCCTTCCGCGGCTGCGGGCCCCATGAAAGTAGCACTTTCATGGGATCCCTTCGCCGCTCCCTCCCTCTCCCGGCGGGAGAGGGAAAGACGCCGGAAGCGGCGAAGGGTGAGGGCGGGGGCGTGAACTCCGGAGGTTATGCCCGGTTTGCCGCGCTGAGCACGGCGCGCACGCTCGCTGTCGCGATGTCGGTGTCCATGCCGACGCCGAAGACTGTCCGTCCATCGGCGGTGCGGCATTCGACATAGGCGGCGGCCTGCGCGTCGGCGCCGTGGCCGATCGCGTGCTCGCTGTAGTCGACGACGTCGAGGTCGGGGCCGGTCTCGCCGAGCGCGGCGATGACGCCCGAGATCAGGCCGTTGCCGCGGCCGGAGATCGAGCGTTCCTCGCCGTCCACGGAGACGCGGCCGACGAACAGGCGGTCGCCGGCGCTGCCGCTTTCCTCATAATCGCGCAACGCGAAGCGGTCGGTCGGGCGGGGGAGGTAGGTCGCTTCGAACCGGCCCCAGATGTCGGCGGCGCCGAGTTCGCGGCTGGTCTCGTCCGCGAGTGCCTGGACGTGGCGGCTGAAATCGGCCTGCAGGCGCTTGGGGAGTTTCAGGCCCTTGTCCTGTTCGATCACCCAGGCGACGCCGCCCTTGCCCGACTGCGAATTGACGCGGATCACCGCTTCGTAGCTGCGCCCCAGATCGGCGGGATCGATCGGGAGGTAGGGGACTTCCCACAGTTCGTCGTTGCGCGCGCTTTGCGCCGCGAAGCCCTTCTTGATCGCGTCCTGATGGCTGCCCGAGAAGGCGGTGAACACCAGATCGCCGGCATAGGGCGTGCGCGGATGCACGGGGATGTTGGTGCAATAGTTGATCGTGTTGACGATTCCGTCGATGTCGGAAAGGTCGAGCCCGGGCGACACCCCCTGCGTGTACATGTTGAGCGCGACGGTCACGAGGTCGCAATTGCCGGTGCGTTCGCCATTGCCGAGCAGGCAGCCTTCGACGCGATCGGCGCCCGCCATCAGCCCCAGCTCCGCCGCGGCGACGCCGGTGCCGCGGTCGTTGTGCGTGTGCAGCGAGATCACGACGCTGTCGCGATTGGGGATGTTGCGGCCGAACCATTCGATCTGGTCGGCATAGACGTTGGGCGTCGCGCACTCGACCGTCGCGGGCAGGTTGAAGATGATCGGCTTGTCCGGCGTCGGGCGCAGCACGTCCATGACCGCCGCGCAGACCTCGAGCGAGAAATCGAGCTCGGCGGTCGAGAAGGTTTCCGGGCTGTATTCGAAGCGCCAGTCGGTGCTGGGGCGCTTGGCCGCTTCGTCGCGGAGGATCTGCGCGCCCTCGACCGCGATCCGCTTCACCTCGTCGCGGGTCATGCCGAACACGATCTTGCGCCATGCCGGCGAAACCGCGTTGTAGAGGTGGACGATCGCCTGCTTCGCGCCGTCCAGCGACGCGAAGCTCGTCTCGATCAGGTCGCGGCGCGATTGCGTCAGCACCTGCACGAACACGTCGTCGGGGATGCGGCCGGTCTTCACCAATCCGCTGATGAAGTCGAATTCGGTCGCGCCGGCCGAGGGGAAGCCCACCTCGATTTCCTTGAGGCCGACCTTGACGAGCAGGTCGAACAGGCGCGTCTTCTTTTCGGCGTCCATCGGGTCGATGAGTGCCTGGTTGCCGTCGCGCAGGTCGGTGGACAGCCAGCGCGGTGCCTGCGTGATGACGCGCGAAGGCCACTGCCGGTCGGGCAGGTCGATGGTCGGGAAGGCGCGGTATTTGGTCGATGGATCGCGGAGCATGTGTCGGTCCCGTCTTGGCGCCGCGGACCCTATCGGTCACGCGCGGCGAAGGTGGCGCTGAAGCGTTATCCGGCCCTTAGGGGAGCGTGCACGAGCAACCGCCGCCCTAAGGGCGGATAAGTCGAAGAAGGGTGCGGGCGCGGTCCATGCTGCGTCGGGTAATGACGGAGTGATGCGCGCTTGTCCACCCGTTCCGGCCCGCTGCGGCGCGGCGGCGTTGACCGATCGATAACCCCTTGGATCGTAAGGCCTTCGCCGAAACCATAAGAGCGGGAGCGGGGGCCGATGCGCCAGATCGTCTATATCAGCAGCATGCGCCGGCAGGCGGCGATCGATCCCGCCGCGATCCTCGGCCAGTCGCGGCGCAACAATGCGCGGGCGCGAATCACCGGGCTGTTGTTCTTCGACGGCAAGCGCTTCCTCCAGGCGCTGGAGGGCGAAGAGGCCGCGGTCGATGCGGCCTTTGCGCGAATCCAGGCGGACGACCGGCATCATGCGCTGGTCGTGCTGTCGGATCGCACGATCGCGGTGCGCGAGTTCGGCGAATGGGCGATGGCCTATGCCACGCCGGGCGAGGCGGGCGATGCGCTGGAGCAGGTGATGCGGCTGTCGATGGGAGCCGATCCGGCGGTGCGCGGAACCTTCGCCGGCTTCGCGCAGGTGCGGGCGGCGGCGTAGCGGCAAGCCGCTCCCGCCGCCCGGACAGGCCTATTGCGCGGCGAACGCGGCGTGGATGTGGAGCTTGACCGTGTCCGACACGACCGGGGCATAGGCACCGACGCCGAAGTCGCTGCGCAGGATCGTCGCGGTGCCGTTGAAGCCGAAGTTGAGCTTCTTGCTCATCGGGTTGGCGCCGGCACCGATGAAGGTCGCGTCGATCGTCACCGGCCTGGTCTGGTCCTTGATCGTCAGATTGCCGGTGATCGTCGCCTTGTTGCCGGCGCGCGGGGTGATCGCGGTCGAGACGAAGCGCGCGGTCGGATATTTCGCCGCGTCGAAGAAATCGGGCGACTGGAGGTGCTTGGCGAAGGGCGCTGCGGTGACGGCGACATCGGCGATCCGGAAGGTCACGTCGACCTTCGCGGCGGCGGGTTTGGCGGGATCGATCGTGATCGATCCGGTCGAGGCGCCGAACATCCCCTGCAGCATCGAGAAGCCCATGTGGTTGACCTCCCACGACACCTGCGTGTGGTTGGGATCGACCGGATAGGTGCCGGCCGGGACCTTGGCGGTCGGCTGGCCGGGCTGGCCGGGGACGGTGGGCACGATCTGGGCGATCGCGGGAACGGCGGCCGTGGCGAGCACGGCGGCGAGGATGAGGCGCATGGATGGTCTCCCTGAAATGATAGCGGGTTTGACCATAACGCCTGCGGCACGAAAAGTGCCGGTTTCCGAAACGGAGGGTTTTGTGGAAGCGTCACCCTCACCCTATCGCCGCCTTCGGCGTCTCTTCCCTCTCCCGGTGGGAGAGGGAAGGAGGCGCGAAGCGCCGGAAGGGTGAGGGTGAGCGCGAACCGCTTAGTTCTTGTCCTTGTCGACCAGCTTGTTGGCGCCGATCCACGGCATCATCGCGCGCAGTTCGGTGCCGACCTTCTCGATCGGATGCGCGGCGGCCTGCTTGCGGCTGGCCTTCAGCTCGGGCTGGCCGGCGCGGTTGTCGAGGACGAAGTTCTTGACGAAGCGGCCCGACTGGATGTCGGCGAGGACGCGCTTCATCTCGGCCTTGGTCTCGTCGGTGATGATCCGCGGGCCCGTCACGATGTCGCCGTATTCGGCGGTGTTGCTGATCGAATAGCGCATGTTGGCGATGCCGCCCTCGTACAGCAGGTCGACGATCAGCTTGGTTTCGTGGAGGCATTCGAAATAGGCCATCTCGGGCGCATAGCCCGCCTCGGTCAGCGTCTCGAACCCGGCCTGGATCAGGTGGGTGATGCCGCCGCACAGCACCGCCTGCTCGCCGAACAGGTCGGTCTCGCATTCCTCGCGGAAGTTCGTCTCGATGATCCCCGAGCGACCGCCGCCGACGCCGCTCGCATAAGCGAGCGCGACGTCGTGCGCGTTGCCGCTCGCGTCCTGGTGGATCGCGATCAAGCAGGGGACGCCGCCGCCGCGGACGTATTCCGAACGCACGGTGTGGCCGGGGCCCTTTGGCGCGATCATGATGACGTCGATGTCCGCGGGCGGCTCGATCAGGCCGAAATGCACGTTGAGGCCGTGCGCGAAGGCGAGCGCCGCGCCGGGCTTCATGTTGCCCTTCAGATCGGTGTCCCAGATCGCCGCCTGATGCTCGTCGGGGGCGAGGATCATGACGATGTCGGCCCAGGCGGCCGCTTCCTTGTTCGACAGCACCTTGAAGCCGGCGTCGATCGCCTTCTTCGCGGTCGCCGAGCCTTCGCGCAGCGCGATCGCGACGTCCTTGACCCCGCTGTCGCGCAGGTTCTGCGCGTGGGCGTGCCCCTGGCTGCCGTAGCCGACGATGGCGATCTTCTTGTCGGTGATGAGGTTCAGATCGGCGTCGCGATCGTAATAGACCTTCATGATATTCCCTTTGCTACTCTCCCTCTCCCGTTGGGAGAGGATACGGAGACTTGGCAGCGGGCTGCCTAGTCGAAGTTGTTGAGGGTGATGAGCCGGTCGCCCTCACCCTTGCGCGCCTTTGGCGCTCCCTCCCTCTCCCGGTGGGAGAGGGAAATTTCAGGCCGCCTCTTTGCCGCGGGCGATGGCGACGATGCCGGTGCGGGCGACCTCGATCAGGCCGACTTCACCCATCAGCTCGACGAACTTGTCGATCTTGTCGATGCCGCCGGTCACCTCGAACACGAAGCTGGTCGTCGTCGCATCGACGACGCGGGCGCGGTAGACGTCGGCGAGGCGGAGCGCCTCGATACGGTGGTCGCCGGTGCCACGCACCTTGATGAGTGCCAGCTCGCGTTCGACATGCGCACCCTGCGCGGTGAGGTCGGTGACCTTGTGGACGGGCACCAGCCGGTCGAGCTGGGCGATGATCTGTTCCATCGTCGCCGGGCTGGCGCTGGTGACGATGGTGATGCGGCTGACCGACTTGTCGGCGGTGATCTCCGACACCGTCAGGCTCTCGATATTATAGCCGCGCGCGGTGAACAGGCCGGCGATCCGGGCGAGAATGCCCGGTTCGTTGTCGACGATGACCGCCAGCGTGTGGCGTTCGGTGGCTTCGGTCTTGATGTGCATTGAACCTCTTCCCCCCTCCCGCTTGCGGGAGGGGTAGGGGGTGGGAAAGCCACGGGCGGGCCGGCTGGTGGACAGGCCCACCCCCAGCCCCTCCCGCAAGCGGGAGGGGAGTTACACCAGCGCCTTGGCCTCGTCGTCCATCGTGCCGGACACTTCGTTGGCCTGCAGGATCATGTCGGTATGCGCCGCGCCCGACGGAATCATCGGGAAGCAGTTCGCCAGTTTGGCGACGCGGCAGTCGACGATCACCGGGCCGTCATGGTCGAGCATCGCGGCGATGCCGTCGTCCAGCTCGCCGAGCGTCTCGATGCGGATGCCCTTCCAGCCATAGGCTTCGCCCAGCTTCACGAAATCGGGCAGGCTGTCCGAATAGCTTTCGGCATAGCGGCTCTCGTAGGTCAGCTCCTGCCACTGGCGGACCATCCCCATATATTCGTTGTTGAGGATGAAGATCTTGACCGGCAGCCGGTATTGCGTTGCCGTCGCGAGCTCCTGGATGTTCATCTGAATGCTGGCCTCGCCGGCGATGTCGATGACCAGCGCCTTCGGATTGCCGAGCTGCGCGCCGATCGCGGCGGGCAGGCCGTAGCCCATCGTGCCGAGGCCACCGCTGGTCAGCCATTTGTTGGGTTTCTCGAAGCCGAAATGCTGCGCTGCCCACATCTGGTGCTGGCCGACCTCGGTCGTGATGATCGGATCGCGGGCGTGCGTCGCCTCCCACAGGGCACGCACGGCACGCTGCGGCATGATCGCCTCGCCCGTCTCGGGAAAGCTCAGGCTCTGCCGGTCGCGCCAGCCCGCGATGCGGCTCCACCATTCGCGCGTGTCGGGCTTGGGATGCTGGCGCGCCTTCCAGATGCGCACCATATCCTCCATCGCGTGGCCGGCGTCGGCGATGATGGCGAGATCGACGCGCACGTTCTTGTTCACGCTCGACCGGTCGATGTCGATATGGACCTTACGGCTGTTCGGGCTGAACGCGTCCAATCGCCCGGTGACGCGGTCGTCGAAGCGGCTGCCGATCGCGACGATCAGGTCCGCCTGGTTCATCGCCATGTTGGCTTCGTACGTCCCGTGCATGCCGAGCATGCCGAGGAACTGGTCGGACGAGGCGGGGAAACAGCCGAGGCCCATCAGCGTCGAGGTCACCGGCGCACCGGTGATTCGCGCCAGCTCGGCGAGCAGTTGCGATGCCGCCGGACCCGAATTGATGATGCCGCCGCCGGTGTAGAGGATCGGGCGTTCGGCCGCGGCGAGCATGTCGACGACCTGCTCTATCTGGCTCTGCGGCGCCTTCACCTGCGGGCGATAGGTCTTGTGCTGGGTCGGGCCGGGCTTGGCGTAGCGCGCGGTGGCGACCTGGACGTCCTTGGGGATATCGACGACAACCGGGCCGGGGCGGCCCGACGTGGCGATGTGGAACGCCTCGTGGATCGTCGGGCCCAGCTTCGCCGGGTCCTTCACCAGATAATTGTGCTTGGTACAGTGGCGGGTGATGCCGACCGTATCCGCCTCCTGAAAGGCGTCGGTGCCGATCAGCGTGGTGGGCACCTGACCGGTGATGACGACCATCGGGATCGAATCGAGCAGCGCGTCGGTGATGCCGGTGACCGCATTGGTCGCGCCGGGGCCGGAGGTGACGAGGACGACGCCGGGCTTGCCGGTCGAGCGGGCATAGCCTTCCGCCGCGTGCGTCGCCGCCTGTTCGTGGCGGACGAGGATGTGCTTGATCCGCGCGCCGTTCGCATTGGCGCGGAACATCGCGTCGTAGATCGGCAAGACCGCCCCACCGGGGTAGCCGAACACGACCTCCACGCCGAGATCGCACAGCGCCTCGACCAGGATGTCTGCTCCGCTCTTTTCGCCCACGGCTCGTCTCCAACTCGACAACAGGAAAATGCTGCGGTGCGGGTAGCGAGCGGAATTGCGAGGGTCAACCCTTTTCAAGCAATAAACTTGCTATAGCGGCATTCAATTGGTTCGAATCTGTCGTGCGAGCCCATCTCTCGGGCGGTTGGTTACGGAACCACGTATATTGTCGCTTGGCGTAGCGGCGGGTGTCGAGTTGCACCTGCGCCAGCGCCGCGGCGCGATCGATCGGCCCGTGGAGATAGGCGGCGAGCGGCGACACGCCGATCGCGCGGCGGATCGGCGCGTCGGCAGGCACGTCGTCGCGGGCGAGCAGGGCCGCGACCTCATCGATCGCGCCCGCCGCGAACATCGTTTCGCAACGTGCGTCGATCCGCGCGATCAGCGCATCGCGATCGGGCAGCAGGATCGCGGCGGCGAGGGTGATGGCATTGCCGATGCCGCCGACCCGCTCCGCCTGCCATGCGGCGAGCGGTCGTCCGGTCGCGCGTATCACCTCGAGCGCGCGCGCGACGCGCGTGGTGTCGGCGGGGGCGAGGCGGGCGGCGGCGGCCGGGTCCTCGGCGGCGAGCAGGCGGTGCGCCTCGGCGACGGGCAGCGCACGCACCGCGGTGCGGACGGCCGGGTCGATGGCGGGGACGGGGGCGATGCCGTCGACCAGGGTGCGCAGGTACAGGCCGGTGCCGCCGACGAGGATCGGCAGCTTGCCCGCCGCATGAACGTCCGCGATCGCGACGCGCGCCTCCGCCGCCCAGCGCGCGGCGGAATAGCCGGCGTCGGCGGCGTCGACATGGCCGAACAGGCGGTGCGGCACCTGGGCTTCCTCGTCGGCGCTCGGGCGGGCGGTGAGGATGCTGAGGTCGGCGTAGACCTGACTCGCGTCGGCGTTGATGACGACGCCGTCATGGGCCTCGGCGAGGCGGATCGCCGCGGCGGACTTGCCGCTGGCGGTCGGCCCTGCGATGAGCGCGACCCTTGGTTTCGGGGAGACGGCGATGTTCACGGCGACGCTTATAGGCGAGGCGCTGGCACGAGGCGACCTGTCGGTGGCGGCGGATCGGCTCGCTGCGGCGGGCTGCGCGCCCGGGGATGCGATATGGCTGGAGGAAGGTCGGGCGGCGGATATCGCCTTCGCCGCCGATCTCGCGGCGGCGCGCGAGGCGCTGGAAGGCGCGTTCGCAGGCAGCGACGTGGTCGTCCAGCCGACCGCGTCGCGGCGCAAGGCGCTGATCGTCGCCGACATGGATTCGACGATGATTACCGTCGAATGCATCGACGAACTGGCCGATTATGCCGGGATCAAGGCGGAGGTCGCGGCGGTGACCGAGGCGGCGATGCGCGGCGAACTCGATTTCGAAGGCGCGCTCGATGCGCGGGTGGCGTTGCTCGCGGGGCTCGACGAGGGCGTGATCGCGCAATGTCTCGCCGAGCGGGTGCGGATCATGCCGGGTGCCAAGGCGCTGGTCCGCACGATGCGCGCGAACGGGGCGGAGGCGGTGCTGGTGTCGGGCGGCTTCACCCGCTTCGCCGAGCCGGTCGCGGCGGAGATCGGTTTCGGGTCCGCCATCGCCAACGTACTGCTGATCGAGGACGGCCGGCTGACCGGCAAGGTAGCCAAGCCGATCGTCGGGTCGGCGACCAAGGAGGAGACGTTGCTCGCCGCGATCGCTGCGCGGGGGATCGATCCGGCGCTGAGCCTCGCGGCCGGCGATGGTGCAAACGATCTGGCGATGATCCGCCGGGCGGGGCTGGGGGTGGCCTATCATGCCAAGCCGATCGTCGCCGCCGCGGCGGGGGCGCGCGTGGATCATGGCGATCTGTCGGTGCTGCTGTACGCGCAGGGGTACGCGCGGAAGGAATGGGTGGAGGCGTAGGCCGGGCGTGTCGTCTGGCGTGCCCTTGCCCGCAGTATTGGTCCGACCTTCGCCTGACCACCCCCGTCACCCCGGACTTGTTCCGGGGTCCACTCCGCGGCGAGGCGAACGGCTTGAGTTCGAGCGATACGCTCGCGGCCCGGTGGACCCCGGAACAAGTCCGGGGTGACGAAGGAAGTGGGGCGAGCGACGGGGGCTCAGCCGCCGATTACGGCGCCACCACCACGCACGACACGCCCGATGCCGAACAGGCCTTCTGCGCCGCCGCCTTCGATGCGAAGCCGCTCGCCTGCAGGCGGATGACGTTGCCCGCCTTGGCATAGACCGGCTGCGCGCCGCCGAGCTTGCCGCGGACGCGCGACCATTGCGTCTGCGCGTTCGCCTGCGTGCTGAACGCGCCGAGCTGGATCTTCCACCCGCCGCCGGTCGCGGCAGGAGCCGGTGCCGGACGGGCCGGAGCCGGGCGCGAGTCGTGGTGGGCGATGCGGTCGTTGACCGGGCGATCCGGCGAGGGCGCGGGCACGCGTTCCGGCCCGCCGCGCGGCGGCAGCTTCTGCGGGCGCGGCTGATCGGCGGGCGGGCGCGATGGCGGCACGTCGGCGGTCGCGATCCCGCCGCGGCGCGGGGGCGTGGCGTCGATCGCCATCTTGCCGCCGCGGCCGCCGTCGATGGGGGCGTTGCGCACGTCCGCGGCGTAGCGCTGCGCCAGCGCGGTGCCGCGCTCGCGGTCGGCGGGGCTGATATATTGGTCCATCTGCGCCAGCGTCTCCGACGCGGACTTGAGGCCCGACTGCGACGCCAGCGTCATCAGCGCATAGGCGCGCGGGTAATCGCGCGGTACGCCGTCGCCGTTGAACAGCATCGTGCCGAGCACCAGCTGCCCGCGCGGTTCGCCGCGCGCGACCGACTTTTCGAGCCACGGCGCAGCCTCCGCCTTGCGGCCGGCCTGGAACAGCGCGAGGCCGTAATTGTCCTCCGCCTGATGGTGACCCTGCAGCGCCGCCTTGCGGAACCAGCTTTCGGCGAGCGCCGGGTCGAGCGGCACGCCGCGGCCGAGCTTGTACGCCTGGCCCAGGTTGAACTGCGCATCGGCATCGCCCGCCACCGCCGGCCCGCGCCACTGCGTCACCGCGCCGTCGAAATCGCCGCGGCCCCAGGCATCGACGCCCGCCTTGACGTTCTGCGCGCCTGCCGGTGCGCCGCCTGCAAGGCTTGCCGCCAGCAGGGCGCCTGCGATCCAACCCGTCTTCCGCATCTCGTTCACCCTCTTGAACCGTATCGGCGCATCATGCCCCGGCTTGGCGCCCGAGGCAAAGCGTCATCGCACGGCCCTCGCGACCATTAACCGGTTCTTAGGCGCGCTCTGGCAGGTGTCGGCGTGGAATAGCGGCAATTTTTCTTGAAGGGGGCCTATGCGCGTTCTCGCGATGGCATCGCAAAAGGGTGGATCGGGCAAGACGACCTTGTCCGGGCATCTGGCCGTGCAGGCCCAGATGGCGGGCTATGGCCCGGTCGTGCTGATCGACATCGATCCGCAGGGGAGCCTCGCCGACTGGTGGAACGAGCGGACGGCGGAATATCCCGCCTTCGCGCAGACCACCGTTGCGCGACTGCAGGCCGATCTCGAGGTGCTGCGCCAGCAGGGCTTCAAGCTCGCCATGATCGACACGCCGCCGGCGATCACCATGGCGATCCAGAGCGTCATCAACGTCGCCGAGCTGGTCGTCGTGCCGACCCGGCCGTCCCCGCACGACCTGCGCGCGGTCGGTGCCACCGTCGACCTGTGCGATCGCGCCGGCAAGCCGCTGATCTTCGTCGTCAACGCCGCGACGCCCAAGGCGCGGATCACCAGCGATGCCGCGGTCGCGCTGTCGCAGCACGGCACGGTCGCGCCGATCACCATCCACCAGCGCACCGATTTCGCCGCGTCGATGATCGACGGGCGGACGGTGATGGAGGTCGATCCCAAGGGCAAGTCCGCTACCGAGGTCGCGCAATTGTGGACCTATGTCGCCGACCGGCTCGAGAAGAATTTCCGCCGCACCGTGTTCAGCGTGCCGACCGCGAGCGGCGGGCCCGGCTTCGGCCAGCGTCCTGCCGCCAGCGGCTTCGGCCGCCGCGTGGTGGGGGGGTAAGCAATGTTCGGATCGACCAAGCCGATCGCCTCGCTGTCGTCCGGCCTGCTCGCCCGCAAGGGACAGGCGCGGCCGGCGATGCGCAGCCAGGGGTTCGGCGGTTTCGCCGGCGTCGGCCATAACGCCGATGACCTCGGCTGGAACGACATGGGGACCAACGTGCCGCCGCCGTCCGCACCGGAGCCGGTGCCCGCGGTGGTCGAACCGGTCGTGGCCGCGACCGACGTCGTGCCGACGGTGTTGGTCCAGCGCGAGCTGCTGGCATCCGAGATCGGATCGCCGAGCGCGGTGAAGTCCGTATCCGTCGCCACCGCGACGCGCATCCGGCGCGAGACGCAGCATGGCGGCAAGGCCGCCTTCACGCTGCGCGTCGATGCCGACCGTCACCTGCGGCTGCGCCTCGCGTCGGCGATCACCAACCGGTCCGCACAGGACCTCGTCACCGAGGCGCTCGACGCGCTGCTCGGTGCCGTTCCCGAGGTGGAGGCGCTCGTCGCGCAGCTGCCGCGGGCGAAGACCACGCGGTAACCTGGGGGGTAATCCGATGACACCACGCCTGATCCTGTCGCTCGGCATGTCCGCCCTCGTCCTCGGGGGGACGATGGTCGGCTGCACCGGCACCGCCGGCCGCATCGCCTCCGCGAGCGACCGCAGCGCCGCGCTCGCCGCCAGGACCGCCGCGCGCGACGCCGACAAGGCCGCGCGTGCGCTGGCCAGGCGCGATGCCGCGACCGCCGTTCCGCTCGCCGAGAGCGCGGTGGCGCTGGCGCCGCGCGACGCGGGCTATCGCATGCTGCTGGGGCAGGGGTATCTGCAGGCGGGACGGTTCGCCTCGGCGCGCGACAGCTTCGCCGACGTGCTGCAGCTGACGCCGGACAACGGCAAGGCGGCGCTCAACCTCGCGCTGGCGCAGATCGCCACCGGCGACTGGTCGGCGGCGCGGACGACCCTTGATACGCATGCCGCGATCATCCCGGTCGGCGACCTCGGCCTCGCCACCGCGCTCGCCGGCAATCCCGATGGCGCGGTGCAGATCCTCAACGCCGCGGCGCGTGCGCCGGGGGCGGATGCGAAGGTGCGGCAGAATTTGGCGCTCAGCTATGCGCTGGCGGGCAACTGGAGCATGGCGCGCGTCGCCGCCGCCGCCGACATGTCCGCCGCCGACGTCGATGCGCGGATCGAACAATGGGCGACCTTCGCCAAGCCGGCACATGCGTCGCAGCAGGTCGCGAGCCTGCTCGGCGTGACGCCGGTCGCCGATACCGGCCGCCCGATCGCGCTGGCGCTCAACGCCGCGGTGCCGGTGACGCCGGTGCAGGATACGCCGGTGCAGACCGCCGCGGTCGAAACCCCGGTCGTGATCGCAGCGCCGGTGGTGGCCGCCACGCCGGCGGCCGTGCCATCGCCCGCCGCTGCGTCGCCATTCGCC
Source organism: Sphingomonas liriopis (assembly GCF_024211255.1). GTDB lineage: Bacteria > Pseudomonadota > Alphaproteobacteria > Sphingomonadales > Sphingomonadaceae > Sphingomonas > Sphingomonas liriopis. Next base: position 116,623 of record NZ_JAMLDY010000006.1, on the reverse strand, counting down.
AAGGTCAGCTTCGCGGCACGGCGCGAGGTGGTGCAGCCATTGCCGACGATGCTGATCCGCGCCGATGCGGCGCCGGCCAAGCTCGCCCTGCGCGGCAATGGATCGAAGCGCGTCGTCCAGGCGGTGCCGGCGGCGACGCCGTTCGTCCGTCCGCAGCCTGCCGGCGGCGACTGGTACGTCCAGCTCGGCGCGTTCAGCAACGCCGCGGTCGCCAAGTCGGGCTGGACCAGCGCTACCCGCCGCTTCGCCGCATTGTCGGGGCATCAGCCGACGGGGACCAATTTCGCCGCGCGTCAGGGCTCGCTCTACCGCCTGTCGGTCGGCGGCTTCTCGCGCCAGTCCGCGGACCAGATGTGCCGCAGCTACCGCGCCAAGGGCGGCACCTGCTTCGTCCGCCGCGAGGCGGGCGACCGCATGGCGCAATGGCTGCGCAGCCCCGTGCAACTGGCGTCGCGGTAACCCTAACTCCCTCTCCCCTCCGCGGAGAGGGCCGGGGTGAGGGGCAGGGGCCTCGCAGAGGGGGCGGTTTCAGTGAGACACCGCCCCTCTCCCAACCCGCATCGGGTGAACAGCACCCCGTGCTGTTCAGATCATGCCGGGGGCATGATCGGCCCGATGCGCCCCTGAGGGGAAAGGGCTTTAAGCGATCACACCTCTCGGCCGGCTTTCCATACCCTTAGCACGCGGCCCTGTACCGGCAGGCCATCGAACGGGGTGTTGCCCTCCGAGGCGAACGCGCTGCCGTCGATCTGCCACGGCGTGTCGGCATCGAACAGCATCAGGTCGGCGGGCTTGCCGGCCTCCAGCGTCCCCGTCTCCAGCCCCAGCACCCTAGCGGGGTTCGCCGCGAGCATCGCGAGCAGCCGTGCGAGCGGCAGCACGCCGTCGCGGACCAGCATCAGCCCCAGCGGCAGCAGCGTTTCCGCCCCCGCCATGCCCGCGGCCGAATCGGTGAAGGGCAGGCGCTTCTTCTCCGGCCCGTGCGGATCGTGGCCGGACGCCAGCACGTCGATCGTCCCGTCCGCCACCGCGCCGCGCGCCGCCTGCCGGTCGCTTTCGCTGCGCAGCGGCGGCGAGAGGTGGGCGTAGGTGCGGAAATCGCTCATCGCGATATCGGATAGATGGAGGTGCGCCGGCGTGATCCCGCAGGTCACGCGCACGCCGCGGCGCTTGGCGGCGCGGATGAGGTCGAAGGCGGCGGCGGTCGTCGCCTGGCGGATGTGCAGCCGCGCGCCGGTATCCTCGGCGAGCATCAGGTCGCGCGCCACCGCCAGCGCTTCGGCGGCGGCGGGGGCGGAGGGCAGGCCGAGGCGCGTCGCGGTCTCGCCGTCGGTCGCCACCGCACCGCCGGTCAGCCCGCCGTCCTCGGCATGCGCGACGACCGCGATGTCGAGGTCACGGGCATAGGCGAGCACGCGGCGCATCACCCCCGAATCGGCGATCCAGTGCCGCCCGGTGCCGACCGCCTTGGCGCCCGCGGACGCGCAGATCGCCATTTCCGCCATATCCTCGCCGGCGAGCCCGCGCGTCGCCGCGGCGATCGGATGGATCCACAGGTCGGGCTTGCCGATCAGCGCGGCGCGCTGGACGATGCCGGGGTCGTCGAGCACCGGATTGCCGTCGGGCATCAGCGCGACGCGGACGATCCCGCCGGCGCGGAACGCCGCGCGGTCGATCCCGAACACGCCGAGATCGACGATCCCCGGCGCGAGCGTTTTGCCGCCGCAGTCGATGGTGGCGGCGTCGCCCGGCACCTCGAACGTTCCCGCCGCGGCGATGACGCCGTCGCGGACCAGCAGCCCGCCGGGCTTCACGCCGGCGACCGGGCAGGCGATCTGCGCGTTGACGAAGGCGATCGTGGTCATGCCCAGCCCTCCACGCCGCGCGCGCGCCGGGTCAGCACGTCGAGGCACGCCATCCGTACCGCCACCCCCATCTCGACCTGTTCGGTGATCGCCGATTGCGGGCCGTCGGCGACGCTCGAATCGATCTCGACTCCGCGGTTCATCGGTCCCGGGTGCATCACCAGCGCGTCCGGCAATTTCGCCAGCCGCTCCGGCGTCAGGCCATAGCGCAGCCGGTATTCGCGGCTCGACGGGATATAACCACCCGCCATCCGCTCGTTCTGGACGCGCAGCATCATCACCACGTCGGCGCCGACCAGCGCCGCGTCGAAGTCGGTGAACGGCGTCAGCCCCATCCGCTCGATCGCGGCGGGCATCAGCGTCGACGGCGCACATACCCGCACCTCGGCGGCGAGCGCGGTGAGCGCGAGGATATTCGAGCGCGCGACGCGGCTGTGCAGCACGTCGCCGCAGATCACCACGCGCTGACCCGCGATCGACCCCTTGCGGCGGCGGATGGTCAGCGCATCGAGCAGCGCCTGCGTCGGATGTTCGTGCCGCCCGTCGCCGGCGTTGAGCACCGGGCAGTCGACCCGGTCGGCGATCAGCCGCACCGCTCCGCTCGCCATATGGCGGATGACGATCACGTCGGCGCGCATCGCGTTCAGCGTCTGCGCGGTGTCGATCAGCGTCTCGCCCTTCTTCACGCTCGATTGCGCGGCGTGCATGTTGACGACGTCGGCGCCCAGGCGCTTGCCGGCGATCTCGAAGCTCAGCAGCGTGCGCGTGCTGTTCTCGAAGAAGGCGTTGATCTGAGTAAGCCCGTCGAGCCGTTTGTCGGGTGCGGCATGGCTGCGGTTCGCATCCACCCACGTCTCCGCCTCGTCGAGCAGGAAGGCGATCTCGTGCGGCTGGAGGCCGTCGATGCCGGTCAGGTGCCGGTGCGGGAAGACGGCGCCGCCCGGGATCTGGGCGGCGGGGCGGTGATCGGAGGGCTGCATCAAGCGCGCCGGGTAGCGCGGCGGTGGGGTCGGGGCAAGCGGGCGCGGCCGAGTCGGGTGGGCTGGAAGTGGACGAAGTGGACGGTACGTCGTGTTCGAAAACGCCTCCGGCTGGTTCCCCGGGAAGAGCGGGGCCGGCCGTGGGAAAGGGCGTGCATGGGGCCGATATAGCAGGGCGAGGGTGTGTAGGACAGCTGTGGCGAACGATGCCGTACCTAACCTCCTCCGTCACCCCGGACTTGTTCCGGGGTCCACGGGTCCGCAGGCGTACCGTTTTCGGCCTCCACCCACTTTCATCGCCGCAGAGTTGATCCCGGAACAAGTCGTGGGTGACGGGGTAGGTCAGGCATGCGGCGGGACATTCGCTGCGCGTGCCTCATGGGCATCACGCCGCCTTCAGCGTCTCCGTGTCGATGGCAAATCGGTATTTCACGTACCCTTGGCCATCCGGTCGTAGGCTTCGTCGATCTGGTCCATACGGATCATCTCGATGTCGCTGGTCAGGCCGTGCGCGTTGGAGAAGTCAAGCATCTCCTGCGTTTCCTTGATCTCGCCGAACGTCACAATCAATTCAAGAGGGAGTCGTAGACCGGCTCGAGGCTAGGATCGACTCTCTTCGCAAGAATTTCCATAACGTCAAACACTCTGGAGATGTAGTCGTCGTCTCTGTTGTATGTGGAAACCGTATCCCGCGTGCGCTCCCAATTTGATTCGTTGGGCGCGTTTTGAGCCCATGAATCAGCGAGAAGGTGGATACCTCGCTGGACGCTTTCATGATCGCTCAATGAGTGATCGGCTCGTACCTGCATGATCCCGGTTGTCCTATCCTTCTTCCAGAACATAAGCCTTTCGATGCTTCGGATCAGCGGCGGTCGGGCGTAATCCTCGTATATCATGACGGCGTATATAATTAGTTGTAGCTGGGAGTCTTTGGTTTCCGTTGCGATAAGCGCATCAAAGCGGCGCCGAATAATACGATAGTGACGTGCGACGAACCGATTCCGCCTGCGCGCGCCAGGGCCTCCAGCAAGCGGCACCTTGTTCGCGACCGCATAAAAGAAAGCTATGATCGCAAGCCATAGCTCGTTTCCGGCCGAATCCAGATTTGGAAGCAGAGACCTATTCGGGATGATTAGATAGCGCTGTGCAATGAATGCGGCCGCAATGCCGGCGGTGGCGTGGCCGATGAACCTTGGCCAACTAATTAGTCCCTGCCGATTCAGAAGCACGATCGCCATGCAGCGAATGCCATAATAATAGACGGAGACCCAAGCTATTCCCATTCGCCAGCTAGGATGACCTGTGGCAACCAGCGCTGCGGATACAGCCACGATGAAAACCGTGGGTGCCATCGCTCGCAAGAAAAAATTGAGCGCGACGTTCTCATCTGGCTCTTCGAAAAGCGTGGTACTTTGATAGCCAAAATCGACGGCGTGTTTGCCGATCCAATTGACAGAAAAGAAAAGAACAAGTGCGAGAATAAGATGGGCGGCAATGAACAGGGTCATGAATCTTCGTATTTCATTACTCGGGCCGAATGGAAATAGCGAACCTGAGGTTGCCCAGCGAGACTCATCAAGATGCAGCCATTCTCGTCAGGCCATCACCAGCGCGTCGATCGCCGCCTGCAGGATGTGCGCGGCGGCGAGGTTGTCGATCCGTTCGGCGCGCTTGGCGCGGCTCATGTCCTGTTCGATCATCGTGCGTTCGACCGCGACGGTCGACCAGCGTTCGTCCCACAAGAGGATCGGCAGGCCGAGGTCGTCGCAGTTCCTGGCGAAGGCGCGGGTCGACTGGCTGCGCGGGCTCTCCGTCCCGTCGAGGTTGAGGGGGAGGCCGAGGACCATCCCCTTCACCTGCTGCGCGGTGGCGAGCGCGACGAGCGCGGCCTTGTCCTTGGTGAACTTGCTGCGGCGGATCAGCTCGGCGGGGCTGGCGAAGCTCCAGCCGGCGTCGCACAGCGCGGTGCCGATCGTCTTGCTGCCGAGGTCGAGGCCGAGCAGCCGCCCTCCCTGCGGCAGCGCCTCGCGAAAGTCCGCGCGGTCGGCCGTTATCACTTGAACGCCGCCAGCCGGCGCAGCGCATCGGCGCGCACGTTCGCCCAGAACAGGCTGTAGTCGTAGACGTGATAATTGTTGCCGGGCAGCACATAGCCTCCGACCTCGGGCGGCTCGCCGATCAGCAGGAAGCCGCGCGGGCCACAGCGCGCGGGCACCTTGCCGGGCTGGATCGTCGCGGTGGCGAGATCGGCGGAGGGGAAGAGCGTGCCCTGATTGGCGGTGGCGGGCGCGGCGGCGTCGACAGTGCCGGTCAGCGGGTTGGTGCAGACCAGCGGCGTGTCCTTGCGCGGGCGGCCGTCGAAGCCAATGGTCTTGTCGTACAGGTCGGTGATGAGCGACGGATCGGCGGGTTCGGCGAAACTCTCCCACGACAGCAGGCAGCGTGCCTGATCGGGGCGGGCGCATTCGGGCAGGCCGAGCGCGGCGAGGTCGGTCGCCTTCGACACCGGCCAGCCGACGACGTAGGCGGCGACGATGCGCCTGGCGATCGGTTTGCCCGCGACCTGTTCGCGGAGCAGGCGGGTCAGGTGCAGCGCGCCCTGGCTGTGGCCGGCGAGGATGATCGGGCGTTTGGGATCGACCTGGCGGACGAAGGCGGCGAACGCCGCGGCGACGTCGCCGTAGGCGAGGTCCAGCGCGCGGTTGGCGTCGGCCTCGCTGGTCAGGAACGCGCCGAACGTCGCCTGACGGTAGCGCGGCGACCAGATGTCGCCTGCGGCGTTGAACGCGCTCGCCTGACCGCGCAGGAAGATCGCGGCGCGGGCGTTGGTCTCGGCATCGTCGAGCCGCGCGTTCCAATGGTCGCGGCCGATGTACGAGGTCGGGTGGATGAAGAAGACCGCCGCCTTGGGGCTGGCCTCCGGCGTGTAGCCGGCGGGGCTCCACAGCGCGGGATTGCCCGGAATGTCGGGTCGCGCGATCCATAGCCGCCGGTCGGCGTACACCTTCGGATCGACGCCCGCCTGCGCGGTGAAGCGTTCCGACGGCACCAGCGCCATGCGCAGGATCTCGACGCCGTACAGCCGGTAGGCGAAGGCACCGGCGATGACGAGCGCGATCAGGACCGCGAAGACGTAGAGGAATTTGCGGGCCAAGGGATCGGGTTCCGGGCAGGTCAGGGATGGCGCCTGATGGACGAGGGCGCCGGAACTGGCAACACGCGGTTGCGCTCGGCAAGCCGCCTCTGATAGGCGCAAGAGCATGTCCGTAGACACCGCCACCGTGAAGAAGGTCGCCGCGCTCGCGCGCATCGCGATCACCGACGAGGACGCCGCGCGCCTCGCCCCCGAACTCAGCAACATCCTCGGCTGGATCGAGCAACTGGAAGGGGTGAATACCGCCGGCGTCGAGCCGATGACCGCGGTCATCCCCAACCAGCTTCGCCTGCGCGACGATGTCATCGACGCCGATCCGCTGACCGGTGGCGGCATCCGCGATGCGCTGATGGCCAATGCCCCGCAGGCCGAGCATGGCTTCTTTACCGTTCCCAAGGTGATCGAATAATGACCGACCTGACCGAACTGGGCGTCGCCGCGATCCGCGACGGCGTGCGCAGCGGTGCCTTCTCCGCGGTCGAGGTCGCCGACGCCTTCGTGGTGAAAGTGGCTAAGGCGAAGCACCTGAACGCATTTCTGGTGGAGACGCCCGATCACGCGCTCGCCGCGGCGCGTGCCGCCGATGCCGCGCGCGCGGGCGGCCAGACGCTGAAGCCGCTCGCCGGCGTGCCGATCGGGATGAAGGACCTGTTCTGCACGAAGGGCGTCGCGACCACCGCGGCGAGCCATATCCTCGAAGGGTTCGTGCCGACCTACGAATCGACGATCTCGCAGAAGCTGTGGGACGCCGGTGCGGGCATGCTCGGCAAGCTCAACATGGACCAGTTCGCGATGGGCTCGTCGAACGAGACCAGCGCGTTCGGCAACGTGATCTCGCCGTGGCGGCGGCCGGGCAGCGACGCGCCGCTGGCGCCGGGCGGCTCGTCGGGCGGCAGTTCGTCGGCGGTGGCGGCGGGGCTGTGCCCGGGCGCGACCGGCACCGACACCGGCGGCTCGATCCGCCAGCCGGCGGCGTTCACCGGGATCAGCGGCATCAAGCCGACCTATGGCCGCTGCTCGCGCTGGGGGACGATCGCCTTCGCATCGTCGCTCGACCAGGCGGGGCCGATGGCGCGCGACGTGCGCGACTGCGCGATCCTGCTCGAGGCGATGGCCGGGTTCGACGCCAAGGATGCGACCTCGCTCCAGCTCGACGTACCGCGCTGGGAACAGGGCCTGTCGGGCGATCTGCGTGGGGTTCGGGTCGGTATTCCTCGCGAGTATCGGTTCGAGGGTAGTGGAGACGGGCTCAATTACGATCTTGAAGGCCTGGCGAGTATCGGTGCGACGTGGAAGGCCGGTATCGACTGGCTGCGCGACGCGGGCGCGGAGATCGTCGAGGTCTCGCTGCCGCATACGAAATATGCGCTGCCCGCCTATTACATCATCGCGCCGGCGGAGGCGTCGTCCAACCTCGCGCGCTACGACGGCGTGCGCTACGGCCTGCGCGACCTGCCCGAGGGGGCGGGATTGCAGGACATGTACGCCGCGACCCGCGCCGCGGGCTTCGGCCCGGAGGTGAAGCGGCGCATCATGATCGGCACCTATGTGCTGTCGGCGGGCTTCTACGACGCTTATTACACGCAGGCGCAGAAGGTGCGGACGCTGATCGCGCGGGACTTCGAGCGCGCGTGGGAGACGTGCGACGTGCTGCTGACCCCGACCGCGCCGTCCGCGGCGTTCGCGCTCGGCGAGAAGTCGGCCGATCCGATCGCCATGTATCTCAACGACGTCTTCACCGTGCCGTCTTCGCTGGCCGGTCTTCCGGCGATGAGCGTACCGGGCGGGCTCGACAAGCAGGGGCTGCCGCTGGGCCTGCAGATCATCGGCAAGCCATTGGACGAACAAGGCGTGCTGAACGCCGGATTGGCAATCGAACAGCGCGCCGGCTTCGTCGCCCGCCCGCAGGCGTGGTGGTAAGATGAGCGACTATCGTATCCAGGGCGCCACCGGCGAGTGGGAGGTCGTGATCGGCCTCGAGGTCCATGCGCAGGTCACCTCGAACGCCAAGCTCTTCTCGGGCGCGGCGACCGCGTTCGGGGCGGAGCCGAACACGCAGGTCAGCCTCGTCGACGCGGCGATGCCGGGCATGCTGCCGGTGCCCAACATGGAGTGTATCCGCCAGGCGGTGCGCACCGGCATGGCGATCGACGCCACGATCAACCGCTGGTCGCGGTTCGATCGCAAGAATTATTTCTACGCCGATCTGCCGCAGGGCTATCAGATCAGCCAGCTGTACCATCCGCTGGTCGGCGAGGGCGCGATCGAGATCAGTCCCGACGACAGGAACCCCGATGCGACCAAGACGATCGGCGTCGAGCGCATCCACGTCGAGCAGGACGCCGGCAAGCTGATGCACGACCAGCATCCGACGCGCTCCTATGTCGACCTCAACCGGTCGGGCGTCGCGCTGATGGAGATCGTCAGCCGGCCCGACATGCGTTCCCCCGCCGAAGCAGGAGCTTATCTGAGGAAGCTGCGCGCGATCCTGAGGTATGTCGGCTCGTGCGACGGCAATATGGAAGAGGGCTCGATGCGCGCCGACGTCAACGTCAGCGTGCGCAAGGTCGGCGACGAACTCGGCACGCGCACCGAGACGAAGAACGTCAATTCGGTGCGTTTCGTCATGGCCGCGATCGAATATGAGGCGAAGCGCCAGGTCGAGGTGATCGAGGACGGCGGCCGCATCGTCCAGGAGACGCGGCTGTTCAACGTCGAGAGCGGCACCACCCGCTCGATGCGCTCCAAGGAAGACGCGCACGATTACCGCTATTTCCCCGATCCCGACCTGCTGCCGCTCGAACTGGAGGAGGCGTTCCTCGCCGACTGCCGCGCGAGCCTGCCCGAACTGCCCGATGCCAAGCGCAAGCGGTACGAGGGGCTCGGCATCTCGGCCTATCAGGCGGACGTGCTGACCGCCGAGGTCGAGGCAGCGCGCTGGTTCGACGCGCTGCTGGAGGCGGGCGCCAAGCCGGTCGCGGCAGCGAACTGGACGACGTCGGAGCTGTTCGGCGCGCTCAACCGCACCGGGCGCGATATCGCCACGTCGCCGGTGTCGCCATCGCAGGCGGCGGAACTGCTCGCGCTGGTCGCGGACGGCACGCTGTCGGGCAGCCTCGCCAAGCAGGTGTTCGAGGTGATGCTGGAGACGGGCGACGCGCCCGCCAGGATCGTCGAGGATCGGGGTTTGAAGCAGACCAGCGACACCGGCGCGATTCTGGCGGTGATCGCCGAGGTGATCGCCCGGAGCCCCAACCAGCTGGCGCAATATCGCGGCGGCAAGGAAACGCTGTTCGGCTATTTCGTCGGCCAGACGATGAAGGCGATGGGCGGCAAGGCCAATCCCGCGGTGGTGAACGAACTGCTCAAGAAGGCGCTGGCCTGATCCGCTCGCTTGGGGCGCGACATTCGCCCCACTCGCTTCGTCATGCCGGACTCGTTCCGGCATCCACAGTGCCGCATGCGCCGAGAGCGTTGGTCTCGCGGAACGGTGGACCCCGGAACAAGTCCGGGGTGACGGGGTATTGGGGGCTACGACCTGCCCATAGCTCGGATGACGGGAGAGTGCCGGTGACGCGATTGATGCTGGGTCTGACGACCGCCTTCCTCGTTGCCGCGCCGGTAATCGCGCAGCAGGCGGGTGCACCGGCACCTTTGCCGCGCGTTGCGTTCGAGACGACCGCGGGGCGGTTCGTGATCGAGGCGGACACCAAACGCGCCCCGATCAGCGCGGGCAATTTCCTCAAATACGTCGACGGCAAGCGGCTCGACGGCGTCACCTTCTATCGCGCGGTAAAGGTCGCCGACCATTTCGGCTTCGTGCAGTTCGGGCCCGATGGCGAGGCCAAGCGGATCCTGCCACCGATCAAGCATGAGCCGACGACGCAGACCGGCATCCGCCATACCGACTTCACCGTCTCGACCGCGCGCTTCGCGCCGGGCACCGCGCGCGGCGAATTCACGATCAGCGTCGGCGACCAGCCCGCGCTGGACGCGGACCCGAGCAAGCCGGGCGACAATCTGGGCTACGCCGCGTTCGGCCATGTCGTCGAGGGGCAGGACACGATCCTGAAGGTCTTCGACGCGCCGGTGTCGCCGACCGCGACGCTGCGTGGGTCGTTCAAGGGCGAGGTGCCGGTGAACCGGGTGACGATCCTGACGGCACGGCGGGTTAAGTAGGTCCTTTCCCACCCCGGCGAAGGCGAAGGGGGTAGCCGCAGGGATACCGGTCATGCTTGCGAGCCTCGACCCAACCCCCTCCGTTCGCCCTGAGCCTGTCGAAGGGCCTGAGACTCACCTGTGCTTCGACAGGCTCAGCACGAACGGGGAGAGGGCGGGGCCCGTCTAAGGCGCCTCGGCGTCCTCCCTTTCACCTGTGCTTCGGCAGGCTCAGCACGAACGGGAACGGCCGGCGGTGCCCGTCAAAGGCGCCTCTGCGTTCTCCGCGCCTCCGCGCGAACAAAAAAGGCGGCCCCCGAAAGGACCGCCCATTCAAAACGCAACGGATCAAACCGTCATTGCTGGTCGAGATCTTGGTTCTTCACCTCGCCGCCGGTGCCGCTGTTGCCGTCGAACTGGCCCGTGTCGGTGAAGCGCGACGGCTCCTTCCCACCCTCGCCGCGGGCGACGGCGTCGGAGCGCGCCTCGACCGCCTGTTCGATGTCGCTGCGCTCGTCCTCGCGCTCGGCGTCGATCGTCGTCTCGGGATCGGCCATGTCAGATCTCCGCCGGTTGCGCGGTGCCGGGATCACTCGCCGGGATGCCGGGCGAGGGGACGTCGACGTCGGGCGCGGGCGTCGTCACCTCGGGCGGCGGGCTGTCGGGCTGCACCGGCTGGGGGTCTGGGGCGGGGGTTTCGGCTGGGGGCTGGGTCGCCATGATCGGTCTCTCCTTCATGGCCTCCAACGTCCCGGATGCCGGCGGGTTGCCTCGACGCTTGCCTGCGCGCGCCACGCTGGTATAGACGCGCGCCCAACGGCGGGTCTCATGCGGGCGTGGCGGAATTGGTAGACGCAGCAGGTTTAGGTCCTGCCATCGCAAGATGTGGGGGTTCGAGTCCCTTCGCCCGCACCAGTCCCGCCGCTCGAAGCGCGGGGCGGCAGCCTTAAAGAATTTTCGTCGAATTTCTCAAGATTGAAGGCCGGATATGCAGACTGTCGAGACGTTGAACGAGGGCCTGAAGCGCGCCTACACGCTGACCATCACGGCAAAAGACATCGACGCCAAGGTCGATGCCGAAGTGAAGCGCGTCGCGCCGCAGGTGAAGATGCCCGGCTTCCGCCCCGGCAAGGTGCCGGTGAACCTCGTCCGCAAGATGCATGGCGAGGCGCTCGCCGCCGACGCACTCAACAGCGCGATCCAGCAGGGCGTGCAGCAGCTGCTCGCCGACCAGGGCCTGCGCCCGGCGATGCAGCCCTCGGTCGCGCTCAACGACGATTACGCGCCCGGCAAGGACGCCGCGGTCACCGTCGAGCTCGAAGTGCTCCCGACCGTGCCGGCGCCCGCGATCGACGCGCTGAAGCTCGAGCGGCTGACCGTGCCGGTCGCCGACGAGGCGGTCGACGAACAGCTGCAGAAGTTCGCCGACCAGTCGAAGAAGTGGGACGACGCCGACGACAAGACGGCGGAGATGGGCGACCTCGTCACCGTCGACTTCGTCGGCAAGACCAGTGACGGCGTCGCGTTCGACGGCGGCACCGGCAGCGACATGGCGGTCGAGCTCGGCTCGGGTCGCCTGATCCCGGGCTTCGAGGACCAGCTGGTCGGCGTGAAGCTGGGCGAGGAAAAGACGCTCAACGTCACCTTCCCCGAGGATTACGGCGCCAAGGAACTCGCCGGCCAGGCCGCGACGTTCGACATCACCGTCAAGAAGATCCAGGTCGCCGGCGAGAGCAAGATCGACGAGGATCTCGCCAAGAACCTCGGCCTCGAGAGCCTCGAGCAGCTGCGCGGCCTCATCAAGGGGCAGATCGAGCAGGAGCATAACGGACTCACCCGCACGCACATGAAGCGCAAGCTGCTCGACCAGCTCGCCGAGGGTCACGATTTCGAAGTGCCGCCGTCGATGGTCGAGGCCGAATTCGCGCAGATCTGGCAGCAGCTGGAGCATGAAGCGACGCACGAGGAAGACCCCGCCGCGGCGCTCGCCGAGATGGAAGCCGAGCGCGACGATTACCGCAAGATCGCCGAGCGCCGCGTGCGCCTGGGCCTGTTGCTGTCGGAGATCGGCCAGGCGAACGGCGTCGAAGTCAGCCAGCAGGAGATGAACCGCCTGATCGCGCAGGCCGCGCAGCAGTATCGCGGCGAGGACCAGCAGCGCTTCATCCAGTACATCCAGCAGGAGCCGATGGCCGCCGCCCAGCTGCGCGCGCCGCTATACGAGGACAAGGTCGTCGACTTCCTGTTCGACAAGGCCGACGTGACCGACCGCGACGCGACCCGCGAGGAGCTGGAAGCCGCGATCGAGAGCGAGGACGGCTTCGCGACCGGCACGCACACCCACGATCACGACAACCACAAGCCGAAGGGCAAGAAGGCTTCGGGCGAGGCCAAGCCGAAGAAGGCAGCCGCCAAGAAGCCGGTCGCCGAGGGCGACAATGCCGCGACCGAGACGCCGGCCGAGGACGCCGGTGCCGAGGCGCCCGCCAAGAAGCCGCGCGCCAAAAAGGCCGCCGCTCCGGTCGAGGCCGAAACCGCGGTGACCGAATCGTCGCCGGTCGCGGCCGAGGCGGCGGAGGGCACCGAAGCCGCCGACGCGCCCGCCAAGAAGCCGCGCGCGAAGAAGGCACCGGTAAAGACCGAGGGTTGATCCGATCGGGGGGAGGAGGCTGGGGCCTCCTCCCCCCTTTCGTCACCCCGGACTTGTTCCGGGGTCCACCGTGCGGCACCCCCGGGACATGAGGCACGAGCGTCGCGCTTGCGGACGAGTGGACCCCGGAACGAGTCCGGGGTGGGGGTATCTGGGGCATCGAGCCGGCGCATAAGGGACGAGGCGTGACGCAACCGACGATCGCAGTCCTGCTGCCCTGCTACAACGAAGCCGCGGCGATCGCGCAGACCGTCGCCGGTTTCCGCGCCGCGCTGCCGGATGCGACGATCTACGTCTACGACAACAATTCCACCGACGCGACGATCGCGGTCGCGCGCGAAGCCGGCGCCGTCGTCCGCAGCGAGCGGATCCAGGGCAAGGGCAACGTCGTCCGCCGGATGTTCGCCGACATCGACGCCGACGTCTATGTGATGGCGGATGGCGATGCGACCTATGACGCCGCTTCCGCCCCCGCGCTGGTCGCCCGCCTGCTCGGCGAACAATGCGACATGATCGTCGGCGCCCGCGTCAGCCAGGCGCAGGAAAGCTACCGTCGCGGGCATCGTTTCGGCAATGCGCTGCTCACCGGCATGCTCGCGCGCCTGTTCGGGCGCAGCTTCACGGATATCCTGTCGGGCTATCGCGTCTTCTCGCGCCGCTTCGTCAAGAGCTTCCCGTCGCTGTCCTCGGGGTTCGAGATCGAGACCGAGATCAGCGTCCACGCGCTCGAACTCAAGATGCCCTGCGCCGAGGTCGAAACACCTTATTATGCGCGGCCCGAAGGATCGGCGTCGAAGCTCAGCACCTATGGCGACGGCTGGCGCATCCTCAGCACGATCCTGACGCTGTACCGGATCGAACGGCCGCTGCTGTTCTTCGGCCTCATCGGTGCGCTGTTCGCCGCCATCGGCGTCGCACTCAGCGTGCCGCTGGCCATCACCTATATGCACACGCATCTGGTGCCGCGCTTCCCGACCGCGGTGCTCATCACCGGGCTGATGATTATCGCCGCGCTGTGCGTCTTCGCCGGGCTGATCCTCGACACGGTGGTGCGCGGCCGGCGCGAGGTGCGCAGGCTTGCCTATCTGGCACATCCCGCCCCGTCCGCCGGGGCTTGAACTCCCCCGCCTTAGCGCCGATGTTGGCGCTCTTCGGGGCATATAGAGAGATTTTCATGCACAATCCGTTCGAGACCGGCGACTTCATGAGCCCGATCGCGCATGCCGGCCTTGGCCTGACCCAGACGCAGGCCGGTCTAGTGCCGATCGTCATCGAACAGTCGAACCGCGGCGAGCGCTCGTTCGACATCTTCAGCCGCCTGCTGCGCGAGCGGATCATCTTCGTCACCGGCGGCGTCGAGGACGGCATGGCCAGCCTCATCACCGCGCAGCTGCTCTTCCTCGAGTCCGAGAACCCGAAGAAGGACATCTTCATGTACATCAACTCGCCGGGCGGCGTCGTCACGGCGGGCATGGCGATCCACGACACGATGCAGTACATCCGTCCGCGCGTCGGCACGGTGTGCATCGGTCAGGCGGCGTCGATGGGCAGCTTCCTGCTGGCATCGGGCGAGCCGGGCATGCGCGTCGCGCTCACCAACGCGCGGATCATGATCCACCAGCCGTCGGGCGGCGCGCAGGGCATGGCATCCGACATCGAGATCCAGGCGAAGGAAATCCTGCGCATCCGCGCACGGATGAACCAGCTCTACGCGCAGTACACCGGCCAGCCGATCGAGGAGATCGAGCGCCGCATGGATCGCGACACGTTCCTGGAAGCCAACGAAGCCAAGGACTTCGGCCTGGTCGACGAGGTGTTCGACAAGCGTCCGGCGCCGACCGAGGACATGGCCAAAGCGGCGTAAGGAGACGGATCATGGATTACGAGTTGCTGATCCAAAATGCTGAAGGCGAAAGGCGGGTGCATTCCCGCCGACGGGGTGACATGCCCAGCAAGGGTGACCTCGTCGAAGTCAACGTCAACGGTGCCGCTCTTGAGATGAAAGTCATGGCGGTAAAGGATGTATATCGGGAAACCGGATCCGTCTGGCGTGTGACGTTGGACGAGACAACGGCGGAAGCCGCACCGCGTTAAGCCGTTCTTCGTTAGGGACGTTTGGCCGTTGTGGTTTGTGTACTGGCCGGGTTACGATGCCCGGCCTCACCAGCGGGGATGACCTCCGCGACAAGGAAGTTTGAATGACGAAACTGAGCGGTGGCGACTCGAAGAGCACCCTCTACTGCTCGTTCTGCGGCAAGTCGCAGCACGAGGTCCGCAAGCTCATCGCAGGGCCGACCGTGTTCATCTGCGACGAATGCGTCGAGCTGTGCAACGACATCATCCGCGAGGAGACGAAGTCGGCGCTGGTCAGCAAGAAGGACGGCGGCGTGCCCACGCCGCAGGAGATCTGCGACGTCCTCGACGATTACGTCATCGGTCAGAAGCGCGCCAAGCGCGTCCTGTCGGTCGCGGTGCACAACCATTACAAGCGCCTGAACCACGGCGCCAAGGGTGCCGACGTCGAACTCAGCAAGTCGAACATCCTGCTCGTCGGCCCGACCGGCTGCGGCAAGACGCTGCTCGCGCAGACGCTGGCGCGCATCCTCGACGTGCCGTTCACCATGGCCGACGCGACGACGCTGACCGAGGCGGGTTACGTCGGCGAGGATGTCGAGAACATCATCCTCAAGCTGCTCCAGGCGTCCGACTATAACGTCGAGCGTGCGCAGCGCGGCATCGTCTACATCGACGAGATCGACAAGATCAGCCGCAAGGCGGAAAATCCGTCGATCACGCGCGACGTATCGGGCGAGGGCGTCCAGCAGGCGCTGCTCAAGCTGATGGAAGGCACCACCGCCAGCGTGCCGCCGCAGGGCGGGCGCAAGCATCCCCAGCAGGAATTCCTGCAGGTCGACACGACCAACATCCTGTTCATCTGCGGCGGCGCGTTCAGTGGCCTCGAGAAGATCATCGGCGACCGCCTGCAGGGCAAGTCGATCGGCTTCGGCGCCTATGTCGCCGCGCCGGAAGAGCGTCGAACCGGCGAGATGCTGCGCCAGACCGAGCCGGAGGACCTGCTCAAGTTCGGCCTGATCCCCGAATTCGTCGGCCGCCTGCCGGTGATCGCGACGCTCGAGGACCTCGACGTCGATGCTTTGGTCAAAATCCTGAAAGAGCCGAAGAACGCGCTGGTCAAGCAATACCAGAAGCTGTTCGAGATGGAGGAGGTCGACCTCGGCTTCACCGACGACGCGCTGGTCGCGGTCGCCAAGAAGGGCATCGAACGCAAGACCGGTGCACGCGGCCTGCGCTCGATCCTGGAGGGCATCCTGCTCGACACGATGTTCGACCTGCCCGGCATGGACGGCGTCGACGAGGTGATGATCGACAAGGACGTGATCGAGGGTCGCAAGGAACCGATCCGCGTCTATGCCGAAAAGAAGAAGGACGGCGCCGGCGCTGCCGCCTGATGAAGCTGTTACCGGGATATTCATTGACCGTTAGGGGTTGTCGTGGTGTAAGTCTGCGACGTTTTAGAGGAGATCAATGGTGTCGATAGCGAACCGGATCGCGACGAAGCCCCGCAAGGAAGACGTTCCCGGCGGCTGATCTCTGGATCACGAAAAGCAGATAGGGGCGGTCGTCATGGCCGCCCCTTTTTCGTGAAGGGGCGGGGCGATGTATCACGAATGGGCGGTCCAACGATCGATCTGCCACGGTATCCTGCAGGGACGGGCGGAGGCGGTCTTTTCGACCTATACGGTCGATGCGATCGATCAGAGCGCCTATCGTCGCATGGCCGACGATGCGCTGACCGTCGTCATCCGACGACGGTCGGCGGCCAAGCGCTATTTCCGTATCAGGATCAAGAATCCGATCTGGATCGGCATCGCCTTCGCGACGACGTTCGGAGCGCTGGCATTCGCGGCAGCGGTCGTGCTGGCGCGCTGGATCGATCTGGCGAACGCCCAGACCTATCCGATCGTCGGCGCGATGGCGGGGTTTTGCGCGATCGGCGTCGCCGCGATCGGCTGGGGCGTATCGGGCTGGATCACGCATCGCACTGCCCGGTCGAAATTGACAATGGACGTCGTCGCGGCGCGCTTTGCGCAGCCGGCGTTCAACGATGCGCTGACCGCTTTCAACACCATCCGCCGCGAGCATCATCATGTTACCAGCGCGCTGGTCGATCACCTTGCCGCGTCGCCTGACGAAAACGATCGCAAGGCGTTGCAGGGCTTGCGCTATCTGCTCAACTATTTCGAATTCATCGCGGTCGGCGTGACCGAAGGCGAACTCGACGAACGCATCGTCGCCCAGACGCTGCGGGGTAATATCACCTATGTCTACGACACGACGGCGCTCTATATCCTGGACCTTCAGGCTAAGAACCCGCGCACGCTCGAACATTTCACCGCATTAAGGCGTCATTATCGTGAACCGTGACCGCCGCTTGCGATCGCCCGACCATGCATCCGGTGACGCCAGCCTTGGCTGGCGTGCGGGCAGGGGACCGCTCGCGATCCTGCCCGACCTGCTGTTCCGCGACCGCCAAGCATGGCTGGCGATCGTCGTCGGCTGGCTGCTGACGATCACCGGCAGCACGCTCCTCGGCTTCGTCCTCGCGCATCTCGCGCCCGCGGCGCCCGGGCCCGACCTCGGCGACGTCTCCGCACCGGTAAAGCTGGTGCTCGTCGCGCTGTTCAGTCCCATCGTCGAAACGCTGCTGATGGCGGCGATCCTCGCGGTGCTGCTGCGTTTCGTTGCCGGCTGGCAGGCGGTCATCGCCAGCGCCGCGATCTGGGGCGTGCTGCACAGCCTCGCGACGCCATTATGGGGCGCGGTGATCTGGTGGCCCTTCCTGATCTTCTCGACGCTCTACGTCACCTGGCGCCCGCGCGGCTTCTGGCCGGCGGTCGTAGTCGTCGCATTGGTCCACATCCTCCAGAACCTGTTCCCCGCGCTGCTGATCGTCACCGGCCATTGATCCGATCCGCATCTGGCGCAGGTGCGGCCGGCGGGATAGAGCGGGTGGTTTCGACGATATGCGAGCCGGACCATGACCTTATCGGATGCCTATTACCGTGACGGGCATGTCGGGTTGCCCGGATTATTCGTGCCCGAGGTGCTGCTCGCCTTCTACCAGATGATGCAGGCCGACCTGCAGGCCGCGGGTCGACCGCTGCAAAGCTTCACCGCGCGCGGGCCGTTGCTGCGGCAACCGGCGATCGAAGTCTATGCCTTTCAATATGCGCCCATGCTGACGTTCCTGTGGGGCCTGACGCCGCGGGTGGCGGAGGTCGTCGGGCGTGAGCTGCTGCCGACCTATGCCTATTTCCGCGCCTATCAGCAGGGCGACGTCTGCCGCGTCCATTCCGATCGGCAGGCGTGCGAGCACAGCCTGTCGCTGACGATCGCCTATGGTGACGGACGACCGTGGGCGCTGTCGGTGGCGACCGAGCGCACGGAGATACCGCAGCCGGTCGTCGCGGACGATTTCGGCACGCAGCGCTACGCCTCGATCGCGATGCAGCCGGGCGACGGCGTGCTGTACCAGGGCACGCATCATCGGCATGGCCGGCTCGATGCCAATCCGAACAGCTGGTCGGCGCATCTGTTCTTGCACTGGGTCGAGAAGGACGGTCGCTATCGCGAGCATGCGTTCGATCGCCCGGCTCATGCCAAGGCCGCCCAGGCTCGGTGACGCGCCGAACCTGTTCCCCGCGCTGCTGATCGTCACGGGCCAATGCTTCGCCGCCGCGACGGACCTTTCGTCGCGGCGAAGCATTGGCGTGGGCGTAACGACTTTCGGGGAGCCGGCGTGACTGTAGTGACCGACGAAGGAAACACCCCCCATGCGGCAAAGGGCTGGATGGGGCTGCCCTTATGGTCGATCCTGTTTCCGGTGATCGGCGTGCCCACCGTGCTGGCGTCGGTCTATACGATGGGGACGATCGGCACGATCGTCGCGACGATCGTCCTGATCGGCTCGGTGGTCGCCGCGGTCCATCAGGCAGAGGTCGTCGCGCACCGTGTCGGCGAGCCGTTCGGGACGCTGGTGCTCGCGGTCGCGGTGACGGTGATCGAAGTGTCGCTGATCGTGTCGCTGATGCTGTCCGGGTCGGGCGACGTCGCCGCGCTGGCGCGCGACACCGTGTTCGCGGCGATCATGATTATCCTCAACTTCATCATCGGGCTCTGCCTGCTGACCGGTGGTATCCGCCACGGCGAGCAACGCTTCACGCTGCGCGGCATCAGCGCCGCGCTGGCGACGCTTGCCGCTTTGGTCGTACTGTCGCTGATCCTGCCCAATTACACGACCAGCGCTGCCGGCCCGACCTATGCGCCGTCGCAGCTGATCTTCGTCGCGATCGTCAGCCTCGTCCTCTACGGCACGTTCGTGCTGGTGCAGACGGTGCGCCATCGCGACTATTTCCTGCCCGCCGGCGATGTCGAGCCGGAGGAGCACGCCGCACCGCCGACCGACCGTACCGCGTGGAATGCGTTCGGCGTATTGCTGCTCGCGCTGGTCGTCGTCGTGATGCTCGCCAAGGGGCTGTCGGTCACCGTCGAGGAAGCGATCCTCGCTGCCGGCCTGCCGCTCGCCATCGTCGGCGTGGTGATCGCGGCGCTGGTGCTCGCGCCCGAGAGCCTCGCGGCTTACAATGCCGCGCGCCGCGACCGGCTGCAGACCAGCCTCAACCTGGCTTTGGGGTCGGCGCTGGCGACGATCGGGCTGACCATTCCGGCGGTCGCGATCGTCAGCCTCGTGCTCGGCCTGCCGCTGGCGCTCGGCATCGGCGCGAAGGCGATGACGCTGCTCGCGCTGTCGTTGTTCGTGACGACGATCTCGCTCGGCACCGGGCGCACGACGATCCTGCAGGGCGTCGTCCATCTCGTCATCTTCGCCGCCTACCTGTTCACGACGGTGATCCCCTGATCGAGCGATCACCGATGCGGCTGGCGACCGCCGCGAATCGCGGATCGGTCGCGGCGATGCTGGCGCGGGCGTTTCAGGACGATCCGGCGTTCGGCTACATCTTCCCCGACCCTGTCGAGCGCGCCCGGCGGCTGCCGCGGTTGTTCGCATTGCTCTACGACAGCGACGGCCGCGCCGGCATGCGGCTGGTCAGCGACGGTGGCGAGGCGGCGACGTTGTGGCGTGGTCCCGGCCGCGCGCATGTCGGCTGGGGCGAGATGCTGCGCCATGCGCTGCCGCTCCTCCATGCGCTCGGCCCCAATCTGCGCCGTGCGCTGGCGGTGAGCGCTGCGATCGACGCGCATATGCCGGCGGGGGACTTTTGGTATCTGCACATCGCCGGCTGCGATCCGGCGGCGCAGGGCAGGGGGCTGGGGCGCAAGGCGCTGACGGCGGGGCTGGAGCGGGTCGCCGGGCGGTTGCCCTGTTATCTGGAGACCGCGACCGAACGGAACCTCGGCTTCTACGCCAGCGCGGGCTTCGCGGTGACTGGCGAATGGCGGATCGGCCGCGATGGGCCGCGGATGTGGTCGATGCTCCGCCCGCCGGGGTGAGGCGTCAGAACAGGCCCGGCACGAACCGTTTCACCCGCGCGGCATAAGCGTCGTAGGCACCACCGAACATCACGCGCAGCAGCCGTTCCTCGATCCGCACCCGCAGCCATGTGCCGACCGCATAGACCGGCACTGCGACGACCAGCCGCGGCCCATGCCCCAGCGCTACCGCCACGGCGACCAGCATCAGCGCCAGCGCGGTATAGATCGGATGCCGCACCCATGCGAACGGTCCCGCCGTCACCAGCGCATGGTCCGCCCGCGTCCGCGCGACGAGGCTCCAGTTGCGCCCCATCGTCGCGGCGGCCCAGACGAACAGCGTCAGCGTCGTCGCCATCAGCAGCGCGACGACGCCCGCCTGCACCAGCGCTGCCGTCCCCAGCGGATCGAGCGTCACCCGTACCGGGCCGCTCGCGGCGATGACGAACGCCAGCCCCTGCACCACGATCCCCGCCAGCGACGCGCGGTTCCGCCGCCCGCCCGCCTCCGGCTCGCGCCGCCAGCGCGCCGCGATCAGCGCCGCCCAGAACAGGGTTATCCCGAGCGCCAGCGCGGCGATGCCGGGCAGTCCCGCCGCGGTGGTCATCGCGGCCGCTGCCGGCTGGCGAGCCACAGCCCGCCGGCGATCTGCGCCAGCGCATAGAGCCGCCGCCGGCCGGGCCGGTCGACGAACGGGGCGACGGCGGCCTCCGCGCCGAGCGCATCCTCCTTCCATAGATCGACGTGGCGGCGCGGCTGGACGAGTCCGACCAGCCCGTCGCCGACCATGAAGATCGCCGCCATCTCCGCGGCCCGGCCTCCCCAGCGCGCGCGGGTCATGGCGTCGCCCGCTTGGCGGCCTGCGCGGCGCGCCATGCCTGCATGTCCTCGATCGCGACGCTGCGGCGCAGGATCCTGGCGTCGGGATCGACGACGTAATGCGTGGCTGCGGGGATGGTCAGCGTGGCCCGGCCGTCGGTCATCGGCACGACCTGCGTGGCGCCACCGACCGACACCTCGACCGGCATCGGGAAACGGCCGCCACCCGGTACCTTCCATGCCAGCGTCAGCCGGTCGCCACGCCGCGTCTCGATCAGGTCGGGCAAGGCCGCCTGCCGCAGATAGACGTCGAAGAACCAGCCGTAATCCTTGCCGGTCACCTGCCGCACGAAGCCCTCATATTCCGCGCTCGATCCGAAGCGCGGCACGAAGTTGCCCGGTTTCGGATCGGGACGGCCATAGACGGCGAGGCGGGTGACCTTCCAGAAGGCGTCGTCGCCGATCAGGCCGCGCAACGTGTGCAGCATCCACGATCCCTTGACGTAGATGTCCTGCCCCGCGCCGCCCTTGTCGGCTTCGTACACCTCTTCTTCGGTGAGCACGCGGCCCTGGACGATGGGCGCCTTGTTGACGATCGTCGCGCGCTGCGTCTGCATCATCGCGGCATAGCGCGCGCGGCCTTCGCGCCACAGGCCATAGGCGGGCTGCATGTAACTGCCATAGCCTTCGTGCAGCCAGTAATCGTCCCAGTTCGCGGCCGTCAGCTGGTTGGCGAACCATTCGTGGGTGAATTCATGCTGGAACAGCCAGTCGAACCCCTCGATCGCCTTGGCATAGTCGTTGCCGTAGGCGTTGATCGTCTGATGCTCCATGCCCTTGTGCGGCGTCTCGACCACGCCGACCTTCTCGTCGCCGAACGGGTAGGGCCCGACGTTCGCCTCGAAGAAATCGAGCGTCGGCGCGAATTCGGCGAACAGCTTCTCGGCCTGCGCCTTTTCGCCGGGCAGATACCAGTAGAACATCGGGATGTTGTTGCCGTAGCGACTGTTGTAGCGGCCGCTGATCTCCTCATACGGCCCGACGTTGAGCGCGATCGCATAGGTGTTGGGATGGCGGGTGCGCCAGTTCCAGCGGGTGCGGCCGTCGGGCAGCGTGTCGATGCCGATGAGCGTGCCGTTGGAAGGCGCCTTCAGCCCCTTTGGGATGACGATGTGCAGCTCGACGACGCCGGGCTCACCGGTCGGGAAATCGAGGCACGGCCAGAACAGGTCGCAGCCATAGCCTTCGGACGTGGTCGCGAACCACGTCCGCCCGTCCGGCGTCTTCGACCAGACCATGCCATCGTCCCACGGCGCACGCACCGCGACGTGCGGGGTGCCGCCATAGGTGATGCGCGCGCTGACCTTGGCGCCGGCGGCGAGCGTGCGCGGCAGGCGGATCGTCAGCCTTCCTTCGGGATTCGACCATGCGGCGGGCGTGAGCGCGACCCCGTCGATCGCGATGGCGGTGACCGGCAGGTTCTTGTCGAGATCGATCAGCAGCCGGTCGACCGGGCTCTTGGCGGTGAAGCCGAGGACCGCGATGCCGTTCAGCGTCTCGCTATCGGGCAGCACCTCGAACGTCAGGTCGGCGCTGTCGAAGCGCAGCGCCAGTTGTTCCGCCGGACGCACGCCGCCCGAGGTCTGCGTCAGCGGCGTGATCGCCGGTTCGCCCTTCTTCGGCAACGGTGCCGCCGCGAGCAGGGCGAGAGCGGACACGGTCAACAGGGTCTTCATCGATGGTCCCTTCTTCAGATCCTCCCCGGCTCGGCAGCGCTATCGCATATGGCTGATGGGACGGCCTCACGGCTTACTCCCCCGTCACCCCGGACTTGTTCCGGGGTCCACCGGGCCGCACGCGCAGGAAAAAGAGGCTCTGGCTTCACGCTTGCTGAACAGTGGACCCCGGAACAAGTCCGGGGTGACGAAAGATTCTGGGTAGTCGGTCGGTTATGCGATCATAGGCGGTAGCCCTGTTGTGCCGGCGGCTGGCTATTTCTTCTTCTGCTCCGCCTTCCACGCCTGGAAGGCATCCACCGCATCGTCCTGCTTCAGCAGCCGGCTCATCGGATCGACGACGACATGCGCGCCTTCGGGCACGGTGATCGTCGCGACCCCGCCGGTCATGGCGACCTTCTGTACGACGTCGTCCACCGCGACCTCGACCGGCAGCGGGAAGGGCTTGGCCGTCGGCGCGACCCATTTCAGCGTCAACTGCGTCGCGCCGCGCGTCACCACCAGCCTGGGCAGCGCCGCGTGATAGAGGTAGGTGTCGAAGAACCACTGCCAGTCCTGCCCGGTCACCTGGTTGACGATCGCGATGAACTCGGGCGTCGTGCGGAACTGCGGCGTGAAATTGCCCGGTGCCGGATCGGGACGGCCATAGACCTGTCGGCGCAGGATCTCGCCAAACGCCTTGTCGCCGATCGCACCCCGCAGCGTGTGGAGGATCCACGATCCCTTGGTGTAGATGTCGCCACCGCGGCCGGGCGAGCGTTCGTAGACGTCCTCGGCGCTCTGCGGCTTGCCGGTGACCAGCGGCGACTGGTTGGTGATCCCCGTCCGGCTCGCCAGCATCATCGCGGTGTAGCGCCCGTCGCCCTCGCGCCAGCGGCCGTAGAGCGGCTGCATATAGGCGGTGAACCCCTCGTGCAGCCAGAAATCGTCCCAGTTGCTCGCGGTCATCTGGTTGGCGAACCATTCGTGGCCGAATTCGTGCTGGAACAGCCAGTCGAACCCTTCCGGCGCCTTGGCGTATTCGTTGCCATAGGCGTTGATCGTCTGGTGCTCCATGCCCTTGTGCGGCGTCTCGACCACGCCGACCTTCTCGTCCGCCCACGGATACGGTCCTACCGTCGCCTCGTAGAAATCGAGCGTCGGCGTGAATTCGGCGAACAGCTTTTCCGCCTTGTCCTTCTCGCCGGGCAGATACCAGTAGAAGAGCGGGATCTCGTTGCCGAACCTGCTCTTGTACGTGCCTTTCAGTTCCTCATATGGCCCGACGTTGAGCGCGATGCCGTAGAGGTTGGGGCGCTTTACCTCCCAGTTCCACGTCGACCGGCCGTCGTCCATCCGGTCGACGCCGAGCAATTTGCCGTTCGACGGTGCCGACAGGCCCTTGGGCACGGTGATGTGCAGCGTCACCTTCTGCGGCTCGTAGGTCGGATAGTCGATGCACGGCCAGAACAGGTCGCACCCTTCCATCTGCACCGCGGTCGCGATCCATGGATCGCCGGCCGGCGTCTTCGCCCAGACGAAGCCGCCGTCCCACGGCGCGCGCACCGCGGTATGGGGACGCCCGCCGTAGACGATCTTGACCGACAGCTTGGCGTCCTTGGCGACCTTCTTGGCGAGCGTGATCGTCATCCGCCCCTCGGGGTTGGCGAAGCCCGCGTCCACCCCGTCGACCTGCACCGCGGTGACGGTGAAGTTCTTGTCGAGGTCGATCACCAGCTTGTTGGTCTTTTCCAGCGCGGTGAAGCCGAGCGTCGCGGTGGCGTTGATGACCTCGCGCACCGGATCGACCTCGATCGCCAGGTCGGCGGTATCGAACGTCACCTTCTTCTGCGCCGGGTCGAGCGGACCGCCCGACAGCGCGGTCTGCGGCGTGATCGGCGGCTGGCCCTTTTCCGCGGCATATCCTGCGGTCGACAACAGCAGCAGGGCGGCGAAGGGCAGGCGTGGCGACATCATATTCTCCGGCGTGATCGTCCCCGGTTTCGACGCTCGCCCGGGCCGTGACAAGCCCCGACGCGGTCCCGCCCCACCGTAACGATTGATGGATGCCGCAACAGCCCCATATAGTGGCCCAAAGCCGCCCCGTTCGAAGCGGCCCCGGAGTATCCATGACCATTTTCCCCGTACTGCCGCTGCGCGATATCGTCGTCTTCCCGCACATGATCGTGCCGCTGTTCGTCGGTCGCGACAAATCGGTCGCCGCGCTGGAGGCGGCGATGGGTGCCGACAAGGAGATCTTCCTCGTCGCGCAGCTCGACCCGGCCGAGGACGATCCGTCGCGCGAAGACCTGTACGAGGTCGGCGTCACCGCGACCGTGCTGCAGCTGCTAAAACTCCCTGACGGCACCGTGCGCGTGCTGGTCGAGGGCAAGGCGCGCGGGCGCCTCGGCGAGCTGTCGGAAGGCGACGGCTATCTGCAATCGACCGTCGAGATGCTCGAGGAGCGCGAAGCGGAGGGGATCGAGGTCGAGGCGCTGATGCGCTCGGCGGTCGAGCAGTTCGAAACCTACGCCAAGCTCAACAAGAAGCTGCCCGCCGAAACCGCGCAGCAATTGGGCGAGCTGGTCGAGGCGGCGAAGCTGTCCGACGCGATCATGGCCAACGTACAGGTCAAGGTCGCCGACAAGCAGGCGCTGCTGGTCGAGCTCGATCCGGTCAAGCGGCTCGAGATGGCGTACGCGCTGATGGAAGGCGAACTCGGCGTCCTGCACGTCGAGAAGAAGATCAAGAGCCGCGTCAAGCGCCAGATGGAGAAGACGCAGCGCGAATATTATCTGAACGAACAGCTGAAGGCGATCCAGCGCGAGCTGGGCAACAGCGACGACGAGGGCGACGGCGACGAGATCGCCGAGCTGACGCAGAAGATCGCGACGCTCAAGCTCAGCAAGGAGGCGCGCACCAAGGCGACGTCGGAGCTCAAGAAGCTGAAGACCATGGCACCGATGAGCGCCGAGGCGACGGTGGTGCGCAATTACCTCGACGTGCTGTTGGGGCTCCCGTGGGGCAAGAAGAGCAAGATCAAGAAGGATATCGCCGCGGCGCAGGCGGTCCTCGACGAGGACCATTACGCGCTGGAGAAGGTGAAGGACCGGATCGTCGAGTACCTCGGCGTGCAGGCGCGCACCAACAAGCTTAAAGGTCCGATCCTGTGCCTCGTCGGTCCTCCCGGCGTCGGCAAGACGAGCCTCGGCAAGTCGATCGCCAAGGCGACGGGCCGCGAGTTCATCCGCCAGTCGCTGGGCGGCGTGCGCGACGAGGCCGAGATCCGCGGCCACCGTCGTACCTATATCGGTTCGCTGCCGGGCAAGATCGTCACCAACCTCAAGAAGGCGGGCACGTCCAACCCGCTGTTCCTGCTCGACGAGATCGACAAGCTCGGCCAGGATTTCCGCGGCGATCCGGCGTCGGCGCTGCTCGAAGTGCTCGACCCCGAGCAGAACGGCAAGTTCAACGACCATTATCTCGAGATCGACATCGATCTCAGCGACGTGATGTTCGTCTGCACCGCCAACACGCTCAACCTGCCGCAGCCGCTGCTCGACCGGATGGAGATCATCCGGCTGGAGGGCTATACCGAGGACGAGAAGGTCGAGATCGCCAGGGGCCATCTGATCGAGAAGCAGATCGAGGCGCACGGGCTGAAGGCCGGCGAGTTCACGCTGACCGACGAGGGCCTGCGCGCGCTGATCCAGAAGTACACGCGCGAGGCGGGCGTGCGCACGCTGGAACGCGAGATCGCCAGGCTGGCGCGCAAGGCGCTACGCCAGATTCTCGAAGGCAAGACGACCAGCGTCACGGTGACGCCCGACAATCTGGGCGAGTTCGCGGGCGTGCAGAAGTACCGCCACGGCCTGTCGGAGACGGAGCACCAGATCGGCGCGGTCACCGGCCTCGCCTGGACCGAGGTCGGCGGCGAGTTGCTGACGATCGAGAGCGTCACCGTGCCGGGCAAGGGCGCGGTCAAGACGACGGGAACGCTCGGCGACGTGATGAAGGAATCGGTGCAGGCCGCCTTCAGCTTCGTCCAGGCGCGCAGTCCCTCGTACGGGATCAAGCCGTCGCTGTTCCATCGCAAGGACATCCATATCCACCTGCCCGAGGGAGCGGTGCCCAAGGACGGGCCGTCGGCGGGCATCGGCCTGGTCGTCTCGATCGTCTCGACGCTGACCGGGGTGCCGGTGCGCAAGGAGATCGCGATGACCGGCGAGGTGACGCTGCGTGGTCGCGTGCTGCCGATCGGCGGGCTCAAGGAAAAGCTGCTCGCGGCGCTGCGCGGCGGGATCGAGACGGTGCTGATCCCGCAGGAGAACGAGAAGGACCTCGCCGACATTCCGCAGAACATCAAGGACGGCCTGACCATCGTGCCGGTCAGCCATGTCGACGAGGTGCTCAAACTCGCGCTCACCGAACCGCTTGCCGCGATCGAGTGGACCGATGCCGACGAACTCGCCGCATTGCCGCCGACGGGGGTTGCGCCTGCGGGCGGGGAATTGCATCACTGAGCCCACGGGGCTTTCAGGTCCGGCGATTAACGTTTTGGAACCGCCGCGGCTGGCAAGGCCCGGCGGTGTCCATTGACTCTGTCGCGCGGGACGGCCTTATTCGGCGTTCTGGCTCGGCAACGATTCTCTCAAAGCGTACCAAGGGGGCAGTAATTCGATGAACAAGCAGGAATTGATCGCGACGGTTGCGGACACCTCCGGCCTCGCCAAGGGCGATGCGGTCAAGGCGGTCGAGGCGGTGTTCGACGCGATTTCCGCCAGCCTGAAGAAGGGCGACGAAGTGCGCCTCGTGGGCTTCGGTACCTTCTCCGTCTCGAAGCGCAAGGCGTCGACCGGCCGCAACCCGCGCACCGGCGAACCGATGACGATCAAGGCGTCGAGCCAGCCGAAGTTCAAGGCGGGCAAGGGCCTGAAGGATTCGGTCAACTGACCACTGGACACAGGCGGCGGCGCTTCGTAAAGGCCCGCCTCCGAACGGTTTCGCTAAACGGTTTCGGGCGCGTAGCTCAGCGGTAGAGCACACCCTTCACACGGGTGGGGTCACAGGTTCAATCCCTGTCGCGCCCACCATATCAGCCCGCCAGGTCGCAAGACCGGCGGGCTTTTTGGTTTTCTGGGGTGGGTTGGGCGATGTTGCGGTCGGCCAGCTGCTGCTCGCGATGCCGGTTCGTAGGACTCGTGATGCTGGCTGGTGGGACTCAATTGCCCACGCCCAGCCACCCCCGTCACCCCGGACTTGTTCCGGGGTCCACCGGGCCGCGGGCGTATGCTTTTCTCTCCAGCCCTGCGCCTCGCCGCGGAGTGGACCCCGGAACATGTCCGGGGTGACGACGGGAGTGCGGAAAGGGAGGCCGCTTACACGCGGTCATGGACGACGGCAGGTACAGTACGTTCATGAGGCGCCCCCAACGAACACCCGCCCACCGCCCACCTCACTCTGTCCGCATTGGTCGTTCCGGCTTGGGAACAATCGCCCGCGTTCGGATTTCAACCTCCCACACATAGGGAGAGAGACGATGGTGGATTATACGACGGACCGTAACGGCGACCGGGTGGTGGTTGAGCGTCGCGGCGGCGCGGGCCGCGTGCTGGCGATCGTCGCCGTGATCGCGATCGTCATCGTCGGCCTGCTGTTCCTCACCGGCTTCTGGAAGGCCGACGTGACCAAGACGGGATCGCTGCCCTCGGTCGATATCAGCGCCAAGGGCGGTTCGCTGCCCAAGGTCGACCTCGATTCGAAGGAAGTCGTCGTCGGCACCACCGAAAAGACCGTCGAGGTGCCCAAGGTGAAGACCGAGAAGGAAACGATCTCGGTCCCCGCCGTCGGCGTCAAGGACAACGGCGAGAAGTAAGCGCGCCGATCGGCAAGCCGAAAGGGCGTCCTTCGCAGGAAGGACGCCCTTTTTCGTGGGCGGCTGGGGATGCCGTCCCACGCCCCTTCGCGTTCCGGTAGCCGGAAATACCTCGTCACCCCGGACTTGTTCGGCAGTTATACCGCTCTGCCATGTATTCTTTCGTCATTCCCGCGCAGGCGGGAATCCATACTGGCTGACCTTTCGGCTCTATCTGTGACGCCAGTGATTATGGATCCCCGCCTTCGCGGGGATGACGGTTACATGTTCGAAGGGCAGGAACGCCGACGTGTTCCGGGGTCCACCGAGCGGCGAGTGGGCGGCATGAGGCTCTGGCCGTTGGCCTGGCCGCGGAGTGGACCCCGGAACGAGTCCGAGGTGACGGGGGATATCAGGCAAACGACGGTCCCCAACCCCGATCGATGTCACAAAAAAGTCTCGCCGCCGTAACGATCCCGTCACCGAATCCTCACGCAGGCGTCATGCGAGGTCCCTAACCGCCGGTTCCAGGGATCGGCAGAGGGGGAGCCTTGGCCGACCGTCGACACAACGACCAATCGACCGGGAGCTCATCGATCATGGCGCGCAACCTTCGCTACGGCAATTTCCTCATGGCCTCGACCGCCTGCCTCATGCTGGCGGGTTGCGGTGGCGCCGACAACGTCGCCTCGCCGGGCGCGGGCAGCGTGACGATCGTCCAGCCGGCACCGACGCCGACGCCGACCGCGCCCACCCCGACGCCGACCGCGATCACCGCCGCGCAGTTCGCCGCCGTCACAGCGGTCAACGGCATCTCGATCACCGCCGACGAGCAGCTGGCGATCGTCAACGCCGGCACCAACAACAATATCAGCGGCACCGGCAGCACGATCAACGGCGTTTACCCGGTGTCGGCGACGTCGCTGACCACCGCGACCGATCCGTCGGCGATCAACGGCTTCTTCACCAGCACCAACTACGTCGGCGCGCTCAACGGACCGAGCGATACGAGCTTCCAGGGCTGGACCTGCAACTCGACCGCGGCCGAATTCGGCGGTTCCGGCGCGCGCTGCACCGCGGTTCCCGCGATCGGCACGCTCGCGAGCGGCGCGGCCTGCCCGACCGGCACGACGACCGCGACCGGCGGCAGCGGCACCGCGACCGCGGCGACGATCGGCGGCTTCAAGGTCTGCGACATTCCGCAGGCGATCACCACCAGCCTGACGCTGCCGCGCATCGCCGGCATCGCCTATCGCTTCACCGGCCAGACCGAGGTCGGCACCGATCTCGGCAGCACCGGCGCCGCCGGCGTGACGCTGACGGTCGAGGCGGGCGTCACCGTCTTCGCCAACGCCAACGAAGCGACCAACGACCTGCTGCTGGTCAACAGGGGCTCGAAGCTGGTCGCGATCGGCACGCGCGATGCGCCGATCATCTTCACCTCGCAGCAGAACGTCACCTCGGCGACCGGCGAATCGGAAACCAGCCAGGGCCATTGGGGTGGCATCATCCTGCTCGGCCGCGCGCCGACCGGCGTGTGCGCCGCGGGCACCGGCCCGAACAACGCCGCCGGGTCGTCGACCACCTGCCAGCAGGCGATCGAGGGCGTGACGGGGCGCTTCTACGGCGGGCCGACCGCGACCGATTCGTCGGGCCAGATGTCCTATGTCCAGATCCGCTATTCGGGCATCGCGATCAGCGACGGCAACGAGCTGCAGGGCCTGACGCTGGGCGGCACCGGTTCGGGCACGGTCATCGACCATATCCAGAGCCACAATTCGGCCGACGACGGCATCGAGATCTTCGGCGGCAACACCAACATCAAGTACATCGCGGTGACCGGCGCGGACGACGACGGCTTCGACATCGACAACGGCTATCGCGGCTTCATGCAGTTCATGATCGCGGCGCAACGCGTCGGCGGCGCGACCGTCGACAGCTTCTCGACCGAGATCGACTCGAACAACGCCGAGGACCTGCTGCCGCGCACCTTCTCGACCTACGCCAACTTCACCTTCATCCAGACCGCGCTCGCGCCCGCCGCGATCCGCCAGCGTGGCGGTGCCGACATGCGCTTCGTCAACGGCGTGGTGAAGACGGTGAGCAACGTCGCCTGCGTCAACCTGATCGCCGGCGAACAGACCAGCGGCGGTCGCTCGACCGTTCGTCCGGCCGACTCGGCGCTGCAGGACTTCGGCCCGCCGACGTTCAACTCGATCTACTTCGCCTGCCAGGGCCGCTGAGGATGGGGGCGCCACGCCCCCGTTCGACAGCATCGGTGCCGGGAGGGGGCGAACGCGTCCCCTCCCGGACACCTGTCTACAGCCTCCTGATCCGGGATTGACGGTCATGCCGCAGCGGCTCGCATTCGCCACGCTTCTTCTCATTTCCTCCACCCTCGTGGCGCCGGCGACCCTCGCCCAGACCGCGGGCGGCACCGCCGCGCCGACGCCGCCGCCGGCGCAGACCTCGACCCCCGCGACCTCCATCCCGGGCGGCGCGACCGATCCGCAGGCCGCCGTGCCGACCTCCGCCGACCAGCAGGATGCACCTGTCGAGGTCTCCGCACCCGGCATGAACGGCGACGTCGAGGACATCGTCGTCGTCGGCCGCAACATCCCCAACGTCGTCCGCTCGACCCCGCAGATCGTCTCGGTCCTGTCGAGCGCAGACATCGCCCGCACGGGCGAGGGCGACATCGCCGGCGCGCTGACCCGCGTCACCGGCCTGTCGGTGGTCGGCGGCGGCTTCGTCTACGTCCGCGGGCTTGGCGATCGCTATTCCTCGTCGCTGCTCAACGGCTCGCCCTTGCCCTCGCCGGAGCCGCTGCGCCGTTCGGTGCCGCTCGACATCTTCCCGACGACGATCGTCGGGTCGGCGCTGGTCCAGAAGACCTATTCGGTGAACTATCCGGGCGAATTCGGCGGCGGCGTCATCAACCTGACGACCAAGGCGATTCCGGACAAGAATTTCGTGTCCGCCGGTGCGACGATCTCCGCGGACGATTCGACCACCAGCGAGCTCGGCTATACCTATTACGGCGGCGGTGCCGACTGGATCGGCTTCGACGACGGCACGCGCAAGGTGCCCGCTTTCATCCGCGACGCGCCGAACGGCAGCGGCATCATCCCGGCGGCGCAGGTCGCGCAGCTGTCCAACGCCTCGACCACCTTGCTCCAGCGCAACAACCAGCTGCCGGCCAACTGGTCGGGCGAGATCAGCGGCGGGTCGGTCTACGACATCGGCGGCTCGCGCCTCGGCGTCATCGCATCGCTGAGCGCCAGCAACACCTTCCGCACCCGGTTCGCGACGCAGCAGGACAGCGTCTCGGCGGACGGCACGCTGCGCAACGATTTCAGGACCTTGCTGACCGACAACCGCATCGTCGCCAACGCGCTGGTCGGCGTCGGCCTGGAATTCGGCGAGAACACCATCCGCTGGACCAACGTCTATATCCACGACACGCTGAAGCAGGCGCGGGGCAGCGCGGCGACGCTCTACAACAACGCCAGCGGCCTGCGTTTCCAGCAGAACACCAACTGGTTCGAACGCCAGCTGATCGAGACGCAGCTGGTCGGCGAGTTCAAGCTCAGCGACGCGTTCAAGGTCGACGCGCGCGGCGCCTACGCCAATTCGAAGCGCAACGCGCCGTACGAGCGCCAGTTCGACTATCTGTGCTCGGCCACGACGACCAACGGCTATCCGGTCACCACCGACGGCATCCAGCAGGCGAGCGGTTTCCAGTGCAACGGCGCCTATCAGGTGTCGCAGCGCTTCACCCCCTTCGCCTCGATCATCTTTTCGGAGCTGAACGAGGATCTGTGGACCGGCCAGGCGGACGCGTCCTACAAGATCGACGGCGACCGGCCGATCACGCTGTCGGCGGGCTATTTCTATCAGGGCACCGACCGCACTTCGTCGCGCCTCGTCTTCAACTATCAGACGTCGAACGGCGGCGGCACCGCGCCGGGCTATCCCTATAACCTGCTGCGCCCCGACTATCTGCTGAGCCCCGACGTGCTCAACAACGCCTGTCCGCTGACCGCGAACACCGCGCCGTGCACGATCCAGCTGCAGTTCAACACCGTCGCCGGTGCCTATCGCTACGACGCCAGGCTCAACGTCCACGCCGGCTACGTCCAGGCGGAGGCGGAGGCGATGGACGGCCTGCGCGCGGTGATCGGCGTGCGCTACGAAAAGGGCGACGAGCGGGTCACGCCGTTCGGCGTCACCGGCGGCACGCGGCTGAAGAACGACTACTTCCTTCCCGCCTCGACGATCACCTGGAATTTCGCCGAGGACATGCAGCTGCGCGCCAGCGCCGCCAAGACGATCTCGCGCCCGCAGTTCCGCGAGCTCGCCCCGCAGCAGTTCCGCGATCCCGATTCGGATCGCCTGTTCTTCGGCAACCCGCTGCTCCGCGACAGCGAGCTGTACAATCTCGAGGCGCGCTACGAATGGTTCTTCAGGCGCGACCAGCGCTTCACGCTCGCGGGCTTCTACAAGCGGATCGACAATCCGATCGAGCAGGTCGGCTTCTACACCGGCGCCGACGATCGCCTGCAGACCGGCTTCACCTACCTGCCCAAGGCGACGCTGTACGGCGGCGAGGTCGAGTTGCAGAAGTATTTCGCGCTCGCCGATCTCTTCGGCGGCGATTTCTTCGCCACCCGCCGCGCGCTGTTCGTCGCCAACTATACCTATACCAAGTCGAAGATCGTCGCGAACGGCGAGTGCGTGCCGAACCCGGCGGTCGATTTCCGCTCGACCGCGCCGGGCCTCGCCGGCTGCGGCCCCCGCTTCGGTCCCGCCAACCTGCTGTTCCGCGACGGTGCGCCGCTGACCGGCCAGTCGGACCATCTGGTCAACGTCCAGATCGGGCTGGAGGACAGCGCGTCGCTGTCGCAGATCACCTTGCTGTTCAACTATGCCAGCGACCGCGTGACGAACCGCGGCCCGTCGAACCTGTCGGGCAGCGGCTTCCAGCCCGACATCGTCGAGCATCCCGGTATCCGCCTCGACCTCGTCGCGCGACAGGGCGTCGAGCTGATGGGCGGCAAGTTCGAGATCAAGGCCGAGGCGCGCAACCTGACGCGCACGCAATATCGCGAGAGCCAGACGTTCGCGAGCGGCAAGGAAGTGTTCATCAACCGCTACGCGCTTGGGCGCGTGTTCAGCCTGGGGGTCAGCGCGACGTTCTGACGCGTGGGACAGGGGCGGGGGCGAAACCCGCCCCCCATCCTTCGTCACCCCGGACTTGTTCCGGGGTCCACTTTGAGGCGAGGCGCGGGATTAGAGGCTCGAGCCCCACGCCTGCGGAACGGTGGACCCCGGAACAAGTCCGGGGTGACGCGGGGATTGAAGGAACCGCTCGGTAAGCATCGCCGCCGATCAGGCGCTCACCCCCACGGCCGCTCGCGATACCATTTGGTGATCACGTACTTCGTCCCCGCGCGCACCTTCATCCCCTGATGCAGCGTCGCCGGGTTGGGCGAGCCGTCGGCGCGCCGGTTGTTCCACGCGACCAGCTTGCCCGTCTCCGGCTGGACGATCTTGTCGACCGCCTTGAACCGTGTCGCACCGCCGGCCTCGGGTTCGTTGAGATAGACCATCACCGTCCACGTCCGGTTGCCCGCGACCGAGCAATAGCGCTCGTAATCGACCCCCTTGGGCTCGAAATAGTCGGTATGGCCCTTGAACTCCTGGCCCACCGCATAGCGCTGCCCCTGCAACGGCTCGCCATGCGCGGGGTCGAGGCCGGTGAACGCCGCCAACAGCGCCTCGACGCGCTGAACGATGGCATCGCCCGCGAACAGGTCGCCCGTCTCGCTCGTCCGGAACGCGGCGTCGCCGTTGGGATCGGCGATCGTCGAGGGGCGCCGCACCGCGTCGATCCGCTCGATCAGCCCCGCGCACAGATCGGCATCGAGGAACCCGCGCTTCAGGAACAGGTCGAGCTTCGGGCTCGGCACCTTCTGCACGCCGGGTTGCGACAGCATGCGGGCGACGATCGGGGCGGCGTCCAGTCCGCTGCCGAGGATGGGAAGGTCGGTCATCGCCGCCGCATATCATCCCGCCCGCCCGCCGGGGAGGCGTTTTGCGTCGGCGGCGCATCTCACCCCTTTGACGCAAAAGCGTAACATGGCATGCGTAGGCGCAGTACGCGGGACGGGACCAGAACATGCGCTTGAAACTCGACGCGCGCACGCGGCGCCTGCTGCGCCGCCTGCCGGTCGTGAACGTCTATTCGGCCGTCGAGCTGGTGCTGATCGCCGGGCTGGCGACGCAGGCCGCGCGGCTGGTGTGGGCGCTCGTCACGCCGGTGTCGCCGCTCGGCGACTGGCGCCCGGCGGAGGTCGGCGTGCCCGGCCGGCCCTATGACGTGCTGACCGGCTTCGATCCCTTCTTCCGCCTCGGTGCCCAGGCGCAGGGGCCCGCCACCGTCACCTCGCTGCAACTGACGCTGTTCGGCATCCGCGTCGACGAAGCCTCGGGCCGCGGCTCGGCGATCCTCGCCGGGCCCGACAACGTCCAGAAGAGCATCGGCGTCGGCGAGGAGATCCAGCCCGGCGTGCGGCTGAAGGCGGTCGCGTTTGACCATGTCACGATCGACCGCGGCGGCACGTCGGAGGACCTGTTCCTCGTCCAGTCCGATGCGCCCGCCGCCGGCGCCGTGCCGCCCGCACCGGGTTCGCCGCCGCCGGGCAGCCTCGTGGCGCCCGCCGCCCCAGCCGGCGGCGCCCCGGCGATCCGCGCCAGCCAGATCAGGAACGAGATCGGCTTCATCCCGCGCATCGACGGCGGCCGCATCTCGGGCCTCGTCGTCCGGCCGCAGGGCAGCGGCGCCCTGTTCCGCACCGCGGGCCTGCGCGAGGGCGACGTCGTCACCGCGATCGGCGGCCGGCCGGTCAGCGGGCCGCAGGACCTCGACCGCGTCACCGCCGATTTCGCCGGCGGCGGCAACATCCCCATCACCGTCGAGCGCGGGTCGCAGACCCTGGCGCTCGCCCTCACGATCGCGCCCCAATGATGAAGACGCTCGCTTCCGCTCTGCTGCTCTCGACCGCGGTGCTGACGCTGCCGGTCACGGCGGCGGCCCAGACCACGCTCAACGTCCGCGACGCCGACATGCGCGCGTTCATCGCCGATGCCGCGCGCGTCACGGGCCGCACCTTCATCATCGATTCGCGCGTCAACGGGAAGGTGACGGTGGTCACCGACCGACCCTTGAGCCGTTCGGAATATTTCGAGACCTTCCTGTCGACGCTGCGCGCCAACGGCCTCGTCGCGGTGCCGACCGGCAACGGCGCGTTCCGCATCCAGCCGATCGACAATGCCGCCTCGCAGCCGAGCCGCGTCGGGGCGGCGGGCGCGGCGCGCAACAGCTTCGTCACCGAGATCGTCCGCCTGCGCGCGATCGACGCGACGCAGGCGATCGAGACGGTGCGCCCGCTGGTCAGCGCGCAAGGCTCGGTCAGCGCCAATCGCGGTTCGAACAGCCTCGTCATCGTCGATTTCGGCGACAATATCCGCCGGATCCGCGAGGTGCTGCGCCGCGTCGATTCGGACAACGCTTCGACCCGCGTCGTCGGCCTCAAGAACGCCTCCGCCAAGGAAATCGCCGCGGCGCTGCAGGGTCTCGCTGGCGGCGCGGCCGGCGGGCAGGGGGGTGGCACCCCCGGCGGCGTCGGCACCACCGTGACCGCGGTCGACAGCAGCAATTCGGTCGTCATCCGCGGCGATGCGGCGAGCGTGTCGCGGCTCGTCGCGGTCGCGCAGGACCTCGACCAGAAGGCGAAGAACGGCACCGAGATCCGCGTCGTGTTCCTCGAGAACGCCGACGCCGCGCAACTGCTCCCCGTCCTCCAGCAGCTCGTCGGCCAGACGCCCGATGCGGTGCAGGAGACGCAGCTGTCGCGCACCCAGACCGGCTTCGGCAGCAGCACCGGTGGATCGAACGCCAACCAGCAGCGGCAGGTGACGCAGGCGCCCGTCCAGCAGGCGAGCACCGGTGGCACGTCCGGCACCGGCCAGCCCGCGATCACCACGCAAGGGGGCCGCACCGCCGCGGTCGTCACCCGCTTCCAAGGCGCGAACGCGATCGTCATCGCCGCGCCCGCCGATATCCAGCGGCAGCTCTCCGACGTCGTCCGCCAGCTCGACACGCGCCGCGAACAGGTGCTGATCGAAGGGATCGTCGCCGAGGTGTCCGACGCCACCGTCAACCGGCTTGGCGCGCAGTTCGTCCTCGCCAATCCGTCGGGCGGCGCGTTCGCCGCCTCGACCTTCTCGAACAGCGCGCCCAACATCCTGCAGATCGCCGGCGCGATCGGCGCGCGCGAACTGTCGTCCAACACCACGACGACGATCGCCAACGGCGTGACGACGACGGTCACCAACAACACCGCGTCCGATACGCTGACCCAGTCGGCGCTCAATTCGATCCTCAGCTCGACCGGTGGCTTCGGCGGGTTCGGCGGCAAGATCGGTGACGTGCTGTTCGGCGCGATCATCAACGCGGTGAAGAGCGACACGACGTCGAACCTGCTCCAGGTTCCGCATCTGGTGACGGTCGACAATCAGGAGGCGCACAGCCTCGTCGGGCAGGAGATTCCGATCACCACGGGGCAGGCGCTGTCGAACAATTTCGACAATACCTTCCGCACGACGCAGCGCGAGAATGTCGGCATCGAGCTGACCGCACGGCCGCAGGTCAATTCGAGCGGGACGGTGAAGCTCAACCTGCGCCTCGAAGTCAGCTCGATCGCCGGGCCGGTGTCGAGCGACAACAGCGACCTCATCCTCAACAAGCGCGAGATCGAGACGACGCTGACCGTCGACGAGGGCCAGATCGCGGTGATGGGCGGGCTGCTCAGCGACGAGGAGCGCCGCACGATCGAGAAGATCCCGCTGCTCGGCGACATCCCGGTGCTCGGCAACCTCTTCAAATCGAAGGCGAAGTCGCGCAACAAGACCAATCTGATGATCTTCATCCGCCCGACGATCCTCCGCAGCGCCGCCGACAGCCGCCGGATCGCCGAACAGCGCTACGGCTACATCCGCCTGCAACAGGGGCTGCAATCGCCGAACGAGGAACCGTCGATCGACCAGCTGGTCCGCGATTACATGGGCGCCGCGCCGCCGATTCCCTCAGCGCCGATCCCGGGCAATATCGAGGATCCGCGCATCGCCGTGCCGATTCAGCGCAATACGACCAAGGTCATCCGGCCGAGGGACCGGTGAGAGCCATCCTCCCTCCGTCATCCCGGCGCACGCCGGGACCCATGGATGCGGTCGCGTGGTCGTCGGGCCCGACCATCGGCGTCGCGCGTCTATGGGTTCCGGCGTGCGCCGGGATGACGATTGGGGAGGGGGATGCCATTTCCCAAAACCCGTCATCCCCGCGTAGGCGGGGATCCATAATCACGCGGTTCGCGAAAGAATCGCAGCGCCAGCCAGTATGGATCCCCGCCTTCGCGGGGATGACGAATGGGCGGGAGGCGCGCGCATGATGATCCGCACTGGCGAGGCACTGGCGGCCGCCACTCTCGCACCCGAACCGCCCGCGCCCGCCGAGCCGCTGCCGATGCTCGCCATCCCCTACGCCTTCGCGCGAAAACACGGCGTCGTCGTCCAGCACACCGACACAGACACGCACCTCACCGTCGCCTTGCGCGCAGGCGCCGACCCCAAGACGCTGCTCGAAATCCGCCGCTATCTTGGCCGGCCCTTCGACGTCACCATCGTCGAGGCGCCTGCGTTCGACCGCCTGCTCTCCGACAATTACGCGATGGACGGGCAGGCGAATGCGCTCGCCGCGGTCGGCATGGGCGACGAGCTCGACAGCCTCGCCGAGGGGCTGCCGACCGCCGAGGACCTGCTCGACACCGCCGACGACGCGCCCGCGATCCGCCTCATCAACGGCATCATCGCCGACGCCGCGCGCAACGGCGTCTCCGACATCCATATCGAGCCCTATGAAACCGGCCTGATCGTCCGCATGCGCATCGACGGCGTGCTGCGCGAGACGTTGCGCATGCCGCCGCACGTCGCCCCGGTTGTAGTGAGCCGCATCAAGGTCATGGCCCGCCTCGACATCGCCGAGCGGCGCGTGCCGCAGGACGGTCGCATGGGTCTCACCCTGGGCGGTAAATTGCTCGACGTCCGCGTCTCGACGCTGCCGAGCCGCGCCGGCGAGCGCGTCGTGCTGCGTATCCTCGACAAGGACAATGCCGGCATCGATCTCGAGGCGCTCGGCCTCGACCCGGCGATGTACGCGCTGCTGCGCGGCGCGCTCGCCGAGCCCAACGGCATCATCCTCGTCACCGGGCCGACCGGTTCGGGCAAGACGACGACGCTCTACGGCGCGCTGCGCCTGCTCAACGACGGCAGCCGCAACATCCTCACCGTCGAGGACCCGGTCGAATATGCCGTCGAGGGCGTCGGCCAGACGCAGGTCAACCCCAAGGTCGGGCTGACCTTCGCCGCCGGCCTGCGCGCGATCCTGCGCCAGGACCCCGACGTCGTCATGGTCGGTGAAATCCGCGACCGCGAAACCGCCGAAATCGCGGTGCAGGCGTCGCTGACCGGCCACCTCGTGCTCTCGACCGTCCATACCAACGACGCGATCGGCGCGATCACCCGCATGCGCGACATGAAGGTCGAACCGTTCCTGCTCGCCTCGACATTGCGCGCGGTGATCGCGCAGCGGCTGGTGCGCCGGCTCTGCCCGGTCTGCCGCCACGCGGTGCCGGGATCGAGTGGTGTCGCCGGGCTGCTGGGCATCGAGCCCGACGCGACCGTCTACGAATCGGTCGGCTGCCCCGAGTGCAACCATACCGGCTTCAAGGGCCGGATCGGCGTGTTCGAGGCGGTGCGCGTCGACGATACGATCCGCCGCATGATCAACGACGGCACCGACGAGACCGCGATCGCCGCCCACGCCTTCGCCCGCACGCCGAGCCTCGCGCAGGCGGCCGAGGCGCTGGTGCGGAAAGGGCTGACCACGCCGGAGGAAGCGGTGCGCGTGTCGCGCAGGGATGCGACCGACGTGGTGGACGAGGTGAACGCGTGATCGACCTCACCCATCGCCGGCTTCGCCGTCTCTCCCTCTCCCAACGGGAGAGGGAAGGGGCCCGCGGCCGCAGGCCGTGGGAAGGGTGAGGGTGAAAGCGACCCGTCATGGCTGACTTCGACTATCTCGCCATCGACACCCGCGGGCAGGAGCAGCGCGGCCATGTCGCCGCGCCCTCCATCGACGCCGCCCGCGCGCAGCTCGACCGCCGCAAGCTCTACGTCGTCCGCCTCGAACCCGGCGCGCCGCCCGCAACGACCAGCCGCCCGCTGTTCGGCATCAAGCTCGGCCGCGCGAAGATGAGCGTCAAGCAGCTCACCCTCTTCACCCGCCAGCTCGCGACGCTCAACCGCGTCTCACCGCTTGAGGAATCGCTGCGCACCATCACCCGCCAGACCGAGCAGGATAGCGTCCGCACGATCGTCTCCCACGTCCATGCCGGCGTGGTCGAGGGCCGCCGCCTCGCCGATTCGATGGCGCGCGAGGGCAGGAGCTTCCCGCCGCTCTATCGCGCGATGGTCTCGGCGGGCGAGAGTTCGGGCAGCCTGCCGACGATCCTCGACCGTCTCGCCGCGCTGCTCGAACGCCAGGCGGAGATCCGCGGCAAGCTCATCACCGCGCTCGCCTATCCGACGATCCTCGCGGTCGTCGCGATGGGTGTCGTCACGGCGCTGATGATGTTCGTCGTGCCGCAGGTCGTCGAGCAATTCGATACGGTGGGGCAGGAACTGCCGTTGCTTACCCGTGTCGTCATCGGCCTGTCGGCCTTTCTCGTCGGCTATTGGTGGCTGATCGCACTGGTCATCGCCGTGGCGGGGCTGGGGACGTGGTACGCGCTGCGCGATCCCGCGCTACGCCTTGCCTTCGATACC
Organism: Sphingomonas liriopis; assembly: GCF_024211255.1. Taxonomy (GTDB): domain Bacteria; phylum Pseudomonadota; class Alphaproteobacteria; order Sphingomonadales; family Sphingomonadaceae; genus Sphingomonas; species Sphingomonas liriopis. The sequence continues at coordinate 75,970 of NZ_JAMLDY010000006.1, read as the reverse complement.
GCGCTGCTCCGCCTGCCGCTGCTCGGCCGGCTGTTCCGCGATCTCCACGCCGCGCGCATGTCACGCACCCTCAGCACGATGATCGCCAGCCGCCTGCCGCTGCTCGAAGGGCTCGCGCTCACCGCCTCGACGATCCACAACCGCCGCCTGCGCGCCGCGTCCGACGAGATCGTCGACGCGATCCGCGGCGGCGGCAGCCTGTCCGCCGCGATGCGCCGCGCCGGCGTCTTTCCGCCGCTGCTGACGTATCTGGCTGCGAGCGGCGAGGCGGCGGGGCGGCTGGACGAGATGCTCGAACGCGCCGCCGACTATCTCGAACGCGAGTTCGACCGCTTCACCGCGACGGCGCTGTCGCTGCTCGAACCCGCGATCATCGTCGTGATGGGCGGCGTCGTCGCGACGATCGTGCTATCGATCCTGCTCCCCATCCTCCAGCTCAACACGCTGGCCGGACAATGAGGCAAGTCATGCGTAAACCGGAAAACAAACCGCATCGTCGAGAGGAAGGCTTCACCCTCGTCGAGCTGATGGTCGTCATCGTCATCATCGGCCTGCTCGCCGCGATCGTGACGTTCAACGTCCTGCCCGCGGGCGACAAGGGCAAGATCACCAAGGCCAAGTCGGACATCAGCACCATCGAAGGCGCGCTGGAGATGTACCGGCTCCAGATGAACAATTATCCGACCACGTCGCAGGGCCTGCAGGCGCTGGTCACCGCGCCCGCGGGCGTCAACGCCGCCGAATATCAGCGCGGCGGCTATATCAAGAAGCTGCCGCCCGATCCCTGGGGCCGCCCCTATCTCTACGCCTCGCCCGGCCAGCACGGCGAGGCCGACGTGTGGAGCCTCGGCGCCGACGGCAAGGACGGCGGCGAGGGCGTCAACGCCGACATCACCAGCTGGCAATAACCATGGGCCCGCGTCGCAACGGTTTTGGCCTGCGTTGGCGTTACGCCCAACAGGGCTTCACGCTCGTGGAGCTGATGGTGGTGGTGACCATCATCGGCCTCGCGGCGGCCGTCGCGGTGTGGAACATGCCCGATCCGCGCGGTCGCGTGGCGGACGAGGCGGCACGGTTCGCGCTCCGGGCGAGGGCGGCGCACGACGCCGCGATCGTCGAGGCGCGGCCGGTCAGCATCTGGGTCACCGCGGGCGGCTATGGCTTCGACCGGCGCGGCGCCGGCCAATGGGTCGCGATGGCAGAAAAGCCATTGCGCGTTGAACGCTGGACCGACGGCACCGTCGCCGCAACGGGCGAAGCGAACGGCCGGTTGCGCATCGTCTTCGACCCCACCGGCCTCGCCGACCGACCGGCGCAGATCACGCTGACCCGCAGCGACGCGCGCGCGGTGATCGACATGGCCGCCGACGGTTCGGTGCGGGTGGCGAGCTGATGCGCGTGCGCCGCTCGTCATCCCCGCGGGGGCGGGGATCCATACTGGCTGACGTCACGGCTCTTTCCGCGACCGACGTGATTATGGATCCCCGCCTGCGCGGGGATGACGGCGGGAAGGACGAGCAGGGCTTCACCCTCATCGAGATCATGGTCGCGCTCGCGGTGTTCAGCCTCGCGGTGCTCGCGCTGCTGCGGCTGGAGACCGCGACGATCCGAGGTGCGCGGACGCTCGACGAGAGCCTCGTCGCCGGGCTCGTCGCGCGCAACGTGGCCAACGATGCGATCAGCGATGCGCAGCCGCCCGTCGCCGGCCGCACCACCGGCAGCGAGGTCAACGGCGGCCGCAGCTGGGCGTGGGTACGACAGGTGCGCGCGACCGGCAACGCCAGCATCGTGCGGATCGACGTTGCGGTGACCAACCGCGCCGGCCAGATCGTCGGTCGCACGACTGCGATCCGCCCGCCGGATCAGCCGTCGTGAGGGCGCGCCGGACCTTGCCCTACGCACACCGTCACCCCGGACTTGTTCCGGGGTCCACCCGGCCGCGTACCCAGCGGCCGGTTGGTGCGCGGAACCGTGGACCCCGGAACAAGTCCGGGGTGACGGAGGAGGGGCGGCAAGCGTCGCAGCCCATGGCAAGCCAATCCGGCTTCACCCTCGTCGAGGTGATGATCGCTCTGATGATCTTCGGCCTGATCGCCGCCGCGGGGGTGGCGATCCTCACCTTTAGCGTCCGTGCGCAGACCGCGACGGGCAAGCGCTTCGACGATCTGTCCGCGCTCAACCGCACCGCCGCGCTGATCGCCGGTGACCTTGGACAGGCGATCGACCGCCCTGCGCGCGACGAGGGCGGGACGATGCTGCCCGCCTTCACCGGCACCGCCGACGGCCAGCTGCGCTTCGTCCGCACCGGTTGGGCGAACGTCGACGCCGCGCCGCGGGCAAGTGCGCAGAAGGTCGCCTATGCGCTCGCCGACGGCACGCTGCAGCGTATCGCCTATCCGATGATCGACGGTGCCGCGCCGCTGCCCGCGGTGGCGCTGCTCGACCATGTCGCCGGCATCGCCGCGCGCTATCGCTACAAGGGCGCGTGGAGCGACCGCTGGGACGGCACGCAGGGCGCGCCGCTGCCGCAGGCCGCGGAGATCGTCGTCCGCCGCACCGACGGCAGCGCCTATCGCCTGATGCTGCTCGTCGGTTCGGGCTATGCCCCACCGCTGCCCGGTACGCCCGGCCCCACCCCCACGGCGACCCCCAATGCCTCCTGATCGCGAACGCGGCGCGGCGCTGCTCACCGTTCTGCTGCTCGTCGCGATGATCGCAGTCCTCGCCGGCACCGCCTTGGAACGACTGCGGCTGACGACGCGGCTCGCCGGCAATGCGCTCGCCGGCGAACAGGCGCGCGGCTACGCCCGCGCTGCCGAGGCGCTTGCGACGTCGAAGGTCACCGACATGCTCGGCACCAGCCCCGATCGCGTGACGCTGGCTGGCGGCTGGAGCAACCGCCCGTTCGGCCTGCCGCTTCCCGGCGGCGGCCTTGCGGTCGCGCGGGTCAGCGACGGCGGCAATTGCTTCAATCTCAACAGCCTCGTCAGCATGACCTCGCCGGGCGTCTACACCTCGGCGCAGAGCTTTACGCAGCGGTTGCAATTCGTCCGGCTGATGCGGCTGATCGGCGTGCCCGCGCAGGCGGCCGAGCGCATCGCGCCGGCGACCGCCGACTGGATCGACACCGATGCCGACCAGCAGGGCGGTGGCGCCGAAGACCCGGTCTATCTCGCCCGCGCGACTCCCTATCGCACCGCGGGCACGCTGATGGCCGACCCCAGCGAGCTGCGCGCGATCGATGGCGTCACCCCCGACATCTACGCGCAGCTGCGCCCATGGATCTGCACCCTGCCGAAAGCGGAGAGCGTACCCGTCAACATCAACACGCTGACCCCCGAACAGGCGCCGCTCGTCGCGATGCTGTTCGCCGCCAACATGCCGGTCGAGACCGCGCGCAGCCTGATCCTGCGCCGCCCGCCGCAGGGGTTCAAGGATCAGAGCGCTTTCCTCAACGTCGCTGGCAACGGCGCGACGCCCGAGGGCGGGGCGGGCCTCGCCACCACCTCGAAATGGTTTTCGCTCGCCATCGACGTGACCAACGGTGCCGCCCGATTGCAGGAAAGGGCGCTGATCGACGCAAGCCGGCTTCCCGCGCGGCTCGTGGCGCGGCAATGGGGCGACGAATCATGACGACGCTCCTGTTCCTTCCTTATGGCGACCGCGGCTATCGCTGGCTGGCCCTCGCCGATGACGGTGCGATCACCGAAGGCGAGGGCATGCCCGCACTCGCCGACACGGCGGTCGTCGCCGTCGCGCCGGCCGAGTCGGTGACGCTGCACTGGGCCGACCTTCCGGCGCGGTCGCCTGCGCAGGCCACCGCGGCGGCGCGGCTGCTCGTCGCCGAGGCGAGCGCGACGCCGATCGCCGAACTGCACGTCGCGGTCGGCACGGAGGGCGAGGGCGAGCGCCCGATCGCGGTGGTCGGGATGGGCGCGATGGCGGGCTGGCTGGCCGATCTCGCGGTACATGGCATCGACCCGCTGGCCGTGATCCCTGCGCCCCTGCTGCTGCCACGCCCGGAAGAGGGCTATGTCCGCGGCATCGTCGGCGGCGCGGCGCTGGTGCGCAGTTGCACGACCGGTTTCGCCGATGAGGCGCGGCTGACCGATCTCGTCGTCGGCGACGCGCCGCTCGCCACCGTCGAACGGGACGCTCTCGACGCGACCGTGGCCGCCGCGGTGGCGGCCCCGCCGCTCGACCTGCGGCAGGGGCCGTTCGCGCGGCGTCGGCGGATCGGCATCGACTGGGCGTTGATCCGGCGGCTGGCGCTGCTCGGCGCAGGGATACTCGCGCTCACGCTGGCGATCGATCTGGTCCGCATCGCCAAATATAGTTTCGGTGCCGACGCGCTGGAGGCGCGCGCCGAGGCGCTCGGCCGCACCGGGTTGGCCCGCGGCGAGACGGTGACCGATGTCGATCGCCAGCTCGCCGAGCGATTGTCCGCGGTGCGCGGCCCCGGCCTCGGCTTCAGCACCACCGTCGCCGCGGTCTATGCCGCGGTGCGCGCGACGCCGGGGACGGAGCTGACCGCGCTCGACTTCCAGCCCAACGGGAGCTTGCGGATCGGCGTCGGCGCGGCACGCGAATCGCTGCCGACCGATCTCAAGCGCGCGCTGGAGGCGGCGGGCTTTACCGTCACCGCCGGCGTCTTCCAATCGGCCAACGGCAGGGTGACGGGCGAGATGACGGTGAGCCGGCCATGAGCGGCATACGCACCTGGTTCGCCGGCCGCGCGCTGCGCGAGCGGCGGCTGATCCTCGTCATGCTGGGGCTGCTCGTGGTGACGATCGTCTGGGGCGGGATCATCCTGCCGGTGCGCGACGGCCTGTCGAGCGCGCGCGAGCGGCATGCCGATGCCGTCGTCCGGCTCGCGGCGACGCAGAGCGAGGTCGACCTGATCCGCGCCGCCGGCCGGCGCGTGCCGCTGACCGGCAGCCTCGCCGACACGCTGCGCCAGCGTGCCGAGGCGGCGGGCTTCGCGCTGGCGACCGTCGACGAACCCGGCGGCGGCCGTGTCCATGCGACGATCCAGGCGGCACGGCCCGCGGCGCTGTCGCGCTGGTTTGCGGGGCTGGAGGCGAACGGCATCCTCGTCGATGCGGCGGCGTGGCGCGACAATGCCGACGGCAGCGTCGCGGTCGATTTCACCGTCCGGGCGCGCGCGTCGTGAGGCGTATCCGCTTGGCGACCGGTCCAGCGGCACTGTTCGGCGGCCTGATGCTGGTCGTGCTGCTCGTCTTCCTGCCGATGCGGTTGGTGCTCGGCCTGCTCGGCCTCGGCGATCAGGGGTTCAGCGCACGCACTGTCAGCGGCAGCGTGTGGGACGGGCGACTGGAAGAGGCGCGGTTCGGCACCCTGTCGCTGGGGTCGCTCGACGCCAGCGTGTCGCCCTTCGCGCTGCTGATCGGCCACGCCCGCGTCGCCGTCGATGGCGCGGGCGGCGCGTTGCGCGGCGCGATCACGCTCAGCCGCCACGGGCAGGGGATCGACGGCATGACCGCGACGCTGCCGACCGGCAACGCCTTCGCACCGCTGCCCGTCACCGCGCTGACGCTGGAGGATGTCACCATCCATTTCGTCGACGACACTTGCGACAAGGCCGAGGGCCGCGTCCGCGCGCGGCTGGTCGGTGAGGCGGCGGGAATCGTGCTGCCGACCGAACTGTCGGGCATCGCGCGCTGCGATCGCGGTGCGCTGCTGCTGCCGCTCGCCAGCCAGGCCGGGACGGAGAGCGTCGAATTGCGCGTGACGGGGCAGGGCCGCTACACCGCCGCGCTGCGCATCGCCCCCGCCGATTCTGCCGCGGGGGAACGGCTCGCCGCCGCCGGCTTCGTCGTGGGGCAGGGCGGATACCGGCTTTCGATCGAGGGTCTCTTCTAAAGCCCCTCCTCTTCAGAGGAGGGGTTGGGGTGGAGGAATCACGAACGCCGAACCGGATAAGACGGACTCCCCCACCCCAACCCCTCCCCTGAAGGGGAGGGGCTTCAAGCATGACGATTCGCCCTGATCGTTAAAACGCACCCAACGGCCTTGACGCGACGCGCCTCCCCCCGCTAGGGGCGCAGCCTTCGCGGCGACCGTAGTTCAATTGGTTAGAGCGTCGGCTTGTGATGCCGGAAGTTGCGGGTTCAAGTCCCGTCGGTCGCCCCATTTTCCCCCACGTTCTCCGTCCCGTCCATCAGGGGTAGGCAAAATGCGCGGGAAAGATTATTACCGCTCATCGCAACTTTATTAGCAGCGGAGCAGGCCATGACCTCGGTGTGGGATCTTCCCGATTTCGATTCGCACGAGGGCGTCCACGCCTTCACCGACCGGGCATCGGGGCTTCGCGCGATCATCGCGGTCCATTCCACGCATCTCGGGCCGGCCGCTGGCGGCGCGCGCTTCTGGCATTACGCCTCGGGCGATCAGGCGGTGACCGACGCGCTGCGCCTGTCGCGCGGCATGAGCTTCAAGAATGCGATGGCCGGCCTCGCTCTGGGCGGCGGCAAGGGCGTGATCCTCGCCGACCAGCCCGGCGCGGTGATCGCCGAGGACCGGCTGAAGGCGTTCGGCCGCGCGGTCGAATCGCTCGGCGGCAAATATGTGACCGCCGAGGACGTCGGCATGTCCGAAGCGCGCATGAAGGTGATCGCCGGCGAGACGCGCTACGTCAGCGGCCTGCCGGTGGAAAGCGGCGCGGCGGGCGGCGACCCCGGGCCTTATACCGCGCACGGCGTCTATCTGGGCGTCAAGGCGGCGGCGAAGCGCGGTCTCGGCACCGACGACATGCAGGGCGTGCACGTCGCGATCCAGGGTGTCGGATCGGTCGGCGGCGGCCTTGCGAAGCTGCTGGCAAAGGACTGCGCCCGCCTGACGCTTGCCGACGTCGATGCGGAGCGGGCGAAGGCGCTCGCCGCCGAACTCGGCGCGGAGACGGTCGCGGCGGGCGCGATCCTCGGCGTCGAGGCGGACATCTTCAGCCCCAACGCGCTGGGCGCGATCCTGACCGAGGCGACGATCCCGACGCTGGTCGCGAAGGTCGTCGCGGGTGGCGCCAACAACCAGCTGGCGACGCGCGAGGATTACGATCGCCTGCACGGCCGCGGCATCCTCTACGCCCCCGATTACGTCATCAACGCCGGCGGCATCATCAACGTCGGGCTCGAATATCTCGGGCAGGGCGACGAGGCCGAGGTAATGGCGCGCATCGCCAAGATCCCGGCGCGGCTCGACGAGGTGTGGGACGAGAGCGAGCGCACCGGCCGCCCGGCGGCGGAAGTGGCGGACACGATCGCGCAGCGCCTGATCGGGCGGGGCTGATCCGGGGAGCGCTGCCCCACACTGTTCGTCACCCCGGACTTGTTCCGGGGTCCACCGCGCCGCGGGCGCTACGCCCCGTCATGACACGTATGCCAAGCCGCAGAGTGGGCCCCGGAACAAGTCCGGGGTGACGGAGTAGGTGGGGCGGGGTGTCCTACTTCGATCCTCGATCGGTATCCTTTCCACGTCGCATCATGCGCAAGGACATGGTGACGTCGCCCGCAAAGCTTCGTATGGCAGCCCCAACCGTGCCGACCCTCCATGCCCTTGCCAATCCGACGCGCTTTCTCCGCCTCGCCCGTGTGTGTACGCCGGCATTGCTGTGGAGCGGCGTCGTGTTGCTCGCGATCGGCTGCTGGGCCGGGCTGACGCAGACGCCGCCCGATTACCTGCAGGGCGACAGCGTCCGCATCCTCTACATCCACGTTCCCGCTGCGTGGCTCGGCATGGGCGGGTGGAGCGGCATCGCGATCAGCAGCATCGCCTTCCTCGTCTGGCGTCATCCGCTTAGCCAGATCGCCGCACGCGCGATCGCGCTGCCGGGGGCGGTGTTCGCCGCGGTGTGCCTCGTCACCGGATCGATCTGGGGGCGGCCGACGTGGGGTACGTGGTGGCAGTGGGACGGGCGGTTGACCTCGATGCTGCTGCTGTTCTTCGTCTATGGCGGCTATATCGCCCTCGCTCGCGCCGATAGCGAACGCGGCGGCGACGGGCGCATACCGGCGCTGTACGGCATCGCTGGTACGGCGTTGTTGCCGATCATCCGTTATTCGGTCGTATGGTGGAACACGCTCCATCAGGGCCCGTCGATCGGCCTCACCCGGTCGAGCATCGCCGGCAGCATCCTGTGGCCGCTCGGCTTCACGATGGCGGGCTTCACCTTGCTGTTCGCCGCCATCGTGCTGATGCGGATGCGTACCGCGCTCGCCCGCACGAAGGCCGAGGCACGGCTGCGGCGGATGGCGCGGGCATGAACCACTGGCCGTTCATCCTTGCCGCTTATGGCGTGACGCTCGCTGCGGCGGCGGCGCTGACGATGGCAAGCTACATCGCAATGAAGCGCGCCGAGAAATGACCGCCAAACACCAACGCCTGACGCTGGCATTGCTGGCGGTCGCCGCGGTCGTCGCCGCGGCGCTGCTCGCCATGTCGGCGCTGAAGGATCAGGCGTCGTTCTTCTACGCGCCGTCCGACGTCGCGAAACAGGGACTGCCGCTCGGCCGGGCGGTGCGGCTGGGCGGCATGGTGCAGGCGGGGTCGATCCGCCGCGCGGCCGATGGCGTCACCGTCCATTTCGTCGTCGGCGACGGGATCGCGACCACGCCGGTGACCTTCGCCGGTATCGTCCCCGACCTGTTCCGCGAACGCTCCGGCGTGGTCGCGGAAGGGCAGTTCAACCGCGACGGCAGCTTCACCGCGACCAACCTGCTCGCCAAGCACGACGAAAAGTACATGCCGCCCGAAATGGCGGGCAAGATGCACGAAACCAGGACGCTGGAGCCATGACCGCGGAGTTCGGCCTCGCCGCGCTGTGGCTCGCCGCGGCGCTCGCCGCGCTGCAGCTGGCGATGGCGGCGCTTGGGCTCCTGCGCGGGCAGGCCGCGCCCATCGCTGCGGTGCGCCCGATCGCGATCGTGCAGGGCGCGCTCGCGGCGCTGGCGATGGCGGCGCTGATCGCGCTGTTCCTCGCCAGCGACATGTCGGTCAAGCTGGTCGTCGAGAACAGCCATTCGGCCAAGCCGTGGATCTACAAATTCGCCGGCGCCTGGGGCAATCACGAAGGGTCGATGCTGCTGTGGGTCACGATCCTCGGCCTCGCTGGTGGCGCGGTGGCGATCCTCGAACGGCGGTTGCCCGCCGCCACGCTGATCGCGACCTTGGGCGCGCAGGCGGGGATCGCGCTCGGTTTCTACGCTTTCCTGTTGTTCGCCTCCAACCCGTTCGCGCGGCTGTCGCCGGCGGCCCGCGACGGCCTCGGCCTCAACCCGTTGTTGCAGGACCCCGGTCTCGCCTTCCATCCGCCGACGCTCTACATCGGCTATGTCGGCATCTCGGTCGCCTTCTCGTTCGCGGTCGGTGCGCTGGTCACGCGCGATGTCGGTCCCGCCTTCGCCAAGGCGATGCGGCCATGGGTATTGGGCGCGTGGATCTTCCTGACGCTCGGCATCACCGCGGGGTCCTATTGGGCCTATTACGAGCTCGGCTGGGGCGGCTGGTGGTTCTGGGACCCGGTCGAGAACGCCTCGCTGATGCCGTGGCTCGCCGCGACCGCATTGCTCCATTCGGTGACGGTGCTGGCGACGCGCGACGGCCTGCGAGCCTGGACGGTGATGCTGGCGGTCGTCGCCTTCTCGATGTCGATGATCGGCACCTTCCTCGTCCGTTCGGGCATCCTGACCAGCGTCCACGCCTTCGCGGTCGACCCGGAGCGCGGCGCGTTCATCCTCGCGCTGCTCGTCATCTATATCGGTGGCGCGCTCGCGCTGTTCGCCGCGCGGATCGGCACGGTGCGCGCCGGCACGACGTTCGAACTGGTCAGCCGCGAAGGCGGCCTCGTGCTCAACAATCTGCTGTTGTCGGTGATCCTCGGCATCGTGCTGATCGGCACGCTCTATCCGCTCGTCGCAGCGGGATTCGGCGTGCAGCTGTCGGTCGGGCCGCCGTTCTTCAACAAGGCGGCGGGGCCGATCGCGCTGGCGCTGGTGATGGCGATGGCGGTCGGGCCGCTGCTGCGCTGGCGGCGCGACGACGCGGGCGCGCTGCTCGACCGGCTGATCTGGCCGATCGCCGCGACCGGCTTCACCGGTGCGGCGCTGATCGTCCTCGCGCCGCCGGGCCTGTTGCCCCTGTTCGGCCTGTCGCTCGCCGCCGGGCTTGCCGTCGCCAGCGTGCTGCCGCTGATCGGTCGCAATCCGTGGCGCACGCCGCTGTTCATCTGGGGCATGGTCGTCGCGCACCTCGGCATCGCGGTCAGCCTCGCAGGCATGGCGTGCGACAGCGCCTATACCGCCGAGACATTGGTCGCCGCGCGGATCGCCGAGCCGGTACGCGTCGGCCCCTATGTCGTCCGGCTCGACGGCATCAAGCCGGTGGTCGGCGACAATTGGTCGGCGCTCGAGGCGCGGCTGAGCGCGCGTCGCGGCGACGACGCGGCGATCGTGCTGCGCCCGCAGTCCCGCTATTTTTCCGACCCCGTCACCACGACCAGCGAGAGCGCGATCGCGACGCGCTGGGACGGCCAGCTCTACACCGTATTGGGTCAGTCCGATGCGCAGGGACGCTGGCAGCTGCGCCTGTGGTGGAAGCCGTTCGTGACGCTGATCTGGCTGGGCGGCGCGCTGATCGCGCTCGGCGGCGCGCTGTCGCTGGTCGGACGCTGGCGGCGTGAACGCCGCGCCGCGGTTCGGGAGGCTCTGGCATGAGGCGCTGGCTGCTCTGGGTGCCGCTCGCGCTGTTCGCCGCGTTGCTGGCCGTGGTGGCGAGCGGGTTGTTCAAGCCCGCCGATCGCGTCGTCCGTTCGGCGCTGGTCGGCCAGCCGCTGCCCGATTTCGCGCTGCCGCCGATCGCGCCGGGCAAGCCCGGCCTGTCGACCGCGACCTTCCGTCAGGGGCGGCCGCGGCTGCTCAACATCTTCGCCAGCTGGTGCATCCCCTGTGCCGCGGAAGCGCCGCAGCTGTTGCGGCTGAAGGCGATGGGCGTGCCGGTCGACGCGATCGCGATCCGCGACACGGTGCCCGCGCTCACCGCCTTCCTGCGCCGCAACGGCGACCCGTACGACCGGATCGGCGACGATCGCCAGAGCGCGGTGCAACTGGCGCTCGGCTCGTCGGGCGTGCCGGAGAGCTTCGTGATCGACGGCAAGGGGCGGATCGTCCTCCAGCATGTCGGCGACATCCGCGCCGACGACGTCGCAGGCATCGCCGCCGCCGTCAGGAGCGCGCGCTGATGCGGCGCTGGCCATGGCTCGCGATCGTGCTGCTGGCGACGCCGGCGCTCGCCGATCCCGTCACGCCGCCGGCGCGGCTCGCCTATACGCAGCTGCGCGACCCCGCGCAGGAGGCGCAGGCGCGCGCGCTGATGGCGACGCTGCGCTGCGTCGTGTGTCAGGGCCAGTCGATCGCCGACAGCGACGCCAGCATGGCCGGCGACATGCGCGCGCTGGTCCGCAGCCGCATCGCCGCGGGCGAGCGGCCGGAGGCGATCCGCACCTGGCTTGTCGCGCGCTATGGCGATTACGTCACCTACGACCCGCCGTTCGGTGCGGCGACTTGGCCGTTGTGGCTGGCGCCGATCGCGTTGCTGGCGGTGGGGGCGGCGGTGGCGCGATCCAGCTTCCGCCGGCGGGCCCGCTGATGGGCTGGCTGACCCTTGCCTTGCTGGCGGTGGCGACGGGCGGCGCGCTCGTCCTGCTGCGCGTCGATCGGCTGCTGTGGTCGATGGTCGGCGCGGCGCTGATGCTCGGCGCGGCGGGCTATGCGTGGCAGGGGTCGCCGGGGATGCGGGCGAGTCCGGCGCGGCCCGATGCGGGGCTCGGCATCGACGATCCGGCGCTGTTCGACCTGCGCGAACGGATGCTGGGACGGTTCACCGCCGATGCCGCCTATCTGACCGCCGCCGATGCGATGAACCGGGCGGGCGACCGGCGGTCGGCGGTGCGCGCCATCCTCGGCGGGCTCAACCGCTATCCGCGCAGCGTCATGCTGTGGACCGGTCTCGGCACCGCGCTGGCGACGCACGACGGCAACGTGGTGTCACCCCCGGCGCTGTTCGCCTTCCGTCAGGCGATCCGCGTCGCGCCCGCGCATCCGGCGCCGTCGTTCTTCCTAGGGCTGGCCTATGTACGCGCCGGCGATTTCCCCGCGGCGCGTCAAGCATGGGCACGGGCGCTGGCGCTAAGCCCACAGGGTGCATCCTATCGCCGCGACATCGCGATGCGGCTCGCGCTACTCGACCGTCTGCTGGCGGAACAGGGCGGCTAGGTCTGACGACCGAACACAGACCCGACTATCCAACCCCCACCGTTCGCCCTGAACCTGTCGAAGGGCCTCGAGACCCACCTGTGCTTCGACAGGCTCAGCACGAACGGGTTGGTTGAAATCCCCCAGCTTTGAAGGCGTGCTGACCCTCACCCTTCGCCGGCTACGCCATCTCTTCCCTCTCCCGATGGGAGAGGGAAGAGGCGCGCAGCGCCGATAGGGTGAGGGTGAGGGTGAGCTCGAGAGCCCTCACTTACTGCCCCCGCCCGGTCTTTTCCTGCAGCGCATCGATCCGCTTCGACGCATCCGCCTTGGTGAGCGTGTCGTCGAACGCCTCGCCGGCCTCTTCGCTCAGCGTCTTGAGATAGCTCGCCTGCGCGCCGGTCATCGCCTCGTCGCCCGTCGTCCAGTCGTCGGGGTCCTTCTCGGCGTTGGAGGTCGGGTGGGTCTTGGGGTTTTCGGGTTCGGACATGGTTGAAGCCTCTCGTCGTTCGGAGGCTTCAACCATCATGTTCCGTGTTCGTTCCGATCAGGCAGCCCAGGCCTCGAACGGCAGGTCGAGCGCCTCGGCCACCGCCTGATGGCGGATTTTGCCGCCCGAGACGTTGAGGCCGTTGGCGAGGTGCGGATCGGCCTTCATCGCAGCTTCCGCTCCCAGATTGGCAAGCTTCAGTGCGAACGGGAGCGTCGCATTGTTGAGCGCGAACGCCGACGTGCGCGCGACCGCGCCGGGCATGTTGGCGACGCAATAATGGATCACGCCGTCGACCTCGAACACCGGGTCCTCGTGCGTCGTCGCATGGCTCGTCTCGAAACAGCCGCCTTGGTCGATCGCGATATCGACCAGCACCGCGCCGCGCTTCATCGTCTTCACCATCTCGCGCGTGACGAGCTTGGGCGCCGCCGCGCCGGGCACCAGCACCGCGCCGATGACGAGGTGGGCGTTCTTCACCGCCGCCGCGATCGCCGCCTTGCTGGCATAGGCGGTCTTGATCTGGCTGCTGAAGAACATGTCGAGTTCGGCGAGACGATCGTTCGAGATGTCGTAGATCGTCACGTCGGCGCGCATGCCGACCGCCATCTGCGCGGCGTTGACGCCCGAGACGCCGCCGCCGAGGATCGCGACCTTCGCCGGCGCCACGCCCGGCACGCCGCCGAGCAGCACGCCGCGGCCGCCCTGTTCCTTTTCGAGGTAATGCGCGCCGACCTGCACCGACATGCGGCCGGCGACTTCGCTCATCGGCTTGAGCAGCGGCAGGCCGCCGCGCGCCGCGGTGACCGTCTCGTACGCGATGCAGGTCGCGCCGGACTTGACGAGGCCTTCCGCCTGCGGCTTGTCGGCGGCGAGGTGGAGATAGGTGAATAGCAGGTGGCGCGGTTCGAGCAACGCGATCTCGCTGGCCTGCGGCTCCTTGACCTTCACGATCATATCGGCGGCGGCGAACACCGCGGCGGGATCGGGCAGGATCGTCGCCCCGGCGTCGATATAGTCCTGGTCCTCGAAATCGATGCCCGAGCCGGCCCTGGTCTCGACCACCACCTCATGGCCGGCGGCGACCAGCTCGGCGACCGACGGCGGGGTCAGGCCGACGCGATATTCGTGGTTCTTGATTTCCTTGGGCACGCCGATTCGCATGGGTAATCTCCTCTGTCCTGCCCCGGATATACGCCTAGTGACGCAGGAGAGGCTTGCAACCTGATTGAAGGTCGGCGCACAGGGTGGGACGATATCCCGCCATGGTTCCCGATGACGCAACCTCCTCCCGACGCTCTTGACCGCAAGATCCTCGCGCAACTGCTCGCCAACTCCGACCTCACCAGCGCCGAGCTCGGCGAGGCGGTGGGCCTGTCGCCGAGCGCCGCGCACCGGCGCGTCGGGTCGCTACGCACGCGCGGCTTCATCACCGGCTATCAGGCGGTGCTCAGCAAGGCGGCGCGCGGCAATCCCAGCGTCGTCCTCGTCAACGTCACGCTGCGTGACCAGCGCGAGGAGACGATGGCCGCGTTCGAGCGCGAGATCGGCGACGTCCCCGAAATCCGCGACTGTTTCCTGATGAGCGGCGAGGCGGACTATATGCTCCACGTCGAGGTGCGCCGCGACGATACGTTCGAACGCATCCACCGCGAGACGCTGTCCCGGCTGCCCGGCGTCACCCGGCTCGCGTCGCACTTCGTCATCCGCGAGGTGTTCCGCCGTCCCTGACCGGGCCGCCGGCCGCCGTTGCTCCCGCCATCGGCGCCATGCTAAAGCGGCGTGATGGAACAGGTTGGGAACAGGGCTGCTCGCATGATATCGGATCGGGTGCGGCACTCGTGAGCACGCCGGTAGCGGCCGCCGCACCCGATGCGCGCGGCGAGGATGACGGCCACGGCCATCACGCCGATGGCATGCTCAAGCTCGCGGTCGGCGCGATCGGCATCGTCTTCGGCGATATCGGCACCAGCCCGCTCTACGCCTTCCGCGAGACGTTCGCGGGGCATCACCAGCTGACGCTCGACCCGCTGCACATCATGGGCGTGCTCAGCCTGATGTTCTGGTCGATGATGATCGTCGTCACGATCAAATACGTCGCGATCATCATGCGTGCCGACAACAAGGGCGAGGGTGGCAGCCTCGCGCTGCTCGCACTGGTCACCGGGCGGACCAAGAGCCGGCGGTGGTCGACCGGTATCATCCTCTTGGGCGTCTTCGCGACCTCGCTCTTCTACGGCGATTCGATGATTACGCCCGCGGTCACCGTGCTTAGCGCCGTAGAGGGCCTCGCCGTTGCCGCGCCGGCGTTCGGCGGCCTCGTCCTGCCGATCGTCATCGCCATCCTGATCGCGCTGTTCTGGGTACAGAAGAGCGGCACCGCGCGCATCGGCCTCGTCTTCGGGCCGATCATGCTCGTCTATTTCAGCGTCATCGCGGTGCTCGGCCTCATCAGCGTCGTGCAGACGCCCGAGGTGCTGTGGGCCTTCTCGCCGCACCATGCCGTCGAATTCTTCCTGATCGATCCGGTTCGCGCCTTCCTCGCGCTGGGATCGGTGGTGCTCGCGGTGACCGGCGCGGAGGCGCTGTACGCCGACATGGGACATTTCGGCCGCAAGCCGATCGGCCTGTCGTGGCTGGTGTTCGTGCTGCCCGCGCTGATGTGCAACTACATGGGGCAGGGGGCGCTGCTGTTCCGCGAGGGGCAGGAGGCGCTGCGCAGCCCCTTCTACATGCTGGCGCCCGACAGCCTGCAGCTGCCGCTGGTGATCCTCGCGACGATGGCGGCGATCATCGCCAGCCAGGCGGTGATCTCCGGCGCCTTCTCGGTGACGCAACAGGCGATCCAATTGGGCTTCATGCCGCGGCTGCGCATCGAACACACCAGCGCCTCGACCGCCGGGCAGATCTACATCCCGCTCGTCAACTGGATGCTGATGACGATGGTGATCCTGCTGGTGCTGTTCTTCCGTACCTCGTCCAACCTCACCTCCGCCTATGGTATCGCGGTGACGGGGGCGATGTTCATCGACACCTGCCTGCTCGGTGTCGCGCTTACGCGGTTGTGGAACTGGCCGCTCTATGCCGCCGCGCCGCTGCTGGCGCTCTTCTTCCTGGTCGACGGCGCCTATTTCTCGGCGAACCTCACCAAGGTGCCCGACGGCGGCTGGTTCCCGCTGATGGTCGGTTTCATCGTCTTCACCTTCCTCACCACCTGGTCGAAGGGCAGGAAGCTGATGATGGACCGCCTTCACGAGGCGGCAATGCCGATCAAGGTGTTCATCACCTCGGCGGCCAGCTCGGCGAGCCGTGTGCCGGGGACGGCGGTGTTCATGACCTCATCGTCCGACGGCGTGCCGCACGCGCTGCTCCACAACCTCAAGCACAACAAGGTCCTGCACGAGCGCGTCATCCTGCTGACCGTGAAAATCGTCGCGCAGCCCTATTGGCCCGAGGCGGAGCGCGCGACGCGCGACGAGATGGGCGACGGCTTCTACCGCCTCGTCCTGCGCTACGGTTTCATGGAGGAGGTCGACGTGCCCGCCGCGCTGAAGCGCGTCCACGCCTGTGGCGCGGATTTCAAGATGATGGACACCAGCTTCTTCCTCTCGCGCCAGACGCTGCTGCCCTCCGAACGCCCCGGCATGATGCTGTGGCGCGAGAAGCTGTTCGCCTGGATGCTGCGCAACGCCGAAAGCGCCATGGAGTTTTTTCGCCTGCCGACGAACCGCGTGGTCGAACTGGGCAGCCAGGTGGAGATTTGAACGCGCCCATCATCGTGACGGCGCTGTTCGGACGGCAGGATCAGGGCTGGTTCGATGCGCAACGCACCGCGCATTTTCCGCCCGAGCGCGACCAGCTGTCGGCGCATCTGACGCTGTTCCACCATTTGCCGCCCTCCGCGGAGGGCGAACTCAAGCATCGGCTGGTCGAACAGACGCGTGGGCTCCGCGCGCCGGTCGCCCGCGTCGGCGAGCTGATGTCGCTGGGCCGCGGCGTCGCCTATCGCATCGAATCGCCCGATCTGGTCGCGATCCGCCGCGATCTCGCCGAAGCCTTTTCCGGTCTGCTGACGCCGCAGGATGCCGGCGGCTGGCGCCCGCACGTCACCATCCAGAACAAGGTGCAGCCCAACATCGCCAAGCTGCTGCTGACCGCGCTGAGCCGCGATTTCCGGCCGCGCGAGGTCGAGATCGCCGGCCTTGCGACCTGGTGGTATCGCGGCGGCCCGTGGGAGGCACTGTCGCGTCATATGTTCGCTTGACGGGGCCGGCATGCCGCACCTATAGGCGCCCCCTCACACGGCGGGGCGGAGTAGCTCAGCTGGTTAGAGCACGGGAATCATAATCCTGGGGTCGGGGGTTCAAGTCCCTCCTCCGCTACCATTTCGGTAGCGCCGCCGGTGTGAGTTGCACGACAGATGCGAACGATTTGGTAACCGCCGCCGTGCGATACGGCGGGTTGGTTCGCGTCGAGGCTTGGCCGATGTCCTATCATTTCCCGAACGAGCGGCGCCGCGTCGAACGACGCGTCGCGCCGGCGGGCGCCTATACGGGACCCGAACGGCGCCGTGGAGAGCGGCGCGCCACCGAGGTGAAGCTGGTCCGCAAGGCCGAGCCGATGAATCGCGGCGTGCTGTGGGCCGCCGTGCTGATGGTGCTGGTCGTCGCCGATAGTGCGTTTCTCGGCGGTGCCTATCGCCATATGCTGATCGACGGACTGTCGCGCACGGCGGAGACGGTGCGCGACTGGTCGGCGCACGTGTGGGACTGGCGCGCCTAGCCGAACACGCCATAGGGGTCGTTGAGTGCCAGCATCGCATCGGCGCGCGCGAGCGCAACCAGCGTCAGGCCATGGACGCGCGCATGGTCGATCGCGAGGCTGGTCGGTGCCGAGATGCCGACGAGTAGCGGCGTTTCTGCCACCAAGGCCTTGTCCACCATCTCGAAGCTGATCCGCGACGTCACCAGCGTGAACGCGGCCGGCGTACCGCGCGCTTGCTGGCCGATCAATTTGTCGAGCGCATTGTGGCGGCCGACGTCCTCGAATACTGCGAGGATGGCGCCCTCCGCCGTGCATGCGGCGGCGGCATGCACGGCGCCGGTGGCGGCGTTGAGATGCTGATGGTCACGCAGCGCGGCCAGTGCCGCGAAGATCGCCGCCGCCGTGACGGTCGGGCGCGGCGGGTGGGCGGCGATGGGGCGCGCGAGCTGTTCCAGGCTGGCGATGCCGCACAGCCCGCAGCTGGTATCGCTGGTGCGGTGGCGGACGCGGTCGTGGATGCGCGGGCGGCAGCGGTCGGACAGGGCGACGCGGACGATCCAGCCGGCGGGGGCGTGAAAGACGTCGATGTCCTCGACATCCTCCGGCGTATCCGCGAGCCGTTCGGTGAGCATGAAGCCGATGGCGAATGCCTCGAGATCCATCGGCGTCATCATCATCACTGCATAGCCGAGGCCATCGACCTCGATCGCGACGGGCGCCTCGACCGCTACCGCGCGCGTGCCGGGGGCGGTGCGGCCGTCGGGATAAAGGATACGAGTCGGCTCAGGCCGTGATGGCGTCATAGCGCCATCAGATCCGCGGGCGTGTTGATGTTGGCGAGCGGCGCAGGCGAGGCGATCGGTAGCGCGCCGATGGCACGCGCCCAGCCCTGTACCGAACGGCGTGTGCTGGTTGCGATATGATCGAGCAGCGCCGGGGCCAGGGCGGCGGGCCAGTGGCCGACGACCGGCGCGTCGACGCAATAGCTCGGGCTCCGCCGTAGTAGTGACTTCAGCAAATCCGCAGGCAGATTGGGCATGTCGCAGCCGATGGTGAGGACCGACGTGAAGCCATGGCGCACCGCATGGTCGAGCGCGCCGGCGATGCCGCCCAGCGGCCCCAGATGGGGACCGGGCAGGTCCGGCGCCCCGCCGGGGCGGCCGACGACGATCGTCGCGTCGGTCCAAAGTTCGCAAAGGTCACGCGCATGATCCAACAGGCTGCGGCCCCGATAGGGGGCGGCAGCCTTGTCGGTGCCGAAGCGGCTGGAGCGGCCGCCGGCGAGGATCGCGCCGAGGATCAGGACGATTTCTCCACGCGCACTGGCACGGATTTTCCAGCCGGAACATGGCTTTGTTCGGCTTTGTGCGTAACCGGTATGAGAATGTTGCACTCCGGATAATAAGCGCCGAGGCAGCCGCGCGGCACGTCATAGGGGACGACGAGCAGCTTCGCGACGCGCCGGTTTTCGTTGCCGCCGGCATCGCCGACGAGGTCGACGAGATCGTGCTCGGCGAGGCCCTGTTCGGCCATGTCGGCGCGGTTCATGAAGACGATGTCGCGCGTGCCCTTGATGCCGCGGAAACGGTCGTGATAGCCGTAGATCGTCGTGTTGAACTGGTCGTTCGAGCGCAGCGTCATCAGCCGGAACCGGCCCGGCGCGTCCACGAAGCCGCTGGCGTTCATCGCGGTCGGCACGTTGAATTCCGCCCGGCCGCTCTCCGTCAGCCACTGGCGATGCGTGGCGGGCACGCCCTTCCAGAAGCCGCCGGGGGTCCACATCCGTTCGTTGAAGCGCGCGAACTTGTCTGGATAGGTCGCCTCGATCGCATCGCGGATGAGTGCGTAATTGCCGACCCAGGCGTCCCAGTCGACCTTCGGATTGGGATCGATCGTCGCCTTGGCGATGCCGGCGACGATCGCGGGTTCGGACAGCAGCGTCTCCGCCGCCGGCGTCGCGCGGCCGCGCGAACCGTAGATGCGGCTGAAACTGTCCTCCATCGTGACCGCCTGCGGCCCGCTCGCCTGTTCGTCGGTCTCGATCCGGCCGAGGCAGGGGAGCAGATAACAGGTCCTGCCGGGCAGCAGATGCGTGCGGTTCAATTTGGTCGCGATGCTGACGGTGAGGTCGAGCTGCTGCCACGCGGGCTCGATCGCCGCGGTGTCGGGCACCGCGCGGGCGAGGTTGCCGCCGAGGCCGATGAACGCCCGTGCGGTGCCATCGACGATATGCTCGCAGGCGGCGACCGTATCCCAGCCCTTTTCCCGCGGCGGTTCGAAATCGTAGAGGTCCTTGAGGATGTCGAGCGGCGCGAGTTCGGGCTTTTCGGTGATGCCGACGGTGCGCTGGCCCTGCACGTTGCTGTGGCCGCGGACGGGGCCGAAGCCCGCGCCGGGCTTGCCGACGTTGCCGCGCAGCAGCATCAGATTGACCAGCGTGTGGAGGTTGTCGATGCCGTGGACGTGCTGGGTCAGCCCCATGCCGTAGACGCAGATCACCCGCTTCGATTTGACGTAGACCGCGCCGGCGGCCTCCAGATCGTTGCGGGCGAGGCCACTCTCGCGCTCGATCTCGTCCCAGCCGGTGGCGCGGACCTTGTCGGCGAACGCCTCGAATCCCGTGGTGTGTTCGGCGATGAAGGCGTGGTCGAGGATCGCGGGCGCGCCGATCCGCTGGCACTGGTCGTCCGCCGCGATGACGTATTTGCAGATGCCCATCAGCGCGGCGATGTCGCCGCCGGTCTTCACCTGGTGATATTGCGTGGCGATCGGGGTGGATTTGCCGGTCGCCATTTCGATCGGGTTCTGCGGATCGGTGAAGCGTTCGAGGCCGCGTTCCTTCAGGGGATTGAACACGACGATCTCGACACCGCGCTTGGCGCAGGCGCGCAACGGGTGGAGGAAGCGCGGGCTGTTCACGCCCGGGTTCTGGCCGAAATAGAAGATCGCGTCGCACTGGTCGTAGTCGGACAGGTGGATCGTGCCGACCGGCGATCCGATCGCCGATTTCAGCCCGACCGAGGTCGTCTCGTGGCACATGTTCGACGAATCGGGCAGGTTCTGGCTGCCGTACATCCGCGCCATCAGCGCCCACATATAGCTCGTCTCGAGACTGGCGCGGCCGGAGGCGTAGAAGACGACTTTGGTGGGGTCGTAGGTCTTGAGGTGCGCGCCGATGTCCGCGAACGCTTCCGCCCAGCTTACCGCGACATAGCGGTCGCTGTTCGCATCATATTTGAGCGGGTGGGTGAGGCGGCCGGCCTGTTCGAGGTCGTAATCCTTCCAGTTGCGCAGCTCGGTGACGGTGTGCTGCGTGAAGAAATCCGGCGTGGTGCGGAAGCTGGTGAGTTCCCACGCGGTCGCCTTCGCGCCGTTTTCGCAAAATTCGGCGATATGCGGATGCGCGGGCTTTCCCCAGGCGCACGACACGCACATGAAACCGCCGGGCTTGTTCTGGCGGGTGAGCTCTCGCGCGGTCTCGACGCCGACCTTTTCGCGGATGTTGATCTCGGCCACGGATTTCATCGAACCCCAGCCGCCGGAGGGGCCCGTATAGGGGGTCGTGCTGATCGACTCGTCGCTCACTGATAATCCCTTCCGCTATGTGGCGGCAACGCGTGCCGGACGGGGCGGTTCAAATCCGATCCGCGATACCCTAGATCAGCGTCACGAATCTTCCATTTCCGACAGGCAGCCGTTTCCATGACGACCCACACTACGCGTATGCTCATCCTCGGTTCGGGTCCCGCCGGGCTGTCGGCGGCGATCTACGGCGCGCGCGCCGGCATGGCGCCGATCGTCGTGCAGGGCATCCAGCCAGGTGGACAGCTGACCACGACGACCGACGTGGAGAATTATCCGGGTTTTGCGGATGTCATCCAGGGGCCGTGGCTGATGGAGCAGATGCAGAAGCAGGCCGAGCATGTCGGCACGCGGCTGATGTGGGACACGATCATACAGGTCGACCTGTCGACACGGCCGTTCCGGCTGATCGGCGACGGCGGCGACGTGTACGAGGGTGACGTGCTGGTGATCGCCACCGGCGCGCAGGCCAAGTGGCTGGGCATCGACAGCGAGGAGCCGATGAAGGGCAAGGGCGTCAGCGCCTGCGCGACCTGCGACGGATTCTTCTACCGCGGCAAGAAGGTCGCGGTGATCGGCGGCGGCAATACCGCGGTCGAGGAGGCGCTGTACCTGACCAACCATTCGGACGACGTGACGCTGATCCACCGTCGCGACACCCTGCGTGCCGAGCGGATCCTGCAGGAGCGGCTGCACGCGCATCCCAACATCACCGTGCTGTGGAACAAGGAAGTGCGCGAGTTCGTCGACGGTGGCGGCAATGCCGGGCTGGTCGCGCTGGCGCTGGAGGATACGGTCACGGGCGAGACGTCGCGGCTGGATGTCGAGGGCGGCTTCGTCGCGATCGGGCATCATCCGGCAACCGAGCTGTTCCGCGGGCATCTGGCGCTGGACGACGACGGCTATATCGCGGTCGAAACGGGATCGACGCGGACCAGCGTGCCAGGCGTGTTCGCGTGCGGCGACGTGGCGGACAAGGTGTACCGCCAGGCGGTGACCGCGGCGGGGACGGGATGCATGGCGGCTTTGGACGCGGAGCGGTTTCTGGCGGCGGCGGAGTTCGCCGAGTTGGCCGAGGCGGCGGAGTAACGTTTCCACGTCAGGCACTAAAAGAAGAAGATGTGACTCACGCGAAGGCGCGAAGACGCGAAGAGAAAAAGAAGAAGGTTTGTTCGCGCGGAGGCGCGGAGACGCGGAGGTGTTGTGCTTGGCGCGAAGCGCTTCCGTCATCATGACCCGATCAGATTTAAGGCCGCTCCGCGGCTGACTCTGCCGAACCACCTCCGCGCCTCCGCGTCTCCGCGTGAACAACCTTCTTCCTCTTCGCGTCTTAGCGTCTTCGCGTGAATCACATCCTTTTCGCATCGAGCGCGTCGAACACCGCGGCGCGCAGGCGGTGCTGATCCTGCGGCCGCGCGAAGCTGTGGGAGGCGGTTTCGATCAGCTGCGCGGGCAGGTGGCGGGCGGCGGCGCGATAGGCTTGTGCGGTGGCGTCGCCGGTGGCGAGGAGAACCGTGGCGGCGTTGCCCCATCGTTCAATCGTAGCGACGACGCGGGCGGCGAATGTCTGTGGTCGGGTGGCAGATGCTTTGCGTAAGCCTTTGATAGCTTTTGTCATATCTATTTGACCGGCGAGCAGGCGCGCCCAGGCGCGGGGGCTGGTCAGGCGCTGGCGGTAGGTGGCGCGGATCGCGGCGGCGGGGGGGAGGTCGTCGGTGTCCTCGATCGTCCAGGGGTTGGCGAGGAGCAGGCGGTCGATGCCGGCGTCGTGGCCGTAGAGCGTGAGCGTGGTGGCCGCGTCGCAATTGCCGTAGCCGACGATCGTCGTGACGTGCGGTGCGTGGGCGCGAAACGCGGCGGCGGCGGCGATCAGGTCGTCGCGGGCGGACAGGAAACCGGCATTGGCGCCCGTCGAATCGCCGATGCCGCGGCGGTCGTAGCGGAAGACGGGGCGGCCTTTCGCGGCGACCTCGGCGGCGAGCAAAGCCATGCCGCGGTGCGCGCCGCAGCGGATCTCGTTGCCGCCGGAGACGATCAGCAGACCGGTCGCACCGAGCGCCGCGTCGAGCGTGCCGATCAGCGTTTCGCCCGCGCATGGAAAGGCGATCAGGCTTCGCATGTTGCAATCCACTCTGCGATGTCGTCTGCAAGTATCTGTGCCAACGTGATATCATCGCCCGGTTCGCTGCGTCGCCAGAGCGGGGCGACATCGATCTTGCGATCGGCGGGGGCGGGGTCGCTGGCGAGACGGACGACGCGGCGAGGACTGCCGGGCCGGTCGAACGGCGTGGCGGCGGACAGCGACGACAGCAGATCGGTGGACAGCAGGTTGCCGGCGATCTCGACCGGGTCGGCGTCGCCGTAGATCATCGCGTCGCGGTCGCCGTGATGGCCGGCGGCGCGCCAGATGCGGTGCAATTCGCGGAGGAGGTCGTCGCCACGCTGCGGGGCGAAATGCCAGCGGCCGCTGTGCAGCGCGCAATAGTCGAGCAGCGTGCCGCTGCGGATGCCGAGCGCATAGGTGCGGCGGCCTGCTTCGTGGCAGGCGCCGGTGACCGCCTCGAGCGCTTCGGCCATGCGCAGGATGGTGAGGTCGGCGAGCGGCGTCAGGCTTTCGCCCTGGCCGGGGACGTCGGGCAGCAGCCCGGCGATGCCGCGATCCGCCAGCGCGCGCAGCAGGCCGACGGTGAAGGTGCGGGTACGGTTGGCTTCTTCGAACAGCGGCAGCGCGGCGACGACGACCGGGCCGGTGTCGGGGCCGAAGCGCAGCAGCGCCTCGCGGCCGCCGCTCCAGTCGTAATGGTCGATGTGCGGCGCCATGCCGCCGGACGCTAGACCAGCGCCTTGCCTGCGGCAAATGCGACGAGCGCGCCGAACGTTTCGAGCATGTCGCCGTCGACCTCGTCGTCCTCGATCAGGATGCCGAGCCGGTCCTCGATCTCGGTCAGCACGCCGGCGACCGCCATCGAATCGAGTTCGGGCAGCGCGCCGAACAGCGGCGTCGTCGCGGTGAAGCCGGCGACCCGTTCGGCGGAGAGGCCGAGCACGTCGGCGAGCACGGCGCGGACGGTCGATTCGACTTGCGTATAGCCTTCGGGAAGCAATGCGGCGGCCCTGATCGGTTGCGGATCGCCACGCGGTAGAGGCTGGGGCTGCATTCGGCAACGGGGTGGCGCTATGAGGGGCCATGGCTCCCGATCCAACGCCCCGTCCCATCGACCATGTGCTGCGCGGCGCAGCCGACGCGCCGGCGCTGATCGAGCGGGCAAGGACGTGGTCGTTCGCCGAGGTCGAGGGTGCGGTCGCGAGCGTCGCCGGGTGGCTCGGCGGGCTGGGGCTCGCGGCGGGGGAGCGGGTGGCGACGTGGCTGCCGAAGACCGCGCTCGCCTGCGTCATGCCACTGGCGGTCGCGCGCGCGGGGCTGGTGCACGTGCCGGTCAATCCGGCGCTGCGGCGGGCGCAAGTGGCGCATATCCTCGCCGACAGCGGCGCGGCAATGCTGGTGACGCAGCCTGCGCGGGCGACGACGTTCGAAGCGGGCGACGTGCCCGATGCGTGCCGGGTGGTGGCGGATGGCGAGGTGCCGCTCGCTGCCGCGGGGCCGGGGCGGTCGGCGGGCGATCCGCAGGCGCTGGCGGCGATCCTCTATACCTCCGGGTCGACGGGGCGGCCGAAGGGGGTGATGCTGTCCCACGCCAATCTGTGGCTGGGGGCGGTGTCGGTGGCGCATTACCTGCGGCTGGCGGCGGACGATCGCGTGCTCGGCGTGCTGCCCCTGTCGTTCGATTATGGGCAGAATCAGCTGTTTTCGAGCTGGTATGCCGGGGCGGCGGTGGCGCCGCTCGACTATATGACGGCGCGCGACGTGGTGAAGGCGGTGGAGCGCGTGGCGGCGACGACGCTCGCCGGGGTGCCGCCGTTGTGGGTGCAGTTGCTCGACGCGGACTGGCCGGCGGAGACGGCGGTGCGGCTCAGGCGGCTGACCAATTCCGGCGGCGCGCTGAGCGAGCGGCTGGTGCGCGGGCTGCGCGCGCGGTTTCCGCAGGCGGAGCTGGTGGCGATGTACGGGCTGACCGAGGCGTTCCGTTCGACCTGGCTCGATCCGGCGCTGATCGATACGCACCCGGATGCGATGGGGCGGGCGATCCCCTTTGCCGAGGTGATGGCGGTGAAGGCGGACGGGTCGCGGGCGGTCGGCGAGCCGGGCGAGCTGGTGCATGCCGGGCCGCTGGTCGCGCAGGGCTATTGGCGCGATGCCGAGCGGAGCGCGCTGCGCTTCCGGCCGGCGCCCGATTGGGCGGCGAGCAGCGGCATGGCGGTCTGGTCGGGCGATACGGTTGTCGAGGGGGCGGACGGGCTGTTCCGCTTCGTCGGGCGCGACGACGAGATGATCAAGAGCGCGGGCAACCGGATCAGTCCCTTGGAGATCGAGGAGGCAGTGCTGGCGGGTGGCGAGGCGCGCGAGGCGGTGGCGATCGGCGTGCCCGATGCGCGGCTGGGGCAGGGGATCGTCGTGGTGCTGGCGGGCGATGCGACGAGCGAGGAGGCGTTGCGGGCGCGGTTGCGCGGGCTGTTGCCGAGTTTCATGCAGCCGATGCGCTACGAATGGCGCAGCGAACTGCCGCGCAACGCCAACGGCAAGCTGGATCGCGCGGCGATCCGTGGGGAGGTGACGGCATGAAGCCGATGGGGGCCTTGCCGGCGGAATTCGCCGCGCAGAGCGGCATGCTGACGATCGCCGGGACGGCGGCCGAGGCGTGGGCGGCGGAGACACCGGTGTTCGTCTATGACATGGGAATCGTCGCCGCGCGGGCGAACCGGTTCCGCGCAGCATTTCCCGATGTCGATCTGCATTATGCGATCAAGGCCAATCCGCTGCCGACGCTGCTCGAGCGGATCGCGCCGCTGGTCGACGGGCTCGATGTCGCGTCGGGGGGCGAGCTGGAGAAGGCGCTGGCGGTGAAGCCGGCGGGCGCGATCAGCTTTGCCGGGCCGGGCAAGCGCGATGGCGAGCTGATCGGCGCGATCCGCAGCGGCGCGACGCTCAACGTCGAATCGGAGGGCGAGGCGGAGCGCGCGTTGCGGCTGGGCGAGGAGCTGGGCGTCGCGCCGCGGCTGGCGGTGCGGGTCAATCCCGATGTCGAACTGCGCGGGTCGGGGATGAAGATGGGCGGGCGGCCGTCGCCGTTCGGGGTCGATGCGGCGCGCGCGGCGGCGCTGGTACGGCGGGTCGTCGCGGACGGAGCGGACTGGCGGGGGTTCCATATCTATGCCGGCAGCCAGGCGCTCGACGCCGGCGCGATCGTCGAGACGCAGGCGGCGACGCTGGCGCTTGCCGCGCGGCTGGCGGACGAGGCGGGGGAGGCGCCGCCGCTGGTCAATCTGGGGGGCGGGTTCGGCGTGCCCTATTTCGCCGGCGACGCCAGCCTCGACGTCGAGCGGGTGGGGGCGGCGCTGGGGGAGGCGTTGGCGCAGCGGCCGGCGGTCTTGCGGGAGGCGCGGTTCGCAATCGAGCTGGGGCGGTGGCTGGTCGCGGAGGCGGGTGTCTATCTGACGCGCGTCGTCGATCGCAAGGAGAGCCAGGGGGAGACGTTCCTCGTGACCGATGGCGGGCTCAACCATCAGCTGGCGGCATCGGGGAATTTCGGGACGGTAGTGCGGCGGAATTATCCGCTGGCGCTGGCGCGCGACGTGACGGGCGAGGGGCGCGAGACGGTGTCGGTGGTGGGGCCCTTGTGTACGCCGCTCGACCGGTTGGGGGACCGGGTGGGGTTGCCGCCGGCGGAGGTGGGGGATGTGATCGCGGTGTTTCTGGCGGGGGCGTATGGCGCTTCGGCGAGCCCTGCGGGGTTTCTGGGGCATCCGCCGGCGTTGGAGGTGGTGGCAGGGTAGGGGCACGTCCCCTCCGTCATGCCGGACTCGTTCCGGCATCCACCGTCCCGCGAGCCTAGACGTCGCGATTCGGGGACGCGTGGACCCCGGAACAAGTCCGGGGTGACGGTGTATCCGCGGTTGGGGCAAGCCTTTTCACAGGCCGTTTCGATCAGCCGATCGTGATTTCGGCGGTCAGCGTCTGTGCCGGCAGGTTTGCCGAACTGTCCTGCACCGACACCGTTGTCCCGGCGGGTAACGGGCCGAGATGCCAGGTGATCTCCAGCCCCGTCGTCGCCTCGCCGGGTTTGCAGGCGCCGGCGGTGACGGCGGCGCCGCAGAGCGGGCGGGTGGTCGAGGGTGGCGCGGTCACGCGGCCGTCGATGCGCAGCAGGCGAGCGCGACCGATGCCCTTTTCGCGCACGACGAGCGTGATCGGGCCGGTGTGGCGGCGCGCCGTTTCGGTCTGGCCGGGGGCGATGCGTTCGGCCTGCGTGGCGGAGGTAATCGCGGCGATCTGCACGTCGGTCAGCGGCGGTGCCGACTGGGCGAGGGCCGGAGCGGCGACGAGGGCGACGAGCGGGACAGCGCGGATCATGCGCCGAGCCTAGCGTCCCGCGAGGCCCGCGGCGAGGGGGCGCCGTCGATCCGGCCGATACGTTCCTAACGCTATCTTCACCTCTCCCGGGCCATAGCCGTCTGGAAGCCCGTACTGCGCCCGGCGTGATGGGCGGCCAGGAGAAGACTCAATGCGTTCCGGTGTTTCCGTCCGTGTCCTGCTCGCCATCGGCGCCGCCGCGTCGGCGCTCGGCGGCTGTTCGAGCGGTGGTGGCCGCGCCGAATTGCCACCCGCATCCTATGTCGCGTCGAAGGAACAGCCGGGCGAGGAATATGTCATCGGCCCGCTCGACCAGCTGAACGTCTTCGTCTGGCGCAATCCGGAGCTGACCGCGAAGGTGCAGGTGCGCCCCGACGGCCGCATCACCACCCCGCTCATCAACGACATGCCCGCGGTCGGAAAGACACCGTCGATCCTGGCGGCCGACATCAAGAAGGCGCTGAGCCAGTACGTCACCGATCCGCGCGTGTCGGTGATCGTCGAGAATTTTTCCGGCACCTACAGCCAGCAGGTGCGGATCATCGGCGCGACCGAAAAGCCCGCCTCGATCGCCTATCGCGCCAACATGACGCTGCTCGACGCGATGATCGCGGTCGGCGGGCTCAATCAGTATGCCGCGGGCAACAAGGCGAAGCTGGTCCGCCACGATCGCGATACGGGTGAGCAGCACGAGTACAAGCTGCAGATCGCCGATCTGCTGAAGAAGGGCGATTCGAGCGCCAACGTCAGCCTGCAGCCCGGCGACGTCATCATCATCCCCGAATCGATGTTCTGAGGAACACGAGCGTGATCCCGTCCAATCACCTCCCGTTCGCCCTGAGCCTGTCGAAGGGCCTGAGTCTCATTGTGCTTCGACAAGCTCAGCACGAACGGCTGGGGCTGGGCGTATCTTTGTCTAGCGAGCGACCGAACGCATGAACGGCATCTACGACGAGGCGCGGCTCGCGCTGCACGCGATCTGGACGCGGCGCTGGCTGGCGCTGGCCGTCGCCTGGGGCGTGTGCGTGCTCGGCTGGTTCGTGGTGAGCCAGATGCCGAGCAAGTACGAATCGAAGGCGCGCGTGTTCGTGCAGATGCAGTCGATCCTGCCCGCGTCGATGGACGCGCCCGCGCAGACCCAGCAGAAGGACGTCGATACGATCCGCCAGACCTTGGTCAGCGCGGTAAACCTGGAAAAGGTCGTCCGCGGCACCGACCTTGCCCAGACGGTATCGAGCGATCGCGACATCGCCGATCGCGTCGCCGGCCTCGCCACCGCGATCAAGGTGGAAAGCCAGCAGGACAATCTGTTCCAGATCACGACCACCGCGGCTTCGCCGAAGCTGGCGCGGTCGATCACGCAGAAATTGATCGACATCTTCGTCGAACAGAACCTGGGTCGCGATCGCAACCAGACCAGCCAGAGCCTCGACTTCCTCGACAAGAATCTGGAGCAGTTGCAGAAGCGACTCGCCGACGCCGACGCCAAGCGTTCCGATTTCCAGACGCGCTATCTCGGCTCGCTGCCCGGCACCGGCACGGTCAGCGACCGTATCGGCGCGTCGCGCAGCCAGATGGCGCAGGTCGACGGCGACCTCGCCGCCGCGCAGTCGAGCCTTGCCGCGGTGCAGGGCCAGATGGCCGGCACGCCGGCGACGATCCCCGGCATGGGTGGCATGGCGGCGGGGCCTGCGCGCGCCGCGTTGAACGCCATTCAGGGCCAACTCGCCGATGCGCGCGCGCGCGGCTATACCGACCAGCATCCCGACGTCATCGCGCTGAAGCGCCAGCTGAGCGCGGCGCAGGGCGCGGCGCGCGGCGAGCCGCTGGGCGGCGGCACCGCCGGCACGCCCAACCCGCTGTATCTGTCGCTGCAATCGATGATCGCCGACAAGCAATCCGCGGTCGCCGCGCTGCGCATGCGCAAGGCGCAGCTGCAGGGCGATCTCGACCAGCTGAACGCCAAATTGTCGGGCGATCCCGAGGTCGCCGCCGAACAGGGGCAGATCGACCGCGACTATCAGGTGCTGAAGGACCAGTACGACCAGCTGCTGACCCAGCGCCAGCAGATCGCGCTGCGGGGCCAGGCGCAGACACAGACCGACAACGTCAAATTCTCGGTCATCGATCCGCCGACGACGCCGCGCGCGCCGACCGCACCCAACCGGATGCTGCTGCTGACCGGCGTGCTGATCGTGGGGCTGGGCGCCGGCGTCGGTGCGGCGTTCGCGATGGGGCAGCTGCGCGCGACCTTCGCGACGGGTCCGCGGCTGGAGAAGGCGACCGGCATGCCGGTGATCGGATCGATCGGCGAAGTGGTGACGCGGCTGCAGGCCGACACCCGCGCCAAGCGACTGAAGCTGTTCCTGGGCGGCACCGCGGGGCTGGCGGCGGCATACGTGCTGCTGCTCGGCGTCGAGGTGCTCCAGCGCGGCATGGCGGCGTGAGCGCGGGTGAGGACGATATGATGCACAAACCCATCCGCCGCGACTCGCTGCTCGAGCGTGCGGCACAGGCCTATGATTTCAGCGCGGCGCTGCGCCAGCGCGCGCCCGTGCCCGACCTGCCCGAGCCGGCCGTCGCCGCGCCGCGGCCGATCGCGGTCGCGCCGATCCCTGCACCCGCACCCGCACCTTCGCCCGTCGTCGAGGACGACTGGATCGCCGCGGCGCCGGAAGCGGATCCCACCTTCCTCGCCATCCCGCCCGAATTGCGTGCGCCGGTGGGGCAGGAGCTGCCACAGTCTTTCTACGACACGCCCGAGCTGACCGATATCGCCGGCATCGACCGCGGCATGCTGGCCGAAGCGGGGATGATCGTGCCGGGTGCGCCCGTTGGGCCGCTCGCCGAGGAGTTCCGGCTCATCAAGCGCCAGCTGCTCATCACCCGCGAGCGTGTCGCGCAGACCGGGCAGCGCGACAAGGCACGTACCGCCTTGGTGTGTTCGGCGCGGCCGGGCGACGGCAAGACCTTTTGCGCGGTCAACCTCGCGCTGTCGCTCGCCGCCGAGCGCGATACCGAGGTGCTGCTGGTCGATGCCGATTTCGCCAAGCCCGACGTGCTGGTGCAGCTGGGCCTCGCCGAACAGCCGGGGCTGCTCGACGCGCTCGCCGACAGCCGGATCGATGTCGAAAGTCTGGTGATCCGCACCGACGTCGGCGGCCTGTCGATCCTGCCCGCGGGCACCAAGACCGCGACCGATACCGAATTGCTGGCGTCCGCGCGCACCCGCGTGGTGCTGGCGCGGCTGCTCGAGGCCAATCCGCGCCGCATCGTGATCTTCGATTCGCCGCCCGCGCTCGCCGCCTCGCCCGCCGCGGTGCTGGCGATGCTGGTCGGGCAGGTGATGCTGATCGTGCGCGCGGACCATACGCCGGAAAGCGAATTGCGCGAGGCGGTGCAGCGGCTCGACGGGTGCGACGAGATCGCGCTGGTACTCAACGCCGTCTCGTTCGTGCCCGGTGGGCACCGCTACGGCACCTATTACGGCCAGGAGGCAGGCAAGTGATCCGGGTTCTTTCCATCGGCGTCGCGCTCGGCGCGCTCGCCGCCGGCACCGCCGCGCAGGCGCAAAGCCGGCGGCTGACCGCCACGCCCTATATCGAACTGGGGCAGGTGCTCGACGCCGATCTCAACAGCGGCGACGTGCTGACCTATTCCAACGTCGCGGTCGGCATCGACGTCGCGGCGAGCAGCGCGCGGGTCAACGGCCAGTTGTCGTATCGCTACGAGCGCCGCATCGCGTGGGACGACGATATCGGCGATTCGGATATCCACACCGGCCTCGCCCGTGTCTCTGCGCAGGTCGCGCGCGGGCTGATGCTGGAGGCGGGCGGGATCGCGACGCGGACCCGTTCCGATATCCGCGGCGCGGCGCCGGGCGTGCTGGTCGGCAACGTCGACAACATCAGCCAGGTCTATGCGGTCTATGGCGGCCCCAGCTATGCGACGCATGCCGGGCCGGTCGCGGTCGCGGCGAGCTATCAGGCGGGCTATACCAAGGTCCAGACGCCCAGCTTCACCGGGGTCGCGGCGGGGCAGCCGCGGCTCGACTATTACGACGATTCGTTCGGGCAGGTCGCGGGGCTCAGCCTCGGCGTGCAGCCGGGGCAGGTGCTGCCCGTCGGCCTGACCGCGAGCGGTGGCTGGGAGCGCGAGGATGCGGGCCAGCTCGACGGGCGCTACGAGGCGTGGCGTGCGCGCGGCGACGTGCTGGCGCCGGTCTCCGCCAACGTCGCGCTCACCGCAGGCGTCGGCTACGAACGCGTCGAGACGAGCAGCCGCTCGGCGCTGCTGACCGCGGCGGGCGCGCCGGTGGTCGACGGCGACGGCCGTTTCGTCACCGACGAGGCCTCGCCGCGGCAGATCGCCTATCGCACCGACGGCGTCTATTACGACGCGGGCGTGGTGTGGCGGCCCAACCGGCGCGTGTCGGCCGAGGCGCATGTCGGCAAGCGCTACGGCACGGTCAGCTATACCGGGCTGGTCACCTATCAGGCGTCGGAGCATGTCGGCTTCTCCGCGGACGTGTACGACAGCGTGACGACCTTCGGCCGGCAGCTGCGCACCGGCCTGTCGCAATTGCCGACCAGCTTCATCGCGGCGCGTGATGCCTTCACGCAGCAGTTCAACGGCTGCGTCTTCTCGACCAGCGGATCGACGCCGGGCGGCTGCCTCAACGACGTGTTCCAGTCGATCTCGACCGCCAGCTATCGTGCGCGTGGGGCGGACGCGGTGCTGTCGATCACCCGCGGGCGGTCGAGCTATGGCGGCGGCATCGGCTATGCCAACCGCAAGCTGTTCAACCGCGACACCGTGCCGGGCGTGACGCTGTACGGGATCGAGGATCAGAGCGCCTATGGCCAGCTGTTCTGGAACCGCACGCTGACGCCGGCGTCGACGGTCGATCTCAACGCCTTCGTCAATTACTACGAATCGGGCGTGGCGCAGGCAGCGGGCGTATGGTCCTATGGCGGCACCGCGAGCTACGGCCACAGCTTCGGGCGGGTCACCACCTCGGCCAGCGCGGGCGTTTACGCGTTCGATACCGGCGATGTGGATACCAGCTGGTCGGCGCAGGCGATCCTTGCCGCCCGCTATTCGTTCTAAGGGGTCGGACATGTACGAAGACCATTTTGGCCTCTCCGGGCGGCCCTTCCAGCTGACGCCGGACGCGCGCTTCTGGTACGAGACGGCGACGCATCGCAAGGCGATGGCGTACCTCGGCTATGGCCTGGCGCAGGGCGAGGGCTTCGTCGTCGTCACCGGCGACATCGGCGCGGGCAAGACGACGCTGGTCGGGCATCTGACCGGCATGCTCGACAGCGCGGCGCTCAACGTCATCACGGTCGTGTCGACCGCGATTCCGGCGGACGATCTGTTGCGCATCGTCGCGACCGGGCTGGGCGTCGATCCGGCGGGGCTCGCCAAGGCGCAGCTGCTGACCGCGATCGAGCGGGGCTTGCACGCGGTAGCGCGGTCGGGACGGCGGACGCTGCTCATCGTCGACGAGGCGCAGGCGTTGCCCGTCGATGCGCTCGAAGAGCTGCGCATGCTGTCCAACTTCCAGGCCGGCGGCCATGCGCTGCTGCAGATCCTGCTGCTCGGGCAGCCCGAGTTCCGCGAGCGGCTGCATGGCTCCGACCGGCTCGAGCAACTCCGCCAGCGCGTCATCGCCATCCATCATCTCGACCCGATGGAGCCGCACGAGGTGGCCGATTATATCGCGCACCGCCTGTCGGTGGTCGACTGGCAGGGGCGGCCGGATTTCGCTGAGGATGCGTTCGAAGCGCTGTATCAGGGGTCGGGCGGCGTGCCGCGGCGGCTCAACCAGCTTGCCGGCCGGGTGATGCTGGCGGCGGCGATCGAGGGGCTGGAGCTGATCGACGGCCGCGTCGTGCGCGGCGTGCTGCGTGACCTGCATGCCGATCTGCCGATGCTGGCGGTGGACGCGCCGGCGGCGGCGGTGGTGCCCGAGCCGCAGCCCGAAGCCGAAGCCGAAGCCGAAGCTGAACCCGAACCCGAACCCGCCCCCACCGTTCGCCCTGAGCCTGTCGAAGGGCAGGCGAGTCCCGATGTGCTTCGACAAGCGCAGCACGAACGGATCGAGGACGTGGCTAACGCAACAGACGAACCCGACGAAACGTCGGTGCGCCGCTTCGTCCCGCGCACCACGCAATGGCTCGACCCGCTGCCCGACGAGCCCGCCGCATCGCCGCCCGAAGACGACCGCATCGTCGCGCTCGAGGCGCGGGTGGCGGAGCAGGAGGAAGCGCTGCGGCGCGTACTGACGCTGCTGGTCGACTGGGTCGAGGCGGATCGCGGCGAGGCGGCGGCGGCAGCCTCCGCGGTGGTTGCGGGCGTCGCCGAGTTCAATCAGGATCATGTGCCGATCCGCGCTCCGGCGGCCTGGGACCATGCCGCGTAGCCCCGTGCTCAACGGCCTGTCGGTCGATGTCGAGGAATGGTTTCAGGTCGGCGCGTTCGAACGCACGATCGCCAAGGACGATTGGGATTCGATTCCCAGCCGGGTCGAGGGCAACACCGGCGCAGTGCTTGACCTGTTCGCCGAGAGCGGGGTCGTGGCGACGTTCTTCTCGTTGGGCTGGGTGGCGGAGCGGCACCCGCGGCTGATCCGGCGGATCGCGGACGCCGGGCATGAGATCGCGAGCCACGGCTGGGACCACCAGCGCGTCTTCACGATGGACCGCGCCGCGTTCCGCGCCGACCTCGCCCGCGCCCGCGTGGCACTGGAGGATGCGAGCGGGCAGGCGGTCACCGGCTATCGCGCGCCGAGCTTCTCGATCGACACGCGCAACCTGTGGGCGTTCCATGAACTCGCCGAGGCGGGCTATGCCTATTCGTCGAGCGTCGCGCCGGTGCGCCACGACCATTATGGCTGGCATGATGCGCCGCGCTATGCGTTTCGGCCGCTGAAGGATTCAGGCCTGATCGAGCTGCCGGTGACGGTGGCGAAGGTCGCGGGGCGGCATCTGGCGACGGGCGGCGGCTTCTTCCGCATGCTGCCCGCGGCGCTCTCCGATTACGCGGTGCGGCAGGTCAATGGCGAGGGGCATGCCGGCATCTTCTATTTCCACCCCTGGGAGATCGATCCCGGCCAGCCGCGCGTCGCGAATGCGCCGCTGCGGTCGCGGGTGCGGCATTACAGCCGGCTGGGCGCGATGGCGGGCAAGCTGCGCGGGCTGATCGCGCGGCACGACTGGGGGCGGGTCGACGCAGTCGTGGCCCGCGAAGCGGCGGTGATGGCGTGACGATGCCGCTGCTGGAGATGCCGCTCGGCGTGCGCGAGGCGGACCTCGCCGATGTACGCGAGAGCGGGGCGATCGATGCCTTCGTGCGCAATTGTCCGGGGGCGACACCGTTTCATCTGACCGCGTGGAGCCGCGCGGTCGAGCGCGGTTGCGGGCAGCGGGCGCGCTATCTGGTCGCGAACCGCGCCGATGGCGGCATCGGCGGCGTGCTGCCGCTGACCGAGATGCGCTCGCCGCTGTTCGGCAAGGCTTTGGTATCGACCGGCTTCGGCGTCGATGGCGGCGTGCTGGGCGGCGGCGTCGATGCGCTGGCGGCGGGGGCGTGGGAGCTGGCGCAGCGGCTGGGGTGCCCCGGCGTCGAGCTGCGCGGCGGCCCGGCGCCGACCGGGTGGGAGACGGACGAGACGTCCTACCTCGGCTTCGTGCGCGATCTGGCGGCGACCGAGGAGGGCGAAATGCTCGCCATCCCGCGCAAGCAGCGTGCCGAGGTGCGGCGCGCGCTCGGCTTCGATCTGGAGGTGGTGACTGGCGGCGAAGCGTTGCTGCCGGAGCATTACCGCGTTTACGCCGAATCGGTGCGCAACCTCGGCACGCCGGTGTTTCCGGCCAAGTTGTTTCGCAGCGTCGCGGGCGCGATGGACACCGACGTGCTGACCGTGCGGCATGAAGGCCATGCGGTGGCGAGCGTGCTGAGCCTGTATTTCCAGGGGACGGTCTATCCTTATTGGGGCGGCGGGACCGCAGCGGCGCGGGGCCTGCGCGCCAACGACCGGATGTACTTCGCGCTGATGAACCATGCGCGCGGGCGCGGCTGTGTGCGCTTCGATTTCGGGCGGTCGAAGACCGGTACCGGTGCGGCGGCGTTCAAGAAGAACTGGGGCTTCACGCCGGTGCCGCGCAGCTATGCCAAGCGCAGCGAGGGCGAGACCCGCGAGGTCAATCCGCTCAACCCGAAATATGCGGCGATGGTCGCGACGTGGCAGAAGCTGCCGCTGCCGGTCGCCAACCTGCTGGGGCCGTGGATCTCGCGCGGCCTCGGCTGATGGATCTGCTGTTCCTCGCGCATCGTGCGCCGTTCCCCCCCGATCGGGGAGACAAGATCCGCAGCTATCATGTCCTGCGCTATCTGAGCCAACGCGCGCGGGTGCATCTGGTCGCGTTCGGCGAGCAGGAGGCGGATTTCGACGTGCCGGCGGAACTGGCCGAACAACTGGCGAGCGTCGCGATCGTGCGGCGGAGCAAGTCGCAGCCGCTGGCGGCGATCCAGGCGCTAACAACGGGGCGGCCGGTGTCGCTGACCGCCTTTGCCTCCGCCGAACTGCGGGCAGCGGCGGCGCGGGTGCGGGCGGACGTGGTCTACTGTTTTTCCGGGCAGATGGCGCAATATCTGCCCGATGGCGTGCCGGCGGTGATGGATTTCGTCGACGTGGATTCGGCGAAGTTCGCCGGGTTCGCCGGGCAGGGGGCATGGCCGCTGCGCTGGATGATGCGGCGCGAGGCGCGGTTGCTCGGCGCGTTCGAACGGGACGTGGCGGCAGGCGTGCGGGCGAGCGTGTTTGTGAGTGAGGCGGAGGCGGCGCTGTTTCGTGACGGCGGCGCGACGGGGCGGATCGAGGCGGTGGAGAACGGGATCGATGCGGCGGTGTTCGATCCGGCTTGCCACATTCCGTCCGTCACCCCGGACGTGTTCCGGGGTCCACCGGGCCACGGGCGCATGGCTTCGAGTAACGTGCCTTTCGCCTCGTCGCAGAGTGGACCCCGGAACACGTCCGGGGTGACGGGAGATGTGAGCGGAGGGCGTGCTTCGCCACTGATCGTCTTCACCGGGCAGATGGATTACCGGCCGAACGTCGAGGCGGTGACGTGGTTCGTGCGCGAGGTCCTGCCGCTCGTGCAGGCCGCCCATCCCACCGCAGGCTTCGCCATCGTCGGGCGCGCGCCGACCGCGGCGGTGCAGGCGCTGGCGGGTGACGACGTCGTCGTCACCGGCGCGGTTCATGACGTGCGGCCGTGGCTCGCTGCCGCGGACGTATGCGTTGCGCCGCTGCGGCTGGCGCGCGGGATCCAGAACAAGGTGCTCGAGGCGATGGCGATGGCGCGGCCGGTGGTGGCGTCGGTCGCGGCGGCGGAGGGGATCGACCACGGCGGGACGCTGCGCGTCGCCGGCAAGGCGGACGATCATGCCGCGCAGATCACGGCGCTGCTCGACGATCCGGAGGCGGCGGCAACGCTCGGTGCGCAGGCGCGCAAGCGGGTGCTGGCGCGGTACGATTGGGAGGCGCGGCTGGCCCCGCTCGATGCGCTGCTGGGGCTGGCGGCGTGAGCGTCGCGGTCTTGCCGTCCGAACTCGTCCGGCCCGCGGGCGCGTGGCGGCGGCATGGCGTCGCGCTGGGGCTGGCGGTCGCGGTCATCCTGCTGATCTTCCGCGTCGATCTGATCCGGCTGGTGACGATCTGGTGGACGAGCACGACCTTCGGGCATTGCCTGTTCATCGCGCCGGTGATCGGCTGGCTGGTGTGGCAGCGCCGGCGGGAGCTGGCCGCGCTGACGCCGGTCGCGTGGTGGCCCGGCCTGCTGCTCGTCGCGCTCGGCGGCGCCGGGTGGCTGATGGGCGATGCCGGGTCGGTGACCTTCGCGCGGCAATTGGGTCTCGTGCTGATGGTGCAGGGGGCCGTCGTGACCCTGCTCGGCGCGCAGGTGGCGCGCGGGCTGCTGTTCCCGCTTGGCTACGCGCTGTTCCTGGTGCCGTTCGGTGAGGAACTGGAACCGCCGCTGCAGGCGCTGACGGTGCGGATCGTCATGCCGCTGCTCCACCTCTTCGGCGTGCCGGCCGAATCGAACGGCGTGCTGATCCATGCCGGCCGCTATTATTTCGAGGTGGCGGAGGCGTGTTCGGGCGCGAAGTTCGTCATCGCGATGCTGGCGTTCGGCGTGCTGGTGGCCAACGTCTGCTTCGTATCGCGGGTCCGGCGGGCGTGGTTCATGGTCGCGGCGCTGGTCGTGCCGGTGATCGCCAATGGCTTGCGCGCCTTCGCCACCATCTATGCCGCGAACCTGACCAGCGTCGAGGCGGCGACGGGGTTCGACCATATCGTCTATGGCTGGGTGTTCTTCGGGCTGGTGATGGCGGCGGTGCTGGGGATCGGCTGGCGCTGGTTCGACCGCGCGCCCGATGCGCCGGCGTTCGATCCCGCGGCGCTGCCCGCGGTGACGCGCGGGCGCATGGGACTGCCGATGGCGGTGCTGCTTACGATCGCCACCGCCGGCCTCTGGCCGGTATGGAGTGTCGCCATCGCGCAGCGTGCGACGCCGCTGCCCGCCCGAATCGCGCTGCCGCAAGTCGCGGGCTGGGCCCGCGCGCCGCTCAGCCGCACCGGCCCGTGGCAGCCTTATTATCCCGGCGCCGACCATGCGCTGTTCGGGCGCTATGCCCGCGGCGGCGCGGCGGTCGATCTCGCCATCGCCGTGTTCGCGAGCCAGGGCGAAGGCCACAAGATCGGCGCGTTCGGTACCGGCGTGATCCGCGAGGAGGACCGCTGGGTGCGGATCGCCGACCTCCCCCCGATCGCGGGCGGATCGGCGCTGCGCATGACCGCGCCCGGATACGACCGGCGCCCGGTGGAGCGCGTCGTCGCGACATGGTACGTCGTCGGCGATACGGTAACGGCGGACGAGCGCGTGGTGAAGATCGAGACGATGAAGGCGAAGCTGCTCGGTGGCACGCAGCGCGCGGTGGCGATCCATCTGTCGGCGGAGGTCGTGCCCGGTCGCGACGCGCGCGCCGACGTCGCCGCCTTCGCCGCGGCGCTCGGGCCGATCGCCGCCGTGGGTGACGCCGTCGCCGGCATCCGCTGATGTGCGGCATCGCAGGGATATTCCATCCCGGAACCCCCAAGCCGGTCGATCCCGCCCGGATCGCCGCGATGATCGCGGTACAGGCGCATCGCGGCCCGGACGGCGAGGGGATATGGACCGCGCCCGGCGTCGGCCTCGGCCATCGCCGGCTGTCGATCATCGACCTCGCCGGCTCGCCGCAGCCGATGCAGGCCGGCGCGCTGACCGTCACCTACAACGGCGAAATCTACAATTTCGCCGAGCTGCGCGGCGAGCTCGAGCTGAAGGGCGCGCGCTTCGTCACCGGCGGCGATACCGAGGTGTTGCTGCACGGCTGGCGCGCCTGGGGGCCGGCGATGCTCGACCGGTTGAACGGCATGTTCGCCTTCGGCCTGCACGATGCCGATACCGGCACGCTGTTCCTTGCGCGCGACCGGATGGGGGTGAAGCCGCTCCATTATGTCGAGCTGTCCGACGGCAGCCTCGCCTTCGCCTCCGAACTGAAGGGCCTGCTCGCGCATCCGCTGCTGCGGCGGGTGCCGGACGTGACCGCGGTCGAGGATTTCCTCGCCCTCGGCTACGTCCCCGACGATGCCTGCCTGGTCGCGGGGGTGCGCAAATTGCCCGCCGGGCATTTCCTGCAGGTGCAGCGCTGGCAGGGCGTGCCGCGGCCGCGGCAATGGTGGGACGTCAGCTTCGCCGACCGTGCCAGCGGATCGGCCAAAGCGTTGGGCGAGGAACTGCTCGCGCGGATGCGCGACGGGGTGCGCAGCCGGATGGTCGCCGACGTGCCGCTCGGCGCCTTCCTGTCGGGCGGGGTCGACAGCTCCGCGGTCGTCGCGCTGATGGCGGAGGCGAGCAAGGCCGCGGTTCGCACCTGCACGATCGGCTTCGACGAGGCGGGGCATGACGAGCGGGCCCATGCCGCCGCGGTCGCGCAGCGGTTCGCCACCGACCATCACGCGCAGGTGGTGCGGCCGGACGATTTTTCGCTGATCGACACGCTGGTCCATCATTTCGACGAGCCGTTCGGGGATGGCAGCGCGCTGGCGACCTATCAGGTCGCGGCATTGGCGCGGCAGCGGGTGACGGTGGCGCTGTCGGGCGATGGCGCCGACGAGGCGCTGGCGGGCTATCGCCGCTACAAATTCCACGCCGCGGAAGAGCGCGTGCGCGGGCTGTTGCCCGATCGCTGGCGCGCGGCGACCTTCGGGACGCTCGGGCGCTGGTATCCCAAGGCGGATTGGGCGCCGCGGCCATTGCGGGCGAAGGCGACGCTGCTCGCGCTAGGAAGCGATGGCGACGAGGCCTATGCCCGCGCGGTGGGCGTGACGTCGCCCGAACTCCGCGCGCGATTGCTGAGCGGGGAGGCGCGGCGGGCGCTGGCGGGGCATCGCGCCGAGGATCGCTATATCGCCGCGATGCGCGACGCGCCGGCGCGCGACGCGATCGATCGCGCGCAATATGCCGACATCAAGATCTGGCTGCCCGGCGATATCCTGACCAAGGTCGATCGCACCAGCATGGCGGTGGGGCTGGAGGTGCGTGAGCCACTGCTCGACCATCGGCTGGTCGAATTCGCCGCGACCCTGCCGGCGGCGATGCGACTGCGCGGCGGGACGGGCAAATGGCTGATGAAGCGCAGCCTCGAACGCTATCTGCCGCGCGATACATTGTACCGGCCCAAGATGGGGTTCGTGACGCCGATCAGCGCCTGGTTCCGCGGCGCGCTGGGACACGAGGCGGAGGCGCTGACCCGGTCGCGGCTGCTCGGCGACAGCGGCTGGCTCGACATGGCGACCGTCGGCCGGCTGGTCGAGGAGCATCGCGGCGGGCGTGTCGATCATGGCCGGACGCTGTGGCAGCTGCTGATGCTCGAACGCAGCGCCCGGCGCCTGTTCGGCTGAACCAAAAACCGGCGCTGTCATCGGCGTGTCACCAAACCCTAACCCGCCGTTTACCGTCGGCAGGTAGCCCACGCGTCATGCCCTTCGCGCTCGACCTGCTTCGCCATGCGTCCTTGTCGATCGCACCGTCGATCGTCGGCAAGGGGCGGTGCCTGCCGCACACCGCGTCGCTGGCGGCGGCGATCGACCGGTTCCGCGAACGCCACGACCTGCGCCTGCTCGCCATCGTCGATGACGAGATGCGGCCCGTGGGCGTGATCCGCGAGATCGACGTGCGCGGCGCGCGAGCGGCGCGGATCGATGCGGCGGGGCAGGCCTTCACCGCGGATGTCGCGCTGCTTGCCGGCGAGCTGGTCGCCAGCGCCGCCGCGGTCGATGACATGCTGCGGCTGATCCAGCGCATCGCCGGGCAGACCAACCTGCTCGCGCTCAACGCGGGGATCGAGGC
The DNA here is from genome assembly GCF_024211255.1 of Sphingomonas liriopis. Classification (GTDB taxonomy): domain Bacteria; phylum Pseudomonadota; class Alphaproteobacteria; order Sphingomonadales; family Sphingomonadaceae; genus Sphingomonas; species Sphingomonas liriopis. The sequence continues at coordinate 34,942 of NZ_JAMLDY010000006.1, read as the reverse complement.
GGCGCGGGTCGGCGAGGCGGGGCGCGGCTTTACGGTCGTCGCCAGCGAAGTGAAGACGCTGGCGCAGCAGACCGGCACCGCCGCCAGGGACATCGCCGTGCGCGTCGCCGAGATGCACCATCTGCTCGAGGAGGTGGTCGGCGGCCATCGCCTGCTCGACGCCGCGATGCGGCGGATCGCCGACACCGGCCAATCGATCGACATCGCGGTCGCCGCGCAGACCCGCACGACGCGGCGGATCGCGACGCATGTCGAGCAATCGGTCGAGGCAGGCGCCGCGATCGAGGACCGCGCGCGGGCGATCGACGACCAGTCGGTGGCGCTCGGCGCGGATGCGGCGGAACTGGAGGCGGTGTCGGCCGCGCTCGCCGGATCGACGGCCCGCCTGCGATCGCGCGCCGGCGCCTTCGTCGCGCTGGCGGCGCCGGTCTAGGGCGCGACACTTCACGCTCGCCAACTCTCCCCGTTCGCCCTGGTGGACAGGTCGTCGAGGCCCCCGGCCTCGACTGGAACGTCCGGGGGACGTTCCACCTGTCCACTGTCGAAGGGCCTGAGGCTCACCGTGCTTCGACAGGCTCAGCACGAACGGGGGATTGTTAAGTCAGCGCAGTTTGGCGATCGACAGGCCGTCGGCCTTGGCGCGATCCTTGGTCGATTCTTCGCTGCGGGTCAGCGCCTTGGCGATCGCCTTCAGTGCCATGCCCTTCTTGGCGAGCGTGTGGAGCTTCTGGATCTCGTCCTGCGTCCACGGCTGGCGGTGGCGTTCGAAGCCCTCTCCCTTGGCCATCAGAAGACCGCCATCGAGGCGTGGAGAGTCAGCCCGGCAAGCATGACGGTGGAGGCGAGGAACAGCATTAAGCGGGGCCCTACCTTGTTCACCGTCGCCTGCACCAGCGAATGTGCGATGCGCAGGGCCACATAGACCCAGGCAAAGGCGGCGTTGACGCCATCGCCGGTGCCGGTCAGCGCGATCACGGTGCACACCGCGTAGAACAGCGTCGGCTGCTCCATCAAATGGTTGTAATTGTGCGCCTTCCACTGCACCTCCGGTGGCAGCGCCCGGTCGGCATCCGACGCCTTCGACCCCACGAGCTTGCCGAGGTCGGCACCCGCCGCCTTCATCGCCGGCAGCCGGGTCGCCAGCATCCAGACGAGCATGACGAGCGTCCAGGCGATGAGCACGACCATCGGCCGCAGGATTTCACTGTGCATGTCGCTGTTCCCCTTCGGCGGCGGAGGCTGCCGTAAAGCCTGCGCCTTCGCAACCTTTCATCCGGCGACGGCCGCCATACATGGGAGCCTTCACGACCAAGGAACGATGCGATGAAGCCGAGCGGCAATACCATTCTGATGACCGGCGGTGGTTCCGGCATCGGCGCAGCGCTGGCGCACCGCCTGCACGATGCCGGCAATACCGTGATCGTCGCCGGGCGGCGGCAGGAGGCGCTGGATAAGGTCGCCGAGGGGCGGGCGAACATTCATGCGATGACGCTCGACGTCGAGAACGCCGCGGACGTCGAGGATTTCGCCGCGCGCGTGATCGCGGCGCATCCGGGGCTCAACGTCCTCTTCAACAACGCCGGGATCATGCGTTTCGAGACACTGACGTCGCGCCGCGATCTGTCGGATGCGGAGGCGACGATCGTCACCAACGTGCTCGGCCCGATCCGGGTGACCAACGCGCTGATCGATCACCTGACCGCGCAGCCCGACGCGGTCATCGTCAACGTCACCTCGGGGCTGGCGTTCGTGCCGCTGGTCGATGCGCCGACCTATTGCGCGACCAAGGCGGCGATTCACAGCTACACGCTGTCGTTGCGCGATGCGCTGCAGGGCAAGGTCGAGGTGATCGAACTGGCGCCGCCGGGCGTACAGACGACGCTGACGCCGGGGCAGGAGAAGCGATCGATGTACCAGCCGCTCGACGACTTCGCGGACGAGGTGATGCGCCTGTTCGCCGCCCAGCCGACGCCGGACGAAATTCTGGTCGAGCGCGTGCGGGGGTTCCGCAACGCCGAGCGCGACGGCAAGTTCGCCGAGACGATGCAGCAGCTCAACGATTTCGCGCGGAAGGCGCGGGCGGAGGCTGAGGCGTAACGCACGCCCGGCTCCGTTCGTGCTGAGCCTGTCGAAGCACTGGCTTCCGCAAGCACGGTATTGCGTGTGGAGAACTGCGCTTCGACAGTGGACAGGTGGAACGTCCCCCGGACGTTCCAGTCGAGGCCGGGGGCCTCGACGACCTGTCCACCAGGGCGAACGGGAGGTAGGCGTCGTTTGGTGAAACGAAAACGGCGCCCCGAATGGGACCGCGGCGCCGTTTCTCGTCAGGCGATAGGCCGACTTACTTGTCGAACAGCGTGCCCCAGCGGTGGACCGGGCGGTCCTTCCACAGGCCGCGGTGATAGGCGTCGGATGCCAGCAGCGGCATCACCGAGCCGGCTTCGGCGAAGACCATCTGCTCGATACCGGTGTTGACCTTGCCCCAGCTCGCCGCTTCCTGCAGCGTCGAGGACGAGCAGGCGCCGTCGCGGACGTCGGCGACGGTGATCTGTACCGCGTACTTGTGGACCTGCACGTCGTCGTGGCCGAGGATCTCGGCGCAGACGACGGTGTCCTGGATGAAGTTCTTCGGCACGCCGCCGCCGATCATCAGCAGACCGGTGACGCCCGCCTCGATCTTGATCTGCGTCAGTTCGCGGAAGTCGGCGACCGCGTCGATCATCAGGTAGGGCCGGCCGGCCTTGGCGGCATCGACCTGATGCTTGACGAGGCCGAAGCCCGCCGAGCTGTCGACGAACGCCGGGCAGAAGATCGGCACGTCATGCTCGTAGGCGAGCTTGACCAGGCTGTTGTCCTTCTTGCCGTGCTCGACGAGATACTTGCCCATCTCGCGGATGAACTCGCGGCTCGAATAGGCGCGCGGCTCGAGGCTTTCGGCGATCTCGAAGATCGTGTGGTCGACGTTCTGGAGCGCTTCCTCGTCGATGTACGTGTCGTAGATGCGGTCGATGTAGAGCGAGCGCAGCGTGTCGTCGTCGGGAATTTCCAGCGCCTGGAAATGCTTGTGGCCGAGGCCTTCGAAGAAATCCATGTCGACGATCGTGGCGCCGGTCGCGACGATGCCGTCGACCATGTTGTTGCGCACCAGCTCGGCATACAGGTCCATGCAGCCGCCCGCCGAGGTCGACCCGGCGATGACGAGGAAGATCGAGCAGTCCTTGTCGGCCAGCATCTGGTTATAGATGTTGGTCGCACGGCCGAGGTCGCGGCTGGTGAAGCTCATGTCCGCCATCGCATCGATGATCGGGCGCGCGTCGAAGCTGGTGATATCGATATGCTTGACCTGCTTCGACAGCAGCTCCGCCTTGCGGGTGTCGTTGATCGGCGCGTTGGCGCCGGCGGTCTTGGTGAGGGTGTCGGTCATGAAAAGCAAAACCTCAAGCAATAAGCCGTCATCCCAGCGAAAGCTGGGATCTCATGCGGCTTGAGATCCCAGCTTTCGCTGGGATGACGATAAAGTGACAGGTGGACGTTACAGCTTGACGACGTTGGTCGTCCGCTGTGCTGCGACGGACAGGTCCTCGATATAGACCGACAGCATCGGTTCGTCGGTGACGACGACGGTGTCGCCGGTGCCGAAGCCGTTGAAGCCGGTGCGCATCGCCGAGCCATAGGCGCCGAGCATACCGATCTCGAAATAATCGCCGGTGTTCGTGTCCGCGGGCAGCGGGAACGGGCCGGCCATGTAATCGAGGTCGTCGCAGGTCGGACCCCAGAAGGCGAAGTCCATGTCGCGTGCGTCGCTGTCGGGCTGGCGGAGCAGCTGCACCGGATATTTCCAGCCGATATGCGCCGCATCGAACAGCGTGCCATAGGCGCCGTCGTTGATGTACAGCTCGTTGCCGCGGCGCCGCTCGACGCGCACCACGACCGAGGCATATTCGGCGCACAGCGACCGGCCCGGTTCGGCCCACAATTCGGCCGAATAGCTGACCGGCAGGCTCTCGAACGCGCGGTGGATCGTCTCGAAGAAACGCTCCAGCGGCGGCGGGGTCATGCCGGGATAGCTCGACGGGAAGCCGCCACCGACGTCGATGACGTCCACGGTCACCGCCGCCTCGACGATCGCCGCGCGAACGCGCTCCATCGCGTTGGTGTACGCGTCGGGCGACATCGTCTGGCTGCCGACGTGGAAGCAGATGCCGAGCGCGTCCGCCACTTGGCGGGTCGCCATCAGCAGCTCCTTCGTCTCGCCGGGGCCGACGCCGAACTTCGAACCGAGGCTCAGCTTGGCATATTCCGACGACACGCGCAGCCGGACGCAGAGCGTCAGGTCGCTCGCACCACGGGTGGCACGGACGATCTTGTGGAGCTCTTCCATGCTGTCGAGCGAGAAGGTGCGCACGCCGTGAACGTCATACGCCTCGGCGATCGCCTCTTCCGACTTGACCGGGTGCATGAAGCAGCAGGTGGCATTCGGCAGCGTCGCCTTGACCAGGCGCACTTCGGCGATCGAGGCGGTATCGTAATGCGTGATGCCATTGTCCCACAGGATCTGCAGCAGATTGGGGGACGGGTTCGCCTTCACCGCATACATCGAACGACCCGGGAATTTCTCGACGAAGAACCGGGCCGCGCGCGCGGCGGCGTGCGGGCGAACGAGCGTGACCGGATCGACCGGCTTGCTCCTGGCGATGTCGATGCCTGCGCCGGTGTGAGCGGAACGGGCGGTCGAGAGGGGCGCTAGCCCCAGCGCGCTATCGTGCTTGGCCAATTCAAGGGACCTCCAATTGCCTTACGGCATACGGTGACAAAAGCTGCCTTGCGGTTGGAAGTCCCATGGGGCAGCGGAGGCGCGATCTATGGTCGTCGAACCCTCATGTAAAGTGGCTTGGACCACGAAAGGACGAAAAGTGACGATTCTGCGACAGCCGACACGTGCGGGGGTCCGCGACGCCGCCGAAAAGATCGCCCGCATCCTGCCGCCGACGCCGCTTTACGTCCACGAGATCAAGGGGATGCCGGTCGCGTTCAAGGCGGAATCGCTGCAGCCGATCGGCGCGTTCAAGATCCGCGGCGCGTGGCATCGGCTGACCGCATTGGACGATGCGGCGCGGGCGCGCGGGGTGGTCGCTTTCTCGTCGGGCAACCATGCGCAGGGAATCGCCTGGGCGGCGAAGCGGCTCGGCATGCCGGCGACGATCGTGATGCCCGGCGATGCTCCTAGAGCGAAGCTGGAGGGGACGTTGGCGCTGGGGGCGGAGGTGGTTCGCTACGACCGCGCGACCGAAAGCCGCGAGGGGATTGCCGCCCGCCTCGCCGAGGCGCGTGGTGCGACGCTGGTGCCGAGCTTCGACGATCCCTGGGTGATCGAGGGGCAGGGAAGCGCGGGGATCGAGGCGGAGGCGCAGATGGCGGCGGTCGGTCTGGGCGCGGTCGCGCGCGTGGTGGTGCCGTGCGGGGGCGGAGGCCTTGCCGCAGGGATCGCGCTGGGACTGAAGGACGCCGCGATCACCGTCGTCGAGCCGGAGGGCTGGGACGACATGCGCCGGTCGCTGGAGGCGTCGTGGATCGAGCCCGTCGGCGACAATCCGCCACCGACTGCCTGCGACGCGTTGCAGACGCAGCGGGTGTCGCCGCTGACCTTCGACGTGCTGTCGCGGCGTGACGCCACGGGCGTGGCGGTGAGCGAGGCGGAGACGGCCGCGGCGCAGCGCTGGGCGGCGGAGCATCTACGGCTGGTGGTGGAGCCCGGCGGCGCGGTGGCGCTGGCGGCGGTGCTCGCGGGCAAGGTTGCGGTAGAGCCGGGGCTGCTGGTGATCCTGTCGGGCGGCAACGTCGATGTGGACGCCTATGCGCGGGCGATTGGGCGCCAACGCTAACTCACCCCACCGTTCGTGCTGAGCCTGTCGAAGTACGGTGAGACTCAATGCCCTTCGACAGTGAGCAGGTGAAACGTCCCCCGAACGTTTCAGTCGAGGCCGGGGGCCTCGACGATCTGCTCACCAGGGCGAACGGGGGAGGTGAGGCAGCCCTGCCTCCCAATCCGTCATTGCTAGCGTAGCGAAGCAATCTAGGGCGTCCTGGTCCGGCTCTTGATTGCTTCGCGACGCTCGCAATGACGGAGGAAAGGTGGCGTCGCCTGTCCGCGCGATCACTTCAGGCAGGTATCCAGCCCGCCGCGCCGCACCATACCCACGTAGCGCGCCAGCGCGTTGCCGTGCCGCCGCACGAACCCATGCGGGTCGGTCGCCGCCCGCTTCTTGGGCAGCGGCAGCACCGCCGCGATCCGGCCCGCCTCGGTCGGCGACAGGCGGCTGGCGTCGTGGTTGAAATAGCGGATCGCCGCCGCATCCGCGCCATAGGTCCCGATCCCCGTCTCGGCGACGTTGAGATAGACCTCCATGATCCGCCGTTTGCCCCACAGCGTCTCGATCAGGACGGTGAAATAGGCCTCGAACGCCTTGCGGACATAGCCGCCGCGCTGAAAGAGGAAGACGTTCTTGGCGGTCTGCTGGCTTATCGTCGAGCCGCCGCGCAGCCGCTTGCCGCGCGCGTTGCTATAGGCGGCGCTGGCGATCCCCTTCCAGTCGAAGCCGTGATGCTCGCAGAAACGCGCGTCCTCGCCGGCGATCGCCGCGCGCGGCATGTCGGGGTCCATCTCGGACAGCGGCATCCACTGCTTGGTGACGCTGCGGCCACCCAAGAGGTCGCCCGCCATCGTCCAGGTGAACGGCACCGGCACGAAGCGATAGAGGCCGACCCACGCCACGGTGACGACGACGAAGATCAGCGCGGCCTTGGCCAGGATACGGGCGAAACGGAACATCGCCGCCTCTTACGGGGCGGGGGCCGCCGCCTTCAAGCCCAGGATCGCCTCCGCCGCCGTGATGCCGGTTTCGTAGGCGCCGTGCGCGGTGGAGAAATCGCGGGCCGAGCAGGCCTCGCCGGCGAAGAACAGGCGGTCGTCGACGGGGGCTGCGAGGATCGCGCGGGCGCCGGCATGGCCGACGCGGGCGTGGCTGTAGCTGCCGTGGATATGCGGCACCGCGCGCCAGTGCGTGGCGCCGAGCGGGGTGAGACGGCGGCGCCAGTCGCTGCCGAGCAGGCCGACGAGTTCGTCGATCGCGAAGGCGGTCGCGGCGGCTTCGTCCGCCATGGCTTCCGCGCACGCGCCGCCGAAGAAGCTCTCGACGATCGGCAGGCCGAACGGCGACAGGCGATGGCTGGCGGTGCAGGCGCTGTGCGGCTTGCCGGTGAGATGCGCGTGTGCCGGCCATTCCGGCGAATCGACCGCGAGGAACACCTTGTCGGCGAGCCCGAGCGGCAGCGCGGCGGCGGCGTCGTGCTTGGCCGGCAGCGGCGGATCGAAGCGGATCGCGTCATAGGCGGTGGTCGGGATGGCGAGGACGACGTGGTCCGCTTCGATAGTCCCGGCGGGTGTCTCGAGACGGATCGTACGGCCGCCGTGGTCGATGCGGGTGACGGGGGTGTTCAGGCGGACGGGGACGTCGCCGGCATGATGGACGACCAGCGTGCCGTAACCGGCGGGCAGCGCCCAATTGTCCTCCGTCGCAGCGTCTTCATACGCTGCCCAGTCGTGCAGCGACACGCGATCCAGCGGCGCGCCGTTGGCGTAGCCCGAGATCGCGTCGATCATCGGGCGCCATGGGTCGCTTTCGAGGACGAAGGCGGACAGCGGGCGGTCGGGGCCGTCGAGTGCGGCGTGGGCGGCGGTTTCAAACCGGTCGTAGGCGGCGCGGAACGCTTGTTGCTCGTCCGGCGGGAAGCCGAGATTGCGCCATTGCACGCCCCAATTGGGGGAGGATTTGTCGATTGCGAAGCCGGCGTGTTCGGCGATGGCGGTCCATGGGTTGTGCCGGGCGGAGTGGAGCCAGCCGCAGCCGAGGTCGACGGTGGCGCTGCCGCCATTCCACCCACCGTCCGTCACCCCAGCGAAAGCTGGGGTGGCGGGGGCAGGGGCAGGGGCAGGAACTGGGGTGGCTGCGGCGGCGGCGGCGGTGGCGGACGCGGCCCGCCCAACATACTCCGTCACCCCGGACTCGTTCCGGGGTCCACCGGGCGGCGAGCGCATCGCCTGAGCCTCTTTCGACTCCGCCTGCGGAAAAGTGGACCCCGGAACAAGTCCGGGGTGACGGCCGGCATGGGGCAGCCCGTGTAAAGACACACTCCGCGCCCGCCCGCCGAGGCGATCCCCCGCCTCGACCAGCAGCACGTCCTCGCCGGCGTCATACAACCGCCGCGCCGCGGCGATGCCGGCCGCACCGCCGCCGATGACGACGGTGCCGACCATCTTACGCCGCCGCGAGCAGCCGCTTTTCGCCAGCGATGCGCATCATCGCCTTCTGCAGCTTCTCGAACGCGCGCACCTCGATCTGCCGCACGCGCTCGCGCGACACGCCGTACACCTGCGACAGCTCTTCCAGCGTCTTCGGGTCGTCTGTCAGCCGCCGTTCGGTCAGAATATGCTTCTCGCGGTCGTTGAGGTCGTCCATCGCCGACACGAGCATGCCATGGCGGACGTCCGCCTCCTGCGCCTCGGCGACGACGCTGTCCTGCAACGGCGCATCGTCCTGCAACCAGTCCTGCCACTGGCCCTCGCCATCCTCGCGCATCGAGACGTTGAGCGACGTGTCGCCGCCCATCGCCATGCGGCGGTTCATGCTGACCACGTCGCTCTCGGCGACACCGAGGTCGGTGGCGATCTTGGTGATATGCTCGGGCTTGAGATCGCCGTCCTCGAACGCGTCGAGCTTCGACTTCATCCGGCGCAGGTTGAAGAACAGCTTCTTCTGCGCCGCGGTGGTGCCCATCTTCACGAGGCTCCACGAGCGCAGGATGTACTCCTGGATCGACGCGCGGATCCACCACATCGCATAGGTGGCGAGACGGAAGCCGCGATCGGGCTCGAACTTCTTCACGCCCTGCATCAGGCCGATGTTGCCCTCGGAGATCAGCTCCGACGTCGGCAGGCCGTAGCCGCGATAGCCCATCGCGATCTTGGCGACGAGCCGCAGGTGCGAGGTAACGAGCTGCGCTGCCGCATCGGTATCACCATGCTCCTGGAAGCGCTTGGCGAGCATGAATTCCTGCTCGGGCGCCAGAATGGGGAATTTCTTGATCTCGGACAGGTAGCGGTTGAGGCTCTGCTCCCCGCCGAGGGCAGGAATCGTCGCCGGGACGTTGCTGCGGGCTGCCATGATCTGAACTCCCTTTCTTGGAGGCATCCGTGCCGCGCTGCGGCGACGAACGGCTCGAACCTATACGTGAAGCTCGGTGAACAGTTCCTGCATATCGGCAGGCATCGGGCTTTCGAACGCCAAAGCGGTGCTTTTCACCGGATGGATGAACCCCAGATGCGCCGCATGCAAGGCCTGACGGCGGAAACCCAGGGTTTCGAGCAGCGCCTTGTGGCCACTCTTTGTTCTACCATAGACCGGGTCGCCCAGCAAGGCGTGGCCGATCGATGCCATATGCACGCGCACCTGATGTGTCCGTCCCGTCTCCAGTCGGCATTCGACCAGCGCGGCCTCGCGCAGCACCTCCATCGTGCGGAAATGCGTCACCGCGCGCTTGCCGCCCTGGACGATGGCGATCTTCTTGCGGTTGGTCGCCGAGCGGGCGAGGGGAGCGTCGACCTTGCCCTCCGCCGGGCGCGGCACGCCGCCGACGATCGCACGATAACGGCGGTCGATGCTGTGGTCGTGAAACTGGCGCGCGAGCCCTTCGTGCGCGCGATCGGTCTTGGCGGCGACCATCAGGCCGCTCGTGTCCTTGTCGATGCGGTGGACGATCCCCGGCCGCGCGACGCCGCCGATCCCCGATAGCGAGCCCTGGCAATGATGCAGTAGCGCGTTGACCAATGTCCCGTCGAGATTGCCCGCCGCCGGATGGACGACAAGCCCCGCCGGCTTGTCGATGACGATCAGATGCTCGTCCTCGTAGGCGATGACGAGCGGGATATCCTGTGCCTCGTTGTGCGGTAGCGTCGGGACCGGCACCGCGACGGCAAAACGGTCGCCCGCCGCCGCCTTCTTCGCGGCGTCGCGGACCATCTGCCCGTCGCGGGTCACCGCACCGCTGGCGATCAGCACCTTCAGCCGTTCGCGCGACAGCGTCGGCACCGCATCGGCGAGCGCACGATCGAGCCGCCAGCCGTCGGCCGTGGTCGCGATCGTCGCGTCTAGGATGGAAACCCCCCGGTCCATGTCGTAGCGATGTGGGCACGATGGTGATGATTGCAAGCGACCTCCTCGGACAAATCCTGCGCGCAGCGGCGGCGTCGCCGGACGCGGAGGTGTGCGGGTTGCTGTTCGGCGAGGATGGGGCGATCAGCGCCGTTCAGCCATGTCGCAACGTCGCAGCCGAGCCTGTGCGCCGGTTCGAGATCGACCCCGTCGCGCTGCTCGCGGCGCATCGCGCCATCCGGGCGGGAGGCCCGCCGATCGTCGGCCATTATCATTCGCACCCCACCGGGATCGCGGTGCCGTCGTCGTGCGATGCGGCGAGTGCCGTGCCCGATGGTTCGCTGTGGTTGATCGCCGCCGGGGGCGAGGTCCGCGCGTGGCGTGCGGTGGCGGATGGCGCAGTTGAGGGGCGGTTCGAGGCGGTATCCCTATTGGTGACATAAACCGAACGCTGCTACAAAATGCCTCGTCACCCCGGACTTGTTCCGGGGTCCACGGTGCCGCCTAGCCAGAGGCCGATGCGCGCGGGGATAAATGGACCCCGGAACAAGTCCGGGGTGACGACGGAATAGAGGATGGCAAAGCCTACTCTCTTGCACGCGCGATCGGCCTCCGCCACATCATTGCAGGTATTTCAGGGGATTTGAATGTCCGTCAGCCCGGTCGATTTCGCCAGCCTGCTGTGTTCGCGGCTGTGCCATGACCTCCTGTCGCCGGTCGGCGCGCTCAACAACGGGCTCGAACTGCTCGGCGACGAGAACGAGCCGGAGATGCGCGCGCGCGTCTTCCAGCTGCTGAGCGAGAGCGCGCGTGCCTCGGCGAACAAGCTCAAGTTCTTCCGCCTCGCCTTCGGAGCCGCCGGCGGGTTCGGCGAACAGGTCGACAGTCGCGAGGCGAAGACCGCGATCGAGGGGCTGCTCGCCGACAACAAGCGCACCACCTTCAACTGGTGGGTCGAGGCCGATACGCTGCCCAAGACGGCGTTGAAGGTGATGCTCAACCTGGCGCTGATCGCCAGCGAGGCGCTGGTCCGCGGCGGCACACTCGACGTCGGCGGCGAGGAGAATGGCGGCCAGCTGGAGATCGTCGTCAAGATCGAGGGGCCGCGGATCATCCTCGACCCCGAATTGCGTACGACGCTGGTAAACGGCGAGGGCGACGGCGGCGTCACCCCGCGCGCGGCGGCGGCCTATCTGGTTCATACCCTCGCCGGGCAGGCGGGCGGCGCGGTGCAGATCAGCGAACCGGCGGACAACGTGATGATCTTCGGCGCGGTATTCAACGCGGGCTAGGGTGCCATCCACCCTTTGTCACCCCGGACTTGTTCCGGGGGCCACCGGTCCGCGGGCGTATCGTTCTCGTTACAGTCCGTCCGCCTCGCCGCGGAGTGGACCCCGGAACAAGTCCGGGGTGACGCAGGAAGTGGGGCGGTTCGCCGAGCCCAACCCCGACCCCCGTCCCAGTAAACGCCGTCTTAACCCCTGATCGGCCAAGACCCGGCGCGTAACGTGCCGGGGGCCCATGGACGACCTGTTGCAGGAATTCATTGCCGAGACCCGCGAGACGCTGGAATCGCTGTCGGGGGAGATCGTCGCGTGGGAAGCTGATCCCGCCGACCGCGCGCGGCTGGATGCGATCTTCCGCTTCGTCCATACCGTCAAGGGAAGCTGCGGCTTCCTCGACCTGCCGCGGCTGGCGCGATTGAGCCATGCCGCCGAGGACGTGCTCGCCGCGGTGCGCGACGGCAAGCGCGTGCCCGATACCGCGCTGGTCAACGCCGTGCTCGGGATCGTCGATCGCATCGGCGAACTGGTCGAGGCGATCGATTCGGGCGCGGCGCTGGACGATTCGAGCGAGGACCTGCTGATCGCCGCGCTCGACGAGGATGCGCAGCCCGTCGCGCCGGCGCAGGCCGCCAACGTCCACCGCGCCAACAGCCGCTCGGTACGCCTCAACGTCGACCTGCTCGACCGGATGATGAGCGGCATGTCGGAGATGGTGCTGGCGCGCAACGAGCTCGCCCGCCGCCTGCGCGACGAGACCGTCGATCCGCTGGTCGAGGCGGCGCTGGAGCGCCTGTCGCTGACCGTCGCCGAGATGCGCGATACCGTCACGCGCACGCGGATGCAGAAGATCGACGCGCTGTTTTCCGCGCTGCCGCGGATGGTGCGTGATACCGCGGGCGAGCTCGGCAAGCAGGTGGTGCTGGGCATCGACGGCGCCGACGTCGAGCTGGACCGCGAGATGATCGAGCTGATGCGCGATCCCTTGGTCCACATCATCCGCAACGCGGTCGATCACGGCATCGAATCGCCCGCCGACCGCAAGGCGGCGGGCAAGCGCGAGGCGGGCCGGCTGGCGGTGTTGGCGCGCCAGTCGGGCAACCAGATCCTGATCGAGATCGCCGACGACGGCCGCGGCATCGACGTCGACCGGCTGGTCGAGAAGGCGAAGGCGCAGAAGCTGTTCACCCCGGCGCAGCTGGCGGCGATGGACGCCGCGGCGAAGCTCGACCTGATCTTTCACCCCGGCCTGTCGAGCCGCGATACGGTGACCGCCATTTCGGGCCGCGGCGTCGGCATGGACGTGGTGCGATCGAACATCGAACATATCGGCGGGCGCGTCCACCTCGCCAGCCAGCCCGGCAAGGGGCTGACGATCGTCATCTACGTGCCGCTGACGCTGTCGATCATGTCGACGATCGTCGTCGGCGTCGGCGACCAGCGCTTCGCGATCGCGCGCCAGTCGGTCGACGAGATCCTGCGCGTGCGCGGCGAGGCGGTGCGGATCGACACGGTCGGCGATGCCGAGGTGGCGACGGTGCGCGGCCGGCGGCTGCCGCTGGTGTCGCTCGCGCGGCTGCTCGGCATCGTCGAGAGCGAGAGCGAGGGAGGCGGCGGCGGGCAGACGCTGGCGATCGTCTCGACCCGCGACGGCGATTACGCGCTCGCGATCGACCGCGTCATCGATACCGAGGAACTGGTGGTGAAGCCCGCCGCACCGGTGGTGATGGCGACCGGGGTGTACGCCGGCCAGACGCTGCCCGATTCGGGGTTGCCGATGCTGCTGCTCGACGGATCGGGGATCGCGGCGATGGCGGGGCTGCGCTTCCAGCGCGCGCTCGCCGCCGAGGACGAGGGCGCCGCCGAGGAACGCGTCGCTGCCGTGCCGGCGCTGTTGTTCGAGGATCTGGACGGCCAGCGTCGGGTGATGCCGCTGGCGGCGATCGACCGCGTCGAGCCCGTTTCGACCGATGCCATCCGCATGACCGCGGGGCAGCTGCGCCTCGCCATCGGCGGTGCGCTGGTGCCGCTCCACACCGTCGCGCCGATCGGCGAGCGGCTGGAGGTGCCGGTGCTGCGCCTGACCGACGGGGTCAGCGATATCGCCTATGCGATCCACGAACCGATCGAGATCGTCCATCTGCCGACCGAGATCGCGCCCGCGCGCGGCAGCGGGCCGATCGCCGGCGTCGCGATGATCGGCGGCGAACAGGTCGAGCTGCTCGACGTCCACGCGCTGTTCGCCGGCGAGATCGCGCCGCGCCCGCCCGAGCGGTTGTGCTGGCTGCAGACCGACGGCAGCGGCTGGATGGAGACGTTCCTGCGCCCGATGCTCGACGCCTCGGGCTATCGCTGCGTCACGCAGGCGCCGCGCGACGGGCCGGCCGACGTCGTGCTGGTCATGGACGATGCGCCGGTCGCGCCGCAGGCGGCACGCAACGTCGTGCGGCTGCGTCGCGAGGTCGCTGCGCCGTCGGCACAGGCGACCAGCATCTATCGCTACGATCGCGCCGCGCTGCTCGACGCGCTGGCGCATGCCGTGGGAGGCCGCTGATGGACCTGTTCCTGATCGCGCAGATCGCCGGGCGCGGCGTCGCTATCGACACGACGCAGGTCGGATCGGTGGTCGACATCGCCGAGATCGTGGCGGTGCCGCGGACCGAGGCCGGGGTGCGCGGGCTGGTCGCGCTGCGCAGCCGGGTGGTGACGGTGATCGACACCGGCACCGCGCTGGGTCTGGACCCCACCCCCGATAGCGTGCGGCGCGCGGTCATCACCCGCATCGACGGGCATGACTATGCGATCCTCGTCGACGCGCTGGAGGATGTCGCGCTGTACGAACGCCAGCCGCTGTCGTCGGGCCTTGCGCTCGACCACGGCTGGGGCCGGGTCGGCATCGGCCTGATCGAACGCGATGGCGAACCTTTGCTGGTCGTCGATCTCGCGGCGCTGGTGCCGCAATACGCCTTGGCGGCTTAACGCGCCGCTTACCGTTCGCTGTCATACCCCCGCACCAGCGATCACCGCACGTATAGAGGCCCATTCATGAAGACCTGCCTGGTTGTCGATGATTCGAAGGTGATCCGAAAGGTCGCCCGCCACATCCTGGAGACGCTGGACTTCACCGTCACCGAGGCGTGCGATGGGCGCGAGGCGCTGGAGGCGTGCCTGGTATCGGCGCCCGACGTGATCCTGCTCGACTGGAACATGCCGGTGATGAGCGGAATGGATTTCCTGCGCGCGTTGCGCGAATCGGCGATCCCGTCGCGGCCCAAGGTGGTGTTCTGCACGACCGAGAACGGCATGGCCTATATCCGTGCCGCGATCGAGGCGGGGGCCGACGAATATGTCATGAAGCCGTTCGACCGCGACACGCTGGAATCGAAGCTCCAGATCGTCGGCATGGCCTGAGCCGCACGGAAAGGCCGGATCGTGGCGCCCGCCCTGCAACCTGCCGTCGAGGCCGAGGCCAACGACCCGGCATCGTCGCGCATCCTGATCGTCGATGATTCGGTGGTCGCGCGCGCGGTGATCGAGCGGATCGTCGCGGGCACAAAACGCTATGTCGTCGCCGCCAGCGTCAGCACGGTGGATGCGGCGCTGGCGTTCCTGGCGCGCGAATCGGTCGCCTTCATCCTGCTCGACGTCCAGCTGCCCGGCGTCGACGGCATCACTGCGCTGCCCGATCTGATCGCCGCGGGGCAGGGGGCGGCGATCCTGATCGTCTCGGGCTCCGCCACCGCGGGCGCGTCGGTCACCGTCCAGGCGCTGACATTGGGCGCCGCCGATACGCTGTTGAAACCCGCCGCGGGCGAGCGGATGACGCTGTTCAGCGACGCGCTGGTCGACAAGCTCGATCGCCTCGCCAACCCTGCGCGGATCGCCGGCATCGCCAGCGCATCCGCCGCCGCGCCGGTGCCGATGGCGGTCACCGACGAATATGACGTCGTCGCGATCGGCGCCTCGACCGGTGGCATCCACGCGCTCAGCCAGCTGTTGCGCGCGATCCCGCCCGAATTCCGCCTGCCGATCCTCATCACCCAGCATCTGCCGGCATCGTTCATGCCCTATTTCGCCGCGCAGCTCGCGGTCCTCGCCGGCCGGCCGTGCGAGGTGGCGACCGACCGGCTGCGGCTGCGCCCCGGCCGCATCCTCGTCGCCCCCGGCGACGCGCATATCCGCTGCGTCGCGCTGGCCGACGGATCGGCGGCGATCCGGCTGAACAGCGAACCCAGCCAGAGCGGCTGCATGCCATCGGTCGATCCGATGTTCGCGTCGATGGCCGGCGTGTTCGGATCGCGGATGCTGGCGATCGTATTGAGCGGCATGGGCCGCGACGGCGTCGACGGCGCGCGGCAGGTGCATCAGGCGGGGGGATGCGTGGTGGTACAGGATCAGGCGAGCTCGGTGATCTGGGGCATGCCCGGCGCGGTCGCCGACGCGGGCGTCGCCGATGCGATCCTGCCACCCGACACGATCGGCATGCTCGCCGCGGCACGGCGCCGCCCGTGAGCGCCGCGCCCCTTCCCGTCTCGCAGGTCGCGCTCAACGTGTTCAGCGCGCTGCTCGAGGCACGCACCGGCCAGCGGATCGCCAGCTATCGTTCGTGGCGGATCGATACCGCGCTGAAGCCGCTGCTGCGCACGCATGGCCTCGATACGCTCGACCAGCTCGTCACGCTGCTGCTCGACGGCAACGATCCGCGGATCGGCGACCAGATCGTCGATGCGCTGCTCAACCAGGAAACCTCGTTCTTCCGCGACGCGCCGATCTTCGACCTGGTGGTCGAGGCGGTGGCGGGCGTCGAGGCGGCGGGGCGGCGGCCGCGCATCTGGTGCGCGGGCTGTTCGACCGGGCAGGAGCCGCTGTCGCTCGCCATACTGTTCGCCGAGCGCGTCGACACCGGCGGCACGATGCCGGAGATCGTCGCGACCGACGTGTCCGACGCCGCGGTCGCCCGCACCCGCGCCGGGCGCTTCAACCAGTTCGAGATCCAGCGCGGCCTGCCGATCCGGCGGATGATGCGCTGGTTCGACGCCGATGGCGACGACTGGGTGGCGAAGCCCGAGCTGACGCGATCGGTCGCCGTGCGCCGGCAGAACCTCGTGTCCGATCGCCCGCCCGCCGGCGCGTTCGACCTCGTCCTGTGCCGCAACGTCCTGCTCTATCTGTCGACCGAGGCGAAGGCGGAGGTGTTCGAGCGGTTCGCGACCGCGATCCGGCCGGGCGGCACGCTGGTGCTCGGCGCCGGCGAGACGGTGATCGGCCAGACCCGCCTGTTCGAGCCGAGCCGCACCTTGCGCGGATTCTACGATCGCGTCGCGGTGCCCGCGGTCCAGCGCCGGGTCGCCTGACGCCCCTTACGTCGCGGCGCGCGCTGGGCTAACGTGGCGGTATGACCATCCTCGACACGCCCTCGCCGAACTTCGACGAGCGGACGCTGCCGATCAGCATGATCGTGCTTCACTATACCGGCATGCAGGACGGCCCGTCCGCGCTGGCGCGGCTGCGCGATCCCGCGGCGAAGGTGTCGTCGCACTATCTGGTCGAGGAGGACGGCACGATCTGTCGCCTGGTGGCGGAGGACAAGCGCGCCTGGCACGCGGGCAAGTCGCACTGGCGCGGGGTGACCGACGTCAATTCGGCGAGCGTCGGGATCGAGATCGTCAACCCGGGTCACGAATTCGGCTATCGCCCGTTCGCCGACGAACAGATCGACGCGCTGCTGCCGCTGGTCGCCGCGATCAAGGAGCGTTACGGCATCACACGCGGCAACGTCGTCGGCCATTCGGACATCGCGCCGACCCGCAAGCGCGACCCCGGCGAGCTGTTCCCCTGGTCGCGCCTCGCCCGGCTGCGCCTCGCGCTGCCGCGGCCGACGCGCGGGCTGATGGACCCGATGTGGACGCAAGGCGGCTTCCTGCTCGCGCTCGAACGTTTCGGCTATGACGTCGGCAACGCGATGGCGGCGATCATGGCGTTCCAGCGCCGCTTCCGCCCCGAACTGATCGACGGCGAGATCGACGCCGAATGCCGCATGATCCTGCTCGCGCTATTGCTTCCCAAACCGCAGGGGGATGAATGATATGTGCTGAACGCTGCGGTAGAGCAGCGTGCGCCGCTTCCCTAGCGCGCTTTCGCGCGCTAGGGCGGGAACGTCAGAGGGTCGGGCGGCCGCGGGCACCTTCGGGCGCGCGAGGAAAGTCCGGGCTCCGCGAAACGACGGTGCCGGGTAACGCCCGGCGGGGGCGACCCCAGGGACAGTGCCACAGAGAGCAGACGGCGACCGCTTCGGCGACGCCATGGTGAAAGGGTGCGGTAAGAGCGCACCGCGCGCCCGGTAACGGGGGCGGCACGGCAAACCCCACCGGGAGCAAGACCGAATAGGGACGGCAGAGGGGCCGCCCCAAAAAGTATTACTTTTTGAGGAACCCCATGGGCTTCGTTTCAGCTCGTCGTCCGGGTTGGTTGCTGGAGGCGGCGCGCAAGCGTCGTCGTAGAGGAATGGTCGCCCATCTTCCCGCAAGGGGAGTGGACAGAACCCGGCTTACAGACCCTCTGACATTCGCTGCGGTTGCGCCGCCCGTCCAAGGGCTTATGTGAGCCGCCATGGCGCGCAGCACGTCCCGAACGAACGACTGGGGGTTTCCCCGCTGGCGCGGCTACGGCTCGAGCCGCGAGGCGACGACGGTGCGGCTGTGCGACCGCCACGGCTGCGAGGCGCCGGGCAATTGTCCCGCGCCCAAATCGCCCAACAGCCCCGACCGCTGGTATTTCTGCGAAACGCACGCCGCCGAATACAATCGCGGCTGGAATTATTTCGAGGGCCTGTCCGCCGAAGAAGCGGCGAGCCGCGAGGCATCGGAGAGTCGCACCGCATCGGGCTATGCCAATGCCGGTCATTACGCCTGGGGCGGCCCCGGCGACGGCAGCCGCTCGCGCGACGAGATGCGGGCGCTGGAAGCGCTGGGGCTGGAGGGCGACGCCGATTTCGAGGCGGTGAAGACCGCGTGGCGGCGCCTCGCCAAGGCCAATCATCCCGACGTGCGGCCCGGCGATGCCGACGCCGCGGTGCGTTTCCAGACGGTGCAGGCGGCCTACGAGGTGCTGCGATCGGCGGAGGAGCGGCGCGAGTGGCGCCCCAGCTGAAGCGGGTCCCCAGCGCCTGGACCGGCGCGGTGCTGGTCTGCGGCAAATGTTCGAAGAAACTGGACGGCGGCTTCGGCAAGAAGGGGCGGGCCCCGCTCGCCAGGATGCTGCGCAAGATCATGGGGCTGAAGAAGGGCCGCAAGGCGACGCTCGGCGTGGTCGAGACGCGGTGCCTGGGGCTGTGCCCGCGCGATGCGGTGGCGATGATCGACGGCCGCGCGCCGGGGACGTGGCTGGTGGTACCGCGCGGAGCGGATGTGGTGGAACTGGCGGCGCGGCTGGAGCAGGAGCGATCCGGTGGGGCGGGGCCTGTCGACGCATCCTGAGATTCAGGCACTTCGACAGGCTCAGTGCGAACGGTTTGGGTGGCGGGCTATGGTATGATGCGTGGTATCCCTGCCGCCATTCCGTCATCCCCGCGCAGGCGGGGATCCATACTGGCTAACCTCAGTGAGGCTCAGAACCCTTCGTGATTATGGATCCCCGCCTGCGCGGGGATGACGAACGGTGGGGTATTCAGGCGTAGCGCAGCGCCGTCTCGCGGATCAGCGCGATCATGTTGGGGATGCCGGAGGTTCGTTTTGATGAGAGGTGCTTACTGACCTCGAAAGGCCTAAGTTCCTCCTCAACATCAACGTTCAAAATGTCGGCTGGCTGTTTGTCCTGTACCGTCATTAAGACCAAAGCGATGATGCCTTTCACAACTCCAGACTTCGAATCTGCTAGAAAGTGAAGCGTGCCGTCAGCATTCCGCGTGGGATACGTCCAAACCTCGGCCGTACACCCTTTTACAAGCGTCGTATCGGTCTTCAGCGCATCGGGCATGGGCTCAAGAGCCTTTCCCTGATCGATCAAAAGCTCGATGCGGTCAAAGCCTTCCAAGAAAAGATATTCGTCGCGGACGTCGGCGATGCTGGTCATGGCCGCCGCGGTACAGGCGGGGCGGGGCGGGGGCAATCGGTGTTGGCCGTCCTGCCGGTTCGTCATCCCACGCAGGGGACACTGGGGGGCGCCCGCCACTCCACCCCTTCATCATCCCGGCGTTCGCCGGGATGACGGAAGGGAAGGGCGGATCACAAATCGACACCCGCCGCGATCGCCTCGAGCTTCTTGATCCGCTCCTTCAGGTCGGCGATCTCGATCCGCGATCCGGCGGACGGCATCGGCGGGACGGCGTCCTGGGCGACGTCGAGCTGCTGGTGCTTGAGCGCCAGCCAGCTGCGCCAGCCCGACAGGCCGGCGGTGGTGACCATCGCGAGGCCGGCCAGCGACGAGAGCGACACGGTCAGATAGACGTTGGGGTCGTACATGGTCCGCCTCCTTTCTAGCGGTCGCGCAGCCGTTCGATCTCATGACTGAGATCGGTGGTACTGCGATTGTCGGTGATGACGCGCTCCAGCACCTGGATGCGCTCCTTCAGCAGCTGCACTTCGTAGGCGAGGCGGTGGGTATCGTCGCTCGCCGGCGGTGCGGCCATGTCGCTGCGGGCGTGGGCGGCGAAGCGGGCGCGCAGCACGCCACCGATCATCACCAGCGCCACGATCGCGACGATCATCTCTGCGGGGTTCATGGGTGCGAATCCTCGTATTCGGGATCAGTTGATCGGCAGGCGCGCGGCGGGGCGGGGATCGCGCAGGTCCTCGATCTCGCGCGCCAGGTCGACGCCGCGGTCGGTGACGATGCGTTCGAGCACGCGGACGCGCTCCTCCAGCCGTTCGGTATGGGCGGCATATTGCGCCGCCTTCTCCGCCGTCTGCGCATTGAGCGCGCTCGCCATCGTTTCCTTGTGCTTGAGCCAGCGCCTGAACATCTCGCTGCCGATGCCGAGGATCACCGGCAGGCCGATGACGACGAAGGCGAGCATGAAGATCGTAAAGCCGTTCATCGATCGTTCCTTCTAGCCGACACGCAGCTGTTCGATTTCATGGCCCAGCCGATGCGAGCGGTCGGTCACGATGCTCTCGACCGTCGCCAGCCGCTCCTGCAGCCGGTCGATCTGGCCGATACGGCGGGCATTCTCGGCATCGAGCAGGTCGATGTTCTGGCGCGCCTCCAGATCGGGAGCGATGATCGCCTGGCGCACCTTGCGACGGCCGTACCACTGGATGGCCAGCGTGATCGCGGCGCCGAGGAACATGAAAAAAACGTGATCGGGTCCCATGGCGGGGGCTCCTTCTAGCGGTCGCGCAGCGCCTCGATCTCGCGGGCGGTGCGCTCGGCGGGATCGGTGGCGATGCGTTCGAGGACGGCGATGCGTTCCTCCAGGCGGCCGACCTGCCCGGTCAGCTTGTCGTTCTCGTTGGTGAGCAGCATGATCTTGCGCTCCGCCTCGAGGTCCGTTTCGGCCTCCGCGCCGCGGCGCCGGCGGCTGCGGTAGTCCAGCGGCGGATAGCCATGCTTGGTGCGTAACCAGTTGTTCGCGATCCAGGTCACCGGCCCGATCGCAATCGCGGTAATCGGGATCATCAGCGCAAGGTCCGACATCGTCTTCTTCCCTTTCGGTCAAGCCCGTCTCAGCGCAGGCTGTCGATTTCCTCGGCCAGCCGGTTGTTGCGACTGGTATAGTGCAGCTCCATGTCGGCGAGCCGGCGGTCGATATCGCGCAGCTTGCTGCGGACTTCGGTGGTCGAGCGCTTGGGGTTCGAGCGCACGCCCTGCCAGAACTTGGCGTCCTCCTGCGTTTCGTAGAGGCCGCTCGGCTTCTTGGGCGCCAGCCATGCGGCGGCGAGGTAGCCGATCAGCACCCAGCCCGAGGTGGCGATGGTCAGCACGACCATGGCGACGCGGACCAACGTGATGTCGAAGCCGGTGTAATCGGCGATCCCCGAACACACGCCGGCCCATTTGCCGTTCGGCTTGTCGAGGTAGAATTGGGTGCGGGCGGACATCTCAGTTCCTCCGATCGATCTGATATTGCGGCTGCTGAGCGGTCAGGCTCGGCTTGAAGTCGGGGTTGTCGGCGGCGACGATCCGCTCGACGGTGTTGAGGCGATCCTCGAGCCGGCGGGCGAGATTGAACATCTCGTCGAGCAGCTTCTCGTCCTCGTCGGTGATCTTGGGCGCCTGCTTCCACTTGGTGACATAGTGGAGGATGACCCAGGGCAGGCCGACGAAGAGCGTCAGGCAAACCAGGACGGTGTTCATCTCAACCCTCCTTGTCCGCGTTGCCGCTCAGGCGCGCCTTCAGCGCGGCGAGCTCGGCATCGACCTTGTCGCCCTGGCGCAGCTCGGCGATCTCTTCCTCCAGCGTCTTGGGCACGCCCAGACCCAGCGCCTCGGCGCGGCCCTCGGCATCGTCGACGCGGCGTTCGAGGACGTCGAAGCGGCTGAACGCCTCGTGCGTCTTCGGCCCCGCATACATCTCGCGCAGGCGGTAGCGGTTGTTGGCGCTTTCCAGCCGGGTCTGGACGTTCGACTGCTTGGCGCGGGCTTCGCTCAGCTTCTTCTGGAGCTTGGCGATATCCTCTTCGGAGGCGCGCAGCGCGTCGTCGAGCACCTTCACCTCGATCATCAGCTGCTCGGCCATGTCGGCGGCCTTCTGCTTCTCGCCGAGCGCCGCCTTGGCAAGGTCCTCACGGTTCTTGCTCAGCGCCAGCTCCGCCTTTTCCATCCAGTTCGCCTGCAGCTGATCGAGCTTGTTGATGTGGCGGCGCATTTCCTTCTGGTCGGCGATCGTGCGCGCCGCGCTGGCGCGGACCTCGACCAGCGTCTCCTCCATCTCGAGGATAATCATGCGGATCATCTTCGCCGGGTCTTCCGCCTTTTCGAGCAGGTCGGCGAAGTTGGCGGCGACGATGTCGCGGGTGCGGGAGAAGATGCCCATCGTGGTGTGTGCTCCTGGAAACATGGCCGGGGCGGAGCGAGGGAAACGACCCGCCCCGGTTTGGGACCGCTTACGCCGAAAGGCGGGCGGCCTTCTCGACGGTCTGGTGGCTGCCGGTCGCCGGACCTACTGCGCCGGCGACGCAGGTCGCGCTGAACAGGACGGTGCAGACGATGGCGGCAAGCTTACGACCGATCTCGGAATGGAACATGGTAACCTCCTGAAACTTTTGAAACTTGGGCCGCCGTGCTGGCGGTATGCCGGGTGCATTGCAGGGGCCGTGCCAATTGCGAAAACGGCGGTTTTCCGCGCTTTCTAGGTGTATTATTCCTATGAACCACGGATGAACGCTTGCGTAACGTTGGTATTTTACGCCACAAGTTGGCGATGCAGCGGACGACACAGGTCATCGGCCAATCGGGGGCCTTTCTGGATGCGCTGGAACGCGCCAGCCGCGCCGCCGCGCTCGACCGGCCGGTGCTGGTCATCGGCGAACGCGGCACGGGCAAGGAGCTCGTCGCCGAGCGCCTCCATCGCCTCTCCCCGCGCTGGGACCAGCCGCTGGTCATCATGAACTGCGCGGCGCTGCCCGAGTCGCTGATCGAGGCGGAATTGTTCGGGCATGAGGCGGGCGCCTTCACCGGCGCGACCAAGGCGCGCACCGGGCGGTTCGAGGAGGCGGACGGCGGTACCCTGTTCCTCGACGAACTCGGCACGCTGTCGATGGCGGCGCAGGACCGGCTGCTGCGCGCGGTCGAATATGGCGAGGTGACGCGGATCGGCTCGTCGCGACCGTTGCGCGTCGACGTCCGCATCGTCGCGGCGACCAACGAGCATCTGCCCGACAAGGTCGACGCGCACGAGTTTCGCGCCGATCTGCTCGACCGGCTCTCGTTCGAAGTGGTGACGCTGCCGCCGTTGCGCGCGCGATCGGGCGACATCGCGGTGCTCGCCGACCATTTCGGGCGGCGGATGGCGTCGGAGATCGGCTGGGAACGCTGGCCCGGCTTCGGCCCGCGCGCGCTCGACCAGCTGCTGACCCACCGCTGGCCCGGCAACGTCCGCGAGCTGCGCAACGTCGTCGAACGCGCGGTCTATCGCTGGGAGGGCGGCGGGCCGGTCGACGGGATCGAGATCGACCCCTTCGCCTCGCCGTACCGCCCCACCGGCGG
Source organism: Sphingomonas liriopis (assembly GCF_024211255.1). Classification (GTDB taxonomy): domain Bacteria; phylum Pseudomonadota; class Alphaproteobacteria; order Sphingomonadales; family Sphingomonadaceae; genus Sphingomonas; species Sphingomonas liriopis. The sequence continues at coordinate 11,307 of NZ_JAMLDY010000006.1, read as the reverse complement.
CCCGGGCGGGGGCCCGAGCAAGGCACCCGCCGACCAGCCCGCGCCCGCGCCGGTCGAGAGCGAGGACAGCCCGGTCGTCGCCTGCGACACCGGCCCGTCGGACTTCAAGTCGCGCGTCGCGCGCTTCGAGCGCGAGCTGCTGGCGCGCGCGCTCGCCGAGCACCGCTTCAACCAGCGTTCGACCGCGGAGGCGCTGGGGTTGAGCTACGACCAGCTGCGCCATGCGCTGCGCCGCCACGATCTCATCAACGCGCAGGGGTCATGACGCTTGCGTAACGGGATGGGAGCGTTAGGCGACGTCCGGCGTTAACGCGGGGACGACATCGTCCCTATCCAAGAGGAGCCTTTCCCATGGCATTCGAACTGCCGCCGCTGCCGTACGATTATGACGCGCTGGAGCCGGTCATCTCCAAGGAAACGATGACCTTCCACCACGACAAGCATCACGCCGCCTATACCGCCAAGCTCAACGAGGGCGTCGCCGCCGATCCGAGCCTGGAAGGCCTGTCGATCGAGGACATCCTCAGCCGCATCTCGTCATTGCCGCCGCTGGTGCGCAACAATGGCGGTGGGTTCTGGAACCACGACTTCTTCTGGAAGATCATGGGGCCGAAGGGTTCGACCCAGCCGTCCGGCGCCCTCAAGGACGCGATCGACGCCTACGGTGGGCTCGACAAGCTGAAGGAAGACTTCAACACCAAGGGTGCGGGCCAGTTCGGGTCGGGCTGGGCCTGGGTCATCAAGGATTCGAGCGGCGCGCTCAAGGTCACCTCGACGCCCAATCAGGACAATCCGCTGATGGACGACGCCAAGGACAAGGGCACGCCGATCCTCGGCAACGACGTGTGGGAACACGCTTACTACCTGACCTACAAGAACGACCGGCCGGGCTATCTCAAGGCATGGTGGGACGTGGTGAACTGGGACGAAGCCGGCAAGCGCTTCGACGCGGCGTAACCCCTATTTCCCTCTCCCGGTGGGAGAGGGAGGGAGCGCCCGCAGGGCGCGGAAGGGGGTGAGGGTGGCTTGTGCGTCGCGGTCACCCTCACCCCCTCGCAGCTACGCTGCTCGACCCCTCTCCCGGTGGGAGAGGGGTTATGCTCACTCCGGCGGAATGCCTGCCTGCGGGTCATCCTCCGTCTTCAACCCGTGCCGCAGCAGCATCGGGATATTCGCGAACGCGAACAGCAGCGTCAGCGGGATCGCCCCCCACAGCTTGAACCCGACCCAGAAATCCCAGTCGGTCGTCCGCCACACCGCCTCGTTGAGCGCGGCCATGCCGACGAAGAACAGCGCCCAGTTGCGCGTCAGCTTGCGCCACCCCTCGGCATCGAGCCCCGGATAGGCGCTGCCGAGCAGCCCCTGCAGCAGCGGCCGGCCAGTTACCAATCCGAACGCCAGCACCGCGGCGAACATGCCGTAGACGAAGCTCGGCTTCATCTGGATGAACTTGGGGTCGTGGAACCAGACGGTCAGCCCGCCGAACACGACGACGAACCCACCCGAAATCCACAGCATCGGCGAGATCGCGCCAAGCTTCGTCTTCGACACGACCATCGCGACGATGGTGGCGATGACGAAGGCGGTGGTCGCGACGATCACCTTGGCGATCACCAGCGCGCCGGCGCGGTCGAGGTCGGAGAGGAAGCCGGTGCCCGATGCGACCAGCTGCATCGCAAGGCTCGCGGGAAACAGGAAATTGACCGCGAAGAAGACGAGCAGCGGGCCGTATTCGACGCCCATCCGCAGCCCGGGGGATTGCTGCTCGGTCATGCCGCCGTCTCCCCACATACTTCGTCACCCCGGACGTGTTCCGGGGTCCACTCATCCGCAAGCTTCACGGCCGTTTGGATGTGCGGAACGGTGGACCCCGGAACACGTCCGGGGTGACGGAAGGATTGGATCGAGGTCACTTCCGTCCCCCCTGATCCACGCCCGCAATGATCCGCGCCACCTCGTTGGCATCGAACGGGCGCAGGTCGGTCATCCCTTCGCCCACCCCGATCGCATGGATCGGCAGCCCGTATTTCTCCGCTGCCGCGACCAGCACGCCGCCGCGCGCGGTGCCGTCGAGCTTGGTCATCACCAGGCCCGTCACCCCGGCGACCTCCTTGAACACCTCGATCTGCGAGAGCGCGTTCTGTCCCGTCGTCGCATCGAGGACGAGCACGACGTCGTGCGGGCTCGCCGGGTTGATCCGTCCGAGCACGCGGCGGATCTTGGCGAGCTCGTCCATCAGCTCGCGCTTGTTCTGCAGGCGGCCCGCGGTGTCGACGATCAGCACGTCGATGCCCGTCTCGGTCGCCTTCTTCACGGCATCCCAGACGACGCCTGCGGCATCGCCGCCCTCCGGCCCGGTGACGATCGGCACGCCGACGCGATCCGCCCAGGTGCGCAACTGGCCGATCGCCGCGGCGCGGAACGTGTCGCCCGCCGCGAGCATCACGCCGTAATCCTGTTCCATCAGCAGATGCGCGAGCTTTGCGATCGTCGTCGTCTTGCCCGATCCGTTGACGCCGATGACGAGGATCACCTGCGGCCGCGGAAACGCGGTCACTTCCAGCGGCGTCGCGACGCGTTCGAGTGCCTTCTCCACCTCCTCGGCGACGACGAGGCGGATGCCGAGCTCCTCCATGTTGCGCTCGAACGTCCCCTCGGCGAGGCGCGTGCGGATCTTGCCGGCGGTATCGGGGCCGAGGTCGCTGGCGATCAGCGCCTCCTCGACCTCGTCGAGCGTCGCCTCGTCGAGCCGCGCGCCGCCGAGGCCGGCGAGGTTGCCGACCAGCCGGTCGGAGGTCTTCCTGAAGCCGCCGAGCAGCCGCTCGTGCCAGGTCGGGGTGGTGCTCATATCATCGTACCTAGAAGGTGGGTGTCGGTGGCGTGGGTGATGCGGACGGCGACGACGTCTCCGGTGCGAGCCATCTCATTTTCCGTTCGCCCTGGTGAGCGGGTCGTCGAGGCCCCCGGCCTCGACTGGAACGTCCGGGGGACGTTCCACCCGCTCACTGTCGAAGGGCTGCTATCCGCAAGCGCCGCGCCTGAGGAGAGCGGGGCTTCGACAGGCTCAGCCCGAACGGGGGTGGGGGTAAGCCGCACCTCCGCGAAATTCCCCGCATGGCCGCGGTCGCCCGGCCGCTCGAGCAGCACCTGCTGCACCGATCCCACCTGCGCCGCCAGCCATGCCGCCTTGCGCCGCGCCGCCGCGTCGCGCAACCGCTCGGCGCGCGCCCGGATCGCGCCCGCATCGACCTGCGGCATCCGCGCCGCCGGCGTGCCGGCACGCGGCGAATAGGGAAAGATATGGCCGTGGACGATATCGGCATCGTCGATCAGCGCCAGCGTCTCGGCGAACATGCCCGCATCCTCGGTCGGGAAACCGGCGATCAGGTCCGCACCGATCGCGATCTCCGGCCGGGCCGCTTTCAGCCGCGCCACCGTCGCCACCGCCTGCGCGCGGCTGTGCCGCCGCTTCATCCGCTTGAGGATCAGGTCGTTGCCCGCCTGGAAGGACAGATGGAGATGCGGCATCACCCGCGCCTCGCCGGTGACGAGCTCGAACAGGCGTTCGTCGATCTCGATCGAATCGAGCGACGACAGCCGCAGCCGCGCCAGCTTCGGCACATGCCGCAGGATGCGCTCGACCAGCATCCCCAGCGTCGGCGCGCCGGGCAGGTCGTGGCCGTAACTGGTCAGGTCGACCCCGGTCAGCACCACCTCCGCATGGCCCGCATCGACCAGTCCGGCGATCCGCTCGACCACTGCGCCCGCCGGCACCGACCGGCTGGGGCCGCGTCCGAAGGGAATCGCGCAAAAGGTGCAGCGATGATCGCAGCCGTTCTGCACCTCGACGAACGCGCGGGCATGGCCGGTGAAGCTCGCGGCGAGATGCGGCGCCGTTTCGCGCAACTGCATGATATCGCCGACCACGACGGGCGCGAGGCTGTCCCACGCCGCGGGCAGCAGTTTCTCGCCATTGCCGATCACCCGGTCGACTTCCGGCATCGCCGCGAAACCCTGCGGGTCGAGCTGCGCCGCACAGCCGGTGACGACCAGCTCGGCGCCGGGCCGCGCGCGGCGGGCGCGACGGATCGCCACCCGCGTCGCCTTGACCGCGGCATTGGTCACCGCGCAGGAGTTGACGACCACGGTATCCCGCCCGGCGATGAGCGTCCGGATCGTTTCGCTCTCGGCGATGTTGAGGCGGCAGCCGAGGGAGATCACCTCTGGCGCGGGAGCAGACATGGCGGGCGATTTAGTCAACGAAGGCGGTCAAGTCCATGACATGGCTGCCACGGTGCTCGACTTCTGGTTCGGACTGACGAGCGAACAGCAATTCGCCAAGGACGACGCCCTCGACCGGACGATCGCCGAGCGGTTCGGCGCGATGCGCGACGGCGTGCTGCGCGCGCGGGCGGAGGGATGGCGCGACGATCCCGATACGCTGCTGGCGGCGATCATCCTGCTCGACCAATTCTCGCGCAACCTGCATCGTGGATCGGCGGAGGCGTTCGCGGCGGATGGCCTCGCGCGCGAGCTGACCCACACGGCGATCGGGCAGGGTTGGGAGTCGCATTACCCGCCCGAACGCCGCGTCTTTCTCTACATGCCGCTGATGCATGCGGAGGACCTGGCGGAACAGGACCTGTCGGTGGCGAAGTTCGAGGCGTTGGGGATCGCGGAGAACATCGCCTTCGCGCGCGATCATCGCGACGTGATCGTGAAATACGGGCGTTTCCCCAGCCGCAATGCGGCGCTGGGCCGGGAGTCGACCAAGGCGGAGCAAGCGTATCTCGCGCAACCGGATGCTGGTTGGTAATCGCACGACGCGCCCGCCCCCCATCCTCCGTCACCCCGGACTTGTTCCGGGGTCCACCGGGCGGCAGGCGTATCGCCCGAGGGTCTTGCCGTTCGCCTCGCCGCGGAGTGACCCCGGAACAAGTCCGGGGTGACGACCGGAGTGGGAAGAGGTTTGCCTGCGCCAACATCTTCCGTTCGTCATTCCCGCGAAGGCGGGAATCCATACTGGCTGACCGTGCGGCTCCATCCGCAACCCCAGTGATTATGGATCCCCGCCTCCGCGGGGATGACGAAACCGGGGGTAGAGCCAACCTTGCGTCCCGCGCCGCTTTCCCCTACAGGCCCCACACGTTCCTCCACGGAATGCGATCGATGAAGCGCCTACGGGTGCGCTGGCCGGCGAGGTTTCGCCCGCCGGCGTCTTTTGCGTTGCGCGGTATGATGAGGGTTTCGAGGCGATGTTCGACAGTCTGAGCGACCGGCTTGGCGGGGTATTCGACCGCCTGCGTGGCCGTGGCGCGCTGACCGAGGCCGACGTGCGAACCGCGATGCGCGAAGTGCGCGTCGCGCTGCTCGAGGCCGACGTCGCGCTGCCCGTCGCGCGCAGCTTCGTCGACAAGGTCACCGAACAGGCGGTCGGCCAGAACGTCCTGCGCTCGGTCACGCCGGGGCAGCAGGTCGTCAAGATCGTCAACGATGCGCTGGTCGAGATGCTGGGCGCCGACGCGTCGGAGCTCGAACTGTCGGTCACGCCGCCCGCGGTCGTGATGATGGTCGGCCTGCAGGGTTCGGGCAAGACGACGACGACCGCCAAGATCGCCAAGCGCCTGTCGGGTCGCGACCGCAAGAAGGTGCTGATGGCGTCGCTCGACGTCAATCGCCCCAATGCGCAGGAACAGCTGGCGACGCTGGGCACGCAGATCGAGGTGGCGACGCTGCCGATCGTGCCGGGCCAGCAGCCGGTCGACATCGCCCGCCGCGCACTGCAGGCCGCGAAGCTGCAGGGCTATGACGTCCTGATGCTCGACACCGCGGGTCGCCTGCACGTCGACCAGGCGTTGATGGACGAGATGAAGGCGGTCGCCGACATCGCGGTGCCGCAGGAAATCCTGCTGGTCGTCGATTCGCTGACCGGTCAGGACGCGGTCAACGTCGCGCAGAATTTCTCCGAACAGGTGCCGCTGACCGGCGTCGTGCTCACCCGCATGGACGGCGACGCGCGTGGTGGCGCTGCGCTGTCGATGCGCGCGGTCACCGGCAAGCCGATCAAATTCGCCGGCACCGGCGAAAAGCTCGACGCGCTCGAAGCCTTCCACCCGTCGCGCGTCGCCGGCCGCATTCTCGGCATGGGCGATGTCGTCAGCCTCGTCGAGCGTGCCGCCGAATCGATTCAAGCGGAAGACGCCGAGCGGATGACCGCGCGGCTCGCCAAGGGTCAGTTCGACATGAACGACCTGCGCGGCCAGCTCCAGCAGATGCGCCGCATGGGCGGCCTCGGCGCGCTCGCCGGCATGATGCCGGGGATGAAGAAGGCGCAAGGGGCGCTCGCCACCGCCGGCGGCGACAAGATGCTCATCCATATGGAGGCGATGATCGGCTCGATGACGCTGAAAGAGCGCGCCAAGCCCGAACTCATCAACGCCAAGCGCAAGATCCGCATCGCCAAGGGCTCCGGCACGACGGTGCAGGAGGTCAACAAGGTCCTGAAGATGCATCAGGAAATGTCGACCGCGATGAAGAAGATCAAGAAGATGGGCGGGCTGAAGGGCATGATGGCGATGCTCGGCAAGGGCGGCATGGGAGGCCTCGGCAACGCGCTCGGCGGTGCCGGCCTCGGCGACATGATGGAAAAGGCCGGCGGCGGATTGCCCAAGGGCCTGCCCGGTCTAGGCGGCGGTCAGGACGGCATGCCCAAGCTGCCCCCCGGCTTCGAAAATCTTCTCAAGAAGAAATAGCCCGACACCCAATCCGTCATCCCAGCGAACGCTGGGATCTTTCGGAGAGGGAGCGAAACACCAACCCAAAGACCCCAGCCTTCGCTGGGGTGACGAACTCAGAAGGCAAGGAAAACACAATGGCACTCAGCATTCGCCTGTCGCGCGGTGGCTCCAAGAAGCGTCCCTACTACCGCATCGTCGTCGCCGACGCGCGCAGCCCCCGCGACGGCAAGTTCATCGAGAAGATCGGCAACTACAATCCGCTGCTCGCCAAGGATGCCGAGAACCGCGTCGTGCTCGACGCCGAGCGCGCCAAGTACTGGCTCGGCAACGGCGCGCAGCCGACCGACCGCGTCGCTCGCTTCCTCGATCAGGCCGGCGTGCGCGAGCGCGCTGCCCGTTCGAACCCGAACAAGGGCAAGCCGGGCGAAAAGGCGACCGAGCGCGCCGAAGAGCGTGCCGAGAAGCTGAAGGCGCAGGAAGAGGCCGCCGCCGCCGCCGCCGCTGCACCCGCCGCAGAGGAGGCTCCGGCCGCCGAAACCGCCGAAGAGACGACCGAGGCGTAAGCATCGGAATGGGCCATGGTGCGTTGTCCCCCCTCTGCACGAGGGAGTTGACGCATCATGGCCACCATACCCGATCCCCGCACCGCGCCCGATGACGACGTCACGGACGCGGCCACTCCCGACGCCACCAACGAAGGCGTCTCCAACACCGATCCCGCGGAAGGGGACGACGATGCCCCCACAGGAACCGACGGATCGCCGGGCTGACGGCAACGTCACGCTGGCGGTGGTGATCGGCGCGCACGGCGTCAACGGCCAGGTGCGGCTGAAGGTCTTCGCCGAGGATTTCGGCAGCTACAAGAGCTTCAACCAAGGCGCGCTGACGCTGAAGTCGGCGCAGGCCGGCAACAACGGCCTGATCGTCCGCTTCGCCGAGATCGCCGACCGCAATGCGGCGGAAGCATTGCGGGGTACGGAACTCACCGTGCCGCGCTCGGCGCTGCCGCCCTTGGCGGACGGCGAATATTATCATGCCGACCTGCTGGGCCTGCCGGCGGTGTCTAGCGATGGCGAACCGCTCGGCACGGTCGTCCTGATCGAGAATTTCGGCGCCGGCGACGTGCTCGAGATCGAGCGCCCCGACGGCAAGCGCTTCATGATCCCGATGAACATCGACGCCGTTCTCGGCTGGGATGGTGTACAATTGGTGGTGAACGCCGACTTCGTCGAGTGATGGCGATGAGGCCTTAAGCTCTCACACCTTCCACCGTTCGCCCTGAGCCTGTCGAAGGGCAGGTGAGACTCATCGTACTTCGACAGGCTCAGCACGAACGGAGGTTTCGTGGCGATTGCTTCGAAGCTCGCCGCAACACCTCTGCGTCCTCCGCGCCTCCGCGCGAATCCATGCACCTCATCGCCGGATCGGCTGCCGCTCGCTCAACAGATTGCGGATCGTCGTCGCCGCCACCCCGGCCTCGCCCATCGCATGGCTGATCTGGTCGAGCCCCTTCACAACGTCGCCCGCGGCGAACAATCCGGGAATGCTGGTACGCTGGTGGTCGTCCACCTCAAGACAGCCTTCGTCATTGGCCCGCGCACCCGCCGCCACCGCCAGCCGCGACCGGATGCGCGATCCCAGCGCCGGATAGACGCTGTCGAACGCCATCCGCCCATGCGCGGTATCGAGCGCCAGCCGGTCGCCTTCGATTCCCCAGCCGCCGCACGGCCCGTCGACCCGCACGATCCCCGCCTCGTCCAGCTTCGCCGCACAGGCGTCGTCGAGCATATGCTCCGCCTCCGGCGCGATCAGCGTGACGTCGCGCGTATAGCCGCGCAGGAACAGCGCCTCGCGCATGCCATGATCGCCGGTACCGATCACGCCGACGCGCTTGTCGGTCACCTCATAGCCGTCGCAGATCGGGCAATAGCGCAGCAACCCGCGTTCCAGCGCCGGATCGTGCACCTCGGGCAGGATGTTGGGCCGGTGGTTCACCACCCCGGTCGCGAGCAGGACGGTGCGGGCATGATAGTCGCCGTCATCGGTGATGACGCGAAAGTTTTCGCCATCGGGCTGGATCGCGGTGACCCGCCTTTCCTCGCGATGCGCGCCGTATGTTTCGGCCTGCGTCAGCATCAGGCGGAGCAGCTCTTTGCCCGCCACCCCCTCGGGATAGCCCGCATGGTTGCGGGTGAGCGGGATCATCGCCGCGCGGCTCGACCCGCTGTCGAACAGCCGGATCGACAGGTGAAAGCGCGCCAGATAGATCGCCGCGGTCAGCCCCGCCGGCCCCGCGCCGATGATGATGCAATCGTCCATAGTCACGCCGGACGCCGGAACGCCCGCTGCGGTTCCCTTGTCGGCATCACGCCATGCATGTATATACGCAGAAGTATATACGGAGGTTCGCCATGGCAAAGCCTGACATGACGCAGGATGAACGGGTTCAGGCCATCGATCACGCTTATGGCTCGATGCCATGGCTGAAATCGCGCGAGCGCAAACGGGTGTCCGTCAAGGTCTTCAAATCGGGCAATTCGATGGCCCTGCGCTTGCCGGCGAGCCTCGGGCTGCAGGCCGGTAGCGAGATCGAGTTGGAGATCGAGGATGATGCCCACGTCTCGTTCGACCTGCCCGACAAACCGAAGCGCAAGATCGATGTCGCACGATTCTGGGGTACGCTCCCGGACCTGACACCGATTCCCGACGAGGATCGCCTGTTCGCGCCGCGCGACGACAGCGATCGATGAAGTACCTGCTCGATTCGAACGTCATCATCCTGGCATTGTCCGGGGCCAGCGAACCGCTGCTGCACCGACTGGCGGCGTGCGACGAAGGCGACGTGGTGACGTCGGCGATCGCTTTGGCCGAGGTCGCGTTGGGAACGGAGAACGGCAAGGCACCGCTGCCCGATCGGCTGCGACTGTTCGTATCCGAGGTGCCGGTGCTGGACTTCGACTATAAGGCGGCGCTGGCCTATGCGGGATTGCCATTCCGTCGCGGCGGCTTCGATCGACTGATCGCCGCGCATGCTTTGTCGCGCCGTCTCGCCGTCGTGACCGGCAACACCCGCCATTTCGCCGACATTCCCGGCCTGCGCGTGGAAAACTGGACGATCGCTGCATGACCGGGACCTTCACCGCGACGATCCTGACGCTCTACCCGGAGATGTTCCCCGGCCCGCTCGGCGTGTCGCTCGCCGGGCGGGCGCTGCGGGAAGGGGGGTGGGCTTGCGAGCCGGTTCAGATCCGCGACTTCGCCACCGACAGGCACCGCTCGGTCGACGACACGCCCGCGGGCGGCGGCGCGGGGATGGTGCTGCGTGCCGACGTGCTCGCCGCGGCGGTCGACAGCGTCGCCGACGATCGCCCGATCCTCGCGATGACACCGCGCGGTCGGCCGCTCTCACAGGCGCGCGTGCGCGAACTCGCCGCCGGCCCCGGGGTCGTCGTGCTGTGCGGCCGGTTCGAGGGGTTCGACGAACGCATCTTCGAAGGCCGCCGGATCGAGGAAGTGTCGATCGGCGACTATATCCTGTCGGGCGGCGAGATGGGGGCGCTGGTGCTGCTCGATGCTTGCATTCGGCTGCTGCCCGGCGTAATGGGCGCGGCTTCAAGCGGTGTGGACGAGAGCTTCGAAACGGGGCTGCTCGAATATCCGCAATATACCCGACCATATGAATGGGAAGGGCGCACGATCCCCGAAGTGCTGCGATCGGGGGATCATGCGAGGATCGCGGCCTGGCGGCAACACCAGTCCGAGACCGACACACGGCTACGGAGGCCGGACCTGTGGGAGCGTCACGAGGGCGCTCGGGTCTGTTCTCCCTCTGGCGCGCGGCGAACGAAGGATACGACGTCATGAACATCATCCAGCAGCTCGAAGCCGAGCAGATCGAAAAGCTGACCGCCAAGCGCGCGATCCCCGAATTCCGCCCCGGCGATACGCTGAAGGTCGGCGTGAAGGTCGTCGAAGGCGAGCGCACCCGCGTCCAGAACTACGAAGGCGTGTGCATCGCGCGGTCGAACAAGGGCATGGGTTCGTCGTTCACCGTGCGCAAGATCAGCTTCGGCGAGGGCGTTGAGCGCGTCTTCCCGCTGTACTCGCCGAACATCGATTCGATCGACGTCGTCCGCAAGGGCGCCGTGCGTCGCGCGAAGCTGTACTATCTGCGTGGTCGCACCGGCAAGTCGGCGCGTATCGCCGAGCGCCGCGACACGCGTGCCCCCAAGGGCACCGCCGCCGCGGAGTGATCCGCCGGTCGTGAACCGAACGAAAGGGCGCGGGAGGCTTTCTCCCGCGCCCTTTTTTGTATTGACCGTTCGATCGTCCCCCACCCGTTCGTGCTGGTGAACAGGTCGCCGAGCCCCCCGGGCTCGGCTGAAACATCCGGAGGATGTTTCACCTGTTCACTGTCGAAGCACAGATGAGACTCAGGCCCTTCGACAGGCTCAGCAACCATTATGATGCGGGCATCCATTCGGCTTGTCTGGCGAGGACGGTGTTGGCGTAGATGAGGAGTTTCCGTGCGCAGGCGGTGAGGGCTTGTTTGTGATTTTTGCCGGCGCCT
>NZ_JAMLDY010000005.1 GCF_024211255.1 Sphingomonas liriopis | reverse complement strand
AATGCCCGGCTTCATGAAGCCGGGCAATCGAACATCGTTCTTCAAGCGATAGCTGGCGATAGGTCGACATAGCAGCACCTGTCTCAGGTGTTGCACTTCGTTTGTGAACTCAGGGGGGTCCACGGGTCCGCAGGCGTATCGCTTCCAGTTCGATGCCGTGCGCCCCGCCGCAGAGTGGACCCCGGAACAAGTCCGGGGTGACGGAGGAGGTGGGGTGAGGCCTTCGTTTTAGCCGCTCAGGCCCCACAGCGACGCGAGGCCCAGGAACGAGAAGAAGCCCATCACGTCGGTCGCGGTCGTCACGAACACCGCGGAGGACACCGCGGGGTCGACGTTGGCCTTGTCGAGCGCGACCGGCACGATCACGCCCACCAGCCCCGCGACGAGGCTGTTGATCATCATCGCCACCGCGAAGACGATCGACAGCTGCAGATGACCGAGGATCAGGTAGCTGCCGATCGCACCGACCCCGCCCAATGCGACGCCGTTGCACAAAGCGATCTGGAATTCGCGCATCAGCATGCGCAAGGTGTTGGAGCTGGTCAGCTGGTTGGTGGCGAGCGCGCGGACGACGACGGCGAGCGTCTGCGTGCCCGCGTTGCCGCCCAAGGCCGAGACGATCGGCATCAGCGCGGCGAGCAGCGCGAAGCGCGCGATCTCGCCCTGGAAGACGCCGACGACCGAGGCGGACAGGATCGTCGCGCCCAGATTGACGACCAGCCAGGCGATGCGGGTGCGCACCGTGAAGCGGATCGGTTCGTTGATGTCGCCTTCGCCCGCGCCCGACAGGCGCAGCACGTCTTCGCCCGCCTCCTGCTGGATGATGTGGACGATGTCGTCGACGGTGATCATGCCGACGAGGCGGTTGGCCGAGTCGACCACCGCGGCGCTGATGAGCGCGTATTTCTGGAAGCGGAGCGCGACCTCCTCCTGGTCCATGTCGACCGGGATCAGCGTCTGTTCGCGCTTCATCACGTCGGCGATGGCGATGTTGCCCGGCGTGCGCAGGATCCACGACAATTGGCAGGTGCCGACCGGGTGATGGCCGGCATCGACGACGAAGATCTCCCAGAAATCGGTGGTCAGTTCCTCGTGTTGGCGCAGGAAGTCGATCGCGTCGCCGACGGTCCAGTGATCGGGCACCGCGATCAGCTCGCGCTGCATCAGGCGGCCGGCGGATTCCTCGGGGTAGGACAAGGCCTCCTCGATCGCGGCGCGATCGTCGGGGTCGAGCGCGCGCAGCACCGCGCGCTGCTCCGCCTCGTCCATGTCCTCGATGATCGCGACCGCGTCGTCGGTGTCGAGCTCGGAGGCGAGGTCGGCGACCTGCGTCGGGGTCAGCGCGTCGATCAGGTCCTCGCGGACGTAATCGTTCATCTCCGCGAAGACGTCGGCGTCGAGCAGGTCCTTCAGCGCCGTGGCGAGGCGGCCGCGATCCTCGTGCGGGGTCAGCTCGAACAGGTCGGCGATGTCGGCGGGATGCAGCGGCTCGACCAGCGCGCGCGCCGCCTCGTCGTCGCCGTCGCGCACCGCGTCGAGCACCGCGTCGACGAACTCGGGGCGGAGGCGGTCGTCCTCGTCCAGCTCGTCCTGTTCGGTGGCGGGGGCTTCGTGAAGCTCGGTCTCGCTCACTCGCTGCCTCCTTGCCCGCGTGTATCGCGGCGCGTCTATCGCGCTGCGGCACGAATGGCCACCCTCGTGCATTTGCCCTTCGCCCTGTCCGACACTAATTGCGGCGCAACCATCAAAGGATTGACCATGGCCGATACGTTCAACACGCTGACACTCACGCTCGACGACGGCGACGTCACGATCAAGCTGCGCCCCGATCTTGCGCCCAACCACGTCGCGCGCATCGGCGAGCTGGCCAACGAAGGCTTCTACGACGGCGTCGTGTTCCATCGCGTGATCCCGGGCTTCATGGCGCAGGGCGGCGATCCCACCGGCACCGGCACCAGCGGGTCGGACAAGCCGAACCTGAAGCAGGAATTCAGCAAGGAGCCGCACGTGCGCGGCGTGTGCTCGATGGCGCGGACCAGCGATCCCAATTCGGCGAACAGCCAGTTCTTCATCGTGTTCGACGACGCGCGCTTCCTCGACAACCAGTACACCGTCTGGGGCGAAGTGACCGACGGCATGGAGCTGATCGACGCGCTGCCCAAGGGCGAACCGCCGCGTTCGCCGGGGAAGATCGTCAAGGCGCGCGCCGAGTAATCGCCTGTACCACCGTCATCCCGGCGTTCGCCGGGATGACGAAAAAGGGAAGGTCACACCTCCCCCAATGTCCGGATCAGCCAGTCGTGGAACATCCGCACCGGGCGCTGCTGCAGCGCCCGGGGGCGGCAGACGAACCAGTAGCTGTACGGGCTTTCCACGACGATATCGAACAGGCGCACCAGCCGCGGGTCGCGGGCGTCCTGGAAATGGCTTTCGTGCATGAAGGCGACGCCGAGGCCCTGTGCCGCCGCCTCCAGCATCAGCGCGCCCGAATCGAAATAGTCGATCGCCAGCGGCTCGACGTCGTGCACTCCCGCCGATTCGCGCCACGCGGTGAAGGTGTCGGGCATCTCGCGGTGGATCAGCGCGGTGAGGCCGGCGAGCTGTTCGGGGCGCGTCACCGGGTCGGGGCCGTCGAGCAAGGTCTTGGCGCCGATGACATAGACCGAATTGCGGTCGAGCCGCTTGGCGTAGAGCGTCGGTTCGATCTCGCGCGACAAGGCGATCACCGCGTCGAGCCCTTCGCCCAGCCGCGCGACGCCATGGCCGGCGGTGTCGATGTCGAGGTGCAGTTCGGGATGCGCCGCGCGCAACTCGCCCAGCCGCGGGAACAGGCGCTGCGAGGCGAACAGCGGCAGGATGCCGAGCCGCAGCCGCAACACCTCGACCGTCCCGGTCATTGCCTCGACCGCGTCGGACAGGCTGTCGAGCACCGGTGCGATCTGGCCGAGCAGGCGTTCGCCGTCGGCGTTGAGCACCATCGCCTGATGCCGGCGTTCGAACAGCGGGCGGTCGATGAAGCGTTCGAGGCTCTGCACGCGGCGGCTGAGCGCGGGGGCGGAGAGCGCGAGTTCGGTGGCGGCGGCCTTGACCGATCCCAGTCGCGCGACCTGGACGAACGCCTCGATCGCGCCGAGCGGCGGCAGTCTGCGCATGACGATCCTCCTCCACCCCTATGTGTGTTAACGCATGCAACTTCTGCAATCGTATCGTATCTTTTCGCACTTGCAACATAAAGCTGCCGACGACAAAAAGGGCGTGCCTTTCAGGCATCCTCTCCTAAAACTTTCACGGGTCGGCGCTTTTGTGCCGGCCCTTTTTTTCGCGTTGGCAGGTTGGGAACCGGCTTCCTATCTCGCACGCTTCGAACGTGTTGCGAGGATGCGAGATTGATGGCCGACAGCGATACCCCCACCCGCAAGATCCAGGTCGCGAACAGCCGCCCGGAGGATTCCGGCCGCGGCCTGGCGCATTTGCCGCGCAGCCTGATGGCGGCGCTCGGCGTGGGCGAAGGCGACGTGATCGAGATCGTCGGCAAGCAATCCACGCCCGCGCGCGCGGTCGGCCCCTATAGCGAGGACGAAGGCATCGAGGTGCTGCGCATCGACGGCCTGCAACGCGCCAATGCCGGCGTCGGCGCGGGCGATTTCGTCGAGGTGCGCAAGGTGGAATCGAAGCCGGCGACGCGCGTCGTCTTCGCGCCGGCGCAGGCCAACCTGCGGCTGCAGGGCCAGCCGCAGGCGCTCAAGCGCACCTTCTTCGGGCGACCGCTCTGCCAAGGCGACGTCGTCGCGACCGCGGGGCACCAGCGCGTCGGCAACATGCCGCCGGGCATCCAGCAGTTCATGAACGCGCCCGCCTATGCGTTGCAGGAGATCCGCCTCGCGGTGGTGTCGGCAAGCCCCAAGGGCGTCGTCCATATCGACGAGAATACCGAGATCGAGCTGCGCCCCGAATATGAGGAGCCGACGCAGCGGCGTGCCGACGTCACCTATGACGACATCGGCGGCATGGCGCAGACGATCGACCAGCTGCGCGAGATGGTCGAGCTGCCGCTGCGCTACCCCGAGCTGTTCCAGCGGCTCGGCGTCGATCCGCCCAAGGGGCTGCTGCTCTATGGCCCGCCGGGGACCGGCAAGACGCGGCTTGCGCGCGCGGTCGCCAACGAGAGCGACGCGTCGTTCTTCCTCATCAACGGGCCGGAGATCATGGGGTCCGCCTATGGTGAGTCCGAAGGGCGCCTGCGCGAGATCTTCGAGGAGGCGGCCAAGTCCGCGCCGTCGATCGTCTTCATCGACGAGATCGATTCGATCGCGCCCAAGCGCGGCAACGTGCAGGGCGAAGCGGAGAAGCGCGTCGTCGCGCAATTGCTCACCCTGATGGACGGCCTCGAATCGCGTGCCAATCTCGTCGTCATCGCCGCGACCAACCGGCCCGAGGCGATCGACGAGGCGCTGCGCCGGCCGGGCCGCTTCGATCGCGAGATCGTCGTCGGCGTCCCCGACGAACGTGGGCGGCGCGAGATCCTGGGCATCCACACCCGCGGCATGCCGCTGGGCGATCGCGTCGACCTCGCCGAGCTGGCGCGCACGACCTATGGCTTCGTCGGTGCCGACCTGGCCGCGCTGACTCGCGAGGCAGCGATCGAGGCGGTGCGGCGGATCATGCCGCGGCTCAACCTCGAGGACCGCACCGTGCCGCCCGAGGTACTCGACGATCTGTCGGTGACGCGCGAGGATTTTCTGGAAGCGTTGAAGCGCGTCCAGCCGAGCGCGATGCGCGAGGTGATGGTCGAGGCGCCGCGGGTGCGCTGGGAGGATGTCGGCGGGCTCGACAAGGCGCAGGAGCGGCTGAAGGAAGGCGTCGAACTGCCGCTCAAGGACCCCGACGCGTTCCGGCGGCTCGGCATCCGGCCGGCGAAGGGCTTCCTGCTCTATGGGCCTCCCGGCACCGGCAAGACGCTGCTCGCCAAGGCGGTGGCGCGCGAGGCGGAGGCGAACTTCATCGCGACCAAGTCGTCCGACCTGCTCTCGAAATGGTATGGCGAGAGCGAGCAGCAGATCACCCGGCTGTTCCAGCGTGCGCGGCAGGTGGCGCCATGCGTGATCTTCATCGACGAGCTCGACAGCCTGGTGCCGGCGCGGGGGAGCGGTGCAGGCGAGCCGCAGGTGACCGAACGCGTGGTCAACACGATCCTCGCCGAGATGGACGGGCTGGAGGAATTGCAGTCGGTCGTCGTGATCGGTGCGACCAACCGGCCCAATCTGATCGACCCGGCGCTGCTGCGGCCGGGGCGGTTCGACGAACTGGTCTATGTCGGCGTGCCCGATACCGAGGGGCGGCGGCGGATCCTCGCGATCCAGACGCAGAAGATGCCGCTCGCCGGCGACGTCGACCTCGATGCGGTGGCGCGCGCGACCGATCGCTTCACTGGCGCCGATCTGGAGGATGTGGTGCGCCGTGCCGGTCTGGTGGCGCTGCGCCGCTCGCTGCAATCGACCGAGGTGACGATGGCCGATTTCGACGAGGCGCTGACCGAATCGCGCGCCAGCGTGACGCCGGAAATGGAAAAGGACTACGAACAGATCGCCGCGCGGCTGAAACAGGATGCCGCGGCGATCCAGCCGATCGGCTTCATCGCGCCGGGGCAGCTGCGCAGCCGTGGGGGCAAGGCCGACATCTGACGCGTGCCGGGGCGCCGGGGTGGAAACTTCCGGCGCCCGCCTGCGCTTGTCTCCCGCGGCCGCGCAGCGGCGAAACGGAGACGGGTCATGGATATCAAGCGTAGCGGCTTCGCGCCGTCGGCGAGCGGGCCGGCGGACTATTTCACCGGCACCGTGCGGATCGACGCTCCGTTCGCGGGCAGCGGGGCGCTGAGCGGGGCGACCGTGACGTTCGAACCGGGCGCGCGGACGGCCTGGCATACGCACCCGCTCGGCCAGACGCTCCTCGTCACCATGGGGCTCGGCCGGGTGCAGCGCGAGGGCGGGCCGGTCGAGGAGGTTCGCCCGGGCGACGTCATCTATTTCGCGCCGGGCGAGAAGCATTGGCACGGCGCCAGCCCCGACGTGGCGATGAGCCATATCGCGATCGCCGAGATGCAGGATGGCAAGGCGGTCGACTGGCTGGAACAGGTGTCCGACGCCGATTACGCCGCGCCCGTCACCCGATAAGGCCGCAGCATGCGCGAGGACTGGAAGGGTGGTAGGGCCATATCAGCGGCGCCGCAGCGGCCCTGCAGGCTTCCTGAAGAAGCGGTAATTGGATGCCCGACAAGGACTCGAACCTTGATTGACGGAGTCAGAGTCCGCTCTCTTACCATTAGAGGATCGGGCAACCGAGGGCGCGCATTTAGGCGGGGGGTGGGCGGCTGTCAACACGCCAAACGCCTCCGCTTGTCGCATGGCCCGGCACGCGCTACCTAGGGGGCAAGCACCGAGCGGGTATCGTCCCGTGACGGCAGAACAGAATAGAGAGTCACCACGGCGATGGGGGATCGATCCGCCCGAATGCCGTACCGGCAGGATGGTCCTGCCCGTCCGGCGCCGAGCCGGCCGCCCCGCGGCGGTCGCTGGTCCGATGCGCAGGCGTTCGCCGCGCTCGACCTTGGCACCAACAATTGCCGGCTGCTGATCGCGCGGCCGCAGGGCGACGGCTTCGCGGTCGTCGACGCCTTTTCGCGCATCGTCCGGCTGGGCGAGGGGCTCGCCGCGACCGGGCAGCTGAGCGATGCCGCGATCGACCGCACGATCGCCGCGCTGCGCGTATGCGCCGACAAGTTGAAGCGCCGCAACGTGACGCTGGCGCGCTCGGTCGCGACCGAGGCGTGCCGCCGCGCGGGCAACGGCCCGGCGTTCATCGCGCGGGCGTATGAAGAGACCGGCATCCATCTCGACATCATCTCCGCCGAGGAAGAGGCGCGGCTGGCGGTGCTCGGTTGCCATGCGCTGATCGAGCCGGGGGACGACCCCGCGCTGATCTTCGACATCGGCGGCGGCTCGACCGAGCTGGTGCTGATCGACACGACGCGGGGCGCGATGCCGCGGGTGCTCGACTGGCATTCGGCGCCATGGGGCGTCGTCTCGCTGACCGAACATGCCGGTGGCGGCGATGGCGAAACCGGGGGCGAGGCGGCCCGGCTGGCGGCGTATGAGCGGATGCGGGGTATCGTCGCGGAGAGCTTCGCCGGGTTCGCCGCGCGGCTGCCGCGGGGCGTGGTGCGGCCGCGGCTGCTTGGCACCAGCGGGACGGTGACGACGCTGGGCAGCGTGCATCTGGGCCTCAGCCATTACGATCGCGCGCAGGTCGACGGGCTGATCGTGCCGGCGGATGCGATGCGGCGGATCAGCGCCGATCTGTCGCGCAAGTCGGTGCGCGAGCGGGCGCAGCTGGCGTGTATCGGCTCGGAGCGCGCCGATCTGGTCGTCGCGGGCTGCGCGATCCTCGAGACGATCCTCGACCTGTGGCCCGCCGAGCGGCTCGGCATCGCCGATCGCGGTATCCGCGAGGGCATATTGCGGCGTCTGATGGGGAGTCCCAGACCTTGAACAGGAAGCGCCCATGAGCCGGGACGGTGGCGGCCTGCGCACGCGGGTGAAGACGGCACGCGGGCGCACCGCGCAATCGACGCGCTGGCTCGAACGCCAGCTCAACGATCCGTACGTCAAGCGCGCCAAGGCGGAGGGCTATCGCAGCCGCGCCGCGTACAAGCTGATCGAGCTCGACGAGCGGTTCGGCATCATCAGGGGGTCGAAGCGCGTCGTCGATCTCGGCATCGCGCCGGGCGGGTGGAGCCAGGTGATCCGGCGGCAGGCGCCGAAGGCCGCGGTGGTCGGCATCGACCTGCTCCCCGTCGATCCGATCGACGGCGTGACGATCTTCGAGATGGACTTCATGGACGATGCCGCGCCCGATCGCTTGATCGAGGCGCTGGGCGGCGCCCCCGACCTCGTCCTGTCGGACATGGCGGCGAACACCGTCGGCCATCCGCAGACCGACGCGCTGCGCACGATGGCGCTGGTCGAGACCGCACTCGCCTTCGCGGTCGACGTGCTCGAAAAGGGCGGGACCTTCGTCGCCAAGGTCTTCGCCGGCGGCGCCGATTCGCAGCTGGTGGCGGAGATGAAGCGCAATTTCGCGACGGTGAAGCACGCCAAGCCCCCGTCGAGCCGCAAGGGATCGGTGGAATGGTTCGTGGTGGCGCAGGGGTTCAAGGGCAGGTCAGCGGATCAGCAGGGCTGATCCGCGTCGCGGACCTGCCCCGGCCAGCGTCGCGGCCACGCGACGACTGACGACGCGGCTTCGCCGCGGCGGACCACTCCATACCGAAAGGCCGTCCCACACGTCCCCTCCCCGGCGAAGTCGAAGCCTCTGCGCGCCCCCCGTGCTCCCGCGCAGGCGGGAGCCCAGGAGTCCCGCACGCCGTATGCCGTTGTTTTGCTTGGCCCTGGGCTCCCGCCTGCGCGGGAGCACGGGAAAGGGACGAGGTTTCGCAACGGCCGGGGTCTTGCGGGGCAACCGTCTGCAATGACTTACGAAGGTCTGCCCAACTGGACCCCGGCCTTCGCCGGGGTGGGGAAGGGGGGAAATGTGCCCCCCCGACCCATCAATGGTTGTCGCGCGGCAGTCCCATCGTCTGGGCGATGCGCTGGTATTTCTCCGCACCCTCGAGAATCGCGCCGGTGTTCATCTGGCCGACGACGGCGCGCTGGATCTCCTGCCACGGCGTCTGCGATTTCGGATAGGCATAGCCGCCCGCGGCGATCAACGCTGCGCGACGCTCGGCCAGCTCCGCGTCCGGGATCAGCACGTTGGCCGTCCCGGTGTTGAGATCGACACGCACCCGGTCGCCGGTCCTGAGCAGCGCGAGGCCGCCCATCGCCGCTGCTTCGGGTGAAGCGTTGAGGATCGACGGCGACCCGCTCGTCCCGGACTGGCGGCCGTCGCCGATGCACGGCAGCGCGCTGACGCCCTCGGTGATGAGATACGCCGGCGGGCGCATGTTGACGACCTCCGCCGCGCCCGGATACCCGATCGGGCCGGCGCCGCGCATGAACAGCAGCGTCTCGGGCGTGATCCCGGTGGCGGGATCGTCGATGCGGTGGTGGTAATCCTCCGGGCCGTCGAACACGACCGCGGGCCCTTCGAAGGCGTTGAGGTCGTCGGGGTTGGACAGATAGCGCGTGCGGAACTCGGGCGAGATCACGCTGGTCTTCATCACCGCCGCGTCGAACAGATTGCCCGACAGCACGATGAAGCCCGCATCCTCGACCAGCGGCCGGTCGAACGGGCGGATGACCTTCTCGTCCTCGATGGCGCGCCCACGGCAATTGTCGCCCATCGTCTTGCCGTTGACGGTCAGTGCGTCCTCGTGGATCAGGCCCTGCTCGATCAGCTGGCCCACCACCGCGGGGACACCGCCGGCGCGGTAATAATCCTCGCCCAGATACTCGCCCGCCGGCTGCAGATTGACGAGCAGCGGCACCTTGTGCCCCTCCGTCTCCCAATCCTTCAGCGGCAGGTCGACGCCGATGTGCCGCGCGATCGCCGACAGATGGATCGGCGCGTTGGTCGATCCGCCGATCGCCGAATTGACGCGGATCGCGTTGTGGAAGGCGTCCCTGGTCAGGATGTCGGAGGGCTTGAGATCCTCGCGCACCATCTCGACGATGCGCTTGCCGGTCAGGTACGACACCTCCTGCCGGTCGCGATACGGCGCGGGGATCGCCGCCGAGCCGGGCAGGCTCATGCCGAGCGCCTCGCACAGCGAGTTCATCGTCGTCGCGGTGCCCATCGTGTTGCAATAGCCGGTCGACGGCGCCGACGAGGCGACGAGGCGGATGAATTCGGCATCGTCGATCTCGCCCGCGGCGAGCATCTGCCGCGCCTTCCACACGATCGTCCCCGATCCGGTGCGCTCGCCCTTGTGCCAGCCGTTGAGCATCGGCCCGACCGACAGCGCGATCGCCGGGATATTGACCGTCGCCGCCGCCATCAGGCACGCGGGCGTCGTCTTGTCGCAGCCGATCGTCAGCACGACGCCATCGAGCGGATAGCCGTACAGCGTCTCGACCAGCCCCAGATACGCGAGGTTGCGGTCGAGCCCCGCGGTCGGCCGCTTGCCCGTTTCCTGGATCGGATGGACGGGGAATTCGAGCACGATCCCGCCCATCTCGCGCACGCCCTCGCGCACGCGCTCGGCGAGGACGAGATGGTGGCGGTTGCAGGGCGACAGGTCGCTGCCGGTCTGCGCGATGCCGATGATCGGCTTGCCCGACTGCAGTTCCTCGAGGCTGAGGCCGAAGTTGAGGTAGCGCTCCAGATAGAGCGCGGTCATGTCGATATTGGCCGGGTTGTCGAACCAGGCACGGCTGCGCAATTGCGTCATCTTATTTGGCCACCGAAAGCTTGTAGATCATGACGTGACGATACGGCTTGCCGGGATTGACCCGGGCCGAGACGAAGGCGGGCTTGTTGGGCGAATCGGGAAATTTCTGCGGCTCCAGCGCGACGCCGTCGCCCATGCGATAGACGTGGCGCGATTTGCCGATGTAGGTGCCGTCGAGGAAGTTGCCGGTGTAGAGCTGCACGCCCGGTTCGGTCGTCGAGACCTCGAGCACGCGGCCCGAGGCGGGGTCCTCCAGCCGTGCGGCGAGCTGCGGCGTCGCGGTCAGTCCCTTGTCGAGCACGAAATTATGGTCGTAGCCATGGCCCATCACGATCTGCGGATCGCGGCCGTCGCGCACGCCGTCGGCGAGGGTGCGGCCATTGCGGAAATCGAACACGGTGCCCTGCACGGGGCGCAGCGCGCCGGTCGGGATCAGATTGGCATCGACCGGGGTGATCGCGCGCGCAGGGATCGTCAGCCGGTGGCCGAGCGCGCCCATCGGCGATCCTTCGCCGGCGAGGTTGAAGATCGCATGGTTGGTCATGTTGACCACCGTCGATTTGTCGGTGCTGGCGGCGAAGGTGATCGTCAGCGCGCCGTCGTCGGCCATCGTATACGTCGCGGTGACGTCGAGCTTGCCGGGATAGCCCTGATCGCCGTCGGCGCTGGTCAGTGCCAGCACGACCGTGCCATCCTTGACCGAGACGATCCGCCACGGCTGCTTGTCGAACCCGGACTTGCCGCCGTGCAGCGAATTGACCTTGTCGTTGAGCGGCAGCGCATACGCCTTGCCGTCGAGCGAGAAGCTGCCGCCGCCGATGCGATTGGCGTAGCGGCCCACCGTGGCGCCGAAATAATTGGGATGCGCGACGTAGTCGGCGGCATCGTCATAGCCCAGCAGCACGTCGGCCTGGCGGCCGTCGCGATCGGGACCTTTCAGCGACTGCAGCGTCGCGCCATAGGTCAGGATGCGCGCCGATACGCCGTTCTTCGCGGTCAGCGTCACCGCCTCGATCCCCGTGCCGTCGGCCAGTCTCCCCGCCGCCTCGCGCTGCGCGGTCGCGGCCTGCGCGACCTGCGCGCCGGCGATCGTCAGCAGGCCGGCACAAGCCAGTCGCACACAAGTTCGAATCCGCATTGCGCCCCTCCCGATGCGATCCCGGCATTGACCCGGCGTATGCGCGCTATATAGTCTGACAAATAAAGTGGACGCAAGGCGGCCGTAGGGGTGGAGAGGACGGAAATGGCAGGACCGGTCGGCGTGAACAGCACCGTGACCGCGGGAAGCGGCGGTGGTGGGGGCTCGTACGGCAAGGCGCTGAGCCTGCTCGCGAGCCTGTTCTTCATGTGGGGCTTCATCACCGTCATCAACGGCGTGCTGCTGCCGCACCTGCGCAGCGTGTTCGAGCTCGACTACACGCAGACGACGCTGATCGAATCGGTCTGGTTCATCGCCTATTTCTTCGCCTCGATCCCCTCGGCCAAGCTGATCGAGCGCGTCGGCTACCAGCGCGCGATCGTCATCGGCCTGCTCGTCATGGCCGCCGGCGCGCTGGGCATGACGCTCGCCGCCAGCCTGCCCTCCTATGGCGTGACGCTCGTCATGCTGTTCGTCATCGCCAGCGGCATCACGCTGCTGCAGGTCGCGGCCAATCCGTACGTCACCGTCATCGGCCCGCCCGAGACGGGATCGTCGCGGCTCAATCTGGTGCAGGCGTTCAACTCGCTCGGCACGACGCTGGCGCCGCTGTTCGCCGGCTACCTGATCCTCGGTCGCAGCCGCAGCGGCACCGCGGAGGCGGGCGCGACGCTGACCCAGGCACAGCGCTATGCCGACGCGCAGTCGGTGATCCTGCCCTATGTCCTCGTCGCGATCGTGCTCGTCGTGCTCGCGGTGGTGATCGCACGCTTCCCGCTGCCCGCTCTGGGTGCCGCGACGCAGCGCGCCGCCAAGGCCGACCGCCACCGGCATTCGCTGTGGAAGCACCGCAACCTGACGCTCGGCATCCCGACGATGATCGCCTATCTGCTGGCGGAGATCGGCGTCGCCAACCTGTTCGTCAATTTCGTGTCGCAGCCGCAGATCGCCGCGATCACGCACGAACAGGCGTCGCGCTACCTCGCGCTGCTGTGGGGCGGGATGATGGTCGGCCGCTTCGCCGGCAGCCTTATCATGCAGAAGATCGCGCCGGAACGCGTGCTCAGCGTCTTCGCCTTCGGTGCGCTCGTCGTCGTCGCCATCGCCACCTTCACCACCGGGCCGATGGCGATGTGGGCGCTGATCGCGGTCGGGCTGTTCCATTCGATCATGTTCCCGACGATCTTCACGCTGGCGATCCGCGGCCTCGGCCCGCTGACCGAAGAGGGGTCGGGCCTGATGATCATGGCGATCGCCGGCGGTGCGCTCGTCGTGGTGCAGGGCTGGCTCGCCGATCGTTACGGCCTGCAGAATTCGTTCTTCCTGACCATGGCGTGCGAGGTCGTCGTCCTCGCCTATGCGCTGTGGGGATCGAAGCCGACCGCCGACCTCGGCGACCAGACCGTCGGCTGAGGGCTGACCGACCGTGAGCAGGGCAACCCCGATTCGCGACGGTGCGATCATCGCCGTCGACTGGGGCACGACCAACCGGCGCGCCTATCGGATCGAAGCGGACGGCCGCGTCGGCGACGCGATCCGCGACGATCGCGGCGTGCTGGCGATGGCGGCGGACGATTACCCGCCGGCGCTCGCCGCGTTGCGCGCGCGGCTCGGCGACCTGCCGGTGATCGCGTCCGGGATGATCGGATCGACCCGCGGCTGGCATGAGGCACCCTATGTGGCCGCGCCCGCCGACCTCGCCGCGCTCGCCGCCGCGGCGTTGCGCATCGACGATGCCGGGCTGACCATCGTTCCCGGCGTCTCGCTGCTCACCGCCACCCGCGCCGACGTGATGCGCGGCGAGGAGCTGCAGGTGCTCGGCGCGATCGCCGCCGGCCTGGCGCCGGCGGACGCGCTGTTCTGCCAGCCCGGCACGCACAACAAATGGATCGCCACCGCGGACGAGCGGATCATCGACGTCACCACGGTGATGACCGGCGAGCTGTTCGCGCTGCTCAGGAACCACGGCATCCTCGCCGGCATGCTCGACGGCGTGGTCGCCGATGGCCCCGCGTTCCGCGACGGCATCGCGCGCGGCGCCGGCACCTGCGACCTCGGCTCCGCCCTGTTCGAGGTGCGCGCCGGCGTGCTGCTCGGCCGCCGCACGCCCGACGATGCCGCGGCCTATGCCAGCGGCGTGCTGATCGGTTCCGACGTCGGCGCGCGCGCCGTCCGCGGCCAGACCGTCCACCTGCTCGCCGAGGGCGCGCTCGCCGACCTGTACGAGGTCGCGATCGAGATGCTCGGCGGCCTCACCGTTCCGGTCGATGCGACCGCCGCGTTCCTCGGCGGCGTGCATCACCTTCGTTCCCACCTTTCGGAGTAAGCGCGCGTGTCCGATCCCGCCGCCCGGTTCGCCGCGGCCTTTTCCGCCTGTCCGCTCGTCGCGATCCTGCGCGGCCTCAGCCCTGCCGAATGCGAAGGCGTCGGCGACGCGCTGGTCGATGCCGGCTTCACTTTGCTCGAGGTGCCGCTCAATTCGCCCGATCCGCTGGTCAGCATCGCCGCAATGGCCAAACGCTATGCCGGCCGCGCGATAGTCGGCGCGGGCACCGTACTGACGCCTGAGGACGTCGCCGCGGTGGCGGACGCGGGCGGCGAGCTCATCATCTCGCCCAATACCAACACCGACGTGATCCGCGCTTCGGTCGCGCGCGGGCTCGTGTCGCTGCCGGGCTATTACACGCCGAGCGAAGCCTTCGCCGCGCTCGCCGCCGGCGCGCACGCGCTCAAGCTGTTCCCCGCCGACGGCGCCAGCCCCGCCTTCCTCAAGGCACAGCGCGCCGTGCTGCCCAAGGCCACGCGCGTGCTCGCGGTCGGCGGCATTTCGCCCGACACCATGGCGCCGTGGCGCGCCGCGGGGGCGGACGGCTTCGGCCTCGGCTCCAACCTCTACCGCGCCGGCAAGGCGCCATCCGATGTCGCGCGCGATGCCGCGGCGTTCGTCAACGCGATGAAGGACCTCGCATGACCGCTGCCCGCCTCCTCCAGCAGCGCCTGCCCGACGGCAGCCGCCGCGTTATCCTCGCCGAGGACGACGCACGCGTCCTGACCGGCGTCGCCACCACCCGCCAACTCGCGCAGATCGCGATTCGAGAGGGCGTGTCGCTGCTCGACGCCGCGCGCGCGCGCCGTTCGGACGAGGCCGTCGACCTCGCCGCCGCGCTCGCCGCGGGAACGCTGCTGGCGGCGATCGATCACGAGGACGGCGCGCGGGTGCTGCTTGCCGGCACCGGCCTCACCCATCTCGGCTCCGCCGCGGGACGCGACGCGATGCACAAGGCCGCCGCCGCCGGCAACCAGACCGATTCGATGCGGCTGTTCCTTGAAGGCATGGACGGCGGGCGCCCCGAAGCGGGCCAGGTCGGCGCGCAGCCCGAATGGTTCTACAAGGGCGACGGCCAGGGCCTCGTCGCGCCCGAGGCGCCGCTGGTGTCGCCCGCGTTCGCGCAGGATGGCGGCGAGGAGCCAGAGCTGGCCGGCATCTACCTGATCGGCGACGACGGCACGCCCTTCCGCCTCGGCGTTGCGCTCGCCAACGAATTCAGCGATCACGTCACCGAACGGCACAATTACCTGTGGCTGGCGCATTCCAAGCTGCGGCAGGCGTCGCTGGGCGCGGAACTGCTGCTCGGCGACCCCCCCGCCGATATCCGCGGCACCAGCCGTATCGAGCGGGACGGCGCGACGCTGTGGGAACAGCCGTTCCTGACCGGCGAGGCCAATATGTCGCACAGCCTCGCCAACCTCGAACACCATCACTTCAAATATGCGTCCTTCCGCCGGCCGGGCGATATCCACGTCCACTTCTTCGGCACCGCGACGCTGTCGTGCGCCGACGGCGTGCAGACGCAGGAAGGCGACGTCTTCGTGATCGAGGCCGCGCCCTTCACGCTGCCGCTGCGCAACCCGCTCGCGCTCGCCGCGCCCGCACCCGTCACGGTGCAGCCGCTGTGAGCCATCCGATCCGTCTCGCGCTCGTCGGCATGGGCAAGATCGCGCACGACCAGCACGTCCCCGCGATCGCCGCCAACCGGGATATCGTCCTCGCCGCCACGGTCAGCCGTCATGGCGAGGGCGTCGGCAGCGTGCCGCATTTCAGGGACATCGACGACCTGATCGCCAGCGGGCTGGAGATCGACGCGGTGTCGCTGTGCACCCCGCCGCAGGTCCGCCGCGCGATCGCCGCGCGCGCGATCGCGCAGGGGTGGCACGTCTTCCTCGAAAAGCCGCCGGGCGCGACGCTGGCGGAGGTCGCGCAGCTGCGCGCCGCGGCGGATGCGGCGGGGATCAGCCTGTTCGCCAGCTGGCATTCGCGTTACGCTCCCGGCGTCGAGCCGGCGCGCGCTTTCCTTGCCGAGGCGGCGATCCGCAAGGTCACGGTGACGTGGCGCGAGGATATCCGCGTCTGGCATCCGGGGCAAAGCTGGATCCTGGAGGCGGGCGGCTTCGGCGTGTTCGATCCCGGCATCAACGCGCTGTCGATCGTCACCCGCATCCTGCCGCGGCCGTTCTTCATCACCGAGGCCGAGCTCGATTTTCCCGCCAATCGCGACGCGCCGATCGCCGCGCGTATCCGCTTCGCCGACGATACGGGGCTGGGGATCGAAGCAGACTTCGACTTCCGCCAGGAAGGGCCGCAGAGCTGGGACATCGTCGTCGAAACCGACCAGGGCACGCTGACGCTGCACGACGGCGGCGCGCGCCTGATCCTGCCCGATGGTTCCGAAGCAGCGCACAAGGACGCGCTGCACGGCGAATATGCCGGCCTCTACCACCGCTTCGCCGAGATCGTCCGCGCCCGCACCAGCGACGTCGACATCGCGCCGCTGCGGCACGTCGCCGACGCCTTTCTGCGCGGGCGGCGGATCACTGTCGAGCCGTTCGTCGAATAGATTTTCACGCGAAGACGCGAAGGCGCGAAGAGAAGAAGGTTGGTTCACGCGGAGGCGCGGAGGCGCGGAGGGGCACGCCCGGCGCGAAGCGCCCTCTTCAACAACGAGCCTGAAGGGGATGACAGCCGCTGACGCGGCACCCCTTCTTTCTTCTTCTCCGCGCCTCCGCGCCTCCGCGTGAACAATCCTTCTTCTCTTCGCGGCTTAGCGTCTTCGCGTGAATCACCTCACGCCATCGGCCGCCTCACCGATCGCTGTATAGATCGCATCCAGATCGGCATCGTCGATACAATAAGGCGGCATTACATAGACGGTGTTGCCGAGTGGTCGCAGCAACAGGTCGCGGTCTCGGAAGAACGCCAGCAGGCGCGGTCCTAAAGCCGACAGATAATCCGCCCCGTCGCGCCCCAGATCGACCGCGGTGATCGTCCCCAGCGATCGGGCGTTGCGAACCCCCTGCAACGCCGCCAATCGCGAAGCCTGCCGCGCGGCGAGGTCTGCGACCCGCGCCAGCACCGGCTCCTCCTCCCAGATCGCGATATTCGCCGCCGCCGCCGCGCAGGCGATCGGGTTGGCGGTGTAGCTCGACGAATGGAAGAACATCCGCGCGCGGTCTGCGCTGTAATGCGCCTGATAGATCGCCTCGGTCGCCATCGTCACCGCCAGCGGCACCGCGCCGCCGGTCAGCCCCTTCGACAGGCACAGGATATCGGGCACCACGCCCGCCCGCTCGCATGCCAGCAGCGTGCCGGTGCGGCCCCAGCCGGTCATCACCTCGTCGGCGATGAACAGCACGCCCGCCCGCGCGCAGATCGCCGCCATCTCGGCGAGCACCCACGCCGGATACGGCAGCATGCCGCCCGCGCCGACGATCAGCGGCTCGACGATCAGCGCCGCGGGGGCGTCGCGGCACGCCGCCGCCAGCGCATCGAGCGTCGCCTGCTCGGCGCCCGCGGCGGGGAAGGGGAGGGTCGCGACGTCGAACAGCAGCGGTTCGTAGGCGCGGTTGAACGCGCCGCGTGCGCCGACCGACATCGTGCCGATCGTGTCGCCGTGATAGCCGTGTTCAAGCACCAGGATGCGATGCCGCGGTTCGCCGCGGTTGAGCCAGTATCCCAGCGCCATCTTCAGCGCGACCTCGACCGCGGTCGATCCCGAATCGGAGAAGAACACACGGCTCAGCGCATCCGGCATGAGCCGCATCAGCCCCGCCGCGACCGCCTCGGCGGGCTCGTGGCTCCAGCCGGCGAAGATGATCTGGTCGAGCCGCTCCGCCTGCGCCGCGATCGCCGCCATGATCCGTGGATTGCGGTGGCCATGCGTCGTCACCCACCAGCTGGAGATCGCATCGACGATCCGCCGCCCGTCCTTCGTGTAAAGCGCCGCGCCTTCGCTGCGCACCACGGTCGGGATCGGCTCGCCGAGGCCGTGCTGGGTGAAGGGGTGCCAGATCGGCGAACTCACGCGAAATCCTCCTTGGCGAATCCCGCCGCGAACGCCTGCGCCAGCGTCGCGGCGTCGAGCGGATCGACCCGCCCCAAGCGTCCGAGTCGCTTCACCCCGCCGATCCGCGCGATCGTCGCTTCGCTATCCTCGACCGGCTCGCCGATGAAGGCGACGCCGAGGATCGGCACGCCGCGGCTGCGCAGGCCCTCGATGCTGAGCAGGCTGTGGTTGATCGTCCCCAGCGCGGTGCGTGCGACCAGCACCACCGGCGCGCCCCAGCGCGCGAACATATCCGCGTAGAGCAGGTCGTCGGCCAGCGGCACCAGCACCCCGCCCGCGCCTTCGACCACCAACGGCCTGTCGACCACCGGCAGCGCCAGCCGCGAAGGGTCGATCGTCACCCCGTCGATCTCCGCGGCGCGATGTGGCGAACAGGGTGTCGCCAGCCGGTAAGCCTCGGGCAGTACCTTGCTCACCCCGAGCCGCCGCACCATGTCGCGATCGGTGCCGTCGTCGAGGCCCGCCTGCACCGGCTTCCAGTAGGTCGCACCCAGCGCCGCGGCGAGGCCGGCCGCGAACACCGTCTTGCCGACGTCGGTGTCGGTTCCGGTCACGACGATCGTCCGGTTCATCGCAACACCTCCGCCAGTCCCGCGATCGCCGTTTCATCGACGTTGAGCGTGATCGACACGCGCAAACGCGCGGTCCCCGCCGGCACCGTCGGCGGCCGGATCGCGCGCACATCGTACCCCGCCGCCCGACACCGTTCGGCCAGCGCCACCGCGGCGCCGTCCGCGCCGACGATCACCGGCAGGATCTGCGATCCCGTCGCGAAGCCCAGCGCCTTCTCCGCCGCGCCGATCAGCGCCCACAACCGCGCCTGCCGCTCCGGCTCGTCGGCAAGGATGCGCAAAGCCTCCCGCACCGCCGCGGCGATCAGCGGCGACGGCGCGGTCGAGAAGATGAACCCCCGCGCGCGGTTGACCAGCATGTCGCGCAGCACCCGCGGCACGCACAACAGGCCGCCCTCCGCCCCCAGCGCCTTGCCGCAGGTATGCAGCGTCACGACATTCTCGCGACCGTGAAGCCCCGCGGCGAGGCCGCGTCCGCCATCGCCGAACACCCCCGTCGCATGCGCTTCGTCGATCAGCAGCATCGCCTGATGCCGGTCCGCCACCTCGACCAGCGCGGCGAGCGGCGCGCGGTCGCCGTCCATGCCGTACAGGCTCTCGACCGCGATCCACGGCGTGCCCGTGCCCCCGCCGCTCCGCCAGTCGCGGATCGCGCCTTCGAACGCGGCGACGTCGTTATGCGCCACCGCGACCCGCGGCGCCCGCCCCAGCCGCATCCCGTCATGCGCGCTGGCGTGGATCAGCGCGTCGTGCACGACCAGATCGCCGGGCTGCGGCAGCGTCGCGAACGCCGCGACGTTAGCGGCATAGCCGTTGGCGAAGAACAGCGCCGTTTCGCTGCCGAAATGCGCCGCCGCCTCCGCCTCCAGCGCCTCATGCTCGGGATCGTTGCCGCGCAGCAGCCGCGATCCGCCCGATCCGATGCCGACGCCGCGATCCAGCGCCGCCGCGACAGCTTCGCGCAGCCGCGGCGACGCGCCGAGCCCCAGATAATCGTTCGAGGTGAAATCGGCGCCGGCGCGCGGCACCAGCCGTCTCAGCCGGTCGGCGCTCGCCAGCCGGGCGAGATCGTCGCGATAGAAGTGCAGCATCGCGCCGCCTGTAGCGGCTGTACGCGCCCGCGCCAGTGGCACATCCGGGCTGGCCTTCGCCCGTCCCCCTCCGATAGAGGCGCGGCGACACGGACATGCGCCAATTGGAGTGCGACGGGATGATGAAGACGCTGATCGCCGCGGCGCTGGCCATGGCGACGACGCCCGCGGTGGCGCCGGCGCAGCGCGTGGCCGCGCCGATCGCCCTGCCGCGCACGATCCTGTTCATCGGCAACAGCTTCACGCAGGGCGCGCATTCGGCGGTGCGCAACTGGCACGCCGACCGCGTCACCGATCTCAACCGCGCAGGGTTCGGTGGCGTCCCCGCCTTGTTCAAGGAATTCACCGAAGAGGCGGGCCTGCGCTATGCGGTCAGCCTGGAGACGCAGGGCGGGCAGAGCCTCGCCTTCCACTACGACCAGCGCCGCCATCTGTTCGACCGCGCCTGGGACGTTGTCGTGCTGCAGGAGTACAGCACGCTCGATCGCGAACGGCCCGGCGATCCGACGCGCTACATCCGCAGCGTCGGGCAGCTGGGGTCGCTGTTCCGCGTCCGCAACCATGCGGTGCGCGTCGAGCTGATGGCGACGTGGAGCCGCGCGGATCAGGTCTACCAGCCCGGCACCCCCTGGTCCGGCCGGGGGGTGTTCGCGATGGCCGACGACCTGCGCGCCGCCGCCGATCGCGCGCGGCGTACCAACCGGTCGGTGTCGGGGGTGATCCCGGTGGGGCAGGCGTGGAACCGCGCCTTCGCCGCGCGCGTCGCCGACCCCGATCCGTACGACGGCGTGACGTTCGGCCAAGCGAACCTGTGGTCCTACGACCAGTATCACGCCAGCACCGCGGGCTATTATCTCGAGGCGCTGGTGACGTTCGGGCAGGTGACGGGCGTCGATCCGCGGACATTGGGGCGGGGCGAGCGCGCCGCCGACGAACTCGGCCTGTCGCCCGATCTGGCGGCGTCGCTCCAGCTGATCGCGTATGAGCAGCTGGCAGCGCGCTGAGATACGCGCGCCGTCTGGTCGCTTCACCCGCTCACTGTCGAAGGGCCTGAGTCTCAAGGTGCTTCGACAGGCTCAGCACGAACGGCGTCATAGTCGGAACGCCATCACACCCGCATCGGCATCAGCACGTACAGCGCCGGCGCCTTGTCGTTCTCGCGGATCAGCGTCGGCGCGGCGGCGTCGGCGAGGTGGACCTCGACCGAATCGCCGTCGATCTGGCCGAGGATGTCGAGCAGGTAGCGGCTGTTGAAGCCGATCTCGAACGGCAGCGCGACATATTCGCCGGGCACTTCCTCGGCGGCGGTGCCGTTTTCGGGGCTGGTCACCGACAGCGTGATCTTGTCGCGGTCGAGCGCCATCTTCACCGCGCGCGTCTTCTCGGTCGCGATCGTCGAGACGCGGTCGACGCCCTCCTCGAAGCTTCTGGGATCGAGCTTGAGGATCTTGTCGTTCGCGGTCGGGATGACGCGGCTGTAATCGGGGAAGGTGCCGTCGATCAGCTTGGATGTCAGCACCGCCTGGCCGAGGTCGAAGCGGATCTTCGTCCCCGACAGCGACACGCCGACCGAACCGTCGACCTCGTCGAGCAATTTGCGCAATTCGGCGACGCATTTGCGCGGCACGATCACGTCGGGCATCCCCGCCGCACCGTCGGGCCGCGGCAGCGTCACGCGCGCGAGGCGATGGCCGTCGGTCGCCGCCGCCTTCAGCGTCGGTTCGGAAGCGTCGTCCTGGACGTGGAGGAAGATGCCGTTGAGGTAATAGCGCGTCTCTTCGGTCGAGATGGCGAAGCGCGTCTTGTCGATGATCTGCTTCAGCGTATCCGCCGGAATCTCGAACTGCGTCGGCAATTCGCCCTCGGCGATCACCGGGAAATCGTCGCGCGGCAGCGTGCCGAGCGAGAAGCGCGCGCGGCCCGCGACGATCGACATGCGTCCTTCCGATGCGGCGAGCTGCACCTGGCTACCCTCGGGCAGCTTGCGCGCGATATCGAACAAAGTGTGTGCGGAGACGGTGGTCGATCCCGGCTGGTCGACCGCAGCCAGGACCGATTCGTTGATCTGCAGGTCGAGATCGGTCGCCATCAGCCGCAGCTGGCCCTCCGCGGTCGCCTCGAGCAGCACGTTCGACAGGATCGGGATGGTGTTGCGCCGCTCCACCACGGACTGGACATGGCTCAGCCCCTTGAGGAGCGTTGCGCGTTCGATCGTCGCCTTCATGGATTCTACCCCCGTCCCCCGAATCCGGGGCGTGTTCCCGACAGTCCTACCCATTAAAAAGGGGCCGGAGCAAGCACTCCGACCCCTCGGGCGATTCCGGTTAACAGCGGGTTATCATCAGAACCGCATGCCGACGCCGGCGACCAGCTGATGGCGGTCGGCGTCGATGTCGTAGCGGTCGGCCTTGCCGTAATGCGAATAGCGATATTCGCCCTTCACATAGGTGTTGGCGCCGAGCTGGTGCTCGAGCCCGGCACCAAGACGGAAACCATCCAGATCGGCATGATCCTCGGTACGCGCGCTGCCGGCGTCGTAGCGCGTCTCGACGCGCGCGTTGGTGTAGCCGGCCTTGGCATAGGCCATCGTCGACGGGTTGAGCACGAAGCCCGCGCGACCGCCGACGTACAGGTCGCGGCCCGCGCCGACGCGCAGCCGGTCGCCCGCGGTGACCAGGTTGTCGTCGTGCGTCGCGGTGGTCGATCCGGTCAGCTCGCCCTCGGCGCCGAGGATCAAATTGTTGACCCGCGCGTCGTAACCGACCGCGCCGCCGTAGACGACGCCGTCGCTCGACTCCGAGCCGCGGCCGTCCTTCAGCACGTCGTAACCGACGACACCCTCGATGCGCAGGCCGGTGAACGGGGCGTTGGCGGTCTGGGCGAAGGCGGGGGCGGCGAGCGCGGACGTGACCGCGGCGGCGAGAATGAGGGTACGCATAAGCAACTCCTTGACTGGCACGCGCGAACAGGCGGCGTGCCCGGCTCCAATGGCCCAGCCGCGCCCGCGTTGCATGAACCCCAGCTAAACACGGAAAAGCGTTGCATTCGCGCCACAGCGATCCGACACGGGCCAGCATGACGCTTCCCTTCCGCAAAGGCCGCGACTTCATCGCCCGGCATGGCGAAACCGTGTTCAACGCCGCCGCGCGGTTGCAGGGCGATGCGCCGCACACCCCGCTGACTCGCGCCGGCTTCGCGCAGGCCGAGGAGATCGGGCGGGCGCTCCGCGAGACGCTCGGGCCAAAACCGGCGCTGACCCTGTGGTCTTCGCCGACCGGACGCGCGCTCCAGACGCTCAGCGTCATCGCCGAACATCTCGAACTCGACTGGCACGACACGCGCACCGACCCGCGGCTGGTCGAGATCGGCATGGGCAGCTGGGGCGGACGCTATTATGCCGAGGTGATCGGCGAGGTCGGGCCGGTGGTGACGCCCGAAGGGCTGCTTCGCCCGGCGGCGGACGGCGAGGACTATCCTGCCATCGCCGCGCGCGTGTCGGGCTGGCTGGCCGACACGCAGGACGATCCCGGCGACCGGCTGGTCATCATGCACGGCATTTCCAGCCGCGTGCTGCGCGGCGTGATGACCGGCGCGACCGAGCATCCCGAATGGGGGGCGCCGATCGCCCGCGGCCTGCCGCAGGGATCGCTGGTGCTGGTCGAGAACGGCCGCGAGACGGTCGCGCACCGCGGCACGGGGCATGCGCCGGCGTGACGCCGCTGCTCGCATTCCTGCTGCTCGCCGCACCGGCGTCGGCGCGCGAGACGATCGGCGTCTACAAGAGCTGGGGCGCGTTTCGCGACGCGACGCCGCCGCGCTGCTACGCGATCGCCCGCCCCGCCGCGGCGGGCGGGCGCAGCACCGGCTGGGCGAGCGTCGCGAGCTGGCCCGGCCGCGGCCTGCGCGCCTCGCTCCACATCCGCCTGTCGCGCCCCCGCGACCGCTCGGCGCCCGTCACGCTGACCGTCGGCGAGCGCCGCTTTGACCTCGTCGCCAACGGCCTCGACGCCTGGGCCACCGACGCCCCCAGCGACCGCGCCATCGTCGCCGCGCTCCGCTCCGGCCGCAGCATGAGCGTCGAGGCGGTGGGCGAGGGCGGCCGCCCCTTCGCCGACGTCTATCTGCTCGCCGGCGCCGCGACCGCGATCGACGCGGCGGTGCTGGGGTGCATGGGCGGCGGCTGACCTTGATTTTTGCGGCCTGTCGGGTTATATGCCGTGCATCCGTCCCCGGCAGTACGTCTTGAGGCGCCGCAAGGCAGACATCAGCTCAAGGCCGAGCCCGGGGACTTTTTATTTTCTGGTGAACCATGGCAACCGCGTTCGTGATCGACGGGGCGTATTTCCTGCGTCGGCTACGTTGGACCTTTCCCCATATCGATCACAAAGACCCGACGAAGGTGGTCGATTCGCTATGGCGGCTGGTGCGCTGGCACATGCAGTTCAACCCCGCATTCCGTCGTGATCGAGACACGGGTGTTCATTCGATGGAGAGCCCGGAACTCCACCGCATATTTTTCTATGATTGCCCGCCGCTGACCAAGAAGATGCATCGGCCGATATCACGACAGGCCATCGACCTTTCCAAAACGGACGAAGCGCAATTAAGACTCGCCGTGCATCGCGAATTGCGGGAAACGCGAAAGGTCGCGGTCAGGCTCGGTCGTCTTAACGATGCATCCGAATGGCGGCTGACGGTCGATGCCGTAAAGCGTCTGCGTAGCGGGGTTGTGGCGCCGCTGACGGATGCCGACTTCGAGATCGATACCAAGCAGAAGGGTGTCGACATGAAGCTGGGGCTCGATGTGGCCACCTTGGCGTTCAAACGTCAGGTGGGGCAGATCGTGCTGATCGCCGGGGACGCGGATTTCGTTCCGGCCGCCAAATTGGCACGCCGCGAAGGTATCGATGTCGTGTTGGAGACAATGGGGCGGGACGCACCAGAAGACTTGCATGCGAATGTGGATGGCGTGCGGCACTACGAAGAGGACCGGAAGCAGCCATGACCCCCGCGATGCCCATCCCGGGCCACATCGACCCCGTTCCGGTCCCGCGCGCGAAGACGTTTCGCGAGGACGGGCGGATCGACCTGATCGGCCTCGGCAAGGACGAGTTGCGCGCGACATTGCTCGACGCCGGCATGGAACTGCGGCAGGCGAAGCTGCGCGCCAAGCAGATCTGGCACTGGCTGTACAATCGCGGCGCCACGCAATTCTCCGCGATGAGCGACATCTCGAAGACGATGCACCCATGGCTCGAGGAACGTTTCGTCATCGGCCGGCCGGAGGTGGTCGAGGCGCAGGTATCGACCGACGGCACGCGCAAATGGCTGCTCCGCTCGCCCGACGGGCAGGATTACGAGGCGGTGTTCATCCCCGACGCCGATCGCGGCACGCTGTGCGTGTCGAGCCAGGTCGGCTGCACGCTCAACTGCCGCTTCTGCCACACCGGCACGATGCGCCTCGTCCGCAACCTGACCGCGGGCGAGATCGTCGGGCAGGTGATGCTGGCGCGCGATGCCCTGGGCGAATGGCCGAGCCAGCCCGAAGGGCGCATGCTCACCAATATCGTGATGATGGGGATGGGCGAGCCGCTCTACAATTTCGACAGCGTGCGTGACGCATTGAAGCTGGTGATGGACGGCGACGGCCTCGCGCTGTCGAAGCGGCGCATTACGCTGTCGACCAGCGGCGTCGTGCCGATGATGGCGCGCGCCGGCGAGGAGATCGGGGTCAACCTCGCGGTGTCGCTGCACGCGGTGACCAAGGAGGTGCGCGACGAACTGGTGCCGCTCAACAAGAAATACGGCATCGAGGAGCTGTTGCAGGCCTGCGCCGATTATCCCGGCGCCAACAACGCGCGCCGCATCACGTTCGAATATGTGATGCTCAAGGACAAGAACGATTCGGATGCCGAAGCGCACGAACTCGTCCGCCTGCTGCGCAAGTACCAGCTGCCCGCCAAGGTTAATCTGATCCCGTTCAACCCCTGGCCGGGCGCCGCCTACGACACGTCGACGCCCGAGCGCGTACGTCGGTTCAGCGACATCATCTTCGAAGGCGGCATCTCCGCGCCGGTGCGCACCCCGCGCGGCCGCGACATCGACGCCGCCTGCGGCCAGCTCAAGACCGCCGCCGAGAAGAAGAGCCGCGCGCAGATGGACCGCGAGGCGGACGAAAAGATGGCGGCGCTGGGCTGATCGCCCTCCGGTGCGTTGACCGGCGATGACCCCCATCCTCGCGCTGTCGCCGTTGCCCGAAACGCTCGCCCCGCTGCTGGAGGCGCGCTTCGCCGTCCATGTCGGTGAGGTGGGGGCGCCGCTCGCCACGATCCGTGCGCTGGTCGGCGGCGGGTCGATGCGGGTCGATGCGGCGCTGCTCGACCGGCTGCCGGCGCTCGAGATCGTCGCGATCCACGGCGTTGGTCATGACGGCATCGACCGCAGCGCCTTGCAGGCCCGGGGCATCGCGCTGGCGATCACCAGCGATGTGCTGACCGACGACGTCGCCGACCTCGCCATCGGCCTGTGGCTCGCGGTCGAACGGCGGATCGTCGCCAACGACCGGGCGGTGCGCGATGGCGGCTGGCCGGTGCCGCTCGCACGCCGCGCGTCGGGGCGGCGGATCGGCATCTACGGCCTCGGCGCGATCGGCCGTGCGATCGCCCTCCGCGCCGCGCCCTTCGCCGGCGAGCTGCTCTACACCGCGCGGACGCCAAAGCCCGATGTGCCGTGGCGCTTCGTCCCCGACCTCCCCGCGTTGGCGGAAGCGAGCGACGTGCTGATCCTCGCCGCCGCCAGCGGACCCGACAATGCCGGCGCAGTCGATGCGCGGGTGCTGGCGGCGCTGGGCGCATCGGGCGTGCTGGTCAACGTCGCGCGCGGCGCGCTGGTCGACCAGCCGGCGCTGATCGCGGCGCTGACGGCGGGCGGCATCGCCGGCGCCGGGCTCGACGTCTTCGCCGACGAACCCGACGTGCCCGAGGGGCTGCGCCGCGACACGGTCGTGCTGTCGCCGCATCAGGGATCGGCGACCGTCGAGGCGCGCGCGGCGATGGCGGCGATGGTCGTCGCCAATCTGGAGGCGCATGTCGCCGGTGCGACGCCGCCCGGTCTGGTGCGCTGACGTAACGATTCGCAACCCGATCTCGCCTGCGGGGTTATGCACGCACCCCTTTGCCAGTCAGGACCCCGCCATGCTCCGTTCGATCCTCATCGGTCTCGTCGCCGGACAGCGTGGGCTGACGCCGCTCGCGGTCGTCGCCGGTGCCGCCGTCAACGGCCGCCTGCCCAAGGATGCGCCAGGCGGCGCGCTGCTCGCGCACCCCGCCGTGGCCGCCGCTGCGGTGTCGCTGGCGGCGGCTGAGATGGCGGGCGACAAGATGCCGACCGCGCCCAACCGCACCGTCGTCGCCGGCCTGCTCGCGCGCAGCCTGACCGCCGCCTTCGCCGGTGCCGCGCTCGCCCCCAAGCCCGAACGCAAGCTCGCCGCGGCGGTCGCGGTGGCGACCGCGATCGCCAGTTCGCACCTCGGCCTCGCGCTGCGGCTGCGCGCGATGAAGCGCTGGGGCCAGACCGCGACGGGCGCGGTCGAGGATGCGCTGGTGCTCGGCAGCGGCCTCGCCATCGCCAACCTGCGCCGTTGACGCGCGCGCCGATGCAGGCGGTGATCCTCAGCGCCGGCATCGGCTCGCGGCTGCTGCCGCTGACCCGCGAAATCCCCAAATGCCTGGTCGAGGTCGGCGGGCGCAGCATCCTCGACCATCAATTGGACGCGCTCCACGCCGCTGGCGTGGCGGAGGCGACGATCGTCGGCGGCTATCGCTACCGCCAGATCGGTGCGCACCTCGCGCGCAGCCGTCCGCCGCTGCCCGTACGCCTCGTCTTCAACCCCTTCTGGTCGGTGGCGAGCAGCATCGGCAGCGTGTGGATGGCGCGCGACCGGCTCGACGCGCCGTTTTGCCTGGTGAACGGCGACACGGTGTTCGCCGCCGACCTGCTCGCCGCGGCGGTGCGCGCGCCGGGCGAGGGGACGGGGCTGCTGGTCGAACCGCTCGCCGCGCCCGAGCCCGACGACATGCTCGTCACGATCGCCAATGGACAGGTCTGCGCGGTCGCCAAGGATCTGCCCTACGACGTTGCGACGCACCGTTCGCTCGGGGTGATCGTGTCAGCCGGCGGCGACGATTACGTGCGCGCGCTGGAGAGCGTCATCGCGCGGCCGGGTGGGCTCGACGCCTTCCATCATGCGGTGATCGCCGAGCTCGCCGGCTATGCGCCGGTGCGCGCGATCGTCGCGGGCGAGGGGGCGTGGCAGGAGATCGACCGGCCGGACGACATCGCCGCCTGGACCGGCCGCGCGCGGTGAGCGACGTCGCCTTCCTGTTCCTTGGCGAGACGCTGCTGATCCCGCACCTGTTCCCGGTGCTCGACGCGCTGACCGCCGCGGCGCCGGAGCTGACGGTCGACGTCTGGGTCGCGACCTCGATGCACGAAGCGCTGATCGGCGGCTGGCTCGGCGAGCGCGCCAACGTCCGCCTGCGCCGTGCGCCCGGCTATCGGCAGCTGGAGGACTGGCCGGCAGGGCGCAACCCGCCGCTGCCCGCCAAGCTGCCGCTGCTTGCCCGCCTCGCGCCGCGATTGCTCGGCACGAAGGTGGTGGTGTCCGCCGAGCAGACCAGCCTGTGGATTCCGACGCTGCTGCCGACGCGCGCGCAGTATGTGAACATCCTCCACGGCGCGGGATCGATGATGAACCGCGACGACCGCCGCCGTCGCGCCGCCGCGCTGACCATCGTCGCCGCCGAACGCGAGCGGACGGCGCTCGCGGCGCATGGCGTCGATCCAGCCCGCATCGCGGTGACTGGCTATATCAAGGCCGGGTTTCGGCAACGCGCCTTTGCGACGCCAGCCTTCGCCAAGTCGCGCCCGGTCCTGCTCTACGCGCCGCACTGGCAGCGACATCGCTCGTCGTGGTGGGATTGGGGCGAGGCGGCGGTGCACGCGATCCTCGCGTCGGGGGCGTACAATCTGATCTTCGCGCCGCACCAGCGGCTGGTCGAGAAGGCGCCCGAACTGCGCACCTTCGCCGCGACGTTGGCGGAGCGCGGCGACGTCCATGTCGACCTCGACAGCTTCGCGATGGTCGACGGCAGCTACACCGCCGCCGCGGACCTGTACCTCGGCGATACGTCGAGCCAGGTCGTCGAGTATCTGATGCGTCCGCGCCCGTGCGTCTTCCTCGATCCGCGCGGCGTCGCCTGGGCGGGCGATCCGAGCTACGACATGTGGAAAGCGGGCGAGGTGGTGACCGACCTCGACACGCTCTTGCCGGCGCTGGAGAGGGCTCCGGCGTTACATCCGCAGTTCGAACCGGCGCAACGCGCCTTCGCTGCCGAATCGCTCGGGGAGGTCAGCGGTGCGGCGCCGATGCGCGCGGCGGAGGCGATCCTCGGCGTGTTGAGGAATTAGAATCACGCGAAGGCGCGAAGCTGTCTCGCTTGCGGAGCGCTAAGCCCCGCCCCATGCCTCACCCCGGCGGACGTCGGGGGCCCATGGCAGGGCTGATCCCGCCGTATCGCACCGCTGTTGCCGCAGCGTCTCCCTGGGTCCCGGCGTTCGCCGGGATGACGGATTGGGGGAGCGGCAGCTTTCGTCACCGAACGTGATGCGCGATGCTCCAGCCCCAAGCGCGACCCCTCTGCGCTCTCTGCGCCTCTGCGCGCCAAACCCCTTCTTCTTCTCCGCGCCTCGTCGCCTCCGCGTGAACCAACCGTCTTCGCGCCTTCGCGTCTTCGCGTGAATCAAAACCGCCACAAACCAGACGGCTATCCCGACCCCGCCGCGCACGCTATCCGACGGGAATGGTTGCCGATCCCACGCCCCAGCCGACGGTCGTTCCCGTCGGCGACAATCCGACGCCGCTCTGGGGCATGTCCGCAGCCGAGCGGCTGCGGCGGATGGCGGCGGCACGCAAGCTGGTGGTGGCGGACGACACCAGCGGCGACGTGCTGCTCGCCAACCTCGCCTTCGCCTTCGATCCCGCCTGGCTGCCGCATCTGGTCGCGCGACCCGGCACGGTGCTGACCCGCGACGGCGTGCCGGTGCTCGCGCATGTCGCCGCCGCGGACCGCGAGCGCGTCGCCGCGGCGATGGTCGCCGATCGCCCGCTCGATCCCGCCGGCCTGACCGTCATCGCCGCGGAGGACGAGGCGGGCATCTTCAACGAGAGCTTGCGCAAGCGCGAACGCCCGTTCGCCGAGCGGCTGACCCCCGCCAGCGTCCCCGCGATCGAGCGCGCCAGCTATGTCGGCGCGTACAAGGGCGTCACCGACCTGCTGACCAAATACCTCTGGCCGGAATGGGCGCTGTGGCTGACCCGGTTGTGCGCGCGTGCCGGAATCTCGCCCAATCAGGTGACGGGGATCGGGTCGGCACTGTGCATCGTCGCGACGGTCGCCTTCTGGTACGGCTGGTTCTGGAGCGGCCTCGCCATCGGCCTCGTCTTCATGGTCCTCGACACCGTCGACGGAAAGCTCGCGCGCTGCACGATCACCTCGTCGGCGCTCGGCAATGCGTGGGACCATGGCGTCGACCTGGTCCATCCGCCCTTCTGGTGGTGGGCGTGGGCGACCGGGTGCGCCGCCTACGGCCGGCCGCTGACCCATGACACGTTCGTCGCGGTGATCGCCGCGATGCTGTTCGGCTATGTCGCGCAGCGGCTGATCGAGGGGGCGTTCATCGCGAAGTTCGGCATGCACATCCACGTCTGGCAGCGCTTCGACAGCCGCTTCCGCCTCGTCACCGCGCGGCGCAATCCCAATATGGTGATCCTGTTCGCCGGGCTGCTGATCGCCCGCCCCGACTGGGGTATCGTCGCGGTCGCCGGGTGGACGATGCTGTCGCTCGTCGTCCACCTCGTCCGGCTGGTACAGGCGATAGCGGCGAAGGCACGCGGGCAGAGGATCGTCAGCTGGCTGGCGTGAGGCGATGACCACCGCGACCGCCGGTGGCGGCCCGATGCGGGCGATCGCGCGCAACCTCGGCTGGATGCTGGCCAGTCGCGGCGTGCTCGCGGTGCTCAGCCTCGTCTATCTGGCCATCGTCACGCGCACGCTGGGGGTCAGCGGCTTCGGCCGCTTCGCGCTCATCACCGGCGCGGGACAGGCGCTGGCGACGATCGTCGGCTTCCAGACGTGGCAGATCATCGTGCGCTACGGCACCGGCCCCGCCGGCCCCGCCGGCCCCGCCGGCCCCAATGGCCACGTCGGTGCCGACGGCGAGGCGCGGCTCGCCCGGCTGTTCCGCGCCTGCGGACTGCTCGACCTCGGCAGCGCGTGCCTCGGCGTGATCCTCGCCGCGGTCGTCATCTATACGTGGGGCGAGGCATTGGGCGTGCGCTCGGTGCACACCCGCGCGACGATGATCTTCACGCTCGCGCAATTGCTGTCGATCCGCTCGACCCCGCTCGGCATCCTGCGGCTGCGCGACCGCTTCTCGATCGCCGCCGCCGCCGACAGCGTCACGCCGGTGATGCGGCTGGTCGGCGCGGTCACCGCCGCGGTGCTGCTGCCCAGCGTCACCGGCTTCCTGATCGCCTGGGGCCTTGCCGAGGTGCTGACCGCCGCGGCCTATTGGGCGGCGCTGGCGCGCACCGGCGACTTGCGCCTGCTGTTCGCGCGCGGTGTCGGCGTCCGCGACGTCGTCGCCGATCACCCCGGTATCGTCCGCTTCGCGCTCGCCACCAACGCCAGTTCGTCGCTCGGCCTGTCGAGCAAGCAGATCCCGCTGCTGCTCGTCGGCGGTACCGTCGGCACCGCGTCGGCGGGCGCCTTCCGCCTCGCGCTGCAACTGGCGCTGGCGCTGACCAAGGTGTCGCAGCTGCTCGCCCGCGCGGCGTTTCCGGAGATCGTCCGCGCGGTCGCCGCCGGCGGTCTGGCGCAAGTGCGCGCGATGATCCTGCGTTCGTTCCTGATGGCCAGCGTCGTCGCCGCCTTCGCCTTCCTGATCGTCGTCCTGTTCGGTCATCCGATCCTGACGCTGATGGGCGGCAAGGACTTCGGCCCCGCCTATTCGATCCTCCTCTGGCTGGCGGCGGCGGGGTGCATCGACCTCGTCACCGCGGGGTTCGAACCGCTGCTGCTCGCCGCCAACCGCATCGGCGCGACCTTCGTCGCGCGCGTCGTCGGCATCGTCGCGCTGTTCGCCGTCGCCTTCTGGCTCAGCCCGCTGCTCGAGGTGATCGGCGTATCGATCGCGGTGCTGGTCAACGCGCTGGTCGTCGCCGGGCTGCTTGGTTTCGCCACTTATGCGTTGGTACGGCGGGAGCCCGTGCGGCCCGCCTGACCCCCACGAAAAAAGTGCCCGGCGGTTTGGACCGGAATCCTGTCCATTTCGTTTCGATGTCAGTTCGATGACGAGCTGATGACGGAAGGGCTGGCTTTGGCCACACGGTTTGAACGATTTTCGCCTGCCGGGGCCGGCACCGCGCTGGCACGGCGGACGCAGGGCTTCGGCGGCCTGCCCGCGCCGCGGGTGCGTACGCCGGCGCGCGTCGCCGCGCCGCTGCTCGCCGGCGTGATCGCCAACGGCCGCAGCCACCGCAACCGCAAGCACGGCATGCGGCTCGATCACTGGCCCGACGTCCTCTACGACGCGCCCGAGACGTTCGCCGCGCTGGAGGCGACGCTGCGCGATTATGCGGCGCGCCGTGTCGGGCTGCTCGTCGTCAACGGCGGCGACGGCACGCTGCGCGACGTGCTGACCGCGGCGGGGCGCGTGTTCGACACGCTGCCGGCGATGGCGATCATCCCGTCGGGCAAGACCAACGCGCTGGCGCTCGACCTCGGCATCCCCGACGACTGGAGCGTGCGCGACGCGATCGCCGCGGCGCGTGCCGGCCGCTTCGTCCGCCGCGCGCCGATCGAGGTGCTGCGCGGCGATGCCGACCGCCCCGACGCGCGCGGCTTCCTGCTCGGCATGGGCAATTTCGTCCGTGCCACCGAACTCGCGCAGACCACGCATCGCGCC
The DNA here is from genome assembly GCF_024211255.1 of Sphingomonas liriopis. Lineage (GTDB taxonomy): Bacteria > Pseudomonadota > Alphaproteobacteria > Sphingomonadales > Sphingomonadaceae > Sphingomonas > Sphingomonas liriopis. Next base: position 187,302 of record NZ_JAMLDY010000005.1, on the reverse strand, counting down.
GGCGCGTTCGACGGCATCGCGGTCGCGCTGTCGCTTGGCTGGAGCATCGCCCAGACGCTGTTCGCCGGCCCCGCCAACCCCTGGTGCCGCGGCACGGCGTTTCATATGCAGGCCGAGGGCGACGCGGCGGTGCAACGCCGCCTGTACCTGCTGCTCGCCTCGACGCTGGAGCGGATGCCGCTCGGCCTCAAGCCTTTCGGGACCCCGCGCGCCGGGCTCAAGCTGCTGACCGTCGACGCGCCGCCGCGCCATCTGATCCGCATGCTGGCACCGATCCTGACCGGCACCGCGGGCAGCCCCGCGGTCGCGGCGGGCTTCGCGCGCTCCGACCCGCGCAGCGTCCGCCTGCAATGCGACGAAGGCTTCATCCTCGACGGCGAACTCTATGACGGCGGCGACCTGACCATCCGCACCGGCGAACCGATCGCCTTCGCCGCGCCGTGACGCAGACGCTGCTCTCGTTCGTCGCCGACGAACTCGACACCCCCGTCGCGGCGGCGATCGCCGCCGCCGCGCGCGAGGTGACGCGCCGGCTCGGCGGCGTCGCGGTGCTGTTCTACGGATCGGTGCTGCGCACCGGCGACCTCGACGGCGTGCTCGACTTCTACGTGTTGACGCCGTCCCCCAAAGGCTTCGGAATCAAGGCGTTGGCGACGCGGACGCTATGGCCCGACGTCAGCTTTCACGAGATCGTGTTCGGCCGCCGGACGATCCGTGCCAAGGTCGCGACGATGCCGCTCGACACCTTCTGCCGCGCCGCCGAGGGGCGGACGATCGACACGACGGTGTGGACGCGCTTCGCCCAGCCCGCCGCCTTGGTGTGGACCGCCGATCCGGTCATCGGCGCGCGCGTGGTCCGTGCGGTCGCCTGTGCCGCCGCCACCGCCGCGCGCTTCGCCGCAGTGCTCGGCCCGCGCCATGGTGCGCCGCGCGATTTCTGGCTGGCGCTGTTCCGCCAGACCTATGCCGCCGAACTGCGCGTCGAGGCGCCGGGGCGCGAGGCGGAGATCCTTGCCCATGCCCCCGAACGGTTCGATGCGCTGCTGCCGCTCGCGTGGCAGGGGGCGGGGATCGGCCACCAGCGCCGCGGTGGCGAGATCGCGCCGCTGCTCGACGAACGCGACACCCGCGCGACGGTCGCGGCATGGTGGCAGCGGCAGCGGATGGGCAAGTGGCTCAACGGCGCGCGGCTGGTGAAGGCCGCCTTCACCTTCGACGGCGCCGCCCGCTACGGCCTGTGGAAGCTGCAGCGCCACACCGGCGTCGCGCTGCCGCTGACGCCGTGGCGCGAACGCCATCCGATCCTCGCCGCGCCGGGGGTGATGTGGCGGGTCTGGCACGCCCGCAGCGCATGAATGCGCTGATCCTCGCCGGATCGCGCGGCGGCGCCGATCCGGTCGCGGATTATGCCGGCGTGTCGGACAAGGCGCTGATCCGCTTCGGCGAGGCGACGATGCTGGAACGCGTCGTTATCGCGCTGCGGGAGGCCGGGATCGATCGCATCGCCGTCTCCGCCAACGCGCCCGCGGTGCGTGCCGAGGCGCTGCGGCTCGGCGCCGAACCGCTCGACGCGGCGGGCGGCCCCAGCCTCAGCACGCTGCACGGCCTGCAGGCGCTGGGCGCGCCGCTGCTCGTCACCACCGCCGACCATGCGCTGCTCCGCCCTGAATGGGTGCGCGATTTCCTGACCGATGCGCCCGCGGACGCCGATGTCGCCGCGCTGCTCGCACACCGCAGCCTCGTCGAGCGCGACGCGCCGCCGACGCGGCGCACCTGGCTGCGCTTCGCCGATGGCGGCTGGTCGGGATGCAACCTGTTCCTGTGCCGCACCCCGCAGGCGCGCGCCGCGGTCGAGCTCTGGATGTCGGTCGAGGCGAACCGCAAGCGACCGTGGCGGATCGTCCGCCGGCTGGGGATCGCCACGCTCGCTCGCTACGCGCTGGGCCGGCTGACGCTCGCCGAGGCGGTGGCGCGGCTCGGCGCGGTCGCGGGGGTGCGTGCCGCGGTGGTCTCGGCGCGGCATGGGCTGGCGGCGGTCGATGTCGACAAACCCGCCGACCTCGACCTTGTCCGTTCGCTCCTCGCCGACGCACAATAGGATCGCGATCGTCGTAATACGCTGAAGAACAACGAGGATGAGCGCACGGCTGTCCTACGGACCCGGCACCTGCTATCTGCAAGACCGATCCAACGCTCTTTCAACCTGTGTAAATTCGAAACGATCGAAGACGATTGTTTTCGCCAAGGTGTCCAACTTGTCCAGGTTGGGGGCGGCGTCAGGCATCCCAGTCGACCTGCCGCCAGCCCCGCGCCGCCGCGACCCGCGCCAGCGCCGCATGCGGGCTGACCACCACGGGCTCGTCCGCCCATTCGAACGTCGGCACGTCCGACACATGATCGGAATAGAAGCGCACCGTCGCCGCCGACCGCGCGATGCCCCGATCCGCCAGCCACGCCTCGATCATCGCCAGCTTGGCGGGGCCATAGCAATTGCCGCCCTCGATCCGCGGCAGCAACGCACCGTCCGCCCCCAACGCGGTGCGCGTCGCGATCAGCGCATCGGCGCCCACCTCCCGCGCGACCCCCTCGGCGTAAAAGGCATAGGCTGCGGTCGCGATCACGATTCCGTAGCCCGCGGCGCGATCCGCGGCGATCTGCGCCCGCGCCGCCGGCCGGATCTGCGCCGGCCCGAACCGCGCGAGCCACTCCGCCGCCAGCGCCTCCGCCCGCGCCGGCGTCAGCGTGCCGAGCGCGGCGCGGTGCATCACCTGCTTCAACCGGTCGCGATGGATCAGGCCGACGCCGCGCAGCCCCGCCGCCGCCAGCACCACCGGCAGCAGCGCCAGCCGCCACGGCGCATGTCGCAGCACCGCATGGAGCAGGAACGGCGTCCACGTCGGCGCCCGCGTGATCGTCCGGTCGAGGTCGTAGATCGCGATTCGGATCGGTTCGGGCGCTGCGTCCATCCCGCTGGACTGGCCGGCAAAGGTGGCGGGCGAAAGGCACGCGCGAAGCGGTTGCGGCGATGACCGCCGCGCGCTAGGCGCAGCGCTTAATGCGGTCCTATCAGCCTTCGTCGGACCGTCGCCGGGCCATGTCGCTGGCGCTGACGATCGCCGCGCACCTGCTCATCGTCTGGCTGCTGCTGACGCTGGCCCCGGTCTTCGATACCAACAAGGAGCCGGGCCGCTCGCTCACCGTCAATATGCTGCCCGTTGGCGACAACGATGCGACCGCCACCAAAAGCGCGAAGGCGCCCGCGCGCGCCGCGCAGAAGAGCCGCCGCACCGCCCCCGAACCCCCCGCCGCGCCGCGGGCCCCGGCGGTCGATGCCTCGGTGCCGCCGCCGGTCGATACGCCGTTCCCCGGCTATCTCGTGCTCAGCCGCAACGACTTCGCCGCCTCAGACGTCGGCAAGATGCCCTCGCGCAAGTCGGGCGGCAGCGCCGGGCAGCAGGTCGCGGCGGCGGACGGGCAGGGTGACGGCGACGCCGGCGAAACCAGCGCGGCGGCGGGCGTCGGCCCTGGTGGCCAGCGGCTCTATGCCGCCGAATGGTACGTCCGCCCGGCGCAGTCGCAGCTGACCCCCTATATGCCGCAGCGCGACGTGCCCGCGGGATCGTGGGCGGAGATCGCCTGCCGCACCGCGCCCAACTACCGGGTCGAGGATTGCGTCCAATTGGGCGATTCGCGCCCCGGCCTGGGGCTGGCGCGCGCGGTGCGCGAGGCGGCGTGGCAGTTCAAGATCCGCCCGCCGCGGATCAACGGCAAGCCGCAGATCGGCGCCTGGGTCCGCATCCGCTACGACATCGTCGAACGCGGCGGCTAGGGCGTCTTTTCCCTCTCCCGGCGGGAGAGGGAGGGAGGCGCGAAGCGCCGGAAGGGTGAGGGTGAGCGGTCTTGCCTCACCCCCGCTCGCGGGCGCGGCGATACGTGCCGAGCACGCGTACCCATTTCGAATGGAAGCCCAGCTCCTCCAGCGCACGGTCGACCGCGGCATCGCCGGGCTTGCCCTCGATATCGGCGAAGAATTCGGTCGCGACGAACTGGCCGCCACGCTGGTAGCTTTCCAGCTTGGTCATGTTGACGCCGTTGGTCGCGAACCCGCCCATCGCCTTGTAGAGCGCGGCGGGCACGTTCTTCACCTCGAAGATCAGCGTCGTCATCCACGGGCCATCGCCGACCGCCGGCTTGTCGCCGCGCGCCAGTACGACGAAGCGCGTGGTATTGTGGTCGGCATCGGCGATGTCGACGCCCAGCAGGTTGAGGCCGTAGATCGCCGCCGCGCCCGGCGGGGCGAGCGCGGCGACCGCCGGGTCGCCCAGTTCCGCGACGTAAGCGGCAGCGCCGGCGGTGTCGGGATAGGCGGCCTGACGGATGCCATGCGCTTTCAGCCAGTGGCGGCACTGGCCGATCGCCTGCGGATGGCTCATCGCCTCGCGCACCTCGTCGCGGGTGCCGGTGCCCATCAGCGCGTGGCGGATCGACAGGAAATGCTCGCCGGTGATGACCAGCCCCGATTCCGGCAGCAGGAAATGGATGTCGGCGACGCGGCCATGGAGCGAATTTTCGATCGGGATCACCGCGCAATCGGCGCGCCCGTCGCGCACCGCGTCGATCGCATCCTCGAACGAAAAGCACGGCAGGGGCAGGCCGTCGGGGAACGCCTCACTCACCGCGACATGGCTGTTCGCGCCCGGCGCGCCCTGGAATGCGACGGCGCGGCCCGGCTCGGCGGCGGCGGCGGCGGTCATCGCGGCGACGATCGGACGGGCGGGGGCGGCATAGGTTTCCATGGCCGCGGGGGCGTAGAGCGCCTTCGCGATGCCTTCAAGCGCGTGCTTGCGGATACAAGCGCCGTTTCCTATGGGTTTGCCGCGCGAGATCACGCGAACGATAACCGGACACGACAGGGGCAGCGTTAGGCAGATGGACAACCGCACCAACACGATCGCCGGATGGGCGCTGGCAGCCTGTGGGCTCGCGCTCGGTCTCTCGATCGTCGGCGGCATGGCCTTCCACAGCGAGCGCCCGGAAAAGATGGGCTATCCGATCGAGGGCGTCGAGGCGGAGGGCGCCGCCGGCGGCGCGGCCGAAGTGCCGATCGCTACGTTGCTGCCGACCGCCGATGTCGCCAAGGGCGCCGAGGTGTTCAAGAAATGCGCCGCCTGCCACACCGTTACGCAGGGCGGCGCCAACGGCATCGGTCCGAATCTGTACGGCACGCTGGGTGAGGGCATCGGCCAGGGCAAGGGCGGCTTCGCCTTCTCCGACGCGCTGAAGGGGGTCGGCGGCAACTGGGACTTCGACAAGATGAACGCGTGGCTGACGTCCCCGCGCAAATTCGCGCCCGGCACCAAGATGACCTTCGCCGGCCTCGGCAATGCGCAGGACCGCGCCAACGTCATCGCCTATCTCAACAGCCAGGGCTCGAACCTGCCGCTTCCCGCCGCACCTGCCGCCGGCGCGGCAGCGCCCGCGGTCGGCAAGGCGCCCGAGGGCAAGGACTCGGTCACCAACACCGACGCCGCCAACAACCTCGGCAACACCGGCACCCCCGCCTCGGGCGCCCCCTCGGTCGACCCCAACGCCGCAGTAGAAGGCGCCAAGGCGGGGAAGTGAAGCGCTTTGCATGAGGGCGCCAGACGCGTCCTCGTCAGCGTTCCGACAATCGTCCCAGATACCCCGTCACCCCGGAACACGTCCGGGGTGACGGAGTGCCTTGGGAAGAGCGCGCTCTCCCTACCGGCTCACCCCTCCTTCTTCGCCTGCTCCTCGTAGAACGCCCGCACCACGTCCCACGCCTCTTCGGCGCTTTCGACGTAGGTGAAGATGCCGAGGTCGCGCTGGCTCACCACGCCCTCGTCGACCAGCGCCTGGAAGTTCACCACCTTCTCCCAGAACTCCCGGCCGAACAGCAGCACCGGGATCGGCTTGATCTTGCCGGTCTGGATCAGCGTCAGCAGCTCGAACAGTTCGTCGAACGTGCCGAACCCGCCCGGGAACGCCGCCAGCGCGCGTGCGCGCAACAGGAAGTGCATCTTCCTCAATGCGAAATAGTGGAACTGGAAGCTGAGCGCGGGCGTGACGTACGGATTGGGCGCCTGTTCGTGCGGCAGGACGATGTTGAGGCCGATCGATTCGGCGCCGACGTCGGTCGCGCCGCGATTCGCGGCCTCCATGATCGACGGGCCGCCGCCCGAGCACACCACGAACTGGCGCATGCCGTTCTGGTCGCGCGGCACGCGGCTGGCGATCTGCGCCAGCTCGCGCGCGACGTCGTAATAGCGGCTCTTGGCGACCAGCCGCTCGGCGATCGCGCGGCTCTCGTCGTCGCTGGCGATGTCGAGCATCGCCTGCGCCTTGGCGGGCTCGGGAATACGCGCCGAGCCGTACATGACGAACGTCGAGGCGATCTTCGCCTCTTCGAGCAACAATTCGGGCTTCAATAGCTCGAGCTGGAAGCGGACGGGACGCAGATCCTCGCGCAGCAGGAAATCCATGTCCTGGAAGGCCAGCTTGTAGGCGGGATCCTCGGTCTGCGGGGTGGAGATCGCCTGGCTGGCGCTGGCGGCATCCTGGCTGGCGTTCGGGAAAACGCGGGTCGGTAGGCGTGTATCGGTCATCCGCGGGAGGTAGAGCAAAGCATCCGCCCGCTCAACGGACTAAAGCCGCCGCGCGCCTTCAACGGCACAGGCGCGCGCCATCGTCCTCCAGATGCAGGTGATCGCGGTGCGCGGCATTATAAGCCGGCGACAGGACCGTGCCGAAGCGGCGACAGGCCGAATCGTGGATCGTCGTCCAGAATCGCTGGACCTGCGGATCGGGCGAGGCCCAGTCGCGCAGCACGCCGATCCGCCGTCCGTCCTTCAGCGTCACGCCGCCGATGTCGACCGCATTGGCGACGGCATGGCCCGAGCGGCGATCGGCGTTGCGTACCGATCCGACGACGTTGCGGCAGGCATAGCTGCCCATGCTCTGCACACTGGCCAGTTCGCTGCCGAGAATCTGGTACGCCGCCGGCGCCACCGCATTGCGCACCCAGGCCGAAAATGCCCGCGCCTCGCCGCAGCGCACCGCGCCGAGCCCGGTGACCGGCACGCCGATCTCGACCAGCTGCACCGCGCCCGACAGTCCGCAGCCGTTGCCGTAATCCTTGTCGGGCAGCACGCGATACGCGACGTTCATGCCACGCAGATCGGCGAGGCATTGCGCGGTCTGGCGGACGGGAACGGTCGCGGTCGAATCGCGCGGGGGCGGGGCAGGCCGTTCGCGGCTGCCACAGGCGGCGAGCAGGGCCAGCAACGTGAACGTACCGAAAAGACGCGGATACCGGAACATGGAACCACCATGTGCCAACCGCGCAGGCACAAACAAGCCCACGGTAGACGATCGTAGCTTGCGCGATGCACCCACCGTCTCTAGGGCCGTCGACGGGCCACGCCGCCCCAACGCGGCGCGTGCTCTCTGTGAGGAGAGATACATTGACGGATACCGCTACCGCACCCGCGTTGGGTGTGACCAAGCCTGCCACCAAGCCGGCTCGCCCCTTTTTCAGCTCCGGTCCCTGCGCCAAGCCTCCGGGCTGGAACGCGTCGCAGCTCGCCACCGACTCGCTCGGTCGCTCGCACCGCTCGAAGATCGGCAAGCAGCGCCTCCAGTACGCCATCGACCTGATGCGCGAGCTGCTGAACCTCCCCGACACGCATCGCATCGGCATCGTCCCCGGCTCCGATACCGGCGCGTTCGAGATGGCGATGTGGACGATGCTTGGCGCCCGCCCCGTCACCACGCTCGCCTGGGAGAGCTTCGGCGAAGGCTGGGTGACCGATGCGGTCAAGCAGCTCAAAATCGATCCCACCGTCATCCGCGCCGATTACGGCCAGCTCCCCGACCTTGCCGCAGTCGACTGGTCGAACGACGTGCTGTTCACCTGGAACGGCACCACCAGCGGCGTGCGCGTGCCGAACGCCGACTGGATCCCCAAGGACCGCGAGGGCCTGAGCTTCGCCGACGCCACCTCGGGCGTGTTCGCCTATGACATCGACTGGGCCAAGATCGACGTCGCGACCTTCAGCTGGCAGAAGGTGCTGGGCGGCGAGGGCGGCCACGGCGTGCTGATCCTCGGGCCCCGCGCGGTCGAGCGGCTGGAAAGCTATACGCCGGCGTGGCCGCTGCCGAAGGTGTTCCGCCTCGTCTCCAAGGGCAAGCTGACCGAGGGCGTGTTCAAGGGCGAGACGATCAACACGCCGTCGATGCTCGCGGTCGAAGACGTCATCGTCAGCCTCGAATGGGCGAAGTCGCTCGGGGACCGTGGCCTGATCGGCCGGTCGGACGCTAATGCCGCGGCCTTGGACACGATCGTGGCGGAGCGCGACTGGCTCGGCCATCTCGCCGCCGATCCGGCGACGCGGTCGAAGACCAGCGTCTGCCTGACCGTCGAGGGCGCCGACGAGGCGTTCATCAAGGCGATGGCGTCGGCGCTCGAGAAGGAAGGCGCGGCATACGACGTCGCCGGCTATCGCGACGCGCCGCCGGGCCTGCGCATCTGGTGCGGCGCCACGGTCGACACCGCCGATATCGAGGCGCTCGGGCCCTGGCTCGACTGGGCCTACGCGACCGCGAAGGCGGGCTGACCTCACCTCAAATATACGTCATCCCCGCGCAGGCGGGGATCCATAATTACAGGTCGTCGAAAGTGTCGCAACACCAGCGACTATGGATCCCCGCCTTCGCGGGGATGACGATCCTTGTTCGAAGGAAATATCCATGCCCAAAGTCCTCATCTCCGACAAAATGGACCCGCAAGCCGCCAAGATCTTCCGCGAGCGCGGCGTCGAGGTCGACGAGATCACCGGCAAGACGCCCGAAGAGCTGATCGCGATCATCGGCAATTATGACGGCCTCGCGATCCGCAGCTCGACCAAGGTGACCAAGGCGATCCTCGATCACGCGACCAATCTGAAGGTCGTCGGCCGCGCCGGCATCGGCGTCGACAATGTCGATATCCCCGCCGCCTCTGCCAAGGGCGTGGTGGTGATGAACACGCCGTTCGGCAATTCGATCACCACCGCCGAACATGCCATCGCGCTGATGTTCGCGCTCGCCCGCCAGCTGCCCGAGGCCGACGCCTCGACGCAGGCCGGCAAGTGGGAGAAGAACCGCTTCATGGGGGTCGAGCTGACTGCCAAGACGCTCGGCCTGATCGGCGCGGGCAACATCGGCTCGATCGTCGCCGACCGCGCGCGCGGGCTCAAGATGAAGGTCGTCGCGTTCGACCCGTTCCTCACGCCCGAGCGCGCGGTCGAGATGGGCGTCGAGAAGGTGACGCTCGACGAGCTGCTGGCGCGCGCCGACTTCATCACGCTGCACACGCCGCTGACCGACCAGACGCGCAACATCCTGTCGGCCGAGGCGCTGGCGAAGACGAAGAAGGGCGTGCGGATCATCAACTGCGCGCGCGGCGGCCTGATCGACGAGGCGGCGCTGAAGGCAGGGCTCGACAGCGGCCATATCGGCGGCGCGGCGCTCGACGTGTTCGTCGAGGAGCCGGCCAAGGCGTCACCGCTGTTCGGCACGCCCAATTTCGTGTCCACGCCGCACCTCGGCGCGTCGACCACCGAGGCGCAGGTCAACGTCGCGATCCAAGTCGCCGAGCAGATGGCCGACTTCCTGGTGTCGGGCGGCGTCACCAACGCGCTCAACATGCCGAGCCTGTCCGCCGAGGAAGCGCCCAAGCTCAAGCCGTACATGGCGCTCGCCGAGAAGCTCGGCAGCCTCGTCGGTCAGCTGACGACCGGCGCGATCACGCGCATCTCGGTTCACACCGAAGGTGCGGCGGCGGAACTGAACGCCAAGCCGATCACCAGCGCGGTACTCGCCGGATTCCTGGGGACGCAGACCGCGACGGTCAACATGGTCAACGCACCGCTGCTGGCGCGCGATCGCGGCGTCGAGGTGCGCGAGGTGCGCACCGAGCGCGAGGGCGATTACCACACGCTGCTGCGCGTGTCGGTGAAGACCGCCGACGGCGAGCGGTCGGTGGCGGGCACGCTGTTCGGCGATCAGGCGCCGCGCCTCGTCGAACTGTTCGGCATCAAGGTCGAGGCCGATCTGGTCGGGCCGATGCTGTATGTGGTCAACGAGGACGCGCCGGGCTTCATCGGACGGCTCGGCACCACGCTCGGCGAGGCGGGGGTCAATATCGGCACCTTCCACCTCGGTCGCCGCTCCGCGGGCGGCGAGGCGGTGCTGCTGCTCTCGGTCGACGAGCCGGTCGATGCGGAGTTGCTGGCGAAGGTCAAGGCGCTGGGCGGCGTGAAGACCGCGATGGGCCTGACCTTCTGAGCTAATCATCAAAGCCCTCTCCCCTCCGGGGAGAGGGTTGGGAGAGGGGCCGTGCCGAAAAGGGACGAAACGCTGTTAGGCCGGGCCAGGGCCATGCGATCCGACATGACGCAGCCGGAACGCGAACTGTGGACCGCGCTGCGTGCAAAACGGTTCGGCGGCGTGAAGTTCAGCCGTCAGGTGGTGATCGGCCCCTTCATCGCCGATTTCGTCGCGCGGTCGGCGAAGCTGATCGTCGAAGTTGACGGCGACACGCATAGCGACCAAGCGCGCGACGGACGCCGGACGGCGTGGCTGCATCAACGGGGATATCGCGTGATCCGCTTCGGCAATACCGATGTGATGGACAATCTGGAGGGGGTGCTAGGCGTCATCGGCGATGCGCTCGGCACGGCCCCTCTCCCAAACCCTCTCCCCAGCGGGGAGAGGGCTTAAGGCCATGACACCCCTGCTTCCCGAAGGCTTCCGCGACCGCCTGCCCCCCCATGCCGACGCCGCCGCCGCGATCGAGGCGCGCGTGCTCGAATCCGCGCGGCTGTACGGCTACGAACGCGCCGATCCGCCGCTGGTCGAATATGCCGATGCGCTGGGATCGCGGCTCAAGGACGGCGCGCTGACCGATGCGGTACGCTACGTCGATCCGGTGTCGCAGCGCACGCTGGCGATCCGGCCCGACGTCACCGCGCAGATCGCGCGGATCGCGGCAACGCGGATGGGGCATCATCCGCGGCCCGTGCGTCTATCCTATGCCGGGCCGGTGCTGAAGCTGCGCAGCCCCGAACTCGCGCCGGCGCGCGAATGGCGGCAGATCGGGTGCGAGCTGATCGGGCTCGATTCGGTGCCGGCTGCGCAGGAGGTGGTGGCGGTCGCCGTCTCCGCCCTGACCGCGGCGGGCGCGACCGGCCTGTCGATCGACTTCACCTTGCCCGACCTCATCGCCACGCTCGCCGCCGGGCCCCTGCCGGTCGCGCCCGAGACGATCGCGACGTTGCAGGACCGGCTCGACGCCAAGGACGCTGGCGCGGTCGCCGCCATCGCACCCGCCTATCTGCCGCTGATCGAGGCGGCGGGGCCGTTCGATACCGCGATGGCGCGGCTGCGCGCGTTCGATACCGGGCAGGTGCTCGCCAGCCGGCTCGACGGGCTCGCCGCGATCGCCGCAGGGCTGGGCGAGGGCGTCGCGCTGACGCTCGATCCCACCGAGCGGCACGGGTTCGAATATCAGTCGTGGCTCGGCTTTTCGCTGTTCATCGCCGGTGCGGGCCGCGAGGTCGGTCGCGGCGGCACCTATACCGTGATGCACGAGGGTGGTGCGGAGGAAGCAGCGACCGGCTTCTCGCTCTACGCCGACGCGATCCTCGCCACGGCCGGCCCGGTCGATCGCCGTCGCCTGTTCCTGCCGTTCGGGACGCCGGCCGATGCCGGCGCGGCGATGCGCGCCGCGGGCTGGGTGACGGTCGCGGCGCTGGAGCCGGGCGATACGCCCGAGGCGCAGCTCGCCACGCATCTGTACGCCGATGGCGAGGCGCGGGCGCTCCGATAGGCGTGGCATCGTACGATACGCTGCCCACATCCTTCGTCACCCCGGACTCGTTCCGGGGTCCACCCATCCGCGAGCGTGCCGCTAGAGCCTCTGGCCCCACGCCTCGCCGCACAGTGGACCCCGGAACACGTTCGGGGTGACGAATTGCGTGGGGCTAGCTCATGAGTCTCATCCCACGTCGTTCTCCGCGGTTGACCCCACTCGCCCACCCGTCTAGGCGCGCCCTCGCAATCAGGACCTGTTCGTGCGCCGAGTCCTGTCGAAGGGCGCACGGATCAACGCCGGCAGGCGGAGACCTGTATCCATGGCCAACGTAGCAGTCATCGGCGCGCAATGGGGCGACGAGGGCAAGGGCAAGATCGTCGACTGGCTCGCCGAGCGCGCCGACATGGTCGTCCGCTTCCAGGGCGGGCACAATGCCGGCCACACGCTCGTCGTCGGCGACAATGTCTACAAATTGTCGCTGCTGCCCTCGGGCATCGTCCGCGGCACGCCGAGCGTGATCGGCAACGGCGTCGTGCTCGATCCCTGGGCCTTGAAGGCGGAGATCGAGCGGCTGGCGGCGCAGGGCGTGTCCGCGACGCCCGAGACGCTGCGCATCGCCGACACCTGCGCGCTGATCCTGCCGCTCCACCGCGATCTCGACGCGCTCCGCGAGGACGCCAGCGGCGCCGGCAAGATCGGCACCACCCGCCGCGGCATCGGCCCGGCCTATGAGGACAAGGTCGGCCGCCGCGCGATCCGCGTCTGCGACCTGGCGCATCTCGACGACCTCGGGCCGCAGCTCGACCGGCTGCTCGCGCATCACGACGCGTTGCGCGCCGGGTTCGGCTCTCCCGCGATCGATCGCGAGGGGCTGCTGAACGAATTGCGCGAGATCGCCGATTACGTGCTCGCCTTCGCCAAGCCGGTGTGGCGCGACCTCAACGCAGCGCGTGCCCGCGGCAAGCGCATCCTGTTCGAGGGCGCGCAGGGCGTGCTGCTCGACGTCGATCACGGCACCTATCCGTTCGTTACCTCGTCCAACACGATCGCCGGCACCGCCGCGGGCGGATCGGGGCTGGGGCCGGCGGCGGTCGGCTTCGTGCTCGGCATCGCCAAGGCGTACACCACCCGCGTCGGCTCCGGGCCGTTCCCGACCGAGCTGGACGATGAGACCGGCGAGCGGCTGGGGCAGCGCGGCCACGAATTCGGCACGGTGACGGGGCGCAAGCGGCGCTGCGGCTGGATCGACACGGTGCTGCTCCGCCAGTCGGCGGCGGTCGGCGGGATCACCGGCATCGCGCTGACCAAGATCGACGTGCTCGACGGCTTCGAAGAGGTGAAGATCTGCACCGGCTATCGCCTGCGGGGTGAGGAGCTCGACTATTTCCCCGCGCATGCCGCGGATCAGGCGGCGGTCGAGCCGATCTACGAGACGATGGAGGGCTGGCAGGAATCGACCGCCGGCGCGCGCAGCTGGGCCGATCTGCCGGCGCAGGCGATCAAGTACATCCGCCGCGTCGAGGAGCTGATCCGCTGCCCGGTCGCGCTGGTATCGACCAGCCCGGAGCGTGAGGACACGATCCTGGTCCGCGACCCCTTCGCGGACTAATCCGAACACGAAAAAGCCGGGTGGCGCGCACCACCCGGCTGTTCGAGCCTCACAGCGGTGACGGCTTATTGCGGCGGCGTGGTGCCCCCGGTGGTCGTGCCGGTCGACGTGCCGCCCATGGTGCCCGTCGTCGACGTGCCACCCATCGTGCCCGTGGTGCCGTTGCCACCCATCGTTCCGGTCGGCGTACCGGTGCCGGTGCCGGTCATACCGCCCATCGTATCGGTCGTCGATCCGGGGACCGTCGTCGTCGTCGAGGTCGAGCTATCAACGCCCGTCGTGCTGCCGCTGGTGCCGGCGCGTCCGCTACGGCCGCGCTTCGACGACTTGCTTTGGGTGGTGGTGGTCGTCGACATCGTCGAATCGGTCGGCGACGTAGTGGTCGTCTGTCCGCCCATCGTGCCGGAGGTCGTGCCCGTCGCCGAACCGGCGGTGCCTCCGGTCGTGGTCTGGGCATAGGCTGCGGCCGGGATCAGCATGGCAGCCGCCATGATTGGAATGACCTTACGCATCGTTCTCTCCTGCAAAAAATTGCTCGCCCCCAACGGGCCGGCGACGGAGAGGGTTCCCGCAGATGGGGCGTTATCGGCCCGTCTGGCCGCGGTGAAGCAACGCCTGATCCGCTAAAACCAGCGCCATCATCGCTTCGACGACGGGTACGCCGCGGATGCCGACGCACGGATCGTGGCGGCCTTTCGTTGCGATATCAGCGGCTTGGCCGGTGCGATCGATCGTCTCTACCGGGATCAGGATCGAACTGGTCGGCTTGAACGCGACGCGCAGCCGGATCGGCTGGCCGGTGGCGATACCGCCGGTGATGCCGCCGGCGTGGTTGGCGAGGAACTCGGGGCCGTCGGTGCCGGGCCGCATCGCATCGGCATTGCCCTCACCGGTCAGCGCCGCGGCCGCGAAGCCGTCACCGATCTCGACGCCCTTGACCGCGTTGATCCCCATGCAGGCGTGCGCCAGCTCGGCGTCGAGCTTGGCGTAGAGCGGCGCGCCCCAGCCGGCGGGCACGCCGGTCGCCTCGCACGCGACGACCGCGCCGAGCGACGACCCCGCCTTGCGCGCGCCATCGACCAGCGCCTCCCAGCGCGCGGCGGCGGCGGGGTCGGGACAGAAGAAGGGGTTGGCGTCGATCGCCGCATCGTCGAACGCGGCATAGTCGATCGCGTCGCCGCCGATCGCCTCGACCCAGCTGCGGATGCGCACCTGCGGCACGACCAGACGCGCAACCGCGCCCGCGGCGACGCGCGACGCCGTCTCGCGCGCCGACGACCGGCCACCGCCGCGATAGTCGCGAAAGCCGTATTTGGCGTCATAGGAATAATCGGCATGGCCGGGGCGATAGGCGAGCGCGACCTCCGAATAATCCTTCGACCTTTGGTCGACGTTCTCGATCATCAGGCTGATCGGCGTACCGGTGGTGCGGCCCTCGAACACGCCCGACAGGATGCGCACCTGGTCCGGCTCGCGCCGCTGCGTGGTGAAGCGCGAGGTGCCGGGCCGTCGCTTGTCAAGCCAGGGCTGGATGTCCGCCTCGCCCAGCGCGATCCCCGGCGGGCAGCCGTCGACGACCGCGCCGATCGCAGGCCCATGGCTCTCGCCCCAGGTGGTGAAGCGGAACAGGTGACCGAAACTGTTGATGCTCATGCGGCGGTACGATCCGTGCGCGTCATGTCGCCACGACCGGCGATCAGACCCGCGATCGATATGTCCTCGTCGAGCTCGTCCCAATGCAACCCGCTGGGACTGATCCACACCTTGTCGCGATCGGCTGGTGCGCCATGCAGCAGTCGGGGATACCAGGCGAGCGGCACGCCCAGCGTACGGCCGTCGTCGAGCCGGACCCACATCTGGTCTTCGTCGAACTCAACGCTCGTCGCGCGTACCGAAATGCTCATGCCATGCGCTCACGATCTCTTCTCTGCGGAGGCTGACCTGCTCGCTGATCCAGCGCTGGGTACGAGCATCCAGGCCATGATTATAGGCGATCGTCACCTCTGGATAAAGCCAGAGCTTGGCATCGCCCACGCCCCGCTTCGCGACATGGATATGCACCGGCTCGCGCGGATCGCCTTCGCTGGAGAAGAAGTGAAAGCGATAACCCCGTTCGATGAAGACGACCGGCACGGTATTGCGCCTTACGCCAGCGCGATGTCGGGTGCGTCCTCCGCCTTCATGCCGATCACGTTATAGCCGGCGTCGACGTGGTGGATCTCGCCCGTCACCCCGCTCGACAGGTCGCTGAGCATATAGAGGCCGGCGCCGCCGACGTCCTCGATCGTCACGGTGCGACGCAACGGCGCGTTGAGCTCGTTCCACTTGAGGATATAGTTGAAGTCGCCGATGCCGCGCGCCGCCAGCGTCTGGATCGGGCCTGCCGAGATCGCGTTGATGCGGATGTTGTCCGGCCCCAGGTCGACGGCGAGATATTTGACGCTCGTTTCCAGCGCCGCCTTGGCGACGCCCATCACGTTGTAATGCGGGATGACCTTTTCCGCGCCGTAATAGGTCAGCGTCAGGATCGATCCACCCTCGGGCATCAGCTTGCGCGCACGCTGCGCCACCGCGACCAGGCTGTAAGCCGAGATGTTCATCGTCATCAGGAAATTGTCGAGCGTGGTGTCGTAATAGCGCCCACGCAGCTGCGACTTGTCGGAAAAGCCGATCGCATGGACGACGAAATCGATTCGAGGCCATTCCGCCTCCAGCGCCGCGAAGGTCGCATCCAGAGCGGCCATGTCGGCCACGTCGCAATCGAACAGCCGCGCGACGCCCAGTTGCTCGGCGAGCGGGCGTACCCGCTTCTCCATCGCCGCGCCCTGGTACGAAAAGGCCAGCTCCGCGCCATGTTCGGACAATTGCTTGGCGATGCCCCATGCGAGCGACTTGTCGTTGGCCAGGCCCATGATCAGCCCGCGCTTGCCCGCCATCAAACCCGTCACGCCGTCTTCGCCTCCATCGTCTTCGCCGCCCCCTGTAGCGCCGGTTCGGGGGGTTCCGCCAGTGCCGCGTTGAGGTGCGCGCCGAACACCAGCCCGAGGCCGATCAGGTAGAAGAACAGCAGCATCACGACGACGCCCGCGAGGCTGCCGTAGGTGAGGTCGTAGCCGCCGAGCTGCCCGAGCACCCAGGGCAGCAGCGTCGTCATTCCCACCCACCAGGCGGTGGTAAACGCCGCGCCGGGCCATTTGCGGCAGTTGGAATAGCGGTATTTCGCTGGGGTCACCGAATAGAAGAGCAGGTACAGCGCGCCGAACATCACCAGTCCCGGGATCACCCGCGACAGCCCGACCCAGCCCGCGAGCCCTTCCGCGAAGGGCAGCAGGCGATAGATGAATTGCTCCGCCGCGGTCAGGATGCCCTGCACGAGGAAGCTCATCAGCGCGATGACGACCGACAGGATGATGACCCCCGACGACGACAATCGCGATTTCCAGAACGGCGCGGTCGCCTTCAGCCCATAGGCACGGTGGAAGATGTCGCGGATCGTCTCGACGAAGCTGCCGACCGTCCATAGCCCGACCAGCCCGCCGAGCCACAGCAACGACCCAGTCCGCGCGACGAGCACGTCGGCGATCGGCTTCCTCAGGATATCGGCGACATTGGGCGGCAGGACGTGAAGGAACGAGGCGACGGCGCGCTGCGTCTCCTCGCTCTGCCCGAGCAGCGACAGCACCGCGGCGGCGGTGATGAAGAACGGGAACACCGTCATCAGCGCCAGATAGGCGAGGTTGCCGGCGTGGATGAAGCCGTCGTTGAACACGCCGAGCGCCGCACGCTTGGTCACCTCGATCGCGGCGGGCCCCGGTTTCAGCCTGGCGAGCGTGTGGCGGGCACCGTGGCGCTGGTGCGCACGGTCTTCGGGGGTCAGGGCGGTGGCATCGGTCACTGGCGGGTCAGACGCCCATCGCGCCCCGCGGGTTCCGCGCATCGCTCCAGTCGGCGACGAACTGTTGCAAGGCTGCATCATCCGCCGGCACGTCGATCATCAGCGTCACCAGCTGGTCGCCGCGGCTGCCGTCCTTCTTGTGGAAGCCCTTGCCCTTCAGCCGCAGCGTCTTGCCCGAGGTCGTGCCCTTCGGGATCGTCAGCATCACCGCCTTGTCGACGGTCGGCACGCGCACCGCGCCGCCCGCCACCGCCTCGGGCAGCGTGATCGGCAGATCGAGGCGCACGTCGTCGCCGTCGCGGGTGAAGAAACGGTGGCCCTGCACCTCGATCGCGACGATCGCATCGCCGGCGCCGCCGGGACCCTGCTCGCCCTTGCCGCCGAGCTTCATCTGCGTGCCGGTCTCGACCCCGGCGGGCAGCTTGAGGTCGATCGTCTTGCCGTCACCCAGCGTCACGCGCTGCGGGCTCAGCGTCGCGGCATCGACGAACGGCACCTGCAGGCGATAGGTGACGTTGGCGCCCCTGGGCTGCGGGCGCCGGCCGAAGCCGCTGGCGAAGCCGCCGCCGCGCGTCTGACCGCCGCCGAACAACCCTTCGAAGATATCGCTCATGTCCGGGTCGCCGCCGGCACCGAATTCGAACCCGGCGCTGTTGAAGCCGCCGCCGGGCGCCCCGCGCGCGCCACCGGCGCGTCCGCCGCCATAGCCGAACGGCGCGGCGGGGTTGCCGTCGCCGTCGATCTCGCCGCGGTCGAAACGCGCACGCTTGTCCTTGTCGGTCAGCAGGTCATAGGCGTTGGTGACCTGGCTGAACCGCTCCGACGCCTTGGGGTTGTCCTTGTTGCGGTCGGGGTGCAGCTCCTTGGCGAGCTTGCGATAGGCTTTCTTGATGTCGGCCTCGGACGCGCCGCGCGCGACGCCCAGGGTCTGATATGGATCGGCCATTGGGTCCCCGTCAGGTGTATTACGCGCCTATGTGGGGGAGGGCGCGGCGCAACGCAATCGGTCGCTGCTTCGTTGGATGGGCGAGGAGAGCCATGATGACCGACACACAACCGATGCAGGCGATGGGCGGCGACAAGCAAACGAAGGACGGCGTCGAGGAGCCGTCGGGCAAGCAAAGCGGCGGCGAGAGCGACGGCGGTGCCTATCCCAACCCGCATACGGGCAAGGGGTCGAAGGACAATGTCGGCGGCGGCTTCATGGGGCACGGTGGCCAGAGCGGCATGGACTATTCCGGGCCGGGGGATGGCGATACCGACGAAAAGGTCGGCAACGAGAATGCGGTGACGAAGTAGCGGGGCGTTCCATCTATTTCGTCATCCCGGCGAACGCCGGGACCCATGGATGCGCACGGCCGATGGTGCGCATAACGCCAGCCTACCGCATCCATGGGTCCCGACTTTCGTCGGGATGACGGTAAGTCGAGATGACGGTAAACAGAAGGCTACATCGCCCCCCCCACCAACGGCGCCACATCCACGCTCACCGCCATATGCTGCGCCTGCGACCCCAATACGACGCCATCGACCGGCGCGATCTCGGCATAGTCGCGCCCCACCGCCATGACGATATGGTCGCCCGCCATCCAGATGCCGTTGGTCGGATCGAGCCCGACCCAGCCGTGCACCGGCCCGCACCACAATAGCACCCAGGCGTGCGTCGCATCCGCACCGACCAGCCGCGGCTGCCCCTCCGGTGGGATGGTACGGATATAGCCGCTGGCATAGGCCGCAGGCAGGCCGGCGGCGCGCAGGCCGGTAATCATGATCTGCGCGAAGTCCTGGCACACGCCCTTGCGCTGCAGGAACGCCTCGTGCGGCGGCGTGTCGACCAAGGTCGCGGTCGCGTCGAAATCGAAATCGTCCTGAATCCGCCGCGCCAGCGCGATCCCCGCCTCCAGACTGCCGCGGTCGGGGTCGAGGTCGGGCGCGCAATAGGCGGCGATGGCGTGGTCGAGCGGGATCAGCGGCGAGGGGAACAGGTAGTTCGCCGGACTCGCCGCCGACAGGTCGCGGCTGGCCCGCGCGAGCGCGGCGATCTCGCCCAGCGTCGGATCGTCGGGCGAGGGCACCGGCACCAGCCGGTCGACGCGCATCCGCGAGCGACTCTCGATCGTCAGCTCGCGCACCGGCGTGTCGATCACCAGCCGGGTGACGTTGGCGAGCCCCGCTTCGGCGCGCGCCGGGCTGGTGCGGCCGACCGGCTCGACGGTCAGCGCATAATCCTCGAGGCATTGCCCGGGCCAGTCGATCGGTTTGAGCCGCAAATTGCAGCGCGCGAACTTGACGTTGCCGCCATAATCGAACCGCGTGATGTGGCGGATGTCGTAGAGCATGCAGTCGATCATGCCGCCGGTCATGCCGCCGGTCATGCCAGCGTCAGCCCGACCGCGCGCAGCGGCTCGGCGCCTTGCAGGAAATAACGGCGCGCGATCCCTTCCGACAGTTGCGCCAGCCGCCGCTCGATATCGCCGAGCGTATCGGGGTCGAGCGTCGCCGCGGTCGTCATCGCCAGCGCCGCCGCCAACTCTCGGCCATGCGCCTGCTGCGGCTCGGGCATGCCGTCGTCGCTCAGGACGGGGAGGTCGCGCAGCCGCGCGTTGATCCGCTCCGCCTGATAGGCGAGGCTGCGCGGATTGCCCGGATCGAGCGCGACGAGATCGACGACGGGCACGCGCGCGATGCCCGTCAGGTAGCGCTGGCGATAGCTGATCTGGCTGTCGGCGAGGTCGAGCAAGGTCGACAGGTCGTCCGCGGTCGCCCCCGGCATACCGAACACCCGCAGCGCGCGCGCCATCGCGACGCCGCGCTCGACCCGGCGGCCGAGGTCGTGGAACCGCCACGCCGCGGTCCGCCCCATATGCTCCGCCGATAGCCCGGCGATCGCGACATAGCGGCGCTGCAGCGACCCCGCGCGATCGAGCATGCCGCGATGGGTGGGGAAGGGCGCCTCGAGCAGCCGCACCATGTCCGCCGACAGCCGGTCGCGCGATCCTTCGCCGATGCCGCGCGCGAGGCGGTTGATCGTCGCGATCGAATGCCAGCCTTCGTCCTCCATCGCGGTGCGCGCGAAGGCGGTGAGGTCGCTGCGGCGGAGCGACGCGGGATGCGGCGCGGCACCGCCGCCGGCGATCAGCCCGACCAGTTTCCCCACGGTGGCCGACGACAGCGCCGCACCACCATCGGCGTCGATCGAATTGCCGAGCATGACGCGGATCGCCGCGAGCAGCGCCTCGCCGCGCTCCAGATAGCGGCCCAGCCAATAGAAATTGTCGGCGACGCGGCTCGGCAGCGTACCCGGATTGCGGCGGACGTGGTGCGAATCGGGGGCAGGGAGCAGCGACACCGGCTCGACCGTGTCGGCGCCGTGGATGCAGACGTCCGCCGACCACAGCCCCTCGCCGAGCACGCTCGCGCGCGGATCGGTGCCCTCGCCGATGCGTGCGAAGCCACCGGGCAATACCGTCCAGCCGCCGCTCGCGTCGCGCGCGGCGAAGACGCGCAGCGTGAACGGGCGTGGCTCGAGCGTGTCCTCGATCACCACGGGCATCGTCGACAGGCGGACGATTTCCTGCCCGACATAATCCTGCGGCCGGCGCGCCATGTCGGCGAGCAGCGCGGCGCGCTGGCCGGCGTCGAGCTCCGCGCCCGGCATCGTCCGTCCGCCGGGCAGGCCCAGCGGCACCGGCCCGAAGGCGGAGCCTATCAGCATGCGGTCGAGGTCCTCCTCGACATGCGCGCGCTCGGACGGTTGGCCGCACCACCAGGTCGCGATATTGGGCAGGTGCAGGCTCTCGCCGAGCAATCGCGTCGCCAGCTGCGGCAGGAAGGCGCCGAACGCCGGCGCCTCGAGCACCCCCGCGCCCGGTGCGTTCGACAGCACGACATTGCCCGCGGCATAAGCGTCGATCAGCCCCGGCACGCCGATCTGCGAATGCGAATCGAACGCCAGCGGATCGAGCATGCGCGGATCGACCCGTCGCCACAGGGCGTCCACCCGCTTGAGGCCACCGATCGTGCGGACGTACAGCTGGTTCTCCAGCGCGGCGAGGTCGGCGCCCTCGACCAGCAGCAGCCCGAGATAGCGCGCGAGATGCGCCTGTTCGGGATAGCTCGGGTTGAACCGCCCCGGCGTCAGCAACCCGATGCGCGGCTCGGCGCGACGGCACATCGCGGCGATGCCGGCGCGGAACGCGGCGAAGAACGGCGCATGGCGCTGGACGTTGATCCGTGCCTGCAGGCCCCCCAATGTGCGGCTGACCGCCAGCCGGTTCTCCAGCGCATAGCCGGCGCCGGCGGGCGCGCGCAGGTGATCGGCGAGCACGCGCCATTCGCCGGTCGGCCCACGCCCCAGGTCGATCGCGATGAAATGCAGGTGCTTGCCGCCCGGCGGCTCGAGCCCGACCATCGGTCGCAGGAAATAGGGGCTGCCGGTGACCAGCGCGGCGGGGATCAGCCCGCGCTCGACCAGCATCCCGGGGCCGTAGAGATCGGCGATCACAGTCTCCATCAGCTCGGCGCGCTGGACGACGCCGCGGCTGATCTGCGCCCATTCCTGCGCCTCGATCAGCAGCGGCACCGGGCTGACTGGCCAGGGGCGTTCGTCCGCCTCGCCGATGATGCGGAACCCCATGCCGATGTCGGCGGCATGGCGGCGGACGCGCTCGCGGACATGGTCGAGATCGTCGGAGGCGACCGTGGCGAGTTCCTCGAACATCGCGGCCCAGGCGGGATCGTCGCTGCCGCACAGCACGTCGCCCGCGCCGGTGCGCGCGCAATAATCGGCGATCCACCGCCGGGCATGCGTCGCCGCATCGAATAAGGGCGCAGCCTGCGTCGCCATCGCTGTCAGCGTGTCACCCCGTTGAACCGAACCGGCACCGTCTACGCTTGCGTGCTGCGAAGCAACACAAATTGGGCGGAAGCGGGGAAGGGCCGATTCAAACCCTTACTCTTCGCCATCCTCGCCTCTGCGAGGATGGCGAACGAGCCGGAGGTGTCAGGGCAGCAGGAACGTGCCTTCGATCACCGTGACGCAGCCACCGCCAAGGACCACGCGATTCCCCTCCAGCGTACAGGTCAGCGCCCCGCCGCGGCGGCTCGCCTGAAAGGCGGTGAAGCGGTCGGTGCCGAGCTTTTCCGCCCAATAGGGGACGATCACCGCATGCGCCGATCCGGTCACGGGGTCCTCGTCCACCCCCGCGCCGGGGGCGAACATGCGGGTGACCACCTGCGCCGTGTCGCCGCGCGCGGTGACGATCGCCTGGTGATCGCCCGTCTTCGCCAGCGCGCGCAAATCGGGCTGCACCGCGCGAACCGCGGCTTCGGATCCGAGGACGATCACGCCATAGCCACCCTCGCGCCACAGCGTCTCCACCACATCGGTGACGCCGAGCGCGGCGACCACCTGCGGCAGCGGCTTGGGATCGGGCTTCCAGGCGGGCAGCGCCAGCGCATAGCCGCTGCCGTCGCGCGTCACGGTCAGCACGCCGGCGCGGCGGGTGCGGAAGCGGACCTGCGAGGCGTCGCTGCCCGACGACAGCACGAAATGGCCGCTCGCCAGCGTCGCATGGCCGCATAGCCGGACCTCGTGGTCGGGGGTGAACCAGCGCAGCT
This sequence comes from Sphingomonas liriopis, assembly GCF_024211255.1. Taxonomy (GTDB): domain Bacteria; phylum Pseudomonadota; class Alphaproteobacteria; order Sphingomonadales; family Sphingomonadaceae; genus Sphingomonas; species Sphingomonas liriopis. The sequence goes on along the minus strand of NZ_JAMLDY010000005.1, from coordinate 164,304 downwards.
CGAAATCCGCCTCGCCGGTCGCATCGGGCAGCAGGAAGGCGGTTTCCGACAGGTTGTTCTCCGCGGCGATTCGCTGCAGCACGTCGTCGGGCAGCCACGCGGACAGCGGCATCACCGCCGCCGGATTACCGGTGAAGGGCGTGGTGGCGAAGGCGTCGATCTGGCTGAACGGGATGCGCATCAATAGCTCACTCTCTTGCCGAACCAGTGCGGCGTCACGTCCGCCTCGACCAGCGGATTGTCGGTGTCGACATGGCCTTCGGGATCGAGGTGGATCAGCACCTCGACCTTGGGGAAGGTCCGGCGCAGGTCGCGCTCGACCGCCTCGACGATCTCGTGCGCGTCGTGGACGGTGAGGTTGCGGTCGACCTCCATGTGAAATTGCGCGAAATCGTGGCTGCCCGAGCGGCGCGTGCGGAAATCGTGGATGCCCTTCAACCCCGGCTGCCGCGCGGCGACGTCGAGGAAGGCGGCACGCTGATCCTCGGGCCATTCCTTGTCCATCAGCTGGTCGATCGCGTTCGACGATGCCTGGAACGCGCCCCACGCCAGCCACAGCGCGATGGCGATGCCGAGGATCGGATCGGCCTTGTGCCAGCCGAGATACTGGTCGAGCACCAGCGCGACGATCACCGATCCGTTGAGCAGCACGTCGGACTGGTAATGGACGTTGTCCGCCATGATCGCGACCGATCCGGTCTGGCGGATGATCGTGCGCTGATACCAGAGCAGGACCGCGGTGGCGGCGATCGCGATGACCGAGACGAGGATGCCGAAATCGGCGTCGGCGGTCGGGCCGTTCTCGCCCAGCGCGGCGATCGCGCGCCAGGCGATGCCGCCCGCCGACGCGGTGATGAGCGCGACCTGGAACAAGGCCGCGAGCGCCTCCGCCTTGCCATGGCCGAAGCGGTGGTCGTGATCGGCGGGCGTCGCGGCGAGCCGCACGCCATACAGCGTGACGAGGCTGGCAAGCAGGTCGAGCGCGGTATCGGCGAGGCTGCCGAGCATCGCCACCGATCCGCTCCGCCACGCCGCGAAGCCCTTCAAGGCGAGCAGGAAGCACGCCATCGCCACACTGGCGAGCGCGGCGCGCGTCGCCAGCGGCAGGAACCGGCGCTGTTCGTCGCGGGTCATGGGAACAGCAGCCCTTCGTCCCAGCCGTCGTGCGTCCGGGTGAACAGGCGGCGTTCGTGCAGGCGGTGGGCGCGGTCCTGCCAGAATTCGATTCGCTCGGGCGTGACGCGATAGCCGCCCCAATGCGGCGGCCGGTGGACGTCGCGCCCCTCGAACCGCGCCCTGGCCGCGTCGAACCGCGCTTCGAACGTCTCGCGATCCGCGAGGGGGCGCGACTGGTCGGACGCCCAAGCGCCGAGCTGCGAATCGCGACCGCGGCTGGCGAAATAGGCGTCGGATTCGGCGTCTGAGGCGAGGCTCACAGGCCCCTCGATGCGAATCTGCCGGCGCAGCGACTTCCAGTGGAACAGCAGCGCCGCCTTGGGCACGGCGGCGAGGTCGGCGGCCTTGCGGCCCTCGCGGTTAGTGTAGAAGACGAAGCCGTCGGGGCCATGGCCCTTCAGCAGCACCATCCGCACCGACGGCTGTCCCGCGGCATCGACGGTGGCGAGCGCCATCGCATTGGGATCGTTGAGTTCGCTCGTCCTGGCTTCGGCGTACCAGGCATCGAACAGCGCGAAGGGATCGTCGGCCATGCGCGGCGCTGTAGCGCATGTTGGACCCAAGTAAAAATCCTCCCCGGTACGGGGAGGTGGCGCCGCGCAGCGGTGACGGAGGGGGCTTCCTCCAACGATCCGCTCGCGGAAGCCCCCCTCCACCATTCGCTGCGCGAACGGTCCCCCTCCCCGTGACGGGGAGGACTGCGCGCGGAACGACTCTTTCCCCCATGAATTGAATCGCTTCCGCAACGGAAAGACACTCGCACATGCCCGCACGCGCCTATTGGCAAGGACAGATCCGCCTCGCCCTCGTGTCGATCCCGGTCGAAATCTATTCGGCGACCAAAAGCGGCGCGGCGGTCAGCTTCAAGCAGATCCACGAACCCAGCGGCAAACCGATCCATTACGAGAAGGTCGTCACCGGCGTGGGGCCGGTCGATACCGACGAGATCATGAAGGGGTACGAGGTGTCGAAGGGCGAGTTCGTGCTGCTGGAGCAGGACGAGATCGACGCGGTGAAGCTCGAATCGAAGAAGACGCTGGAGCTGACCCAGTTCGTCGACGCGCACGAGATCGATGTGCTATATTACGAAAAGCCCTATTTCGTCGTCCCCGCCGACGACCTCGCCGAAGAGGCGTTCATCGTGCTGCGCGAGGCGCTGCGGCGGACGAAGAAAGTCGGGCTAGGCCAGCTCGCGATGCGGGGGCGCGAATATGTCGTCAGCCTGAAGCCGTGCGGGCGCGGCATGGTGCTCGAAACGCTGCGCTACGCCGACGAGGTCAACAAGGCGCAGGGCTATTTCCGCGAAATCCCCGATCAGAAGCCCGACGACGACCTGCTCGACCTCGCCGAGGCGCTGATCGCCAAGAAAAGCGGCCGCTTCGACCCGCAGGAATTCCACGACCGCTACGTCGATGCGTTGAAGGACTTGGTCGAGCGCAAGCGCAAGGCGAAGGGGGGCAAGGTGATCGAGGAGAAGGACGACGGCGGCGGCAAGTCGGGGAGCAACGTCGTCGACCTGATGGCGGCGCTCAAGAAGTCGATGGAGAAATCGGGTGGCGCGCCGGCGAAGGCGCCTGCGAAGAAGGCCCCGGCGAAGAAGGCGCCCGCCAAGACTGCCGCCCCCCGCAAGCCGGCGGCGAAGAAGCGGGCATGACACCCCCGCCCCCAACCGTCACCCCAGCGCACGCTGGGGTCTCATGCGGCAGGGGCGCGGATCCCCACGCCAAGATCCCAGCTTGCGCTGGGATGACGGATGGGGGCCGCTGACATGGCCGGGACCGATCCGCTCGACCGCTATAATGCCAAGCGCGACTTCACCAAGACCGCCGAACCCGCGGGGACGCTCGCCCCCGGTCACGGCAACAGCTTCATGGTGCAGAAGCACGACGCGACGCGGCTGCACTGGGACTTCCGCCTCGAACTCGACGGCGTGCTCAAGAGCTGGGCGGTGACGCGCGGCCCCAGCCTCGACCCCGACGAGAAGCGCCTCGCGGTGCGCACAGAGGATCATCCCTTGTCCTATGCGACGTTCGAGGGGACGATCCCCAAGGGCGAATATGGCGGCGGCACCGTGATGCTGTGGGACCGCGGCACCTGGGCGCCGATCGCAGGCAAGTCGGCGAAGGATCTCGACAAGGGTCACCTCCACTTCACGCTCGACGGCGAGCGGATGAAGGGGGAATGGCTGCTGATCCGGCTGAAACCGCGCGCGAAGGAGAAGCGCGAGAACTGGCTGCTGCGCAAGATCGACGACGCCTATGCGGGGGGCACGGATACTTTGGTCGAGGAGGCGCTGACCAGCGTCGCCACCGGCCGGACGATGGTGGAGATCGCGGAGGGTGCCAAACCAAAATTCTCCCCGGCACGGGGAGGGGGACCGCGGCGCGCCAGCGCCGGGGTGGAGGGGGCGCGCCGCAAGCGATCCACTTTGCGGAAGCCCCCCTCCACCAGCTTCGCTGGTCCCCCTCCCCGTGCCGGGGAGGATTCGCCTGTCTTTCGCGACCCGCAGCTCTGCACTTTGGTCGATAGTGTACCGGCAGGCTCCGGCTGGCTGCACGAGGTCAAATACGACGGTTATCGTGCGCTCGTCGCGGTCGGCGGGGGTACGGCGAAGGTCTTCACCCGCAGCGGGCTCGACTGGACTGACAAGTTCGGACGGATCGCCGAGGCCGCCGCCGCATTGTCGGTGCGATCCGCGCTGATCGACGGCGAGATCGTCGCGTTCAAGGACGGGAGGCCCGATTTCTCGACGCTCAAGGACGCGATTTCGGAGGGCGGGGCGATGACGCTGTTCGCATTCGATCTGCTCGCGGTGGACGGCGAGGACCTGACCGGCCTGCCCACGATCGAGCGCAAGGAGCGCCTCCGCACCCTCATCGCCAACGGCGAGCGTATCCAGTTCGCCGAACATGTGCTGGGATCGGGCGAGGCCCTGTTCGACGCGATGTGCCGCGAGGGGCTGGAGGGCGTCGTCTCGAAACGCGCCGATGCGCCCTACACCGGCAAGCGCGACCGGTCTTGGCTCAAGGCCAAGTGCATCCGGCGGCAGGAGTTCGTCGTCATCGGCTGGACGCCGTCGGACAAGAAACGCGGGTTCAAATCGCTGCTGCTGGGCTTACGCGAGGGGGACGGCTGGCGCTATGCAGGCAAGGTCGGCACCGGCTTCACGCAAGGCGTGATGGACGACCTCGCCGAACGGATGGCGAAGCTCGCGGTCAAGACGCCGCCGGTCGATGCCACCGGCTTGAAGCCGTACCGCGCGATGGTGCGCGGCGCGAAATGGATCGAACCCGAGCTGGTCGCGGAGATCGCCTTTACCGAGGTGACGCCCGACAAGGTGCTGCGCCACCCGAGCTTCCTCGGCCTGCGCGCCGACAAGCCGGCGGCGGAGGTCGTCGCCGAGGTCGCCGAACCCGCGCCCGCCGCGCCCGCGATCCATGTCATGGTGAGCAGCCGCGACCGGCTGGTCTTCCCCGACAGCGACGTCACCAAGGGCGAGCTCGCCGATTATTATGCCGCGCTCGCGCCGATCATGCTGCCCTGGGCGGGGCGGCGGCCGATCAGCCTGGTCCGCTGTCCGCAGGGTCGGGCGCGCGCCTGCTTCTTCCAGAAGCACGACGCGGGCAGTTTCGGCGACCACGTCCACCACGTCGACGTGCGCGAGAAGGACGGATCGGTCGAACCGTATCTGTACGTCGACGACGCCGATGGCCTCGTCGCCTGCGTGCAGATGGGGACGATCGAATTCCACGGCTGGGGATCGCGGATCGATCCGCTGGAAAAGCCCGACCGGCTGGTGATCGACCTCGATCCCGACGAGGGATTGGACTTCGCCGACACCAAGCGCGCCGCGGAGCATGTCAGCGCACAGCTTGCCGAGCTGGGGCTGGTCAGCTTTCCGTTGCTGTCGGGGGGCAAGGGCGTGCACGTCGTCGTGCCGCTGACGCCGCAGGCGGAATGGCCCGCGGTCAAGGACTTCGCCGACCGCTTTGCGCGTGCGCTGGCGGGGGCGGAGCCGGATCGCTTCGTCGCGGTGGCGACCAAGACGAAGCGCAAGGGGCGGATCTTCATCGACTATCTGCGCAACCAGCGGGGCGCCACGGCGATCATGCCCTATTCGGCGCGGGCGCGGGCGGGCGCGCCGGTGGCGGCGCCTGTGTCGTGGAGCGAATTGCGCGACATCGACACGGCGGCGCGCTGGAGCGTGCGCGATGCGGACGAGCTGTTGCAGCGGGCGACGTCGCGGGCGCTGGCGGGATGGGGCATGGCGGAGCAGGTGTTGCCGGATTTGTAAGAGGGCCGACCTGCCACCCTTCGCCATTCCCGCGCGGGCGCGTATCGATCATCGCCTTTGCGAGAAAACGTGGTGTGTTCCCTACCGCCCCCGCCGCTTCGTCATCGGATCGGGCTTCGCCGGTTTCACCCAGCCTTCGGGCGGGACCACCCGCGACTGGCTCGTCCCCAGCCCCATCGCGCCCGGCCGTTGCCGCTCCAGCCCGGCGGTATCCATGTCGTCGCCGCCGGCGCGCAGCAAGCTGATGCGGTCGCGCAGCCGGCCCGCGGTCTCGAAATCGAGCGCCGCGGCGGCGGCTTCCATCTCCAGCCGCAGCGCCTCGATCGACACGGTCACGCCGCCACCGCCTCGCCGGCCAGTGCCGGCTCGGTCGCCGCGATCCAGCCGCCGCCGAGCACGCGTTCGCCCGCGTAGAGCACCGCCGCCTGCCCCGGCGCGACGCCATATTCGGGTGCGTCGAACGCCACCCGGTCGCCTTCCAGCCGCGCCGGCACCGGCTTGGCCATCGATCGCACCTTGACGGCGAGCGGCCCGGCATGGTCGCCGCCGATCCAGTTCATGCCGGTCACCCGCGCCGCGCCGACCGCCAGCGCCGCGCGCGGGCCGACCACCACCTGCCGGCTCGCCGCATCGACGCGCACGACGTACAGCGGCTCGGGGCTGCCGCCGATCTCCAGCCCGCGGCGCTGGCCGACGGTGAAATGGATGATGCCGCGATGGCTGCCGAGCCGCCGCCCCGCCAGGTCGACGATGTCGCCCGCGGTATCCGCCTCGGGGCGCAGCTTGCGCACCAGTCCGGCGTAATCGCCGTCGGGGACGAAGCAGATATCCTGGCTGTCGGGCTTGGCGGCGACGCCGAGCCCCAGCTCTGCCGCGATTTCGCGCACCCGCGCCTTGGGCAAGGCTCCCAGCGGGAAACGCAGGTAATCGAGCTGCGCCTGCGTGGTCGCGAACAGGAAGTAGCTCTGGTCGCGCGCCGGATCGGCGCCGCGGTGCAGCTCCGCCCCCGCCGGCCCGATCACCCGGCGCACGTAATGGCCGGTGGCGAGGCAATCGGCGCCCAGATCCTTCGCCAGGCTGAGCAGGTCGGTGAACTTCGGCCCCGTATTGCACTGGACGCAGGGGATCGGCGTCTGCCCGGCGAGATAGGCGTCGGCGAAGGTATCGACCACCGTTTCGCGGAACCGGCTTTCGTGATCGAACACGTAATGCGCGATCCCCAGCCTGTCGCACACCGCGCGCGCGTCGCGGATATCGCGGCCCGCACAGCAGCTGCCCGCGCGGCCCGTCGCCTCGCCATGGTCGTACAATTGCAGCGTCACGCCGATCGTCTCGGCACCGGTGCGCGCCGCCAGCGCGGCGACCACCGAACTGTCGACGCCGCCCGACATCGCCACCACGATCCGCTTCGCCGCGAGGTTGCCATCCAGCTGGAAATCCACGTCATCCATGCGCCGGCCCCATACGCGCTTGGCCGCTGAACCGCAAAGTAACGAAGGTTCACACAACCTTGCGGTCCGCTTTACCCCGCCTTCATCGCCCCGCGCCTACAGCTGCCTCTCCCAAGAGTGACATGAGTAGCAGCGTTGGATCTCAGCTTTCCCGGCTTCGACAGGAATACGGAAGTCACCCGCCTTCCGGGCGACCTGGCGGTGCTGATGGTCGGGATCGCGGCACGGCAGTCGGCGTCGCCGACGGCGGTGGCGCAGGCCGAGTTCGGCCGGATCGGCAGCCCGTCGCGGCTGCTGCAACCGCGCGACGGCGCCTTCAACGGGCCGACCGCGGCGCTGCTCGCCCGCTGGGGAGAGGCATGAAGACGCCGTTTACCGTGGCGTTTCAGGCGATCTTCAGTCCGTGTCGCTAAGGGACCGTATCGCGTTTTGAGAGGGGGCCCCCCGCCCCGATCGAGGTTGAGTAATGATCGAGAACCAGAAAATCCGCCCCGCCAAAGTCATCGGCCCGCTCGGCGAGTCGCTGACGCTGGACAGCCTGCCGCCGCCCTCGACGACGCGCTGGGTGGTGCGCCGCAAGGCGGAGGTGGTCGCCGCGGTCAACGGCGGGTTGCTGTCGGTCGACGATGTGTGCGCCCGCTACGGCCTGACCGTCGAGGAATTCGCCGGCTGGCAGCGCGCGATCGACCGGTCGGGGATGCCCGGCCTGCGCGTCACCCGCATCCAGCATTACAAATCGCTCTACGAACGCCAGCAGAAATATTGAGGAGGCGCGCGCCGGCGTCGCGGGACAAGGCCTGCGACGAACCGGCGCGCAACGAACGAAACGCGTGCGGAACATTTATCCGGCTTCGTGAGTCTTTCCGTCAGAGCCCACGCCGGGCGTAAACGGAGGGATTTATGGGTATCATTCTTTGGCTTATCATCGGCGGTGTCATCGGCTGGCTCGCCAGCATCATCATGCGCACCGACGCGCAGCAGGGCATCTTCCTGAACATCATCGTCGGCATCGTCGGCGCGTTCATCGGCGGCCTGATCCTGTCGGGCGGCTCGATCAACAACCAGCCGCTCAACATCACGTCGTTCCTGGTGTCGCTGCTCGGTGCGGTGATCCTGCTCGCGATCGTGAATCTTGTGCGTCGCGGCAGCGTCCGCTAAGTCACGACGTTCGCTTCGTCACGCGAAACGAAAGGGCCGTCCGGGCGACCGGGCGGCCCTTTTCGCATTACTGGAGGAGGAAGCGTACTGACAGGGTGACGGTGACGTCCTTCTCGCCCGGCGCGATCTCGGTCGGCGCGGCATCCGCTTTCATCGCGCGCGCCATGAACTGCGGCCGGATCGGCGATCCGCCGTCGTCCTGCCCGGCTTCCGCGATCGAGATCACCCGCGCGACCTTCATCCCCGCCGCCGCGGCGTACAGGTCGGCGCGGGCGCGGGCGCGCCTGACCGCATCGGTGCGCGCCTCGTCCAGCGCCGCCTCGGGCTTGTCGAGCGACAGATTGGGGCCGTCGATCTGGTTGGCGCCTTCCGCGACCAGCGCGTCGAGCACGCTGCCCGCCTTGGCGACGTCGCGGAAGCGGACGCTGACCGTGTTGTTCGCCTGATAACCGGTGATCGCCGGCGCCTGCCCCTCGGTATAGCGATATTGCGGGCTGAGCGCGACGTTCGCGGTAGCGATGTCGCGCGGCGCGATCCCGGCGCGCTTCAGCGCCGCGATCACCCGCGCCATCCGCTGCGCATTGTCGGCGAGCGCGGCCGCCGCCGTCGGCGCCTGCGACACCACGCCGGCGCGGATCGTCGCGAGGTCGGGGACGCGCGTCGTCCGCCCCTCCGCGCTCACGTCCAGGATCGTGCCCTGCGCCGGCACCAGCGGCTCCACGCTCGTCGGCACGGTCTGCGCCATCGCCGCGGACGGCACCGCGATCATCGCCAAGGCGGCCCAATATTGCATGTCAGATCTCCCATCGTCTGCTGTCGTCCCGCCACTTGGCCGCGCGTGTGTCAACCTTAGCTGAACGAGCGCCCGGCCCCGGTCCCGACGTTGCGTGGGTCGCACGTTTCGGGCATGGCCGACGCATTGCGCCAGCGGGGGCTTGAGCGCGGTGCTATATTCAGATAACACAGCGACGTGATGCGAGGGCCACCGGGTGGCCGGCACGGGGATGGGACAGGCATGAACGACTATCAGGGTTCGATCGGTCACGAGGAGCGGCTGGCGTTGCCGGGTGAGCCGGCGCCGTCGGGTCGCGGCCGCAAGATCGTGATCGTGCTGATCGTCGTCGCGCTGCTCGCCCTCGTCAGCTGGGCGATGTTCGGCCGCAAGAAGGTCGATCCCGCCGCCGGGCAGAAGACCGAACAGATGCCGACCGTCACCGTCGTCGTCCCCGGCCGCAAGGCGGTCGACCGCACGCTGTCGGCCACCGGCACGCTCGCCGCACGGCGCGAGATGCCGGTCGGCGTCGCGGGCGAGGGCGGGATGATTACCCGCGTCCTCGTCGAGCCGGGCCAGTGGGTCGGCGCAGGGCAGGTGCTCGCTACCGTCGACCGGTCGGTACAGACGCAGACCGCGCAAAGCCTCGCCGCGCAGGTCGCCGTCGCGCGCTCCGACCAGACGATCGCGCAAGCCGAGCTCGATCGCGCGCAACAGCTCGTCGACCGCGGCTTCATCTCCAAGGCGGATTTGCAGCGCAAGGCCGCGACCCGCGATGCCGCCGCGGCGCGCGTGCAGGTCGCCGCGGCGGGGCTGCGCGAGGCGCGGGCCCGCAACGGTCGCCTCGACATCCGTGCGCCCGCCGCCGGCCTCGTCCTCACGCGCGGCGTCGAGCCGGGCCAGATCGTCAGTTCGGGCTCGGGCGTGCTGTTCCGCATGGCGCAGGGCGGGCAGATCGAGATGCGCGCGCAGCTCGCCGAATCCGACCTCGCGGCGCTGCGCGCCGGCGCGCGCGCGCAGGTGACGCCGGTCGGCAGCGACCGCCGCTTCGCCGGCCAGGTGTGGCAGGTGTCGCCGGTCATCGACGCGCAGACGCGACAGGGCATCGCCCGCATCGCGCTGGCCTACGACCCCGCGCTGCGCCCGGGCGGTTTCGCCTCCGCGACGATCGTCGGCGGCGCCGCGGTCGCGCCGCTGCTCCCCGATTCGGCGTTGCAGAGCGACGACAAGGGCAATTTCGTCTATATCGTCGGCAAGGACGACAAGGTCGAACGCCGCAATATCAAGGTCGGCCAGGTGTCCGACGCCGGCGTCACCGTGATGCAGGGCCTCGACGGCACCGAGCGCGTCGTCCGCTCCGCCGGCGGGTTCCTCGCGCCGGGCCAGAAGGTGAAGCCGGTCGTGCAGAAGGCGAGCTGACATGAGCTTTCGCAACATCTCCGCCTGGGCGATCCGCAATCCGGTTCCGCCGATCGTGCTGTTCATCGCGCTGACGCTGGCGGGGATCGTCAGTTTCATGCGGATGGACGTCAACAACGATCCCGACATCGATTTTCCGATCGTCATCGTCGTCATCAGCCAGCCCGGCGCCGCACCGACCGAGCTGGAGAACCAGGTCACCAACCGCGTCGAATCCGCGGTCCGCTCGCTCCAGGGCATCGACGAGATCACCTCGACCGTGACCGAGGGCCAGTCGATCACCGTCGTCCAGCTCGCGATCGGCACGCCGATCGATCGCGCGGTCAACGACACCCGCGACAAGATCGCGCAGATCCGCAGCAACCTGCCCGAAGGCATCCTCGAACCGCAGATCTTCCGCGAGGATACGACCTCCAACGATCTCGCCAGTTATTCGGCGGTCGCCAGCGACATGACGGTCGAACAGCTCAGCTGGTACATCGACAACACCGTCACCAAGGAGCTGCTGTCGGTGCCGGGGATGGCCGCGGTCAACCGTAACGGCGGCGTCAGCCGCGAAATCCGCGTGATCCTCGATCCGCTGCGCCTGCAGAGCCAGGGTCTGACCGCGAGCCAGGTCAACGCGCAGCTGCGGCTTGTCAACCTCAACGCCGCCGGCGGCCGTGCCGAGATCGCCGGGTCGGAACAGTCGGTGCGCGTGCTCGGCAACGCCCGCAACGCCAACGACCTCGCGCAGACGCAGATCAACGTCGGCAACGGCCGCACCATCCGGCTGGGCGATATCGCCACGGTGCGCGACCTCTATGCCGAACAGCGCAGCCGCGCCGCGATCGACGGGCGCCAGGCGATCAGCTTCGACTTCCAGCGCGCCAAGGGCGCCTCGGACGTCAGCGTCTTCAACGAGGCGGTGAAGAAGCTGGCGGCGCTGGAGAAGCGCAACCCCGGCGTGCATTTCATCCTGCGCTCGAACAGCGTCAAATACACCGAAATGCAGTATGAATCCGCGATCCATGCGATGATCGAGGGCGCGGTGCTCGCAGTGCTGGTCGTATTGCTGTTCCTGCGCGACTGGCGCGCGACGCTGATCTCGGCGCTGGCGATTCCCCTGTCGGCGATTCCGACCTTCTGGTTCATGGAACTGCTCGGCTTCAACCTCAACCAGATGACGCTGCTCGGCCTCAGCCTGGTCGCGGGCGTGCTGGTCGACGACGCGATCGTCGAGATCGAAAATATCGTCCGGCACATGCGGATGGGCAAATCCGCCTATCAGGCATCGATCGATGCGGCGGACGAAATCGGCCTCGCCGTGCTCGCCACCACCATGTCGATCGTCGCGGTGTTCATGCCGGTCAGCCTGATGCCCGGCATCTCGGGCCAGTATTTCCAGAATTTCGGCCTGACCGTCGTCGTCTCGGTGCTGATGAGCCTTGCCGTCGCGCGCCTCATCACGCCGATGATCGCCGCCTATTTCCTCAAGAGCTTCGGCCATGCCGCACATGGCGAGGGCAGGCTGATGGACGCCTATATGGCGGTGCTGCGCTGGACGCTCGACAGCACGCGGCAGAAGGCGAGCGCCGCGCGTGGCGGCTATCATCGCATCACCAGCCGCTGGCGCGATCACCGCATGTGGGTGATGGGGCTGGGCTTCGCGTCGTTCGTGCTGACGCTGGTCATGTTCGGCGTCGTCCCGATGCAGTTCCAGCCGCCGCAGAACAACGACGATTCGACCGCGACGATCGAGATGGTGCCGGGCACGACCCTCGCGCAGACCGATGCGGTCGTGACGCGCGTCGCCGACCTGCTGCGCCGCCAGCCGGAGGTTTCGTCGGTCTATGCGCGCAGCGGATCGAACGGTGCGGTCAACACCGGTCGCGTCACCGTGACGCTGCGCGACGACCGCAAGGTCACCAGCACCGAATTCGAACGCAACCTCGCGCCCGAACTGGCGAAGATCGCCGATGCGCGCGTCGGTTTCCGGTCGCAGTTCGGCTGGGGTTCGTCGGGCCGCGACATGACCATCGTGCTCGGCGGCGACGACCCCGAACTGCTGCAGAAGACCGCGAACACGCTCGTCGACCAGATGGCGACGCTGCCGACGCTGACCCAGCCGCGCATCTCGGGCAACCTCCAGCGGCCCGAGATCGTCATCAAGCCGCGCTTCGACCTCGCCGCCAATCTCGGCGTGACGACGCAGGCGCTCTCCAGCGCGATCCGCATCGCGACGCTGGGCGATATCGACCAGAATTCCGCCCGCTTCTCGCTTTCCGACCGGCAGGTGCCGATCCGCGTCGCGCTCGACCAGGGCGCGCGGACCCAGCTGTCGACGATCCAGAACCTGCCCGTCTCGACCGCGACCGGCGGTTCGGTGCCGCTGTCGCTGATCGCCGATATCAGCCTCGGCAGCGGCCCGACGCAGATCGATCGCGTCAATCAGCAGCGCCGCATCGCGGTGGGCGCCGACCTCGCGCGGGGCGTCGTGTCCGGCGTCGCGCAAGAGCAGATCAATGCGCTGCCGATCATGAAAAACCTGCCGATCGGGGTGAACCGGATGACGATCGGCCAGGCCAAGTTCCAGGCGGAGATGCTGACCAACTTCGTCGTCGCGGTGGTGTCGGGGACGTTCCTGGTCTTCGCGGTGCTCGTGCTGCTCTATCGCCGGGCGCTGCCGCCGTTCGTCAACATGGCCTCGCTGTTGCTCGCGCCGCTGGGCGGGCTGATCGCGCTGTGGGCGACGGGCAACCCGCTGTCGCTCCCCGTCTTCATCGGCCTCCTGATGCTGCTCGGCATCGTCGCCAAGAATTCGATCCTGCTGATCGATTTCGCGCTGGAGGAGATGAACAAGGGCGTCGACACGCTCACCGCGATCATCGATGCCGGCCACAAGCGTGCGCAGCCGATCGTCATGACGACGGTCGCGATGGTCGCCGGCATGATCCCGACGGCGCTGTCGCTCGGGGGCGACGGGTCGTGGCGCGCGCCGATGGGCATCGTCGTGATCGGTGGCCTGATCCTGTCAACGCTGCTGACGCTGGTGATCGTCCCCGCGGCGTTCAGCCTCGCGGTCGGCGTCGAACGCTACGTCGGCCCGCGCCTCGGCCGGCGCCTGCTCACCTATCGCCCCGGCGACGACGGCAGCACGGTGGTCGGCATCGCCGGGCCGAACGACCCGGTGCTCGGCCCGGTGCCGGGACGCCTCGGTCACGGCGACGCAGGGTCGCAGCCGGCGGAGTGAGCCCCCTTCCGTCATCCCGGCGCAGGAATCCCTGCAAAGTACTACTTTGCAGGGGTTCAAGGCGGGGATCCATAGGCGCCAGTCGTGCGATGGCACCGCCACGTCAGCCGGTATGGATTCCCGCCTGCGGGGGACTGACGAAGGATGGGGCGGGGCACCCCCTCGTTACCCCGACATGAACATTCCCGCCGCTCGCGGATTGTCTCGCCGATGAACCCGTTCCCCCGCACCCACGCCGGCGAGGCGGCCCCGCCCGCGCTCGTGGCCATGCGGCGGATCGCCGGCGGGCTGCTGCTCGCGATGGCGGCGGTGTTCCTCGTCAGCCGCCATTACGCCCCCGCCTATCCCTGGCTCGGCTTCGTCCAGGCGTTCGGCGAGGCGGCGATGGTCGGCGGCCTCGCCGACTGGTTCGCGGTCACCGCGCTCTTCCGCCATCCGCTGGGGCTGCCGATCCCGCACACCGCGATCGTGCCGCGCAACAAGGACCGGATCGGCGACACGCTCGCGGTCTTCCTGCGCACCAACTTCCTCCAGCCCGCGGTCATCGCCCGCCGCATGCGCCGCGTCGACGTCGCCAGCGCGCTCGCCCGCTGGCTGACCGACCCCGCCGAGGGGGCCGGGGGCCGCTTCCGCCAGGGCGCCTCCAAACTCGTCGCACAGGTGCTCGACGGCCTCGATCCTCAGCGGCTCGGCGGCATGGTGAAGGCCGGCATCGCCGCGCGCCTGCGCGAGACCGAGGTCGCGCCGATCCTCGGCCGCGTCATGAAGGCGGCGCTCGCCGAACAGCGCCACGCCCCCCTCCTCGACGGTGCGATCCGCTGGGGCGCGAAGGCGCTCGCCGCGAACGAGCATCTCATCCGCGAGATGGTGCACCAGCGCGCCGGATCGATCCTGCGCTGGACCGGCCTCGACGAGACGGTGGCCGACAAACTGATCGCCGGCCTCGACAAACTCATCGCCGACATGGCCGACGATCCGCAGCACCCGCTGCGCCTCAAGGCCGAGGAAGGGCTCGATCGCCTCGCCTGGGATCTGCAGTTCGATCCCGCCACGCAGGCCAAGGTCGAGGCGATGAAGATCGAACTGATCGCCAATCCGGCGATGCAGCGTTGGCTCGACGGCCTGTGGGAATCGGCGCGTGCCGCGCTGCTGCGCGTCGCGCGCGATCCCGAAAGCGCGATGGCCGGGCAGTTGGGCGACGTGCTGCGCCAGCTCGGCGGCACGCTGACGCAGGATCCGCGGCTCGCGCGCACGATCAACCGCTTCGTCCGCCGCGCGATCGTCGGCGTCGCCGCGGACTATGGCGACGGCATCGTCCGGCTGGTGTCGGAGACGGTGCGCGGCTGGGACGCGCATACGATCACCAGCCGGCTGGAAAATGCGGTCGGCCGCGACCTCCAGTACATCCGCATCAACGGCACGCTGGTCGGCGGCCTCGTCGGGCTCGTCATCCACGCCGTCGATGTCCTGTTGTGACGCAGGCTGAACGGAAGCCCCCGGCCGTCGCATGTCGGAAACGCCTTGCCGTTTACGGCAAGGTGTCGCACAAGCGCCCCTGATGAGCGCCTCACCGGATTTCCAGCAGGATGGCGGCGGAACGCTGCGCTTCTCCGGTGACCTGCTGTTGCGCACGCTCGGGGCCCTGCCCGACCGGCTCGACACGCTGTCCGGCCCCGTGACGCGCATCGACCTCAGCGACGTCGGCCGCATCGATACCGTCGGCGCCTGGGTCGTCCACCGCCTTGCCACCCGCCACGATGCGCCGATCGAGGGGCTGGACGAGGACGGCCGCTATCTGCTCGATTCGGTCGTCGCCGCCGACCAGCCGGTCGCGCTGCCCGATCGCTCGGCAGGCGCCTTCACCCGCGTGCTCGGCGAGGTCGGCGACGCGGTCGTCATCACCTTCCGCACGCTCTACGGCCTGCTCGGGTTCCTCGGTGCGACGACGATCGCCTTCGTCAACGTCGTCCGCCACCCCAGCCGCTTCCGCTTCAATGCGACGGTGCATCGGTTCGAGGTGGTCGGCGTGCAGGCGCTGGCGATCGTCGGGCTGATGAGCTTCCTGATCGGCATTGTCATCGCGCAGCAGGGCGCGGTCCAGCTCAGGCAATTCGGCGCGGAGGTGTTCACGATCAACCTCGTCGGTCGCCTGACCTTGCGCGAACTCGGCGTGCTGATGACCGCGATCATGGTCGCCGGCCGCTCGGGCTCGGCCTTCGCGGCGCAGCTCGGCACGATGAAGCTGACCGAAGAGATCGACGCGATGCGCACGATCGGCGTCTCGCCGATGGAGGCGCTGGTGCTGCCGCGCACGATCGCCGCGGTGCTGCTGATGCCGCTCCTGGGCTTCTATTCGTCGCTGATCGCGATCATCGGTGGTGGCCTGCTCGCCTGGGTGTCGCTCGACATCCCGCCCGTCACGTTCATCCAGCGCATCCGTGAAGTCGTGCCGATCACCGACCTGTATATCGGCCTCATCAAGGCGCCGGTGTTCGGCGCGATCATCGCGATCGCCGGCTGTTTCCAGGGCATGCTGGTCGAATCGGACGCCGAACAGGTCGGGCTGCGCACCACGTCGGCGGTGGTGCAGGCGATCTTCCTCGTCATCGTGCTCGACGCCTTCTTCGCGGTGTTCTTCACCTGGGTGGGGTGGAACTGATGGCCACCACGCGCGACGCCGACGCCGACGAACATATCATCCAGGTCCGGGGGCTGAAGAACGCGTTCGGCGAACAGGTCATCCACGACGGTCTCGACCTCGACGTGCGGCGCGGCGAGATTCTCGGCGTCGTCGGCGGCTCGGGCACCGGCAAATCGGTGCTGATGCGCTCGATCATCGGCCTGCAGACGCCGGTCGCGGGCGACATCACCGTCTTCGGCGAACCGACGATCGGCCGCGACGAGACCGAGGCGACCAACATCCGCAAGCGCTGGGGCGTGCTGTTCCAGGGCGGCGCGCTCTTCTCGACGCTGACCGTCGCCGAGAACGTGGCTGTCCCCTTGCGCGAATTCTACGGCGACATGAACCCGGCGCTGATGGCGGAGATCGCGGCGTACAAGGTCGTGATGACCGGCCTCAAACCCGATGCCGGCCCCAAATTCCCCGCCGAACTGTCGGGCGGCATGAAGAAGCGCGCCGGCCTCGCCCGTGCGCTCGCGCTCGATCCCGAACTGTTGTTCCTCGACGAACCGACCGCCGGCCTCGACCCGATCGGCGCGGCGGCGTTCGACGACCTCACCAAATCGCTGCAGAAAACGCTCGGGCTGACGGTGTTCCTCATCACCCACGATCTCGATACGCTCTACGCGATCTGCGACCGCGTGGCGGTGCTGGCGGACAAGAAGGTGATCGCAGTCGGCACGATCGACGAACTTCTCGCGCTCGACCACCCGTGGATCGAGGAATATTTCAAGGGTCCGAGAGGGCGTGCCGCGATCGCGACGCAGGAAGCGCACGCGGACGCGTCGCAACATCCCACCGAAGTGAAATCCCAGCAGATCGCGGCAAGTCCCGCCGCGGCGACCGAACCGGCCGAAGGGGCAAGGACCGACTGATGGAAACCCGTTCCAACCATGTGATCGTCGGCGCGGTCGTGCTGATCCTGCTCGCCATGCTCGCGATCTTTACCGTCTGGATCGCTCGCCTCGGCGGCCAGACCGAACGCGAATACGACATCTTCTTCAAGCAATCCGTCGACGGTTTGGCCAAGGGCTCGACCGTGACCTATTCGGGCGTGCCCACGGGTCAGGTGAAGACGATCGCCTTGTGGAAGCCCGATCCGCAGTTCGTCCGCGTCCGCGTGACGGTCAACAACGACACGCCGATCCTGCTCGGCACCACCGCGACCATTCAGGGCAGCTTCACCGGCACCAGCACCGTCGCGCTGGACGGCGCGCGCAAGGGTGCGCCGCCGATCGCCTGCCCGGAACGCCCCGATGCGACGCAATGCCCCTATGGCGTGCCGGTCATCCCGACCAAGCAGGGCGGCATCGGCGCGATCCTCAACAGCGCGCCGCAGCTGCTCGAACGCCTCTCGACGCTGACCGAGCGGCTGACCGGGCTGCTGACGGATCGCAACCAGGCATCGATCGCCGGCATCCTCGACAATACCAACCGCCTGACCGACGCGCTCGCCGACCGCGGGCCGGAGATCGCGGCGACGCTGGCGCAGACCCGGATCGCGATCCAGCAGGCGGGCGACGCGGCGCAGTCGATCGGCAAGCTCGCCGACACGACCAACGGCGTGCTCGCCGAGGACGTCAAGCCGACGCTGCAGAACCTCAACAAGACGATCGCTTCGGCACAGCAGAGCACCGAAACGCTCAACGCCGCGATCCAGGATGCGCGCCCCGGGCTGCAGACCTTCTCGAAGCAGACGATCCCGGAGGCGAACCGGCTGGTCCGCGACCTGCGCGTCACCGCGACCGCGCTGTCGTCGATCGCCGACAAGGTCGATCAGGGCGGCGCCAGCTCGCTGATCGGCCAGCAGAAGCTCCCCGACTATAAGGGCAAGTGAGACTCATGAAGACGAAGCTTCTCATCGTCGCTGCGGCCCTGCCGCTCGCCGCCTGCATCAGCTTCGGCGCCAAGCCGCCGCCCTCGCTGCTGACGCTGGAGGCGACCGCGGCGCCGGCGGTCGGTGCCGATCAGAATTCCGCCAAGGCACGCTCGATCACCATCCAGGTCCCGTCGACCCCGACCGCGATCGCGGGCGCGCGCGTGCCGGTGCAGGCGACGCCCACCACGATCGCCTATGTCAAGGATGCGCAATGGGCCGAACCGCCCGCGCGCCTGTTCGCGCGGCTGCTGTCCGACACGGTGTCGGCGCGCGGGCTGGTGGTGCTCTCGACCGTCCAGTCGATCGGCGATCCTTCCTCGACGCTGGCCGGCGAGCTGCGCCGTTTCGGCCTCGATGCGACCAGCCGCGAAGCGATCGTCACCTATGACGCCGCGCTGACCCGCGCCGGCAAGGACACGGTGGAAAAGCACCGCTTCGAAGCGCGCGTACCCGTCGCCACGATCGATGCGACCAGCGCCGGCCCGGCACTGAGCCAGGCCGCGAACCAGGTCGCCGGCGAAGTCGCCACCTGGGTAGCGGCCAACTGAGGGGAGGGGCTGACCCGCCACTCTCCACCCGTTCGGGCCGAGCCTGTCGACGCCCGGCCCGCCACGGGAACGCCGGACCCGTTACGGCGCCCGCCGCACCGCCGGCAATACGTCGCACACCGACGCCCCGCCCAGCGACACCATCGGCGCCTCCGGATTCTCGCGCCGCGTGACCGCCGCGGCGAAGCGCGGGTTATCGGCACTGCGATACTGGAAATGCGGCCGCTCGCCCGCCGGCAGGTCGCTGGCAAGGCGCACCGACACGATCGGCACCCGCTCGCCCGCCGTCGCATACATGCCCATCGCCGCCTCGCTGCGCGGCAGCGCCGACAGATATTGCATCCCTTCGACGATCCGCCCGACGACGGTGTAGTTGCGATCGAGCCGCCGCGCCGACTGCCCGATCGGCGTGAACAATTCGGCACCCGACCCCGTGCTCGGCAGCGTATCGCGCGCGACCCCGACCATGCCGTAGCAATGCGTCACCCACGCCTGCGTCCCGTTGGTCGCCACCGGCCAGCCATCCGCGGTGATTCCGCTCGCGGTCGAATAGCCATCCGCCTTCGCCATCCGCACCGCCGGCCGGAATGCGGCGATTTCGAACTCGGCGGCCGGGCGATCGGTGACGCCGGCAGGCAGCGGCTTCTTCTCCGTCGCATCGCCCCATTGCGTCACCCAGTTTTCCTGCACGCGATAGACGCTCGCCCCGTCCCACCAGCGTGTGCGCGCCAGCGTGCGGACGTTGCCGACATGCGCCGGCGCCATCGCGGGCGCGAGCCGGATCACCACTTGGCGCCCATTCGCCAGCGTCATCACCAGCAGCTCGTCGTCGGGCACCGCCCGCCAGTCCGCCGCAACCGGATCGGCGGGGGAGGGCACGGCCGCCGCCTGGGCCAACGGCGCGGCGGCAAGAAGGAACAGGCTCAACATGCCGCACAGACTGACGCAAGCCACGCCCGCGCGCAATCACTTGCAGCGTACAGACGGACAGGCTAGGCGCGCCCTTCCAGGACATGCGGAGCGGTGGCCGAGTGGTCGAAGGCGCTCGCCTGGAAAGTGAGTATACGCCAAAAGCGTATCGAGGGTTCGAATCCCTCCCGCTCCGCCAACATCCATTGTTTTCATTGAAGAAATTGAAAATCGGATGCCGTTGCCCACCGCCTTCCCCACTTTCGGTTTGGCGTTCGGCGAACGGTCGCGGATGTCTACGACCGTTCTGGCGCTGAGGTTATCGTGCCCATGATGCGCGGATGTGGTCTCATGGTCAGTATTCCGACGCCAACATGATCGTCAGCACGGGGGTGGTTGACGGCAGGATCGGCGGGGTCGGGTGAGCACGTGGAACCGCCGGCCGGTGACGAGCTGGTCGTGCACGAAGTCCAGGCTTAGCGCTGGTTGGGAAGCGCCAGTACCGGCGCGGGCGCCCGCGCCGGTACTGGCGCGCCTTCGTCCCCTCCGGCGCCTGACCGTCAAACCCTCCTCACGGTAAAGCCGCTGGGTCTTCGTGCGGTTGATCGTGATGCCGTCTCGGCGAAGCAGGATGTGCAGCCGCCGATAGCCGAACCGCCGGCGCTGCTGCGCCAGCTCGCACAGCCGCGACCGCAGGTCGCCATCATCCGCCCGGCATGACCGATACCGCATGCTCGTGCGATCCGCCCCGATGACCATGCACGCCCGCCGTTCGCTTATCCCAACGTTGCCTGGAGGTGTGCGACGGCTTGCCGCTTCGTGAATAAGCACCGCTGCCAACCCGATCGTCTCATTGCTCAACCTGACAAGCAAATCTACGAGAATAACCCAGAAGAGATTGTTTTACTGCTCGCTATCACTGGTCTCCTTTAAAACAGACACTACAACGCCAAAAATATCTTAGCCATATATTCTTAGAATGATAAAGGTGCTCTCACGAATTAAAATCCGTAATTTAATTATGACCGTCCTCACCGGAATCGATTAATAAAATTAAATGAATGGCAGCGCAAGTATGCCTATTGATTTAGGAAAGTCCATGCTTTTTTAATCGTCCTGGCTGACGCGGTAATGGATCATAATCCATAGATCAGGTGCGCCAGGCCAGGGATGGTAATGATACTGGGAAAAAAGAGATCTAACAATCCTGGGAGGTGGGCTATTCTAGCTGCACCAACCACGCCTTCTCCTAGAAGCATCAGCCACCCTCAGGCTGCGGTGTACACGTCACCTTCAACCCTTTGCCATCGCGTAATAGGATGCGTGGCTCCGCTGGCCCTCCATCGCCATCGGGATCCGTCCGCCATTCGCCGGTCCAGCCCCACGTAGCGTAGCTACCGCCGACAAAGCCGAGCCGCCGTGTCGATGCATCGAACCGCCACGCTCCCGCAACGCCATCGACCGAGTAGTTGGCCGCGCCAAGCATCAGGTATCCGATCCCGTTGCCTGCGCTGCGGCAGAAATAGCGGCCGGGAGGCGGGCTGGCGGGGCCGACGGCAACCACCGGCGCCGCTCCCTGCCGCATGAGCCGACACCCCTGCAGCGCGATGCCGGTATCGCCATAGTCGGTCGCGGTTCCTTCCACGGTGACCTGTGCGCCGTCCGGCACGCTGCGCCATCCTTGGCGGTCCGCGGCCTCGATCCGGCATTTGGCCGCAACCTGAACGATGTTCGATTTGATCGATGCCGAATCGCTGCCCAGATGCCAGAACTCGCTGGTGACGCGAACCTTGCGGCCCAGAAGTTGCGCCTTCGCGTTCGTCGGGTCGCGATCGAACATGGTGCTGATCTGCCTCGCGGTCAGTGCAACCGCCGGTCCGACCGCGGCCACGTCCGGCTTGCCCGTCCCTTTCGGAGCCCCGCTGAACGGCCGCAGATCGGCCATGTCGACGTCGATCATGCCCATATAGTCGGGGGCGTAGACCTGGCACTTGCCCCCGTCGCTGCCGCGTACGTCGCCGGGATAGCGTCGCCCGGATTTGGCATATTCGACCTTCTGTCCGACCTGACACAGCGCTGCGCCGTCCTGCGCGCCGGCCGGTGCCACCCCCGCCATCATCAGGGTCGGCAAGCCAATTCCGCCCAACGCAATCCGTGCCAGCATGCTCGCCTCTCCTCGACACTCGAACTGGTCGAAAACGAGCTTCAGCGACAGTCGAGCGCGACGGGCGCGGTCGGGCACGCGACCAATTTGCGCGCTCTCGTCGTGCGAAACGGCGCATTCGTCTTGCGGTAAACGCGACACGGACCGTCGATGCCTAAACGGTTTCTTGCTTCGGCCGCGTTGCCGACCAAGCGCGGGACCGGAAGGGGCGAGCGTGAGCATGAATTGGCGAGGCACGTTTGGCGCCGTTTTGCTGGCAGGCTCTGCCTTTACTGCAAGCTGGGCAGCGAGCGATCCGTTCGACGATGCCCGTCACCATGTCGTGAACAAGGAAAATGCCGAGGCGTTGCGGCTCGTCGACAGCGGACAGTTTTCGGTCGATCAGCCCAATTACGAAGGCTGGACGCTGCTGCATTACGCTGCAGAGGCCGGAAACCTCGAGATGGTAAAGGCTTTGCTCGAACGCGGGGCGGACGCGACGCTCAAGACCAAATGGGGATCGACGCCGGGGAACGTGGCGTCGGCGACCATGATCAAGGCAGTGCTCCTTCAGGCGGTGCAACGGCGCCAGGGCGTTGGTCCCACCGCTACGCGACCCGTCATCCCGACCGTGCGCGCGCCGTCGTCGCCGGCACGACCGGCAGGGACGGTCATCGCTAAATCGAAAGCACCGTCAGTCGAAAGCAAGGGCGAGCTTGCCTGCAACCGGAAGTGGAAGGCCGACTACGACCTGTGCAGCGACACGACCTGCAAAATGACCACCTATCGAAAACATGCGCAATGCTCGAAGACCGGCCGTTACTGGTAACAACGGTCTTTGCGACCCGGGAAAATGCCAGCCGATCAGAGCGAGGCTTGCAGACAATCGACCGCCCGGGAGGTTCGTCGCAGCGTGCCCCGAGTTCGTCGTGCCGGTCTTCCCACGATGTCCGATGCTGGCATCCTGCGCCGTGGAGGACGAACGATGCGCTGGATGTTGGCTGCGATGACACCGATGTTGCTCGCAGCGCAGGCACCGGTGCCTCCCGACATGGGGCCCGTCACCGGCGACGGCGTGCTGACCGATCGGGACGGGCAGGCGATCGGCACCTGGTCGATCGACGCGCGGCTCGCCGGCGGGCGGTTCGATGGCACGGGATCGGTGACGATCCGGGGGCAGACCTTCGCCGCCGCGCTGTTGCCGGCGCGATCGTATCTCGAGAACGGGCGCTGCGTGTTCCACTGGGAACGGGAACGCGCGCGCGCCGAGATCGCAGGGCCCTGCTCGACCACGGGTATCGACGGACACCTCAGTGCGTTCATCCCGACCGGCGACGTCTATTCGGTCGACGGCTATGCCAGGGGCAGGCTCGCCTGGCGTGCGCCGGGCCGCGCGCCGGCGGCGGGCGTGGTGCCGGGCACGCGGCTGATCTGCGCGTATCAGGAGCGGATCGGCGGCACCGTGATCGGCGGCGGTGCCGCGACCTACGCGCTGCGCTACTCCAACATGGGGTTCCTCGAACTGTCGGCGGGCGGCAGCTATCGCACGGCGCATACCGCCGGTCGCTGGGTACGCGGTACCGGCGATAGCATCCGGCTGACCTCGGGGCAGTTCGCCGGCGCGGTCGGACGGTTGCGACCCGACGGTTCGGGCGCGCCTGCGGTCTACTTCGAGCGCGACGAGAACCGCACGGCGGCGGGCGTGCCGATCGTCGACATCGCGCGCACTGCATGCACGGCGAAACGGTAGCGCGATGGCGCTGCTTGTCCGGTTGCTGATCGTCGTGGCGGTGCTGGCGCTGGTGCCGTTCGTCGCCGTCGGTGGGCTGATCGCGATCGACGGCCTGTCCGGCACCGCGGCGCATGCCGTGTCGCCCGACGGATCGCGCGAGGCGCTGGCCGAGCGACAGGGCGGCAGCATGCAGTTCCCGATCACGACGCTCAGCGTACACCGGCGCGGCGGATGGCTGAGCGCGGACGGCCCCGACTGCGTCGTCGCGCGCTGGTCCGACAAGGGGCGACCGGCAAGGCCGGTGACGCTGCGCTGGATCGCCGCCGACATGCTTGCGCTGGGCGGGAACGGTGCGCCCGATACGCCGCAGTTCGCCTGTGGTATCACGTTGGTAGCGCAGCGATGATCTGGCTCAGGGTCGTCACGCTCATCCTGCTCTCGCTCGGGGCGTGGCAGAGCTTCAAGGCGATGGGCACGCCGGTGCGTTTCGCGGGCAGGCGCTACTATCGACAGGCCGACGGATCGTATCGTCGCTGGTATGGCGGGCGCGCCTATCGGCCCGACGAGATCGGGCTGTAGCGATGGGCCGGCTTGCCAAGGCCATCGGCATCGCCGCATTCGTCGCCGTCGAGCTCGCCGTGCTGTTCGGCAGCTACGTCGTCGCGTCGGTTCGCAGCACGCCGGCCGCCGCGGCGCCGTGGCCCGCCGGGGCGGCGGAATGGGCGACGCTCGCGATCTTCGCGGTGGTGATGACGGTGCCCGCCGCGCTGATCGGCCTTGGGGTCGCGATGATCGTGGCCGGCGTGCAGCGCGGTATCGCCGCGCTCCGGCGCTAGGCCGGCCGGATCGCGGTGAGCGTCGCGACACGATAGGTCGTGCCGACCGGCACCGAGGCGCCGTCGTCGAGCGTCAGCGCGAGCG
Organism: Sphingomonas liriopis; assembly: GCF_024211255.1. GTDB lineage: Bacteria > Pseudomonadota > Alphaproteobacteria > Sphingomonadales > Sphingomonadaceae > Sphingomonas > Sphingomonas liriopis. The sequence goes on along the minus strand of NZ_JAMLDY010000005.1, from coordinate 139,990 downwards.
ACTTGCCATGACGGCGCAGCGCAACGACGCGTTCCGGGCGGATGAAGGCCGAGCGGTGCACGCGCAGCAGACCGGTGCCGGCAAGCAACGCCGCCGTCTCGCTCATCGTGATGCGGTGCAGATAGGCGCGCTCGGCGGTGTGGAAATAGACGTGATCGCGCGCCGCCTCGACGCGCTGCACGTCGGCGAACGCCACGCGCGCGACGCCGTGACGGACCGGCACCCAGATGCCGTCCTCGCCCGGTGCGGTGGTCGGGGTCCCGGTCGGGGCGTCGCGCGCGGCTCGCCGGCGCTGTGCCCGCTCGACCGTGTGCGCCAGGCGCGGGCGACTGACGGGCTTCAGGATATAGTCGAGCGCGCCGACTTCGAATGCGTCGATCGCATGTTCCTCGTGCGCGGTGACGAAGATCACCTCGACGCCCGTATCGATCAGCGTCGGTGCCGCGTGGATGCCGCTCAGCTGCGGCATGTCGATGTCGAGGAACACCAGGTCCGGGGCCAGCGAACGGGCCAGCGCGATCGCCTCCTCGCCGTCGCTCGCCTCGCCCGCGACCGCCACGCCTGACAGATCCTCGAGCAGCGCCCGCAGCAGCGCGCGCGCCAGCGGTTCGTCGTCGGCGATCAGCACCCTCATGCCGCGCGCCGCGCCGCGGCGTCGAACGGCAGCGCGATCTCGACGCGGTAGCCGTCGGCGAGCGGCCCGCCGTCGAGCCGCGCCGCGTCGCCATATTGCGTCGCAAGCCGCGCGCGCGTGTTGGTCAGGCCGATGCCGTGCCCGGCGCGCGGCTGCGGCGCGGCGCCACGGTGCGCGGCACGGTTGGTCACCGACAGGATCGCCATATCCTCCCCGCGCTGCGCTTCGATCGCGATCGACACCGCGCCGCGCACCGGCGCCGCGCCGTGCTGGATCGCGTTCTCGACCAGCGGCTGGAGGATGAAATTGGGCACGTCGAGCAAGGCAAGCGCCGGATCGATCGCGTAACTGACCGACAGGCGCGGCCCGAACCGTGCCTCCTCGATCGCCAGATAGGCGCGCACCGTGGCGATCTCCTGGTCGAGCGGCACCAACGCGGTCGGATCGGCGGCGAGCGAGGAGCGCAGAAAATCGGCCAGCCGGCCGATCATCTCTTCGGCCTCGTCCTGCTGGCGCCGCACGACCAGGCTGGCGATGCCGTTCAGCGTGTTGAACAGGAAATGCGGGTTGAGCTGCAACCTGAGCGCCGCCGCTTCCGCGCGCGACGCGGCCGCGGCGAACGCGGCGGCACGCGCTTCGTTCAGCTTGGCCATGTCCGACGTGCGCAGCGCCCACATCAGCGCGATCGTCAGGTAGAGCGTCCACAGATAGAGGATCAGGATCGCGAACTTGCGCCCCGGCTGCACGTCCAGCGCCCAGGCGCGCCAGTCGGGCGCGACGGTCAGCGCGATCGCGCTCAGCAGATAATGGTCGGCGATCGTCTGCACGAGCGCGGCGACCATCCCGGCAAGCGCGACGATGATCCAGCGCGCAACGCCCGGCACGGTCGCCAGACGGTCGAACAGCAGCCCCAGCGCGATCGACTGGACGATGCCAAGCAACAGCAGCGGCACGTTGGCGACGAACATCGCCGCCGGTCCCGACCGGCCCTGCGCCGCGCCGGTGATCGCGACGAGCACGTAGCCGAACGTCCACACGACGGCGCATAGCCTGACCGCCGTGCCGCGCATCACCTGTCGCAACAATGCTTCCATCGGTGCTCCCTCGGTTTCGAGGAATGTCCCGTTCGCTGCCGCGCTGGCAAGCCCGTTTCGTCGCGGCCGCGGGCAGGTTGGTCGCGCGATGCGCGCATGGCCGCGCCGGGCTGGCATCCCGAGGGAGATATCCAGGGGAGACGGCGGATGCGGAGCGGGGTAGCGGGCGTGGCGATGGCGGCGGTGTTGCTCGCGGGCTGCGGCGAGCGCGATTACGGCGATCTGCCCAGGGACGAGCGAACGCGCGCGATCCTGTGCATGCGTGCCGGCGTGCTGGCGCTCGGCAACACCGCGCAGGGCGGCACGGCGGAGGCGAAGCAGCGTCTCGCCGACAAGGTCAGGCAGTTGGGCGAGGTGACCCGGCTCCAGGAACTCGTGCCTGGTGCCAAGGACGACATGCTCGCGGCGCTGGGGGGCGAGAAGGCCGTGACCGAGGCGGTGCAGGCGGTGTGGCTGACGCCGCTCAACCAGTGTTTCGCCGCCTACGACATCGCCGCCGAACCGGTGCCGAGCCTGCCGGCCGCGCCGTACGAGCGCGCGACGACATGCGCGGCGGCGGTCGCGATCGATGCCGCGCGCGGCAAGGCGATCGACCCCGGGTCCGCCGTGGTCTACGATCCGCAGGGCTTCTATTTCGCATGGAAGGCGGCGCATGATGCACGCAAGCCGCCGCTCGACGCCGCCAACGCCGCGGTCGACGCGATGAAGCCGCTGGTGCGGAACGGCGCCGCGCAGATCTTCGCCGCCGCGTGCCGCAAGGAAGATGCCAAGGCGACGACCGCAATGCCACGGCCGCTGCCCGCCGACCCGGTCGTAGCCGGGGTGATCTGTTCGTCGACGCTGGGCGCGCTCCGGCATGGCGGGCTGGCGGTCGGCGCCGGTGACACGGCGGCGGCCAGATCCTATGCGGCGGGAGCGCAGCGCGTCGCGGTCGCACTCGGCAGGCTGTCGGTCGATGCCGCGGCGGTCACCGCCGCTTATACGCCCGCCGCCGCGTACGTCGCGGCGACCGGCAACGCCGCCGCGGTCGCCGACGCTTGCCTCAAACGGTTTCCCGGCTGATCGAACGCTTGAATTCGGCGCGCCGATCGCCTGATATGCCGGCATGGAACCAAGCGCGCTGCCGCATCCGATCCGTCGTCGTCGTCCCGAGGGCAGCACGATCGATCATTGGCACGCGCCCGATGGCTGGCCGATCCGCCGCTTCGACTGGCCGGCGGTCGGACAGGCGAGGGGCGCGCTCCTGTTTCTCGGCGGCCGCGGCGACATCTTCGAGAAACACCTCGAAGCGTTCGCGCACTGGCAGACCCGCGGCTGGTCGGTCACCGCGTTCGACTGGCGCGGGCATGGCGGATCGGGACGGCTGACCGCCGACGGCACGGTCGGGCATCTCGACAGCTTCACCAGCCTGATCGACGATCTCGCGGCGTTCTGGCGCGACTGGACCGCGCCCGCCCCGCGCGTCGCGATGGGGCATTCGATGGGCGGCAACGTGCTTGCGCACGCCTTGCTGTCGGGGCGGATCATGGCGGCGGGCGCGGTGCTGCTGTCGCCGATGGTGCGCATCCGCAGCCCGCTCGGCGCCGGAATCAGCGAACGCATTGCCCGCTGGCAATGCCGCCGCGCCGATCCCGGCCGCGCCGCCTGGACCGCGAAGGCGGGCGACGCCGCGCGCGCCGATGCGGAGGCGATGCTGACCGCGGACTATGGCCGGCTGCTCGACGAGCATTGGTGGCACGAACGCATGCCGGGACTGCGCCTGGGCCCCCCGAGCTGGGGCTGGCTGGCGGCGGCGTTCGCGTCGGGCCGCGCGCTCGAGACGCTGGCGCGGACCGCGCCAGCGCTCGACCTGTCCGTCCTGCTGCTCGCGGCGGACGACGACCGGTTGACCGACACGCGTGCCTCGCGCCGCTTCGCGCAGGCGCGCGGCGAGATCGTGCTACACCGCTTTCCGCACGGCGTCGGGCACGAACTGCTGCGCGAGATCGATCCGGTGCGCGACCGCGCGCTTGCCACGATCGATCGCCTGCTGGACGACGTCGCCGCGCGCTACCAATAGCGTCCGGTGTCGAGGCATTGCTGCCAGCGGCGATAGGTGACCATCTTGCATGCACTGTCGTAGCACAGCCGGATGTCGGCGAGGTGCTGCGCTTCGCACTCCTTCTTGCGCGCGGGCAAGGCGGCAGGCTTGGGCGGTGCAGCCTTGGCGACCGGCGCAGGTGACGGCTTGGCAGTCGGTCTGACGGCAGGCATCCCCGATGCCTGCGCCGCTGCCGCACGCAGCGCGGTGCCGTGCGCGACCAGCTGCTCCATGGCGCTCGACTGCGCGGTGATTTCGTCGCCGAGCGCGTCGTCGCTCATCGTCCGGTAGGTCGCTGCATCGGCCGTGATCGGCACGCCGTCGCAGCGCGGCACCTCCGTGACGCGATCGGGATAGCGGCGCTGCAACTCGGTCATCGCCGCGGTCAGCTGCCCGCACCCGGCCCTGACCGCGGCGACGATCTGGTCGAGCGACAGCGCGTCGATGCGCGCCGCCGCGCCGGACTGCGCCGCCGCCGGCCCCGCCGCCAGCAGCGATGCAGCGAGCGCGAGCTTGAGCATCATGCCGCTCAACCCGGCACCACGACCTGGACGTTGGCCCCGCCTGGTGCGATGACGTTCGCCCCCCCCGGTGCGATCACGTTGGCCCCGCCCGGCGCGATCACGCCGTTGGCGAGCGGGAATTTCTGCCCGTTGATATCGATCATCGCCGCGCCGTTCTTCTCCTCGATCCTGGAGCCGGCGGGCGCCTTCATCGTGACGACCTTCTTCCTGTAATAGGGATAATTGGGGCCGTTATTGTTGTCCCACGGCGCGCAGCCCCATACGAAGAAGTTGACGACCCCGTTACAGCCGCTGGCGTGCGCCGGCGACGCCAGGGCCAAGGCAGATGCTGCGAGAGCGGACAGGGTGATGATCTTGCCGGTCATGCGGTTTCCTCCAATCGGTGCTGTCGACCATTGGTCTCCGCGCGGCGTCGTGGTTCAAGGCTGGTCACACCAAAGCGCCGTTCAGCGCGACGAGCGGTACCCGTTTGCCTCGTGACATGCCGCTGATACGTCTCGCACCTTAAGCCGTTACGTTTTTGTGACTCCGATCAACGAGTCGTGACCCCGGGCAACGCATGGCTTCACTTCACCGCGTCGGCGGTGGGGCGCCGGCCATTATCGATCCAGCCGTGCAGGGCGTTCCACGCCGCCTTCGTCTGTTCGGGCGTGAAGCCGCAATGCGTATAGGCCTCGACCCCGCCGACGGGCAGGGGAGCACGCAGCGGCGCGACCGGGTAGGCGGCGAGCAGGGCGGATTTGCCGGCTTTGCGTACGGCATCGGCGAACACCGTCTCCTGCGCATAGGGAACGAGCGAATCGACGCTGTTGTGGATGGTGACGAGCGGCGCGGAGATTCGCCCGCTCGCCTCGTGCCAGCGGGTAAGATAGGCGATCGCGGCGGGAGACGCGGCGACACGCTGTATTCCGCGGTTGAGCGCGCTCGCCTCCGCCGGGGTCATCGTGTCGCTGGCATAGACCTTGCCGATGTTGCCATAGGGAAGGCCGCCGGCGGTCGCGGCCATGTCGTCCGCGCCGAGCGACACCGTGACGAGCGGGAAGGCGATCGACCCCGGATCGACGTCGAATCCACCGATCGCGGCGACCTGACGCAGGATGCGCGCCTCACGCCCTGCGGGATCCTTCTTCGCGGCGGCGAAGAGCGCGAGGACCGGGGTGGCGATCCGCGTCAGCTGGCTCCAGCCATAGGTCTTGGCGTCCATCGCCGTGCCCGCCGGCGGTGTCGTGGACAGCGCGGAGCGGCGGATGTCCTGTTCGCCCGGCAGCGCATAGGCCGTGCCTTTCGTCAGGACATTGTAGGCGGCGCGCATGTCGTACAGCTGGGTGAGCAGCGTCTTCCAGCTGCCGACGACGCCGCACCGCGCTAGGCCACCGGCGAAGGCGCCCGGGTACGTCTCGAGCAAGGTGACGACGATGCTGCCGCCCATCGAATCGCCCGTGGCGTAGACGCGTTTTGCGCCCATCCCGACCAGGAAATCGCGCAACCGTTTGGTGTTGCGGGTGCCCGTTTCCACGCCCAGCCCGTCCTTGTCATAGGCGCTGTGCCCGACCGCGACGCCGTCCTCATAGGCGAAGCGCATCATCCCGCCCCCGGTCGACGCGCCGGTCGGATCCTCGGACACCGCGATGGGCGTGCCGGGCGTCGAATAGCCGTGCGCATAGACGAGGCCGTCGCCCTTCCATCCCGCGGGGAAGGACAGCGCGAACTGATCGCCCTCCAGCTTGCCGACCAGTGTCACGCCGCCCGCGGGGGCGGGGCGCGTCGACAGGTCGGTCGCGCCGTTCGCGCGCGCCTTCGCAACGAGTGCGGTCTGCGCGGCGGTGAGGGTGGTGGCGGCAGGCGGAACCTGGGCACCGACGGATGCGCCGGCGAGCAGCGCGAGGGGGAGGGCGAAGCGAAGCGACATAGGTATCTCCATTCGGGGTCAGCGGGGACGGCGGCCGAGGTGCCTGTCGAAGAAGCGGGCGATGGTCGCGAACGCCTCGTCGGATTCGGGCATGTCGGGCCACATGAAGAAGGCGTGGGGCAGGCCGTCGAAGAGCTGGAGTTCGCTGTCGATGCCTGCCGCGGCGAGTCTGCGATGCGCGAGCGTCAGCGCACTGACCGCGAAGTCCCGGCCGCCCGCCAGCAGCAGCGTCGGCGGCATCGCCTTGATCTGCGCGTCGGACGCCAGCGGGTAGGCGAGCGGATCGCTGGCCGGCACCCCATCCATGTAGCCGACCGGCAGCGTCGCGGGCAGGGCGGGGATCGCGGGCGGCGCGGTGCCGGCGAGTGCCGGCGCCAGATAGGGGCTGTCGCCGCTGTAGGGCGCGCCCGTGCCGCAGAAGGTGCCGATCGCGCCGGGGCGGGGCAGGCCCTGTTTGCCGATCCAGGCGGTCGCCTGTGCGGTGATGACGCCGCCCGCCGAACAGCCGTAGACGCCGATGTTCTCGGGCCGGTAGCGTTTGAGCAGGTCGCGGTAGACCGCGGTGACATCCTCCGATGCCGCCGGGTAACGGTGTTCGGGCGCCAGCCGATAATCCACCGTCACGACGCGGATGCGCATCGTCGCGGCGATCGGAATCGCCTCCACGAGGGCGCCGCTGCCCGCCCCCCACATGAACGCGCCGCCATGGACGTTGATGAGAACGCGCGCCGCGTTATCGGCCGCCGGCCCGTCGGCGGGGTCGACGATGTCCACCCCGACGCCGCCGATCGTCTCGCGGCGCACCTCGGTGCGGAAGCGCCGGCGCATCTCGGCCAGGCGATCGTCGTTCCACTTGCCGTAGAAGGCGCGCTGCCTGGCGACGTCGCCCTTCACGGTATCGGGCGCGGCCGCCGCATCCATGCGTGCCAGCACCTGCTGCGCCGCCGGGCTCAACTGGTTGGAGGGCGGCAGGCGGAAACCAGGCACCTGTTTCACGGGACCCTGCGCCACCGCGGGGGCGGCAAGCAGGGCAAGCGGCGTCAGCCAGCGGATCATCGGGTCGTCTCCAGGTGTCGGCGCAGGAAGCGCGCCATCGTCGCGAACGCCACGTCGCTCTCGGGCGCTTCGATGTAGCTCCAGAAGGCATGGGGCAGGCCGTCGAACACGACCAGCCGGGCATCGGCGTCCGCGTCGCCCAGCGCGCGGCAGAAATCGGCGGTCGCGCTCAGCAGATAGTCCCGGGTGCTCGACAGGCACAGCGTCGGCGGCCATCCGCTCAGGCTGCCCCGTGCAGGGGAGATCGCGGGATCGGCGGGATCGCGCGCGCCGGCATACAGTCTCGCGACGCCCTTGCCCGCGTCGGCGCCGAGTAACAGCGCCATCGTGTCGCCGGTCCGCGTCAAGTCGGCGCTGCCGCTCAAGAACCCCAGCGCGGCGGGCGCGGTCCGTTTCTCCGCCCGCAGCCGCGCGACCAGCTCCGCCGCCACGATCGCGCCGGCGGACGTGCCGTACACACCGATCCGGCGCTGCGGACGATCGGCGAGCAGCGCGCGATAGACCGCCGTGGCGTCTTCGACCGGCGCGGGGAAAAGGTGCTCGGGTGCCAATCGATACCGCACCGCGACCACGGTCATGCCGGTCAGCGCGGCGATCGGGATGTTCTCGGTCAGCGATCCCGAATCGACGACGAAGCCGCCGCCGTGAAGATTGAGCAACACCGCGTCGCTGCGCGGTCGACCGGCGGGGGTGAAGACGCGTACGGCTACGCCGCCGATCGTCCGGTCGGCCATAACGACGCGGTAGCGGGCCGCCTGGCGGGTACCGATGTCGCGCTGGATCGCCTCGGCCCTGGCCCGGCGCGCGGCCATGTCCGCCGGCGCAGGGGGCCGCGCCGCGTCCGCCGCGAGTCCGGCCAATGCCTCTCGGGACAGCGTGTCGGACCAGGGCGCTGCGACCTGTGCTGCGGGGGCAAGCGCGAGTGCGGCGAGCGCAAGCCGGATCATGCCTGCCGCGCCCGGACGAGTTCGGCATAACGCCGCGCGCTCGGCTTCGCGGTGCGGCGGAACGTCCGGCGATCGACCGCGACGAGGCCGAACCGTTGTGCGTAGCCGCGCCGCCATTCGAAATTGTCGAGCAGCGACCAGTGGATATAGCCGATCACCGGCACGCCGGCGGTGCGGGCCGTATCGAGCGAGGCCAGCGCATCCGCGATGTAACGCGCGCGCTGGCGGTCGTCGGCGGTGGCGATGCCGTTCTCGGTGACCAGCACGGGCCGGCCGGTTTCGGCGTGCGCGCGCGTCACGGCGGCGGCAAGCGCCCACGGATAATATTCGTCCCCGGATTGGGTGCGTTCCGCGTCGGCCGGCGGCGGTACGACGGCCTGGGCGTCGAGGCGCAGCCGGCCATAGGTCTGGACGCCGAGAAAATCGTCGTCGCGTGCCGCCGCGAAGAACGGCGCCTCGGCATGGCGGCGGTACGCCGCGACCCCGCTTTGCGTGCCGACCGCCTGCACATCGGGCAGCGCCAGGCTCATGCCGACGGGCAGATCGGCACGGACGGCCTTCACGGCGCTGCGGGCGGCGCGATGGCCGGCGAGCAGGTTGGCAAGCGCGGCCTCCTCGCCCCGCGAATAGACCCAGACGTCGAAACGATCGGACCCGCAGGCGCGTGTCGCGGCGGCGAGCATCCGGTCGAGGCCTTCGCGCCCCGGATCGGCGATCGGGGTGGCGCTCCATCGGCCCATCAGCGGCAGATTGGGTTCGTTGAACGTCACGACGTGGCTGGCCCAAGGCGCCAGGCGACGCGTCACGCGCTCGGCATAGCGGGCGAACAGCATCGGGGCGTCAGCCTGCGTCCATCCGCCTGCCTGCGCGAACCAGCGCGGCGAGGTGAAGTGGCTGAGCGTGACCACTGGCGCGATCCCCGCTTCCCTGCAGGCCGCCGCGATCCGGGCGTAATGATCGAGCCACGCCGTGCTGAAATATCCCGGCGTCGGTTCGATCCGGCTCCATTCGACGCTGAAGCGATAGCAGTTCAACCCCAGGCTGCGCACGAGCCCGACGTCCTCGCGCCAGCGGTGGAGGCTGTCGCAGGCATCGCCGGACGGGACGAGGAAGCTGGTCCCCGGCACCTGCTCGAGCAGCCAGATGTCGGCGTTGACGTTGTTGCCCTCGACCTGGTGCCCGGCGGTCGCAGCACCCCACAGGAACGCCGTCGCCGTCATCGCGTCCCGCCGGCCTGCGCGATCCGGCCGAGCACGCGGGCGCTGGGCTTGACCGTGCGCTTGAAGGAGGCGCGATCGACCGCGACCAGACCGTAGCGAGGCTTGTAGCCGCTCAGCCATTCGAAATTGTCGAGCAGCGACCAGTGGATGTAACCCAGCACCGGCACGCCGTCGTGCCGCGCCGCCTCCACCGCGGCGATCGCGGCGGGGATGAACCGCGCGCGATCGGCATCGTCGCTGGCATCGATGCCGTTTTCGGTGACGAGGATCGGCTTGGCCGTGGCGCGATGGGCGTAGCGGATTGATCCGCCGATCGCCGCCGGCTCGTAGGGCTTGCCATCGGCGCGGCGCGGGGTGGAGGCTGGCGCGTCGACCGGGCCGCCCGGGCCGAGGTACGTCCGCTCATAGGTCTGGACGCCAACGAAATCGTCGTCGCGGCCCGCTTCGAAGAACGGTTCGTAATAGGCGCGGCGCTTGGTGGCGAGCAGAGCGTCGCCGCCGTCGAGCGCGATGTCGTCGGAGATCGCGAGGCTCATGCCGACGGGCAGGTCGCCGCGCACCGCCTTGATCGCGTCGCGCCCCAGCCGGTGGGCGCGCAGCAGCCCGGGGATCATCGGCGTCGGGTCGCCGCCGTTGAGCAACGAGAAGCGGTTCGACCCGGACGCCTTCGCCGCCGCGGCGATCATCGCCTGCGTCGCCGCTTTGGCCTTTGCATCGGGCTGGAAGCGCGACCAGGGGCCGTTGATCGAGAGATTGGGTTCGTTGAAGGTGAGGGCATGACTGATCCCGTGCGCCATCGCGCGGGCGACGCGGTCGCAATAGCGCGCGAATAGAGCGGGGGCGTCGTCCGCTTCCCAGCCGCCCCGCGCGGCGAACCAGCGCGGCGTGGTAAAGTGGTTGAAGGTGACGACCGGCGCAAGGCCCGACGCCCGGCAGGATGCGACGATGCGCGCATAATGGTCGAGATACGCCTGGGAAAACTGGCCTTCCGCCGGTTCGATCCGGCTCCATTCGACCGAGAAGCGATAGGCGTTGAGGCCGAGCGCCTTGACGATCGCGACGTCCTCTTCCCATCGGTGCAGGCTGTCGCAGGCATCGCCCGACGGCTCGGCGAACAGGGTCGGCTTCACCTGTTCGAGCAGCCAGATATCGGCGTTGACGTTGTTGCCTTCGATCTGATGCCCCGCCGTCGCCGCGCCCCACAGGAACGTGTCGCGGGCACCGCGCGCCAGTGCCGGCGTCGCGAGGGCCGCGGCGCCAAGCGCCATGGCCTGTCGCCGGTCGATCGTGTTCGTCATCAATAGACCCCCGCCGTCGGTTTGCGACCGCTGTCGACCCAGCCATGCAGCGTGTTCCACAGCACCGCCGCTTGGCGTGGGGTGAAGCCGCAGTGCGCCCATCCCTTCAGGCCGGTGCCGGGAATGTCCTTCTGTAGCGACGGCGCCCACAGCTGGAACAGATGCGCATCGTTGCCGGCGGCCGCGACCCGCTGTTGCAGCAGGAGAGCCTGCTGCGCGAAGACGAGGCCGTCGTGGCGGTTGTGGACGGCCACCAGCGGCGTGGTGAAGCGGCCGGTCGACCGGTGCCATTGCACGGCGAAGGCGCGTGCCGGGGCGTCGGATGCGATACGCTGAATGCCGGCGTTGAGGTCCGCCTTTTCGCGCGCGGTCAGCAGCGGGCTGTCGTAGACCTTGCCGACATTGCCGTAGACGACGCCGCCGAAGCTCGCGCGCATATCCTCCATGCTGACCATCGCGGTCATGATCGGAAAGATGAAGCTGGCCGGATCCGCGTCGGCCTTCGCGACCGAGGCGATACGGGCCACCATCCTCGCCTCCGGGCCGTCCGGTTTGGCGCGCGCCGCCTTGAACAGGTCGGCCATGACGCCGCTCATTTTCTTAAGCTGCCAGAACAGCCAGGGGGTCCGGGCGAACCCCAGGCCGGTGGGCGGCGTGGGCGAGACACCGTTGGCGGCGATATCGGGGTTGCCGGGCAGCGCGTATTTCGTGCCGCGCGTGTAGTAACGATAGGCGGCCCGCAGGTCGACGAGGCTGCCGACCTCGCTGTCCCATCCGCCCGTCACGCCGCACGCGCTCATCGCGCCGGCAAAGGCCCGGGGATGCTGTTCGATCAGCGCCATCACGATATTGCCGCCCATCGACGCGCCACCGAGGTAGAAGCGCGTCGTGCCGAGCCGCTCGAACCAGCCGCGCAGGCGCAGCGTGTTGGCGACGCCGCTCTTCACCGCCATCGCCGGCTTGTCGAACGCGCTCTGGCCGACCGCGAATCCCTGTTTGTAGGCGGCGGTGAGGAAGCCGCCCGATGGATCCTTCGCGACCGGGTCGGCGGGCACCGACACCGGCGAGCCGGGGATCGAATAACCGTTGGCGAACAGCACCGCCTGACCGTTCCAGCGCGCAGGGACGGCGATGCCGAAGGGCCGGCCGGCGAGCGTGCCGGCGACGCTCATCCCGCCGTCGGCGCGGCCGTTCGCGTCGATCCCTGCGGCGCCGGCACGACCCATCCGGTCGACCAGTTGCCGCTGGGCGGGCGTGATCGCGCGCCGTTCGGGACCCGAACTGCACGATGCCAGCAGCATGGCGACGATCGCTACCGAAACGCGCGCACGCATCAGAAGCGATACCGCAGCGACAGGCCGTATTGCGCCGGTTCGCCATAGATCGAGTTGCTGAAGCCCGAATTGTTGTAACCGGTGTTGGCGGTGATCCGGTACGCCGTGTTGAGGACGTTGGTACCGTAGATCGCCAGATCGAGCGGCGCGCCGCGCATCTGGTTCCATTCGAGCCGCAGGTTGAGCAGGCCGTAGGGATCGATCGTATCGAACGGCTGTGCGTCCGGCGCGACTCGCTGGCGCGACTGCCACGAATAGGTCGCACGGATCGCCATATCGCCCTCCGCCGCCGGGATCGGCAGCGCCAGGCGCCCGTCGAGGCTGAACTTGTGCCGCGCGACGAAGGTGAAGGGCGTGCTCGACAGGTCGCGCGACGGCTGCGCCGCGGTCAGTGCCGACGGGATCGCGGGAATCGGGATGGTGACGTAATCGAGGAATTTGGCGTCGTTGTACGAATAGGTGCCGCTGATCGTCAGCGGCTTGAAGGGGATGATGAGTCCTTCGAACTCCAGCCCGACGACGCGCGCCTTCTTCGCGTTGGCCAGGATGTCCGATCCGGCGATCGCGGCGCGCTGGATGACCTGCACGTCGTTGAACCAGGTGTAGAAGGCGGCGACGTTGGTCCGCGCCTTGACCCCGCCGATCGTCCAGTCGCGCTTCAGCCCGACCTCGGCATCGGTCACGCGCTCGGGCTTGACCGGGGCGAGCGGGTAGTCGCTGCCGAGGAACAGCGTCACGATCGGGTTGTTCGCGCCCGATTTGTAGCCGCGCCGCGACACCGCATAGACGAGCGTCTGCGGATCGGCCTGCCAGTCGAGGCCCAATTGCCAGGTCGGCCCGTCGCTCTTGCCGCTGAACGTCGGCTTGGTGCAGTTGGGATATTTGAGCGTCGGGAAGCCGCCCGCCGCAACCGCGAGGAACGCGTCGTAGACGCACAGATTGGCGTTGAGACCGATCACCTGTGCCGCTTGCGCCGGCGACACGATGCCGAGCGCGGCGAGCCGGTTGAACACCTGATAGCTCTGTGCGTCCTGGTAGCTCTGGATGTCGCCGCCGAAGCTGTCCCACGTCCAGCGGAAGCCGGCGGTCGCGGTCAGCGTCGGGACGATCTTGTATTGCGCCTGCGCGTAGAGCGCCTTGCTGCGGCCGCGCACCGACGCATCGGGCTGGATGTTGAGCGCGGGCAGCAGCGGGCCGTTCACGCCCAGCAGGGCCTGAACCACCGACGGCAGGATGATCGGCCCGCCGCCCAGAATGCCGCCCGCCTGCAACGGGTTGACGGTCAGGAAGGTGAGCGGGGAGGGGCTCTTCTCGTCGAGGTAGAAGCCGCCGCCCTGCAGCGAGAAACGGCCGTCGTCGTAGCGCGCCTGCAGCTCCTCGGTGATCGTGCGCAGGTTGTTGTTGTAGCTGCCCGGAAAGGCGCCGAGCAGGTCGGCGATCGGCAACGGCGTCGAATCGCGGTCGGTCGCGCTGGTGGATCGGGTGCGGCCGTAGCTGAAGACGTTCTTGATCGTGAGTTCCGGTGTCGGGTTCCAGGTCGTGTTGTTGAGGACGAGCAGGTTGCGCGCCTTCTCGAACGTGTTCACGCCGGTCGACGTCTCGCGCGGTCCCCGCGCCTGCTGCTGCGCGAGATAGGGCTGGAGCAACGCCGCATAGGGGCTGCCGGGGCGTACCGCGAGCAGGATGCTGCCGCCGCCATGTTCGTCGACCTGGATGTAATTGACCGCGGTATAGCTGTTGATCGTATCGGTCGGGTTGAACTGGATGCCGAGGCGCAGCGAATAATTGTCGCGGTTCAGATAGTCGCGTCCCGTCAGCACGTCGCGGACATAGCCATCGCGCTTGTCGAACTGGCCCGCGACGCGCACCGCCAGGACGTCGTCGACGACCGGAATGTTGAGCGCGCCCTGCGCGCTGCGACGGCGCAGGTTGCCGAGCGTCCCCTCGACATAGCCTTCGACGCGGTTCATCTTCGGACGCGCCGGCTCGAGCAAGACCGCGCCACCGGTGGTGTTGCGCCCGAACAGCGTGCCTTGCGGACCTTTGAGCACCTGCAGCGAAGCGAGGTCGTAGAAGCTGCCCGGGCCGCTGGCCGAGGATGGCACCTCGGCGAAATAGCCGACGACGCCGGGGCCGCTGCCGGTGCCGGCGCCACCGCCGCCGCCCATGCCGCGGATCGTATAGGTCTCCTGATTGCGTGCGACGTTGCCGAGCACGGTCAGCGACGGCGTGAAATTCTGCAGGTCGGTGGCCGTGTTGATACTCTTTTGGCGGATCGTGTCCTGCGTGAACGCGGTCAGCGAGACGGGAACCTTCTGCGCGCGCTCCTCGGTGCGGCGCGCGGTGACGACGATGTCCTGGATGCCGCTTGCGTCCTGCGTCGCGGCAGGCTCCTGTGCCGCCGCCGTGGGGGCGACGTCCTGCGCGATCGTGCTGGCGAAGGCGACGGGCCGCGTGATCGCCACCGCCCCCGATGCATCGCGGTGCATCCTGAGGCCTGACCCGGACAGGATGCGGTCGAGCGCATCGGCATCGCCCAGCCGTCCGCGCACGCCCGGCGAGCGCAGCGTGCGCACGTCATCGGTGCGATAGAGGATCTGTCGTTTCGACTGGCGCGCCCAGGCGTCGAGCGCCGCCTTCATGCTGCCGGCATCGATGTCGTAGCGGCGCAGCGCCGCGATGGTGCGGGTCTCCGCCTGCGCGGCGGCCGGCACGGCAGCGATGATCGCGCTGGTCGCCAGACAGATCATGAGCGCATCAGATTTACGCATATCCCCCCCTTGTGTGCGTCCCGTCGGCCTCTGCGGGCCGATACGGGGTCAGACGAACGGTTCGGCGAAAGCCGTAACGCGCGTCAGGATTTTATCGTCACGCCGTCGCGATCGTGGGCAATGCGCAGGCCGAAGGCGTCGTGGAGCAGTCGCGTGAAGGCGTCGATATTGGTCGCCTCGAACGACCCGCCGATGCGCAGCCGGGCGGCCTGCGCGTCGCCCAGCCGGATCTGGCGATGGTTGTAGCGGTTGAACTCATGCGCCGCCTGTTCCAGCGTCACCTGGTCGAAGGTCAGCACGCCGCGCCGCCAAGCCAGTGCGTCCTGCACCTGCTGTTCGGAGCGGTCGGCGAGCAGCATCGCGTGACCGCGTGCGATCGCGACGTCGCCGGCGGTGATGATCGCGGCGCGTTCGGCGGTGGCGGGGTCGGCATCCTCGACCCGCACGCGTCCTTCCGCCACCGCGACGGTGACGGTGTCGCCATCGCGGCGAACCGAGAATTTGGTGCCGAGTACCGTCACCTTGCGTCCGCCGGCGAACACGACGAACGGGTGGCGTCGGTCGTGCGCGACCTCGAAATAGGCCTCGCCGCGATCGAGCCAGACGCGACGTTCGCCCGCGGCGAAGGACGCACGCATCGTGCTGGCGGTGTTGACCGTCACCGCGCTGCCGTCGGCGAGCGCCACCTGACGCCGCGCGCCCACGGCGGTGGCGACACGGATCGTGGGCACGTCGCCGCCGAGCGGCACGAACTGCGAGAGCGCCAGCGCCGCCATGCAGGCGATCACCAGCGCCGCAGCGATCCCCCAGATCGGTGACGGGGCCCAGCGGCGCGGCGTCCTGAAGGTAGAAGGGCCGCGCGTTGCCGCGAGGCGGTCCGCGGCATGCCAGCCCGCCTCCAACCGCCAGAATGCCGCCTTGTGCGCGACGCTGTCCGACAGCCATGCGGCGAGCGCGCGGGCATCGTCGGCGGACCAGTCGGGCTGGTCGCGGGCGACCAGCCAGTGCGCCGCCTGCTGTTCGAGATCACGGGCGGCGCTCATCGTTCGGCCTCTCGCGCTGCGGTCGATCGCGCGCGCGGGCGGCTGATCCGCCCCTCGCCGCCGAGCATGAAATTGGCGAGCGCGCGCAGGCCGAGCGTCAGTTGGCGTTCGATCGTGTGGTGGCTGACGCCCATCCGGTCGGCGGTTTCGCGGATGCTGAGCCCTTCGACCTTGCGCAGGCGGACCACCTCGCGACAGCGCGGCGGCAGCTGTTCAAGGCCGAGCATCGCGCGCCGCAATTCGTCGCGCGCGGTCATGTGGCGATCCTGCGCGAAGGCATCATGGTCCCAGTCGACGGTATCGATGTCGGCGATCTGTTCGAACGAGACGATCTTGGCGCGGCGGGCGCGGTCGATCAGCACATGCCGCGCGATGGTGAACAGATAGGCGCGGGTCGAGCGCAGGGCATCGGCGCGCGCGCCGGTCAGCGCGCGCTCATACACCTCCTGCCGGACGTCGGCGATATCGGCGCCATCGCGGCAATGGCGCGCGATGAACCGCACCAGGTCGCGCTCGAGCGGCAGAACCTCCTGGGTGAACCATCGCTTGGTCGCGGCATCGTCGGTCATCACCGGCCTGGACGAGTGGCGGGGCCAAAGCCGTAACATCAATGCGCGACCGTGGCGATCGCGCGCAGCGCCGGGCGGCGCATCGCGACGATCACCGCCACCGCCGCGAAATAGGCCAGTGCCAGCGACGTCATCCCGGCGGCAAGGCCGAAGCGCCCGGCGATCTGCGCGACGAGCAGCGGCGAGAGTCCGGCACCGATGAAGCCGAGCGTCGTCATCAGCCCCACCGCGGTCGCACGCGCCGGCGGCGGCACGATGTCGTGCATCGCGGCGTAGATGCAGCCGTCGAACAGCCCTTTGCCGACGCTCGAGGCGACCAGCACGATGGCCACCGCCGATGCGGTCTTGGCGAGGACGAGTGGCAACAGGCACAGCCCGGCGATCCCGAGACCGATCGCCAGCGTATGGAACCGCCCGAGCGCGAAGCGGCGGCGCAGCAGGTCGGCGACCAGCCCGCCGACCGGTACGGACAGGAAGCCGGCGAGGTTGATCGTCGCCGATCCGAGCAGCGCCGATCCGGTCAGGTCGAGGCCGAGCCGGTCGTGCGCGAAGGTCGGCGCCCAGACCATCACGCCGGTCGATGCACCATTGGCGAGGAAGAACACGCCGCACAGGATGAGCGCGGCCGGTGTCCGCAGGATCGTGCGCAGCGGGCCGTCGGCGGGCGCGATCGCCGGTTTCGGGGCAAGGTCGCCCGGATCGCGCAGGAAGCGGATCAATATCACCGCCCAGACGATGCCCACGCCGGCAAATACGAGGAAAGGCGCGCGCCAGCCGAACCGGTCCGCGATCATCCCGGCGGCGAGCGCACCGATGCCGGCCCCCGCGAACAGTCCGGTCTGATGCAGCGACAATGCGCGGCTGCGCATCCTGTCGCCGTGCCAGTCGCCGATCAGCGCGGTCGCGCTGGGATAATAGCTCGATTCGCCGAGCGCGACCGCGGCGCGGATCGCGAGCAGCATGCCGAATCCGGCGGCGAGCGACATCGCGCCGGTCGCGATGCTCCAGAATACGAGGCCATAGGCGATGACCCGCGAGCGCCGCGTCGCATCGCCGATCCGCCCCGAGACGAAGGCGGCGAAGGCGTAGACCCAGAAGAAGATCGAGCTGACCAGCGCCAGCTGTGTCGCGGACAGGCCGAATGCGTCACGGATCTGCGGCATCGTCGCGACCAGGATCGAGCGGTCTGCGGCGTTGAGGAACGAGGCGACCCACAGCAGCGCCACCAGCACCCACGGATAGCGACCGCGCGTCATGCCGGATCCCCGGCGATCAGGATGACGCGGAAATCGTTGACGTTGGTCAGCGTCGGGCCGGTGACGACGAGGTCGTCGAGCGCGGCGAAGAAGCGATAGGCGTCGTTCGCGGCGAGATGTTCCGCCGGATCGAGCCCCGCCGCCGCGGCGCGCGCCAGCGTGTCGGGAAAGATCATCGCGCCGGCGGCATCCTCCGTCCCGTCGATCCCGTCGGTGTCGCAGGCCAGCGCGCTGATCCGCGGATCGCCATCGAGCGCGATGGCCAGACCGAGCAGATATTCGAGGTTGCGTCCGCCGCGCCCCTGCGGATTGACGACGGTGACCGTCGTCTCCCCGCCGGACACGATCGCGCGCGCTCTGCCGTCGGCGGCGAGACGGCGGGCGAGCGCGGCGTGGCTGGTGCCGAGGTGCCGCGCCTCCGCCTGCAACCGGTCGCCGAGGTTGGTCACGGTCAGCCCCTGCGCCGCCGCCGCCGTGGCGGCCGCCGTCAGCGCGTCGCGGGCGCGGGCGATGACCAGGGTCTCGCAGCCGGCGAGGCCGAGCGCGTCGGCGGCGGGGGATTCGTTCACCGGATCGGCGAGCGCCGCGGAGACCGCGGGTGGCAGCGCGAGCGCATAGCCGGCGACGATCGCGCGCGCGTCCGCCAGCGAGCTGTCGTCGGCGACGGTCGGCCCCGACGCGACGAAGGCGGGATCGTCGCCCGGCACGTCGGAGATGATGTAGGTCGTCGTCCGCGCCGGCCCGGCGGCGAGCGCCAGCCGCCCGCCCTTGATCCGCGACAGATGCTTGCGGACGCAATTGATCTCGCCGATCGTCGCGCCGGATCGCAGCAGCGCGCGCGTCACCGCCTGCTTGTCCTCCAGCCCGACGCCGGCGGCCGGCGCCGCCGCCAGCGCGGAGCCGCCGCCCGACAGCAGCAGGATCAGCCGGTCCTGCGCCCGCAGCCCCGCCGCGACGGCGAGCGCGCGATCCGCGGCGATCAGGCTGGCGGCATCGGGAACGGGGTGTCCGGCCTCGATCACCTCGACGATCGGCGGGAAGGCGATGGCGCCGAGATGCCCGTGGCGGGTGACGAGCAGCGCCGCGGCGGGATCGCCGATCCGATCGATCGCGACGCGCATCATCGGCGCCGCCGCCTTGCCGATCGCGATGATCGCCGTGCGTCCGTCGCTCGCCTGCGCCAGCTTGCGCGGCATCACGCGATGCGCCGACACCGCGTCGACCGCGATATCGAACAGCCCGCGCAACCTGTCGCGCACTTGCACCAATGCCCCGTCGACCGTCATCCGCCCCCGACCCTTGTTTGCGCGGATCGGGGTTCGGCCCGTCCGTTGTGCCCGATCTTCGCCCAGCGCGCGCACCATCGGCAGTCACTGTCTGCGCAACGCCCTGTTCCGGTTTCGACAACTTACAGTCCGGCGGGTTCCCAGGACAGGCCGCGACGCAGGCGCTCGACGAGGAAATCGATGAGCGTGCGCACGCGCACCGGCACCGTCTTGGGATCGCTGAACACCGCGAAATAGTCGATGCCGCCGCTGTTCCATCCCGGCATCACCTCGGTCAGCCGGCCCTCCGCCAGGTCCCGCTTGCACAGGAAGGCGGGAAGGCTGGCGATGCCCAGCCCGGCGAGCGTCGCCTGGCGCAGCATGGCGAGATCGTTGGTCGCGAAGCGGGCGGCGAATTCGACGCTCGCCTCCTCGGCCCCGCGTTGCAGCGTCCAGCGGTGACGGCGATCGACCGCGTCGAGGCCGAGCAGGTCGAAGCGCGGCAATTCGACAGGCGTCTGCGGCATCCCCATCCGCTCGGCGAGATCGTGCGAACAGAACAGCCCGCATTCGGCGCCGCCCAGCCGGGTCGCGACGAGATCGGAACTGGCCAGCGGGCCGACCACGATCGCAACGTCGAATCCGCTACGCAGCATCGCGATCCCGTCGTCGCTGACCTGGGTCAGCAATCGCACCTCTGGGTAGAGCGCCAGGAAATCGGCGAGCATCGGGCCGAGCAGGCTCTGGCTGAGGCCGTGCGGCAGGACGGTGCGGATGATCCCCTGCGGATAGCGCTGCTGGCTCTGCAACGCGCGTTCGCCGTCCTTGAGGACGCCGATCGAGCGCAGGCAATATTGGAAGAACAGCGCGCCGTCCTCGGTCACCGTCACCGCCCGCGTGTTGCGGCGGAGCAGCTGTGTGTCGAGATGCTGTTCGAGCCGCGTGATGCGCCGGCTGACGCTCGACTTGGGCATGCCGAGCTGGTGGCCGGCGCGGGTGAAGCTCTCGGTCTCCACGACCTTGGCGAAGACCGTGAGGTCCCCGAAATCGAGCATGATGGCGTGTCCTCTCTTTACCGGCAGTCTGCGGCATTGTTGCTGTAACCGCAACGGACTGTTCTGCCTTTCGCGCCTTCTGTTTCCCCGGCGATCGCCGCACCTATCCCTCGACACGCGACCGACCGGCAAGGCGGAGCACGCACAGGGGGAGGATCGATGAGCTATTCAAGGTCGAACGTATCGATGCGGGCGCTGTGGCTGGCGGGGGCGATGGCCGTCGCATCGGGAGGCGCCGGAGCCGGCGTCGCCCAGGCGCAGACCGCACCGGCTCCCCAGGCGCCCGCCGGGGCCGATCAGCCGCAGGACGGCGACATCGTCGTGACCGGCACCAGCGCCGCGCGCCGCGCGCGCGACACGCCGCTGTCGGTGTCGACGATCGATGCCACCCAGCTGCAGCGCACCGCCGCGTCGAGCCAGGCCGACATCCTCAATACCGTCCCGTCGATCAAGGCGGAGGGCGGCGGCGGCGAAGTCGCGGTCAACGTCTTCATCAAGGGATTGCCGCTCGGCGGCACCTACCAGCTGACACCGCTGCAATATGACGGTATTCCAGTGTTGAGCTCGTTCGGGCTCAACTCGTCGGCCTATGACGTCTATTATCGCAACGATCCGGGCATCGAACGGCTCGAGTTCGTCCGCGGCGGCGTGTCCAACCTGTTCGGTTCGGGTTCGGTCGCGGGGCTCATCAACTACATTTCGAAGACGGGGACCGATACGCCGCAGGGCACTGTCCAGGCCGAATGGGCCGAGCGTGGGCGGTTCCGCGGCGATGTGGCGGCAAGCGGGCCGCTGGACGCCGCAGGGCTCTATTACGCTTTCTCGGGGTATTTCCGCCACGACGATGGCCCGATCCGCACCGGTCTGCCGACCAAGGGTGGGCAGCTGCGCGGCAATATCCGCAAGGATTTCTCCGACGGATCGGGATCGGTGACGCTGTCGGGCCAGTATATCCACGACCGCGTGCAATTCTATCTGCCGTTTCCGCTCGACGGCGCAACGCGCGAGCGCATCCCCGGCAATGACGGGAAACTGGTCAATTCGCTGCTGACCGATGCGGTGTCGGGACTGGGCTTCGCGACGCCCGGCGGCGGTCGGTTCCAGACGCGGATCGCCGATGGCGTCTATACCGCGGGCGGTCAGGTGGCGCTCGCCTTCACCAAGGATTTCGGCGACGGCTGGGGGCTGAACGGCAAGGCGAAATATTCGCGCTACGCCCATCGTTTCGGCTTCTTCCTCGACGGCGACGGGCTCGCCAACGTGCCGCAGACGCAGGCCGGGTTCCTGGCATTGCGCGGACTGCCGAGCAACGCCAGCTTCACCTATGCCGACGACGGGTCGGCGGTGCCGGGGTCCGCGATCCTGTTCGCCAACCGCTTCCAGGACCGCAACCGGCCCAATCACGACACCACCGCCGAGTTGAACCTGACCAGGCAGCTGACCGATGGCGATGTCCGCCACAACCTGACGCTGGGCGGCTATTTTGCCGATGCCTGGGCGCGTGACCAGACCGTCACCACCGCCTATCTCGGCGCGTTCAACAACCGGCCGCGGCTCATCAACCTCACCGTGCGCAACGCGGCGGGCGTACCGACGATCGTGTCGAACGGCGGGCTGCTCGATGCCGGTGTCGGCTACACCGACAACACCGCGAAACAGACGCATTACGCGGTCTACCTTGCCGACCAGATCGAGGGCGGGCGGCTGGTGTTCGACTTCGGCGGCCGCGTCGAATGGTCGGACGGCGACATCGCGCGCGCCGCGACCGCGACGACGATCACCGATGCGACCACGCCCAATCTGTCGACGGCGCTGCGCAACGTCGTGTGGGAAACCGGTACGGTGGTGCGCGGCAAGGTGAGTGCGAGTAGCTGGGCGCTGTCCGCCGGCGTGCTCTACAAGCTGACGCCGAGCCTCAACCTCTACGCCAACGCCAATCGCGGCTTTTTCTTCCCTGCGCTCAATTCGGTGGCGGTCAACGCGGCGGGGCAGACGCAATCCTACCAGCCCGAGATCATTCGCCAGGCCGAGGCCGGACTGAAGTTCGGAGCGGGCCGCGTGACCGCATCGCTGTCGGGCTTCTACAACGACCTCAAGAACCGGCGGACGGTGCTGCTGGTCAATGCGCCCGGCGGCGGCGTGACCGAACAGGTGACGATCGTCTCGACCAAGGCCTATGGGCTGGAGGCGGTGCTCGGCGTCCGTCTGCTCGACCATCTGCGCTTCGACGGCAACGTCAGCCTGGTCCACGACGAATTCACGGCATTGGACATCACGCCGCAGTTCGTCGGCAACAAGGAACCGCGCCAGCCCAACGTGCTCTACAATGCCGGGCTGTATTACGACGACGACGCCTTCGATGCGTCGGTGGCGACAACCTATACCGGGCCGAACTATACCGACAATTCCAACGCAATCCGGCTGAACGGCTTCAATACCGTGCGGCTGATCGCGGGCTACAAGCTGCCGCTCGCGGATCGCCAGTCGGTTCGGCTCGGGGTCGACGTCTACAATCTGTTCGACAGCCAGGGCATTTCGGAAGGATCGCCGCGCCAGGTATCGCAGACCGTCGGCACCTATTTCGTCGGCCGCCCGATCCTGCCGCGCCGGTTGTCGATACGGCTGAGCTACGACTTCTGATGCGGTCGCGAGACGAGGAGGCGCGCGCGATCCTGCGCGGCAACGACCGCGGCGGCTATTCGGTGCCCAACGGGCGCGTCTATCCGTTTCAGTGGAACTGGGATTCGGCGTTCGTCGCGCTCGGCTTCGCCACCTTCGATGGGAATCGGGCATGGCAGGAGATCGAGACGCTATTCGCCGCGCAATGGGCCGACGGCTTCGTGCCGCACATCGTCTTCTGGCAGGACGACGCCGGCTATTTTCCGGGGCCCGACCGCTGGCAGGCGGGGGAGGGGGTGCGCACCTCGGGCATCACCCAGCCACCCGTCGCAGCCAGCATCGTGCGCACCCTGTGGGATGGCGATCCCGGCGTTCGCCCGCGACTGGCGGCGCTGTTCCCCAAGCTGCTGGCGTGGCACCGCTGGTTCTGGCGATATCGCGATTTCGAAGGCCGTGGCGTCGTCGTCGCGATGCATCCATGGGAAACCGGGCGCGACAATTCGCCCGAATGGGATGTGCCGGGCGCTGCCATCGATACCGCCGGCGTCGCACCGTACGTCCGGCGCGACCTCGGCCATCTCGATGCGGCGATGCGACCGACCGGCGCGGAATACGACCGTTACGTCGCGCTGGTCGATTTCGGGCGCAGCACCGGGTGGGATCATGCCCGGATCGCCGCGGAGAATCCGTTCCGCGTCGCCGATGTGGGCATGTCGATGATCTTCCTGCGCGCCAACCGCGATCTGCTGGCGCTGGCGCAGGTGCTCAGCGACGACGCGGCGGCGGACGAGATTGCAGGCCATATCGCCCGCGCCGAGCAAGGCATCGGCTGGCTGTGGGACGATGCGGCACGAAGCTGGTGTTCGCGCGACACGATCACCGGGCGCTCGTCGGGCTTCGTCACCAGCGCATCCTTCCTGTCGTTCTGGGCGGGGGCAGGCGATGGTCCGCGCGATGAGGCGATGCTCGCGCATCTCGACCGGATCGGCATGCGTGTTGGCTATCTGATGCCGAGCCTCGATCCGGACGATCCCGGCTTCCAGATGCTGCGCTATTGGCGGGGGCCGGTGTGGGCGGTCGTCAACTACATGATCGGCCGCGGACTGAAGGAAGCGGGCCATGTCGCTGCGGGCGAGCGGATACGCGCCGACACCAACGGGCTGATCGCGCGATCGGGATTCTACGAGGCGTTCGATCCTACCGGCGGCGCGCCAACCGGCGGCGACACCTTTTCCTGGACCGCGGCAATCTGGCTCGCCTGGGCGAGGCGATCGGATCCGTAACCGATGACTGGTGGGTAGGGGGATGAACGATCGGTGGAAACTCGAGGGCTCCGTCAGATCAGCTGCACCCGCTGTGCCGATGGGCCAAACGAGGTAGGGCAGGACATGCCCCGTGCGCGCAGGCCAGCCAACCCGTTTCCGCCATTTCCATTCGTCGCCGGAAGTGATCCGGGGGTGGTGCCGATGCCATCACCACCGACGTGCTTCGACCCGAGACGCGTTTGCCTTGACCTGACAGCTCCCTCGATCCTGGGATCGTCCGGGTCGTGGATCTCGACCGGCATAGGCATGGGCAGGCGCCTCAGGCGAACGGGAGGACAGGCGGTCGGTGTCGTCCGGCGTGGCACCGCATCGCGTTGGCGGTACGACCGGACGTCTCGTATCGTTCGTCCGGCATCGCCGCGGTCATGGCTGCGGCGATGCCTTTCCTTGCGCCGCGGGTTCGGCGGCTGGCGTGCGGTTCATGCTCTCCACCTCGGCCGCCGTCTTGAAGTCCAGCAGTTCGACCTGGAACACGAGATCGGCGTTGGCGGGGATCGGCCCCGACGCCTGCGCGCCATAGCCCAGGGCGGCGGGAATGCAGAAGCGCGTGACGCCGGATCGGGCCATCGTCTGCAACCCTTGCGAGAACCCCGGAATGACGCCGTTGACGGGCAGGGGCGAACGCATGCCCTGATCGAACACCGCGCCCGTCGACGCGAGATAGCCGATATAGTTGACCAGCACGACATCGCCTGCGCCCGGCTTGGCGCCGGTGCCCGGCCGCAGGATCGTCGATCCCAGCCCGGTCGGTGCCGTCGTCGCACACCGGCGTTGCCCGGCCGGCACC
The DNA here is from genome assembly GCF_024211255.1 of Sphingomonas liriopis. GTDB lineage: Bacteria > Pseudomonadota > Alphaproteobacteria > Sphingomonadales > Sphingomonadaceae > Sphingomonas > Sphingomonas liriopis. The sequence goes on along the minus strand of NZ_JAMLDY010000005.1, from coordinate 115,204 downwards.
ACGGGGGTCAGCGGCAAGGCGATGATGGCATTGTCCGTCCTGATGGGCGCGGGCGCTGCGACGCGCGGTTTTTGCCGGCGGGTTGCCGCCGCGCTCGCCGGCACCGGGGCGGCGAGCAACGGCAGGAGCGCGGCGAGGATGAGGCGGGACGAAGCGTGCGACAAGAATGGCATGGCGGCCGCTATAGGCAAGGCTTGCGGCCGGCGCCATTTCGATCGTCGTCCAGGCGCTGCGACGCCGCCTGTCCGGGAAGGCGGCCGAGGTCGGCTGCCCATCGGGTGGTACCCTGACCTGTGCCTCGGCGGCGATGCCGTGCTAAAGCCCGTCCTATGGCAAAATCCCGAAGCACGGCCGGCACCGTCGATGTCGATGGCGTCACCTATGACTGGCATCTCCAGCGCGAGCCGCATCTGTCGGATGACGAGGGCTGGAAGGGCATGACCATCTCGCTCCTCCAGCAAGATGCCAAACGCGCCGCACTGCTGGAATTCCCGCCGCCCAAGCGACTGTTGAAGGGGATGCCGCGCGGTCGCCTCCAGCTGGATGACGCGACGATTTCACGGTGCGTGCGTGCCGCTTTGTCGGCGGGTTGGGAGCCGTTGTCGCGCGGCAAGCCGATGGTCATCACGGTCGATGCCGAAGGCAATTGAGGTGCGGGACGCGTATGGCCGTCAGGGCAGAACGAGGTGCCGACACCGCTGACAGCTTTCCATATCTTTCCATATGATGCAGCGGATCGCTTCGCTACAGGCGAGCGCAATCAAGGCAGGTAGATCGCGCTATGGGCAGACGTTCGAGACAGGATCCCTACGATCATCTTCCGCAGGACGACGATGCCCCGGCCGCGCCGGTGCCCTGCTGGCTGTGCGGGCGACCGACCGGCAAGGCCATCGTCTGGCACCATCCCGTGCCCAAGAGCCGCGGTGGCCGCGATGTCGTGCCGATGCATCCGATCTGCCAGCAGACCCTGATCGCCAATTTCACCAATTCGGAATTGCAGCGGCACGGCATGAATGTCGCCGGCCTGCTCGATCATCCGAACGTGCGCAAATTCGTGGATTGGGTGGCGAAGAAGGATCCCGACTTCACCGCAACGATCACGAAGAAGCAGCGCTGATGGGTTGCCGCCACCGTTTCGCGCGCAATAGCCGCCATGAAGGCAGATCGTCAGGATCTTGAGTCGCCATGAATTATCGTCATTCCTTCCATGCCGGCAATAGTGCCGATGTCGTGAAGCACAGCCTGCTGATCGCCCTCGTCCGGGCGTTGCAGCAAAAACCGGGCGCGCTGACCCTGATCGACACCCATGCCGGCTGCGGGCTCTACGACCTAGGCGGCGACGAGGCCCGACGTACCGGCGAGTCCACGCAGGGCGTGCTGCGGGCGCTTGCCGACCCGAATCCCTTGCTGGACGACTACCGCGCGGCCGTTCGGGCGGTGAATATCGGGGCCGAGCCGCACCTCTACCCCGGCTCGCCGCGGGTTCTGGCGCAGCTTCTGCGCCCGCAGGATGTCCTGATCCTCAACGAAAAGCATCCCGAGGACGCCTATACCCTGCGCGGCGTGATGCGCGGCACATCCGCCGCGGTGCATGAGCGCGACGCCTACGAGCTTTGGCTGGCGATGGTGCCGCCCCGAATGCCGCGCGGCATGGTGGTGGTCGACCCGCCGTACGAGCAGACGGACGAGCGCGCACGGATCACGGCTACCCTTGCCGCGGCTCACCGCAAATGGGCGCATGGCGTGACGGTGATCTGGTATCCGCTGAAAGACCGCGCCACGCATGGCCGATGGAAGGAGCAGCTGCGCAAGCTCGGCATCCCGAAATTTCTGACGATCGAGCATTGGTTGTACGATGGCGATCAGCCCGGCATCTATAATGGCGCGGGCCTGTATATCGTCAACCCGCCCTATGCCTTCACGCAGGCGCTGCCGCCTCTGCTGGAAGCGCTGCGCACCGTGCTGGCGCCCGAGGGACATAGCGGCGAGGTCATAACCGACTGGTTGGGCGATTGAGGTAAATCCTTCCCTTCCCTTCCATCAAGGGAGGGGAGCCGCGTTCCAGGTTTGACACCAGGCGCCTCGGGATATTCCCGGCGCTGGCGCGGCGACGACGACCACGTGCGACCGCATCGCGGCCACAGGCGAACTGACGTCCGCCCATGCTGCAGGGTGGGGTTGCGCGACACCGCCCCGGGGGACCCTCGATCGTCGGTCGGCAGGAGGTGCGAAGCGGCAGACGGGCAGCTCTATCCGATTCCGCAGGCTTCCCCCATCACGATGCGCTCCCGTGCGGCTGTGGGACGATCGCCCCACGGCCGTGTTTCATCGTCAGCCATGCTTGCGGGTGATGATCGTGCGGAGGCCGCAATACTCCCTCAGTCCCTCTGGACCGTTTTCGAGGCCTATGCCCGATTGGCGCTGTCCGCCGAACGGTATGCGTGGAGAGAGATGCTGCACTTCGTTGATCCAGACCGTACCGCTCGTCAGACGCGCGGCGATGGTGCGCGCCTGTCCGTCATCCGCACTCCATATCGATGCGCCGAGCGCATAATCGCCGACGTTGGCGCGCGCGACGGCTTCGTCGCTGGTGTCGAAGCGGAGCAGCGGGAGGACAGGGCCGAACTGTTCCTCCTGCACGATGCGGCTGTCGTCCGGCGGGTTGTCGACGATCGTGACCGGCACGAAAAAGCCCGGCCCCTCGCCGGGATCGTCGCCGATGACCCGATATCCTTGCGCCTTGCAGTCCGCGATCAGGTCGCGCAGCCGCGCGCGCTGATCGGCATTGGCAACCGGGCCGATCTGCGTCCCCTCCGTGGCACCGTCGCCGATCCGCACCGTCGCGGCATAGGCGACCAGCGCATCGCGCAGGCGATCGTAGATGGCGGCATGGACGTACAATCGCTTGATCGCGATGCACACCTGTCCGGCATTGCCGAACGCTGCCCAGAACAGCTGGGGGACGATCGCATCCACGTCGACATCCGGCATCACGATCGCCGGATCGTTGCCGCCCAGTTCCAGCGTGATCCGCTTCAGGGTGGCTGCGGCGCTGCGCATCACCTTTCGGCCCGTCTCGGTCGAGCCGGTGAAGCTCACCTTGTCGACGCCCGGATGCGCGGTGAGCCACGGACCGAGGCGGTCGCCGCCGGTCACGATGTTGAGCACGCCCGGGGGCAACAGATCGGCGACCAGCATGCCAAAGCGCAGCAGGGTCAGCGGCGTGAACGGCGACGGTTTGAGCACCACCGTATTGCCGGCGAGCAGCGCAGGCCCCAGCTTGAACATTGCCAGCAGCATGGGGAAGTTCCAGGGCGCGATCGCACCGACGACGCCGAGCGGCACGGCCTGCGTCTCGACCAGGCGGTCGGCGCTGTCCTCGATCACGCCGCCGGGCAATTCGAGCGCGGCGGTTCCCTTCAGCCAGTGCGCCGCCGCGCCGATCTCGCCCTCCGCCTCGGCGAGCGGCTTGCCCTGTTCGCGGGTCAGCAGGCGTTTCAGGCCGTGGATATCGGCCAGCATCCGGTCGGCCATCGCCTCCAGCACCGCGCGTCGCGACGCGATCGGGGTGGCCGACCATCCCGGAAAGGCGGCACGGGCCGCGGCGACGGCGGCGTCGAGGTCCCCGGGCGACGCATCGGGAACATGCGCGACGATCGCCTCCGTCGCCGGATCGACCACCGCCAGACGTTCGTCGGCGAACACCGCCGCGCCGCCGATCAGCATCGCGGCATCGTCGCTCATGGGGTCGTTCATGGGATCGTTCATGGGCATCCGATCGTCTCCCGTTGCCGCGTCAGGCGAGCATGCTGCGATAATTCTGCGAGAAGATGTCGCGGCCGATGATGAGCCGCATCACCTCCGAGCTGCCGGCCAGGATGCGGTTGATGCGGGCGTCGGTGAACATGTGGCTGATCGGATATTCGTCCATATAGCCCGCGCCGCCGTGCAGCTGGACGCCGAGGTCCATCATCTTCCACTCGACCTCGGTAGCCAGCATCTTGGCCTTGGCGCCCATGTTGCCGGTCAGCCGGCCTGCATTGTGCTCGACGACGCAATGATCGACATAGGTCTGGACGAGGTCGATCTCGGCATCCATCTCGGCCATGCGGAATTGCGTGTTCTGTTGTTCGGATAGCGGCTTGCCGAACAGCACGCGCTGCATGACGTAATCGCGGGTGACGTCGAACGCGCGGCGGGCATTGGCGGCGGCGCCGACCGCGGCGATCAGCCGTTCCTCGGCCAGCCCCTCCATCAGATGGTAGAAGCCCTTGCCCGGTTCGCCCAGCACGTTCGCCTTGGGGACCTGCACGTTGTCGAAGAACAGTTCGGCGGTGTCCTGTGCCGACATGCCCATCTTCTTGAGGTTGCGGCCGCGTTCGAACCCCGCCATCCCGCGCTCGACGAGCAGCAGGACGAGGGCATGCTTCCGTTCCGCGCCGGCCAGCTTCGCCGCGACGACGACCAGATCGGCGTTGATGCCGTTCGAGATATAGGTCTTCGACCCGTTGAGCAGGAAATGGTCGCCCCTGTCCTCGGCGGTCGAGCGCATGCCGGCGAGGTCGGAACCGGCGCCCGCCTCGGTCATCGCGATGCCGAGGATCGTCTCGCCGCTGACGCAACCCGGCAGGACGCGGCGGCGCAGCTCCTCGCTGCCGAAGCGTTGCAGATAGGGGCCGACGAGGCGGCTGTGCAGCGTGTTGTACCAGTTGGCACAGCCGGCGCGCACCGTTTCCTCGATGATGATCTGTTCGTAGCGGAAGTCGTCGTCGCCCAGGCCGCCATAGGCCTCGTCGGGCCATATCATCAGGAAACCCTGATCGCCCGCCTTCCTGAACGCCTTGCGATCGACGATTCCCGCCTCGCGCCATTCCTCCATATGCGGCGCGATCTCGGTGTCGAGGAACCGGCGATAGGCTTCCCGGAACATGATCTGGTCTTCGGTGAATGCGCGCATCGTCCGCCTCCTCAGCGTGGGGCCATGCGGATCGCGCCGTCGAGCCGCACGTCCTCGCCGTTGAAATAGCCGTTCTCGATCATCAGCAGCGCCAGCGCGGCATATTCGGCCGGGTCGCCGAGCCGTTTGGGGAAGGGGACCGACGCCGCCAGCGCCGCCTTCACGTTGTCGGGCGCGGCGAGCAGCAGCGGCGTGCTGAAGATGCCGGGCAGGATCGTGTTGACGCGGATGCCTTCCGCCATCAGGTCGCGCGCCAGCGGCAGCGTCAGGCTGACGACGCCGCCCTTCGACGCGGCATAGGCGGCCTGCCCCATCTGGCCGTCCTCGGCCGCGACCGAGGCGGTGTTGACGATCGCGCCGCGCTCGCCGCCGTCGTCGACGGGATCGAGCGATGCCATGCCGACCGCCGACTTGGCGGTGCAGCGGAAGGTGCCGATCAGGTTGATCTGGATGATCTTCTCGAATTCGGCGAGCGGGAAGTGGCGCAGTTCGCCGGTCGCCTTGTCGCGACCGACCGTCTTGATCGCATTGCCGGTCCCGGCGCAATTGACCAGCACGCGCTCCTGCCCGTGCGCGGCGCGCGCCTTCGCGAAGCCGGCATCGACCGAGGCGTCGTCGGTGACGTTCACCGCGCAGAACAGGCCGCCGATCTCCGCGGCGACACGCTCGCCGAGTTCGGCGTTGAGGTCGAACAGCGCGACGCGGACGCCCTTCGCGGCCAGCGCACGCGCGGTCGCGGCACCGAGGCCGGAGGCGCCGCCGGTGACGACCGCGGCGATGGAGGAGTCGAGTTTCACGGGTAGAATCCTTCGAACAGGGGGCGAACGGTCACAGCCGTTCGACGATGGTGACGTTGGCGATGCCGCCGCCCTCGCACATGGTCTGCAGGCCGAACCGCTTGCCGGTGCGGCCCAGCGCATGGACCAGCGTCGCCATCAGCTTCGCCCCCGACGCGCCGAGCGGATGGCCGAGCGCGATCGCGCCGCCATGCACGTTCAGCCGCTCGGGATCGGCGTCGAGCATCCGCAGCCAGGCGAGCGGGATCGGCGCGAACGCCTCGTTGACCTCGTACAGGTCGATCTCGCCGATCGCGCGGCCGGCGCGGCGCAGCGCGGTGCGGGTCGCGTTGATCGGTTCTTCCAGCATGACCACGGGATCGCCGGCGGTGACGGTCAGATTGTCGATCCGCGCGATCGGGGTCAGGCCGTGCGCCTTCAGCGCGCGTTCGTTGACGATCAGCACGGCGCTCGCGCCGTCGCAGATCTGGCTGGCATTGCCCGCGGTGATGATGCTGCCGTCCATCACGGTCTTGAGCCCGCCCAGCCCCTCCAGCGAGGCGTCGGGCCGCAGCCCTTCGTCGGCAGTATGAAGTGCGGCCGAGCCGTCGGGGCGGGTGATCGCGACGGCCACGATCTCGCGATCGAATGCGCCCGCCTGGACCGCGGCGGCGCCCTTGCGATGGCTCGACAGCGCGAAGGCGTCGGCCTGCTCGCGGGTGAAGCCATATTTGTCGGCGATCATCTGCGCGCCGGTGAACTGGTCGAACGACCTGACGCCGTAGCGGCGCTTGGCCGCCTCGCTCCATGGGCCGGTGCCGAGCCCGGCCTGCGCATAGAGCGCGACCGTCGATCCCATCGGCACGCGGCTCATGCTCTCGACGCCGGCGGCGATGACCATGTCCTGTGTGCCCGACAGCACCGCCTGGGCGGCGAACTGCACCGCCTGTTGCGACGATCCGCACTGGCGATCGATCGTCACCGCCGGCACGCTGTCGGGCAGGGTCGAGGCGAGGACGGCGTTGCGGCCGACCTGCGTGCTCTGTTCGCCACCCTGGCCGACGCAGCCCATGATGACGTCCTCGATCCCCGCGGGATCGATGCCGGTACGCGCGACGAGCGCATCGAGGACGGTGGCGGCGAGGTCGGTCGGATGGACGCCGCTCAACGCGCCGTTGCGGCGGCCGCCGGCGGTGCGGACGGCGTCGACGATATAGGCTTCAGCCATGCAGGGCTCCTTCGAGAACGGGGGTTGACGACGCGGCGACCGCGCGGTGCAGCATGCCGCCGCTTTCCGCGAGGCGGACCAGCAGCGGCGAGGGCACGAAGGTGTCGCCGTGGCGCTGCGCCAGCGCCTCCAGCGTCGCGACGATCGTCGGCAGGCCCACCGTATCGGCCCAGAACATCGGTCCGCCGGTATGGACCGGCCAGCCATAGCCGGCGATCAGCGCCATATCGATGTCGGAGGCGCGCAGCGCGATTCCCTCGTCGAGGATGCGCGCGCCTTCGTTGACGACGGCGTATAGCAGCCGTTCGCGCAACTCCTGGTCGGTGAAGCTGCGGCGCACGATGCCTTTCGCGGCGGCGAGCGCGGCGATCACCTCGTCGGCGACCGGCGAGGGCGTGGGGCGGCGTTGCGCATCGTAATCGTAGAAGCCGCCATTCTGCTTCTGGCCCAGCCGGCCCTGCGCGACGAGGTCGCCCATCAGCGTCCGTTCGGTCGAGTCGCGGCCGATCACGTCGAGCCCGATCAGGTCGAGCATCTGGAACGCGCCCATCGGAAAGCCGTAATCGACCAGCACCCGGTCGATCTGCTGCGGGCTGGCGCCCTCCAGCGCCAGCGCATCCGCCTGTGCCATGCGCACGCCCATCGCGCGGTTGGCGATGAAGCCCTCGCACACGCCGGACAGGACGGGCAGCTTGCCGATCCGCTTGGCCAGCCGCATCGCCGTCGCGACGACGTCCGGCGCGGTGCGCGCGCCGCGCACCACCTCCAGCAGCCGCATGACGTTGGCGGGCGAGAAGAAGTGCAGGCCGACCACCCGTTCGGGCCGCTCGGTAACGGCCGCGATCGCGTCGAGATCGAGGAAGGAGGTGTTGGAAGCGAGGATCGCCGAGCGCTTCGCGATGGCGTCGAGCTCGGCGAAGATCGTCTTCTTGAGGTCCATGCTCTCGAACACCGCCTCGATGACGAGGTCGCAGCCGGCGAGGTCGGACAGCGCCAGCGTTCCGGTCAACAGCGCCATGCGCCGTTCGACCTCGGCCGCGTCCAGCTTGCCCTTGCGCGCGCTGGCTTCGTAATTGCGACGGATCGTCGCCACGCCGCGGTCGAGCGCATCCTGCCGCGTCTCGACCAACGTCACGGGCAGGCCGACATTGAGGAAGTTCATCGCGATGCCGCCGCCCATCGTGCCGGCGCCGATCACGCCGACCGAGGCGATCGGCGCGACGGGGGTGTCGGCGGGCAGGCCCGGGACCTTCGCGGTGTCGCGCTCGGCGAAGAAGGCATAGCGTTGCGCCTCGGATTCGCGGCTGTGGAGCAGCTCCTCGAACAGCGCCGCCTCGCGCGCCATGCCCTCGTCGAAGGGCAGCGCGACCGCGGCCTCGATCGCCGCGACGATGTTGGTCGGCGCCCTCACGCCGCGGAACAGGCCCGGGTTCCGTGCGCGGAAATCGTCGAACAGCGCCGGATTGCCGCGATCGGCGGCGACCTTGTCCTCCCGGTCGCGCACCCGGCGGCGGACCGCGCCGTCTGCGACGATCTCCCGCGCGAAGGCGATCGCGGCGTCGGTCAGGTCGTCCGGCGCGCTGAGCCGGTCGACGATGCCGAGTGCCAGTGCGCGGGGTGCCGCGATCGGCTTGCCGCCGGTGATGATCTCGAGCGCCGCCGCCGCGCCGACGATCCGCGGCAGGCGCTGCGTGCCGCCCGCGCCGGGGAGCAGGCCGAGCGCGACCTCGGGCAGGCCGACGCGTGCGGTCGGGCTGGCGATCCGATAGTCGCAGGCCAGCGCGGTCTCGAGCCCGCCGCCGAGCGCGGTGCCGTGGATCGCCGCGATCACCGGCTTGGTCGCGCCTTCGATCCGGGCGATCACGTCGAGCAGGTCGGGCCGCATCGGCGGCTTGCCGAATTCGGTGATGTCGGCGCCTGCGAAGAACGTCCGTCCCGCGCAGAGCAGCACGATCGCCGCCACCGACGCCTCGGCCTCCGCCGCGGCGAGGCCGTGGAGAATCGCCTGTCGCACGCCGAGCCCGAGCGCGTTGACCGGCGGCGAATCGATCGTGATCAGCCCGATGGTGCCGCGTGTGTCGAACGTGCCTGTCGGCATGTGACCCTCCCTCGTTGCCGCCGTGACGTCACGGCCGGCGCCCGGTCGGCGCCGTGGTTTCGCCGGTGCTGATGCCCCAAGATCGACTCGAAGAAAAGAGGTAATTAAACGAACATATAATAACGTCGATCAAAGCGGAGCGCCGGCCCCGCCCTCGCCTTCCGTCGCCTTGTTTGAGGGATTGGCAGTGGTACTTAACTATGCGTATATATAGCGGAGACAAGGGAGAGGCCGATGGCCGATTACACGGATATCCGCCTCGCCGTGCGCGATGGCGTGGCGGAGCTGACGCTCGACCGGCCGGCGGCGCTGAATGCGCTGACGCTGGATATGGCCGCCGAACTCGAGGATGCGGTCGCGCGCGTGTCGACCGATCTGGCGGTCCGCGCGGTGCTGCTGACCGGAGCGGGGCGCGCCTTTTGCAGCGGCGCGGATCTGCGCGGGGATGCCGGCGGTGGTGCGACCGACGTCGGCGAGAGTCTGGAGCGGTTCTTCAATCCGCTGCTGGAGACGCTGTTCGCGATGCCCAAGCCGCTGGTCGTGGCGGTGAACGGCCCCGCTGCGGGGGCGGGGTTTTCGCTGGCGCTCGCCGGGGACGTCATCCTCGCCGGGCGATCGGCCTGTTTCATCCAGGCGTTCACGAAGGTCGGGCTGGTCCCCGACCTGGGATCGACATGGCTGCTGCCGCGCCAGATCGGCCGCGGGCGGGCGATGGCGCTGATGATGCTCGGCGACCGGCTGTCCGCGGAGCGCGCGCTCGACTGGGGCATGATCTACGGCGTCGAGGAGGATGACGCGCTGCCGGCGGCGGCGCGCGCGCTGGCGGCACGCCTCGCCGCCGGCCCGACGCGCGCCTATGCCATGCTGCGGCGCGCGGTGCGCGACGGGCTGGAGGGCGGGCTGGCCGACGCCCTGGCCCGCGAACGTGCCGACCAGCGCGAGGCGGGCTTCACGCAGGATTTCGCCGAGGGTGCGCGCGCCTTTCTCGACCGGCGTGCGCCGGTCTTCACCGGCGCGTGAGGGGAATGGCATGAGCCACCGGTTCGTCCATTTCGGCGAAGTCGCGGAGCATCACGCACGCGAACGGCCCGATGCGATCGCCTTCGCCTTCGAAGGGCGGACGACCAGCTTCGGCGACTTCGCGGCCCGGTGCCGCCGGGTCGCCGTCGCATTGTCCGCGGAGGGCTGTCGCCCCGGCGCGCGTGTCGCCTTTCTCGGCAAGAACAGCGACCTGTTTTTCGAACTGCTGGTCGGCGCCGGGATGGCGGGGCTGGTGACGGTGCCGCTCAACTGGCGGCTCGCGCCGGCGGAGCACGAACAGATCCTGGCGGATGCCGGAGCGGAACTGCTGTTCGTCACCGGTGACTTCCTCGCGGCGGCCGCGCGGCTGGTGCCCAACGTCGCCGGGATACGGCGGCTGATCGCGATCGAACCGGGCGACGATCCCGACCGGCATTTCACCGCCTGGCGCGACGCGCCCGGCGACGCCGCGGGGACGACGGTCGATGTGGGCCGCGACGATGTCTTCCTCCAGCTCTACACCTCCGGCACCACGGGCAGGCCCAAGGGGGTGATGCTGACCCATGGTGCGATACTGGGCGCGCTGGAGCTCGCCGAGGCCAGCGGTGAGGCGTGGCGCCGCTGGACGCCCGATCTGACCGCGCTGGTCGCCATGCCGGTCTTCCACGTCTCCGGCTCGGGCTGGGCGCTGGGCGCCTTCCATGGCGGCGGGCGATCGGTGGTCCTGCGCGAATTCTCGATCGCCGGAATCGAGCGGGCGATCGCCGGCGACGGCGTCACGCATGCGATGATCGTGCCGACCGCGTTGCAGATGCTGGTCGACAGCTGGGAACAGGGCGACGTGCGGCCGGGATCGCTGCGCCAGATCGTCTACGGCGCGAGCCCCATGCCGCCGGTCCTGCTGAAGCGCTGCCTGAAGCTCATCGGCTGCGATTTCGTGCAATATTACGGGATGACCGAGACGTGCGGCAGCTTCGTCGCGCTGCCGCCCGAGGATCATGTCCGCCCGGTCGGCAACCGGCTCGCCTCCACCGGGCGGGTCATGTCGGGCAACGCGATCCGCATCGTCGATCTTCAAGGTGCCGAGGTGCCGCCGTCCGTCGTGGGCGAGGTCTGCGTGCGGACGCCGGGCGTGATGGCCGGCTATTGGAACATGCCGGAGGCGACGCGCGAGACGATCGACGCGGACGGCTGGCTGCGCACCGGTGATGCCGGCTACCTCGACGCGGACGGTTATCTGTTCCTGTGCGACCGGATCAAGGACATGATTATCTCGGGCGGCGAGAACATCTATCCGATCGAGGTGGAACAGGCGATCGCCACCCATCCGGCGGTCGATGCGGTCGCGGTGATCGGCATCCCCGACGATCGCTGGGGCGAAACGGTGAAGGCATTCGTCGTCCTCAAGCCCGGCGCCGCGGTGAATGCCGAGGAACTGGTCGCGCATGCCCGGACGACGATCGCGGGCTACAAGGTGCCGCGGTCGGTCGATTTCGTCGCCACGCTGCCGCGCAATGCGTCCGGCAAGATCCTGAAGCGCGAACTGCGTGCCGCCCATCGCACCGGCCCCGACCGCGCCCCCGATGGTGCCCCCGATCGTGCCCCCGATCGTGCCGTCGCCTGATCCCGGCCTTTCCTCTTTCGGACGTCTGCCGTCATGCATCCTGCCATTCACGCGCTCGCCCATCCCGCCAAACCGGCGGTCATCATGGAATCGACGGGCGAGACGATCGATTACGCCACGCTCGACCGCCGTTCCAACCAGGGCGCGCATCTGTTCCGCGCGGCGGGACTGGTGCGCGGCGATGTCGTGGCGCTGTTCCTGGAAAACCATCCGCGCTTCTTCGATCTCGCCTGGGCGGCGCAGCGCAGCGGGCTGTACCTCGTCTGCCTGTCGTCGCGCGCCACCGCCGCCGAGGCGGAGTATATCCTGACCGATTCCTGCGCGAAGTTGCTGGTGACGTCGCCGCATCTCGCCGCGGTGGCGTGCGAGCTGCCGGAGCGGCTGCCGGAAATTGCGACGTTCATGCTCGACGGACCCATGGCGGGGTTCCGCGACTGGAACGCCGAATCGGCGGCGATGCCCGACACGCCGGTGGCGGATGAATCGGCGGGTGCGCTGATGCTCTATTCGTCGGGGACAACGGGGCGGCCGAAGGGCGTGCGCTGGGCGCTGCCGGAGGATCCGGCGATCGCGGCCCCGCCGCTGCTGACCCAGCTCGCCACGCAGCGGTTCGGCTTTACCGAGGACACCGTATACCTGTCGCCGGCGCCGCTCTACCACGCGGCGCCGCTGCACTGGTCGATGACGGTCCACCGGCTGGGCGGCACCGTCGTCGTGATGGGGCATTTCGATCCCGAACGCGCGTTAAGCGTGATCGCCCGTCATCGGGTCACCGCCAGCCAATGGGTGCCGACGCATTTCGTGCGGATGCTGAAACTGCCCGAGGATGTGCGCCGCGCCCACGACCTGTCGTCGCTGCGCGTGGCGATCCATGCCGCGGCGCCGTGCCCGGTGCCGGTCAAGCACGCGATGATCGACTGGTGGGGCCCGATCCTGTTCGAATATTATTCGGGGACGGAGGGCAATGGCTGGACGATGATCGATTCGGCCGAGTGGCTCAGCCGGCCCGGATCGGTCGGGCGCGCGGTGATCGGCACGCTGCACATCTGCGACGAGGCGGGGCATGACCTGCCGCCGGGGCACGAGGGCGCGGTCTATTTCGAGGGCGGGCCGCGCTTTTCCTATCACAACGATCCCGCCAAGACCGCGGAAGCCGCGAACGTGCACGGCTGGACCACGCTGGGCGATGTCGGTCGGCTGGACGAGGACGGCTATCTGTACCTGACCGACCGGCAGGGGTTCATGATCATCTCGGGCGGGGTGAACGTCTATCCGCAGGAGATCGAGAACCTGCTGGTCACGCATCCGCGCATCGCCGATGCCGCGGTGGTCGGCGCGCCCGATCCCGATTTCGGCGAGCGGGTGGTCGCGGTGATCCAGCCGGTCGACTGGGCGGACGCCAACGACGGCTTCGCCGAGGATATCCGCCAGTGGCTGCGCGGCCAGCTATCGGGGATCAAGGTGCCGCGGCAGATCGACTTCATGGCCGAACTGCCGCGGCAACCGACCGGCAAGCTCTTTAAAAGGCTGATCCGGGATGCCTATTGGCATGCAGCGGGTACGGCGGCATGACCGGTATCGACTATGTCGCCGGCCGTCCGGGGATCGGTGCACGCCTGACCAACCGGCTGTTGCGGGCGATGCGGGCGAAGACGCCGCTCGACGTCACCGATCCCGCGGCGCTGATCGCGGCGCGCCACAAGCTCGACCGGGTCGATGCGGGGATGGCCCGGCTGCGCCGCCGGTCCTCGCTGCCCTTCACCGCGCGGGACACGCAGATCGCCGGCGTCGCGACGAAGGAGCTGGCGATCACCGCCCCGGTCGCACCATGCCGTGACGGCGCCGTGCTATTGTTCGTCCATGGCGGCGGGTTCTTCTTCCGCTCGATCCACGGCCATATGCTGTTGGCGGCGCGGATCGCGCGGGAGGCGGGTATCGCGCGGGTGGTCCTGCCGCTGTACCGGCTGGCGCCGGAGGACGTGTATCCTGCCGCGCAGGACGATTGCCTCGCGGTGTATGACGCGCTGCTGGCGGACGGCATGGAGGCCGGCGATATCGTCGTGGCCGCCGATTCCGCGGGCGCGGCGCTGGCGTTGGGGATGCTGCTGCGCGCGCGAGATCGGGGGCTGCCTCTGCCGCGCGCCGTCGCGTTGCTGTCGCCGATGACCGATCTGACCTATTCGGGCGAGGCGATCGACGAGAATGCCGAGCGCGATCCGATGTTCGGCGGGCATCCGATGCCGGCGCCGGGCTATTATCTGGGCGGTGCGAGCGCGGCCGACCCCGACTGCTCGCCGTTGTTCGCTGATCTGCATGGACTGCCGCCGTTGCTGGTTCAGGCCGGCAGTACGGAGCGCCTGCGCGACGACGGCATCCGGCTGGTGGCGACGGCGACCGCCGCGGGGGTGCCGATCCGGGTGGAGATCTGGCCCGAGATGCCGCACGTCTTCCAGGCCTATGACTTTCGCGAGGCGCGGCAGGCGCGGGGGCGGATCGCCGCCTTCCTGCGCGACGCCTCCTTTTCCCTCGAAACCGGAGGCTGAACGATGCCGCACATTTCCGTCATCCTGCGGGAAGGGGACGAGCAGGCGATCGAGGCACCGGCGGGAGTAACGCTGATGGCGGCGCTCCGCGACGCCGGGATCGACGAGATCGCCGCCTTGTGCGGCGGCTGTTGCAGCTGCGCGACCTGCCATGTCCATATCGCGCCGGACTTCCTCGACCGGCTGCCGCCCATGTCGGACGACGAAAACGATCTGCTCGACGGGACCGACAGCCGCGACGCCCGGTCGCGGCTGTCGTGTCAGGTGACGATCACCGACGCCCTCGACGGCATGACGGTGACGATCGCCGACGCGGACTGACGCTCACGAGCCGGTTGGGGCGGCGACGAGCGTCCCGGGCGGCACCGCCTCCCGCCCGCCGGCGGTCCTGAGGTTCAGCCGGCGGATCACATGCGGCGTCACCATGATGTACAATTCCGTGGTCTGCTTGCTCAACTTGCTGGCGCCGGCGAGGATCGACAGGATCGGTATGTCGCCCAGGATCGGCAGCTTGGTGCGGGTCTTCATGCTGCTTTCCTGCGACAGGCCGCCGATGACGAAGGATTCGCCGTCGCGTACCGCCGCATAGGTCTCCGCCTCGCGCTGGCTGATCGTCGGATAGCCCTGCAGATAGCCGGTGACGCTCGATACGACGCAATAGATGTGGCTGGAGACGATGCCGTCCTCGGTGACGCGCGGCGCGATCTGCAACGTCACGCCGACGTTCACATATTGCACCTGTTGCGACACGCCGTTGACCCCCGACAGCGTGATCGAGGTGAGGATCGGGATCGCATCGCCGGTGACGATCCGCGCCGCCGACCCGCTCTGCGCCGAAATCCGCGGGCGTGAAAGGATGCGGCCCTCGCCCTTCTGCACCTGAGCATAGAGCGACGCCTGCAGATTGACCGCGCCGCTGAGCTGGCGGGTGGTCAGCGGAAAGGACGACCCCGCCGACGAGATATTGCCGTAGGAGGCGGTCGCGGTGGCGATCTGGCCGTTCGCATTGGCGATGTCGAGCCCCAGGTTGCGCGCGCCGGTCTGCGTCAGCTCGACGATCTGCGTTTCGAGCATGACGGTGTCGATCGGCTGGTCGATCGCCGCGATCTGCGCCTTCAGCCGCTTGATCGTCGCCGGGTCGCCGCGCAGCCAGATCGCGTTGAGCCGGCGGTCGACGCCGATGTTCGGATTGATCGACCGCCCCAACGGCTCGGGATCGGTGTTCTGCGTCTGCGGTCCCGGATTGTAGCTGGAGCTGACGCCGTTGGTATTGGCGGAGCCGAAACCGGGCGAGCGCGGCACGAAATTGTCGTTGGGCTTGATCGACGCGCCGTCGGTGAGCAGCCCTGCGACCTCGCTGACGTCGGCATATTCGAGCATGACGAGCTCGAACCCCATTGCCGAGAAATCCGCGGCCGGCGGCACCGGCCCGGCCGCGGCGGCGGACAGGCCGGGCGCGCCGGTATCAGTGGAGGATGCGGTCGTATCGGTCGCGCTGCGCCGTGGATCGGACAGGGTGACCGTCACGCTGTTGTCGCGATTGTCGATCGACCCGATCTGCACGCCGGGCGTCTTGGGATCGAAGCGGAGGAACAGGAAGCCGGGATTCTCCTCGACGCGGATCGCCTTCAGCGGGCCGGTGAAGCCCCCCGGCACGACCAGCTGCCGGCCGCGCGCGGTGAGCGTGAAGGCGACCGCGGGCGTGCCGGAGGCGTCGGTCGCGCTGACGTGCGTGTTCATCCGCGGGGTGAGCTGGAGCTTGAGGACGGTCTTCGCCGCACTGTCCTCCACGACCGTGATCGCGGTCAGATAGGTGAGCGTGTCGGCGCTCGTCTGCGCCCGGCCGGCCTGTCCGATCGCCACGACGAGCAGCAGCGCGATCAGCCGGAACGCGCGTATCGCGGACGGCCGGTGCCGAGGGCGATCGTTCGATCGGATCATGGCATCACTTTCGACAGGGAGGCAGGGTTCGAACGGGCGGCGGCCCGATCGGGATGTCCCGTCGGGCCGCCTTCCTTCGTCATCGGTCGTACGTCGGCGCTCAGGGCAGCGACGCGTAGGGCTGGTTGTAGGGATTGACCTCGACATAGCTGCGGCCGGTGACCGACTGGCCGTTCAGCGTGCCGACGACCGCCGACGTGCCCTCCCAATAGGTCCGATGGGCGGGCCACACCATTTCCTGATTGGCGACCTGCGGGGTGATGGTCAACGTCCCTTCGGGCAGCACGACATTCCATTTCGCGGGGTAATTGTACCCCGTCTGCGGGCTGCGCCAGGTCGAGAGCACCTGCAGATCCATCTGCGGTCCGGCGAGCGGGCTGGAGCCGCCGTTGACGACGCGGGTGCCGAACTTGTTGACGATCGCCCCGGTCAGCGGATCCTGCAGATAATACAGCATGTACTGCGTATTGTTGTCGAGCTGGATGGCGAACCAGTTCCAGCCGCCGCCGAAGAAGGAGCCGCCCTGGTTGAGCGCGGTCCCCTTGATGAACCACTGGCGGTCCTGCCACGAGGTGCCCGTGATCCGGATCGGCACGCCGTTGTCGTAGATCGTGCCGACCGTATCGAGCGCCGTCGACGAGTAATAGGCCGATGTCTTGCCGATCGGGCGGTAATCGACCATGCCGTTGTTGCCGTGCACCGTGAAGGGAATGCGGCTGCTGGTCGTCAGGTCGATCCCGAACCGGCCATCGGACAGCATCGCCTTGATCGCGTAATTCTGCTGCGATCCACCGACCGACCAGTCCTTGTTGGTGAAGCTGAAGCCGCCGGTCTGCGCAGGGATCGTATCGGCCTTGATCCGCTCCTCGACCCGGTGGACGTTGTTGTTCACGTCCGTGATCGCGAAATGCCAGGAATAGGTCGCCGGGCCGAGCGGCAGCGGCCACAGCTGGAACACCGTGACCTCATAGCCATATTCGCGCTTCGCGCCGCTCGGGTCGGTGCCGTAAAGATGGCCGACGAAATACCACCATTCCAGCTGGCTGTGGTGCGCGCCTTCATCCTTGGGCAGCGACAACGGGGCGGGCTGTTCGAAGGATTGCGCCTGCGCCGCGGTTGAGCCGATGCCGCCCGTCATCGCCAGCAAAGCGAGGCCGCTGCCAATGCCGGCCAGCCGCTTTCGTACCGTTCTCCAGATCATCCTTGCTCTCCTTGTGGTTATGGTGGTGGATCGCGCTGGCGATCAGGGGAGGATGCGCAGGCCCCAGTCGACGCCCCAGGGGTTCATCTCCGCAAAGGCCCGGCCGGTGGCGGCGCGGCCGTTCAGCGTGCCGGTGACTTTCGCGGGGCCTTCGTAATAGAACTTCTGCGTCGCCGGCGCGTGCAGCTCGGCGTCCTGGATGATCGGCACGATGCTGATCGCGCCATCGGGCAGCGTCACCTTCCAGCTCGCCGGATAGGTGTATCCCGTGTTCGGGCTCCGCCAGCTGCCGATGCGCTCCAGCGCCATCTGGTTTTCCGGGATCGGCGTATAGGTGCCGTTGGCGGTCTTGACCCCGATCATATGATCGATCGTGCCGTCGCCCTTCATGAAGAAGCTGAGGTTATACTGGGTATTGTCGTCCATCGACACGCCGAACCACGTCCAGCCGCTGTCCGCCTGGCCAGGCGCCCCGGTCGCCCATTCGTGATCGTACCAGGTCGTGCCCGTGACCTTTACGGGAACGCCATGGTCCCACACCGTCCCGCTCGTCCGGTTGGCGTTGAACGAATAATAAGGCGATTTCCACGCGCCATAGGTCTCGACGCCGTTGATCCCGTTGAGCGTCGGCGGTTGCGTCGCCTGCGCGGTCAGGTCGATCGCATATTGCAGGTCGGTACGGCTGGCCCTGGCATAATAGGCGCCCATCGATCCGCCCATCTTGAACCCCGCAACATCGAGGTCGAACCGGTTCGCCGTGGTCGTGAACGGCCCCGGCAGCACGCGCTTCTCGAACTTGAACGTGCCGCGGGTGAGGTCGGAAATGGCGAAATGCGCGTCGTAGACCGGGGGCAGGCCGGCGACGGGCGCGATCTGGAACACCACCATCTCATAGGCATAGGCATGCTTGCCGCCGGCCGGGTCGGTGCCGTCGAGGAAGCCGGTCATGTACCACCATTCGGCGGGCTGGCGGTGCGAGCCTTCGTCCTTGGGCAGGACGATGCCCGTTTCCACCGGCGGGAAGGTGCCGATCGCCTGCGCCATGGCTGGCGCGGGGCCGGCAAGCGTGGTGATGGTGGATGCCCACAGGGCAAGCGCGCAGGTAACCGCGCGCGTTCGCACGTGTTTCATGACCAGCCTCTCCTAAACCTTGTTCGTGTTTTCGTTCGACGTGGGCTTCGCCGCCTGTCTCCCCGCGGGTCGCGGGACCGTCGTCAGGCAACTCAGCGTCGCGTCCGCTATGATGACGAGTGTCGCAGATCGTCGGTAATAGTCAACAATGACCACAAATATTTGCGGTAGCGATGGCCGGCGGGGGAGGGGACACGCCCCTCCACCCGCCGCGGGTCAGTAGGCGAAGCCGATCGTCGCGCCGATCGTCCGCGGCATGCCGGTCTGGCGGACCAGCGCATCGTTGATGCGTGTGGCCGACGTCCAGTACCAGCTGTCGGTGACGTTGCGCCCCCACACGCTGAAGCGCCAGCCGTCCTTCTCCACGCCGGCGCGCAGATCGAGCACCGTATAGGCCGGCACCTTCTCGTTGTCGTTGGGAATGAAGCCCGACCAGGTCTTGCCTTGGACCGCGAGATTGCCGCCAAGGAACGCCTTCGCGTCGCCGCCGATCGACCAGCGATATTGCGCGTCGAGCGATCCTTGCACCTTGGGAACGAGCGGGAACGCCCGGCCCCCGAAATCCTGCGGCTGCCCCAGATAGTCGAAATTGCGGAAGCTGCCGAGCACCTTGGTATCGATGTACGAGATCACGGGGCTGATCGTCAGGCCGGGCACCGGGCGCCACGCCGCCGCCACCTCGAACCCGGCAACGCGCGATTTGGGCACGTTGATGAGCTTCAGCAGCGTGCCGAACGCGATGTCGGCATAACGGCCGATCGTCTGCTTGTTCTTGTAGTCATAGTAGAAGGCCGCCGCGGTCAGGTCGAACGTGCGGTCGAACAGCGACGTCTTCACGCCGGCTTCATAGGCGGTCACCCGTTCCTGCGTGACCGGGTCCATCTCCGCCAGGGTCGAGGCGATGATCGTCGGGAAGCTGCCCGCCTTGTAGCCCTGGCTGACGTTCGCATAGAGCAACGTGTCCTTCGACGCCTTCCAGTTGAGGCCGACGCGCCAGCTGACGTTGTCCTCCTTCAATCGGTCCGTCCGGCATCCCATCAGGAAGGTCGGCGCCGCACCCAGCGACAGACAGTCGGTCAGTCCCGGCGTCTGGCCGCTTGGCGTGAACACGCCATAGGCCGCGCGCAATTGCGCCTGGAGCAGGGTGAAGAAGAAGGCGGTGTTGCCGTTCACTCCGTCGAACGCCTGACCGAAGAAGTCGCGCGTCGTCCTGGTGTAGCGCGCCGAGCCCTGCAGCTTCAGCGTCGAGGTGACCGGATATTCGACGTTGCCGAAGATCGCGCCGGTCGAGATTGTCTGGTCGGTTCGCTCGAAATTGCCGGGCAGGTTGAGGATGACGAGCGGCGCTGCCGAGAGCAGGACGTGGCTGAGCGACCCGTCCTTGTCGAGGATCCGGAACTGGTCGAAGACCGTGTCGTGCTCGTAATTGCCGCCGAGCATCCAGTTGCCCCGCCCGCCGAACGTGCCGGCCAGCCGCGCCTCCTGATACCAGGTCTTCACGTCACCCTGCTGGATGGTCGAGTAATCCTCGAACGCGGTGCCGTCGCCCTCGACCGGCTGGTCGCGCTTGAAACGCTGATAGGAGGTCAGCGTGGTCAGGCTGACGTCGTCGGTGATGTCGACGCCGAGCTTGAGCGAGGTGAAGAAAAAGGAATTGCGCCGGTGATAATCGACACCCTGATCCCAGTCGGCGGCGCGATTGTCGTGCGGCGCGGTCGGATAGGCGACGAGCCCCGGCGGCATTAGCGCGGTCGCGCCCGGCGTCAGCACCTGAAGCCCAAAGAATTGCGGCGCCGGCGTCTCGCCATGGTCGCGCCACCCGCTGATGTTGAGGCTGGCGTGGAAGCGGCTGCCCGGGTTCCAGTCGATGAGCAGCCGGCCGTTGAGCAGATCGCGCTCACCCAGTTTTGCGCCGGTCGTATAGCTCTTCTGCCAGGCGCCGCCCTCGCTGACCTTGAACGCGGCGCGGGCCTTCAGCGTGTCGGTGAGCGGGCCGGACAGATAGCCTTCGACATCGACCGCGTCGAAGCTGCCATAGCTGACCTGTCCTCCGGCGCTGAGACGATCGGTAGGACGGGCGGCGATGAAGTTGATGAGGCCGCCGGTGGAATTCTGCCCGTATAGCGTCCCCTGCGGGCCCTTCAGCACCTCGACACGCTCGAGGTCGAGCGCGGTGCCGAGCGTTTCCGGGCTGAACGGGATCGGCACCTCGTCGCTGTAGACGGTGACGGTCGGCGCGGCGGACAGCGTCGTCTCCTGATAGCCGATGCCGCGCAAGGTATAGACGTTGGCGCCATAGGGCGTCGGGTTGCTGGCGAAGCCCGGCACGACCTTCACCAGATCCTGTGGCGCGGCGACACCGGCATCGACCAGCGACTGGCTCGACAGCGCCTGGATCGACATGCCGACATCGCGGATTCTCTCGCTGCGCTTCTGCGCGGTGACGATGATGTCGTGCGTCTCGTCGTCGGCCGGGGCGGTCGTCTGGGCGGGAGGGCGTGGGGGCGCGACCGTGCCGGCACTCTGCGCGCAGGCGCCACTCGTCGCGGTCGCCGCCGCCAGGATGCCAAGCGTGATGCGGGACACCGTCCCCAACAAGGCCTTGTTCGACATTTCCCCTCCTCAGGATTCTTCCGTTCGACACCGGTGAAAGGCGGCGCTCTGGAACCGTTTCGCCGGTTTCTCAGGAAGCGCTTTACCTCACTCGCGCTCTTAACTACACGTATAAATACGAAACGGATAGTGGTTTGTGCATCCCGGATTCGAATGCCTGATTGGCCGCTTCCCTCGGTGGATAGGCGAATGCAGGTGTTTTATTCAGGATGAATCAGTCACCTAAGACCAGAATAACGCAAGCCCGGAAGGGATAGGACGGATCCATGCAGGCGGCACTCGAAAAATATCTTGAAGCGGCTCTGCCCGGTGCCGCCGCGATGCTGGCCATCGAGTCGATCCCCGGCGGCCAGTCCAACCCCACCTTCTTCCTGACCTATGGCGACCGGCGCCTCGTCCTGCGCAAGCAGCCGCCCAACGCGCTTCCGTCCGCGCATGCGATCGATCGCGAATATCGGGTGATGGCGGCGCTGGCGGACAGCGAGGTGCCGGTGCCGGAGATGGTGCTTTACTGCGATGACCCTGCGGTGATCGGTACGCCCTTCTATCTGATGGAGCGGATCGACGGGCGGGTGTTCAACGACCCTGCGCTGCCCGGCGTATCGGCCGCGGACAGGCGCGCCATGTATCTGGCGATGGCCGATACGCTGGCGGCGCTGCACGCGGTCGACTGGCGCGCGCGCGGACTCGCCGATTTCGGGCGGTCGGGTAATTTCTTCGAACGCCAGGTCGGGCGCTGGACGCGGCAATGGCAACTGGCGGACGGCGCTGCCTCGGCGGACATCGACCATCTGATCGACTGGCTGCCGCGCCACATTCCGGCGAGCGACATCACCACCATCGCGCATGGCGATTTCCGTATCGGCAATCTCATCTATCATCCCCGCGAGCCGCGGGTCGTCGGCGTGCTCGACTGGGAATTGTCGACGCTCGGCCATCCCGCGGCGGACGTCGCCTACAGCGCGCTCGGCTGGCACCTGAACGCCGCCGATTACATGGGCATCGCCGATCTCGACCATGCCGCGCTCGGCATCCCGACGGAGCGCGAATATCTCGATCGCTATCGCGCCGCCGCGTCGCAGGCGTTCGCGGTCGAGCCGTTCCACACAGCGTTCTCGCTGTTCCGTCTCGCGGTGATCTTCGAAGGGATCGCGGCGCGCGCGCGGCAGGGCACCGCCAGCGCCGACAATGCCGCCGACGTCGGGCGGCTCGCGGGCCGCTTCGCCCGCCTGGCGGTCGAACAGATCGCCTGAACCGGCTCCGTCTTTCCAAAGGATATTGCATGGATTTCGAATATTCGCCGCGTGTCGAGGAATGGCGGGGCCGGATGGCGGTGTTCCGCGATACCCATGTCCTGCCGCAAAACCGTGCCTGGTCGCATGCGACCGAGGCCGGTCGCTATCCGTCCGAGATCATGGAGCCGCTCAAGCAACTGGCGCGCGACGAGGGGTTGTGGAACCTGTTCCTGCCGGCGCTGCGCGACGACGAGCCGGGCACGCGGCTGACCAATCTCGAATTCGCGCCGCTCGCCGAACAGATCGGCTGGATGCCCTGGTCGGCCGAGGTGTTCAATTGCAGCGCTCCCGACACGGGCAATATGGAGCTGCTGCATCTGTTCGCGACCCCGGACCAGCGTCGCCGCTGGCTGGACCCGCTGCTGCGCGGCGAGATCCGGTCGTGCTTCGCGATGACCGAACCCGACGTCGCCTCCGCCGACGCGACCAACCTCGAAACGCGCATCCGTCGCGACGGCGATCATTATGTCATCAACGGGCGCAAATGGTTCACCACCGGCGCTCTGCATCCCAATTGCCGCTTCTCGATCGTGATGGGCGTCACCGACGACGATCCCGACGCATCGCCGCACGCGCGCCATTCGATGGTGATCGTACCGATGGATACGCCGGGGCTGACCGTGGTGCGCAACGTCCCCGTGCTCAACCATCTGGCGGTCGAGGGGCATTGCGAGGTGCTGTATCGCGACGTGCGCGTGCCGGTCACCGATCTGCTGGGCGACGAAGGCGCGGGGTTCGCGCTGGCGCAGGCACGGTTGGGGCCCGGGCGCATCCATCACTGCATGCGGACGATCGGCCAGTGCGAACTGGCGCTCGACCTGATGTGCGAACGCGCGCTCGAACGCCGCGTCTATGGCCGCCACCTGTCCGACTACGCCAATATCCAGGACTGGATCGCGCTGTCGCGGATCGAGATCGATCAGGCGCGGCTGCTGGTCCTGCGTGCCGCATCGGTACTCGACCGGCATGGCAACAAGGCGGCGAAGATCGACGTGTCGGCGATCAAGGTCGTCGCGGCGGGATTGCAGACGCGGGTGATCGACCGCGCAGTCCAGGTGTTCGGGGCGATGGGCCTGACCAACGACACGCCGCTCGCCGGCTTCCTGGGCTGGGCGCGCGCGCTGCGCTTCGTCGACGGGCCGGACGAGGTCCATCTGCGGATGATCGCGCGCAACGAGATCGGCCGCATCAAGCGCGATCCGGGCGCGCGGGCGCTCTATTACACGCCGCCCGCGAGCAATCCGATCTAGCAATCCTGTAATAGTCAGTATAGACTATTAGCAGATGAAAGATGCGAGTCGGTCAGGCTCGCCGATCAAGGAGCAGGGCTGCATGGACATGCACGGAAAGACGGCGTTCATCACCGGCGGCGCGAGCGGGATCGGGCTTGCCATCGCGCAGCGCTGCGCGGCGGAAGGCATGACGCTGCTGATCGCCGATATCGAGGAGGGCGCGCTGGCGGGTGCTGCCGCGACCCTTCGCGCGGAGGGCGCGACGGTCTTCACCTATCGGCTCGATGTCGCCGATCTCGACCGGTACCGCGCCGTCGCGGCGGCGGTGATCGCCGATCATGGCGCACCGTTCCTGCTGGTCAACAACGCCGGCATCGCGTGGAAGGCGCCCGCCAGTGCCGCGACGCCCGAGGACTGGCGCTGGACGATCTCGGTCAACGTGCTCGGGCTGGGGTATGGCCTCAGTCTGTTCGTGCCGGCGATGATCGCCGGCGGGCAGGGTGGCTATGTGCTCAACACCGCCTCGATCACCGGGCTGATCGTCTCGCCGGGCGGCTCGGCGGTCTATTCGGCGAGCAAGCATGCCGTCGTCGCCATCTCCGAAACGCTGGCGCACGAACTGCGCCCGCACGGGATCCACGTCGCCGTCCTGTGTCCGGGCAGCGTCGCCACCAACATCACCGATGCCGACCGCAACCTGCCCGCCGATCTGACGCCCGACGCGCTGAGCAGCGCGGCGGCGGAGGAGCGCGCCTTCACCCGGTCGTTCGTCGACAACGGCATCGCCCCCGCGGCGGTCGCGGATCAGGCGTTCGCGGCGCTGGCGGAGCGGCGCTTCTACGTCGTCACCCATCCCGAATATCGCGACGAGATCGAAACCCGTCACCGCCAGATTGAGGCCGCGGTGCGCGGCGAACCCGCCAGCGACGTCGCGCTGCTCGCCATGGCGAAGCAGGTCCTCAACCTTCAGCCCCTCACCTGATGCTTGCGAAAGGTTCCATCATGACCGCTGTCCAGGACGATCTGCCGCGCGGGCTCGAGCTCACCTCGTTGTCCGCGACCTTCCGCGACGATCCGCATGCCGTGCTGAACGCGGCGCGCGGCAAATGCCCGGTGCTGCACGACGGGATGCTGCGCGATTATGTCGTGCTGTCGGCGGAGGTGGGGCGCAAGGTGCTCGCCGACCGCCAGCTGCCCAGCGATCCACGCAACACCGTGGAGACGTCGACCCGGCGGCTGCGCGGCGAGGATTTGACGCGCGACCCGCCGATCATGTTCATGGACGATCCGCTGCACAAGCGCGTACGCGGGCTGGTCGGCCGCGCGTTCAACGCCGAGCGGATCGAGCGTGCACGGCCGCGTGTCGCGACGCTGTGCCGCCAGCTGATCGACGCCGCGGGGACGGGCGCGTTCGACTTCGTCGATGCGATCGCCCGGCCGCTGCCGACGATCACCATCGCCGATATTCTCGGCATCGATTCGCGCCATCACGACGATTTCAAGATCTGGTCGGACCGGATGGTCGCCGCGATGCTGAACCCGCTCGCGCCGCCCGCGGTCAAGGAAGAGGGTGCGGCCGCGGCGGTCAGCCTGTATCAGCTGTTCAGCGCCGAAATCGCCGCGCGGCGTGCCGGCGCGATGGACGGCGACGACCTCATCACCGCGCTGATGACCGCCGAACATCAGGGCGAACGGCTGACCGACCCGGAGATCGTCGAACATGCGCAGGTGCTGCTGATCGCTGGCAACCAGACGACGACCGATCTGCTCGGCACGATGATCTGCAACATCCTGAAGGCCGGGGACAGCTGGGCGCGGCTGGTCGCCGATCCGGCGCTGATCCCCAATGCGGTGGACGAGGCGATCCGGTTCGAACCGCCGATCTTCTCGACCGACCGGATCGCGGGCGAGGACATGGAACTGGGCGGCGTCGCCATCCCCAAGGGGCATCAGATCTCGATCATGCTGACCGCGCTCAACCACGATCCTGCGGTCAATCCCGATCCCGACCGGTTCGATATCGCGCGCAAGCCGGTCAAGCATTTCTCGTTCGGCGGGGGGCGGCACACCTGCCTCGGCGCGCCGCTCGCGCGGCTGGAGGCACAGGAATTGCTGAAGGCGATGGTCGAGCGCTTCCCGACACTGGTCGCCGACCCGGCGCATGACGCGGTCTATACGATGAACCCGGGCTTCCGCGGGCTGGAGAGTTTCTGGGTCAAGCCCGCCTGAACCGCAACGATAGGACCCTCGCCGGGCAGGCGGGGACAAGGAGCTGGATATGTCGGTTGTTGATGCTGGAACGACCCCGGTCGATCTCGAGGGCTTGCGCGCCAAATATCTGGAGGAGCGCGACAAGAGGCTGCGCAAGGACGGCATCGACCAGTATATCGGGACCGGCGGCGACTTCTCCTATTTCGCCGAGGATCCGTATGTCGAGCGCGTCGAGCGCGTCCCGATCACGCGGACGTGCGAGGTGGCGATCGTCGGCGCGGGCTTCGGCGGCATCCTGACCGCGGTGAAGCTGAAGGACGCCGGGATCGACGATGTCCTGATGATCGAGAAGGGCGGCGACTTCGGCGGGACCTGGTACTGGAACCGCTATCCGGGCCTCGCCTGCGACATGAAATCCTACGTCTACCTGCCGCTGCTGGAGGAGACGGGCTACATGCCGCCGCGCTCCTATGCCTCGGGACCGGAGATCCGTGCCCATGCCGAACGGATCGTCGATCATTGGTCGTTGCGCGACAAGGCGTTGTTCCAGACGCTGGTGACGCGCGCCGAATGGATCGGGGCGAGCGGCCGCTGGCGCGTATCGACCGATCGCGGCGACGTGATCGAGGCGCGTTATCTGGTCACCGCCAACGGGCCGTTGTCCAGGCCCAAGCTGCCCGGCATTCCCGGGATCGCCGGCTTCAGGGGGCATACCTTCCACACCAGCCGCTGGGATTATGCCTATACCGGTGGCGGACCGGACGGGAACCTGACCGGCCTGAAGGGCAAGCGCGTCGCGATCATCGGCACGGGTGCGACCGGCATCCAGTGCATCCCCCATCTCGCCGCGAGCGCCGATCACCTCTACGTCGTCCAGCGCACGCCGTCCGGTGTCGATATCCGGCAGGAGGTGCCGACCGATCCCGAATGGGCCGCGTCGCTCAAGCCCGGCTGGCAGAAGGAATGGATCGACAATTTCAACGCGCTGACCTCGGGCGGCGCGGCGGAGCGCGACCTGATCGAGGATGGCTGGACCTTCCTGTTCAAGAAGATCGCCGCGGCGGCGGCGACCGCCAGCGGCCCCGATGCGATGCTGCAGATCCTGCACGCCGCCGAGGTCGCGGACGCCGAGAAGATGAACGAGATCCGCGCGCGGATCGACGCGATCGTTGCGGACCCGGCGACCGCCGAGCGGCTCAAGCCCTGGTATCGCCGCTTCTGCAAGCGGCCGGTGTTCCACGACGGCTATCTGGAGACGTTCAACCGCGACAACGTCACCCTGCTCGACACCGACGGGCGCGGGGTGGAGGCGGTCACCGAGACGGGCATCCGCGTCGGCGGCGTGGAATATGAGGTCGACTGCATCGTCTTCGCCTCGGGATTCGAGGTCGGCACCGACTACATCCGCCGCGCCGGCTACGACATCGTCGGGCGCGGCGGCCTGTCGCTGCAGGACAAATGGTCGCACCGTTTCTCCACCTTCCACGGCATGCACGTCCATGGCTTCCCCAATCTGTTCCTCCACCAGAATGCGCAGGCGGCGCTTCCTGCCAATTTCTGCCACGGCCTGGCCGAGGGTGCGAAGGCGATCGCCGCGATCCTCGGCCATGCGCAGGCGCTGGATCGTCCGGTCGTCGAGGCGACGCAGGACGCGGAGGATGCTTGGGTGGCGCATTGCGGCGAGGTCGCGGCGAATCTCGTGCCGTTCTTCGAACAATGCACGCCGGGCTATTACAACCTGGAGGGTCATTTGACACAGGAGGCGGCGCAGGGCTTCGGCTATGGCGCCGGGGCGGCGGCCTTCTTCCACCTGAAGGACCAGTGGCTGGCGGACGGCCGCTTCGCAGGGCTGGAATTCTCGACGGGCTGAGCGGCTGGCCCGTCCATAGCCATGGAATATCAAGCAAATGTCATCCGGTTCGGACCCGCCGGATGGACACCCCCGCACGCTCGCCTACATTGTGCGATCGTTGCGACCATCCGGGATGATCGATTTGCCTGCCACCCCTGTTGCCGCCAACGGCGAGCGAAACGTTGCGACGCGCGCGCGCGGCAAGGCGACCCGTGACATCCTGCTGTCGAGCGCGATCAAACTGGTCGCGCTGCACGGTTATGCCGCGACCACGACGCAGGCCGTGCTGGACGATGCCGGCGTCAGCCGCGGGTCGCTGCTCCACCAGTTCCCGACCCGCGACATGCTGATGGTCGCCACCGCCGAGGAAGCGATGCAGCGGATGCTCGCCGCGGTCGAGAGCGGGCTGCTGCGGCATAGCGATCTGCTCAAGGGGATGATGGACTTCCCCAGCATCCTGTGGCGGGTGCAGACCGATCTGCCGGCGCGCGCCTTCACCGAAATCCAGCTCGCCAGCCGCTGGGATACCAGCTTGGAAGACGGGCTGCAGCGCGCGATGCGCGCGATGAGCGACCTGGCGAGCGGCAAGGTGATGCAGGTCGCCGAGCAGTTCGCGATGAGCGATCCGCTGGGCCTGCTCAACGAGGTCTATCTGCTGATTGCCGCGACACAGGGGCTGGCGATCGGCCGCGACCTGACCGGCAACAAGATGCTGGCGACCGCGTCGCTCGCATTGCTGAAGGAGCGTTTCGTCGCCGCGCTGCGCGGGCGGCTGCCAGCGTCCTCCTGATCCGCCTCGTCATTCGTCGCTTGGCTCTTTCCGCCTTTCACGATAGATTGGTTCATCAATCAGTTAAGGAATGCGGGTGGCGGGACGGAAGGCGATCGTTCAGGACGTGGAGGCGCCGGCGTCGGGGCGCGCGCGGCTGCTCGAGGCAACAAGCATCGCCATGCGCGAGGCGGACAGCCTCGACGTGCCGCTGAGCGACATCGCTGCCAGGGCCGGGCTCAACGCCGCGCTGGTGCGCTATTATTTCGGTGGCAAGGACGGGCTGCTGCGAGCGTTGCTGGAGCGGGATACCGAGAACAACCTCGCCGAACTCGATCATCTGCTCGCCATGGACATTCGCCCGGCGAAGAAGCTGCGCTATCATCTCGCCGGCCTCATCAACACCTACTACAATTATCCCTATCTCAGCCGGCTGATGATCAAACTGTTGCAGGAAGGCACGGAAGACGAACGCCAGCGGATCGCCGACCGTTTCCTGAAACCGATCGCCGACGCGTACGACGTGATCGTGCGTGAGGGGCGGGCGATCGGCGAATTCCGCGACATCGACCCGAAATTACTCTATTTCAACGTGATCGGCATGTGCGATCATCTGTTCTCGTCGAGCGTATCGCTCAAATATTGCTATGGCATCGCCGTCGTCGACGATACGCTGAAGCGGCAATATATCGATCAGGTGGTGACGATCTTCCTGAAGGGCGTGCTCGCCGACGAGGCGTGACAGGTGTGCCGGGCGTGTGATTCCCGTCCGCATGTAAGCGTGCCGAAGAACGGGAAAGCGTGTTCGCGCAGAGGCGCGGAGGACGCAGAGATGTCTCGCGTGGAGGGGCGTAGCCCTGTCATCTTTATGGCCTGATGAGCGGGGCCGCCGCTGCGGCAGGCGCAACACCTCTGCGTCCTCCGCGCCTCCGCGCGAACATCTCTTCTTCTGCTGCAGATCGCTTCCCGGGCGCTACATCCGCTCGACGATGATCGCGGGCGCCATGCCGCCTGCCGCGCACATCGTCACCAGCCCGCGCTTGAGGTCGCGGCGTTCCAGTTCGTCGACGATCGTGCCGATCAGGATCGCGCCCGTCGCGCCGATCGGATGGCCGAGCGCGATCGCACCGCCGTTGACGTTGACGCGGGACCGGTCGAGGCGGAGGTCGCGGATGAACTTTTCGGTGACTACCGCGAACGCCTCGTTGATCTCCCACAGGTCGATGTCGTCCACCGACAGCCCGGCCTTGGCCAGCGCCTTGTGCGCGGCGGGGACGGGGGCGTTGAGCATCAGCGTCGGGCAGTCGCCGACATTAGCCGTGGCGACGATGCGCGCGCGGGGCGCCAGCCCGTGGCGGCGGGCATAATCGGGCGAGGCGAGCAGCAGCGCCGCGGCGCCGTCGACGACGCCCGACGAATTGCCGGCATGGTGGATGTGCTGGATATCGAGGTCGGGATAGCGTGCGTTGATGAGCTGGCGATAGGTCGTACCCGCATCGTCCACCGCGACGTCGGCGATGGCCGCAAAGGACGGGCGCAGCGCCGCCAGCCCCTCCGCCGTCGTGCCCGGACGGGGAAATTCGTCCCGGTCGAGCGCGAGCGTACCGTCGAGATGGTGGACGGGGACGAGGCTGCGCGCGAACCGCCCCTCGGCGATGGCGACGGCGGCGCGCTGCTGGCTTTCGAGTGCCAGGGCATCGACGTCCTCGCGACCGATCCCCTCGATCGTCGCGATCGCGTCGGCGCAGACGCCCTGGTGCGATTGCGGATGGCGCGCGCGCAGCCGCAGGTTGCCGGCATCCATCATCATCGGCGGTTCGCCGCGCGCCGCCTCCTGCGCCGCCATCGTCGCCGTCAGCGACATCATCTCGGTCCCGCCCGCGACGATCGCCTCTTCGAAGCCCGATGCGATCATGCCCGCTGCCAGGCTGACCGCGGTGATCCCCGATCCGCAGAACCGGTCGAGCGTCACGCCGCTGACCTGCGTGTCGAATCCGGCGTCGAGCAGCGCCATGCGCGCAAGGTCGTTGCCCTGCGCCCCCCGCTGTGCGCTGGTGCCCCAGATGACGTCGTCGATCGTCGCGCTGTCGATCCCGTTCCGCTCGACCAGCGCTTGGAGGACGGTGGCGGCAAGGACCTGCGGATGCAGGTCCGCCAGCGCGCCTTTGCCCGGTTTGCCGATGCCGCGGGGGGTGCGGGCGGCGTCGATGATCCATGCTTCCGACATGCTGTCCTGTCCTGTTGAAATGCCGATTCGTGTGCGGCGGGTCAGCCGGGGGTGGCCGCGCCGTCGAACGCCATGCCGGTGCGCGGCACGCCGTCCCACATGCGGGGGCGCGGCAGAGGGGTTGCGGAATAACGCGGTGCGGGCGCAGGCTGCATCACGCCGTCGATCTCGACGAACGTCTCTCGCGTCGCGTTATGCGGGTGGAGCGGTGCCTCGCGCATCGACAGGACGGGGGCGAAGCAGATGTCGGTGCCCGCCATCGCCGTCGTCCATTCGTCGCGCGTCCGGGTGCGGATGATCGCCGCGAGCCGGGGCTTCAACGCCGCCCAGCGCGTGGCGTCGAAATGGTCGTCCCATTCCTCGCCGGTCAGTCCCGCGGCGGCGCGCAGGAGCGCGTAGAATTTCGGTTCGATCGATCCCAGCGCGATGAACCCGCCGTCGGCGGTCTCGTAGGTGTCGTAGAAATGCGCGCCGGTATCGAGCAGGTTGACGCCGCGTTCGTCGCGCCACATGCCGACCGCCATCATGCTCCAGATCGCGCTCATCAACAGCGCGCTGCCATCGGTCATCGCGCAGTCGATCACCTGCCCCTCGCCGGTCGCGCGGGCGTGGTAGAGCGCGCTGACCATGCCGAAGGCGAGCATCATCGCACCGCCGCCGAAATCGCCGACCATGTTGATCGGCGGCGTCGGCTTCTCGCCCGCGCGCCCGAAGGCGTGGAGTGCGCCGCTGAGCGCGATATAGTTGATGTCGTGGCCGGCGGCCTGCGCATAGGGGCCGGTCTGCCCCCAGCCGGTCATCCGGCCATAGACGAGCCGCGGATTGCGGGCGAGCAGCTCCGCCGGGCCGAGCCCCAGCCGCTCCATCACGCCGGGCCGGAATCCTTCGATCACGCCGTCCGCATCGGCGATCAGCTCTTGGACGCGGTCGCGTCCCGCCTCCGTCTTGAGGTCCGCCGCGACGAAGGTGCGCGAGCGCAACGTGACGTCGCGCCGGCGGATGGCGATCGCCTGTTCGGTCAGGTCTTCGGGCCGTTCGATGCGGATGACCTCCGCACCGTGGTCGGCCAGCATCATAGCGGCGAAGGGGGCGGGGCCGATCCCGGCGAATTCGACGATCCGCAAGCCTGTCAGGGGGCCGGCCATCCGATCAGGCCGTCACGGCGACGTTGACCTGTCCGATCGGCGAGACGTCGGAAAAGCGGGCGATGTCCTGCTGAAGCAGCACCGCGTCGGGGTGGGCCAGGGCTTCTTGCAGGTCTGCATCGGATTTGAAGTACAGCACGGTGAGTGCGGCGAACGGCAGAGCGGCGCCCGGCACCAGCGACGTGACCCCCTTCAGCACCTCCACTCGGTCGAGGAACGATCCCCATATCCGGTCGACCAGCGGAAGATGCTGCCCGGCGTAATAGGTGACGTCGAAGTCGCGCGTCGTGGCAGGGTAGAACAGGGTCAGGATCGGCTGCATTCTTGCTCGTCCTCATGGCAAGGCCTGCGCATTACTTAATCGTACAATTAATTCTTCGCAAGGGGTTCGGTGACGGTGCCGACCGCGCGATCGGCACCGCCTGTGCGTTCGTGACATAGCGTGCGGCGGCTCCGTCAAACCAACGTGGCAGGTGGGCAGATGTGGTTCCATGACAGCTGCTCACAGGCGCATGCCATATCCGCCGGCTGACCGGATCGATCGAGCGGGCCGATCTTTGCGATCAGCCGCTTCCTCGACCACCGCGACGCTGCGACCGCCAAATAACGGACACCGTGAGGCAGCCGTGACCAGCGACGACGCCAACGCACCAGGAGACGACACGATGAAGGGTGCGACGACGGCCGCGATGGCGTCGGCGGCTCCGGTCCAGGCACAGGAGCGCCGATCGGTCGCTCCGGAGGCGCGCGATGGCGCAGACCGCTACCCTCGCGTCGATGGATCGGGCTGGCCTTGCCGATCGTTCGCCTTAAAGAGGGAAAATGGCCGGCATATTCGACCGCCTTGTACCGGCCAAGCGCTGGACGCCGTCGCGCTACAGGGCGTTGCTTCGCGCGCGGGGGCCGCGATCGACGCAATTTCGCACGCGCATGGCCATCATCGTCGGTGCGGTGCTGGTTGGGATCGTCGCCACGCTCTTTGCCGAAGCAGCCGATCTGGCCAGCGCGACGTTCGGCCGTTTCGCGCGGAACGGGCACTGGCTGCCGCTCGTCACGACGCCGCTGACCTTCATGGGGCTGGTGTGGATGACGCGCCGCTACGCTCCGCTCGCACGCGGGTCGGGGATTCCGCAGGTGATCGCGGCGCAGGCCGATCCGAACGCGGCGACCCGCACGCTGATCTCGATCCGGACGGTCGCTGCCAAGGCGGTGCTGACCATCGGCGCGGTGCTGGGCGGCGCGTCGGTCGGCCGCGAGGGGCCGACCGTTCAGATCGCGGCTGCGGTGATGGGCTTCACGCACCGCCTGCTGCGCGTGCCGTTGCGTGGCGGAGTGGTGATCGCCGGCGGCGCGGCCGGCGTGGCCGCTGCGTTCAACACGCCACTCGCCGGATTGATGTTCGCGATCGAGGAGCTGGCGTCTGCCTACGAGCAGCGGGTGACGCTGCTCGTCCTCGCCGCGATCGTCGTCGCCGGCATGGTCGCGCAGTCGGTACAGGGCGATTACATCTATTTCGGCGCGATCGGCGCTCACATGACGCTGCTGTCGGCGTTGCTGGTGGCGCCGGTGGCGGGGATTGCCGGCGGCATGACCGGCGGGGTGTTCTCGCGAACGCTGCTGGCGATGGCGATCGGCCGCAACCGGCTGACCGACTGGTCGCGCGCGCATCCGGTGGCGTTCGCCGGCCTGTGCGGCAGCGTCGTCGCGGTGCTCGGCGTCGCCACCGGGCTGACCTGGGGAACCGGCTATGCATCGGCGCGCGCGATGATCGTCGGGGTCGACGCGCCCCTGTGGTTCGGTCCCGCCAAGATGATCGCCACCGCCGCGACCGCGATCGCCGGCCTGCCGGGGGGCATCTTCGCGCCGTCGCTCGCGGTGGGGGCGGGGGTCGGCAATCTGCTGCGCGAGATCTTCCCCGGCGAGCCGGCCAGCGCGATCGTGATCCTGGGCATGGTCGGCTATTTCGCCGGCGTAGTCCGCGCGCCGCTGACCGCGGTCATCATCCTGTCGGAGACGACCGCGAGCCGCGGCCTGATGCTGCCGATGTTCGCCACGGCGTTCATCGCCGATGCCGCCAGCCAATGGGTGTGCCGCGACAAACTGTACCACGGCCTGTCGAAGACCTTCACGATGACGGAGACGATTCGATCCACCTGAACCCTGCACAGATGTTCGCTTTGCCACGGTCGTGGCTCGCCCGCGCGACCGAAGGCGTCGACCATGACGGCGTCCGACGGCAGATCGCCGAGGAATCGGGCTGGTCGGGCCGCTATGCCTTCCTGATCGTCATCTCTGCGGCGATCTCGCTGCTCGGTCTGCTGATGCCGTCGGTGGCGGTGCTGATCGGCGCGATGCTGCTGTCGCCGCTGATGATGCCGATCATCGGTCTGGGGTTCGGCATCGCCACGCTCGACTTTCCCGAGATCCGCCGCGCGGCGACGGCGCTGGTCCTGGGCGCGACGATCGCGGTGGCGCTGTCCGTCGTGCTGATCCTGCTCTCTCCGGTGCAGACGATCACCAGCGAGATCGCCGGACGCACGCAGCCGACGCTGTTCGATCTGCTCGTCGCGTTGCTCTCGGCCATCGCCGGCGGCTATGCGCTGATCCGCGGGCGTGGCGGCACGGTCGTCGGGGTGGCGATCGCGATCGCGCTGATGCCGCCGCTGGTGGTGGTCGGCTTCGGCATCGCGACGGCGAACTGGGTGGTCTTCTCGGGCGCGCTGCTGCTGTTCCTGACCAATGCGATCACCATCGCGCTGACCGCGGCGCTGGTGGCGCGCTGCTATGGTTTCGGCAGCCATCTGTCGCCGCGACACACCGGCTGGCAGCTCGTCCTGTTCGCGGTGGCGATCGGGCTGCTGTCGATTCCGCTCGGCGCCGGCCTGCGCAGGATCGCGTTCGAGGCGGTCGCGCAGCGCCAGGTGCGCGATGCGCTGGGCGACGATTTCCCCGCCGGGGCGCGGCTGAGCCAGGTCGAGATCGATCATGGCGCCGATCCGGTGCGCGTGCGCGCGGTGATGCTGACGCCGCGGATCGAACCGGGGGCGGATCGCAAGCTCGCCGCGGACCTGCGCCGGCGGCTCGCACGGCCGGTCGACGTCCATGTCGATCAGGTGCGCATCTCGCCCGAAACCGGCGCGGTCGAGGCGGCGCAGATCGCACGCGCGGGCAATGGCGATGCGTTGCGTGCCGCACGCGAACGCGATCGTGCAGTCGCGGACGTCGCGCTGATCGCCGGCGTGCCCGTCGCAGCGGTGCGTGCGGACCCCTCTGACCGGACGATCCGCGCCGCTGCGGCGCCGCTGACCGGCCTCGGCATCGCCGGCTATCGCGATCTCGAGCAGCGTGCGGATGCCGCGGTCGACGACTGGCACGTCCTGCTCACGCCGCCCGGCGACATCGCCCTGCCCGCCATCCCCATCACCGCCGGCGTCATCGACGACGAAGCGCTATCGGCGGCAAGCTGGGCGTCCGCGCGGCTGGCCCGGTCGATCGTGGTTCGCGGCGGCAGCCTGCGTCAACGCACCGCGGTCGCTCAGGGGATCGTCACGCGTGGCGGCCGTGCCGAACCCGGGTCGGCCGGGGGGCGCCTGCGGCTCGACTGGTCGGTCGCGCGTGTGATGCCGGATCAGGAACCCGGCGAGCGCGGACCATAAGCGTATAGCTCGTCTGAGCGTCTACGCCCGACGCGGTGGGGAATCTGGTCGTGCACCGCATAGTCGCCGGTGGTGTGCAGCACCCCCTTGGGCTTGCCATGGACCTGGTCAGCCCAATCCCGTCCCGCTTGGCCGACGGCGGACGTGGCGGCGCGACAAGGCGGCGACGTCGTTGATCCCGGCGAGGGTCAGCGTGCGTTCGAACTCCTCGTGCAGCAGCGTCAGGAGGCGATCGACGCCCGGCTCGCCGCCTGCTGCGAGGCCATACAGGTACGGACGCCCGATCGAGCAGGCGGTCGCTCCGAGGGCCAGCGCTTTCACGACGTCCGATCCGCGCCTGATGCCGCCGTCGCAGATCAGGTCGGGCGCATCGCCGACCGCGTCGCGCACCGCCGCGATCTGGTCGATCGGGGCGGGGGCGCCGTCGAGCTGGCGGCCGCCGTGGTTGGAGACCATGACGCCGGTCGCGCCGCAAGCGATCGCGCGGCGCGCGTCCTCGGGCGTCATCACGCCCTTGATCGCGAGCGGGCCGTTCCATTCGCGCGCCAGCCATTCGACGTCGCGCCAGCCGACCGAGCGATCGAACTGCCCGCCGATATAGTCGAACAGGCTCATCGGCCCCGATGCCAGCGCATCGACCTTGTGGCTGACGTTGGCGAGGTCGAACTTGGACCCGGTCAGCGCGGGCAGCGACCAGGCGGGGTGGAGCGCGAAGCTGAGCAGCGAACGCAGCGTCAGCTTCGGCGGCAGCGATAGGCCGCTGACCCGGTCGCGTTCGCGGTTGCCCGCGACCGGCGTGTCGACGGTCAGCGCGAGGCCGTGGAAGCCCGCCTCGCGACAGCGCGCCACGAATTCGGCGGTGAGGCCGCGGTCCTTGAAGATGTAGACCTGGAAGACCTTGGGGCCGGCGAACGCCTGCGCGAGATCCTCCAGCCGCGTCGTGCCCATCGTCGAGAGGCTGTAGAGCAGCCCGTGCCGCGCCGCCGCGCGGGCGACGGCGAGTTCGGCTTCCCCATGGAACATGCGGGTGAGGCCGGTCGGCGACAGCATCAGCGGCCAGCGCGACGGCTGCCCGAAGATCCGGGTTTCCGTCCGGATGGCCGACACGTCGTTGAGGACGTCGGGGACCAGTTCGTAGTCGGCGAACGCGGCGGCGTTGCGGCGGAGCGACACCTCGTCGTCCGCCCCGCCGTCGATATAGTCGAAGATCGGCCGCGGCAGCCGGCGGCGGGCCATCAGGCGCAGGTCGGCTACGTTGTTCGCTCGGGCAAGTCGCGTCATGGTGCCTTCTGTACCCGAAGCACGGGCACCGTATAGTCGTCGCGCGTCAGGCCGTCAGCGCCCGCATGAAATCCGCCGGCGGCGGTGCCTCCGGCCAGCGCGGCACATCCGCGGGGATGACGACCCAGCGCTGGCGATAGGCGGTGAAGATGTGCGCGACGCAGTCGAGTTCCTCCGACCGGTCGAGCGTGCCGGCGCGCACCACCGCGATGCCCGGTCGCCGCGTGTTGGTGTTGTAGAGGCGCGCATGGCAGGTACCGCAAAACCGCTGGGTCGAGGTGCGGTCCTCGGTCGTGATCTCCTGGACGACGACGGATCCGGTGACGGACAGCCGGTCCTCCGCCACCAGCGCCTGTACGCTGAACGCGCTACCGGTCCACCGCTGGCAGACGTGGCAGTTGCCTGACGGTCGGCGCCCGCCGCCCACCGCTAGGTCGGCCGCACTTACTCGACCGATATGCGACCGGACCGGCTGTAGCGTTTGCGCGTCCGGAGATAGACGAAACCGCAGGCCGTCCAGCCGAGCAGCAGCACGTACGGCCGCCAGTCCGCCTCCATTCCGACGAAGATCAGGGCGATGGCACAGGCCGCGCCCGCATAGCTCAAAACGCGCATCGTCCGCCGGCCGAACTTGAATGCGGCCGCGGCGTACAAATCGGGGTGGCGTTCGACGACGCGCGCGGCGGCGAGGCAGATGCTGCCGTATTTGAGCAAATTGGGGATGTTCACCGCGAGGAACAGGAAGGTCAGCTCCATCGGCAGCAGCAGGCCGACGCAGCCGAGCAGGAAGACCGCGACCAGCGCGACATGCGGCGTCTGCCAGCGCGGATGGACCCTGCCGAGCGCGCGCGGCAGCATGCCGGACTGGCCCATCGCGTAGAGGCTGCGGCTGAACATCGCGAACAGCGCGTTGAGCGACTTGCCGATCGACAACACCGCGGCGAGCACGATCAGCGGCGTGGCGACGGGACCCATGAAGCGCTTCGCCGCATCGAGGATCGGCGCCTCGCTGGCGCCCAGCGCATCGCCGCCGAGCACGCCCAAGGCGACGAAGCCGACCGCGAGATAGAGCAACGTCGCCGACCCGATCGACAGCGCGATGCCGAGCGGGATGGTCCGGCGGCTGTCGGTCACTTCCGCGCCCGCCTCGGTCGCCGCCTCGATCCCGAAGAACAGGCCGATGAGCAGCGGCGTCGCGGCGACCATGCCGTGGAGGCCGTGCGGGAACAGCGGTTGCAGCCGCGCGGTATCGACCGCGGTCGCGCCGCCCCAGACGATGAAGATCGCGAACAGCAGCAGCATGCCGACGAGCAGGATCTTCTGCACGCGCGTCGCGATACGGACGCCGAACAGATTGGCGACGAGCGCGAGCAGTAGCACGGCGAGCATCGTCGGCCTGGTCGGCAGCGGCACCAGCATCGCGGCATATTTGACGAGCACCAGCGCGAGCACGACGATCGCGCCGACGTTGGCGACGATGCGGATCCATCCGACGTAGAAGCCCCAGGCGGGATGGAGGAAGCGCGCGGGCCAGACGAAGGA
Source organism: Sphingomonas liriopis (assembly GCF_024211255.1). GTDB lineage: Bacteria > Pseudomonadota > Alphaproteobacteria > Sphingomonadales > Sphingomonadaceae > Sphingomonas > Sphingomonas liriopis. The sequence goes on along the minus strand of NZ_JAMLDY010000005.1, from coordinate 76,862 downwards.
CGCGCCGGACACCGGACAGGCGGAGCCGAGGAAGGCGTAGCTGACCGCGATCAAATACATCGGCAGGGCGGCGAGCAATGCCGACAGCAGCATCGCCGGGCCCGCGATCCGGGCGGCGGGCGCGATCGCCGAGAAGATCGACACGCCGACCGCAGTGCCGAGGCCGAGCGCGACGACGCCCCACAGGTCGATTCCCCGGGCGAGCTTCGCCTCCGTCAACGGCCGGCTCCGGTCGTGAGGAACGCGCGCAGGTCGGCGATCAGCATGCGCCAGCTGGTATCGTCCGAATAGGCGACATGGCCCGCGGGGTAGCGGCGGTTGCGGTAGCGATCGGGCGCGAGGTCGCTCTGCGCGAACAGATAGTCCGCGGCGCCGACGGTGGTGGTGAGGTCGTACAGGCCGGTGCCGACGAACAGGCGCAGGCCGGGCGTCGCCGTCATCGCGCGTTCGAGCCGCGCCATGAACGGCCAGTCGTTGAACGGCGAATCCCCCGACCCATAGCGCCAATCGTCGCCGCCGCGGACGATCACTTTATAGGCTGCCGCGTCGGCGACGCCGATCCGGGCGAGCTGACCGATCACCGCCTTGCCGTAGAGATCGGATACGGCCGAAAACGCGTCGGGGCCGACGGTTTCCCCGGCATCGGCGGGGCGCGGCGCGGTGTAGCGCGCGTCGTAGCGGCCGAGCACCTTGCCCTGCGCGCGCAGCAGCTCGACGCGGAACTGTTCCTTCGAGATGCGCAGGTCGTGGGCGAGATAATAGCTGCGCGAGATGCCGGTGAGTGCCTGCAGCTTCGCCGCGACCGATGCGCGTCCAGCGGCGTCGAGCGCGCGGCCGCGGAACAGCGCGGTCAGATAGGGTTCGGCATAGGCCGATGCCTCGCGTGCGCTGCCTTCGGGCGTGCAGGGGGCGGGGCGGACGTGGTGATAGCAGGCGATGGCGGCGAGCGTCGGCAGCGATACCGGATAGGTGACGACATTGTCGGGGCGCTGCGACGTCTCGATCATGTTGAGTGCCTGGCCGAGCAGCAGCACGCCGCGCAGGCGCAGCGCCGAATCCTGTTCGCGCAACGCATCTACCATCGCGGCGGCGCGGATCGTGCCGTAGCTTTCGCCGAGGATGTAGAGCGGCGCGCCGGCGCGGCCATGCGCGGCGAGCCAGCCGCGGGCGAGTTGCGCGACCGCGTCGGCATCGCCCTTTACCGAGCGGTAGAAGGCGGTGTCGGCATCGGTACCGAGTGCGGAGAAGCCGGTGCCGGGCGGGTCGAGGAAGACGAGATCGGCGACGTCGAGCAGCGTGTCGGGGTTGGCGGCGACGTCCGCGGCGGCGGGCAGGGGGGCGGTCGGGTCCTGCGGCACCCGCGCACGGAACGGGCCCAGCGCGCCCATCTGCAGATAGGCGGAGGCGGCGCCGGGGCCGCCGTTGAAGACGAACAGCACCGGGCGATTTGCGGCCCCGGCGCGGCTGTACGACACGTAACCGGCGGTCGCGTCCTGCCGGCCGGGCTTGCTGGCGACCGGGACCAGCCCGACCTCGGCGGTATAGGCGAGCTGCTGGTCACGGATCACGGCGGTCTGTTCGCTGCGCGCCTTGACCGTCGGGGCCGGCGGCGGGCTTTGCGCCGAGGCGGTGGCCGCGGCGAGCAGCATCGCCAATCCCCAGACCGCCCGCATCGTCATCCTATGCCTTCCCCCCGCTATGCCGATCGCGATAGCGGATCAGGCCATCGGTCAGCGCCTGCAAGCCGTAATCGACATCGGCCGGCGCGCGCGCGAAGCCGATGCGGATATGGCCGGTCGCGCCGAAATATTCCCCCGGTGCGACGACGACGCCGCAACGATCGGCGAGCCATTCCGAAAAGCGCACGGTATCGTCGATCCCGACCAGCCGCGGAAAGGCGATGCAGCCGAACCGCGGCAGCGCGCCGGTGACCAGACCCTCTTCAAGCCAATGCTTATGATAGGACGCCATGATCGGCCGGGCGCGGTGCATGATCCCGCTACGATATTCCTCGAACGGCTCGGGATGTTCGAGGACCAGGGCGGCGACGGCGTGCGACAGGTTGGAGACGCCGAAGTCGATCTCCTCGGCGAGCGCGCGGATGCGGGCGATCGGCGCGTCCGCGGCGACGATCCAGCCGCAGCGCAGCGTGCTGAGCCCGTGCGATTTGGTGAGGCTGCTGATGCTGATGAGCGCGGGCGACAGCTGCACCGCGGGCGGCGGGCGGAGCGCGGGGTCGATGTAATCGCCATACACCTCGTCGACGATGACGTGGATGCCGCGCGCCTGCGCCAGCGCGCCGATCGCCGCGAGCGTCTCGGTCGACAGCGCCATGCCCGATGGATTGTGCAGGTTGGACAGGACGATCAGCCGCGTACGCGGGGTGATCGCCGCGGCGAGCGCGTCGATGTCGATCGTGAAATCGGGCCCATGCCGCTCAAAGCGATCGACGCCATAGCCATGCGTCTCGGCGATCTTGTGGAACAGGTCGAACCCGGGGTTCTCGACCAGCACGCGGTCGCCGGGTTCGAGCAGCGCGCGATAGATCAGCGACAGCGCGCCGGTCGCGCCGGTGGTGCAGACGATCCGCTCCGCCGGCACCGCATAATGGCGCGCGAGCTGCGCGACGACGTACGGATTGCCGCTGGTGAAGGCGCTGGTGTAGCGCGAGGTGATCGTCTCGCCGAACCCCTCCGCGACGATACGGCGGAGGTGGTCGACGGGTTCGGGCACCGAACTGTCGAACAGGCCGACCAGCAGCGCGCGTTCGGAACGGACGGCGCGGATCACCCGGCGGACCCAGTGCGAATAGGATTCGGCGACGCCCGACGCCCCGGTCGGCATGACCACCGGTTCGCGGCACAGGCCGGGCGATCGTGTCACCGCAACTTGATCCGCGCGCCGGCGTAGAAGCGCCGGCCCAGGATGTCGCCATAGGCGATTTGCGGATAGGACGGGTCCTTGTCGGTCAGATTGTCGACGCCGAAGCGCAGCGCGATGCTGCCGAGGTCGACCTGCGCCGAGACGTCGTGGACGATGTTGCGCGCGAGGACGGGGTTGGGCGTCGTCTCGATCGACACGTTCGGCCCCGCCGCGGTGCGGTCGCGATATTGCAGCTGGTAGGTGAGGCGCAGCGGCCCCTTGCTGTAGGCGGCGTTGAACCGCCCGACCCAGGTCGGCGACAGATAGGTGCCGTTGGTGCGGACGAAGGTGGTGCCGGTGACCGAGGTGGTGAGCAGCGTGTTGTGCGTCGCCGACGCGGTCAGCTGCAGCCGGCCGAGATCGCCCGTACGCAACAGGTCGCCCAGCGCGAACTGGTAATCGACCATGTAGTTTTCGCCGCGATAGCGGATCACGCCGGCGTTGAAGGTGGTGGTGGTGCCGGTCGCGATCGTGCCGCCGGGGCTAAGCCCGTCGCTGGTGGCGAGGCGGGTGAAGGCGCCGCACACGCCCGCCGCCGGGTTGGGATCGTCATAGCAGGCGGCGGTGAAGTCCTGCGTCGTGAAGGCGGACAGCCCGTCCTTCAGGTCGATCTCGATCCGGTCGGCGCTGATCGTCAGACCGGGAACGATGCGCGGCTGGAGCAGGATACCATAGGTCCAGGTGTTCGAGATTTCGTTGCGCAGGGCGGCGTTGCCGCCGGTGGTCACCGTGGCGCGGGCGAAATTCTCCGACGGGTCCTGGAAACGGGCGAGGCGGGCGGCGGCGCTCAGCCCCGCGCCGGTGCCGTCGGCGTCGACGCCATAGCCCGGATTGGCGGTGAACAGCGCGAGACAGCTGGCGCGGCGCTGGGCGGGGTTGGGGCCGCTGGCGATCCGGTCGGCATCGCAGGGATCGAAACCGGTCGAATTGAGGCCGCTCGACGAGGGCGCGAGCAATTGCGTCAGCGTCGGCGCGCGGAAGTTGCGGCTGCGCGATCCGCGCAGCGTCACGCCGGCCAGCACCTCCCAGCGCAGGCCGAGGTCCCAGACGTTCTGGTGCCCGGCATAGCTGTTGTCGACGTAGCGGAATGCGCCCTTGGCCTCGAGCAGGCGGACCAGCGGCAGCTGGAAATCCTTGCCGATCAGCGGGACGATCAGCTCGGCCGACAGCTCGTCGGTGTTGTAGCCACCAGATTGGGACACCTGGCGGACGCCGGTGCCGAAGCTGCCGGCGCGGTTGGCGTCGAGCGGGTCGAAGCGCGCGCGTTCGTCGCGATGTTCGTAGGCGACGCTGAAATCGGCATTGCCCATCGGCAGTTTGGCGAGCGTGCCGCCCAGCGTGGCGAGCAGGTCCGCCTGTTCGTTGGTCCAGTCGATCCCGGCGCGGGTGCTGACGTAGTTGCGCGCGGCGGCGCCGACGTTGCCGTCGCCGAACGGGTTGATCGGCGCGCAGGCGGCGTCATTGTTGTTGGGATTGGCATCGGCGTTGATCGCGCAGACGATCTGCCCGCCGCTCGACACCGCGTTGATCGCATTCTGGAAGCGGCTGTTGACCACCTGCCAGCTGCGCTGCGCGCCCTCGACCCGGGCATAGCTGCCGGCGAGCGACCAGTAGAAGTTGCGCGTGCCGACGTCGAAATCGCCCTCCAGCGCCAGCGCCGCGCGATAGGTGTCGGTGCGGGTGGTCTGGTCGTTGGACGGCGTCAGGTCGTAGAAGTATTTCGACAGATACAAAGGCGCGCCGCCGGCAAAGGCCGGATTGGCGCCGCCGAGCAGCGTGCGCGCCTGCGTCGAGAGATAGGGATTGGCGGTCGTGAAGGCGATCGGGCCGTTGTACGCGCCGGCGTTGAGCGTGGTGTAGCTGTTGCCCTGCGGAATCTCGGTGCCCGTCGTGCGGGCGTAGAGCAATTCGGTCGACACGGTGACATGGTCGGTCAGGTCGTAATGGCCGACGAGGTTGGCGGTGTAGCGTTCGACGCCGGTGCGTAAGCCCGCGAGCGCCTGATATTTGAAGCCGTCGCCGCCCGACGCGAAGGGAATGCCCTGAATCGCGCCGGTATTGTAGGTGACGACGCTGCCGTCGGGCGCGAATTGCAGCGCGTTGCCGGCGCTGCGTGCGAGGAACTGGGGGACCGGCGCCGGTCGGGTGAAGATCACGCCGTTGCTGTTGAACGGCCAGAAGGCGGCGTCGAAGATCTCCTTGACCGCCGGGATGCCGTCCGTCGGGCCGGTGTCGGCGGCGTTGCTGACGGTCAGCCGCCCGAGGTTGGAGAGCGGACGGGCGGAGAACATCAGCGCCGGCGACCGCGAATAGCCGAGGTCGATCGCGACGTTGCCGCGCCCGCCGCCGAAGTTGACGCCGGCGGTGCCGCGCAGGCTCTGCGTCCCGTAATCGCCGCGATCGGAGACACCCGCCTGCGCGTCGAGGACGAGGCCGGAGAAGTCCTTCTTGACGATGTAATTGACGACGCCGGCGATCGCGTCCGAGCCGTAGACCGCGGCGCCGCCGCCCTGATAGACCTCGACCCGGTCGAGCAGACCCAGCGGTATGATATTGGCATCGACGAAGGCGTCGCCGGCGCCGTCCGCCGACCCGATGCCCGATCCGCTGGTGACCATGCGGCGGCCGTTGAACAGCGTCAGCGTGCGGCCGGGCCCGAGGTTGAACAGGTTGGGCGCCTGATAGCCGGGGCCGCTGGTGTTGCCGCTGCCGTCCGCCTGGTTGAGGACGGGCGCGTTCGACGGCAGGTTGTTGAGCGCGTCGGCGGCGGTGATGAAGCCGCGGTCGGTGATCGACTGGGTGGTGATCTCCGCGACCGGGGCGGCATTGTCGAGGCCGGCGCGGCGGATGCGCGATCCGGTGACGACGATCGTCTCGTCGGTGTCGGGCGTGGCATCGGCGCTGGTGGCGATCGACTGGTCGGCCGCGGTGGGCGCGGGCGCCTGCTGGGCGAGCGCCGGCGTCGCGATCAGCGCGGCGAGGACCGCCGTCGATGCCATCAGTCCCCGGATCGTTCCGTCATGTGCGTGCTGCATGAAGCCCCCTTCTCGTCGCGTTGGCGATCGGTGCGGCTTGCTGCCGTCTGCGATCGCTGCCTGCCACACAGGATAGCGTGGGTGGCAGGGCAAATTTCGGCGTTGATCGGGCAAGACGGGGTAGGCGAGGTTCAAAAAGGCGGGCCAGTCGCGCCGCCGCGCAAAATTTATGCGCCGTCGTCAAGGAAGGCAGCGAGTTCGTTGCCGAAGCGATCGGTTTCGCGCGGGTCCTCATACATCATGTGGCCACCGGCGTAGCAGCGCAGCGTGAAGCGGCGCGGCAGGTCGGCGGGTAAGGCCGCGACGGTCGCGGCATTGCCGGCACAGCTGTTGAGCGAATCGTACAGGCCGGTCGCGACCCAGACGCGCAAATGTGGGTCCTTCGCCATCGCGCGCTGGATCCACGGCTGCGAGGCGCTGGGCGGGCCTTCGCCGGCCATCGCCCGGGCGAGCGAGGCCTTCGTCACCGGCGACTGGTCGTAGCGCCACTGGCCGCCGACGTCCGCGGCGGGGGCGTCGATGCCGGCATATCGGTCGGCGGTGTAGCCGAGGTCGGTACGATAATAAGCGAGGGCGACCGCGTCCTCGCCGGCGGTGTCGGATTTGGTCGACTGGCGCATATCGAAGATGCCGAGCGTCTTGCCCTCCCGCCCGAGCAGGCGGGTGCGGAAGTCGCGGGGCGAGACCCAGAGCGTCTTCGGATCGATCGTGTCGGGGTCGAGGCCCTGGTAGCGGGCGAGGGCCGCGACGATCGCGGCGCGCCGGGTCGCGTCGAGCGCATCTGGGTTTGCGAGCGCGGGGGCGTAGGTGGCGTCAGCCCAGCGCTGCACCTCGGCCAGCGTGGCGGCCTCGTCGCGTTGCAGCTCGGGGGACAGCTTGCCGAGTGCGAAGGCGGTGGCGGCGCGGTTGACCAGCGACAGCGCGCGGCGGCGTTCGCCATGCTGCTCCTCGCCCAAGGGGATGCCGCCGGAGATCAGCGCGACGCCGGCGACGGGGATGCGCTGGTCGACCAGCGCCTCGGCGACGCCCGAAGCGCGCCAGGTCCCGAAGCTCTCGCCCACGAGCGCGAGCGGGCTGGCGGTGCGGCGATAGCGGATGCGGAAGTCGCGGACGAAGGCGGCGGTGGCGGCGATGTCGGCGACGGTGCCGTAGAAGGCGGTGGCTTGTGCAGGCGTCGCGGCGCGGCTGAAGCCGGTGCCGACCGGATCGACGAAGACGAGGTCGGTGGTGCGGAGCGGGCTGGCGGGATTGTCGGCGAGCGCACTCCCGCGGATGACGCGCGGGCCGATCGCGTGGAAGTGGAGCGTGCGCGAATCGGCGCCGGGCCCGCCGTTCCACACGAAGCTCAATGGCCGGTGCGGGCGGCCGGGGACGAGATAGGCGGTGTAGACGATCCGCGCCTCGGCGGCGCCGACACGCACGGGGATCGCGCCGACACAGGCGACATAGGCGAGGCGTTTGCCGGCGATGTCGGCGCTGTGCCGGCTTTCCACCGCATCGGCTGCGCAGGTCCGCGCGGCGGCCGGCGTGCCGATCGCCATCAGAACCATGATCGCCAAGGCCCGTCGGATCATCGTGCACACTCCCTTGAGGCAAAGCGGTAGCCGCGAAACGCCGGCATATTTATGCGCAGATCGGGCGAGGCGACATGCGGTAGACGGTATGGTGCGTGTCGCCCGTACGAAAGGACGCAACATCTATGCAGGCAGCGTGCGCTAGGCTGCGGATCGACAAGGGGGATGATGGTGACCGAAGGGGTGACACGGCGCAACGTGCTGGCGGGGACTGCGGCCCTGCCGCTGGCGGCGCGCGGCGTGGCGGCGCCCGCGGCCTTGCCGGACCCAGCGGCCTTGCCGGACAGGGCCAGCTTCGCCGCCATGCCGGGGACGTACCTCGATTCGGGGACGATGCATCCCGTGCCGATCGGCGCGCGCGACGCGGCGCGGGCGTATCTCGACCAGCGCGCGACGATGGACGGCTATTTCCCGACCGACGCGGTCGAGGGGCGGGTGAAGGCGAATTTCGCCAAGCTCATCAACGCGTCGCCGGACGAGATCGCCTTCGTCCAGAGCACCACCGCGGGCGAACAGGCGATCATCGATGCGCTCGGCTTCCCCCGCGAGAAGGGGCGGATCGTCACCGATACGCTGCACTTCTTCGGCTCCTTCTACCTCTACGAGGAACTTGCCAAACAGGGGGTCGAGGTCGTCTGGCTGCGGCCGCGCGCGAACCGGATCGCGATCGACGATATCGAGCGCGCGATCGTGCCGGGGACGCGGCTGGTCGCGCTGTCGCTGGTGTCGACGTACAACGGCTTCGAGCACGACCTCAAACGGGTGTGCGATATCGCGCATGCCAAGGGCGCGCTCGTCTATGCCGACATCATCCACGCTGCCGGCACGGTGCCGATCGACGTGCGCGCCAGCAACGTCGATTTCGCCGCCTGCGCCAGCTATAAATGGTTGATGGGGGATTTCGGGCTTGGCTTCCTCTACGTCCGCGCCGACCTGCACGACCGGTTGCGGCGGACGCGTTATGGCTATTACCAGCTTGGCGGGTTCGATCCGCACGTCTATCCGTTCGACGCGCCTGCGACCAAGGCGGATTACCCCATCGCCGACGTGACGCCGCGCCCCGACATGGAGGGATTGTTCGCCGGCGGCACGCATGCGCATGTCGTGTCGGCGATGCTCGACTGGTCGCTGGAGCATATCCTCGCGCTCGGCGTCGATCGGATCGCCGGCTATCGCCAGCCGCTGCTGCGGCGGCTGCACGCCGGGCTGGCGAGCCGCGGCTATCGCGTCGTGACGCCGCCCGAGAGCCGGACGCCGCTCGTCACCTGTGTGATGGAGGGCGCGCGCGAGCGGCTCGCCGCGCCGCTCAAGGCGGCGAAGGTGCAGATCACGCTGTCGCGCAACCGCTTCCGCGTCAGCCCGTCGGTGTTCAACACGATGGACGATATCGAGCGCCTGCTCGCCGCGCTGCCCCGCGCATGACCCCAAACGAAAGATCGCTGCCGATGCGCCGTCTCGCTCCCTTTGCCGCGCTGTTGCTCACGCCCGCCGCGCTGCATGCGCAGGACGAGGGCAATGCGCCGATGTCGCCGGCCTTCCTGCGCGCGATGGAGCCGATGGTGCCGCGCGACGCCGCGCGCGCGCGGGTGGTGACGACGCGGCATCGGATCGCGCTGGGCGGCAGGCCGTTCGCCTATCGCGCGATCGTCAGCGAACAGCCGATGCCGGGGCCGGACGGCACGCCGGTCGCGGTCGGTGTCAGCTATGCCTATGTCGCCGAAGGCCCGCGGGGCGGGGCGAAGCGGCCGGTATTGTTCGTGTTCAACGGCGGGCCGGGGGCATCGTCTTCGCCGCTGCACATGCAGGCGTTCGGACCGCGGCGGATGGTCGGTAGCGGCGATGCCGCGCACCTCGAGGACAATCGCTTCACGCTGCTCGACGTCGCCGATCTGGTGTTCATCGATCCGGTCGGCACCGGCGCGTCGATGCCGGTCAAGGGCAAGGATGCGTCGGCCTATTTCGGCGTCGGCGGCGACGCGCGCGGGGTCGCGTCGATGATCCAGCGCTGGCTGGCGGCGAACGGGCGCAGCGACGCACCGGTGCTGCTGGTCGGCGAAAGCTATGGCACGGCGCGCGCGCTCGCGATCCTCAACGAGACGATGAAGGCGAAGCAGCCGCTGCCCGACGGCGTCGTGCTGCTGTCGCTGGCGGTCGGCGACAGCGACGGGCCGGTGGTGTCGGATGCGGTGCTGCTGCCGACGCTGGCGGCGGTCGCCTGGTATCACGATGCGGTCGATCGCGGCGGCCAGAGCGTCGCGCAATGGTATGACGCGGCGCTGCATTTCGCGCAGACCGACTATGCCGCCGCCCTGATGCAGGGGCCGGCGCTGCCCGCGGCGGAGAAGCAGCGGGTGGCGGCGCGGATGGCGGCGCTGACCGGAATCCCGGCGGCGACGATCATGGCGAAGGACCTGCGGCTGGAGCGGCGCGACTTCATGCTCGGGCTGCTCGCGGCGAAGGGATTGCGCACCGGGCAGCTCGACGGGCGGGCGACACGCGCGATCGCCGACAGCCGGTTGCGCCCGCCGTTCGACGATCCGTCGATGTCGCTGGGATCGGGGACGGCGACGACGGTCGAGACGTATCTGAAGGACGAGCTCGGCTATGCGCTGCCGAGCGCCTATCGCAGCCTGAACCTCGGCATCAACTTCACATGGACCTGGGACAAGGACTATGGCGGCAGCTATCGCGCCATGTCGTTCGCGCCGTATCTGAAGGCGGCGATGGCGGCGAAGCCGACGCTGCGGATGTTCGCGGCGGGTGGCTATTACGACATCACCACGCCGGTCTATGCCGGGCAGTTCGCGATCGAGCAGCATGGCGTGCCCGCGGATCGCGTCGCGTTCCATCGCTATGCCGCGGGCCATTCCACGTTCGAGGACGCCGAGGGGCTGGCGGCGCTGAGTGGGGATCTGCATCGCTTCGTGGCGGAGGTAGCGGCTGGGCGGTGAGCCCCGCCGACCCGTTCGGGCTGAGCCTGTCGAAGCCCTGCTCTCCACGGGCGCCGACGCGGGTGGAGAGCGGCCCTTCGACAGGCTCAGGGCGAACGGTTGGTGGGGCCTATGCCCGCCACCACTAGAACAGGTATTCGTCCATTGCGTCGTGCGCCGGGCCTGAGCCTGCCGTCTTCGCCGCCGTCGGCGGCAGCGTCAGTTTCGGTGCGGCAGCGAAAGGCTTCACGCCGAACGCAGGATAGATCTCCGACGGAAAGTAGATCGTGCCGTCCTTCACCACCATCGCGATACGGTGCAGTTCGGCCAGATCGCGCGTCGGATCGCCCGGCAGCAGGATGAAATCCGCGAGCTTCCCCCGCGCGATCGAGCCGAGCTGCTGATCGTGGCCCATGTACTGTTCGGGTGCGAGGGTCGCGAGGCGGAGGACGTCGGCGACGGGGATGCCGGCCTCGGCGTAGATCTGGAGTTCGCGGTGGACCGACAGGCCGGTCTGGTCGTCGGTGCCCGGCAGCAGGCGGATGCCGCGGTCGTGGAGCAGTTTGAGCACCTGCTTCACCTTCGCCATCGCGCCGTCATAGGCGGCGGCGTCCGCAGGACCGGCGATCGGCGCGATCGCCTGGCGCCGGCGGCGTTGCAGGCCGATCGGCAGGTGATCGATGTAATCGGCGACCGCAGGGTTGGGCGTGCCATCCCGACCGCCCATCAGCAGTTCCAGCGTCACCGCGGTCGGATCGTGCGCGATTCTGCCGGCGACCATCAGGTCGATCGTGTGCCGCACCCGCGGCGCGGCGAGGTCGAGCGTCGCGGTGCGCTTCATCGCGGTCAGGCGCAGCGGGGTGCGCGTGTCCTCCTCAGGCTCCAGCACCCAGCCGAGCATCAGCTGGTTGATGTGCGTCACCTCGTCATAGCCCGCGCCGATCATCGCATCGGCGTTGGTGAAGGCGGGGATATGGCCGGTCACGGTCATCCCCAGCCGGTGCGCCTCGCGCGTGATTCCCGGCACCCATGCTGGGTTCATGCTGTTGTAGATCTTGATCTGCCAATGGCCGCGCGCGGCATACCAGCGGACGGCGTCGAGCGCCGCGGCCTCGCTGTCGGCGACGATGCCGAGCCGCGCGGAATAAGGGCTGCGCCCTTCGAGGAAGCCGTTGGCCGTGATGCGCGGGCCGGCGACCTCGCCCGCGGCAATGCGGTGGACAAGGTCGGGCAGGAAGGCGTTGTCGTTGCCCATGTCGCGCACCGAGGTGACGCCGGCGGCGAGATAGAGGAGCGCGGATTCGAGGCTGACGTGCGCATGCATGTCGTGCAGGCCGGGCATCAGCGTGCCGCCGGCGCCGTCGATCGACGCTTCGCCGGGCGAGGCGGGCGCGTCGAGAGGCTGGATGCCGGTGATCCGGCCATCGGCGAATACCACCGACACGGGCGCACCGCGCGTGCCGGTGACCGGATCGAAGACGCGGACGTTGCGGATGCGCACGGGCGCGTCGATGCGGTGCGCGAAGCGTGTCTGGAGCGCAGCGTAGCGCTCCGCGGTGAGGCGGGTCGCGAGCGCGGCCAGCGCGGGGACGTCGCCCTCATGCCCTTCGCGCACCGTCGCGCCGCCGGTGTCGAGCACCGCGAAGAGCTGTTGGCGCTCGTCGAGCAGGATCAGTTCGGGCGACAGGTCGATGCCGCTGATCGCATAGGCCTGATAGCGGACGCCGCGGATCGTCGCGGGGCCGAGCCGGTCGATGTGCAGCTGGCCGCCGGGCAGCGCGGGGAGCGTCGCGTTCGGCGCCTTGAGCAGCGCGCGGGCGTAGAGGCCGAGCGCCCAGGGGCTGGCCGACTGGCCGATGTAGAGCGCGGTGCCGCGCGCGGGTGCCTCGCGCGCGCCCATCGCGTCGGTCCAGCGCGCCACGCCGCCGTCGCGGGCGAAGCGTTCGTGGACGTCGCCGCCGAACGTCGCCTTGCCGTCGAGCGTCCAGCGCAGCGGCACGCCGTCGGGGCCGAGGTCGATCGCCTCGTCCATCGTCGGGCCGCGGCCATTGTTCTTGACGTCGTAATGGATCGCGACGTGATCGCCGGTGCGGGTGGCATCGACGCTGCCGACCTTTTCGCCGTTGGCGATCACCGACAGGCGTTCGTGGGCCGGGGTGGCGGCGAGCAGGGCGAGGATGACGGGGAGCATCAACGGTGCGCACTCCGATAGAGGTGCGCGGCGGCGGCGAGGTCCTGCACCGCATGGCCGAGCGATTTGTAGAGGGTGATGTCCTCGGGCCCGGTGCGGCCGGGCACGCGGCCGAGCAGCACCTCGCCGATTTCCGCGACGATATGGTCGTCGGTGACGAGGCCGGCGTCGCGCGCGATGAGGAATTCGGCGGCGGCATCGCGCGCCGAGGCGGTGCTGTCCGCGATGTAGCGGCTTTTCACGACGAGCGCGCTATCGACCTCGACCGGGCCGGGGCCGCTCGATCCGACGAGGTTGACGTGGCAGCCGGGCCGGACCCAGTCGCCGAGGATCACGGGCTGCGCCGCGGTGGTCAGCGTGCAGACGACGTCGGCGGCGCGGGTGGCGGCCTCCAGGTCGTCGGCGCGTTCGCAGGGCAGGTCGGGGAAGGCGGCGACCAGCGCATCGGCCCTGTCCGGCGAGCGGCCCCAGATCAGAATGCGATCGAAGCGGCGAACCAGCGGCAGTGCGTGGAGGTGGGTGTGCGCTTGCCCCCCGGTGCCGACGATCAGCAGCGTGGAGGCATCGGCGCGGGCGAGCGCGTCGGTCGCGACCGCGCTGGCGGCGGCGGTGCGGATGTGGGTGATCTCCTCGGCATCGGCGATCGCGACCGGGCGGCCTTCGGAGGGTTCGAACAGCACGACCAGCCCGCGGTGGCGGCGTTTGCCGGGGGATTGTGGGTCGGCGAAGACGCTGATCGTCTTGGTCCCGAACATATCGCGTTCGCCCAATGCGCCGGGCATCTGCGCGAAAGTGCGGCCCGGCCCCAGCGACAGCATCGTGCGCAGCAGCTGGCGGGTGGTGCCGGCGGACAGCGCCTGCATCGCCTCGCGCACCACATGGATGCAGTCGCGATAGGGCAGGCCGGCGCGCACCGCCTCGCTATCGAAGATCGCCAGCTCGTCACGCGTCATTCCTGCTTCTCCGCCAGCGTGTCCGCATCAGGCTAGGCCCGGCGGCGCGCAAATGCTTGTCGATCGGCGCCGATCATGGTCAAAGCACGGCCAATTCCATTCTCATTCCGCCGGAACGACGCATAAACATGGCTGACGCCCTCGACCGCCTCGACCTCAAGATCCTCGACCGGTTGCAGATCGACGCCTCCGAATCGTCGAGCGAGATCGCCGATCGCGTCGGCCTGTCGCAGTCGCCCTGCTGGCGGCGCATCCAGCGGTTGAAGGACGAAGGCTATATCAAGGCGCAGGTCGCGGTGCTCGACCGCGAGAAGTTCGGCGAGAGCATGTACATCTTCGCGCAGCTCAAGATGGGGCGGCTGAGCGACGAGGCGCGCGACCGCTTCATGCGCGCGGTCGAGGACATCCCCGAGATCACCGAGGCGTATACGCTGTTCGGCGAGATGGACGTGATGCTGAAGGTGCTGGCGCCGAGCATGGCCTGGTATCAGAATTTCACCTTCCGCACGCTGCTGCGGCTGCCCGGGGTCGAGGACATCCGATCGATCGCGACGCTGTCGGAAGTGAAGTGCACGCACCGGTTGCCGCTGCCGACGGCATGAAGGGGATGGCGATCGGCGAATAGTCTATGCGCAGCCGGCGGTGCGGAAGGGCGTTTGCGACCGGACTTCGCGCCGGCACGCGGCTAGAGCAAGGACTTCAAACCACCCCGTTCGTGCTGAGCCTGTCGAAGCACAGGTGAGACTCAATGCCCTTCGACAGGCTCAGGGCGAACGGCGGGAGGTTGGTCAGCCTGACGGCATCAAATACAGGCTGATCGTCACGACGAGGGAGGTATCATGACCGGCCGAGCGTTGCGCACATATCCGGCCGTCGCCGCGTTGCTGCTGACCGCCGCGGCACCGGGCGCGGCCGACGGCCCGCGGCTCGTCGTCCGCCTCGCGCCCGGCGCGCCGGATGCGGCGCAGCATGTGCCGTTCGTCGACGTCACGCTGGTCGTACAGGGGATGCACGCGGCGGCGGGGGATGCGCTGTTCGAGCTGCCGATGGTCGCCAACACCGTCGTCACCAGCGGCAGGGACGTGCAGGGACTTAGCGTGTCCGACGCCGCCGGCCCGATCGCGGTGACGACGCAGGACATTGCGGAGGACGGGTCGAACACCACGCGGCGGTGGCGGGCGTCGCGCGCGGTCGATGGCGGGGTCACGGTGCGCTATCGCGTGCCGATCGACGCCGCCGCGCCGCCGCTTGCGCTGCCGCAATATGAGATGCGGACGGAGGGCGGCACCTTCTCCGCCGCCGGCAATGCCTTCCTGCTGCTGCCGACCGACACCGTGCCGCGGCGGGTCGAGGTACGCTGGGACTTCGCGGCATACGGGAAAGCCGGGGCGGGGGTGTCGAGCTTCGGCATCGGCGACGTGACGACGCCCGCCGCGCTGCCCGCGCAGAAGCTGGCGTCGGCTTATTACATGGGCGGCCGTCCCGGTACGGCGGGGCCGGAGGCGGACGGGTTCTTCGCCGCGTGGCAGGGACAGCCGCCGTTCGCGATGGCGCCGCTGATGACCTGGGCCGGGGCGCTGCATCGCTTCTACGGCGGCTTCTTCGGCTACACGCCGCCGCGCTTCGGCGTGTTCGGGCGGACGAATGCGCGCAATCCGGGCAGCGGCATCGGGCTGACCGACAGTTTCGCCTATACGTTCAACCAGACGTCGAAGCCCGACGACCTGCGCAGCCTGCTCGCGCACGAGATGCTGCACAGCTGGGTCAATTCGCTCGACGGATCGATGGACAGCGCCGGCGGGCTCGACCGGTCGTGGTTCGGCGAGGGGCTGGCGGTGCATTACCAGCGGACGCTGCCGTATCGCGCCGGCATGATCTCCGCCGAGGATTTCCTGAAGGATCTCAACGAGACGGCAGGGCGCTATTATACCAACATCAAGATCGCGACGCCCAATGCGGCGATCCCCGACGGATTCTGGCGCGATACGCGGGTGCGGGTGCTGCCCTACGATCGCGGATCGCTGTACTTCGAGACGGTGGATGCGCAGATCCGCGCGGAGTCCGGCGGCCGGCGATCGCTCGACGATATCGTTCGCACGATGCTGAAGACGCGGCGCGACGGCGGCGCGATGAACGAGGCGCTGTACCGATCGCTGCTGAAGGCGGAGCTCGGCGACGGGGGGCTCACCGACCTCGACGCGATGCTGGCCGGCGCGACGGTGCTGCCGCCATCGGACGCCTATGGCCCGCGCTTCCGTCGGGTGAGCCGGCCGCTGCGCCGCTACGACCTGGGGTTCGACATGGCGTCGTTGCAGGCGAGGCCGAAGATCGTCCGCGGCCTGATCGCCGGGTCGAACGCCGCCGTCGCGGGACTGCGCGACGGCGACGAGATCCTGAACGGCTTTCCGCAGGATGCGCTGCAGGGCGATCAGCTGGCGTATGTGACGCTGGACGTGAAACGGGACGGCAGGGTGTTGCAGCTGCGCTATCGACCGCGCGGCGAGATCGTCGATGCCTATCAATGGGTCCCGGTGGATGGAGCGTCCGGAAAGCGCCGTTAGCCCCGAGCGACCGGAGCCGCGGGCCGAGCCTCGCCCGGCGGGCCGACGATCGCCATCAGCGCTTCCAGACACCGGTTCGCGCGCGCCGATCCCGGCGACCGGCGGCGGATCATGGGCCGCGCACGAAGAGGTGCGCCATCGCATCGATCGCGGCCTCGGCGTCGAGCCGATAGTGGCGGTAGAGATCGGGCAGGTCGCCGGTCTGGCCGAAGCGATCGACGCCGAGCGGCGCCACCCGCCGGCCATCGACGCCGCCCAGCCACGACAGCGCGCCGGGCGAGCCGTCGATCATCGTCACCAGCCCGGCGCCGCGCGGCAGCGCCGCCAGCAGCGTTGCGATATGCGCGGCACCGCGCCGCCGGCCGTCCGCGGTCGTCGCCGCGCTCCAGTCGCGGTGCAGCAGATCGGGCGACGTCACCACCAGCAGGCCGAGCCCCGGCAGATCGTCGCGCATCTCCTCCCACGCCTGCAGCGCCTCGGTCGCCAGCGTGCCCATCACGACGATCGCCGCCTCCGCCCGCTCGTCCGGCGCTTTCAGCCAATAGGCGCCGCGGATCGCATCCGCCTGCCAGCGGTCGTCGCTTCTGGCGATCTGCGCGACGGCACGCGTCGACAGCCGGAAATAGACCGATTCGCCATCGGGCGCCTGCATCAGGCGCAACGCCTCCGCCAGCAGCACCGCCAGTTCGTCGACGAAGGCGGGCTCGTAATGGCGCAGCCCCGGCTGCCCCATCGCGATCAGCGGCGGGTTGATCGACTGGTGTGCGCCGCCCTCCGGCCCCAACGTGATCCCCGATGGCGTCGCGACCAGCAGGAACCGCGCGTCCTGGTAGCAGGCGTAGTTGAGCGCATCGAGCCCACGTGCGATGAACGGATCGTAGACGGTGCCGATCGGGATCAGCCGCTCGCCGAAGACCGCGCCCGCAAGGCCCAGCGCGGCCAGCATCAGGAACAGATTGTTCTCGGCGATGCCCAGCTCGATATGCTGGCCGGCGGCGCCGCCTTCCCATTTCTGCGCCGAGGGGATGCGCGCCAGCCGGAAGACGTCGGCCAATTGCTGGCGGCGGAACAGGCCGCGCTGGTTCACCCACGCGCCGAGGTTGGTCGACACCGTCACGTCGGGCGAGGTGGTGACGATCCGGTCGGCGAGGGGTGAGCCGCCCTTCGCGAGATCAAGCAGGATCTTGCCGAACGCCGCCTGCGTTGATTGTTCGTCGCCGGCCGGCGGGACGATCGGCGGCACCGCCAGCACCGCCGGTGCCACCGGCGATCGGTGCCGCGCGATCGGCGTCGCGGCGACCAGATCGGCGAGCGCGGCGGCCATATTGTCGCCCGTCCCCGCCCACGGCTCCCATTCCTGTCCCGGCGCGATGCCCATCTCGTCGCGCAGGCTCGCGATCTGCGCCGGGTTCATCAGCCCGGCATGATTGTCCTTGTGCCCGGCGAAGGGCAGGCCGTGCCCCTTGATCGTATAAGCGATGAACAGCGTCGGCGTGTCGTCGCGCGCGGCATCGAACGCCTCGGTCAGGCTCGCCATGCAATGCCCGCCGAGGTTGGTCATCAGCCGAGCCAGCGCCGCATCGTCGCGGCGCGCCAGCAACGTGGGCACGCCGCGCTCGCCGCCGATATCGGCGGTCAGCCGCGCGCGCCACGCCTCGCCGCCCTGATAGGTCAGCGCGGCGTAATCGGCGTTGGGCGTCTGGTCGATCCAGCCGCGCAGCGCCTCGCCACCCGGCTCGCGGAACGCCGCCTGTTGCAGCTTGCCGTATTTCAGCGTGACGACGCGCCAGCCGCAGGTGCGGAAGATGTCGTCGAACCGCCGGAACATGCGATCCGCGGTCGTATGGTCGAGGCTCTGGCGGTTGTAGTCGACGATCCACCAACAATTGCGGACGTCGTGCTTGTAGCCCTCGATCAGGCATTCGTAGATATTGCCCTCGTCCAGCTCGGCATCGCCCATCAGCGCGATCATCCGTCCGGTATCGGCCGCGGCAATCGCGTTATGCGCGACGAGGTAATCCTGCACCAGGCTGGCGAAGGCGGTGACCGCGACGCCCAGCCCGACCGACCCGGTCGAGAAGTCGACCGGGATCACGTCCTTGGTCCGGCTGGGATAGCTTTGCGCGCCGCCCCAGCCGCGGAACGCCTGCAGTTTCTCGCGCGACTGCGTGCCGAGCAGGTAGTGGATCGCGTGCAGCACCGGCCCGGCGTGCGGCTTCACCGCGACCTTGTCGTTCGGCCCGAGCGCGTGGAAGGACAGCGCGGTCATGATCGTGCTGATCGACGCGCAGCTCGCCTGATGCCCGCCGACCTTCAGATCGTCGCGGCTGTCGCGCAGGTGGTTGGCGTTGTGGATCGTCCACGCCGACAGCCACCGGAGGTGACGGTCGACGATGTCCAGCATGGCGATATGATCGGGCACAGGATCGGCAGCAGCCGCGCGGGTCGCCAAGGTGGTGGTCCTTCCAAACGATGGCGCGGGGGGTCAGCCCGCGCGTTCGAGCCGTGGCTCGACCGGGGTAACGCCCCGGGTCTCGCCCGCGATCCGTTTCTCGATCGCGCGGCGGCATCGCGTCCCGGCATAATCGGTTTCCAGATACAGCGGCTGGAGCGAGAAGAACTCGCGGCCGTCCATATAATCCTGGCATGCCGCGATCATCGGTTCGTCCTCGGTGCGGAAGGCGTTGGTGATGATCGCGCGGGTGCGCTCGTCGATGGCGGTGTCGTCCATCCGGCGGTTGCGCGTGTGGATCCAGAAATAATGCGTCGAATGGTCCGTCTCTGGCGTGATGAGGTGCGCGTTGCGCGTCACCGCGCCGTCGTCGGGCTCGCCGCCGGTATCGGTCATCGCCAGCCGCTGGCGCAGCGTCCCCGGGAACACCCATTCGATATCCGAATGATAGTCGCCCTTGGCGTGGGCGAAATAGAGCGCCTGGCTGGACGGCGTCGGCACGTCGCGCATCTGCGTGTGGACGCGGATCGAGTTGTCGTCCGAATCATATTGCGATTCGCGCTTCGCCCGCGACGGCGACAGCGTGCCGGCGTGGATATAGGCGGCGTGGCTGAGGTCCATCAGATTGTCGAGCACCAGCCGATAGTCGACCGACATGGCGAGATAGCCTGACACCGGCGTGCGGTCGCCGCGATCGATCAGCTGCAGGTCGGGAATCTCGCCCTCGTCCGCCAGCGTCGCATCCCCCGGCCATAGCCAGATCACGCCGTCGCGCTCGGCGACGGGATAGGAGGGCAGGCGGGCGGCGGCCGGGATGCGCCCCTGTCCGTGCGGATTGAAGATGCACGCGCCGCCCAGGTCGAACTTCAGCCCGTGATACGGACATTCGATCGTGTCGGCGTCGCGTGTGCCGAGGTGCAGCGGCGCGAACCGATGCGGACAGCGATCGCCGATCGCACGCACCGCGCCGGCGGTGTCGCGGACCAGCATGATCGGCTCCCCCAGGATGCGGCGCGCGATCGGCACGTCGCCGATTTCGGTCGCGAAGGCAGCGCAATACCATGCGTCGCGGGCGAACGTCATGATCCTCTCCTGTTCATCGTTATGGCATGCCATGATAGGCATATGCTGGATTATTGCGCAAGTAATGCTTGCAAATCGCCAGAATGGCATGCCATCAAAGTGAGCGAGACCAAAAATGGCTCGGGGATGAGGAGAGGATCGATGGGACGAGCGGGAGGGATCTGGCATCGGCGCCACCTGTGGCTGGCCGGGGCGGCATGGACGATGACGGCCGGCACTGCGACGGCCCAGACCGCGGCGGATCAGCCCGATGCTGCCGCGCCCGCCCAGCCAGCCACTGGCCAGGCCGACGAACGCGGCGCGGCCCGATCCGCGGCGTCGAGCGATGCGGACATCGTCGTCACCGCGAACAAGCGCTCCGAAAGCGTCCAGCGCGTGCCCATCTCGGTCGTCGCGGTCGCGCCGCGCACGCTGACCGAGGCGGGCGTGGTCAGCACGGTGCAACTGCAGCAGACCGTTCCCGGCGTGTCCTTCTCGCCATCGGGCGAGGCCAAGCTCAACAGCTTCTACGTGCGCGGCGTCGGCACCTATGCGTTGAGTGCCGCGCTCGAATCCTCGGTCGGCGTCGCGGTGGATGGCGTGCCATTGGCGCGCGTCGGCGGCAGCATCTCGGACCTCGTCGATATCGAGCGGGTCGAGGTGCTGAAAGGGCCGCAGGGCATGCTGTTCGGCAAGAACGCGACCGCCGGCCTGATCGGCATCGTCACCCGCAAACCCGAACTCGGCGTCAACGGCAGCGAGGCGCATGCCTCCTACGGGTCGTTCAACGAATATAACGTCGATGCGACGGTCAACGTCGCGCTCGGCGACACCGCCGCGCTGCGCGTCACCGGCTGGCGGTTCGGCCACGACGGCTTCGTCAAGGACATCACCGGCCGCGCGCGCTGGGGCGACAAGAACAGCTATGGCATCCGCGTCGGGCTGGGGATCGAGCCGACCGCGGCGCTGCGCATCAACCTGATGGGGCAGTTCGACGGCCGCAACGAACATGGCGTCGCCTTCACCTATCGCGAATTCACCAACACCGCGCCGTTCGGCTCCGTCGTCGAGGCGTATGAGCGCGCGCGGGGCATCGTGCCCTCGCCGACCAATCTGGTCGCCGATCCCGGCAACACGCCGCGCTCTTACGGCAGCAATTTCTACCTGACCGCGACCGCCGATCTCGACCTCGGCAACGGCTTCACGCTGTCGTCGCTGACCTCGTACCGCGATCTGACGACGAAGGGCCAGATGGACCCGTGGCTGTCGGCGTCGCCGCTGATCGGCATCCCGCAGCTGACCGACGACGAACGCTACAACCAGTTCACGCAGGAACTGCGCATCGCGACCCCGACCGATCGCCCGATCAGCTTCGTCGCCGGGCTGTTCTACTATGATTTCTACATCCGCGACGTCCAGAACCAGGCGTTCTTCGGCGTCCCCGTGCCCGGATCGTCCAACTATCCGCGCCGCAACACGGTGACCAACGGCCTGCGCAACGTCGCCGCGTTCGGCGAGGTGACGTGGCGGCTGACGCCCTGGCTGCGCGCGATCGGCGGCATCCGCCAGTCGAACGATCGCGTCACCGGCTTCTTCGACCGCTCGCGCACCGGCCCCGATTCGGGCGTGGTGCCGGCGACCGTGCCGATCTTCTCGTTCACACCCAGACCGGTCTCCTACGACGCGACCTCCTATCGCGTCGGGGCGCAGGTCGACCTCGCCGACGACGTCATGGTCTACGCCACCGCCTCGCGCGGCTACAAGGCACCGGGCTTCAACCTGACCCAGTCGCTGACCCCCGGCGCGATCGTCAACGATGCGCGGGTGGAGGCGGAGATCGCCAAATCCTACGAAGCGGGGATCAAGTCGCGCTTCTGGGGTCGCCGGATCACCTTCAACGTCGCGGTGTTCGATTCGACGTTCAGCAACTTCCAGACCACCGTCGGCCTGCCGGTCAGCCCGCCGGTGTTCGTCATCCAGAATGCGGGCGAGCTGAAATCGACCGGCGTCGAGGTCGACCTGTCGATCCGCCCCGTCGCCGGCCTGTCGTTCGGCGTCAACGGCGCCTATGTCGATGCGCGCTACACCGATTTCGACAACGCCGCCTGTTACCCGCTCCAGCCGACGCTGCCCGCGGGCAGCGCGCTGCAGCCGGGCTTCTGCGTCAACGGCGTCCAGACGCTCGACGACTTCCCGCTCGCCCAGTCGCCCAAGTGGAGCTACAATGCGTCGGCCCGCTACGAGGCCGCGCTGGGCGATGATTTCAAGGCGTTCGCCGCCGGCAATTATTCGTACCGCAGCCGCACCTGGTACGAAGCGAACCGCAACCCGCGCGAGGTGCAGGCGGGCTATGGCTTCTTCAACCTGTCGCTGGGCGTCGGGCCGCAGGACGACCGCTGGCAGGTCGCCTTCTACGCCCGCAACCTGTTCAAGGCGGATTTCGTCGCGCGCGTCCGCAACAATTTCAACAGCTACTATCAGCTGCCCGCGTATGAATCGCAGCGCCGCTTCGGTGTCCAGCTATCGGGCAAGTTGTGACCCGCCGCCCGCCTCTTCTAGACCGTGACTTGCCGTCCCCATCGGGGCGGGAAGCAGGAGTCTGTTGATGTCGACCCGAGTCGAAGCCGTGACGCTGAAGCTGCGTCAGATGATCGTCGCGCGCGAGCTGGCGCCCGGATCGCGCGTCCCCGAACGCGACCTCGCCGAAGCGTTCGGCGTGTCGCGCACGCCGGTGCGCGTCGCGCTCGGCATCCTCGAGGCGGAGGGGCTGGTCGCGGGCGAGGCCAACCGCGGCTTCGTCGTCAGCGAATTCAGCATCGAGGACGTCCTGTCCGCGTTCGACGTGCGCGGCGCGCTGGAGGGGCTGGCGGCACGTACCGCGGTCGAACGCGGCATCGGGCGCGACGCGCTCGATCGCCTGTCGGAATGCGTCGCAGAGGGCGAACGGCTGGTCGCCAGCGGCCTGTGCGGCCCCGACGACATGCGGCGCTGGTCGCTCGCCAACGGGACGTTCCACGACACGATCATCGCCGCGGCGGGGCTCGGCACGCTGGAGAAGGTCTATGCCTTCATGACCCGGATGCCGCTGGTCGCGCCGGTCGCGATCCTGTTCACCAACGACCGGCAGGACGATGCGCAGGCGCGGATGGTCGAGGCGCACGGCGACCACGTCCACATCCTCGCCGCGCTGGAACGGGGCGAGGGCGCGCGCGCCGAATATCTGATGCGCGAACATGCCTATCGCTCGCGCGAACAGCTGGGACGGCTGCTGCGATCGGGGCGGTCGCCGGTCGCCGATGCCCCACCGGCAGACGACGCCGTGTCCCCGTCGAAACGCCGTAGATCGAAGAAGAGCCTGCATGTCGAATGAACCCCTGGACCTTCTGATCGTCGGGGCCGGTCCTGCCGGGCTGCTCGCCTCGATCATCGCCTCGTCGATCGGGCTGTCGCATCGGGTGATCGAGCGGCGCGACGGCCTCCACACCGAACCCTCCGCCCACGTCCTCAAAACGCACAGCATGGAGGTCTATCGCCGGGTCGGCGTCGCCGATGCGATAGTCGCGCGATCGACCCCGGTCGAACTCCAACGCTACATCACCTGGTGCGAAAGCGTCGGCGGCCTCACCTACGGACGCCTCAGCCTCGAGGGCAAGAAGGGGCGCGTCCCCCGATTCACCCGGATCAGCCCGATCCATTCCTGCAATCTGCCGCAGAGCGAACTCGAACCGCTGCTCCACGCCCGTGCGGTCGAGGTCGCGGGCCATGATCCCGTGCACTTCGGCACGGCCTTCGCCGGCTATGACGAAGACGGCGGCGGCGTCGCGGTGCGCATGTCCGGTCCATCGGGCGAGCGAACGATCCGCGCCCGCTATCTGATCGGCGCGGACGGTGCCGGCAGCCGCGTCCGCCGCGCCGCCGGGATCGCGATGGAGGGGCCGCAGGCGCTCGCGCATTTCCTCGCCATCCACATCAATTCCGACATGCGCCCCTTCCTGACGCGCAACCCAGGCGTGCTGTTCTTCATCCGCACGCCCACGCTCGACGGCTTCTTCATCATGCACCAGGCGGTGGGATCGCAGGTGTTCATGATGCGCTTCGATCCCGAGACGACGCCGTTCGAGAGTTTCGACGCGGATGCCTGCCGCGCGATCGTCGCGGAGGCGATGGGCGCCCCCCACGATTTCGCGATCGCCGCGATCGACCGGTGGAACATGTCCGCGCAGATCGCCGAATCCTATCGCGCCGGCCGCGTGCTGCTGGTCGGCGACGCGGGGCACCGTTTCCCCCCCACCGGCGGCCTCGGCCTCAACACCGGGGTCGAGGATGTCGAGAACGTGATGTGGAAGGTCGCCGCGGTAATCCGCGGACAGGCCGACCCCGCCCTGCTCGACAGCTACGAGCGCGAATGCCGCCCGATCGCGATCCGCAACACCAACCAGTCGGTCGCCAATCATACCCGCATGCGCGAGGTCGCGCTGACGCTGCGTGCCGAGGACGGTCCCGCCGCCTTCCGCGCGGCGATCGACGAATTACGCGCGCAGGCGGATCATCCGCGCTTCGCCGAGATCCAGGCGGCGATCGACGATCAGGTCGATCATTTCGCCTTTCTGGAGCTCGAGATGGCGGCGACGGCGGAGGCGGGGGCGTTCGTCGCGCCGTCGCGCGCCGTCGCGATGCCGGTGCCGCCGACTGAGGGGTTCGAACCGAGCTTCCGGCCGGGCGCGCATGTGCCGCATCTCTGGCTCGAACCGGGCGTGTCGACGATCGACGTGCTGCGCTTCGACCGCTTCACGCTGTTCGCGCCGACCGTGGACGTCGCGGGCTGGCGGGCCGTGGTAGCGGCATTGCCACCCGGCGGCCTGCCGGTCGCGGTCGTGGCCCTCGATCCCGCCACCCGCGGCGAGACGGCCAGCGCCGCCGATTACTGGGGCGATGCGCCCTATGCGGTGCTGGTGCGACCCGATGGCCGCATCGGCTGGATCGAGCCGCCGCGGATCGGCGATCGCGCCACCGCGCTCGCCGCGGCGCTCGCCCAGATCGCCGGCCATCGCGCCGATGAACATGCAGCGGAGGTCGCATGACCCGGGACACGACGATGCGCGCGATCGAAATCCGCGCGGTGGACGGCCATTTCGCGCTGGCCGCGACCCGGCGCCCGGTGCCGACGCCGGGGGACGGCGAGGTGCTGATCCGCGTCCATGCTGCGGGCGTGAACGGGCACGACGTCCACCAGATCCACAACGGCGGCCACCCCATCCTCCCCGGGGAAACCGATCTGCCCGGACTTGAAGTCTCCGGCGAGATCGTCGCGACCGGCGCCGGCGTGACCCGCTGGCGGCCGGGCGATGCGGTATGCGCGCTGCTGCGCGGCGGCGGCTATGCCGAATATGCGCTCGCGCCGCAGGGCAATTGCCTGCCCAGGCCCGACAATCTGAGCTGGGCGGAGGCGGCGGTGCTGCCCGAAACCTTCTTCACCGTCTGGAGCAACGTCTTCGTCGACAGCGCGCTGGCCGAGGGCGAGACGTTCTTGATGAACGGCGGCACCAGCGGCATCGGCGTCGCCGCGATCCAGATCGCCGCGACACTGGGTCACACCGTCTTCGCCACCGCGCGCGGCGCTGACAAGGCGATCATCTGCACCCACCTCGGTGCGACGCGCGGCATTGATTACGAGAGCGAGGATTTCGCGGAGGTGATCGCCGCCGAAACCGGAGGCCGTGGCGTCGACGTCATTCTCGACATCGTCGGCGGCGACTATCTCGACAAGGATCTGCTCGCGCTGGCGCATGGCGGCCGGCTGGTGTTCATCGGTGCCGCGCGCGGCTTCGTCACCCCGATCGACCTGCGCAAGGTGATGCGCAAGCAGCTGCGCGTCGGCGGCAGCCTGCTGCGCCCGCGCCCGCCCGCGTTCAAGGCCGCGGTCGCCGCGGCGCTGGAGGCGCGGGTCTGGCCACACGTCCGTTCTGGGCGGATCAAGCCGATGCTCGACCGCAGCTTTGCGCTGGAGGACGCGGCGCAGGCGATCCGCTGCCTCCAAGAGCGACGCCATATCGGCAAGATCGCGCTTGCCGTCGTGGAAGGCTGACGATGCTCGCCGCCCCCGAGGTCCTGACGCCAACGCCGATGTCGACGCGCCGCGCGATCGTGCTGGTGCTTGCGCTGATGGCGGCGCTGGCGCTGTCCTTCGTCGACCGGCAGATCCTCGCGCTGCTGGTCGAGCCGATCAAGGCCGACCTGCGGATCAGCGACACCGCGTTCGGCGCGCTGCAGGGCGCGGCCTTCGCGCTGTTCTACATCGGCTTCGGCATCCCGCTCGGCCGGCTCGCCGATCGCGGCAGCCGGCGCAGCCTGATCGTCGTCGGCATCCTGTTGTGGAGCGTCGCGACGATCGCCTGCGGCACCGCCGGCTCGTTCGCGGCGCTGTTCGCATGGCGCGCAGGCGTCGGGATCGGCGAGGCGGCGCTGTCGCCGGCGGCCTATTCGATGATTACCGATGCGGTGCCCAAGCGACGGCTGTCATTGGCCTTGGGCGCGTACAACATGGGCGTCTATCTGGGATCGGGCCTCGCGCTGCTCGTTGGCGGCGCGCTGCTCGGCTGGCTGTCGCGCAACGAGGTGGGTATCGCGGCGTTGCGCGACGTCGCGCCGTGGCGGCTGGTGTTCGTCTGCGTCGGCCTGCCCGGTTTCGTCATGGCGGCGCTGCTCCTGCTGCTCCCCGAACCCCGCCGCACGCATTTCGATGCCACGGCGCGGCAGACGATGCCCTCGCTGAGCGAGACCGCGCGCTTCGTGCTCGGCGAACGGCGCCTGTTCGGCGGGCTGATCTGCGGCTTCGCCTGCCACAACACCGCGCTGTACGCGCTGCTCGGCTGGGTGCCGGCCTTCCTTGGGCGGCAATATCACCTGTTGCCGGCGCAGATCGGTGCGGCGCTCGGCCTGTCCACCGTCATCGGCGGCGGTATCGGGCTGCTCGCCGGCGGTATCGCCAGCGACCGGCTGTTCGCCGCGGGCCGCGGCGACGCGCCGTTGCTGGTCGGCATGACCTCGATGACCGGCATCGCGCTCGCGACCTTGCTCACCGTGTTCGGTGGCAGCGCGCACGTATCGGCGCTGGCGTTCGGACTGGTGATGGTCTTCGTCGCGCTGCCGATCGGTGCGGCGGCGGCGGCGCTCCAGCTGGTCGTGCCCAACCGCTATCGCGGGCAGGTGTCCGCGCTGTACCTCACGTCGATCTCGCTCGCCGGGCTGACGATCGGGCCGATCCTGCCGCCGCTGATCGGCGACCGCATCTTCCACGACCCTGCGCGGATCGGCGAGGCGCTGGCGATCACCGTCGTCGTCGCATCGGCATTGTCGATCCTGCTCTTCCTGCTCGGCCGCCCGGCCTACGCGCGCCGCTACGCCGCCATCCATCTCGCCCCCTTCAGCGGAGACCATGTATGAAACTCGTCAGCTTCCTCGCGGGCGGCAGGCCCGGCTACGGCATCGTCACCGACGCCGGTATCGTCGATGCCGGCGCCCGGCTGCCCGACCGTCCCGATCTCGCCTCGCTGCTCGCCGATCCCGGCCCGCTCGCCGCACTCGCCGGCGCCCCCGCCGACCATGCGCTGGCCGATGTCACGCTGCTGCCGCCGATCCCCGATTCTCGGCGGATCATCTGCATCGGCCTCAACTACAAGACGCATATCGCCGAGACCGGGCATGAACCGCCCGCGCATCCGATCCTGTTTCCGCGCTATCCCGATTCGCTGGTCGGTGCCGATGCGCCGCTCGTCCGCCCGCGCGTGTCGGAGCGGTTCGATTTCGAGGGCGAACTCGCCGTCGTCATCGGCCGCCCCGGTCGTCACATCGCGGCGGCGGACGCGCTGGCCCATGTCGCGGGCTATGCCTGTTTCAACGACGGGTCGATCCGCGATTTCCAGCGCCACACCTCGCAATTCCTGCCCGGCAAGAATTTCGCGGCGTCGGGCAGCTTCGGGCCCTGGCTGGTCACCCCTGACGAGGTCGGCGACGTCGGCGCGTTGCAGCTGACCACGCGCCTCAACGGCGAGATCGTCCAGCAGACCGGCATCGACGACCTGCTGTTCGACGTCCCCGCCCTGATCGCCTATGTCTCGCAGATCTGGGAGGTGCGGCCCGGCGACGTCATCGCCACCGGCACGACCGGCGGCGTCGGCGCCGCGCGCAAGCCGCCGCTGTGGATGAAGCCCGGCGACCGGGTCGAGGTTGCGATCGACCGCCTCGGCACGCTCGCCAACACCGTCGTAGAGGAGGATCAGGCATGACCGCGCCGTCACGTCTCGCGCACATCGTATTCCGCACCAACCGGATGGCGGCGATGCGCGACTGGTATTGCACCGTGCTGGAGGCGCATGTCGTCTTCGGCAGCGACCGCATCGCCTTCCTGACCTATGACGAGGAGCATCACCGCATCGCGCTGATCGCCACCGAGACGTTCGCGGAGCGCGCGCCGTCGCCCGCGGTCGGCTTCTACCACGCCGCCTTCACCTACGACCGGCTGGAGCAATTGCTCGAGACGCACGAACGGCTGCTCGGCGAGGGGATCAAGCCGTGGCGCACGATCAACCACGGCCCGACCATCTCCTTTTACTACGCCGATCCCGACGGCAACGACGTCGAGCTGCAGGTCGATCGCTTCGCCGATGCCGCCGACGCGCAGGCGTGGATGATGGGCGAGGCCTTTTCGAAGAACCCGATCGGGATAGAGATCGACCCCGACGACCTGCGCCGCCGGCTTGCCGCCGACGAACCGATCGCATCGATCATGACGCGGCCCGACGAGGCGTCGCCGGCATGACGATCACGCTCTATCATCACCGCGGCGCCTGTTCGCTGGCGCCGCTGGTCGCGCTCGGGGAATCGGGGCTCGACTATCGGCTTTCGGTCGTCAATCTGGCGGGAGACCGCGCTGAGTATCTGCGCGTGAACCCGGCGGGCAAGGTGCCGGCGCTCACCATCGGCGACGAACTGCTGACCGAGAACCTCGCGATCCTCTACCGGATCGCCGCGATGGCGCCGGCTGCCCGGCTGTTCCCCGACGACGCGGTCGAGGCCAGCCGCCAGCTGTCGCTGATGGCCTGGTTCGGCAGCACGCTGCATATCCTGCGCCGCCAGATCCGCATGCCGCTGCGTTTTACCGCGGACAAGGAGGCGCAGGCGAAACTGGTCGCCGACGGCCGGCCGAAGATGTGGGACGCGCTGCAGGACCTGGAACGCCGCCTTGGCGACCGAGAGTGGTTCGGTGGCGCCCGTTTCGGCGTCGCCGACGCCTACGCGCTCGTCTTCTACGACTGGGGCCTCGCCGACGGTTTCGCGATGGCGGAGCTGCCTGCGCTGACCCGCTGGAAGGGGCGCATGCTCGAACGGCCGGCCGTTCGCGCGGCGCTGCGCGAGAACGCCGGCCCGCTCCACGCCGAGGTCGCGGAGCAGCCGGCATGATCGACAAGATCGCGCGCAGCGCCGCCGACGCGCTGCACGGCATCGCCGATGGATCGACCGTGCTGATCGGTGGCTTCGGCGAGGCGGGCAACCCGACCGAACTCGTCCACGCGCTCATCGACCAGGGCGCGCGCGACCTCGTCGTCGTCAACAACAACGCCGGCAACGGCGAGATCGGCCTCGCACGCCTGTTGCAGGCGGGTCGCGTCCGCAAGCTGATCTGTTCCTTCCCGCGCAGCTCGCACGGCCATGTCTTCGACGATCTCTACCGCGCCGGAAAGATCGAACTCGAACTCGTGCCCCAAGGCACGCTGGCCGAACGGATCCGCGCCGGCGGCGCCGGCATCCCGGCCTTCTACACCCCGACCGCCGCCGGCACCGACCTCGCCGTGGGCAAGGAGACGCGCACGTTCGCCGGCCGCGAGCATGTGCTGGAAACCGCGATCCGCGGCGATGTCGCGCTCATCAAGGCGGAAGCCGCCGACCGCTGGGGCAACCTCGTCTACCGCAAGGCCGCGCGCAATTTCGGCGCGGTGATGGCGACCGCGGCCGATACGACGATCGCGCAGGTCCGCCGCGTGGTGCCGCTCGGCGAGCTCGACCCGGAGGCGATCGTCACCCCCTCGATCTTCGTGGCCCATGTCGTCGCAGTCCCGAACCCCGTGTCCGAGCGCGACTCGCTGCTCGCGCTCGACAAGGGGCTGGCGGCATGACCGGCTGGACGCTCGACCAGATGGCGGCGCGGACCGCCGCGGACATCGCCGACGGCGCCTTCGTCAACCTCGGCATCGGCCTGCCCGAACGCGTCGCGGACCATGTGCCCGCGGGTCGCGAATTCATCCTCCACAGCGAGAACGGCATCCTCGGCATGGGGCCACGCCCGGCCGCCGAGGACGAGGATATGGAGCTTATCAATGCGGGCAAGAAGCCGGTGACATTGGTCGCGGGTGGGGCGTTTTTCCACCATGCCGACAGCTTCGCGATGATCCGCGGCGGCCATATCGACGTGTGTATCCTCGGCGCGTTCGAGGTGTCGTGCGACGGCGACCTCGCCAATTGGTCGACGGGCACCGGCGGCGTGCCCGCCGTCGGCGGCGCGATGGATCTGGCGGCCGGCGCGCGCGCGGTGCGGGTGCTGACCGCGCATACGACCAAGGCGGGCGCTCCCAAGCTGCTGGAACGGCTGACCCTGCCCGCGACGGGGCGCGGCGTCGTCGATCGGGTCTACACCGACCTCGCGGTGCTCGAACCCGCCGGCGACCATTTCCGGGTCATCGAGCTGGCACCCGGCATTTCGCTGGAAGAGGTCGCCGCGAGGACATCGGCGCCGGTATCCCTGCCATGACGCGCGTCTCGTGAATAAGGCCTGCGCGGTTCAGGCGCGTTTGCAGTCCATGCTTTCGCGATAGCCGCGCGCGGTCGTGTAGGTGATCGTGATCCCTCCCGCCGAGGGCGTGACGCCGGTGATCGTCGCGCCGGTCTTGGTCAGGGGGTTGGAGGTCGCCTTTCCGCCGACCAGTTTGGCGGCGAGCGTGACGTAGCTGCTGCCGATCCACATCTGGCAGCTGTACTGGCCGTCGGGGATGCGATCCTTGCCCGCGCGCGCCTGGGCGGCGACGGGCTGGCCGGCCGCGGCGAGCGCCCATAGCGTGATGCCGGCGGTGGCATGCTTCATCGACGTTCCGATCATCCCGAACCCTTTCGCGCTTTGCTCCCGTATCGATCGGGACGCGGCGTCCGGCTACCTGCCGGTATAGGCATGTTTACAACGCGTCCCCGTACGCTGACATCTGTCCATGCCGCGCCGGGGGATCGCACGCGGGCCCCGCGGGCGCCCGATCGCCGGTCGGCGTCGAGGGCGGCTGCTGGGGAGGCGGAGGCATGAACCGGAACCACAAGATCGTGATCGGCCTGCTGGTGGTCGGGGCCGTTTTCGTCGCGGTCATGGGCTATCTCGCGTCGGTGCGCCGCGCGAAGCAGACCGCGCAGGCGACCGCCACCGTCGTCGCCACCGCCACCGCGGCGAAGCGCGGCGCCGACGACACGATCGTGATCCTGGCCTATCGCGCCGGCACGGTCCCGGCACAGGGGCGGGCCCGGATCAGCGGCGTGCATACGTCGGAATTCCCGGCCGGGCGGCAGGTCGCGATCTGTTACGACCCGGCCGATACGCGCAGCCTGCGCATCGCGAAGGGACCGTGCGGCTGATGCCGCAGCGATGGCGGCATCTGCCGGGGGAGGCGACAGTGTCCGCTTGACTCGCGCCGGACGGGCGAAGCAGCATGGCCGAATGGGTCCCATATCGGTCTTGGTGGTCGAGGATCATCCGCTGTTCCGCGATGGTCTGACGCTCGCGATGGCGACGTTGCGCCCGCAGTGGGCGATCCGCTTCGCGCATACCGCGGCACAGGCGCTCGAATACCTCGCGGGTGAGGCGCCGACGATCATGCTGGTCGACGTTGGGCTGCCCGACGCCTCCGGCTTCACGCTCGTCGCGACCATCGCGGCATCGCATCCCGGCCTGCCGCAGGTGATGCTGTCGGGGCGCGACGATCCGGCGGCGCGCGTCCTGGCGGCGCGTCACGGCGCGCGCGGTTATATCGGCAAGGACAAGCCCGCCGCCGCGATCGCCGCCGCCGTCGATACCGTGCTGGCGGGCGGCACCGCGTTCGAGGCGGCGGCCGACGACGCCCGCTGCCCCACGCTGACGCCGCGGCAGCAGGAGGTGCTGGCGCTGCTCAACGACGGGCATGGCAACAAGGAGATGCGCTATCGGCTCGGGATCGCCGAGCGGACGGTGCGCGCGCATCTCACCGAATTGTTTCATCTGCTGGGCGCGAACAGCCGTACCCAGGCGCTCATCCGTGCGCGGGCGCTGGGCCTCATCGCCTGATGGACGGCATCCGCGCGGCGTTCATCCGCAATTTCTTCACCCAGATGCGCAGCGCCGCGTTCGTCGTGGCGATCGTCACCGCCTATGTCGTCGCAACCGCGTGGCAATTCGTGCCGCTGCGGCTGATCGTCATCTGGATCGCGATGCAGGGCGGCAACCAGCTGATGCGCGCCGCGCTGCTCGCCGGCTGGCAACGGCGCGCGCGCGCCGATCACGAGGTCGCGCGCTGGGCACATATCTACACGCTCCACATGATCGTATCGGGCGCGATCTGGGGTTCGACGATGTTCCTGTTCGTCGATCCGGCGCAGCCGATCACCGTCGCGCTGATCCTGTGTTCGATCTATGGCGTGTCGGCGGGCAGCATGCCGGGGCAGGCCTATTATCCGCCCGCGCTCTACGCGCTCGTCGTGCCGATGTATCTGGCGGTAGTCGTGCGGCTGGGGCTGACCGGCGATCGCTATTATATCCTGCTGGGGGTGACCTCGCTCGCCTTCGCGATCACCATGGCGATCTTCTGCCGCGGGCAGGCGAGGATGCTGGAGGAGGGGTTCCGCATCCGCTTCGAGAACGAGCGACTGGTCGCATCGCTAACCGAACAGACCGCGCAAGCCGAACAGGCGCGGCGCACGGCGGAACGCGCCAGCCTCGCCAAGTCGCAGTTCCTCGCTGCCGCCAGCCACGACCTGCGCCAGCCGCTGTACGCGCTCAGCCTGTTCTCCGATTCGCTCGCGACGCTGACGCTCGATCACGAGGGACGCCGCGTCGTCGGCAGTATCCAGAACAGCGTCGCCGCGATGGAGACGCTGTTCGTCGGGCTGCTCGACATTTCCAAGCTGGAGGCCGGCGTGGTGCGACCGGCGATCGCGCCGGTATCCATCGACGCGCTGTTCGATCGGCTGAGCCAGTATTTCCACCCCGTCGCGATCGGCCGGGGGCTCGACCTGCGGTTTCGCTGCGATGGCGAATGGGTGGCCAGCGACGAAGCGCTGCTGGAACAGGTGGCGTCCAACCTCGTCTCCAACGCGCTGCGCTACACCGTGCGGGGCGGCGTGCTGATCGCGGCGCGGCGGCGGGGCGAGGGAATCGCGATCGAGGTCTGGGATACCGGCCCCGGTATCGGCGAGCACGACCGCGAGCGGATCTTCGAGGAATTCGTCCAGCTCGACAATCCCGAACGGGAACGGGGCAAGGGGCTGGGCCTCGGCCTGTCGATCGCGCGGCGCTCGGCGGCGTTGCTCGACACCGATATCGCGCTGGCCTCGCGGTCGGGACGGGGATCGCGGTTCGAGATCGTGCAGCCGCGCGTCGATCCGCCGCGGCGGGGGATGCATGCGGCGGCGCGGCCTGCGTCGATTCCGACGCTGGCCCGTGATCCGGCCTTGCCGGTGCTGGTCGTCGAGGACGATCGCGACGTCCGGCTGGCGCTGGGCGATCTGCTGCGGCGGTGGGACGTGGCGGCGGATGCGGTCGAGGATGCCGCCGCGGCGCTGGCGCTGGTCGCCGCGGGTCGGCGCTATGGCGCGGTCGTCAGCGATTATCGCCTGGCGGGCGGGATGCATGGCCTCGATCTGCTGGAGCGGCTTGTCGCCGTCCATCCGGTGCCTGCGCCGGCGATGGCGCTCATCACCGGCGATCTGCACCCCGACCTGATCGCCGCGGCGCATGCGCGCGCGATCCCGCTGCTCCTCAAGCCGCTCAACGCCGACGATCTGCGCACCCTGCTCGGGCTCGAACCCGCGCGCTGACGGACGATGGCGCGGGGCTGCGTTCATGCCGCCCTGCGCCGGAATCGTCTTCGCTTATTGCGCCGCCTGCGCCACCGGTTCCGTCGGCGCTGCCGGTTCGGCCGGCTTGGGCTGTTTGAGCGACTTGAACGCCGCGATTCCCGCGGTCAGCATGCCGGTTGCGATGGCGATCTTTTCGGCCATCGATCGCTTGGCGGGAATCGGTGGCGCCGGTGCCGCCTCGATCGCGGGGGCGGCGTCGGTCGTGGTCGCCGGCGGCGCCGTCTCCTGTGCCGCCAGCGGGCTGGCGCACAAAGCGATCGACGCCGCGGCGATCGTCAGTCTGCGAAACGTCATGGATTGCCTCCCCGAACGATGGTGCGGTCGCGCGGTGCGACCGGTCAGTTCGAGTTCCACACCTGCAGATTGCCGCCGCCTGCCGCGACGAGGTTACCGCCACCCGCCGCGACCAGATTGCCGCCGCCCGCTGCGACCAGCCCGGACACGCCGTTGACGATCGGCTTGTCCTGGCCGTTGACGTTGGCATAGGCCTGACCGTCCTTGACCTTCACCGCGATGCCGCTCTTCGGGATGGCGACGGGCACCGCCTGCTTCTTGTAATATTTGAAATTGGGGCCGTTGTTATTGTCCCAGTACGCGCAGCCCCACGTCCAGAATTCGACGACGCCGTTGCAGCCGCGCGCGAATGCCGGCGTCGCGGTCGACAGACCGGACGCTGCGACGGTGATCGCCAGCGCCAGGCGGATACGGTTACCGGTCATGATGTCTCCCCTCGATGAATGACGCGATCATCATCGCCGGCCGATATGCGATCAATTGCCTTTATAGGCAGGCGCCGCAGCGGACGCCCAAGCGCGCGAACATGCCTAAACCGGCAGGTAGCATCGTGCCGCGACCCGACCGATACCGGCGCCCGGGGCAAGCGGGAGATCGTTCATGACTGATGGCGCGACGGCGCGACCGCGTACCGTGCGGCTCACCACACTGGCGCTGATCGCGGGTGCGGCGCTGGCGCTGGTGGTCGCCTGGTTCGGGTATCGGATATGGTCCGAACGCACGCGCATCGCCGCCAACAAGGTGCTGGTCGCCAGCGTGTTCGTCCAGAAGCGGCAGTTCGCGCCGGGCGAGCTGGTCGAACAGTCGGCGTTCGGGACCAAGGTCCGCGTCCTCGGCTGCACCGCCGGTAGCGACGGGATGCAGGACAAATGCATGGTCGCGGACGAGGGCGACGCCCGGCCGGGCGAGGCGATCAGGCCGTATGCGCTGTCCGCCGCGTTGCTGTCGATCCACGAGAACGAATATCGCGCCGCCAGGAAACTGCCGTTCCTGTCCGGGCGTCGATCGGACGCGGATCTGGCGCCGATGCTGGCGACCTGGACCGCGGCGAGTCGCGCGGCGGCCGAAACCGCTCCTGCGGCGACTGCGGATGCTGCCCCCACGATGACTGCCGTCGCCGTTCAGGCACGTGCGACGGTGCCTGCCACGACCGTCCCGCCGCCACCGCGGGCCGCCGCGGCGCGGGGCGGTGGCGGCGCGCTGCCGGACGGCGAATATGCCTGCTACGGATCGGGCATGACCGTGCTCGCCGGGCTCGGCTTCAAGACCAGCGGCGGGACCTACACCGATCTCGACGGGCGCGAGCGGGGGACCGTCACCGTCCGCGGCACCGACGTGATCTTCACCGGCGGCCATCTGGGCGGGCAGATCGGCCGCGACCTCAAGGGCAAGGGCTTTCGCATCGGCGCGATGGCGACGTGCGAGAAATGGTGAGCGGGCGGATCGCGCTGATCGTCGCGGGCATGCTCGTGGCGGCATGCGGGTCGGACGAGCGCTCCGACGGCGAGCCGGCGGGCGATCTGGGTGGGGTCGCGACGAACGGCGCCGCGCCGAACGCCGGCCGCTTCCCGCTGCCCTATCCGCACCTGACCCCGCCGGTCTATGCGGTCGGCGAGCCGGTGGAGGTGTTCGGCGGCGGCAAATGGCACGCCGGAAAGGTCGTCGAGGTCGCGCAGGTCAACGGCGAACAGGTCGTGCGGACCAGCTGGCCGGGCGGGGGCAGCGATCTCCCCTATCTGGTGTCCGACCGCGCGACCGAGCTGCGGCGCCCGACGGGTCGGCTGGGCGTCGACCTGACCATCGGCCGCTACATCTGCTACGACGGCGGCACCGACCGGTCGGACCTCAATTTCCGGGTCGGCGATTGGGGCCGCTACACCGATCCCTATGGCGAGCGGCCCGGCACGTTCGCGGTGGCGGACGACCGGATCGTCTTTACCGGCGGCGTGCTCGACGGGCAGGTCGGGCAGCAGGTGACCCGCACCCAATTCCAGTTCACGCCGCAATTCACCTGCCGCTATCAGATGGAAGGCCTGTGACGACGCGTCGCCGGCAACGCGGTCAGTCGATCGCGGGAACGGCCAGCGCGGAGAGGCTTTCGGCGAGGTCGGCGATGCGGAACGGCTTGGTCAGGCGGGCGATGTCGGGGTCGATGCCGTCCGCCTCGGCGTAGCCGGACACGATCAGCACGGGCAGGCCCGGCCGGTGCGCTTTCAGCTCGCGGGCGAGATGCGCACCGCTCATCCCGGGCATCAGGTGATCGGTGACGACCAGATCGGGCTCGATGCCGTTCTGCAGCAGCGCCAGTGCCTCTTCGGCGGAGCTCGCCTCGACCACTTCGTAGCCGAGATCGACCAGCATGTCGGCAGTGCTCATCCGCACCAGATCCTCGTCGTCGACCAGCAACGCGACGCCGCGTGCTTCCATCGCGCGGGAGGGCGCATCGTCCGGTTCCGCGTCGCCGACGAGGATCGCGCTGATCGGCAGCAGCAGCTCGATCGTGGTGCCGTGGCCGGGAGTGCTGTCGATCGACAGGCCGCCACCGAGCTGCGCGGCGAGGCCGTGCACCATCGACAGGCCGAGGCCGGTGCCCTTGCCGACGCCCTTGGTCGAGAAGAACGGTTCGGTGGCGCGCAGCAGCGTCGCCTCGTCCATGCCGGTGCCGGTATCGCCGACGCACAGGCGCAGGTAATGCCCCGGCCGCACGCCCGAGGCATGGCGTCCCCGCACGGTTTCGCGGCGTGCGGTGATGGTGAGCTCGCCGCCCTCCGGCATCGCGTCGCGCGCGTTTACCGCGAGGTTGAGCAGCGCCATTTCGAGCTGGTTGGGATCGGCCTTGGCCGGCGGCAGATCGTCGGCGAGATCGACGCGCATGTCGATCGCCGGGCCGAGCGTGGAGGCGAGCAGGCCGACCATCCCCTCGATCAGCCGCGCGACGTCGACCGCGGTCGGCTGCAACGGCTGGCGCCGCGCGAAGGCGAGCAGCCGCTGGACGAGCGTCTTCGCCCGTTCCGCCGATTGCAGCGCGCCGTCGATCAGCCGCCGCTCGCGCTCGCTGCCGACGCCCTTGCGCACCAGCATGTCGAGCGAGCCGATGATCGGGGTCAGCAGGTTGTTGAAATCGTGCGCGACGCCGCCGGTCAGGCTGCCCATCGCCTCCATCTTCTGGCTCTGCCGCAGCGCCTCCTGCGCCTGTTCCAGCTCCGCCTCGCGCGCCTTGGCATGGCTGAGATCGCGGCCGACGGCGATGAAGTTCACCCCGTCCTGTTCCGGCGCGACGGTCCATTCGATCGGCTTCCAGCCGCCCTCGCTGGTGGCGATGCGGTTTTCGAAACGGGTCGGCTGGCCGTTTTCCGCCATCCACCCGATCGCCGCCAGCGTGGGGGGCTCGTCGTCGGGATGCATGAAGGTGGCGTAGCCGCGGGTGAGCAGGTCGCGTTCGCTCCAGCCGAGCACCTGCGTCCAGGCGGGGCTGACCGCCGACATCATGCCGGTGTAGTCGGCGCGCGCCAGCATGTCCTGCGAGAGGTTCCACAACTGGTCGCGCTCCGCCGAGCGCGCCGCGACCTGCGCCTCCAGCGTTTCGTTGAGCTCGCGCAGCCGCGCCTCGCTGTCGCGCAGGGCATGTTCGCCGCGCGCGCGTTCGACGGCATTGCGCGTCCGTTCGGCGAATTCCCTGATGAGCGCGAGATCCGCGTCGCTCCAGTTGCGCGCTTCGGCATGGTTGACGAAGAAGACCGCGACGAGCCGGCCCTGCTCCATCACCGGTACGTTGACGAACGACCGCGTGCTCTTGCCCTCCAGCGCGACCGCCGCGGCGCCGGTGGTACGGGGGTCGGTACGGACGTCGCGAACGACGGTGAATTCGGCGTTCTTGAGGCTGTCGATGAACGAGCCATAGGTCCGCAGCGAGAGAACGCCCGCCAGCGATTCGACCTGCGTCGCGGTCC
Source organism: Sphingomonas liriopis (assembly GCF_024211255.1). Classification (GTDB taxonomy): domain Bacteria; phylum Pseudomonadota; class Alphaproteobacteria; order Sphingomonadales; family Sphingomonadaceae; genus Sphingomonas; species Sphingomonas liriopis. The sequence goes on along the minus strand of NZ_JAMLDY010000005.1, from coordinate 38,796 downwards.
AGTCGCGCTCGACGTGCAGCGTCTCGGCATCGGGATCGATCGCGGCATAGCCGACGCGTGCGCTGCCCAGCATATGGCCCAACACCTCCGCCGCGGCATAGGCGACGTCGGCAGGCTCATCGAGGTCGCGGATCGCCTGGGTCAGGTCGACCAGAGCATTGCGCCGGATGTCCGCGGCCTTGCGCGCGGTGATGTCGAGCACGGTCCCGGTGATCCGCAGGCAGCGGCCTGCCCGGTCGAACACGCCGCGTCCTTTCGCGGCGACCCAGCGCTCGATCCCGTCCTCCCTGCCGATCGTGCGATATTCCACGTCGTAAAGCGCGCGCCGTTCCGGATCGGCGGCGGCAAGGTATGCCGCGGTGGTGGCCTCGCGGTCGTCGGGGTGGAGGCCGTTGTAGAAATCGTTCATCGTGACGGGCACGTCGGCAGAAATGCCGAACATCGCCTTGGTTCGGGCGGGCCAGGTCAGGGTATCGTGGACGACGTCGACGTCCCAGAAGCCGACGTCCGCATTCTCGACCGCGAGGCGCAGGCGTTCCTCGCTGACGGCAAGCGCCGATTGTTCGTCGAGCAGCCGGCGCTGGAGGACCAGCCGGTCGGTCGTCTCGGGCGTGATGTTGAGGATGGCGGCGACGCTGCCATCCTCATCGCGCAGCGCGGACAGCGAATAGTCGAACCAGGCGGTTTCCGTGCCGCCGCCCTCCAGCCGCGCCATGACGAAGGGCGCATCCTCGAAATACAGCGGATCGCCGCCCGCCGCGACGCCGTCGAACTGCGCCTGGAGCCCGTCCCAGATCTCCGCCCAGGCGATCGCGCCGGGCTGGCCCAGCGAGGCGGGATGCTTGGCGCCGAGGATGCGGCGATAGGGATCGTTGTAGATCAGCGCATAGTGCGGCCCCGACCACAGGCAGATGGGAAACGGCGAATCGAAGATCGATCGCGCCATCGTCCGCAGCGCCGGCGACCAGCCGGTGGTCGGCCCCAGCGGAGTCCGCGACCAGTCGAGGTCCCGCGCGAGGGCGCGGACCTCGCCCGGGCCCGCAAACAGGGCTGCGGCGTTCGCCTGGGCTTCATTCTCAACCGTCAAGGCGCACCCTTGTTCTTCCCGTTCGCCGCGCGACACGCGCCTCGATCGTTATCGCTGCGGGCGAGGGATGACAACGAGCACAGACGCGACGGGATGCGCAGACACGCGCTAGCCGTCACCGCGGTAGCGCAGCGCCTCCAGCAGCAGGCTGAACGCGGGCGAGGGCTGGCGGCGGCTGGGGTAGTAGAGGTAGTGGCCGTCGAAGGGTTCGCACCAGTCCTGCAAGATGCGGATCAGGCTGCCGTCGGCGAGCCGGGCGGCGGCGTGATCCTCGATCATGAAGGCGATACCGTGGCCCGCCGCGGCCGCATCGACGGCGAGGTCGATGTCGTTCAGGACGATCTGCCCCGAGACCTTCACCTTCAGCTGGCGGCCGTCCTTCTCGAATTCCCAGGCGTAGAGGCCGCCCGTACTGGCGAAGCGCAGGTTGATGCAGCGGTGGTGCGCCAGATCGCCGGGGACGGCCGGGATGCCATGCGCGGCGAAATAGGCGGGCGACCCGACCGCGGCCATGCGCAGCCGCGGGCCGATCCGCACCGCGATCATGTCCTTTTCGAGCCGTTCGCCCAGCCGCACGCCGGCGTCGAACCGTTCGGCAACGATATCGGTGAGGCCGCTGTCGATGCTGAGTTCGATGCCGATATCGGGATGGTCGGCGGTGAGCCGGTCGATCACCGGCCACAGGATGGTGCGCGCCGCGTGCGCGGACGTGGTGAGGCGCACCATGCCGGCGGGACGTTCGCGCAACGCGGTCAGCGAGGCGAGCCGCGCGTCGATGTCGTCGAGCGCGGGGGCGAGCGTTTCCAGCAGCCGTTCGCCCGCCACCGTCGGCGAGACGCTGCGCGTGGTACGCGTCAGCAGGCGCAGTCCGAGCCGCGCCTCCAGCCGGCGCATCGCGTGGCTGAGCGCGGATTGCGACACGCCGAGCCGCACCGCGGCGCGGGTGAAGTTGCGCTCCTCCGCGATCGCCACGAACATGGCGAGGCTGCCGAGATCCTCACGCCGCATGATGCGCGTGCCTTCGCCGGGGTTCCATGACGCATGGTCATAGGCTCATCCCGTTCGACCTGTCTAATCGGATCAATCCGCGGCGCCTATCTGTGCTGCGACGCGCGGTGCCGACGGTGGCCGCGACGAACCGGAACAGGAGCACATCATGCAGACGCGTATGCTGGGACGAAGCGGCCTCGAAGTATCGGCACTGGGCCTGGGCTGTATGGGGTTGAGCTTCGGCTATGGCCCGGCGACGGATCGCGCGGAGGCGATCGCGCTGATCCGCGCGGCGCACGAACGCGGCGTCACCTTCTTCGACACCGCCGAAGCCTATGGCCCCGGCACCAACGAGGAGGTCGTCGGCGAGGCGCTGGCACCGGTGCGCGACGCGGTCGTCATCGCCACCAAATTCGGTTTCAGGAACGGCGTGCCCACCGAGGGCGTCGATAGCCGCCCCGAGCGCATCCGGCAGGTCGCCGACGCGGCGCTCGCGCGGTTGAAGACCGACCGGATCGACCTGTTCTACCAGCATCGCGTCGATCCCGACGTGCCGATGGAAGACGTCGCCGGCACGGTGAAGGAGCTGATCCAGGCGGGCAAGGTCAAGCATTTCGGCCTGTCGGAGGCGGGTGCGTCATCGATCCGCGCCGCGCATGCCGTCCAGCCCGTCGCCGCGTTGCAGAGCGAATATTCGATGTTCTGGCGTGAGCCGGAGGCGGAAATCCTGCCGCTGCTGGAGGAACTGGGCATCGGTTTCGTGCCGTTCTCGCCGCTCGGCAAGGGCTTCCTGACCGGCAGGATGGACGGGACCACCACCTTCGCGAAGGACGATTTCCGCAGCACCGTGCCGCGCTTCTCGCCCGCGGCGCTGGCTGCGAACATGGCGCTGGTCGATCTGGTCGGATCGATCGCGGCGGAGAAAGGCGCGACGCCGGCGCAGGTCGCGCTGGCGTGGCTGCTCGCGCAGCGGCCGTGGATCGTGCCGATCCCGGGCACGACGAAGCTGCACCGGCTGGAGGAAAATCTGGGCGGGGTGGACGTGATGCTGACCGGCGGGGAGCTGACCCGCATCGCGCAGGCGCTGGACGGGATCGCGTTGCAGGGCGAACGCTACGCCCCGTCGCACCAGCGGCTCATCAACCGCTGAACGACGAGGGCCGCCACCACCCCGCAAAAGGGGGCGGCGGCCGGTCATTCGCATCAGGGCTTGGGCACATCGCGATCGGCGAGGCCGACGTAATGCCATTTGCCGTCGGCGGACTGCGCCGCGCCATAGCCGATCAGCGGATAGGTGCCGTCGACGCCGAAATACCAGCGATAGTGCGTGTCGCTCTTCATCCAGCCCCAGGGCATGTCGCCCGCCGCCCAGCCGGGCGCGGCGATCTCATAGGCGTCGAGGTCGCCGGTGATGCCGAAATACTTCGCCCGGTCCCACGCCTCGGTCATCGTGACCTGAATGCCCTTGGGATCGGTCCAGGTACCGGCCGGATATTGGTGGATATGGCCCTTGCCCGCGGCGAGCGCCTCGGCGAACCATTGCGCGGCATTGTTGTAGCGATCGTCGAGCTTCATGTCGGGCTGTGCATAGACCGGCTCGGCCTTGCCCTCCTTGCTGACCACCGAGGCGGGGCGCGTCGGCTGGCTGAGGTCGAGGTTGGTGGCGACCTTCGCATCGTTCGCCGCGCGGAACCGGGGGTTGAGCCGCTGCTGGTTGCCATAGTCGAGCATCGCCTGGCGCACCTGCGCGATGTCCTGTGGCACGCGGACGCCGGGGAACCAGGCGCCCGGCGCGGTCACGTTCGACAGCTGGACGATGCGCTGGCGCAGCTTCAGGCCGCCGGCGTTCTCACCGGCGTGCAATTCGGTCGGCAGCGGCGAGGGCTGCGGCAGATAGTCCGAGGTCACCGTCGCGCCCTGCGGCGTCAGATAGGTGAGCGTCACATAATACCATTTGTCGCTGCGCTCGGCGATCGCCTTCATCCTGGTCACGAAGTCGGCGAAACCGGGATCGGTCTTGTCGAACGACTGGAACCACGCGCCCTCGACCTGATTGCCGCGCGCGAAGGCGAAGCGGCCGTTGTCGATGTTGTTGTTCCACTGGTCGTCGACCCAGGCGATGCGGGTGGACGAGACGTTGTAGGTCTTGCCGCCGATGACGGTCGGGCCGGTGATCGTGTTGTAGCCGGCCTTGGTCGGATCGGTGACGACGGCGAGGAATTTGGGCGGGATCGCGACGTCGAAGGTGTAGCCGGCGGCGGATTTCTGCGCGGCGCGCACGTCCTGCGCGTACGCCGGTGCCACGGTCGCGAAGGTGACGATCGCCAGCGCGGAGGCGGCCAGCGTGCTTTTGGCGAGGCGGGCGATCCGCGACGGATGGCGGCGGGTGGCGGTGGTCATGGGGTCGTGATCCTTTCGAATGATCGCGGGGTCGGTGGATGAGGTTCAGTAGAGCGGCGGTTGCGATGCCGCGGGCGCGCTGGGCGCGGACGGCGCGGACGGCGGGCGCGACGGATTGGTCGAGGGGCCGGTGGTCGCGAGCTGGACCGTCGGGGTGCTCGACGGAGAGGGGGTGGGCATCGGCGTAGCCGGTGCGGAGGCGATGGCGCGGGCGGGTGCGGTGGGCGCGACGGGAACGAGCGCGGGACTGGCGGGTGCCATGACCGGCGCGATGGGCAGCGGGGCGGACTGAAGCTGCGCGCGGGCGAGTGCATCGCTGCGCAGCGCGGCGAGCTTTTCGTCGGCGATCCGCGTCTGCGACCCCGCATTCGCGGCGAGCTGCGCGGCGGCGGCGGGAATGCTGCCGGCGAGCTCATATTCGCTGAGGTCGCCCAGCGCATCGATCAGCGAATAGGCGGACACCGGCATCGCCATGCCGATGCGGATGCGGACCAGCAGCTCGCGCCGGTTCGCGGCCATCTCCTGCAGCAGCAGCGGCATCGACACGCTCATCGCCTGGCGGCTGTACGCGTCGCGCCCGCCGGTCAGCAGGCCGGCGCCCGCCGCGAAGCCCCGCGTCGCGGTGACCGTCGCGATCGAATCCATCGCCATCGACAGCATGTTGGCGCCCATCGACGCCCCCGATTCCTGCCGGTAGAGCCGCCGCTGGAAGCGGTAGAAGGCGATGTCGATCGCGCGCAGCCGCGCATCGACGATGGCGTTGCGGCACACGAACTTGTCGGCGCATTGTTCGTAATGTTCGACCGACGCCGAACGCAAATAGAGTTGCAGTTCCGCTTCCTCTTCGCGGGCGCTGAACACGGGACTTGGAAAGCCCGAGACGGCGGCGCAGCCGGTCAGATAGGTGCAGGCGCAAAGCAGCAGCAGACGCCGAAGCATCTCGATCTCCCATGGATAGTTGAAGCGGCGCGATCGCCGCCGGGCCGTGCGATCAGCCGACCGGAAACGCTATCGCGCGATCAGTATCCGCAAGGCGACCCGCGGACCATCGGCCATGCCGGGGCCTTGCAAGCCCGGCGGAATCGTAGCGCACGGCCACCCATATCGATCAACCCCCCGATTGCGCGACGTGAACTACCCGACGGTATTGTGTTTCACGGCGTCGTCCCCGAAACGGACGGGTAAGGCGGCGGTTCGGGTCCAGCAAGCCGATGACCCACCAAAATGGGTCATCGCCTATCCGGCGTCCGTTTCCGGGACAGGCGCGGATGCATGCGGATCGGTCGCGGACAGCGCCACCAGTTCGCCGAGCATCCGCACGAACCGTATCGCGAACGCCCGGTTGGTGTCGGAGAAGCGCGCTTGTGCCAGGATCGCCGAGGGCACGATGACCCCGTCGCCCGACGCCGACAGCGTGCCGTCGGCGAACAGCGCGGCGGCACGGCGGCGCACCGTTTCGTACGGCAGATCGATCGACCGCGCCGCCGCCCGCAGCGTGATCGGGCGGCGCTGTTCGTCGGGGGGCAGCTGGTCCTCGCCGGCGTAGCGCAGCGCGAGCGCGGGGTCCTGCGTGATGTGCTGGACGTTGGCGGCGACGATCGCCGAGACGATCATCCCCGACGTGATGTCGCCGTACATCGCGATGAACGTCTCCATGATCCGGATCTCGAGGCCGAGCAGCAGCCGGTCGACGATGCCGGGGGGCACGCGCTGCAGCACCGCCAGCGCCTCGGCAGCGGGGCGATAATCCGACGTCGCCAGCGTCGCGAGCGCGCGCGCCATGTCGTGCACGCCTTCGCGGCAGATCGCGGCGATGCGGGCGTCTGCCGCGAAGGCGTTGGTGATCGCGATCCGCTCGCCCTGGCGTGCGATCAGTCCCCAATCGGTCAGCTGCGCCAGCACGCGGCGCGCGGTGGTGGCGGGGATGCCCATAGACCGCGCGATCGCGGTGGCGCTGACGCCGCGGTGCGTGACCTGCGCATCCTGCGTGCCGATCCACATTCCCGTATCGGGATCGCGAAACGGCTGCCGGTGCAGGCATTCGCCGACGATGACGGAGAAGACGACGCCGGCGAACCGGTCGAGCGGGTAGATCGAGCGCCAGCGATGGCGGCGCGCCAGCGTCAATTCGGTGATGTGGCGCACGAGCATGCGAACCGGCAGCGGGTCGGGTGCAACGGCCTTGTCGGGGGCCATGTCGGGAAGCGCCATCACGCCCGTTTAAGCACCCGGATCGGCCCTGTCAGTCGAAATGCGCGCCGGCGTCGGCGCGGCTCCGGCACCACCGGCGCGCCCCCCTGCCGCGGCGGTGCGATCGTCGCCGTCGCGCGCGCCGGGGTGCGGCCCGCGACGCCCTTGACGGTCAGCCGCAACCCCCGCCCAGGTTCGGGATTGGCCCCGCCGGTGCGGGCGTGTCATAACCGGCCCCATGTTGAAGACGCTGGCGGTGGCCGGACGCGATCGCGCCCGGTTGGCAGAGATGACGCAGGTCGGGTCGCGGTTCGGGCTGGGGCTGTTGCTCGCCCGCCTGGGGCTGGCGGCGGGGGAGGCGGACGACGGCGATGGCGGCAATGCCATGACGCTGCCGGCGCGGACCCGGCTGGCGCTCGAGGCGCTCGGGCCGACCTTCGTCAAGCTTGGGCAGATCCTGGCGACGCGCGGCGACCTGTTGCCGCCGGCGTGGATCGCCGAGCTGGAGAAACTGCACAGCCAGGCGCCGACGCTCGCCTTCGCCGACCTGCGCGGCGCGGTGGAACAGGCGCTGGGCCAGTCGCCCGAAACCGCCTTCGCGGCGTTCGACGAGACGCCGCTCGCCGCCGCGTCGATGGCGCAGGTCCACCGCGCGACGCTGCACGACGGGCGGGCGGTCGTGCTGAAAATCCAGCGCCCCGGCGTGCGGCCGCGGATCGAGGCCGATCTGCGCCTGCTCGCGCAGCTCGCCAGCATCGTGGAGAGCGCCAGTGCCGAGGCGCGGCGTTTCGCCCCGACGGCGATGCTGCGCCAGCTCGCCGCGGCGCTGCTGGAGGAGCTGGATTTCACCGGCGAGGGCCGCAACGCCGATCGCCTGCGCGCCGATTTCGCCGGCGATCCGCGCGTCGTGGTGCCCGACATCCATTGGCAATGGTCGTCGCCGACGCTGCTCGTCATGGATTATGTCGCCGGGGTGCCCCCTCGCAGCGGCGCCGATCTGCGCGCCGCCGGGATCGATCCGGCGGCGATCGCCGCGCTGGGCGCCGACATGGTGCTCGACATGGTGCTGGTCAACGGGCGGTTCCACGGCGATCCGCATCCGGGCAACCTGCTGTGCCTGCCCGGCAACCGCATCGCGCTGCTCGACCTCGGCATGATCGGTCACGTCTCGCCGCGGCGGCGGCAGGAGTTCATCAGCTTCATGCAGTCGCTGACCGGCAGCGACCCCGCGCAGCTCGCCGACGTGCTGCTCGTCTGGTCGGCGCAGGGCGGTGCGTCGCGCGAGGGTATCCGGGTCGCGGCGGAGCGGCTGGTCGCGCGGCATGGCGGCGGCAGCCTGGTGCTGAGTGCGGTCGTCGCCGATGTGCTGGGGGTGATGCGGCAGGAGGGGCTGGTGCTGCCGCCCGACCTGCTGCTGATCTTCAAGGCGTTGCTGACCATGGATGGCGTCCTGTCGGCGGTCGAGCCCGGTTTCGACCTGTCGCGCGCGATGCGCGATGCGTCGCGCCGGATCGTCGCCGCGCGCCTGTCGAGCGATCACTGGATGCCGATCGTCCAGGCGGTGACGTGGGAATTGATGAAGCTGGGCGACGATGCGCCGCGGCTGATGCGCGCGGTCCTGCGCCGGCTGGAGGCAGACGAGCCGGTCGCCGCGACGCCGGCCGATTCGGGGCGCTGGATTGCGGGTGCGATCGTGTTGGGGGCGGTCATCGTCGCGGTGGCGTTGGTCTTCGCGTAGGCGCGATGACGTTAGACTGACCCGTTCGTGCCGAGCCTGTCGAAGCACAGGTGAGACTCAGGCCCTTCGACAGGCTCAGGCGCGACGCCTTCCTGTCCTCTGCGCCTCCGCATCATTGCGGGCGCGGGGCTGCCTGCCGGATCGTGGCGAGGAAGCGGGGCATCAGGTGCGTCGCGGTCAGCGCGGGCAGATAGGCGGCGGCTTCGCATGAGGCCCTGCTGCCCGTGGTCCGGTCGCATTGCGCGATGCCGCCATCGGGCGCGCGGGGTAGTGCCGCGTCGAGGCGGGTGCGATCCGCGGGCGACAGGGTGTCGCGGAACCGGTCGAGCTGCGCGAGGCGGTCGGCGGGTGCGACCGCTGGATCGCAGGCGGCGCCGGCGTGGCATGGGAGCGGCTGCCAGTGCGTCATCGCCGCCTGCAGCGTGGCGAGCGCGCGGGCGGCATGGGCGCCGCGTTCGTCGGGGCTCAGCACGCCGTCGTGGTTCGTGTCGGCTTCGGTGAAAGCGCGGTCGGCGCCGGCGATGCTTTCCGCGGTCGAGATGCGGCCGTCGTGGTCGGTATCGGCACGGTCGAATTCGGCGCGTGCGATCCGCTCGTCGGGCAGTTGGCCGACGGATCGGTTCTTCGGCACCACCATCGCCTGCGCCGCGGCGCGCATCTCGGCGAAGCTGACGTAGCCGTCGTGATCCGCGTCCATCCGCCGGTGGAGCGCCAGCGCCGCGGCTTCGTTCTGCGCGCGCGTTTCGCCGACAGGCGTCGCGGACGGGGCGGTGAGCAGCAGGGCGAGCAGGATCGTCATCATGCCATCCTGCGCCGTCCGGGATGACGGTGCGATGACGGCTGGCTGACATTGCTATGGCGGAGGAACGCCACGCATGCGTTCCTCCACCGATGCGACGGCGATCAGATCAGAGGGCCATTCGGCCGCGAGCGGGAGTTTGCCGAGCATCGTCATGCTCGCGCCCGCCGCATCGGGATCGCCCGCCGCGATCGCGTCGTAGACGCGGCGATGGTCGGGCAGCGGATCGCGCGGCAGCGTTGCTTGAAGCGGGTGGCTGGCGTGCCGCCATTGCCGTCGTCTTGACTTCCCTCGTTCGTGCTGGCGACCTGTTCATACGATGAGTCTCACCTGCCCTTCGACAGGCTCAGGGCGAACGGGGGCGGTCGATCCGCGTAAGAAAAAGGGAGTTCACGCGGAGGCGCGGAGGTGTCTCGCTTGGGGCAGCGTGGCCGGTCATCGCCGGAGCATGATGGAAGGCCGCCGGGGCGGCAAGCGCGACACCGCTGCGCCTCCGCGTGAATCTCTTTTCCTTTTAAGCGCTTCGACCCGATGTGCCCTAGAAATCGGGCTTGGGGTCCGCAGCGCCGACCGCCATCGCGCCGGCATAGATACGCGCGCCGTTGGCGAAGTTGAGCGTCAGATTGTAGATGCGGCCCGCCTTCGCCTTGGGATTGATGTCGAACAGCATGACGTGGCGGCCGTCGGGGGCGAAGACGGTGTCGGTCTTCGCGGGCACCGCGACGCTGGCGAGCGGTTTCATACTTGCCATGCCGCCGGGCCCGGCCATGCTCTCGTGCATCTCGGCGCGGATCGCGATATCGGCGCTGACGCCGATCAGCGTCGCGTTGGTCGGCCCCCCCTCCAGCGTGAAATAGGCGGCACCCGGACGGCCGGGCACCGCGGGCAGGCGGATCCAGGCATCGTCCACGGTGACCCGGTCGGGCCCGCCGCAGCCGGCAAGGGTCGCCGCCAGCCCAGCTGTCAGCATCGCCGCCCCCCGCTTTACGCCCCGTTGCCGCATCATCGTCCAGCCCTTCCCGATCCGGGTCATTTCTCGACTCGGTCCTATGGGCGCCGCCGTCTTGCGGCAAGCGGAACCCCACCTATATCGCCGCCATGCACCGGAACCCGTCGCTGCCGTAACGGGGCAAAGGTTCCATGGTTTTTTACTTGTGAGGGGCTCAGCAGGCACACATGGCTAAAGTTATCGGTATCGACCTCGGCACGACCAACAGCTGCGTTGCGGTGATGGAGGGCGGCAAGCCCAAGGTAATCGAGAATGCGGAAGGCGCGCGCACCACGCCGTCGATCGTCGCCTTCGCCAAGGACGGCGAGCGGCTGGTCGGCCAGCCGGCGAAGCGCCAGGCGGTGACCAACGGCGACAACACGATCTTCGCGGTGAAGCGCCTGATCGGCCGCCGCTTCGACGATCCGATCACCAAGAAGGACACCGAGCTCGTCCCGTACAAGATCGCGCGCGGCCAGAACGGCGACGCGTGGGTCTCGGCGGGCGGCAAGGATTACAGCCCGTCGCAGATTTCTGCCTTCACGCTGCAGAAGATGAAGGAAACCGCCGAGTCCTATCTGGGCGAGACGGTCACCCAGGCGGTCATCACCGTGCCGGCGTATTTCAACGACGCGCAGCGGCAGGCGACCAAGGACGCCGGCCAGATCGCAGGGCTGGAAGTGCTGCGCATCATCAACGAGCCGACCGCGGCGGCGCTCGCCTATGGCCTCGAGAAGCAGGACGGCAAGACGATCGCGGTTTATGACCTCGGCGGCGGCACCTTCGACGTCTCGATCCTCGAGATCGGCGACGGCGTGTTCGAGGTGAAGGCGACCAACGGCGACACCTTCCTGGGCGGCGAGGATTTCGACAACAAGCTGGTCGAATATCTCGCAGAAGGCTTCAAGAAGGACGAGGGCATCGACCTCGCCAAGGACAAGCTGGCGCTCCAGCGTCTGAAGGAAGCCGCCGAAAAGGCGAAGATCGAGCTGTCGAGCGCCGCGTCGACCGAGGTCAACCTGCCGTTCATCACGGCGGACCAGAACGGGCCGAAGCATCTCGTCAAGACGATCACGCGCACCGATCTCGAGAAGCTGGTCGATGGCCTGATCCAGCGCACGATCGAGCCGATGAAGAAGGCGCTCGCCGATGCCGGCGTGAAGACCGGCGACATCAGCGAAGTCGTCCTCGTCGGCGGCATGACCCGCATGCCCAAGGTGCGCGAGGCGGTGAAGGCGTTCTTCGGCAAGGAGCCGCACACCGGCGTCAACCCGGACGAGGTCGTAGCGATGGGCGCCGCGATCCAGGCGGGCGTGCTGCAGGGCGACGTCAAGGACGTGCTGCTGCTCGACGTGACGCCGCTGAGCCTGGGCATCGAGACGCTGGGTGGCGTGTTCACCCGGATGATCGACCGCAACACGACGATCCCGACCAAGAAGTCGCAGACCTATTCGACCGCGGACGACAACCAGGGCGCGGTGACGATCCGCGTGTTCCAGGGCGAGCGCGAGATGGCGGCGGACAACAAGATGCTCGGCCAGTTCGATCTGGTCGGCATTCCGCCGGCACCGCGCGGTGTGCCGCAGATCGAGGTCACGTTCGACATCGACGCCAACGGCATCGTCAACGTGTCCGCCAAGGACAAGGGCACCGGCAAGGAGCAGCAGATCCGCATCCAGGCCAGCGGTGGCCTGTCGGATGCCGACATCGACCAGATGGTCCGCGACGCGGAGAAGTTCGCCGAGGAGGACAAGAAGCGTCGTGCCGGTGCCGAGGCGAAGAACAACGCCGAATCGCTGATCCACACGACCGAGCGTCAGCTGGCGGACAACGGCGACAAGGTCGACGACGCGCTGAAGGGCGAGATCCAGTCGGCGATCGACGCGGCCAAGGCGGCGGTCGAGACCGGCGATGCCGATCAGATGACCGAGAAGGCGCAGGCACTCGCGCAGGTCGCGATGAAGCTGGGTCAGGCGATCTACGAGAAGCAGGCGCAGTCGGAAGCGTCGCCCGAGGGTGGCGCCGGTGGCGAAGCGCCCAAGGACGACGTGGTCGATGCCGAATTCTCGGAAGTCGACGACAACAAGGCGTAAGTGACGTCCCTCCCTCTCCCCTCCGGGGAGAGGGTCGGGGTGAGGGGCAGGGGTCTCGCAGAGAGGCCGGTCTCGGTGAGACACCGCCCCTCTCCCAAACCCGCATCGGGTGAACAGCACCCCGTGCTGTTCAGATCATGCCGGGGGTATGATCGGCCCGATGCGCCCCGAGGGGGAGAGGGCTTAGGGCTATAAGGGCCGGGCATGAGCACCACAGTCGACTATTACGAACTGCTCGAATGCGAGCGCAACGCGGACGGGGCGACGCTGAAATCGTCGTACCGCAAGCTCGCGATGAAATACCATCCGGACAAAAATGCCGGGTGCAAGGATTCCGAAGCCAAGTTCAAGGCGGTCAGCGAGGCGTATGAGGTCCTGAAGGACCCGCAGAAGCGCGCGGCCTATGACCGCTATGGCCATGCCGCGTTCCAGAACGGTGGCGGCGGTGGCGGTGGGGCGCAGGATTTCGGCGGCTTTTCCGATATCTTCGAATCGGTGTTCGGCGAATTCATGGGCGGTGGCCGCGGTGGCGGGCGTGCCCAGCAGCGCCGCGGCGCCGACCTGCGCTACGACATGGAAGTGACCCTCGAAGAGGCGTTCCATGGCAAGGCGACCGAGATCACCGTCGACGTATCCGCGCAATGCGACACCTGTCATGGTTCGGGCGCCAAGCCCGGCACCCACGCCTCGACCTGCCGCCAGTGCAACGGCCATGGCAAGGTGCGCGCGCAGCAGGGGTTCTTCGTCGTCGAACGCGCCTGCCCGGTGTGCCAAGGCGCGGGCGAGATTATCGCCGATCCGTGCAGCGACTGCCGCGGCGAGGGCCGGGTCGAGAAGACCAAGACGCTGTCGGTCAACGTGCCGCCCGGCGTCGACGAGGGCACGCGCATCCGCCTGTCGGGCGAGGGCGAGGCGGGACCGCGCGGCGCGCCGGCGGGCGACCTCTACATCTTCCTCCACGTCAGCCGGCATGCGATCTTCGAGCGCGAGGGCACGACGCTGTTCGCGCGCGCGCCAATCAGCTTCACCACCGCCGCGCTCGGCGGGGCGCTGTCGATCCCCGGGCTCGACGGACGGACGCACGAGATCAAGATCCCGGCGGGCATCCAGTCGGGCAAGCAACTGCGCCAGCGCGGCGCCGGCATGCCGGTGCTGCAGGGCCGCGGGCAGGGCGATCTCGTCATCCAGATCGACGTCGAGACGCCGACCAGGCTGTCGGTGCGCCAGCGTGAATTGCTCGAACTGTTCCGCGAGACCGAGACGGGCGACGAATGCCCGGCGAGCCAGGGGTTCTTCGCCAAGCTGAAGGGCGTGTTCGCGGCGGAATAGGCCTGCTTCAATTGTGATCGTCATCCCCGCGCAGGCTGGGATCCATACTGGCTGGCCGAGCGGCTCCATCTGCAGCCGTCGTGATTATGGATCCCCGCCTGCGCGGGGATGACGATGGTGTGAAGGAGCGGGCTTCCTTCCCTCCGGCGTATTCATTCGCCAAGACACCTTGCGTCGCTTTCGCGGATCGCCACACTATGCGCTTCGACGAACCGGGGGACATGCATGCGCGGACAGGTGTTGGGGGTGGATACGCGAACCGGCGAGGGGCTGGTCGCGGGTGACGACGGCAATCGCTATCGCTTCGCGCCCGAGGATTGGGCGCAGCGCGGCGAGCCGGCGATCGGCATCCACGTCGATTTCGAGGCGGAGGGTACGCGTGCGCTCAGCGTCTTTCCGATGCCCGCCGCGCCAGCCGCCGACGGCGCTACTCGGCACGTCCTCGCGCCGCCGCCGCCGCGCGAGCCGGTCAACGATCGCAACAAATATGTCGCCGCGGCGCTCGCCTTCCTGCTCGGCACGGTCGGCGTCCACCGCTTCTATCTAGGGCGCACCGGGTCGGGCATCGCGATGCTGGTGATGAGCATCACCGTCGTCGGGTTGCTGATTACCGGACCATGGGCGTTCATCGACATGATCCGCTATCTCATCATGTCGGACGGCGAATTCGCCGCGCGCTATCCGCGCACACGCTGACCCGGCCAAGCCGCCCTCTTGACGCCGGTGCGGCGAAAAGCGGGCGGGCGGGCCGATGGGTCACAGGGTGGAGATGATCACCCCGACCACCAGCGCCTGGGCCGCGATCGCCAGCATCGAGCTGGCCGCGGTTTCGAACATGCGCATGGAAGGTCTCCGTGCCGGAGGAATATCCGGCAAGCGCGATATGACGATCGTTGCGTGGGCGAGCAATATTGTTACTTGCAGCTATGCGTGCGTTTCATGCAAGTGTAACATTTCTACAACGGAGAAAGCGGATCTTGGCGGCGGGGCAAGCCACAGGGGCTTGCCATGCCGTCGCGTCGCGGGTCCAATCGCGGGGTTTCAACGGAGATGCCCCATGCCCCGCCCCCTGCTGATCGCCGCCGCGCTGGCGCTCGTCCTTCCCGCGCTCGCCGATGCGCGCGTCGCCGCGCCGCGGGTGACGGTCGCGACGTTCGACCAGCTGCCGCAGCCGTTGCCGCTGCCCTATGACGGCGCGGCGGATGCAAAGGCGGCGGTCGCCGCGGCGAAGGCGCGTGCGCTGAAGGGGCACAAGAAACTGCTGATCGATCTCGGCGGCAATTGGTGCCTCGACTGCCGGTTGCTCGCAGGCGTGATGGACCTGCCGGCGATGCGTGGCTTCGTCGCCCGACATTATGAGGTGGTGACGGTGGATATCGGGCGGTTCGACAAGAACCTCGACATTCCCGCGCGCTACGGGATCAAGGGGCGGCTGGCGGGCGTGCCGGCGCTGCTGATCGTCGATCCGAAGACCGATCGCGTGGTGAACAGCGGGCGCGAGACGGCGCTGGCCGATGCGCGCTCGCTGTCGCCGCAGGGGCTGGCCGACTGGCTGGCGCAGTGGGCGTGACCAAATCCTCCCCGGCACGGGGAGGGGGACCGCCCGCGTAGCGGGTGGTGGAGGGGGGCTTCCACACAGGATGTCGCTTGCGGAAGCCCCCCTCCGTCACGGCTTCGCCGTGCCACCTCCCCGTGCCGGGGAGGATTGGTTCAGCCGAACACGCGGGCGAAGATCGTGTCGACGTGCTTGAGGTGGTAGCCGAGGTCGAACTTCTCCTCGAGCTGCGCCGGCGACAGCGCCGCGGTCACTTCGGGATCGGCCTTGAGCAGGTCGAGCAGCGACAGCTGGCCGTCCGATTCCCACACCTTCATCGCGTTGCGCTGGACTTGGGCGTAGGAATCCTCGCGGCTCACGCCCGCCTGCGTCAGCGCGAGGAGGACGCGCTGCGAGTGGACGAGGCCGCCCATCTTGTTGAGGTTCTTCTCCATCCGCTCGGGGTAGACGAGCAGCTTGTCGATCACGCCGGTGAGGCGGGCAAGCGCGAAATCGAGGGTGATCGTCGCGTCGGGGCCGATGTAGCGCTCGACCGACGAGTGCGAGATGTCGCGTTCGTGCCACAGCGCGACATTCTCCAGCGCCGGCGTCACGTAGCCGCGCACCATGCGGGCGAGGCCGGTGAGGTTTTCGGTCAGGACGGGATTGCGCTTGTGCGGCATCGCCGACGAGCCCTTTTGCCCGGGGCTGAAATATTCCTCCGCTTCCAGCACTTCGGTGCGCTGGAGGTGGCGGACCTCGGTGGCGAGGCGTTCGATCGAACTGGCGATGACGCCCAAGGTCGCGAAGAACATCGCGTGGCGGTCGCGCGGGATGACCTGCGTCGAGACGGGCTCGACCGACAGGCCGAGCTTCGCGGCGACGTGCTCCTCGACCGACGGATCGATGTTGGCGAAGGTGCCGACCGCGCCCGAGATCGCGCAGGTCGCGATGTCGGCGCGCGCGGCGATCAGGCGCGTCCTGCAGCGGTCGAACTCGGCATAGGCCTGCGCGAGCTTCAACCCGAAGGTGACCGGTTCGGCATGGATGCCGTGGCTGCGGCCGATCGTCGGCGTCATCTTGTGCTCGATCGCGCGACGCTTCAGCACCTCGAGCAGCGCGTCGAGGTCGGCGAGCAGCAGGTCGGCGGCCTGCGCCAGCTGCACCGCGAGCGCGGTGTCGAGCACGTCGGACGAGGTCATGCCCTGGTGCATGAAGCGCGCCTGATCGCCGACATTGTCCGCGACCCAGGTAAGGAAGGCGATGACGTCGTGCTTGGTGACCGCCTCGATGGCGTCGATCGCGGCGACGTCGATTCGGGGGTTGGTGTTCCACCATGCCCAGAGCGCCGCGGCGGCTTCCTTCGGCACGACACCCAGTTCGGCGAGCGCGTCGGTCGCGTGCGCCTCGATCTCGAACCAGATGCGGAAGCGGTTCTCGGGCGTCCAGATCGCGGTCATCGCGGGGCGGGAATAGCGGGGGACCATGATGTTCCTTCGTCCTGATGGGCGCACGGCTCGTCGCGCGCAGGATCGGCACGACTCGCGGATTTCCGCGGGGAAGTAGCAGCGGCGACCGCGCGGCGTAAACCCGCAACCCTTGCATGCAGATGAGAAATGCCCATTTTTAACAAGCGCGGCGGTGTTCACACTATAGCCTGCCGCCGAGTTTGATGAACGATGGGAGACAAGCAATGCTGAAATATGCTCTTCTCGCCGGAGTGATGACGTTTGCTGCACCGGCCGTCGCTCAGGTGCAGGTGAATACTGCACCGACGCAGACGACACCGGCGCAGGCCGTGCCAGATCAGGCGACGTCACCGCAAACGCCGGCCGGTTCGCCGGTCAACGATCCGCAGGCCGCACCGGCGACCCCGATGGATTCGACCGCGCAGGCGACACCCGCCGGCGATGCGACGCAGAGCGCGGCGGCCCAGCCTGCGGCCGGGGCCGATCAGGTGGCGAGCGTGGTCGAGACCGAGTTTCCGACCTATGACGCCAACAAGGACGGCAAGCTCGAAAAGACCGAATTCGCCAGCTGGATGGTCAAGCTGAAACAGGCGAGCGACCCCAAGGCGAGCGCGACCGACGCCGCGACCAAGTCGTGGGTCAATTCCGCCTTCGCGCAGGCGGACAAGGACAAGAGCAAGTCGGTGTCCAAGCCCGAGCTGGTCGGGTTCCTGAGTCAGGGTCAGTCCTGATCCTGACATGATGCGAGACGAGGCCGCCGGAGCGATCCGGCGGCCTTTTTCGATCCACCCCGTGCCGGCAGGGCTATTGGATATGAGCGATTGCTCGGAGGCTCCCCAATTCCTTCGTCACCCCGGACGTGTTCCGGGGTCCACGGTTCGGCGCACGTGTCGTTTCGAGCCTCTTTTCCAACGTTTGCGGCACGGTGTACCGCGGAACGAGTCCGGGGTGACGAACTATTCCGGGCTGCCGGTTCGTCACGCGGCCATATGCGATAGCCCTTCCCGTGCCGGGGAGGATTGCAGCGGTCAGATCAGTCCTTGCGCTTTCAGGCTGACGTGGCCGCCCGCCCCCATGATGATGTGATCGTGCAGCACGATCCCCATCGCCGCGCCGGCATCGGCGATGGTGCGGGTGATCGCGACGTCGGCGCGGCTGGGGGCGGGGTCGCCCGAGGGATGATTGTGGACGAGGATGATCGCGGCCGAATTGAGGTCGATCGCGCGGCGGATCACTTCGCGGACGTAGACGGCGGCCTGGTCGATCGAGCCTTCGCTCATCACCTCGTCGCGGATCAGCATGTTGCGGGTGTTGAGGTGGAGGACGCGGAAGCGTTCGATGCCGTGATGCGCCATGTCGGCGCGCAGGTAATCGAGCAGCGCCTGCCAGTTGGCGAGCACCGGGCGTTCGGCAACCTCCGCCTTGAGCAGGCGGATGGCGATCGCGTGGGCGATCTTGACCGCCGCGGCGGCGCTGTCGCCGACGCCCTTGACGCGAGTCAGCGCCGCCGGGTCGGCGGTCAGCAGCCCGCCGATGCCGCCGAATTCGCGCAGCAGCGCCTTGGCGATCGGCTTGGTATCGATCCGCGGGATCGCCAGCATCAGCAGATATTCGATCAGTTCGTGGTCGAGCAGCGCATCTCCGCCCCCGGCGAGCAGGCGGCCGCGCAGCCGCTCGCGATGCCCGGCGGTGTCGTCCGGCGGAGGGGAAGGCGGCGGCATCGCAAGGCAGACTAGGATGCGGCTGGCCCTTGCGCAATTGCGCCGACGCCCCGCCCGCGCTTATGGTCGCCCGCGATGGCCGAGGGCGCTGACCAGTCGGGCGAGACGCCCTCCGCGCGCCGGCCCCGTATCCCGCGGTTCGGCTGGCCGGCGCGGATCGTGCTCGCCATCGCGCTCGTGCTGCTGCTGGCGCTGCTCGGGCTGTGGGTCGCGCGCAAGCCGATCGCGGGGCGGGTCATCGATGCCGAACTGGGCAAGCGCGGCGTCGTCGCGCGCTACGGGATCAGCGATCTGGGGTTCGGGCGGCAACGGCTGACCGACGTGGTGATCGGCGATCCCGCCGCGCCCGACCTCGTCGCCGACTGGCTGGAGACGCAGACGCAGGTCGGGTTCGACGGGCCGACCCTCACCGGCGTGCGCGCCGGAAATGTCCGCCTGCGCGGGCGGCTGGTCGACGGCGCGCTGTCGCTCGGCGAGCTCGACAAGCTGATGCCGCCGCCTTCAGGCAAGCCGTTCGCGCTGCCCGCGTTGCGCGTCGATGTCGCCGATGCCCGGGTGCGGCTGGAGACACCGTCGGGCGTGCTGGGGCTGAAGATCGCCGGGAAGGGGCGGCTCGACGACGGGTTCGCGGGCACGGTCGCGCTGGCGGCGAACCGGGTGGCGAGCGCCGGGTGCGCGGCGACGCAGGTGCGGGCTGCGCTCCGCGTGACGATCGCCGATGCCGCGCCGCGGCTGGCGGGTCCGGTGCGGGTGGCGCAAGCGGCGTGCGGCGGCGCGACGCTGGCCCGGGGTACCGCCGATCTCGACGTCCGGCTGGCGCCGGCGCTCGACGGCTGGCGCGGATCGTTGCGGGTGGCGACCGGCGCGGTACGGGGCGCGGGAGCGCAGGTGGCGGGGTTGCGCGGGACGGTGGCGTTCGACGGCAGCCGCGCGGCGACCGGCGGGGCGATCGACCTGACCGCTGCGCGGGCGCGGACCCCTGCGGGCGAGGCGGCGACGCTGGCCGTGCAGGGGCGCTATCGGATCGGCGCCGAGCAGCGTTTCGCCGGGACGGTGCGTGCGACGGATGCGGGCGTCGCGCCCGCGGCATCGCTCGACCTGCGCGGTACGGCGCAGGGCACGCCGGTCGCGCCGCTGCTCGCCGCGGCGAGCGGGGCGGTACGCAAGGCGGCGCAGCGGTTCGACGGCAGCGCCGACCTCGACGTGCGGCGGTCGGGTGATACCGGGCAATTGCGCGTGACGCGCGCGACGCTGACCGCGGTGAGCGGCGCGCGGGCACGGCTGGCGGGGGGCGGCGGGCTGGCGTTCGGCTGGCCCGACGCGCGGCTGCGCATCGACGGCGCGGTGGCGATGACCGGCGGCGGGTTGCCCGATGCGCGCGTCACGCTGGCGCAGGCGCGTGCCGGTGCGCCGGTGCGCGGGCGGGCGATCGTCGCGCCGTATGCCGCGGGCGGCGCACGGCTGGCGCTGGCGCCGGTGGTCTTCACCGCGACCCCCGGCGGCGCGACGCGGATCGCGACGCGCGCCGAACTGTCGGGGCCGCTCGGCGACGGGCGCGTCGATGGGCTGGCGGTGCCGCTCGACCTGCGCTGGAACGGCAAGGGGACGCTGGTCGCCAATCCTGCCTGCGTGCCGGTGGCGATGCGGCGGCTGGCGGTGGCGGGGCTGACGCTCGACCCGCTGCGGACGACGCTATGCCCGCTGCCAGAAACGGGGGGCGGCGCGATGGTGACGCTGGCCGATGGCCGCATGACCGGCGGCGTGCGGTTGCCGGCGACGCGGCTGGCCGGGCGGCTCGGGCAGACGCCGCTGACGCTGGCAGCGAGCGGCGCGCAGCTGCGGCTGGGGGCGCGGGGCTTCGTGCTCGACGGCGTCGCGGCGCGGCTCGGCGGTGCCGAGCGGGTGACGCGGATCGACCTCGCGCAGCTCACCGGGCGGATCGACGGCGGCGTGGTGGCCGGCACCTTCACCGGCGGCAACGGCCAGATCGCCAACGTGCCGCTGCTGCTGCGCGAGGCGGCGGGCGACTGGTCGCTGCGCGGGGCCACGCTGGCGCTCGCCGCGACGATGACCGTCGGCGATGCCGCGCCCGATCCGCGGTTCAGGACGCTCGCCGCGCGCGACGTCGCGCTGCGCCTCGCCGATGGCAGGATCGACGCGCGCGGCACGCTGTACGAACCGACCAGGACGGTGAAGGTCGCCGACGTGCGGATCGTGCATGCGCTCGGGCCCGGCCGTGGCACCGCGGATATCGCCGTGCCCGGCATCGCCTTCACCGAACGGTTCCAGCCCGACCTGCTCACCCGCCTGACCTATGGCGTCGTCGCCGACGTGCGCGGCAGCGTGAGCGGAGAGGGGCATATCGCCTGGACGGCAGACGGCGTCACCTCGACCGGCACGTTCGCGACGCGCGACACCGCGCTCGCCGCCGCCTTCGGCCCGGTCGCCGGGATCACCACGACGATCCGCTTCACCGACCTGCTCGCGCTGGAAAGCGCGCCGGCGCAGGTGGCGAGCATCAAGACGGTCAACCCCGGCATCGCCGTCAGCGACGGCACGATCACCTATCGGCTGCTGCCCGACAATCGCGTGCAGGTCGATGGCGGTCTGTGGCCGTTCGCCGGCGGGCGGATGACGTTGCTGCCGACGACGCTCGATTTCTCCGAAGAGCGTGCGCGGCGGCTGACCTTCCGCCTCGACGGCGTCGCCGCGGACCAGTTCTTGCAGCAGTTCGACTTCAAGAACCTCGATGCGACCGGGACCTTCGACGGCGAGCTGCCGATGGTGTTCGACATCGACGGCGGGCGGATCGAGAACGGCCGGCTCGCGGTGCGGCAGGGGGGCGGTGCCATCGCCTATGTCGGCGACCTGACGCAGAAGGATCTGGGCATTTGGGGCAATATCGCGTTCCAGGCGCTCAAATCCTTGCGCTACCGCAACCTGACGATCGCGATGAACGGGCCGCTCGCCGGCGAGATGGTGACCGACGTGCGCTTCGCCGGCGTGACGCAGGGCCAGGGCGCCAAGTCGAACTTCATCGTCCGCAGGCTGCAGCGATTGCCGTTCGTGTTCAACATCCGGATCCGCGCGCCCTTCCGCGGGCTGCTCGATTCGGCTCAGTCCTTCTACGACCCGCGCCGCCTGATCCAGCGCCACTTGCCCGCGCTGCTCGAGCGGCAGAAACAGGGCGCGGGCGTCCCCATTCAGCCCCCCGCAAGCGGAACCGTGCCATGAGCGAAACAGGATTGAAGATGTCGGAGCGAATCACGATCTTGCGACGCATGACGGGGATGGCCACGATCGGGCTGGCGGCGACGACGTTGGGCGGGTGCATCAACGTGTCCGCGCCGGACAAGCCGATCGAGATCAACCTCAACATCAGCGTCACGCAGGAGGTGGTGTATCGCCTCGACGGCGAGGCGAAGTCGCTGATCCAGCAGAATCCGGGTGGGATCTTTTGATATGAAGACAGGTCTATGGATGTTCGCCGGCGCGGTGGCCCTCGCGGCCCTGTCCGCCGGTGCGATGGCGCAGCGCGATCCGGCCTATGCCGCGGCGCGCGAGGCGAAGCAGGTCGGCGAACAGCCCGACGGCTATCTCGGCGTGGTGAGCGGCGGCGCCAGCGTGCAGGCGATGGTCCGCGACATCAACATCAAGCGCAAGGCGGCGTACACCGCCAGCGCGCAGGCGAGCGGCGCGACGGTGGAGCAGTTCGCCTTCACCAGCGGCTGCAACCTCGTCGCCAAGGTCGGCCAGGGCGAGATGTACAAGACGCCGTCGGGCCAGTGGAAGGAAAACACCGGTACGCCCGAGCTCGACGCGCGCTGCAAGTAATCGCCTGACCCCTCTGCGGTACGGGGAGGGCTATTGTATAGGAATGGGTCGGCGGTTCCCCAATTCCCCAATTCCTTCGTCACCCCGGACGTGTTCCGGGGTCCACGGTTCGGCGAGCCTGTCGTTTCGAGCCTCTTGTTCAACGTTTGCGGCACGGTGGACCCCGGAACATGTCCGGGGTGACGAAGTATGCCGGGTTGGCCGCGGGCGAATCGCCGGAGGAAGCCTCCCTTCCGTCACCGGCTGCGCCGGCGCCACCCCCCCCTACCGGGGAGGAATGGGGTGGTTGACACCCTCTCCCCCCTTACCTAAACGGGCCACGCCTTGGCGGGATCGCTCGTCCTTGCGCGTTTTCTCCCCCGGCTGAACGAAACAGGCGAGGGTGACGCGTGGCGGAAGACGAGACCGGGCGAGATTTCACCAGCGCGGAGGATCCGCGGTTTTCCGCGCTCGACGAGCGGTTGAGGGAAGCCCGGCAGGCCGAAGCGTTGCGGACGGGGCAGGGGGCGCCGAACGCCGATGCGGGATATTCGCTCGGCAATCGCGTGCTCGCTGCGCTCATCGGAAGCCTCGTCGGCAGTGCGCTGATCGGCTGGTGTATCGACCGCTGGTTCGGCACGACCCCATGGGCGCTGATCGTGATGCTGTTCCTCGGAATCGCCGTCGCGTTCAGGCAGATCATTCGGATTGCAGGCGAACGCCCGGAGTAACCCGGGCGTTTTCCGTATTAGGGAGCGAGTGGCCCACGTGGCGGCAGAATCGGGCAGCAAGATCGATCCGATGCACCAGTTCCTGATCGAACCTCTGTTCGGTCGGCATTGGGTCGTCGCGGGATACGACATCTCGTTCACCAACTCGGCGTTGTGGATGGTCATCACGCTCGCCAGCCTGTGGCTGTTCATGCTGGGCGGGATGAAGCGCGATCTGGTGCCCGGCCGCTGGCAGGCTGCGGTCGAGGGCTTCACCGGCTTCGTCTCCAACATGCTGACGTCGAACATCGGGCCCGCCGGCAAGCGCTTCGTGCCCTATGTCTTCTCGCTGTTCATGTTCATCCTGTTCGCCAACATCTGGGGCCTGACCCCGGTCGGCGTCGTCCCGGGCTGGCATCCGTTCACGATCACCAGCCATCTGACCGTCACCGGCGTGCTGGCGGTCATCAGCTTCGCGATCGTGCTGATCGTCGGTTTCGGCAAGCACGGCTTCCACTTCTTCGCGCTGTTCGTGCCGCACGGCACGCCGAAGCTGATGATCCCGCTGATCTTCGTCGTCGAGCTGATGAGCTTCCTGGTGCGCCCTTTCTCGCTGGGCTTGCGACTGTTCGTCGCGATGACCGCGGGGCACATCCTGTTGAAGGTGTTGGCGGCGTTCGTCATCAGCGGCCTCAACCTCGGGATCGGTTACGGCCTGCTCGTGTCGCTGCCCAGCTTCGTGCTGATGATCGGCATCACGCTGCTGGAGCTGCTGGTCGCCGCGATCCAGGCCTATGTCTTTGCGCTGCTGACGAGCGTTTATCTGAACGACGCCGTCAACCTGCACTGAGTTTTTCGTCAACCTACTGAATTGATACGGGAGTTTTGAAATGGACGCAGAAGCCGCCAAGATGATCGGTGCCGGTCTGGCCGCGATCGGCATGGGCCTCGCCTCGCTCGGCGTGGGCAACGTGTTCGCCAAGTTCCTCGAGGGCGCGCTGCGCAATCCGGGCGCCGCGGACAGCCAGCAGGGCCGCCTGTTCATCGGTTTCGCGGGCGCCGAGCTGCTCGGCCTGCTCGCCTTCGTGACGATGATCATCCTGCTGTTCGTCGCCTGACCACCGGTTCCTTCGCCGGGCCTTCGGGTCCGGCGGATCACCAACGGTTCGCGTCAAAGGTCTTCAATGCCCCAGATTTCCCAGATCGCCGCCACCTACGCCTCGCAGATCTTCTGGCTGCTCGTCACCTTCGGCATCCTGTATTTCGGGATCGGCAAGATGATGGTGCCCAGGGTCATCGCGACCGTGGACGCGCGTGAAGGGCAGATCGCCGGCGACCTCGCCGCGGCCGAACAGGCCCGTCTCGCCGCCGACCAGGTCGAAGCGGCGTGGCGTGCCAGGATGGACGAGGCGCGCGCCGCGGCGCTCGCCGAAACCAGCGCCGCCAAGGCTCAGGGGGCCAAGGCCGCCGAAAGCCAGGTCAAGTCGGCGGACGCCGAACTCGCCGAGCGGCTGGCGCATCACGACCTCGCCGTCGGCAATGCCAAGGCGCAGGCGATGCTCAACCTGCAGGCGGTCGCCGCCGACGTCGCGCAGGACCTCGTCGCCAAGGTGTCGGGCCTGACCGTCGGCATCGATGCCGCCGCCGATGCGGTGCGCAGGAGCAACGCGCATGGCTAATCCCGCCACCAACGGCGACGCCGCCGTCGCCGCCAATCTGGCCGATGCCGCAACGGCGGAGAGCCTGCAGCCGCGCGACGTGCGCGACGATAGC
The DNA here is from genome assembly GCF_024211255.1 of Sphingomonas liriopis. Lineage (GTDB taxonomy): Bacteria > Pseudomonadota > Alphaproteobacteria > Sphingomonadales > Sphingomonadaceae > Sphingomonas > Sphingomonas liriopis. The sequence continues at coordinate 14,162 of NZ_JAMLDY010000005.1, read as the reverse complement.
GCACTGACCGCCAACGTCTCCGAACCGGGCGCGCATCACGTCGAGGAGCCGACCGCACTCGGCTTCAACACCACCGGCTGGGTCGGCATCGCCGCGCTGGTCGTGCTGGTCGGCATGCTGGTCGTCAAGGTGCCCGCCAAGATCGCCGCGATGCTCGACAAGCAGATCGCCGGCGTGCGCAGCCAGCTCGACGAGGCCAAGGCGCTGCGCGCCGAGGCCGAACGGCTGCGCGCCGAATATGAAGCCAAGGCCAAGGCCGCCGAGGCGGATGCGGTGACGATGCGCGCACATGCGCAAGCGGAGGCGAACCAGATCATCGCCAAGGCGAAGCACGATGCGGAGGAACTGATGGCCCGCCGCACCAAGCGCGCCGAGGACAAGATCGCCGCCGCCGAACGCACCGCGATCGCCGAAGTCCGCGCGCTCGCTGCCGAAACCGCCGCCAGGGCCGCCGCGATCCTGATCGCCGAGCACCACGACGCCGGTGCCGATCGCACGATGATCGACCGTTCGATCGCGGGGCTCGGCCGGCCCAACTGACCGCCTAATTCCTCCCCGGTACGGGGAGGTGGCGCCGCGAAGCGGTGACGGAGGGGGGCTTCCTCGAGCGATCCGCTTGCGGAGAGCCCCCTCCACCACGCCTTCGGCGCGGTCCCCCTCCCCGTGCCGGGGAGGATTTGCATTTCCGACGCGCGTCTCTTCCCGGGTTTCCGGCGCCGTCCTGCCAGACCGAGCCCGCACAGGAGTAACCTCCATGTCGTGGCTCATCCTCGCCGTCGCCGTGTTCACCGAAATCTGCTGGGCGTTGAGCCTGAAATGGGCGGCGACGCTCGCGACGTGGCAGGCCTCGAGCGTTCCGATCATCCTGTCCTTCGTCAACATGGGGCTGCTCGCGCTCGCGATGCGCGGGCTGCCGGCGGGCACGGCCTATGCGGTGTGGACCGGCTGCGGCGCGGTCGGGGTCATTATCGGCGGGGTGCTGCTGTTCGGCGACAGGGTCGGTGTGGTGCAGGCGTGCTTCATGGCGCTGACCGTCGTCGGCATCGTCGGCACCAAGATGTTTGCACAGGCCTGATCTTCCGCCGACGGATCGCCGTGCTACAAGCGTGAGCGCGCGTATCGCGCGGCGTCCTGACGAGGTGATCCGATGTCGATCCTGCTGTCCCTGCTGCTGATCGCCGGCCAGCAGCAGCCTTCGACCGCCGCGGCGGCGGCCGACAAGTTCGCGCTCGACCTGCCGGTGGACGACAGCGTCACCGCGCCCGCCGATCCGGCGCCGACGCCCGCTCCGGCGGCAGTGACAGCGACGCCGGCGGTCGGTGTGGTGACGGGCTTCTCGCTCGATACGCCGATCGCCGCGCTGATCGCCGATCCGGCTGCGAAGGCGGTGCTCGACCGCAATCTGCCGGGCTTAAGCAGCGACGAAAATCTGTCCAAGTTCGAGGCGCTGTCGCTGCGCAGGCTGGCGCCGCTCAGCGGCGGACAGCTGACCGGGACGTTGCTGACCAAGGTGGCGTACGATCTCGCCGCGCTGGGCGGCGGTGCGCCGCCGCCGAAGGCGAAGCCGAGCCGCCGGTCGTTGCCCAGCGGGCGGTAAGGTTCTGTACCGGTGAGACTCCCTGCCTTGCCTCACCCACGCCGTCACCCCGGACGTGTTCCGGGGTCCACCGCGCGGCGAGGCATACGGATGGAGGGGAGGGCGTACGCCTGCGGCCCCGTGGACCCCGGAACGAGTCCGGGGTGACGAAGGATGCTGGGCACGGTCGGCCACCACCGCTTCCCCAGTCATCGCAACCCCCTAGCCCCACACCGCGCCGACTCCTACATGGCAGGCATGTCGTCCTACGGTCCTCCCGATCGATTCAACGAAGAGCGCGCCACCTACACCGTTCGCGGGTCCGATGCGCCGGACCTCGAGGCGGGGATCGCCGCGATCCGCAACGTGCTGGCGACGCTGCCGAGCCGCTCCGGCGTCTACCGGATGCAGGATGCCAAGGGCGACGTGCTCTACGTCGGCAAGGCGCGCTCGCTGAAACAGCGCGTCGCCAATTACACGCAGGTGAAGGGGCTCACCAAGCGGCTGCAGCGGATGATCGCGCAGACGCGGTCGATGACGATCGTCACCACCAACAACGAGGCCGAGGCGCTGCTGCTCGAGGCGCAGCTCATCAAGCGCTACCGTCCCGCGTACAACGTGCTGCTGCGCGACGATAAGTCCTTCCCGTTCATCCTGCTGCGCGGCGACCACGACTTCCCGCGCGTCCAGAAGCATCGCGGTGCGCGGCGTGCGGCCGGCAATTACTACGGCCCCTTCGCCAGCGCGGGCAGCGTCAACAATACGCTCAACGCGCTGCAGAAGCTGTTCCTGCTGCGCTCGTGCACCGACGGATTCTTCAAGACTCGCGACCGGCCGTGCCTGCTCTACCAGATCAAGCGTTGCTCGGCGCCGTGCGTCGGCCGGATCGACAAGGACGGGTACAAGGAATTGGTCGACGATTGCCGCGACTTTTTGGGCGGCAAATCGACCAAGGTGCAGGCGAAGCTGGGCGTGCAGATGCAGGCCGCGGCGGAGGCGATGGACTTCGAACTGGCCGCGCTGCTGCGCGACCGGCTGAAGGCGCTGACCTTCGTGCAGGGGACGCAGGCGATCAACGCGGAGGGGGTCGGCGACGCCGACGTCTTCGCGCTGGCGTGCAAGGACGGGACGATGGGCATCCAGGCGTTCTTCATCCGGGGGGGGCAGAACTGGGGGCATCGCAGCTTCTTCCCGCAGCACACCAACGAGGTTCCCGAGGAGGAGGTCCTGGCGAGCTTCCTCACCCAATTCTACGAGGACCTGCCGCCACCCAAGACGATCCTGCTCGACCGCGATCTCGCCGAGGGCGCGTTGCTGGGCGAGGCGCTCGGCGAGCGCGCCGGCTACAAGGTCGCGCTGTCGGTGCCGCAGCGCGGCGATCGCCGCCGGCTGATGGACCAGGCGAAGCGCAACGCGATCGAGGCGCTCGAGCGGCGGCTGGCGGAGAGCACGACCCAGGCGCGGCTGCTGCGCGAGGTCGCCGATCTGTTCGATCTGCCCGAACCGCCCGACCGCATCGAGATCTACGACAACAGCCATATCCAGGGGACCAATGCGCTGGGCGCGATGGTCGTCGCCGGGCCGGAGGGGTTCCGCAAGGGCCAGTATCGCAAGTTCAACATCAAGGGGAACGAGGCCGCGACCGACAGCGACGTCGGCATGATGCGCGAGGTGTTCCGCCGCCGCTTCGCCCGCCAGCTGGACGAGGCGCCCGATCGCGACGACGGGACATGGCCCGATCTCGTCCTGATCGACGGCGGCAAGCCGCAGCTGAACGCGGCCAAGGCGGTGCTCGAGGACCTCGGCATCGAGGACGTGTGCATGGTCGGCGTCGCCAAAGGCCCGCACCACGGCCGCGACGGGCGCGAGGTGTTCCACATGCTCGACGGGCGCGAATTCCAGCTGCCGGTCAACGCGCCGGTGCTGTTCTACCTCCAGCGGTTGCGCGACGAGGTGCACCGGTTCGCGATCGGCGCGCATCGCGACAAGCGGTCGAAGGCGATCGGCGCGAGCCCGCTCGACGAGGTGCCCGGCATCGGCCCGGCGCGCAAGAAGGCGCTGCTGATGCACTTCGGCACCGGCCGCGCGGTGCGTAACGCGAGCCTGGAGGACCTGAAGAAGGCGCCGGGCGTGTCGGCGGGCGTGGCGCAGCAGGTCTACGACTTCTACCACGCGCGGTGACGCGCGCGGGAGGACCGCCCCATTCCCCTCGTCACCGCGGACGTGTTCCGGGGTCCACGGGACCGCGGGCGCACGATCCCGCCTCAAACCGCTTGCCTCGCCGCCCAGTGGACCCCGGAACGAGTCCGGGGTGACGAAGAATTTGGGGCGAGGGTTCCAGTCTCACACGCGCCCAATTCACCCTCTTTTCTGCATTGCCGCTGCATCCGCTCCGACTAAGCTGGCGGCGTCTATAGGGGGATTGCGACGGACATGACGATGCGGCGGCTGGCGTTTGTGGCGCTGTTGGGTTCGGCCAGCTGGGCGGCGCAGGCCGCGGACAAGGTGCTGTACCAGCCGGTGCCGGCCTGGGTTAAGCCGGTCGCGCTGCCGGCTCCGGCTTCGGCAAACGGCGGCGAGGAGATGCCCGTAAAGTTGCTGCTGACCGATCAGCAGGTCGCGTTCGAACCGGGCACGACCACGATCTATAGCGACATCGCGATGCGGATCGGCACCGCACAGGGGCTCGCGGCGGGCAACATCTCGCTGCCATGGCGGCCCGATTCCGATACGCTGATCGTCCATCGACTGGTGATCCGGCGGGGCGACAAGGTGATCGACGTCCTGGGCGGCGGACAGACGTTCACTGTCGTCCGGCGCGAAACCAACCTCGACAATGCGGTCCTGGACGGCGTGCTGACCGCGAACATCCAGCCCGAAGGATTGCAGGTCGGCGACGTCGTCGATCTTGCCGCGTCGCTGGTATCCCACGATCCAGTGATGCAGCGCCACGTCGAATATGTTGGCGGGGACTGGAACGCCGTGCCGGTGTCGCGCGCCCATCTGCGCGTGCAATGGCCATCGACCATGGCGGTCCAGTTCGGCGCCCGCGGCGGACTGCCCGCGGTGAAGCCGACCAGGAGCGGCGACACGACGGCGATCGACATCGCGCTCGACGATGTTGTTCCCCCCACGCTCCCCAAGGGTGCGCCCCGCCGCTTCCAGCTCGGCCGGCTGGTGGAACTGTCGAGCTTTGCATCCTGGGCCGATGTCGGCGCATTGATGGCGCCGCTCTATGCGAAGGCGGCGGTGCTGCCGGGCGATGGTCCCCTGGCCGCGGAGGTGGCGCGGATCCGGGCCGCGTCGTCCGATCCGGCGAGCCGGGCGGAGGCGGCGCTCGCGCTGGTGCAGGACCGGATCCGCTATGTCGCGCTGGCGATGGGAACCGGCGGACTGGTGCCGGCCGATGCCGCCCTCACCTGGTCGCGGCGGTTCGGGGACTGCAAGGGCAAGACCGCGTTGTTGCTCGCGATGCTGCGGTCGCTGGGGATCGAGGCGGATGCCGTGGCGGTCAGCACGGCGCTGGGTGACGGAATGGACGCGCGGCTGCCGCGTGTTGGTGCCTTCGACCATGTCCTCGTCCGGGCGACGATCGCGGGCAAGACCTATTGGCTGGACGGCACGCGCACGGGCGACGCGTCGCTGGCGCGGCTGACGGTCCCGGCGTTCGGCTGGGGATTGCCGTTGATCGCCAGCCGCGCCGCGCTGGTACGCATGATGCCGGCGCCACTGGATCGCCCGCAGACCGAGGTGCTGATCCGCATCGACGCACGCGGCGGGCTGATGACGCCCGCGCCGGTCAAGGTCGAACGCGTGATGCGCGGCGATGCGGCGATCATGATGGGCGCGGTGCTGGCCAATCTCGCCGGCGATGCCCGCGACCGGGCCCTGCGCGACTATTGGAAGGGGCAGTACGACTTCATCGATGTCGCCTCCACCACCGTCAGGTTCGACGCCCGGACGGGTGAGCGCCGGCTGACGATGGAGGGCAAGGCGCGGATGCACTGGAGTTCGGGCTGGTATGAAGCGGACGGCATGGGGATCGGCTATCGCGCCGATTTCATTCGCGATCCCGGCCCCGATCGCGATGTGCCGTATGCGGTGGCGCATCCCGATTTCAACCGTACGGTCGAGACGATCCTGCTGCCCCCGGGATTTCCGGATGTGAAGGCGGAGGGGAAGAACGACATCGCCCGCACCGTGGCCGGCGTGGAATACCACCGTCGCGTGTCGCTGAAGGACGGGGTCTTCACCGCCGAACGCACCGAGCGGACGCTGGTCCCGGAGTTTCCGGCGGCGGAAGCGCCGGCCGCGCAGGCGACGCTGCGCGACCTTGCCGACCAGACGTTGTACATCCGGCGGCCGGCCTCCTACGTCGTGACCGATCAGGACCTGGCGGTCTGGCAGGCGAAGACACTGACGTCCGACGATGCCTATGTCGATCGCGGCAACGTCCTGCTCGATCGCGGGCGGCTGGACGAGGCGATGAAGGATTTCGAGGCGGCGCTGGCGATCGATCCGCGCAACGCCATGGCATTGGCCGATCGCGGCATGACGCAGGCATGGAAGCGGGATTTCGCTGCGGCGGAACGGGACTTCGCGACCGTGGAGAGGCTGGCACCGAACAATCCCGTCGTGTGGCGCGGACGCGCCATGGCGGCGGAGATGAAGGGGGATTTCAAGGCGGCGGTCGACTCCTACACGCGATCGCTTGCGATCGAGCCGAACAGCCTGTTTGCGCTGAACGGTCGGATCAGGGCGAAGCGCGCACTCGGCGACAAGGAGGGCGCGCTCGCCGACCTGAATGCCGCGCTGGCGGTGGCGCCCAACCCCGACCTGTATATGACACGTGCGAGCCTCTATCGCTCGATGGGCAAGACGGATGCGGCGGCAGGCGAGGCGACGGCGCTGGCGAAGGCCATGCCGAACAGCGATTATGCCCAGGTCGCCGCCGCGAAGATCCTTCACGCGGTCGGCCGGCATGCGGACGCGATGGCCGCGATCGACCGTGCGCTCGCGATCAAACCGGCCGCCTATATCTATCTCAATCGCCTCGAGATCCGAGATCGCGGCGATCGCGAAGGCCGGGCCGCGGACCTCGCCGCGGCGGTGAATCTGGAGCCCGATCTGCCGATGGTGCGGATGTATCGGGCGCGGATGCTGTCTGACGACGGCAAGAACGCCGATGCCGTAGCGATCTACGATGCCCAGCTCGCCAAGACGCCGGGCGATTCCGAGGTGCTCAGTCTGCGCGCTGCGGCGAAGGTGAAGCTTGGCGACGTGAAGGGCGGCGAGGCCGATCTGGCCGCGGTCGCCGCGGCGGCGAAGCAGCCCGTCGATTTCAACAATCTGTGCTGGGCTAAGGCGACGTCGGGGGTGATGCTGACATCCGCGCTGGCCGATTGCGAACGGGCGCTGGCGATGGCGCCCAAAACCGCCGGATTTCTCGACAGCAAGGGGCTGGTACTGCTTCGCCTGAACCGGAACGACGAGGCGATCGCCGCCTATGACGAGGCGCTCGCGATCGCGCCCGACCTCGGCGGTTCGCTATACGGTCGCGGGCTGGCCCGGAAGCGCAAGGGCGATGCCGCGCGCGCCGCGGCGGACATGGCGGCGGCGGTGAAGGTGGATGCCGACATCCCGGCGCAATTCGCCAGTTATGGCGTGACGTCCTGATCGGGCCGGGTCCCTAGCCATTTGTTCACTCCCCGCCGCTAGACCGGCGGCATGGCGACCCCCGTATTCCTGACCGTCGATACCGAATTCGCCTGGCGGCACCATGCCGCCGGCCTCGACGTCGAAACGATCTACGCGCGGTCGCTCGAACCTGCGGGGGTGGGGCTGACCTATCAGCTCGAACGGCTGGCGCATCACGGGTTGAAGGCGTGTTTCTTCGTCGATCCGATGCCCGCGCTCCTCTTCGGGCTCGCGCCGGTGAGGCGGATGGTCGAGACGGTGCTGGCGGCGGGACAGGAGGTGCAGCTGCACCTGCACCCTAATTGGACCGGTGCGCATGCCGGCGACCGGGCGGCGAGCTACGGCCGGTTCCAGATGCACGAATATGGCCATGAGGAGCAGCTCGACCTGCTGCGCGGCGCGGTCGAGCTGCTGGTCGCGGCGGGGGCGCCGCGGCCGATCGCGTTTCGCGCCGGCGGCTATGCGGCAAACGATGACACGCTGCGCGCGCTTGCCACGCTCGGCTTCGTTTACGACAGCAGCCACAATGGCGCCGAACCGGCGGAAAGCCGCATCGGCCTGCCGCCGTCGCAGATCGCCCCCGTGGCGCGGCATCTGGTCGAGGTGCCGGTGACGGTGATCGAGGATGCGCCGGGGATCTGGCGCACCTTCCAGCTCTGCGCTATGTCGGGGGCGGAAGCCGCCGCCGCGCTCGATCATGCCGCGGCGGAGCGCCATGCCGCGGTGACGATCGTCAGCCACGGCTTCGAGCTCGCCAACCGGCTCGGCACACGCGCCAATGCGGTGCACGTCCGCCGGTTCGAGACGCTGTGCCGGCTGCTGGCGGCGCGGGCGGAGGCGTTGCCGACGATGCATTTCGCCGACCGCCCGACGCTGGCGCTGGACCGCGACGACCGGCCGCTCGCCGCCAATGGCTTGCGCCGCCGGTTGCGGCAGGCCGAACAATTGTGGTCGAACCTCGTCGCCGAGCGCGCCGCATGACCGCCGTCGCGCTCAAGTTCCAGGTCGGCGCGCGCACGCTCGCTTCGGTGAAGCGCCGGCTGGTCCGCATCGCACTGTCGCTCGACGATGCGCTGGCGGGCACCGCGCCGTCGCCGCCGCCGATGACGGGGGACGGCTATCTCGTCACCTCGCTGCCCGAGGCGTTGGTCGGGCAGGTCGAGGTCGGCGGCTGCGTCGCGGTCGTCCGCCAGCGCTACACGCGCTTCTACACCGATCTGACCGTAGGGCATGATGCGTGGCTCGCCGGCCTGTCCGGGTCGGCGCGCTCGACGCTGAAGCGCAAGACCAAGAAGGCGGAGGCGGCCGGGATGGCCGTGCGCGCCTATCGCACCGCGGCGGAGTTCGACGCTTTCTACCCGCTCGCGCGCGGCGTGTCGGCGCGGACCTATCAGGAGCGGTTGCTCGATGCCGGCCTGCCGGAGGATGCCGCCTCCGTCGCGCATCTGCGTGCGCAGGCGGCGGCGGACGGCCTGCGCGCCTGGCTGCTGACGATCGCGGGCGAACCGGCGGCCTATCTGTGCTGCACGGTGCAGGGGACGGCGTTGCGCTACGATCATGTCGGGCACGACCCGGCGCTGAACGATCTGTCGCCGGGGACGGTGTTGCAGGCGGCGGCGTTGCGCGACCTGTTCGCCGACCGCTTCGCGCGCTTCGACTTCACCGAGGGCGAGGGGCAGCACAAGCGGCTGTTCGCCAGCGGCGGCGTGGCCTGCGTCGACCTGCTGCTGCTGCGTCCGACGCTGGCCAACCGCGCGACGCTGGCGGCGCTGACCGCGTTCGACGGCGCGATGGCGCGGGCGAAGCGGCTGGCGCAACATCCGCGGCTGGCGGCGCTGGCGAAGCGGGTGCGGCGGTAGGTTTCCGATTGAAGCGGTTGTGGGTCAAGCCGACGCAAATCCCACACCCTCCGTCACCCCGGACTTGTTCCGGGGCCCACCGTTGGGCGGGCGCATCGCGTCGAGCTGATGCCGTTCGCCTCGCCGCGGAGTGGACCCCGGAACAAGTCCGGGGTGACGGGGGTATTCGGGCGCGCGTCGTCCTGTCACCAGACCTGTACTGGCAGGCGAGGTCCGGTGGGCTATATCCCCCTTATGCACTTGTGCGCCGAAGCCATCGTTCTCGCGGTTCGCGCCCATGGCGAGCATGGCGCGGTGGTGCGTGCGCTGACGCGGAGCGACGGCGTGCAGCCGGGCTACGTGCGCGGTGGGCGGTCGCGGCATCTGCGGCCCGTGCTGCAGCCGGCGAATGCGATCCTCGGCGAATGGCGCGCGCGTACCGGGGAACAGCTGCCTGCGCTGACGATCGAGCCGTTGCATAGCCGCGCCGCATTGCACGGCGAGCCGTTGCCCGCCGCCGCGCTCGCCTGGGCGACCGCGCTGACCGTCACGGCGCTGCCCGAGGCGCAGCCCTATCCGCGGCTGTACGACGCGCTGGGCGGGGTGCTCGACGCGATCGAGGCGGCGCCCGCGGCGCGCGGCTGGGCGAGCGCGCTGGTCCGCTACGAACTGCTGCTGCTCGCCGAACTGGGGTTCGGGCTCGATCTCACCGCCTGCGTCGTCACCGGCGCGGAGGGCGATCTCGGTTTCGTTTCCCCGCGTAGCGGCGGCGCCGTCAGCCGCGGTGCGGCCTATGGCTATGAGGAGCGGTTGTTCGCGCTGCCCGCGTTCCTGACCGAAGGCGGCGCGGCGGAGTGGCCCGATATCCTCGCCGGCCTCGCCATCACCGGCCATTTCCTCGCCCGCGACCTGCTGACCGATCGCCGTGCCGAGCCGCTGGTCGCGCGCGAGCGGCTGGTCGCGATGCTCAAAAGGGCCGTTGCGTGAAACGCGGCGGCACGGCAAGGGCTCGGGCCATGGCATTGATCGCACTCCTGCCGGGCGACGGCATCGGCCCCGAAGTCATCACCCAGGCGCGCCGCGTGCTCGACGCGCTCGATCTCGACCTCACGTATGAGGAGGTGCCGGTCGGCGGCGTCGCCTATCATACGCTGGGGCATCCGCTCCCCGAATCGACGCTCGACGTCGCGCGGCGCGCCGATGCTTTGCTGTTCGGTGCGGTCGGCGATCCGACCTGCGATAACCTCGAACGCTCGCTGCGCCCGGAGCAGGCGATCCTCGGGCTGCGCAAGCATCTCGGGCTGTTCTCCAACCTGCGCCCGGCGACGCTGTTCGAGGGGCTGGAGGACGCCTCCGCGTTGAAGCCGGAGGTTGCGCGCCAAATCGACCTCGTCATCGTCCGCGAGCTCAACGGCGACGTCTATTTCGGCGAGAAGGGCCGGCGCGTGAGACCCGACGGCGCGCGCGAAGGCTATGACATCATGAGCTACGACGAGCACGAAGTGCGTCGCATCGCGCGCGTCGGGTTCGAGACGGCGCGCAAACGCCGCGGCCAGCTCTGTTCGGTCGACAAGGCGAACGTGCTCGAAACCTCGCAATTGTGGCGCGACGTGGTGATCGAGGTCGCCGCCGACTATCCCGACGTGACGCTCAGCCACATGTACGTCGACAATGCCGCGATGCAGCTGGTGCGCAATCCCGGCCAGTTCGACGTCATCGTCACCGGCAACCTGTTCGGCGACATCCTGTCGGATCAGGCGTCGATGTGCGCCGGGTCGATCGGCATGCTGCCGTCGGCCAGCCTCGATGACGCGGGCAAGGGGCTGTACGAGCCGATCCACGGCTCGGCGCCCGACATCGCCGGGCAGGGCAAGGCCAATCCGTGCGCGGCGATCCTGTCGGCGGCGCTGATGCTGCGCCATTCGCTGGGGCAGGCCGCGGCCGCCGACCGGATCGAGGCAGCGGTCGCGCGCGCGATCCGCGACGGCGCGCGCACCGCCGATCTCGGCGGCACGATGACGACCTCCGCGATGGGGGATGCGGTGCTCGGCGTCTTGTGAGGGCCTGGCGGTGACCCAGCTGCTCGAGATCGCGGTCGTCATCCCGACGTTCAACGAGAAGGCGAACGTGCCGACCCTCGTCGCGAAGCTCGACCAGGCGCTGGCGGGGCGCCGCTGGGAAGCGATCTTCGTCGACGACGACAGTCCCGACGGCACCGCGGAGGCGGCGCGCGAGCTCGGCCGGATCGATGCCCGCGTGCGCGTCATCCACCGCATCGGCCGGCGCGGCCTGTCGTCGGCGTGTATCGAGGGGATGTGCGCGACCGCCGCGCCGGTGGTCGCGGTGATCGACGGCGACCTGCAGCATGACGAGACGCTGCTGCCCAAGATGCTCGACCTGCTCCAGCGCGACCCCGACCTCGACGTCGTCGTCGGATCGCGCTTCGTCGACGGTGGCGGGACGGGCGAATGGGATCGCGACCGCGTCGCCAAATCGGCCTTCGCCACCAAACTGTCGCGCAAGGTGCTGAAGGGCGACCTCAGCGATCCGATGAGCGGCTTCTTCGCGATCCGCACCGTCCATGCGCGGCGGCTGGCGCCCGAATTGTCGGCGATCGGCTTCAAGATCCTGCTCGACCTGATGACCGCGAGCGACGTGCCGCTGCGCTTCGCCGAGCTGCCCTATACGTTCCGAGTGCGGACGGAGGGCGAATCGAAGCTCGATCACGTCGTCGCGATGGAATATCTGATCGCGCTGTACGACCGGATGTTCGGGCGGTTCGTGCCGGTGCGCTTCGCGATGTTTTCCGGCATCGGCGTGCTCGGCGTCGGCGTGCACATGGGGGTGCTCGGCCTTGCGATGCTGGCGGGCGCGGCGTTCCTGCTGGCGCAGATCCTCGGCGCGCTGGCGGCGATGACGTTCAACTTCGCGCTCAACAATGCGCTGACCTATCGCGACCGGCGGCTGAAGGGGTTCCGCCAGCTGCTCGACGGCTGGGTGTCTTTCTGCGTCGTCTGTTCGGTCGGGCTGGTGGCCAATGTCGGCATCGCCGCCTTCGTCCACGATTTCCGCGACGGCGGTGCGGCGGCGTCGGCGCTGATCGGGATTCTGGTGGGCGCGGTGTGGAATTACGCGCTGTCGTCGAAATTCGTCTGGGGCCGGTACTAGACCCAGCTGCTCAGCCACATCCAGCGATGGAACGCCTGCGGCCCGTCGAGCGCGCTCGCTGACAGGATCGGGTAGAAATGGACGAACAGCACCGCGGTCAGCGCCAGGAACGCCTCGTCCCAATAGCGTAGCCGCATCCGCCAGTGATCGAAGGCGGCGGCGATGGCGATGGCAAGCCAGATGCTCGACAGATAGTAATAATAGAAGAACCCCAGCGACTTGGGGATCAGCGCCCACATTGCGACGCTGGCGAACCAGAACAGCGCGATGCCGCCCGCCCGGCCGTTGTCGTCGCGGAACCAGGCGACGACGCAGGCGATTAGCGCGACCAGCCCGCCCCACATCACCACCGGATTGCCGAGCATCAGCACGCCGCGCTGCGCACCGTCGGCGGGCTCGTACAGATACCAGACCGGCCGCCAGTCGAGCGGCCAGCTGTACCAGTTCGACTGATAGGTGTGCGGGGGGAGCACCTGTGTCTGCTGGCGGAACATGTCGAGCTGGAAGGGCAGCAGCGTGCCGAGCGTCAGCGGCTGGTCGCGATACAGGAACGCCGGCCAGAAGGTCGCAAGATAGACGAGCAGCGCCACCCCGCCGAGCGCCGCCAGCGCCGCGAGCGGATGCATGCCGGGCCACAGCTGCGGCCGGTGCCGCCGTGCCAGCAGATAGGCGGCGCCGGCGATGCCCAGATAGGGCAGCGCCGTCCATTTCGTCCCCACCGCCAGCCCGAGCAGCGCCGCGCCGAGCAGCCAGCGCCGCCACACCGCCTTGCCCTCGGCGCGCATCGCCCACAGCAGCGCGGCAAGCCCGGTGACGACGAACGCCGCCATATAGCCGTCGAGCATCGCGATGCGTGCCTGCACGAAGACGGTGAAATTGAGCGCCACGAGAACCGCGCCGACGCTCGCGGTGCGCACCCGCCCGAACAGCAGCCACAGGATCGCGAAGACGCCCGTCACCACCGCGCTCGCGGCGAGCGTCGACAGCGCGCGCCAGCCGAGCGGATTGTCGCCGAACAGCGTCATGCCGAGCGCGATCAGCGTCTTGCCGAGCAGCGGATGCTCGATGTTCACCGGCCCCGCCAGATCGCGCAGCATGCGCGCGGCGGGGACGTAATGGACCTCGTCGAACACCAGGATGTGCGGCGTCGTCAGCCGCCAGCAGAACAGCAGTTGCGCGGCAAGGCCGAGGCCGAGCGCGGCGGGCAGGGGGCGGGTGAGGAAACGCACCGCGGTGTTGTTCCTGCGGGACGGGCGATTGGCAAGCCTCCAGCTCCTCCCCGGCACGGGGAGGGCTATCGCATGACATAACCTGTCACTGTCCAAAATCCTTCGTCACCCCGGACTTGTTCCGGCAACTGTGTAATTGTGGTTATTGGACGAAGGGTGTCTGGTTTCGAATGATGGCATTGAGGATGGTGAGGAGTTTGCGTGCGACGGCGATGAGGACGAGTTTGGGTGGCTTGCCGGCGTTTCGCAGGCGCTGGTGGAAGCGGCCGAGGACGGTGTTGGAGCGTGCGGCGGCAAGGGCGGCCATGTAGAGCGCCTGGCGGACACGGGTGCGCCCGCCGCGAACCGAGCGCTTGCCGCGGAAGGCGCCGCTGTCGTTGTTGTAGGGGGCAAGGCCGGCGAGCGCGGCGGCGGCCTTGGCGTCGATGCGGCCGAGTTCCGGGAGGTGCGCGGCGAGCACGGTGGCGGCGACCGGGCCGATGCCGGGAGCCGAGCGGAGCAGCGCGGCCTGGCGGGTGAGCGTCTGGCTGGCGCGGATCGTCGCGGCGATGGCGCGGTCGAGATCGGCGACGGCGGTGTCGAGCCAGGCGAGATGGCGGTCGAGATCGGCGGCGATGAGCGGATCGTTTTCCTCGCTGCGGCGGGTGCGTTCCT
>NZ_JAMLDY010000004.1:0-235000 GCF_024211255.1 Sphingomonas liriopis | reverse complement strand
TGGAATAACCAGCGTCAGAAAGCCTCATCTCAAGGACCCGCTCTGCACATTACTTCAGGACCCCATCAAAGCCGAAGCCCCAATGGCAGTCCATTTGGGACCCCATCAAAGTAATACTTTGATGGGAGCCCATTACGTATGGATACGTGAAGGACATATAGAGCGAGCTAGCTTTAACCGACCATACAACGCCTTGAAAACGTCGCAGACCGGAGCCGCCGCCCACATGTCCCTTCATCAAATTACAATGTCAAAGAGCCGACAAAAACCGACGCCCAGTCCTACCCTCTTTTTGGAGGGCGACCCCGGCGCCTGATTTTTGGTGACTGCAGAAGCGAACCGTGTGGTCCGTCGCTGCGGTGACATCCCTCTAGGCGGGGTGTTCCGGACGGTCAAACACTTTTTTGCTTTTTTCTGTCACATAGCGGTGAAAGCCGCGGAAATGCTGGGGTTTACGGGATGTGAAGGGGTCACCCCCTACCCCATTGCCGATGGCAGCTTCCCCGAATCACGCGTCTGCGACGCCGGAATCGCTCGAGAATCAGGTGCGGCGTGCCGTCATCTGGCGTTCGGGCAGCCAGATCCTCGCGCAGATGGTGCAATGGGGGGCGACTTTCCTCGTCATCCGCATCCTCGATCCGCGCGATTACGGCCTCTATGCGATGACCGGGGTGGTGCTGGTCTTCCTCAACATGCTCAACGGCTATGGGCTGGCGAGCGGGCTGATCCAGCGGGACGACGTGACGCCGCGACAGGTGCGGCAGTTGTTCGGGATGCTGATCGCGCTCAACGGCGTGCTCGCGCTCGCACAGGTCGCGATCGCGCCTCTGGCCGCGGCTTACTATCGCCAGCCCGAGGTCGCGCAGCTGTTGCGGGTGCAGGCGCTCATCTATGTCATCACTCCCTTCGCCGCCTTGCCCTATGCGCTGCTCAGCCGGGCGATGGAGTTCCGGCGACAGGCGACCGCGAATATCGCGGCGTCGTTCGCCGGCGCGGGCGCGGCTCTGGGCGGGGCGCTCGCCGGCTGGGGGGTGTGGACGCTCGTCTGGGCGCCGATCGCGCTCTATGCGGTGCGCGCGGCCATGCTGACCTGGGGCGCACGGTCGCTGATGTGGCCAAGCTTCGACTTCCGCGGCGCCGGGCACCTCGCGCGTTATGGCGGCGTGATGGCCGCGGGGCAGTTCTTCTGGTTCCTGCAGAGTCAGGTCGACGTGTTCATCGGCGGGCGCTGGTTCAGCCCCCATCAGCTCGGCATCTACACGACCGCGCTGTTCCTCGCGCAGATCTTCGTCTCCAAATTCGTGCCGCCGCTCAACGAAGTAGCGTTCAGCGCCTATGCGCGCATCCAGCACGATGAGCGCGCCGTCGCGCAGGCGTTCGTACGGTCGGTGCGGATCATCATGCTGGTCGCCTTGCCCTTCTACCTGGGGCTCGCCGCCACCGCCGAGCCGCTGGTACTGACCGCGCTCGACGCCAAATGGGCGGAGGTCGCGCCGGTGGTGCGGCTGATCGCCTGCGCGATGCCGTTCATGACGCTGCAGGTGCTCTATTCCCCAGCGTGCGACGCGCGTGGGCGGCCGGGGATCGGCGCGCGCAACGGCGCGGTGGGGGCGATGGTCCTCGGCGCGGCGTTCCTGGTCGGCGTACGCTGGGGGCCGGTCGGGCTCGCGTGGAGCTGGGTCGCGGCCTATCCCGTCTATCTGCTCGTTTCGACGTGGCGATCGCTGCCGGTGATCGGCGCGACGATCGGCGATCTTGGCCAGGCGATCGCGCCTTCGGCGATCGCCGCGATCGGGATGGCGGTGGTGGTGACGCTGGCCGACCAGGCGCTGCCGCCGCTCGCCGCGCCGCTGCGGCTCGGCGTGCTCGTCGCGATCGGTGCGGCGACCTATGGCCTGTGGCTCGGCCTCTTCGCGCGCGGTACGGTGCGCGAGCTGGTCGCCATCGTGCGCAAGCGGCCGCCGGCGCCCGTTCCCGCGTAGCTACGCCTGCTGGATATAGTCGCGCATCGCCGCGGCATCCGCCTCGATCCGGTCGATGCGGTATTTGACGAGATCGCCGATCGACACGAAGCCGACCATCCGCGCGTCCTCTCCGCTGCCGTCGACCACCGGCAGGTGGCGGATGCGGCGGCGGGTCATCAGCGACAGCGCGCCGATCACCGGTTCGGTCGGCGCGACGCTCTGCACCGGGCGGGTCATGATCTCGGCGAGCGGCACGTCGAGCGCCGCCGCGCCGTGGCGCGCGAGGCCGTGGACGACGTCGCGTTCGGAAAAGATACCGACCACCGCACCGCCGTCGACCACCGGCACCGCGCCGATCCGCCGCTCGGCGAGCAACGCCACCGCCTGTCCCACCGTCGCATCGCTCGGCAGCGATACGACCCCCTCGCCCTTGCCGTGCAGGATTGCCGCGATCGTCATGCTTCCTTCTCCTTCGTCCGACTCCGTCGCCTGGCGGAGCGGTTCGCGGTTGAGCAGACCATGTTTGCGCGCCATTGGCAAAAGCCATGCGCGACCAGCCGACCGGACTCGACGATCCTGCCTATGCCGCGCACGCCTGGGGCCGGTTTCGCGCGATCATGGCGTGGATGATCGTCGTCGCCGCAGCGTGCAGCGCGGGGGCGATCGTCGCGCTCGCCTGGGTGCAGGGGCCGCTCAGGCTGGTGACGATGCTGGCGGTGATCGGCGGGGTCGGCGGATCGATCGCCATGGCCGGCGCGCTGATGGGGCTGGTATTCCTGAGTTCGGGAAGCGGACACGACGAGGATGTCGAGCGGCTGGACGGGTGAGCCGGAGGCTCAGGGCCAACGGTGGGAGGTGAAGGGCGCCCCTCCGTCACCCCAGCGAACGCTGGGGTCTCCCGCTTGGCCGGCATGACCTCACCAAAAGACCCCAGCTTTCGCTGGGGTGACAGTGTGGGAGGTGGGTTCCGGCCTCACTCCTGACGCCCCACCCGCCCAAACGACGAAGGGGCCGACTCCTTACGGAACCGGCCCCTCCAATCGATCGGCGCTGACCGCGGCTTATTCGGCCGAGGCTTCCGCGGCCGGCGTGCGGACGGTGCGGCGGCGGCGGGGCTTGGGGGCCTCGCCGTCGGCGTCGTTCGCCGCGGCGATGTTGAGCGGCGGTGGCAGGCGGTCGGCATCGACGCCGTTGCCCTGCGATTCGGCCGAGGTCTCGGCGACCGTATCGACCTGCGCGTCGCGGCGCGGGCGACCGCGACCGCGGCGGGGGGCGAGGACGGGCGCATCCGCCTCGAGCACCGCCTCGGCGCGGGCGTTGAGCGATTCGTCCGCGGCGAGCGGATCGGCGCGGTGCTGGCCGGCGACCTCGACCGGCTGTTCGGCCTCGACGCGCTGGCGACGGACGCGATCCTCGCGCTGTGGGCGATCGTCGCGCTGGGTGGTGCGCTCGTCACGCTGCTGCGGACGGTCATCCCGCTGGGCGCGCTCTTCGCGTTGCGGACGGTCGTCGCGGCTGCCGCGCTCGTCGCGCTGGGGGCGATCGTCGCGGTTGCCGCGATCGTCGCGATTGTCCCAGCCCCGCGCCTGGCGCGGCTCGCCGTCCTGGCGGTCGCGGCGGGGCTGGCGGTCGTCGCGCTGCTGGCTATCGCGCGAATCGCCTTCCTGCTCGCCGGCACGGATCGGTTCGCCCTCGTCGCCGTAATCGTCGTCGTCGTTCAGATCGAACGGCTGCTGGCGGCGCGGCTGGGTGTCGGTTTCGAAGCGGCCGCGCTGGTCGGCGAGCACGCGGAAATAATGGTCGGCGAACTGCAGGTAATATTCGGTGTTGACCCGATCGCCCTGCCGCTGCGCCTCGCCGGCGAGGTTCTTGTACTTCTCGAACAATTGGTTGGCGTTGCCGCGTGCGCGGCTGTCGATGCGGTTGCCATTGTCGGGCCGCCCCTGGCCGCCCTGGCGCGGGCCGTTGCCGCCGCCACCGTTGTTGTTGCCGCCGCGACCGCGACGCCGGCCGTTCTGCTGCCGATTGTTAATCAAGCTACTGTCCCATGATCCGAGTGTAACTGGTCCTCAAAACCAATGCGGCCCTCGCGGCCTGTCCGTCCCATCGAGCACTGGCTCCCGGTCAAAACGGTGCAACCCTCCGGGTCGCGGCGTGCCGTGCGGCAACGCTCGAGCCTGTCACGGCCACCGGCACGGCGGCTTGATGACGAAGGATGCAGGTCAGCGCCCTGCGATCAACCATTCGAACGTTGATGGTGCGTGCCCCGGCCCGACCAATAGCTGGCGCAAGGGGCATCCGACAAGCGAAATATGTGGACGCCCGCGGCTTCTTTCAACCCTGTCGCGCCGGGGTGACCAGCAGGCAGCGGTCGCGCCCGCCGAGATCGCGGCTCACCGTGCTCGCCAGCCCCTGCCCGGCGAACAGCGCGGCGACGTCGGCGGCCTGCGTATGGCCGATCTCGACCGCCGCGCAGCCACCGCGCGCGATCAGCCGCGGCAGCTGCTGCGCGAGGATGCGATAGTCGGCGAGACCATCGGCACCGGCGAACAGCGCGGCGGCGGGTTCGTGCACGCGCACCTCGTCGGGCAGCGCCTCCCCGGTGCCGATATAAGGCGGGTTGGCGAGGACCAGATCGAAGCGCGCGTCGAGCGCCGCCGCCCAGTCGCCCCGCACGAATACGGTGCGGTCGGCCATTCCGAGCGTCGAAGCATTGACGGCGGCGTAGGCCAACGCGTCGGGCGAACGATCAACCCCTACGCCTCGTGCGCGGGGCCATTCGTCGAGCGCGGCGAGCAGCAAGGTGCCGGGACCGGTGCCGAGGTCGAGGATCGTCGCGGGTGAACGGCTGCCGAAATGCGCCGCCGCGGCGACCAGCAGCGCCTCGCTGTCGGGCCGCGGCACCAGCGCGCCGGGGCCGACGGCGAGATCGATCGTCCAGAAACCGCGGGTGCCGGTGATATAGGCGACCGGCTCGTGGGCGGCACGACGGTCCACGAGCGCGGCGAAGGTCGACGGCACGCCGCGGTCCATGTCGAGCAGCAACGCGTTGCGGTCGATGCCGAGCGCATGCGCCATCAGCAGCTCGGCATCGAGCCGCGCGGTGGGCGAAAAGGCGAAGCGCGCGGTGGCGGCGGCGATGGCGGCGGGCATGGTGGGGATACGGTCGGTCACCACCGGTCGAGGCCAATCCCCGCCGTGCCCCCTATCCCTTCGTCACCCCGGACCTGTTCCGGGGTCCACCGTGCAACGGACGGGACGGCAAGAGGCTCGCACGGCACGTCTTGCCGCGGAGTGGACCCCGGAACAGGTCCGGGGTGACGAAGGTGGTGGGACGGCGGCGTAACCGCCTCACGCCAGCATCGCTGTCGCAAGAAGGACGGTTTCGCGCGAAGACGCGAAGACGCGAAGAAGAAGAGTGGGTTCGCGCGGAGGCGCGGAGGGCGCGGAGGGCGCGGAGGTGTCATGCCACGGGTTGGCGGCTTGATCCCATCAGCGGCCTGTAGGATCGGAAAAAAGGCTGGCTGCGCCGCAAGCCCTTCTCCGCGTCCTCCGCGCCTCCGCGCGAAAAACCCTTCTTCTGTTCGCGTCTTCGCGTTTTCGCGTGAATCAAACCGCACGGCCCGACGCTTAGTCATCCAGCGACGCCAGCCGCTCCGCCTCGTCTTCGGCGATCAGCGCGCCGATCAGTTCGTCCATCTCGCCCTCCAGGATCTCGGGCAAACGATGCAGCGTCAGGTTGATGCGGTGGTCGGTCACGCGCCCCTGCGGGAAATTGTAGGTGCGGATCCGCTCCGACCGGTCGCCCGATCCGACCATCGCCTTGCGCGTGCCCGACCGTTCGTTCGCCAGCCGCTCGCGCTCGGCCTCGTACAGGCGGGTGCGCAGGACCTTCAGCGCCTTGGCCTTGTTCTTGTGCTGCGACTTCTCGTCCTGCTGGATCACGACGAGCCCGGTGGGCAGATGGGTGATGCGCACCGCGCTGTCGGTGGTGTTGACCGACTGGCCGCCGGGGCCGGACGAGCGATAGACGTCGATGCGCAAATCCTTCGCCTCGTCGATCCGCACGTCGACCTCCTCCGCCTCGGGCAGCACCGCGACGGTGGCGGCGGAGGTGTGGATGCGCCCGCCCGCCTCGGTCGCGGGCACGCGCTGGACGCGGTGGACGCCGGCCTCGAACTTCAGCTTGGCGAAGACGCCCGATCCGGTGACGCTGGCGACGACCTCCTTGAAGCCCCCGGCGTCGGACGAGGAGCCGCTGATGACCTCGACCCGCCAGCCCTGCCCCTCGGCATAGCGCTGGTACATGCGCAACAGGTCGCCGGCGAACAGCGCCGCTTCGTCGCCGCCGGTGCCGGCACGGATTTCGAGCATCGCCGCGCGCTCGTCCGCGGCATCACGCGGCAGCAGCGCGAGCGCCAGCCGGCGGTCGGCCGCCTCCAGCGCGGTCCGGTTGTCGCGCAGCTCCTCTGCGGCCATTGCACGCAGTTCCTCGTCGCCGGTATCCTCGGCCATGTAGGCGAGGCTCTCCGCCTCCTGCCGCAACCGCCGCACCTCGCCCGCCGCCGCAGCGACGGGTTCGAGCTCGGCATATTCCTTCGACACCGCGACGAAGCGGTCCGACGGCAAATCGCCGGTCGCCATCAGCGCCTGCAGCTCGTCGCGCCGCGCCTCGATCTGCGCGATCCGTTCGCGGGAGATGGTGGTCATGGCCGCGCCTTTCCGATGCCGACCACCCCCGTCACCCCAGCGCACGCTGGGGTCTGGTGGTGAGGCACGTCTCGCGCGCCAACGGGGAGACCCCAGCCTGCGCTGGGGTGACGGAGGGAGGCGGCGTTCAAACCAGTGCCTCCGCGACGGCATCGAGCGGGTGGACCTGCTGCACGCCGTCCGCCAGACGCTTGACCTGGATTTGATCGGACGCCAGCTCGTCGTCGCCGAGGATCAGCGCATAGCGCGCGCCCAGCGCATCCGCCTTGGCAAGCCGCTGCTTCATCTTGCCCTTGTACGCCATGTCGATCGCGAAGCCGGCGCGGCGCAGCGCGGCGACGAGGCCCAGCGCGCGCGCCTCGGCCGCCGCACCCATCGGCACGACGACCGCATCGATCGTGGAAGCCGCCGGTTCCTCCAGCAGCATCGCCAGCCGCTCGACACCCGCCGCCCAACCCACACCGGCGGTCGGCGCACCGCCGAGGCTCTCGACCAAGCCATCGTAGCGACCACCCGCCAGTACCGTGCCCTGCGCCCCCAGCCGATCCGTCACGAATTCGAACGCGGTGTGGCGGTAGTAGTCCAACCCACGCACCAGCCGTGCGTTGCGCGTCCACGCCACGCCCGCCGCGTCCAGCCCGGCGGTCACCGCGTCGAAGAACGCCCGTGCCTCATCCGTCAGATACGCGTCGATATCCGGCGCGGCATCGGCGATCGGCCGGTCGCGCGGGTCCTTCGAATCGAGGATGCGCATCGGGTTCTTGTCGAGCCGGGTCAGGCTGTCCTCGGACAATTCCCCGCGATGCGCCTCGAAATGCGCGACCAGCCCGGCACGCCACGCCTCGCGCGTCTCGGCGTCGCCCAGCGTGTTGAGCTGCAACGTCACGCCATCCGCAATGCCAAGCTCGCGCAGCAGCTGGTCGGCCATCACCAGCAGCTCGACGTCCGCCGCCGGCTCCGGCGCGCCAAGGATTTCCGCGTCGATCTGGTGGAACTGCCGGTAGCGCCCCTTCTGCGGCCGTTCGTAGCGGAACACCGCGCCGCTGGTCGTAACCTTGAGCGGTGCATATTGCTGCCAGCCTTCGGTCAGGAAGGCGCGCGCGATCCCCGCGGTGAACTCAGGCCGCAGGGTGAGCGAATCGCCGCCGCGGTCGGGGAAGGTGTACATCTCCTTCGACACGACGTCGGTGGTCTCGCCGATCGAGCGCGCGAAGACCTCGGTCGCCTCGAACACCGGCAAGTCGACGCGGCCGAAGCAATACAGCCGGCGCACGCGCTCGAACGTCGCGAGGACGTGGGCGAACCGGCGCTGTTCCTCGCCGAAGATGTCCTGGGTTCCGCGCACCCGGCGCGGCGTTTCGATACGGGCCATAAGGCTGCGCTATCTAGGCGAGGCGCGCGCCAAGCGCTAGCACCTCGCGGATGGGCGGTTCGCAACGTTATTGGGGCATCGGCAGCCGCATCGCACCGCCGCGCTTCGCGCTGTTCGTGCTGCTGTTCGTCGTCGGGCTGGCGGTGCTGATCCCGATGATCGGCAAGGGGCGCGGGATCATGGCGGCGTTCGACCTCGCCGCGGCGGTGTTCCTCGCCGTCGTCGCGCCGCTGTTCCGCCATGGCGAGGCAACGCGGATGCGACAGGCGGCGCGCGACAACGACGCCAATCGCGCGCTGCTGCTCGGCCTGACCGCGGCGACGATGATCGTCATCCTCGTCGCGGTGGCGGGGGAGCTGAAGGGCAAGAACGATACGCTAGCGATCGCGCTGGTGATCGCGACTTTGGTGCTGGCCTGGCTGTTCACCAACATGGTCTATGCGCTGCATTACGCGCATCTGTTCTACAGTGCCGATACCGACGGCGGCGACGCGGGCGGGCTCGAGTTCCCGGAGTGCGACCAGCCCGATTACTGGGACTTCCTGTATTTCAGCGCGACGCTGGGGATGACGTTCCAGACCTCGGACGTGTCGATCACCGCGCGAAGTATCCGCCGGGTGGTGCTGGGCCATTGCCTCGCCGCCTTCGTCTTCAACCTCGGCGTGCTGGCATTCACGATCAACGTGCTGGGTGGCGGCTAAGGGGCTGGACGGCCGGCCTTTTCGAAGCTTACACCCACGCGATCGTTTATTGCCGAAGGTCCATCATGATCCGTAGCGCCGCCGTCGCCGCCCTCCTCCTGTCCGCCGCCATCCCTGCGTGGGCGCAGGTCCCCGCCGGCAACAGCGCGCCGCAGCCGGTGCCCTTCGTCGATACGATCCCCGTGGCGCAGGACGTTCCCTACCCGGGCACGATCAAGCTGGACGTCGATGCGACCGATACCGAGCGCGGTATCTTCCGGGTCAAGGAGAGCATTCCGGTCGCGAAATCGGGTCCGATGGCGCTGCTGTTCCCCAAATGGCTGCCCGGCGCGCACTCCCCGCGCGGCGAGATCGAGAAGCTCGCCGGCCTCGTCATCCGCGGCAACGGACGCATCATCCCCTGGACGCGCGATCCGGTCGACGTCTTCGCCTTCCACATCGACGTGCCCGCCGGCGTGAAGACGCTGGACGCGGACTTCCAGTTCATCTCGGCGACCAAGACCGACCAGGGCCGCATCGTCGCGACGCCCAATCTCATCAGCCTGCAGCCCAATTCGGTCAGCCTGTATCCGGCGGGCTATTTCACCCGCCAGATCCCGATCCAGATGACCGCCAAATTCCCCGCGGGCTGGACCGCGGCGAGCGCGCTGCCGGCGAAAGCCGTGGGCTCGACCTACACCTACGACAAGACGAATTACGAGATCCTCGTCGATTCGCCGATGCTCGCCGGCCGCTACGGCAAGGTCTGGGCGCTCAGCCCACGCGTCAACCTCAACGTCTTCGCCGATTCACCCGAATTGCTCGCCGCCAAGCCCGAACAGATCGACGCGCACAAGCGGCTGGTCGAACAGGCGGTAAAGACCTTCGGCGCGCAGCATTACGACCGTTACGAGTTCCTGCTGTCGCTGACCGATCAATTGGGCGGCATCGGGCTGGAGCATCACCGCTCTTCGGAGAACGGCTCGCGCCCGACCTATTTTACCGAATGGGATGCGAACGTCGCCGCGCGCAACCTGCTGCCGCACGAGTTCACGCACAGCTGGGACGGCAAGTTCCGCCGCGGCGCCGACCTGTGGACGCCCGATTACCGCACGCCGATGCGCGGCTCGCTGCTGTGGGTGTACGAGGGGCAGACGCAATTCTGGGGCTATGTGCTGCAGGCGCGATCGGGCCTCGTCAGCAAACAGGACACGCTCGACGCCTATGCGGGGATCGCCGGCAGCTACGACCTCGCGCCCGCGCGTCAGTGGCGCAGCCTGGTCGACACGACCAACGATCCGGTGATCTCGTCGCGCCGGCCCAAGGGCTGGACCAGCTGGCAGCGGTCGGAGGATTATTACAACGAAGGGCTGATGGTCTGGATGGAAGTCGACGCGATGCTCCGCCAGCAGTCGGGCGGCACCAGGTCGATCGACGATTTCGCGAAGGCCTTCTTCGGCGTGCGCGACGGCGACTGGGGCGAGCTGACCTATACGTTCGACGACGTCGCCGCGACGCTCAACGCGATCCAGCCCTACGACTGGGCTGGTTTCCTGAAGAAGCGCACCACGGAGACGGGGCAGCCGGCACCGGTCAACGGCTTCGCGATGAACGGCTATAAGCTGGTCTACACGCCTGAGATCACAAAATATTTTTCCAGCGCCGAAAAGAGCGGCACGATCAACGTCACCTATTCGGTCGGCCTGTCGATCGCCAAGGACGGCGAGGCGACCGCGGTGATCTGGGACAGCCCGGCGTTCAAGGCGGGGATGGACGTCGGCACGGTGATCCAGGCGGTCAACGGCGTCGCCTATAGCGGCGACGTGATGAAGGCAGCGATCGTTGCTGCACAGTCGTCGAAGGAGCCCATTCGCCTGCTGGTCAAGAACGGGCCACGCTTCCGCGAAGTCGCCATCGACTATCACGGCGGCCCCCGCTATCCGCGCCTGCAGAAGACTGGCACCGGCGAGACCGGACTCGACAGGCTTCTCGCGCCGCGCTGAGGGGCAGCCGGCCAGGACTAACAAGGGACTTCCATGCGTATCGATCTGATTCCGGTCGGCAAGAATCCGCCCGACGACCTCAACGTCATCATCGAGGTGCCGACCGGCGGCGAGCCCGTTAAGTACGAGTTCGACAAGGCGAGCGGTGCCTTGTTCGTCGATCGCATCCTGCACACGCCGATGCGCTATCCGGCGAACTACGGTTTCGTGCCGCACACGCTGTCGCCGGACGGCGATCCGCTCGACGCGCTGGTCATCGCGCGCTCGCCGTTCATCCCGGGCTGCGTCGTGCGCGCGCGTCCGATCGCGGTGCTCAACCTCGAGGACGAGGCCGGCGGCGACGAAAAGCTCGTCTGCGTCCCCGTCGACGCGGTCTTCCCCTATTATTCCAACGTCGACGGCCGCGCCGACGTGCCGGAGATCGTGTTCGAACAGATCGAGCACTTTTTCACCCACTACAAGGACTTGGAAAAGAAGAAGTGGGTCCGCGTCGGCGTCTGGGGCGACCGCGACGAGGCGCGCCGCATCACCCGCGAGGCGATCGACCGCTACGAAGCCGCCAAGGCCAAGGGCGAAGAGCCGCACGAATACGACGTGCCCGGCCGCGAGGGCTGACCGTCGGATGGGGCGCAGCGGTGCTGCGCCCCATCGTTCATCAGCGAAGAACCCACCGTCGTTCGCCCTCAGCACGAACGGTTGGATAGTGTCTTACGCGATCGAGGTAGCCAGCCGTACCAGCGCCTCGCCATCGACCCGCTGCACCGTCCAGTCCTCCAGCCCGACCGCACCCATCTGCCGATAAAAGGCGATCGCATCGGCGTTCCAGTCGAGCACTGACCATTCGAACCGTGCGCAACCTCGCGCAATCGCCAGTGCGGCGAGATGGCGGAGCAGCGCGCCGCCGACCCCCCGCCCACGTGCAGCCGGCGTGACGTACAGATCCTCGAGATACAGCCCGCGCCGCCCCTTCCACGTCGAGAAATTGTGGAAGAACAGCGCGAAGCCGAGCGGTTTGCCATCGCCTTCGGCGATCACCGCCTCCGCCGCCGGCGTCGCGCCGAACAGCGCGTCGGTGAGCATCGCCTCGGTCGCCTCGACCGCATCGGGTTCGCGCTCGAACGCGGCGAGATCGCGCACGAAGCGCAGGATCACCGGCACGTCGGCGGGGATGGCGGGGCGGATCATAAGGAGGCTTCCGTTTGCGGTGCCGGCGTCGGGCGGCGCACCGCGACGAGGCAGCCGGCGATGATGAGCCCCGCCCCCGCCACCGTCCACGCCGACACGCGCTCGGCGAAGACCAGCCAGCCGAGCAGCGCCGACCAGACGAAGGCGGTATATTCGACCGGCGCCAGCACCTGCGCCTCGGCGCGGGCATAGGCCCAGGCGAGCGCCACCGCCGACACCGATCCCAGCGCCGCCGCCGCGACGATCGCCGGCAGCTGCACGGTCGTCGGCATGGCACCGAACCACGGCGCCCCGACCAGCAGCAGCCCGCCCAGCACGATGCTGGTGAACAGCGCGACCTCGAGCGGATCGGCGGCCTGCGCCTGCCGGCGCAGCAGGATCAGGCTGCCGGCGTAGAGCACCGACGCGATCAGGATCGCGATGCTGCCAAGCACCATCTGTTCGGACGCGCGCGCCTGTACCTGTCCGGCGGCGATCGCCAGCACGCCGAGGCTGGCGACCAGCGACCCGAGGACCGCGCCGCGTCGGATACGCTCGCCCAAGGTCAGTGCGGCAAGGAACAAGGCGATCAGCGGCGCGAGGAAAGTCAGCGCTACCCCCTGCGCCATCGGCACGCGGACGAGGCCCCAGAAGAACAGCAGCACCGACGCGCCCCCGGTCGCTCCGCGCGCGACGTGGAGCCGCAGCGCGACCCACGCCGGCCAGCGCCCGCCGCGCAGCACGAACACCGGCGCCAGCAGCACGACCCCGGCGAGCGACCGCCACAGCACCGCGGCATAGGCGCCGCTCGCGATCGACAGCCCCTTCATGATCGCATCCATCACCGAATAGACGGCGATCCCCATCGCCGCGACGGCGAAGGCGACAAGCGGCGATACGCTCCGCGTCATCGGATCAGGCGGATGTCGATGCCGAGCGCGGGATCCACCTCGGCGAGCCGACGATCGGCCGTGTAAATGGGAAGGCTGCGAGTCCAGCCGAGCGCCAGGCAGGCACGGTCGCTAAGCGATGCGCCTTGTGCCCGCGTCGGTTCGCGCAGCCGCGCCGCCTCCAAGGCCAGCGGGAGATCGAACGGTACGACGGCGATTTCGTACATCGCAAGGATGGACAGCACCATATCCGCGCTCGCCCCCCGCTCGACGCCGCGGGCACAACATTCAGACACGTTCACCGCCGACATCAGGCTGCCACGAATGACATCGCGCACCATCTCCGCGCCCGTCTCGCCGAGCATGATCGCCATGGTCGCCGATGCATCGACGACGGCGCTCATTCCTCGCCCCAGTCGGCCCGACGCTCTTTCAGAAACGTGTCCACCGTATAGTCCGCGCCGAAGATGGCGCGTGCCTTGGTCTGCGCCTGACGAATCGTCTGGTCGAACGTCATCAGCCGGACGCCGCCGTCTTCCGTTCGGTCGATGACGAGCGAATCGCCATCCTTGATACCCAGTTCGCGGCGGATGTCGGCAGGGATCACCACCTTGCCGCCCGCGATCACCTTCGCGTGATAGGTCATGTCAGAGCCTCCAGGTCCTGACATGTACCATAGGACCTATTCTGCCGCTACGGCCTGCTGTGCAGACGCGTCCGCCGCTTCGATCTCCACGGCCTTGGCCTCGACCAGCCGGACGATGTGGTCGATCATCCCCTCATCCTGAACGTGATGGTCGGTGACGCCCGAGAGATAGACCATGTGCTTGCCGTTGCCGCCGCCGGTGATGCCGATGTCGGTCTCGCGCGCTTCGCCGGGGCCGTTGACGACGCAGCCGAGCACCGACAGGCTCATCGGCGTGCGGATATGCTGGAGCCGTTCCTCCAACGCCTGCACGGTGCGGATCACGTCGAAGCCCTGGCGCGAACAGCTCGGGCACGACACGACGCGGACACCGCGGTTGCGGATGCCCAAGGCCTTGAGAATCTCGAAGCCGACGCGCACCTCATCCTCGGGCTCGGCGGAGAGTGAGACGCGGATGGTGTCGCCGATGCCGTACCAGAGCAGGCTGCCGATACCGATCGCCGACTTGACCGTGCCGCCGACGAAGCCGCCCGCCTCGGTGATGCCCAGGTGCAGCGGACAGTCGACCGCCTCGGCGAGCTGCTGATAGGCCGCCACCGCGAGGAACAGGTCGGACGCCTTCACCGCCACCTTATATTCGTGGAAATCGTGGTCCTGCAGCAGCTTGATATGGTCGAGCGCCGATTCGACCAAAGCATCGGGGCAGGGTTCGCCATACTTCTCGAGCAGATGCCGCTCCAGCGAGCCGCCGTTGACGCCGATGCGGATCGCACAGCCGTTGGCCTTGGCGGCGCGCACCACCTCGGCGACGCGCTCGGACGAGCCGATGTTGCCCGGATTGATGCGCAGGCAGGCGGCGCCCGCATCCGCCGCTTCCAGCGCGCGCTTGTAGTGGAAATGGATGTCGGCGACGATCGGCACGTTCGATCCGCGCACGATCTGCTTCAGCGCCGCGGTCGATTCGACATCGGGGCAGGAGACGCGGATGATGTCGACCCCCGCCTCCTCGCAGCGGCAGATCTGGTCGAGCGTCGCGCGGATATCGGGCGTCGGCGTGTTGGTCATCGTCTGGACGGTGACCGGGGCGTCGCCACCCACGGGAACAGTGCCGACCATGATCTGGCGGCTCGGACGGCGGACGATGTCGCGCCACGGACGTAAGGACATGGGCCCCATATACAGCAGCCGGGTTGCGGTTCAAAGGCACTGGTGTAGGGCAGCACCGGTTCCATGTCGCGCGTCCCGATCCCCCGCCATTACGGCCTCGACTGGCTGCGCGTCGCCGCCTTCGCGATCCTGATCGTCTATCACGTCGGCATGGTGTTCGTGCCCTGGGGCTTCCACGCCAAGAGCGCGCATGGCGCCGACTGGGCGATCCTGCCGATGCTCGCAGTCAACGCCTGGCGACTCAGCCTGCTGTTCGTCGTGTCGGGCTATGCCAGCCGCGCGCTGCTGACGCGTGCGCCGGGAGTGGGAGGCTTCCTGTGGCAACGGACGGCGCGGCTGCTCGTGCCGCTCGCCTTCGGTGTCGCGGTGGTGGTGCCGCCGCAGAGCTGGGTCGAGCTGGTGACGCAGCACGGCTATCGCGGCGGTTTTCCCTCGTTCTGGGTGCACGACTATTTCCGCTTCGGGCGGCTGGGCGGGATCGTGCTGCCCGCGCTCAACCATCTATGGTTCGTCGCCTACCTATGGCTGTACACGCTGGTGCTGGCGGTCGCGGTGATGGCGGTGCGCTGGCGTGGTGCGCAAGCCGCGTTCGACCGCCTGTTCGCCGGGCCGGCGCTGCTCGTCGTGCCGCTCGCATGGCTGGTGTGCATCCATGCCTGGTGGTTCCCGATGGGATACGAGACGCACGATCCGTTGCACGACGTGATGGCGCATCTGTCCTATCTGCCCGCCTTCCTGTTCGGGTTCGCGCTGGCGGGGTCGGCGCCGGTGCTGGCGGCGTGCGTGCGCTGGCGCTGGCCCGCGGCGCTGCTGGGGATCGCCGGTTACGGTTTCATCCTGGCCGTGGAACTGGCCCCTGACGGCGAAGCGCCGCGCTGGCTCTATCCCGCGTACGGCGCGGCGCATGCGGTGCAGCAATGGACGACGATCGTCGCGTTGATCGGCTTCGCCGAGCGCCACTGGAACCGCGATGCGCGCGTGCGCCAGATGCTGACCGAGGCGGTGTTTCCCTTCTATCTCGTCCACCAGACGATCATCGTGCTCGTCGCCTACTGGCTGATCCCCGCGGGCCTCTCCGGCGGGGTCGAGTTCGCGCTGCTGGTCGCCGCGACCGTCGCGGGGTGCCTGCTCTTCTATATCGCCGGGCGGCGGATCAGGCCGGTCCGCCCGCTGATCGGCCTGCGTCCGCTTCCCCATCCCGTACACAGGGCCATGCCATGACCGAACCCGCCGACTGGTCGCTGGTGATCCACGGCGGCGCCGGATCGATCGAGCGCCACCGCCTGACCCCCGAACAGGACGCAGGCGCACGCGCCGCGCTGACGCTGGCGCGCGACACCGGCGCGGCGATCCTGACGGACGGCGGCGGCGCGCTCGATGCAGTCGAGGCGGCGGTGCGGGTGCTCGAGGAGGATCCGCATTTCAATGCCGGCCGCGGCGCCGCCTTCACCCGCGACGGCGGCATCGAGCTCGACGCGGCGATCATGGACGGCCGCACCCGCGCCGCCGGCGCCGTCGCGGGCCTCACCACGACGCGTTCGCCCGTCGGGCTGGCGCGGCGGGTGATGACCGACAGCCCGCACGTCCTGCTGAGCGGCACCGGCGCCGAAGTTTTCGCGCGTAGCCAGGGGATCGCAGCGGTCGATCCCGCCTGGTTCGCCACGGCGGAGCGCCGCCGCCAGCTCGACGAGCTGCTCGCGCGCAACGCGGATGCGTTCGACGTCGACATGAAATACGGCACCGTCGGTGCGGTCGCGCGCGACACGCGGGGCCATGTTGCCGCCGCGACCTCGACCGGCGGCGTCACCGGCAAGCGCTGGGGCCGGATCGGCGATTCGCCGCTGATCGGGGCGGGCACCTTCGCCGACGATCGCGCCTGCGCGGTGTCGTGCACCGGATCGGGCGAATATTTCATCCGCGTCGGCGTGGGCCATGAGATCGCCGCGCGCATCCGCCTGACCGGCGAAAGCCCGCAGGAGGCGGCGGATGCGGTGATGGCGGAGGTCCGCGCCCTCGGCGGCACCGGCGGCGTCATCGTCGCCACGCCCGGTGCCGAGGCGATCTGGAGCTTCACCACGCCGGGCATGTACCGCGCCCGCGCCACCGCCGGCGGGTTGCGCGAGGTCGCGATCTACGGCGACGAATAGGCGTCACGATCCCGCCACGATCGGTGGCCAGCCTGACAAGATGATCCGCCGCCTCGCGCTTCTCGCCGCCGTCTTTCTCGCGACTGCGGAGGCCGCACCACCGCCGGTCCTCGCGCGCGGATCGCAAAGGAATACGGTCCCTGCCCGCCCGCATCGCATTGACCGGAAAGCGCTTCTAGCCGTCATCATCCGCGGCTAAAGCCATGCCCATGACCATCCTCCGCTTGCTTGCCGCCGCCGTGCCGGCGCTCGTCCTCGCCTCACCCGCGAGCGCCTATTGGGAATTCGGGCATCAGACGGTCGCGCAGATCGCCTATGCCAATGTGCGTCCCGGCACGCAGGCGGCGATCCGGCGCTTGCTCGCCGAGACGCCGCGGCTCGACACCCCCGAATGCCCCGCGACGACGATCGAGGGCGCCAGCATCTGGGCCGATTGCGTCAAGCCGCTGAAAGGCCCCGACGGCAAGTCGCGCTTCGGCTATGCCTACAATTGGCACTTCCAGGACGTGAACATCTGCCAGCCGTTCACGCTGGCGGAGGCGTGCAAGGACGGCAATTGCGTCTCGGCGCAGATCACCCGCGACGTCGCGATCCTCAAGGACAAGCGCGCCTCGAAAAAGGACCGCGCGCAGGCGCTGGTGTTCCTGATCCACTTCGTCGGCGACCTGCACCAGCCGCTCCATGCCGGCGAGAAGAACGACAAGGGCGGCAACGACGTCGCCGCGGCCTATGGCAGCTACAGCCCGAAGCGGTTCAACCTCCATTCGATCTGGGACGGCACGCTCGCCGAACGCGCGATCACGACCGGGCCATCGCTGGTGCGGCGCTATCCGGCGGCGGAGAAGCGGCGGATCGCGGCGGGGACGGTCACCGACTGGAGCCGCGAATCGTACAAGGTCGCGCACGACATCGTCTATGCGAGTGCGCTGGGCGGCGATCCGTGTGCGCCGTCGCCGGCGAAGGTGACGCTGGACGAGGCGACGATCGAGCGCATCGTTCCGGTCGCCCGGCTGGAGGTGAAGCGCGGCGGCCTGCGGCTGGCGAAGCTGCTCGATGCCGCGCTGGGCTGATTTGATCTGAGGCCAACCGCCTCCAAGCCTCCACCGTCACCCCGGACTGGCTCCGGGGTCCACTCCGCGGCGAGGCGAATGGCGCGATTCTTGAGTCCTACGCCTGCGGCCCGGTGGACCCCGGACTAAGTCCGGGGTGACGAGTGGCTTGTGGCAATGCGCCCCCTCACCCCTCCTTCGGCGGCCGCCCGCGCCGCGCCGGTTCGGGCGCGTCCAGCTTCACCCCCCGCCGCGCCAGCGCCTCGCGCAGCAGGCATTCAACCTCGGCATTGACGCTGCGCAGGTCGCCCGCCGCCGCCCGCTCGATCGCCGCGTAGAGCGCGGGATCGAGACGCAGCGCAAACGCCTTCTTCGGGGAAGCCGCCACCCGCTTACTGGTACAGCGAGCCGGCGTTGACCACGGGCTGCGTGTCGCGCTCGCCGCACAACACCACCATCAGATTCGATACCATCGCCGCGCGCCGCTCGTCGTCGAGTTCGACGACGTTCTTCGCCGACAGTTGCGCGAGCGCCAGCTCGACCATCCCCACCGCGCCCTCGACCAGCGTCGTGCGCGCCGCGACCACCGCCTGCGCCTGCTGCCGGCGGAGCATCGCGCCCGCGATCTCCTGCGCATAGGCGAGATGCGTGAAGCCGCATTCGTCGACGGTGATGCCCGCGACCAGCAACCGGGCGATCAGCTCGGTACGCAGCTCGGCTCCCACCTGATCGTGATTGCCGCGCAGCGTCACCTCCTGGTGCTCGTAATCGTCGTACGGGTAGCGCGAGCCGATCGTCCGCACCGCCGCCTCGACCTGCACCATCACGAACGCCTTGTAATCGTCGACGTCGAACAAAGCCTGCGCGGTGTCGGTGACGCGCCAGACGACCTGCGCCGCCATCTCGATCGGGTTGCCGCGCAGGTCGTTGACCTTGATCCGGTCGGAGATGACGTTGTTGGCGCGCACCGAGATCTTGCGCCGCATCAGCCACGGCAGCACCCAGCGCAGCCCCGCGACGCGATCGGTGCCGGCATAGCTGCCGAACAGCGTCACCGCCGCCGCCTGATTGGGCTGCAGCATGTAGAAGCCCGCGGCGATGAACACGGTGCCGAGCGCGCAGGCGAGCGGCACCAGCGCCATGATCGGCGGGGCGAGATCGTTCGCCAGCCGCCAGATCGTAGCGACGCCGACCGCCACCAGCACCGCCGCGATCCCCAGCATCGGATAGCCGCTCGTCGTACCGGCCCGCCGTTCCTGCGACCGTGTGAGACTCCCCTGTTCCACCACCCTGTCCTCCGTTTAATGTGATATCACATTTATATCGGATTTCGGGCGATGCAAGGGGAATCGCCAACCCTTCCTCCGTCATTCCCGCGCAGGCGGGAATCCATACTGGCTGACTGCGCGGCTCAATCGCAGCCCGTCGTGATTATGGATCCCCGCCTTCGCGGGGATGACGAGGATGGGTTGGGTTGGGTCAGCTCAGCTCAGTTCAGCACCACCGTCACCGAACGGCGGTTCTGCGCCCAGCTCGCCTCGTCCGACCCCAGCGCGACGGGGCGTTCCTTGCCGTAGCTGATCGTCGTCAGCCGCGACGGATCGATACCCTTGGCGACCAGATAGTTCTTCGCCGCATTCGCCCGGCGATCGCCGAGCGCGAGATTGTATTCACGCGTGCCGCGTTCGTCGGCATGGCCCTCGATCGTCGCGCGTACCTGCGGGAAGCGCTGCAGCCACGTCGCCTGGCTGTCGAGGATGCCGCGCGCCTGCGAATCGATATCGCTCATGTCGAGCCCGAACAGGATCGTGTTCGACGTCACCGAGCGGCGGAAATCGGCGTCCGATCCGGGCACCACCGCGCCATCGACCGGGCCGGTATCGGCGGGAGGCGGTGTGTTGAGGCCGGCGGTATTGTCGACCGGGGGCGGCGGCAGCTGCTTGGGCTTGCTGGCGCACGCCGCGAGGCTGGCGAGCGCGACCGCGGTCAGCAGCGTGGAGGTGAGCTTGGCCATATCGTATCTCCCAGTGAGTGTCGTTTCGCCCCCGAAACTCCCCCGTATAACGCGTTACGGCCGCAAGGGTCCCCAGGCGGGATCGGAGCCGTCGAGCGGCGTCGGAATCCGCCGCTCGACCTGTCCGGTGAGGTCGACCATCCACAGGTCGGCCTTGCCCGAGCTGCCCGGGCTGGCGCGGTAGAAGGTGATGACGCGGCCGTTGGGCGACCAGCTCGGCCCCTCGTCCTGACCGCCGGTCAGGATCTTCTCACCCCCGCCCGACGGCGACATCGTGCCGATGCGGAAGCTGCCGCCAAGCTTGGTGAAGGCGATCAGGTCGCCGCGCGGGCTCCACACCGGCGTCGCATAACGCCCGCCGCCGAAGCTGATCCGCTGCTGCCCCGATCCGTCGGCGTTCATGACGTAAACCTGCTGGCCGCCCGACCGGTCGCTCTCGAACACGATGCGCGATCCGTCGGGCGAATAGCTGCCGCCGGTGTCGATTCCCGGCGAGGTGGTCAGCCGCTGCGGCGTGCCGCCACCGCTCGAGACGCGGTAGATGTCGGTGTTGCCACCCTGCGCCATCGAGAACAGGATCCAGCGGCCATCGGGCGAGAAGCGCGGCGCGAAGGTCAGCGATGCATTCTGCACCACGCGCCGCGGCCGGCCCGAGCCGAGATCGTAGACGTAGATCGACGGCTTGTCGTTCTCGTAGCTCATGTAGACGATCGACTGCTGGTTTGGTGCGAAGCGCGGCGTCAGCACGATCGACTGGCCATTGGTCAGGAAACGGTGGTTGGCGCCGTCCTGATCCATGATCGCGAGCCGCTTGATGCGCTTGCCCTTCGGCCCCGTCTCCGAAACGTAGACGACGCGGCTGTCGAAATAGGGACCTTCGCCGGTCAGCTTGGCATAGACCATGTCGGCGCATTTATGCCCGGCCCGCCGCCAATCGGACGGCGACACGACGAAGCCCGCACGGGTCAGCTCGACGCTGGAGAAGGTGTCGTAGAGGTAGCAGCCGATCGTCAGATTGCCGTCGCCGTTGGCGCGCACGAACCCCTGCACGAGCGCCTGCGCACCGGTGCCGCGCCAATAGTCGAAGGCGGGGGCGTTGACCTCCTGAAAGCCGACGGGGCGCAGCTGGTTCGACCCCAGCGGGGTGAACAGGCCCGAGTTGCGCAGGTCGTTGGCGATGATGTCCGCCATCTGCCGGCCGAGCGCATCGGTCGATCCGGCGGGGGTGTCAACCACCTGCGCGGTCGGCATCGCCGGGATCGCGATCGGCAGCGGTGCCGACACGCCACCGGTGACGGACACCTCGAGCGGCGCGGCCTCCTGTCCGGCGGGGGTCGCCTGTTGCGGCGCGGGTGCGGGCGCGTCCTGCGCGATGGCGGGAACAGCGACGGTGACGCTGAGCGCGACTAGCAACGACCGGATCATGACCATCCTTTTGAACCTCTTCCGCACACGTACCACAAACTTACCGTCACCCCGGACTTGTTCCGGGGTCCACTCTTCGGCTGGCGTATCGGCAAGAGGCTCAAGGCCACGCTCGCGGCCCGGTAGACCCCGGAACAAGTCCGGGGTGACGGGGGAGCGAAGGCAGCGGTTCAACCTAAACCCCCATTCGCCCTGAGCCTGTCGAAGGGCCGGCGCCGCGGGCGAACCGTCACGATCGAGCCCCCGCGCTTCGACCGCCTCACCACGAACAGCGGAGGAAAACCCCATCACTGCAGCTTCCACTGGAAGTTGATGTTGTTCCACCCGCCCGACGGCGTCGCATAATATTCGGCCGGCAGTTTCAGCGGCGAACAGCCCTTGAACGCCGCGACGCCGAGATCGACGACGCGCTGCCTGTAGCGCTCGTTCTCGTCGCTGACCCCCGCCTGCCGCACCATGCGCGGGGTCGCCGCCAGCGTGCCGTCCTCGTTGAGGCGCAGGTTGAGCGTCGTGACGATCTCGTTCGCGCCCGGCCCCGGATTGACCTGCCGGTCGGCGCAGGGCTGGATCTGGCGCGCGATCGCCTGGACGATCCCCGCCATCGCGCGCGCATCGATCTTGGCGGCGCGCGGCGCGGTCGAGGTGCTGGTCGAGGGATCGCTGGTCAGCCCTTCGAGGAAATTGCTGCCGAGCCGCGATCCGCGCGGGCGCGCGGCCTTGGCGGTCTCGCTGCTGCCGCTGCCCTTCGCCGCGGCGGGTTTGCCGGCGGCGGGCTTGCCCGACGACGAGGCCGATTTCGCCGGCGCCGCGGGGGCGGCCTTGGCGGTCTGTGCCGCCGGTGCAGGTTTCGCCGCGGGCTTGGCGGGCGCCTCGGCAGGACGCGGCTTGGGCTGCGGCTTCGCGGCGGCGGGCTTGGGCGCCGGCGCGGGGGCGGGTTTCGGCGGCGCCGGCTTCGGCGGCGCGGGCTTGGGCTGCGGCTGGGGCTTCGGTTGCGGCTGAGGCGCGGGCTTCGGCGCCGGTGCGGGCGGCGCGGGTTCGGGCTCCGGCGCGGCGACGCTTTCGGCCGGCGGGGCAGCGTCCTCGGGCTCGCCCTGATCGGGGGCGATCGACTGCGCGGGCGGGGTCACTGCCTGCGGCGCGGTCGCCTCCAGCCCGACATCCTTGACCAGGCTGACCTCCATCGGGGTCTGCTGCAGCTTCTGCGGGTTGGGCGTGGCGAGGAAGCCGACCGACAGCAGGCCGAAGAGCACGAGGTGCCCGACGACCGCGACGCCCAGTCCGACCTTCTCCGCCCGATCCATCACTTGGCCGCCGATCCGCCCGAGCCGGAGCCTTCCACGGTGAGCAGCGACACGCGGTTGAGCCCGGCGCGGTTGAGCTCGCCCATCACCCGCATCACCCGGCCATAGTCGAGCGCACGGTCGGCGCGCAGGAACACCTGCGGCGGCTCGCCGCCCGCCTGCACCGTGGCGATCTGTTCGAGCCGCTGCGGCAAATTCGCCTCGGCGACCTCCTCGTCGTCGATGTAGAGCTTGCCCGCGGCGTCGAGCGACAGCTGGACGGGCTTCTGCTCCTGGTCGAGCGCCTTCGCGCGACTGTCGGGCAGGTTGACCGGCACGCCCGCGGTGAGCAGCGGCGCGGTGACCATGAAGATGATGAGCAGCACCAGCATCACGTCGACCAGCGGCGTGACGTTGATGTCCGCCACCGGCGCACGGCGGCCGCGCGAGCGGTTGGAGGGGAGATTCATCGCCATCCTAGATCCTCCCCGGCACGGGGAGGTGGCAGCCGCAGGCTGACGGAGGGGGGCTTCCCCAAGCGGTGCGCTGCGTGGAGAGCCCCCTCCACCAGCCTGCGGCTGGTCCCCCTCCCCGTGCCGGGGAGGATTGAAGAAGAGCGCTCACCGCGAACCGTCCAGCTGGCGCGACAGCGTCGTGTGGAAGCCGTCCGCGAAGCGCCCCAGCGCCGCCTCGATCCGGTTCACGCCATGGCTGAAGCGGTTGTAGGCGATCACCGCGGGGATCGCCGCGAACAGCCCGATCGCGGTGGCGAACAAGGCCTCGGCGATCCCCGGCGCGACCACCGCCAGCGACGAATTCTGCGCCTGCGCGATTCCCGTGAAGCTGCGCATGATCCCCCACACCGTGCCGAACAGTCCGACGAACGGCGCGACCGAACCGATCGTCGCGAGGATGTTGAGCCGGTCGGAGATCCGGTCGATCTCCAGCGCCGCCGCCGCGCCCATCGCGGTCGCCAGCCGTTCGCGCGTGCCGCTCTTGTCGATCGATCCGCCCGCGGTGGAGCGGCGCCATTCCTTCACCCCGGCGGCGAAGACGCGCGCCGAGGGCAGGTCCCTGTCGGCCTCCGCCTTGTAGAAGGCGTCGATATCCTCCGCCTTCCAGAAGTCGCGTTCGAACCCGGTCATCCCCTTGCGGATGCGCCCCAGCCGTCGCCAGAAGGCGATGATGAGCGCCCAGGTCCAGATGCTGGCGATCAGCAGACCGCCCATCACGATCTTCACCACGATATCCGCCTGGAGGAAGAGCGCGACGGGCGACAGCGTCGCCGCATCCATGTTGAACACCGGATTCATGTAGCTGTCCCCTGCCAGATCAGGCGTTGGTAAATGTCCGTCCAGGCGGCCGGTTGACGCTTAGGCCGTCCCGATGGCGCGACCAGCGCCGCCGTGACCGTGGCCTCGGTCAGAACAAGCGAACCGCGCCTGACTGTTTGATGAATGACGACGCTGGCGGCGCGCACCTGCATCACGCGGCTGACGACGAGCAGCGCATCGTCGAGCCTGGCCGGCGCACGGTAGCGGATGGACAGGTCGGCGACGGCATAGGCGCCCTCGCCCGCCTCATGGACGGCGCGCTGGTCGATCCCGGCGAGCCGCAGCATGTCGGATCGCGCACGCTCCATGAAGCGCAGGTAGTTGGCGTGATAGACGACGCCCGACAGATCGGTGTCCTCGAAGTACACGCGCACCGGATAGCGGTGCTCGCGCCCCTCGAAGCGTCCTGCCTGCGGCTGGTCCACGCCTTGGTCGGTCATCCCGCCGGGCGTTAACCGAACCCGGTCGCAGGGGAAACCCCGTTACTGCGTGACGCTGGCGCTCGCGTCGACGAAGACGCTGGGATCGAGGACGAGGCGCGGGCGCGATGCCGGGACGGGCGCGGGGACATCCTGCACCACCGCCGACCGCGGCGTCATCGGCGCGACGTTGGCCATCGCCATGCGGGTCGCGGCGGCGCGTTCGGCACGCCACGCGTCATAGGCGGCGTAGAAATCGGTGAACGGCTTTTCCAGCACCGCGAGCCGGCCGGCAGCGAAGGCGGGCAGGTCGGCGGTCGATACCGTCGCGCTGTCGGCGAGCGTCGCGGCGGCGGCGTTGCAGAAGGCGTCGCGCGCCTGGCTTTGCGAGAAGAAATTGTACAGCCGCGTCATCTGGTCGTCGTAGCGATCCTGCCAATCGCCGCCGCCCGCCCCGTAGCGCGTCTTGTATTCGGCGGTGAGGCGCGTCTGCGCACCGGCGAGCGTCGCCTTCTGCTGCGCGAGCAATGTGTTGTAGCCGGCGATGATCGCCGCTTCGTCGGGGCCGCGGCAGGCGAGCGCGGCGACGTTCAACGCTGCGCGCAGATGCCAGACCGCGCCGTCGGCGGACAGGTTGCGGTTGGGCGTCGCGTAGCGGCCGTCGGACATCAGCGCCGGGATCTGCATGCCGACATAGGCACCCTTCGGCATCGCCAGCGGTGCGGGGGCCGGCGGCGCAGGCGGCGGCGGTGCGACCGCGACAACCTTCGGCTTGACCGCACAGCCGGCGAGCAGCGCCAGACCGATCCCGGTGAGAACTCCATAACGGCGCATCGCGAGACTCGTCCTTCCCTGCCCCCCGGCAGATGCGGACTGTGCGACGGCAATGGTTAACAGAGGGTAAGGGTGAACCAATTCCTCCCCGGCACGGGGAGATGGCGCCGCGAAGCGATGACGGAGGGGGGCTTCCACACACCGTGCGCTGCGTGGAGAACCCCCTCCACCATTCGGCTGCGCCGAACGGTCCCCCTCCCCGTGCCGGGGAGGATCAGGCCGCCCTTTTCTCCAGCGCGGACGCCGCCTCGGCGATCAGCGCGGCGATGATCTCGGCGATCGGTTCTTCCTTCGTCACCATGCCGACCGACTGGCCGGCCATGACGCTGCCATGTTCGACGTCGCCGTCGATCACCGCGCGGCGGAGGGCGCCGGCCCAGTAATGCTCGATCTGCAATTGCGCCTCGAGCATCTCGACCTTGCCGCCGTCTAGCAGCAGCGCCACTTCGCGCTGCTTCGCGCCGAACAGCTCGCCCGCCGCGTTCTTGAGCGCGCGAACCGGAATCACCGGCAGGCGCGGGTCGATCTGGACGCTGGCGATCGCGTCGCGGGCACTCGCGCGGATGAACGCGCGTTTGAAATTGGCGTGCGCGATCGATTCGGTCGCGCAGACGAAGCGCGTGCCGAGCTGGACGCCCGCCGCGCCCATGTCGAGATAGCCCGCGATCGCCTCGCCGCGGCCGATGCCGCCGGCGACGAACACCGGCACCAGTTCGGCGATCTCGGGCAGCATCTCCTGCGCCAGCACGCTGGTCGAGACCGGGCCGATATGGCCGCCCGCCTCCATCCCCTCGATCACCAGCGCATCGACGCCCGAACGGATCAGCTTCTTCGCCAAGGCGAGGGTCGGCGCGAAGCAGATGACCCTGGCGCCGCTCTCCTTGATCGCCTCGAGCGACCCCTTGGGCGGCAGGCCGCCGGCGAGCACGACATGGCCGACCTTATGCTTTGCACACACCGCGATCAGGTCGAACAGCGCCGGATGCATGGTGATGAGGTTCACGCCGAACGGCTTGGTCGTGAGCGCCTTGGTCGCGGCGATCTCGGCATCGAGCAGTTCGGGGGTCATCGCGCCGCAGGCGATCACGCCGAACCCGCCCGCGTTCGACATGGCGGAGACGAGGTTGCGCTCGCTGACCCACGACATCGCGCCGGCCATGATCGCGACTTCGCTGCCGAGGAACGCCGCGCCGCGTGCCATGCGGCGCTGCAATCGCTCCCCTCCCGCTTGCGGGAGGGGCTGGGGGAGGGCCTGCGCGCCCGCTTCGACGTGAGAAGGAGTCATGATTGTCGCCATGCCCTCCCCTAACCCCTCCCGCAAGCGGGAGGGGAATATTACGCCGCCTCGGCGTCGAGGCCGTAGGCGGTGTGGAGGACGCGGACGGCGAGTTCGGTCTCGTCCTCGTGGATCAGCACCGACACCTTGATCTCGCTGGTCGAGATCGCCTGGATGTTGATGCCGCGCGCGCCCAGCGTGGTGAACATCGTGCTGGCGACGCCCGCATGACTGCGCATGCCGACGCCGACGACCGAGATCTTGGCGACGCGCGTGTCGTGGACCAGCTCGCCGAAGCCGATCGCCTCGCGCGCCTGGTTGAGCGCTTCCAGCGAGCGCGCCAGATCCGCCGAGGGCACCGTGAAGGTGACGTCGGTCGAGCCGTGGTTGTGCGCGATGTTCTGGATAATCATGTCGACGTTGATGTTGGCGGCGGCAAGCGGTTCGAAGATCGCGGCGACCGCACCCGGCTTGTCGGGGACGGATGTCAGCGTGATCTTCGCTTCGTTCTTGTCGTGCGCGATGCCGGTGATGAGCTGGCGTTCCACGTCTATCTCCTCTTCGGCGACGATCATCGTGCCGGGCAATGTGTCCGCCATCGGTGCGTCCTCGCCGGTGAACGACGAGAGCACCTGGACGCGGACGTTCTCCTTCATCGCGAGGCCGACCGAGCGGGTCTGCAACACCTTCGCGCCGACGCTGGCGAGTTCCAGCATCTCCTCGTACGTCACCTTGGCGAGCTTGCGCGCGCGCGGCACGATGCGCGGATCGGTGGTGTAGACGCCGTCGACGTCGGTATAGATGTCGCAGCGATCCGCCTTGATCGCCGCCGCCACCGCGACCGCCGAGGTATCCGACCCGCCGCGGCCGAGCGTCGTCACCCGGCCCTCGTCCGATACGCCCTGGAAACCGGGGATCACCGCGACCTCGCCCGCCGCCATGCTGGCGAGCAAGGCATCCGTCTCGATCGTGCCGATCCGCGCCTTGGCATGCGCATCGTCGCTGTGGATCGGCAGCTGCCAGCCGAGCCACGACCGCGCCTTCACGCCGGCCGCCTGCAGCGCGATCGCCAGCAGCCCGCTGGTGATCTGTTCGCCCGCGGCGACGACGACGTCATATTCCTTCGGGTCGTAGAGCGAGGACGCCTCGCGGCAGAAGCCGACCAGCCGGTCGGTCTCGCCCGCCATCGCCGAGACGACGACCGCGACCTCGTTGCCCGCCTCGACCTCGCGTTTGACGCGCGCGGCGACGCTCCTGATGCGCTCGATCCCGGCCATCGACGTGCCGCCGAACTTCATCACGATCCGCGCCATGCTGCTCGCCAAACTCCTTGGGGTAGAAGGGCCGTCCTGATAGGTAGCGGCCATGGGAAGCGCAAGCAGCACGATCGACGCCCGCGAAGCCGCGCATTTCGGTGCGATGGCGAAGGACTGGTGGGACCCCAAGGGCTCGTCGGCGATGCTGCACAAGCTCAATCCGGCGCGGCTGGGCTATATCCGCGCGGCGATCGACCTGCATTGGGACGGCGACGACACGAGCTTCACGCCCTTGGCAGGCAAGACCGCGCTCGACGTCGGTTGCGGTGCCGGGCTGTTGTGCGAGCCCTTGGCGCGGCTGGGCGCTGCGGTGACGGGGATCGACGCGGCGGCGGAGAATATCGCGGTGGCTGAAGCGCATGCGGCGCAGAGCGGCCTCAGCATCGCTTACCGCGCGGTCGGCGTCGAGGCGATGAGCGAGCGGTTCGACCTCGTCACCAGCCTCGAGGTGATCGAGCACGTCTGCGACCCCGCCGGTTTCGTCCGCGGGCTGGCGGAGGCGCTCGCCGATGGCGGGTTGCTGGTGCTGTCCACCCCCAACCGCACGCCGCTGTCGCGGCTCG
Source organism: Sphingomonas liriopis (assembly GCF_024211255.1). GTDB lineage: Bacteria > Pseudomonadota > Alphaproteobacteria > Sphingomonadales > Sphingomonadaceae > Sphingomonas > Sphingomonas liriopis. Next base: position 206,747 of record NZ_JAMLDY010000004.1, on the reverse strand, counting down.
CGCTCATCACGCTGGCGGAGGGGACGGGGCGCATCCCGCGCGGCACGCACGACTGGGACAAGTTCCTGACCCCCGACGAGCTGACCGACCTGCTCACCCGTGCCGGGCTGACGGTGACCGACGTGCAGGGGCTGGGCTTCTCGCCGGCGACGGGGTTCACGTTGAGCGATTCGACGAGCCTCGATTATTTCGTGACGGCGAAGCGGCTCTGAGCCCTGCGGGGCACCCAGAATCCCCGCGTCACCCCGGACTTGTTCCGGGGTCCACTCCGCGGCGAGGCACACGGCATGAAGCTGGAGCGAAACGCTCGCGGAACGGTGGACCCCGGAACACGTCCGGGGTGACGAAGGATGTGCGGTGAGGTCTCACCTCGCCAAAGTCCATGACGAGCTAGGCGATTGGCACTCTCCCGCTCCCCCGCTAGGCCCACGCCGATGCACGTCCTCACCAACTCGCGGCTGCGGCTCCCGCTGCTGATCCTCGTCGCGATCGCGGCGCGGGCACTGACGTTCGGCAATCCGGTCGTCCATGTCGACGAGGAGTTCTACTTCGTCACCGGATCGGCGCTGTGGCGCGGGATGCTGCCGTTCGTCGACGTATGGGACAGGAAGCCGGTGGGGCTGTTCCTGCTCTACGCCTTGCCCGCGGGGCTCGGCTTTCCGGCGGGGATCTGGGCGTATCAGGCGCTGGCACTCGCGAGTGCGGTCGCAACGGCGTGGCTGGTCGCGCGTCTTGCCACGCGCGCCGGTTTCGCCGCGGGGGCGACCGCGGCGGGCATCGGCTACATCCTTTGGCTCGGGCTGCTGGGCGGACAGGGTGGGCAGTCGCCGGTCTTCTACAATCTGCTGACGATCGGTGCGGCGCTGCTGGTCCTGCGCGGCGGACGCGCCGCCGGGATCGCCGCGATGGCGCTGGTCGGCGTCGCGTTGCAGATCAAATATTCGGTGGTGTTCGAAGGGGTGTTCTTCGGCCTGTGGCTGCTCGCCGACGCATGGCCGCGCACCCGCCGGCCGCTCGCCGTCCTGACCTATGGCGTAATGCTGATCGTCGTCGCGCTGCTGCCAACCGCACTCGCCGCCGCGGCCTACGCCGCCATCGGCCAAGGGCAAGCGTTCGTCTACGCCAACTTCCTGTCGATCTTCCATCGCAACCCCGATCCGCTGGGCGAGCTGGCGGGCAACCTCGGCCAGATCGTGCTCGTCATCTCGCCGCTGGTCGCGCTGGCGGTGCTCGCGCTGCATCGGGCAGAGGCGACGCGCGAGCGCCGCTTCCTCGCGCTCTGGCTCGGCGTCGCGATTGCCGGCGTGCTCGTGTTCCGGCCGTGGTTCGATCATTACAGCCTGCCGGTGCTGTTGCCCGCCTGCGCCGCCGCGGCGGGGATGCTCGGCCGTGGCGACTGGCAGCGCTGGCGCACGCCGGCGCTGCTGCTGACCGCCGCGCTCGCCGGGCAGATCGTGCTTGTCGCGTTACGCGGCGAGCGTGGCGACGCGCGCCAGTTCGCCGCGCTGGCGCAGGCGGTCGGGCGTGGTCCCGGCTGCCTCTACGTCTATTCGGGCAGCACGATGCTCTATGTCGCGAGCGGGCGCTGCACGTCGTCGCGCTATATCGTGCCTAGCCACCTCGGCCGCACGCGCGAGGCGGGGGCGACCGGGGTCGATCAGGATGGCGAGATCCGCCGCATCCTCGCAGGGCAACCGGCGGTGGTGGTGATGCGCCCGCCCTACGGAGGCGAGCGGCCGCAGGCGCGCGCGCTCGCCATGGCGACGATGGCCACCGGCTATCGCCTCGCCGCGGCGCTGCCGATGGGCAACGAGACGATCAGCGTCTATAAACGGGCGCGATGAAACGCCTGTTCGCCTCGATCCACGACGTCTCGCCCCGGTTCGAGGGGCAGGTCGACCGCCTGCTCGACCATCTCGCCCCCCATGTCGGGCGGCGGCTCGCGATGCTGGTGGTGCCCGATCACTGGTCGAGCGCGCCGATCACGCCCGCCTTCGCCACCCGCCTGCGCGGCTGGGCGGACGAGGGGATCGAAATGTTCGTCCACGGCTGGACGCATCGCGACGATACGCCGCACGTCGACAAGGCCGCCGCGCTCAAGGCTCGCCACATGACCGCGGGCGAGGGCGAATTCCTGGGCCTGTCCCATGCCGAGGCGCTGCAACGGATGCGGCGCGGCAAGGCGCTGGTCGAGGATATCACCGGCCGCGCCGCGACCGGCTTCATCGCGCCGGCATGGCTGTATTCGGAGGGCGCGCGCGCCGCGTTGCAGGATGCGGGCTTCGCGCTGGCGGAGGATCATGCGCGGGTGTGGCGCCCCGGCGGCGCGGTAGTCGCGCGCGGGCCGGTCATCACCTGGGCGAGCCGCAGCCGCCCGCGCCAGCTGAGCTCGCTCGCCGCGGCGGGGGCGCTGCGCCATGTCTTGCAGCCGACGCGCAACGTGCGGATCGCGGTGCATCCGGGCGATACGACGGTGCCGGCGCTGATGCGCAGCATCACGACGACCTTCGCCGCGTTCGGGCGGCATCGCCCGGCGGGCTATGCGGAGCTGCTGGGGTAGGACGGTCGGCCCGTCCATATCCCCCGTCACCCCGGACTTGTTCCGGGGTCCACTGCTCCGCACGCGGAGGACAAGAGGCTCTGGCCTTTACGCTTGCCGAACGGTGGACCCCGGAACACGTCCGGGGTGACGAAGGGCTTTGGGCGGAAGCCCCGGGGCATCATGCAAGTGGAGGATGCCCCCCCCTCGAAGGTCACGCCGTCAGCCGCACACCCCCCCGCCGCGCGATCACGTCGGCGTAGTGCGCGACGAGATCGGCGCAATGCTCCTCGTCGCTGCGCACCGTGGCCGCCGCGACCGTTGCGGCGCGGCGGACGATGCCGCGGTCGCGCGCGAGCATGCGCAGGATCGCGTCGGCGCAGGAATGCGCGTCGCGCTGCGCATAGACTTCGGCGAACAGCGGATCGGCGATCTCCGCGGTGCCGCCGCCGTCGGGGACGATCAGCGGCGTGCCGCTCGCCAGCGCCTCGGCGGGGACCAGCCCGAACGTCTCGGTGCCGCAGCCGTGGATGTAGAAGTCCGCGCTCGCCATGATCGTCGCGAGGCGGCGGCGGTCGTAGACCGGGCGGAACAGGCGGATGTGCGGATTGTCGCCGATGTGGCGCTCCAGCGTCTTGGTATCCATCCCCTGCCCCAGGATGACGAGTCCGACCGGCGCCTGCGTGCCGGCGCGGCGCACCGCGTCGATCACCGTCGGCCAGCGCTTTTCGGGATGGTGCCGCCCGACGCCGAGCAGCAGGTGCGCATCCGCCGGCAGCCCGCATTGCTGGAGCAGCGCCGCGCGCAGCCCTTCGTCGCGCAAGGACGGCGAGAAATGCGCGCGCTCGATTCCCAAGGGCATCGTCGCATCGACGCGGACCCCGCGAAGGCTGAGCTGCTTGGTCAGCGACGGGCCGTTGGTTACGACGGTGTCGAACCGGTCGAGGCAGCGGCCGAGATAGCGGTCGTACCACGAGAAGGCGCGCTCGATCCGCGGTGCCGAGGCGAGCGGCTTGAACCAGCGCTTGGGGTAGGCCTCGACATTGTCGTTGTGCATGAAGAACGAGCGGATCGCCCGCCCGCGCCAGCCCGACACGATCCAGGCGGCGCGCCATGGCGAGCAATTCTCCACCACGTCCGGGTCGAGCGCGTTCAATCGCTGGTAGAGCGGCGCGGCATCCCAGAACAGGCCGTAATTGGCGTCGAACGGCATGCCCGGCGCCTCGATATAATGGATCGCGCCGCCGCCGGGGCGCTCCTCGATCCGGTTCTCGCGGCCGGGGGCGAGCACGATCAGCTCGTGGCCCATGCCCGCCAGCACCTCGATCTTGCGATCGACATAGGTGCGCACGCCGCCGCCGGTCGGCGAGTAGAATTCGTTGACGTCGACGATTCTCATGCCCCGCCCTTCATCGGGCCGAACCCGCCCAGGCCGTGGAGATACTGCATGCGCACGGCGCGGTCGACCGTGCCGGTGCCGACGTCGACCACCGCCTGGTCGAGCCTGGGCCGCGACATGCCGAGCTTGCCCGCGCCGACGAAACCGGCGCCGTCGGCGAAGAAGTTGAACTTGTTCTTGCCGTCGCGGTCGTGCGTGACGAGCAGCGCGTAGCGGCCGGGGCGCGGCACGCGGATGCACACCTGCACCGCGCCGCTCGCGGGGATCGCGGTCCACACCCGGCGGAACGTCTTGCCCTGCGCGACGAGCGCGTCGTCGTCCTTCAGGAAATCGCCCTCGGTCGCCGGATACAGCTCCAGCTTGATGCGGCCCTTGCGGTCCTTGAGGCCCAGCACCTGCGCCAGGATCGCCGGGCCGCCGCCGGCGCTGCACGCCGCGGCATCGCTGCCCAGCACCTGCGCGCCCGCCGGCGTCGCCAGCACCAGCGCGGCAAGGATCGCCAGAGACTTCATACCCGCTTCCTCGTCGCCAGATGGTGGAGGCCGAAGCCCAGGATCAGCACCGCATGCACCAACAGGACTGCAGCAGCGGTGAACGCGATCAGTTCGGACAAGGCCTGATCCTCGCCGATCATGAGAATCGCGAAATTGGCGAACAACAGGTCCTTGTTGGGCAGTAGCGGCAACCGCCCGAACAGCATCCGCCCCGCCGACAGGAACACCCAGGTGCCGAGCGCGACGCTGGGCATCGCCAGCGCCCAGGCGACGGCGAGGAACAGCGCGCCGAGGATCAGCCGCGCGCAATGGATGCCGAACACCATCCACAGCTGCCCGCGCGGCAGCGAGAAGACCTTGCGCGAAAAGATCAGGAACGGCAGCGAGGTGCCGAAGATCACCGCGAGGCTGCCGTAGACGTAGCGGATCATGTCGGGCGGGATCAGGTCGCGCCCGACCGGCAGCGCGACCGCGATCATCGCCAGCGTCACCGCATTGCCGGCGATCGCCGACAGGATCGACACGTCCTTGACCGCGCCGAATGGCGCCGCGACCAGCTGCGCGCGCTGCCGCGCCCAGGCGTAGAAATAGGCCTCGCCCGAATAGCCCATGACGACGTCGTTCGCGATCCGCTTCTTGATGAGCGCGACCAGCCCGGCGAGCGGAATGCCCCACAGCCGGCGGAAGATCAGGTAATCGGCGACGGGCGGGATGAAATAGAGCGCGGCGAAGGCGACGTAGAACCACGGATCGCGCGGCGTCGCGCGTTCGAGGCCGGCGAGCCCCGCATTGAGCAGTTCGTGCGCGAGGCCCGCCAGCATGGCGAGCGTCACCAGCCCGCCGATGATCGCCGGCCAGCGGCTCTTGATCGTCTTCAACGGCTGGAGCCCCGCGATGTCGGGGGCAGGAGCTACGGTTTCGGTCGGAAAACCGCCGGCTTTATGATCGATCTGCACCCAATGGTCCGAACATGAAGGTGGCGCGGCTTAGCGGGGAAGTCGCGGATTTGCACATGAAATCGCTTTCACTGTCGTGTCGGGCAGCATTGTGGCAAGACGCGCCCGAACCATGGCCGCCGACCACATCCTGACCTTTGCGCAAGACCTGAACGGGGGCGGTGTCGAACGCGCGCAGCTGCGCCTGGCGCGCGACTGGCTGGCGGCGGGACGGCGGGTGACGCTGGCGATCGGCGACACGAACGGCGCGCTGGCGGGCGAGATTCCGCCGGGGCTGGGAATCGTGCCGCTGGCGGATCGCCGCTATGCGACGCAGGCGCGGGTCGCCGAGGTGGTGCGTGACCTCCGCCCCGATATCGTCTTCTGCCCGGGCAGCCATTATACGCTGGTCGCCGCGTGGCTGCGCTGGCGGCTGAAAGACGACTGCCCGCCGATCGTCGCCAAGCTGTCGAACGCGGTCGCGCGCGGCGACCACGGCCGGGTCATGGATGCCGCGCATCGCGTGTGGCTGGCGCAGCACGGCCGCTTCCTCGATCATCTCGTCGCGATGACGCCGGCGACCGCGGCGCAGGCGGCGCGGCTGACGCGGATGGAGCGGCGGACCAGCGTCATCCCCAATCCGCCCGCCGCGCCGCTCGCCGCGACGCCGGCGCCGCTGCCGCCGGGGCGCGTCGTGCTGGGCGTCGGCCGGCTGGTGGCGCAGAAGCGCTGGGACCGGTTGATCGCCGCTTTGCCCGCGCTGCCCGACGACGTGCAGGTCGTGATCCTCGGCGAGGGCGAATTGCGCGAGGCGCTCGAGCGGCAGGCGCGCGAGGCGGGGCTCAGCGAGCGCGTCCATCTGCCCGGCCATGTCGCCGATCCGCTCGGCGCGATGGCGGCGGCGCGGATGCTGGCGCTCCCTTCCGATTACGAGGGCGTGCCCGGCGTGCTGCGCGAAGCGCTGTCGGTCGGCACGCCGGTGGTGGCGACCGCGTGCAGCCCCTCGGTGCGCGAGATCGTCGCGACGCCGCAATTGGGGAGCGTCGTCGAAGCGGAGGATGCGGCCGGGTTTGCTGCGGCCCTCGCATATTGGCTCGACGCCCCGCGTCCGGCGCCGGTGCCGCAACCGGGGGCCGATTCGGCGGAGCGTTATCTGGCGCTGTTCGACCGGCTGGTTTGAGCCTCCCTTTCCTGTCGAAGGGCGATGAAACTCACCTGTGCTTCGACAGGCTCAGCACGAACGGTGGGAGAGGCCTGCGTTCACGCCCCGCCCGTCTCGTCCCGCTCCGCCTCGCGTTCCGAGCTGCGCTCGAGCGCGGTCTTGACCATCGCGGTCATCGGATCGGCGAGTGCCAGCCCCAGGATGCCGAACAGCGCGCTCGCCATGATCTGCGCGCCGAGCGTCAGCGCCGGCGGCAGGTCGACGGTCTTCTTCGCGACGATCGGCAGCAGCACGTAGCCGTCGAACCCCTGCACGATCACATAGGTGCCGATCGCCCAGTAACCGACATGCGTCCCCGCCGAGAAACCGACCGCGATCATCAGCGCGCCGCTGATGAAGGCGCCGATGTTGGGGATGAAGGCGAGGAGGCCGGTGAGGATGCCGAGGATCATCGCCATCGGCACGCCGCCGATGGTCAGCGCGATGCCGGTGAGGATCCCCTCCGCCACCATGCCGAGCAGGCGGCCGGCGAGCAGCCGGCGGAGCGTCTTGCCCATCCGCGCGAGCACCACGCCGAATTCGGGACGATTGTCGCGCGGCACCATCCATTCCAGCCCGCGGCTGTAGGTGCCCGGATCCATCGCGACGAACAGGCCGATGACGATAATCATGAACATCGTCGTCAGCGCGCCGAACGCGGTGCCGACCCATGAGGTGATCCGCCCGACCGACGACAAGGCCTGTCGCGCGATGCCGCTGACGTCGGAGGCACCGGGCATCAGCCCCTGCGCGCTGAGCCAGCCGGCCAGCCGGTTCGCCTGGCCCTCCAGCGTGCTGCGCAATTGCGAGAACTGGTCGGCGACCTGCACGCCGGTGAGGTAGAAGGTGCCGGCGAGGAAGGCGATCGTCAGCAGCACGACGATCAGCAGCCGCCAGCCGCGCCCGATGGGGAGCACCTTGCCCAGCAGCCGCACGCCGCCGTCGAGCAGCGCGGCGAACACGAGTCCTGCAAAGATGATGAGCAGCGGCTGGACCAGGATCACCGCCAGCGCGATCGCGCAGGCGAGCCCGAGCCAGACGGTGGCGCGCTTCAGCTCCTGCCGGACGAACGGATCGCGCAGCTCGTTGGGGCTGGGGTCCTGCACGCGCTGCTCGGTCACCTTATTTCCCTTCGGCGGGGTGGAGCGACAGGCCGGCGCGGCCCGAGCGCAGCGATCCCGGCCAGGTCAGCGGGTTGAGCGTCGCATCGCCATCGAGGCTGAAGGTCAGGAATTCGGCGCGCCCGCCCAGATTCTCGTACGGCACCGGCCCGCCGAGGCCGAGCTGCGCGAGCGGGAAACGGCTGTCCGCCGAGCGATCGCGATTGTCGCCCATCAGGAAGACGTGGTTGGCGGGGATCGTCACCGGCCCGTAATTGTCGCCCGGGCTGTCCGGTTCGAGGTCGACGGTGTCGTAATGCCGGCCATTGGGCAGCGTCTCTGTGACGATCGGCAGGTGGCAGACGTAACCGCCGCCGGCTGCGGGGCGGCGCGCGCCATAATATTCGCTGTCGCTGCACGGGCTGTTCGTGTCGACCGGCAGGTCGACGTAATGCATGGCTCCCCGCGCGATCGCCTTGCCGTTGAGGATCACCGTGCCGCCCTGCACCGCGAGCGTGTCGCCGGGCAGGCCGATGACGCGCTTGATATAATCGTTGCGCGTGCCCGGCGGGGTGACGATCACCACGTCGCCGCGCGTCGGCAGGCGGCCGAACAGCCGCCCGTGGACGAAGGGCAGGCCGACGCTCCAGCTCTCCTCGGGCTCGCGCAGCACGAGCCCCTTGAAGATCGCCACCGGATTGGGGATCGTCGGCGAGACGAACGACCAGCCATAGGCGAACTTGCTCACCACCAGCCGGTCGCCGATGCGCAGGCCCGGCAGCATCGATTCGCTGGGGATATAGAAGGGCTTGGCGACGAAGCTGTGGAAGCCCAATACGATCAGGATCAGCCAGAAGATGCCCTTGATCTCGCCCCACCAGTCGGTCTTCTTCTTCGCGGCGGCCTCTGGCGCGGGCGCGGGCGCGGGGACCGCTGCCTCGCTGGGGTTGCTGCCGTCCAACACCGCTTCCTTCATGCCTTGGGGTCCGCGATCGCCTCGATAATCACAAAGGCCTGCGCCCAGGGATGATCGTCGGTCAGGGTCAGATGTATACGCGCGAGGTGGCCCGCGGGGATCATGCCGTCAAGGCGTTCCTTCGCCCCCCCGGTCAGGCTGAGCGTCGGCGCACCCGAAGGCGCGTTGACGACGCCGATGTCCTTCATGAACACGCCCGCCTTGAACCCGGTGCCGACCGCCTTGGAAAACGCCTCCTTCGCGGCGAAGCGCTTGGCGAGCGTACCCGCTTTGGTGAACGGGCGCCGCGCGGCGCGAGCGAGTTCCGCGTCGGTGAAGACGCGGCGTTCGAAACGCTCGCCGAAACGGTCGAGCGACGCTTGGATCCGCTCGATGTTGCACAGGTCGGAGCCAAGACCGACGATCATAATCCCTCTCCCAGCGGGAGAGGGAGGGAGCAGCGAAGCTGCGGAAGGGTGAGGGCGAGGATCAACCGACGCCCCTCACCCTTCCCACGTCGCTGCGCGACGTGGGCCCCTTCCCTCTCCCGCTGGGAGAGGGAGATGTCATCGCGCCGCATCCATTTCCTCGCGCATCCGCCGCACCGCTTCGCCCAACCCGACGAACAACGCCTCGCCCACCAGGAAATGCCCGATGTTGAGCTCGCGCACCTGCGGGATCGCCGCGATCGGACCGACATTGTCGAACGTCAGCCCGTGCCCGGCATGCACCTCGATCCCGTTCTTCGCCGCCAGCGCCGCCGCATCCGACAGGCGGCGCAGCTCCTCGCTGCGCGCCTCACCGTCCAGCTCGGCGTAGCGCCCGGTGTGCAGCTCGACGACCGGCACGCCCAGGCGGATCGCCGCCTCGATCTGGCGCGCATCGGGTTCGATGAACAACGACACGCGGATGCGCGCCGCGCCGAGCTCGCCGACCAGCGGCGCGAGGCGGTCGTGCTGCCCGGCCGCATCGATCCCCCCCTCGGTGGTGCGCTCCTCGCGCTTCTCGGGGACGATGCAGGCGGCATGCGGACGGTGGCGCAGCGCGATGGCGAGCATCTCGTCGGTCGCCGCCATCTCGAGGTTGAGCGGCACGGTCAGCTCCGCCGCGAGCCGCGCGATATCCTCGTCGGTGATATGCCGCCGGTCCTCGCGCAGGTGCGCGGTGATCCCGTCCGCCCCCGCCTCCGCCGCCAGCAGCGCGGCACGTACCGGATCAGGATAGCCGCACCCGCGCGCGTTGCGCACCGTCGCAACGTGATCGATATTGACGCCGAGGCGCAGGGAATGGGTCATGAGCAGGCCGCCGCGGATAGGAGGTCGTAAACGAAGCCCTTGCCTTCCCACACCTCGCCGAACGCGAAATCGTCCGACGAGCGGTTGGTGAAGACGATCACGACGATAGCGTCGTCGGGCAGGATGAAGTTGCGCACCTGGACGCCGCCGATCTCGCCGTCGCGCTGGACGATCCGCCTGGGCGTCGCACAGCCGGCAAGCGTGCCGGGGAACACCCATTGGCCGAGCGCCTGATAGCTGCCCTTGCCCTCCGGCGTCCATAACGCGGCCAGACTGGCGGGTGCCATCAGCCTGCCGGTCATCAGCGCCCGGTCGAAGCGGAACACGTCGCGCGCGGTGCCGATCAGGCCACCGGCCGCGCCGAAGCTCGCCAGCTGGATGGCCGGTTCGGGTCGGCCCTTTACATAGCCCGGCACGCCGCGCTCGCCGGCCGTGGCCATCGCCATGCCCTGCGGCCAGCGGTCCGTCCCGCGCCACGCGCCGACCAGCAGATAATCGCAATTGTTGTAGGCGAACGCCGCGCCGGGGGTTCCCGGCTTCGACGCGCAATAAGCGACATCGGGCGCGCGCTTCAGATAGGCGCCCGGCACGCCGCCTGCGCCCGGCGGCGTATCGTCCGGATTGGCCAGCCCGCTATGGTGCGTCAGCAATTGCCGCACGGTCAGCCCGGCCAGCGCGGGTATGAAACCGACGCCCGGCGCGACCTCGCGGGGGATGGGCGCGTCCAATACCCCCGGCTTGGATTCGAGTCCGGCGACAACCTGCGCCGCCACCACCTGCTTGGTGATCGACGCCAGCCGCCAGCGTTCGCCGGCCGCGTGGACCGCGCCGCCCGCCGGATCGATCGTGCCATAACCGCGATCGAGCAGGATGCGGTCACCCTTCGCGGCCAGCAGCTCGCCCTGCAGCCCGTAGCGCCGCGCCACCGCATCCGGCGTCTCCGCCGCGACCGGCGCGGCGACCGACACCAGCGCGGCGAGCAGCGCGCGGATCACGCCGCGCGGCTCCCCGGCTTGATCGCGGGGATCGCCGCCAGTTCGGGCGGCAGCGCGTCCGCGGCATAGGTCGGCACATCGAGCCGGATCAGCGGATAGAAGGGCACGCCGAGGTCGACCGTGCCGCCGGACCGATCGACCAGCGACGCTGCCGCGATCACCCTGCCGCCCGCCGCCTCGATCGCCTTGATCGCCTCACGGCTCGACAGCCCGGTGGTGACGACGTCCTCCATCATCAGCACCTCCTGCCCCGGCTCCAGCCGGAAGCCGCGGCGCAGCTCGAACGTGCCGGTCGGGCGTTCGACGAACATCGCCTCGACGCCGAGCGCGCGCGCCATCTCGTGGCCGGCGATGACGCCGCCCATCGCAGGGGAGACGACCACGGCGATCCGCGCCTTCAGCTCGGCGGGGATGCGCTGGACCAGCGCGTCGGACAGGCGGGCGCCGCGGCGCGGGTCCATCAGCACGCGGGCGCATTGCAGGTAGCGCGAGCTCCTGAGCCCCGACGACAGGATGAAATGCCCCTCCAGCAGGGCATCGGCGGCGCGGAATTCGGCCAGCACGTCGTCGTCGGTCATCATCGTCACTTCCGATAAGAAACGTCGGGTACGGCGCTCATAGGAACTCGCCCGGTCCCCGCCAAGCGCGCTCGCGTCATAAACATGGGCCGGGCGCTTGAGGCGGACGGCACCCCCGCGTATAGGCCATGGCAAAAGGGGTGCATCCGTGCGCCCCGGATGGCCCGTTCGCCGGGCGGGCCAGGGAACAGGACGGGGTGACGACACGCATGCGCATGAGGTTCACGGGGATCGCGCTGGCCATCGGGCTGGCGCTGACGGGCATGGGGGGCGCCGAAGCGTCGCCCAGGCCGCAGGGCGCCGCCGCGCCGGCCCCTCAGGCGGCTGCCGCACCGGCCCCCCAGGCGGCCGCCGCACCAGCCGGCGTGTCGAACGTCGCCCCCACCACCGCCGCGGCGACCGCTCCGGCGGCGCCGTCTTCGCCGCTGCTCGCGCAGGACGGTGCGCCGGCGACGACGATCGAGCCGGGCGTCGGCCATCCGGTCGACGGCCGCATCGGCATCCAGCCGCAGGTCACGACCAATGGCCAGTTCGCGCACTGGTTCCACGATTCGATCCTGCTGCCGCTGATCGTCGTCATCAGCGTCTTCGTGCTGCTGCTGCTGATCTGGGTCGTCATCCGCTTCCGCAAGGCGGCGAACCCGATCCCCTCCAAGACCAGCCACAATACCGCGATCGAGATCATCTGGACGCTGGCGCCGGTCGTCATCCTGGTGCTGATCGCCGTCCCCTCGATCGGCCTGCTGCAGGCGCAGTTCAAGCCGGCCCCGGCCGGCGCGGTGACGCTGAAGGCGATCGGCAACCAATGGTATTGGTCGTATCAGTATCCCGACAACGGCGGGTTCGAGATCACCGCCAACATGCTGAAAGAGCGTGACCAGGTCGGCAAGGGCGAACGCTTCCGCACCGATGCCGACGGGCCCCGCCTGCTCGCCGCCGACAACCGCATCGTGCTGCCGGTCGGCGTGCCGATCCGCCTCATCACCACCTCGCAGGACGTGATCCACAGCTGGGCGGTCCCCGCCTTCTGGATCAAGCTCGACGCGGTGCCCGGCCGGTTGAACGAGACGAGCTTCACGATCGACAAGCCCGGCCTGTATTTCGGCCAGTGCTCCGAATTGTGCGGCGCGCGCCACGCGTTCATGCCGATCGCGGTGCAGGCGGTTCCCCCGGCGCAGTTCGCCGCCTGGGTCCGTGCCAAGGGCGGCACGATGCCCGCGCCCGGCCAGCTCAGCAACAAGGTGATCCCGCAGCCCGGCGCCGTCGGCTCCGCGGCCGGGGAGGCGCAGGGCAATGCCGCCGACGCCGCCACCGGCCCGACCGAGAATGCGACGACCGCCGCCCCTACCACTTCGCAGGGTGCGACCGGCAATCCGGCCACCGGCAACGCGGGACAGTAAGATGACCGATACCGCCCTCCACCCTAACGCGTTCGTCGCGCACGACGATCATGCGCACCATGACGCGGACCACAAGCCGGGCTTCTTCGCCCGCTGGTTCATGTCGACCAACCACAAGGACATCGGGACGCTCTACCTAATCTTCGCGATCGTCGCGGGGATCATCGGTGGCGCGATCTCAGGCCTGATGCGCGCCGAGCTCGCGCAGCCGGGCATCCAGTATCTCGTCGGCTGGGCGAACTTCCTGCCCGGCGGCGACGGCGGCCTCGACCATGCGCTCCACCTGTGGAACGTGCTCATCACCGCGCACGGCCTCATCATGGTGTTCTTCATGGTGATGCCGGCGATGATCGGCGGCTTCGGCAACTGGTTCGTGCCGATCATGATCGGCGCGCCGGACATGGCGTTCCCGCGGATGAACAACGTCAGCTTCTGGCTGCTCATCCCCGCCTTCTCGCTGCTGCTTGCCTCGCCCTTCTTCGGCGGCGCCGGCACCGGCTGGACGGTCTATGCCCCGCTCTCGACCTATGGCGAACCCGGACCGTCGGTGGACATGGCGATCCTGTCGCTCCACCTCGCCGGCGCCAGCTCGATCCTCGGCGCGATCAACTTCATCACCACGATCTTCAACATGCGCGCGCCGGGCATGACGCTGCACAAGATGCCGCTGTTCGTCTGGTCGGTGCTCGTCACCGCCTTCCTGCTGCTGCTCGCGCTGCCGGTGCTGGCCGCGGCGATCACGATGCTGCTGACCGACCGCAACTTCGGCACGACCTTCTTCGACCCCGCCGGCGGCGGCGACCCGATCCTGTACCAGCATCTGTTCTGGTTCTTCGGTCACCCCGAAGTGTACATCATGATCCTGCCGGGCTTCGGCATCGTCAGCCAGATCATCGCGACGTTCAGCCGCAAGCCCGTCTTCGGCTATCTCGGCATGGCCTATGCCATGGTCGCGATCGGCGTCGTCGGCTTCGTCGTGTGGGCGCACCACATGTTCGTCACCGGCCTCAGCGTGAACGTGAAGATGTACTTCACCGCCGCGACGATGGTGATCGCGGTGCCGACCGGCATCAAGATCTTCAGCTGGATCGCGACGATGTGGGGCGGTTCGCTGTCGTTCAAGACGCCGATGGTCTGGGCGATCGGCTTCATCTTCATGTTCACCGTCGGCGGCGTCACCGGCGTCGTGCTCGCCAACGGCGGCATCGACGATTACATGCAGGACACGTATTACGTCGTGGCGCACTTCCACTACGTCCTGTCTCTGGGTGCCGTGTTCGGCCTGTTCGCGGGCTTCTATTACTGGTTCCCGAAGATGTTCGGGAAGATGTACAACGAGTTCCTCGGCCAGCTGCACTTCTGGGTGTTCTTCGTCGGCGTGAACGTGCTGTTCTTCCCGATGCACTTCCTCGGCCTGCAGGGCATGCCGCGCCGCTATCCGGATTATCCGGACGCCTATGCGACGTTCAACGCGCTGGCGACGCACGGCTATGAGATCATGGCCGCGGGCATGGTCGTGTTCTTCGTCAACGTGATCTATTCGCTGATCGCGGGTCCGAAGGCGCCGGACAATCCCTGGGGCGAAGGTGCGACGACGCTGGAATGGACGCTGTCCTCGCCGCCGCCGTACCACCAGTTCGAGACGCTCCCGAAGATCGATTGAGGCGGGTGCAAGGGCTGCAACCCCGTTGCAGCCCGGTGCGAACGGCGCAGCCGGTCGCATGCACCCGGCCCGGCCGACGCGGCGACGCCGCGATCGACGTCACGGGATTTACTCCCGTGACGGGCTGCCGGGATCGGGACGAAACAGCCCCGGGGGGAAACCTCCGGGGCTTTTCTTTGCCCCCGTCACCCCGGACTCGTTCCGGGGTCCACTCCGCGGCGAGGCGCACGGCAAATGATCGAGCGTTACGCTCGCGGCCCGGTGGACCCCGGAACGAGTCCGGGGTGACGGCGGGATGGTGGTGCCGCCAGCAGACCCAGCCCCTCAGCAATATTCCGACACACATGCGACCAACGCCGCTTCCAACGCGCCGACCCGATCCGCGTTAATCTTCTTCGTTAAGACTTGACCCGCTATGATGCTGATAAACCATGGTTCGCCTGCGGGAGGGTGTTCGGGCGACCGGGTCGGGGGACTGCATCAGTGCTGGATGGGGAAGCAGCGGACGCACGCGCGTTCGCCGGGGATCATGAAACGCTCGCGGAAAGCGGCGCCGGCGCGCTGACGCTCGGCGCCACGCTCGCACCCGCCTTCCTGCTCGCCGCGTGCGGCAGCGGCGGTGGCAGCGGGTCGGGCAGCGCGCCGCCGGCGGCGAGCGCGCCGGTCGTGGTCGCCCCGGCCGCGATCACCACCGCGCAGGCGAGCCGCTTCCTCGCGCAGACGACGATGGGCGCCACCCGTGCAATGATCGATACCGTCGTCAGCCGCCGTTACGAAGGCTGGATCGACGACCAGTTCGCCCTGCCCCGCGCGACCTCGCACTGGGACTGGCTGGTCGCCAACGGCTATGCCGTCGCCGCCAACACCAACAATGAGACCGGTTTCGACGCCACGATGTGGCGTCAGATGATCGCCGAACCCGACCAGCTGCGCCAGCGGGTCGGCATGGCGCTCCTCGATTTGCTCGTCGTCGGCATCGGCGGGGTCAACCTCAACTGGAAGCAGTTCGCGACCGCGGCTTACGTCGACGTGCTGCTCGACAACGCCTTCGGTAACTACCGGACCATCCTCGACGCGATCACCACCAATGCGGCGATGGGGTCGTTCCTCACCTTCCTCGGCAACCGCAAGGCGAACGCCACCACCGGCGCGCAGCCCGACGAGAATTACGCGCGCGAGCTGATGCAGCTCTTCACGCTCGGCCTCTACCAGCTGAACATGGACGGCAGCGTCAAGACGAGCGGCGGCGTGCCGCTCGAAACCTATACGCCCGCCGACGTCAGCGGCCTCGCGCGCGTCTTCACCGGCCTCAGCCTCGCGACGACGGTCAGCGCGACGCCCGACCGCCATCGCCAGCCGCTGGTGATGAACGCGTCGCTCAACGAGACGGGCACCGCCACCTTCCTCGGCACCTCGACCAGCGGCGGCGGCATGGCCGCGGTCAAGGTCGCGCTCGACACGATCTTCGCGCATCCCAACCTGCCGCCGTTCGTATCGAAGCAGCTGATCCAGCGCCTCGTCACCAGCAACCCCAGCGCCGCCTACATCGGCCGCGTGTCGGCGGTGTTCGCCAACAACGGCTCCGGCGTGCGCGGTGACATGAAGGCGGTGCTGAAGGCGATCCTGCTCGATACCGAGGCGCGCAGCGACGATGCGCTGGCCAGCACCACCGCGGGCAAATTGCGCGAGCCCGTCATGCGGCTCACCGCCTGGGCGCGGCTCGCGAAGATCAACTCGCCTGCCAATACCTGGGCGTTCGGCGACACGTCGAGCCAGTCGAGCCGGCTCGGCCAGTCGATGGGCCGCAGCCAGACCGTCTTCAACTTCTTCCGCCCCGGCTATGCCCCGCCCGCGAGCGGGATCAGCAACGCCGGGCTGGTCGCGCCCGAATTCCAGATCACCAACGAACAGAGCGTCGTCGCCTACGTCAACTACATGCAGGGCCTCGTCGCCAACGGCACCGGCGACATGAAGCCCGACTATACCGACCTGATCGCCAAGGCGTCCGACAGCGCGAGCCTCGTCGACGAGGTCGTGCTGGTACTCGCCGCGAACCAGTTGAGCGCCGCGACCGTCACCGCGATCCGCGCCGCGGTCGACAGCGTCGCGACGACCGCGACCAACGGCCCGGTCAACCGCGTCGGCATCGCGATCCTGCTGACGCTCGCCTCCCCCGAATTTTTGACGTTGCGGTGAGCCCCATGGATTTTACCCGAGACGCCTCGCGCCGTGCCTTCCTCAAGCGGTCCGCCGCGCTCGGCGTCGCGGGGGTGGCGACGCCGTTCGTCACCAGCCTCGCCGCGATCGGCGAAGCCGCGGCGGCGACCGCGACCGATTACAAGGCTTTGGTCTGCGTCTTCCTGTACGGCGGCAACGACTACGCCAACACGGTCGCCGCCTATGACGCGGAGAGCTACGCCAAATATCTTGCCGCACGATCGAATATCGCGCTGACCCGCGAATCGCTGGCGGCGACGGTGCTCAATCCGACCGCGGGGCTGGCCGGCGGGCGGCAATATGCGCTGGCGCCGACGATGGGGTCGCTGCTGCCGCTGTTCGATCAGGGCAGACTCGCGGTCGCACTCAACGTCGGCACGCTCGTCCAGCCGACGACCAAGGCGCAATATCAGGCGAACAGCGTCAAGCTGCCGCCGAAATTGTTCAGCCACAACGACCAGCAAAGCTATTTCCAGGCGTCCAATCCCGAGGGCGCGACAAGCGGCTGGGGCGGGCGGATCGGCGACCTGTTCCAGTCGGGCAACGGCGCCGCGACGCTGACCTGCATCAACGCCAGCGGCAATGCGGTCTACCTGACCGGCAAGTCGGCGGTGCAATATGCGATCGGCACCGGCGGACCCGTGGCGCTCATCAACAACGCGACGTCGCTGTACGGATCGACCACCGCCGCATCGACGCTGCGCAGCCTGATGACGGGCAGCAACGCCAACGTCTTCGCCAGCGAGCATGCCCGCGTCAGCAAGCGCGCGCTCGACACCTATGCGCAGGTCAGCGGCGCGCTGGGATCCGCGCCGGCGACCGGCTTCCCGCTCTTCCCGACCGGCAACTCCCTCGCCGACCAGCTCAAGATGGTCGCGCGGCTGATCTCCGTCTCGTCGGAACTCGGCGCCAAGCGGCAGGTGTTCTTCGTCTCGATCGGCGGGTTCGACCTGCACGACAATCTCGTCGCGCAGCATCCCGCGCTGATCGGCAAGGTCGCCGATGCGATGCGCGCCTTCTACGACACCACGGTCGCACTGGGCGTCGCGGACAAGGTGACGAGCTTCACCGCCTCCGACTTCGGCCGCACGCTGCAATCGAACGACGACGGATCCGACCACGGCTGGGGCAGCCACCATGTCGTCATGGGCGGCGCGGTGCGCGGGCGGCGCTTCTTCGGCACCGCGCCGCAGGTCGGCAACGGCACGACGGACGACGTCGGCCAGGGCCGGCTGCTGCCGACGACGTCGGTCGATCAATATGCCGCGACGCTGGCGAGCTGGTTCGGCGTCGGCAATGGAGACCTGACGACGGTGCTGCCCAACATGGGCAATTACAATGCATCGACCTGGAATCTGGGGTTCGTGTAAGGGCGGCCACCCGCCACCCGTTCGCCCTGAGCCTGTCGAAGGGCCTGAGTCTCGTCCTCCCCCAAGGGCGAACGGGAGAGCGTGAGCCTCAGTTCCCGCCGCATGTCACCGGCGCGCCCGCGCTGGCGATGACGCGGCATTTCGGCCGCCCCGCGACGCTGATCGTGCCGAGCCCGGTGCTCGACACCTGCGCGGTATAGCGCGCCCGCGCGGCGATCGTGCCGAGGCCGTCGAGATGCGCATTGAGATCCCCCGCATCCAGCCCCGCCGCATCGATTGCGCCCGCGCCGTTGGCGAGCAATCGCGCGGTAGCGACGCGGCCGGCGGCGGTGATCTTGCCGTCACCGATCAGCTGCGCGACGAGCTGGTCGCCCTGCACGTCGCCCGCCTGGATCGCGCCATTGCCCGTCGCGGCCAGATCGATGCGCATGCCGGTCAGCTTCGACACGGTGACGCGGCTGCCGCCGACGATCGCGACGCCCGACAGCCGCGGCGTGGTGAGCGCGATCCGCACCGGCGTGGCGACGGCGGCGGACGTCTGTTCGCTCCAGCGGCCGGTGGTGTTGCGGCGGACGGTCAGCGTATTGCCCTCGACGTGCAGGTCGATGTCGCCGATCACGCCGCGATCGGCGATCACGGTCGCGCCGGGCGAGGTGCCGGTGGCCACCGTCACCTCGAACGCGCCGTTGACGCGCAACCGTTCGAAGCTGCCGATCGCGACGCGGCGTTCGTCCGCGGTGGCGGCGGTGGGGATGAGGAGCAGCGCGAGGACGAGGAGGCGGATCATGCGGCAAGCGTCGCACCGGTGGCGGGGCGGGGCAAGGGTTCCGTTACGGCAAGCGCTCGGACGACGATGGCGATGGTGCCGGAACGCTTCCACCCATCACGCGTCACCCCGGACTCGTTCCGGGGTCCACCGGGCCGCAGGCGCAGGGCAAGAGGCTCTAGCCGTTTGCCTCGCCGCGGAGTGGACCCCGGAACAAGTCCGGGGTGACGAATGGCTGGAGGCAAGGGGTCAAAGCCCCGCCCCCATCACCGCCCGCAGCGTACCGAACCCGATCCCATCTTCGACACCGAACAGCGCGCCTCCGCGCCCAGGTCGACGTCGCCCGATCCCATCAGCTCGACCTTCGCCTCGCCGGTCACGGCGGCGCGGACGTCGCCCGATCCGGCGACCGACACCTCCGCGCGTTCGGCGCGCAGGCCGGCGGCGTCGAGGCTGCCCGAGCCGGCGACGTTGACCTCGAGCCGCTTGACCGCACCGCCGGCGCGCACGTTGCCCGATCCGGCGATCGACACCTTCGCCTCGTCGACGCCGAGCGCGGCGATGTTGAGGTCGCCCGACCCGGCGATATTGCCCTCGAACGCGCCACCCTCGATGCGGTCGACCGCCATCGTGCCCGAGCCGGCGATGTTCGCCTCGGTCAGGCGGGGCAGCGTGACGTAGACCTTGACCTTGCCGCGGCTGCCCCAGCCGAACGCCTGGCGTTTGCGGCCGATCTCCAGCGTGTCGCCGTCCCTGGCGATGCGGAGCCGGTCGAGCTCCTCCGCCGGCCCTTCCGCGCGCACCGAAAAGGCGGTGCCGGCGCGCACGTCGACGTCGTCGCCACCGCCGAGGTCGATCTTGCTGAAGCCGTCGACGGCATAGCTGCGCGTCGGCCCGCTGCCGGTCGGCGCGACCCCGGGGCCGTCGTCATGGCCGATCGAACAGGCGGCGAGCGATGCCGCCCCGAGCATGATGATCGCAACCTGGCGCATGACGAAACCCTCTCGTTGTGTATTGCTTGTATAATACACAACGAGAGGCGGGGCAAGGGGTCGGCTCAGCGGCCGCAGCGCGCCGTGCCGCTGCCCACCTTGCTGACCCGGCAGCGCGCCTGCGCGCCGAGATCGACGCTGCCGCTGCCCGCGATCGACACGTCGGCAGGGCCGGCGACCATCGCGCGGACGCTGCCCGATCCGCCGATCGACACTTCCGCCCGCGACGCGCGCAGGCCGGGGGCGGCGATGCTGCCCGATCCGCCGACGTTCGCCTTGAGCGCGCCGACCGTACCGGCGGCGGCGATGTCGCCCGATCCGCCGACGCTCAATTCGGCGGTGGGCGTATCGAGCCGGGCGACGCGCAGACGGCCCGATCCACCGACCGCGCCCGAAAAGCGCTCGCCGCCGCCACGATCGGCGTCGATGCTGCCCGACCCGCCGACGCTCGCCGCCGCGAGGGCGGGCAGCGTGACGTAGACGGTGATGCGGCGTTCGAGCGGCATCTCGCTGCGCCCTTCGTAGCGGCGGCCGACCTGCAGCGTCCGCCCCTCGCGCGCGACGCGGAAATTGGCGAACGCCTCCGCCGGCCCTTCGGCACGGACGGCGAACACCGGCCCGGCCCGCACGATCACCCGCGCGGCACCGCCGAGGCTGACGCTGTCGAAATCGCGCGCGGCATAGACCAGCGCATTGCCTTGCCGCTGGCCGGGAAGGCCCGGCCCGCGATCGCGCTCACCGGCGAACGCGCCGGTGGCGGCAAGCGGGATCAGGGCGAGTGCGAGCAGCTTCATGGGATCGTCCTCAACTGTTGTAGTCGGATGCTACACCGCGTCGCCTACGCCTGTAAACGAAAAAGACGGCCCCTCGCGGGACCGCCCTTTCACATGAAACAAAGGTCGCGGCGAGTTACGCCGGCACCTTGTCCTTGTTGTAGATCGCCGCGGCGGCGCGCAGGATGTCGAGGATCTTCTCCTGCGCCTTCAGCTCGTCGACCTCTTCCATCGCGGCGAGTTCGCGCGCGAGGCGGCTGCACGCCGCTTCGAAGATCTGACGTTCCGAATAGCTCTGCTCGGGCTGGTCGTCGGCGCGGAACAGGTCGCGGACCACCTCCGCGATCGACGCGAGGTCGCCCGAATTGATCTTCGCCTCATATTCCTGCGCGCGGCGCGACCACATGGTGCGCTTGACCTTGGGCTTGCCCTTCAGCGTCTCCATCGCCTCGCGCATCGTCTTGTCCGACGACAGCTTGCGCATGCCGACCGATTCGGCCTTGTTGGTGGGGACGCGGAGCGTCATGCGCTCCTTTTCGAAGCGGAGCACGTACAGCTCCAGGCTGGTCCCGGCGATCTCCTGCTTCTGCAGCTCGATCACACGGCCGACGCCATGCTTGGGATAAACGACGTAATCACCGACATCGAAGGACAATGCCTTGGCAGCCATGAACGGGCCTTTCTAAGGTCGCATCGCTCGCTTGTGGACGATCCGTGGCGGCAAACCGCTGGACAGGGACCGGCGAGGATGGTTGGTACGAGTGTCTCCAGAGCAGGCATGACGCATCATGCCCGTCATGGACCCTTTTAACACACTCGCAACAAAATTACCAGCGCGCATGAGTCAGTTACCCTGCCTCATGCGCGGATTTGCCGGACTTAATCGCCGGCGCCGGGCTCGGGCGAGAAGAACTGGTCGTACTTGTTCTCGACACCCTTCATCGCGTCGGCGTCGGGCGGCGTCTGGTCGAGCTTGCGCGTGACGTTGGGCCATTGCGCCGAGAAGGTCGTGTTGAGCTCGAGCCACTGTTCCAGCCCGCTCTCGGTGTCGGGCAGGATCGCCTCGGCCGGGCATTCGGGTTCGCACACGCCGCAGTCGATGCACTCGCTGGGGTTGATGACGAGCATGTTCTCGCCTTCATAGAAACAGTCGACCGGACACACCTCGACGCAGTCCATATACTTGCAGCGGATGCAGGCATCGGTGACGACGTAGGTCATGGCGGTTCCTTGCGGCCTTGGTGCGTCGGCTGTGGCGCCGCGCCGGGTACGAATGTCTGGGGCTGCTATGCCGCGTCGTCGCTCGCGTCAATCGATCCCGGGGGGTTGCGAGACGTTCGCGACCAGTTCCTGATAGCAGCCTTGCGCCTCGGGCGCCGGCCCGCGGCGGGTGGGCAGCGCCTCGACGCGCAGCACGCGCACCCGCGACCCTTGCGCGAAGGTCAGGATGTTGCCGACGCGCACCGGCGCCGCGCTGCGCTCCACCCGCCGCCCGTCGATCCGCATCCGCCCGTCGCAGGCGATGTCCTGCGCGACCCCGCGCGTCTTCGCGAGCCGCACGAACCACAGGAACCGGTCGAGCCGCATCGATGCCTCAGCCATGGCGGCCCCAGCCGGCAAGCGCGGCGAAGGCCCCCGTGGGCGGCGCGGCCGGCGCCTCCTCGCGCCGCGGCGGGCGGCGACCCTGCCAGATCCACGCCGGCGCGTCGGCGCCGCGCACGGTGCGGAAGCCCAGTTCCGCCATCAGCCGCGCGAACGTCGCCGGCTCCACCCCCATCGACGTGGCGAGCGCCGGGTCGGGCGCGAACGGCTTGCGTCCCTGTCGCGCGTCATGCGCGGCACGCGCGATGCGTTCGACCAGATCGACGCGCACCGCCTGCGCCGCAAGCGGGCGGAAACCGGTGGCGAGCTGCGCCCCCGGCGCGCCGCGCGGCAGCACGCTCGCCCCCTCGCGCGGCAGCACCGGCGTGCGCCCGCGCACGCCGAGCAGCGTCCGCCGCCAGCGCGCCGCCGCGGGCTTGAGCAGCCGCGGGTCGAACAGGTCGAGCGCGCCGATGGTGATGCCGATCCGGCGCAGCCGCTTGCGTTCGTCCTGCCCCAGCGCGTCGAGCGATTCGCGCAGCGGCAACCGCGGCAGCAACCCGCCCGCCGCCTCCAGCTCGCCCGCGACGACGCGCAGCGCCGGCGTTGCCTGCGGATCGCGCGCCGCCTCGGCAAGCGCGACCAACGCCGGCAGATGACGGCCGAGCATCGTCGCGAACCATGCGTTGAGCCGCACCGCCACCGCCTCGCGCTGCGGCTTGGCCAAGCAATCGAGATCGCGATCGAGCTTTAGCTGCGGGCGCGCCAGCGACGGCCCCGGCGTCAGCAGCGCGACCGCATGCCCGTTCCAGACGATCGCGTCGTCGCGCAGCGTAAAGGCCGCATCCTCCGCCGCGATCAGCGCCTCGCCGCGGCGGCGACGCTCGCCGCCGAGATGCTTTTCCGCCGCGGCAAGCAACAGCCGGCGGTCGGTCGCGCGCGCCGCGGGATCGACGGTGAAGCGAAACCCCTCGAGTCGGCCGATCGGATGATCCTCGACCAGCACCTCGCCCTCCGGCCCGATCACCACCGGCAGCAGCGACACGTCGCCGCCGATCTGGCGCATCAGCGCGGTCGTGCGCTTGTCGACGAAGCGCTGCGTCAGGCTGGCGTGGAGCCCGTCGGACAATCGCTCCTCGATTCCCTTGGCCCGCTCCGCCCCCGCGGCGGGATCGGCGAGCCAGTCGGGGCGCTGCGCGATATAGGCCCAGCTGCGGATCGCGGCGATCCGTCCGGCGATCGTCTCGACATCGCCGGCGATCGTGTCGAGCCGCGACACCTCGTCGGCGAACCATTGGTTGGGCACGACGCCGCGCCCTTCGCTGAGGTAGCCGAACACGCGCGCGACGAAGCGCGTGTGCGGATCGAGGCCGAGCTTGCGGAAATCGGGCAGTCCGCACGCCGCCCACAGCCGCTTGACCATCGCCGGCGATCGCGTCCGGTCGCGCACCCAGGGTTCGTCGGCGAGCCGCTTGAGCACCGCAAGGTCGGTCGATTGCGGCGCGGCGAGCAGCACGCCCGGCTCGGGCCGCCGCTCCAGGCTGGCGATCAGCGCGTCGATGCTGGCGTAATCGGGCTCGCCGTTGCGCCAGTAGAGCTGTTCGATGCGCGGGAAGCGATGCTCCTCGATCGCGAACACCTCTTCGGGCAGGAACGCGCCCGGCCCCTCTTCGGTGACCCCGCCGAAGGTGCCGTCGCGCTGATGGCGCCCGGCGCGGCCGGCGATCTGCGCCATCTCCGCCACCGTCAGCCGGCGGCTGCGGCGACCGTCGAACTTGCTGAGGCCGGCGAAGGCGACGTGCGCGACGTCCATGTTGAGCCCCATGCCGATCGCATCGGTGGCGACGAGATAATCGACCTCGCCCGCCTGGAACATCGCGACCTGCGCGTTGCGGGTACGCGGCGACAGCGCGCCCATCACCACCGCCGCTCCGCCGCGCAGGCGGCGCAGCATCTCGGCAACGGCGTACACTTCCTCGGCACTGAACGCGACGATCGCCGAGCGTTTGGGCAGCCGGCTGATCTTCTTGGCGCCCGCATAGGTGAGTTTCGAAAAACGCGGCCGGACGATGATCTCGGCATCCGGCACCAGCGCGCGCACCATCGGCCGCAGCGCCTCGGACCCCAGGATCATCGTTTCCTCGCGCCCGCGCCGGCGCAACAGCCGGTCGGTGAAGACATGGCCGCGCTCGGCATCGGTGCCGAGCTGTGCCTCGTCGAGCGCGACGAAAGCGGCGTCGTGCTCGGGCATCGATTCGACCGTGCACAGGTGCCAGCGCGCATTGGGGGGCACGATCTTCTCTTCGCCGGTGACGAGCGCGACGCTGTCGGCGCCCTTCAGCTTGACGACACGGTCATAGACCTCGCGCGCCAGCAGCCGCAGCGGAAAGCCCATGATGCCGCTCGAATGCGCGCACATCCGTTCGACGGCGAGGTGGGTCTTGCCGGTGTTGGTGGGTCCGAGGACCGCGGTGACCGCCGCTTTCATGGGGGCAACATCGTGCGTCCGGGGGATCAGCGCAATGAGGCGGATCAAGCATCCCCCCGTCACCCATCGCCCCCGTCACCCCGGACGTGTTCCGGGGTCCACCGGGCCGCGGGCGCAGGACAAGAGGCTCCGACCGTTCGCCTCGCCGAGGAGTGGACCTCGGAACACATCGAGATTTCTGCGAAAGTCCGCATCCCCTCCAGTACTCCCGCGCAGGCGGGAGCCCAGAGCCAAGCAAAACAACGGCTGATGGGGCTCGGGACTCCAGGGCTCCCGCCTGCGCGGGAGCACGGATAGCGTTTCGCAGAGGCCTCGAAAAGTCCGGGGTAACGCGGGATATTTGGCGATCGCCGCACCCCCGAAACGCCTCGTCGCACCGCGACTCGCGCACCCCCGCGGTTAATTTGACTTTAGACTTTCTCCCCCACAACGCTGCCACCCAGCGCCGGGGGGATGACGGCGACGTTCTTGATGAGGCGCCGCCCGCGTGTTCCTGCGCAACGACCAAGGTTTCGATCTCGCCGGCGGCACCGCCGCACGCCCGTTCGGGCGGGCGTTCGCCGTGCCGCGCGTGCTCGATCCCCGCCGCAGCCCGACCGTCGCGCCGCACTGGGGTGCGATCGACTGGGCGCCCGATCTGGGCGCGCAGATCGGCAGCCGCGACTGGTGGCGCGGCCTTGCGACGCTCACCGTCCTGCTCGGCAGCGTCTGGGCACTGGCGCCCGGCATGCGGCCGCTGGTCGGTGCCACCCCCGCACCTCTCGCCGACACCGCCTGGGAGGAAGCGCGCGGACAGGCGATCGCGCCGCTCGCCTGGGGCGGCGACACCGGTCACCGGATGGCGGCGAACGACCTCGTCGCGCCGCTCGCCGAAGCGCCCGAACGCCCGCTCGTCGAACTCAGCGCGACGCTCGGCGAAGGCGACGCCTTCGACCATGTCCTCACCCGCGCCGGCGTCGGCCGGTCGGATGCGAAGGCCGCAGCAGGGCTGGTCGCGCAGGCGGTCGCGCTCGGCGATATCCAGCCGGGCACGCGTCTTTCTCTTACCCTCGGCCGCCGCCCGGCGAAGACGGTGGCACGCCCGCTCGAGAAACTCTCCCTGCGCGCGCGCTTCGACCTCGCGCTCAGCCTCGATCGCGCCGGCGGCGGGCTGGTCATGACGCGCCAGCCGATCGCGGTCGACCGCACGCCGCTGCGCATCCAGGGCCTCGTCGGATCGAGCCTCTATCGCTCGGCGCGCGCCGCCGGTGCGCCGGCACGCGTCGTCGAAAGCTATATCAAGGCGCTCGCGACGCGCCTGTCGATCGGCCGCGACGTCAGCGCCGCCGACGGCTTCGACCTGATCGTCGCGCGCGACCGTGCCGCAACCGGCGAGGTGCGCCTCGGCGACCTGCTGTTCGCCGGCATCGACCAGGGCCGCCGCAAGGTGCAGCTGGTGCGCTGGGAGGACGACGGCAAACCGTCGTGGTTCGACGCGCACGGGCAGAGCGAACGCCGCGGGTTCATGGGCATGCCGGTGGCGGGGCGGATCACCTCGTCCTTCGGCTATCGCATGCACCCGCTGCTCGGCTATCTTAAGATGCACAAGGGGCTCGACATCGGCGCGCCTTATGGCTCGCCGATCTATGCCGCGCTCGACGGCGTCGTGCAGGGTGCGGGGCGATCGGGCGGCTACGGCAATTTCGTCAAGCTCGCCCATGCCGGCGGGCTCGCCAGCGGTTACGGCCATATGAGCCGGATCGCGGTGGCGCGCGGGCAGCAGGTCCGCCAGGGACAGGTGATCGGCTATGTCGGCTCGACCGGCATGTCGACCGGCCCGCACCTCCATTGGGAGGTCTGGCGCAACGGCCAGACGATCAACCCGCGCTCGATCTCGTTCGCCAGTGTGCAGGCGCTGTCGGGCGAAAACCTGCGCCGCTTCAAGGCGCAGGTCGCGGACCTGCTGGCGGTGAAGGTCGGCGGGGGCGGGTAAGGCCCCTCCCCACATCCTCCGTCACCCCGGACTTGTTCCGGGGTCCACTGTGCCGCAAGCGCAGGGTTGGAGGCGAGAGGGCTGCGCCTCGCCGCGGAGTGGACCCCGGAACAAGTCCGGGGTGACGAATCGCTTTGGGAAACGACAAAAATCCCGGCCGCCGACCGCGCTGTTGGTCGTACGATCGCGTAACCAACTGACGTGGAACGCAAATTCACCCACCGCTGTCCTACACGGCATCGCCCTGCTACCGCAGCCCCACGCTCTTTCGCATCATCACCGAAATCGAAACGATCGAACCGGATCGTTCACGTCAAGGTGTCCATCTTGTCTATGTCGCCTACCGCCCCTGCGCGCGCCAGCGCATGATCGTGCGGCCGATGATCGCATCCTCGCCGCCGGCATCGCGCCACAACTGCGAGAACAAAGGGTCGCCCGACGCCGGCCGCTTCGACTCTTCGAGGCCGTCGAAGCTCACCCGGATCGGCACCGCGACGCCTTCGCCGCAGATGATGCATTCGCGATTGCGCAGCGCGGGGATCGCATCGAGGAAGCCGCGCGCGCCCTCCGGCATCGCGGCGCGCACGAACGCCTGGTCGCGTTCGTTGTTGAGCCGCATCGCGATGATCGTGCCGCATTGCGAAAGCACGCCTTCCTCCAGATCGGACGGCCGCTGCGTGATAAGCCCTAAGCTGACGCCGTATTTGCGCCCTTCCTTGGCGATGCGGCCGAGGATGCGGCCGACCGAGGCGCTGCGCCCGGCCTCGCTGTTGCTGCTCGGGATGTAGCGGTGCGCCTCTTCGCAGACGAGCAGGATCGGCCGCTGCGGTTCGTTGCGCGACCAGATCGCGAAGTCGAACGTCATCCGGCTCAGCACCGCGACGACCACAGACGTGATCTCCGACGGTACGCCCGAGACGTCGACGATCGAGATCGGCCGCCCGTCGCCCGGCAGGCGAAAGATGCGCGCGAGAAAATCGGCCATCGTGTCGGCGACCAGCATGCCCGAAAACATGAAGCCGTAGCGCGGATCGGCCTTGATCTCGTCGATCTTGGTCTTGAGGCGCAGATAGGGCGCGGTATCGCCGGCACGGTCCATCTTGCCCATTTCGAGCGCGATGAGGTTGGTGAGGTCGCTCAACAGATAGGGGATCGGCGCGTCGACGGTCAGCTTGGCGATCCCCTGCCCCAGCCGGTTCTTGGCGCGCGCCATCAACAGGCATTTGGCGAGGATGTCGGCGTCGATCTGGCGATCCGATCCGCTCGCGGTAATGAAGACCTCGCAATGCTCCTCGAAGTTCATCAGCCAGTACGGCATCTGGAGGTTGCTGACGTCGTAGATCGCGCCGTTGCCGCGGAAGGCGGCGGCATATTCGCCGTGCGGATCGATCATCAGCACATGGCCCTGCGGCGCCAGTTCGCAGATGCGATGGAGGATCAGCGCCGCCGACGTCGACTTGCCGGTGCCGGTCGATCCGACCAGCGCGAAATGCTTGCCGAGCATCGCGTCGATGTAGAGCGAAGCGCGCACGTCGCGCGTCGGATAGACGGTGCCGACCTGGATATGCGGCTTGTCGGCGGCGGAATAGATCTGCTGGAGGTCGGGGGTGGTGATCGCGAACACCTCGCAGCCGGGTATCGGATAGCGCGTCACGCCGCGACGGAAATGGTAGAGCTTGCCGGTCAGCCGCTCCTCGTCGCCCTCGCCCAGGAAATCGATATCGGCCGCGACCCAGTCGCCGCCCGCTTCCTGCAACGCCAGGCTGCGGATGTTGGCGACCAGCCAGGTGCCGCCGACGCGCATCTTGATCTGGCCGCCGACCTGCCCCGCCGACGCGGCGACGGGATCGGCATCCTGCGCGGCGAGCTCCAGCGCGTTGCGGTCGAACAGGACGCGGCTGCTGCCGCCCGCGATCGCCAGCACGCAGCCGATCGGCATGCCGCCGATGCCGGCCGGCCCCGCCAGCGGCGCCGCTCCTGCCGCCAGCGGCACCGCTCCGGCAAAGGCGGCGGGTCCCGGCATGTCGGTCATCACGGTCGATCCTCGTCCATATCGACCCGATGGATTAGGGCGAAGGCCTTAACATAGCGTTCGCCATCAGATGCGCCGCGCGATCCAGCCCGCCCCCCAGCCGAGCGCCACCGACAGGACGACCGCGGCGAGGCCGTAATAGATGCCGTGCCGTTCCGCGGCGCGCGCGACGAACCGCTCGAACCCCGATTTGCGGATGTCGATGTCGCGCACCGCCGCGGCGAGGACGCGGCCGTCGCGGATCAGGAACGTCTCCGCGGTGAACCGCCCGACGGGGACACGCGCGGGGATGGTCAGCCGCGCGCGGTAGAGCACGCCATCGGTGATCCCGACCGCATGCGGCGCCTCCAGATACAGGCCGGCGCGGCGCTTGAGGTCGACGAGCCCGCGCTGGAACCGATGCTCGACCGCGGTGACCGCATTCGATCCCGGCGACAGCTGAAGGCTGTCGAGCCCGAGTTCGTAGATCGCGCGCGTCCGTTCATCGACGATACGGTCCACCGGCCGCGACGAGGCAAGCGCGTAGAAGCTCGGCACCGAGCTGTAGCGCTGGTGCTGCGCATTGACCCAGATGCCGGCGACCTTTTCCTTCTCGCGCACCAGCACCGGCTGGGTCGGTCCCTTGACGACGACGACGATATCGGTCGGCGCCTCACCCTTGGGCAGTCGCCCGCCGGGATAGAGGATCGCGCCGAACAGCAGCAGCTCGGCACCGGTAAACGAATAGGCGATCTCGATATCGCGCTGCGACACGTCGGGGACGAGCACGGGTTTTGGCGCCTGCCCCATCAGCAGCAGCGCGGCGAGCGGCAGCCAGCGCCTCACGTCAGCTCGACCGTGAAGATCTCCTCGGGCCGCCAGACGAGCCCGAGCAGGATGCGCAGGCCCACGAGCAGCACCATGATCGCGAGCGCGAGGCGGAGATATTCGGGCTTCACCCGCGAGGCGAAGCGCGCGCCCAATTGCGCGCCGATCACCGATCCGATCAGCAGCAGGCCGGCGAGGACGATGTCGACCGCCTTGGTGGTGGTGGCGTGGACCATCGTCGCGACCGCGGTGACGAACAGCGTCTGGAACAGCGACGTGCCGACGACGACGCTGGTCGCCATGCCGAGCAGATAGATCATCGCCGGCACCAGGATGAACCCGCCGCCGATGCCGAGCAGGATGGTGAGGATGCCGGTGAAGAAGCCGAGCAGCAGCGGCGCGAGCGGCGAGATGTACAGGCCCGACGCATAGAAACGCGTGCGCAGCGGCAGCGCGGCGACGAGCGGATGGTGGCGCCGCTTGCGCGGGCGCACCGGCCGCCGCCCGCGCGCGACGCCGATCGCGGCGATCGATTCGCGCGCCATCATCGTGCCGATCGATCCCAGCATCAGCACATAGACGACGCCGATCACCGTATCGATCTGGCCGCTGGCGCGCAGCAGCTGGAAGATCCACGCACCGGCGAAGCTGCCGACGATGCCGCCCGCGACGAGCACGCCGCCCATCTTGGTATCCACCCCGCCGCGATGGAAATGCGCGAAGACGCCCGATACGCTCGCCCCCGTCACCTGGCTCGCCGACGACGCCGCGGCGACGGTCGGCGGGATGCCGTAGATGATGAGCAGCGGCGTCGTCAGGAATCCGCCGCCGACCCCGAACATCCCCGACAGCAACCCGACGCCACCGCCCAGCAGCACGATGACGAGCGCGTTGACCGACAGATTGGCGATGGGAAGGTAGAGGTCCACGGCCCCGCGTTATACCCGGCTTGGCGCGGCGGACCAGCCGTCAGAAATCGGTGCCGATCGACAACGCCGGCCCCGAATCCGGCCGCGCCGCACCGGCGACGCGCTGGCGCCAGTCCGCGGTCAGGCGAAGGCGACGTTTACCGACCGGCACGACGATACCCAGCGACGGCCCCAAGTCGAGCCGTGTCGCCCCGCGTTGCGCGCCGCCCCAGATGCCGGCGCCGATGTCGATCCGTACCGCGCCCAGCGCGCCGAGCGGATGCGCCGCCCGCAAGGCGCCATCAGCGAATGCCTCGGTCTGACCGCGATCGATCAAACCGGCCTGTCCATAGCCTTCGAGCGTCAGCGCCGGCGCGATCCGCGTCGGGCCGAACCCGGCGATCACCCCCACCATCGGCCCGCCCCGCCCACCGTCGAGGGCGATGCGCTGCTCGGCGACGATGTGGATCGGTGCCCGCATCGGCTGCCAATCCAGTCCAATCGCCGCTTCCCGTCCCCGGCCGGACAACGGTGCCGACACGCGAGCGGCAAGCGCTACCCGCCGTGCCGCACCCAACGCATAGGTCAGCCTCACGCCCGCCTGCGACCCGCCGAGCTGGCCACTCGTGACGCTGGCGACATTCCCGCCACGCGCGATCAGCCACGCGCTGCCCGCCCAGCGCGATGGCCCTTGCGCGATCGGCGGCGGCTGGACGGCGGGCGCCAGACGTGGCGGGTCGGATCGCCGGTCATCATCCACCGCCCAGGAGGCGTCGATGCCCGCCGTAGAGCGCCGTTGATTGGCGATCGATGGCGAATCGCTCGCCACCGCCGCCCGATGCACGACACGATTCGCACGCATCCACATCCGCTCCGTCCGACGATCGCCGGCGGGCGCAAAAGGCATGGGCCTCGCCACGGCCGGGGACACCCCCATCGCCGCGACGATCCGCGCGACGGGTGCCGCCAGGGGTAAAGCCGCCACGCCGCCGTCGCGATAGATCGCATATCCCCTGGTGCCGGCCCAGCCGGCGAGCAGGACGGCGAGAAAGCGGAGCGGCCGTCCACCCGTCACACGTTGGACGCCATGTCGAGGTCGGGAAACTCGTGCCGCGTCTTGTCCCATACCAGCGGCGCACCGCGCAGCAGCTTCAGGTAACGGTGGAGCGCGCGCGGCGCGGCGATCAGCGAAATGAGATTGCCGACGAAAAATCGCGGTAGCGACCATGCCGCCTCGCGCCAGCCATAGTCCCGCGCCGTGCAGACGGCACGCATCGCTAGCCGCCAGCCGAGCAGCACTGATGTCGTCGTGAGCAGCCATGTGGCAAGCCGATCGTCGGCGACGGGCGTACCGGCCAGCCAGTGCAATACGACCGCCAAGGGCCATAGCAGGACGGCCACATAGGCGACGGCCAGAACCAACACCGAGACCAATGCGCGCCGGTCGCGCATGCGCATCCAGTGATCCGCGAGCGCGAGCGGCCTGCCCCATCCGGTTCGATCCCAGCCGGCGAGCGCGATGCCGGTCATCCATCGCGCCTTCTGCCGCGTGGCCGTCGGCAGCGCGTCGGGAAAATAGGCGCGCACCGCGACCAGACTGCCGTCGTGGGAATCACGGATGCGCGCGAAGCAACTGCCGCCGCCCCGCGCGGCGACATGCAGGCCGAGTTCGTAATCCTCCGTCAGGCTCGATTCGTCGAACGGTGCGCCATCGCGCTCGGCGGCGATCGCCGCCAGTATCGGCGTCGCGATCGCGCAACCTGTCCCAGCCAGCGGCATCGCCGCCCCCAGCATCGCACGCACCGGCTGCTGGACGCTGTGCGCATAGGAAAACTCATCGGCATAGTGCGCCGAGACCATCGATCCGCGTCGGATCAGCGGCAACACCGGCAATTGCACCACCGACCGCCCTTCGATCATCGTGTCGAACACGGTCAGTTCGGCGGGATGGACGACATCTTCCGCGTCGTGGAGAACCACCGCTTTCGTCACCCGGCCTGCTGCCTCGTCGCGCATCAGCGCCGTCCACAATGTGTTGAGGCAGTCCGCCTTGGTCGTGGGCCCGTCGCGGCTGCCGATGACGACGCGGATCCGGGAATCGGTGGCGGCAACGGCCGTAGCTGCCGCGATCGTGCCCGGATCGTTGGGATAGACCCCGACGTACAGGCGGTAATCCGGATGTTCGAAACGGGCGACGGCCGCTGCGAGCATGCCGCCGATCACCGCCTCTTCGTCCCAGGCCGCGACGAACACGGCGAACGCACCAGGCGAGGCGGGCCGTGGCAGGGTGGCCAACGTCGGACGGACAGCCTTACGTTTGCTCCAGCGATGCGCCAGGAAGCACAGATCGACGATCAGGTCGTCGATCCCGCCGATGAGCAGTCCCGTCGCCGCGAACAGCATCGTTTCGCGCGCCGCGGCATCGAAGATCGCCGTCAAAAGATCCACGATCCGCCCCCGGACAGTTTCCCATGCCGATAAGGTTCATTACGGATGCGGATCGGACAAGGGGCGATAGGCAAGCCTTTCCGATCGTTGGATTTCATCGCTCATGACGCGCCCGCCAGCGGCGGATTGCCGCCGAATCGGCGGAAACGCGGATCGGTTCGGGGACGGCGGCGGCTCTGGATTCGCGTTCGTGAACCGCCTAGCGTCGTGTCGTTACGGGAGGGCGATGATGCGGCGCGGAGCAGCGGTACGGTGGGCGGTGCTGGCTCTGGCGCTGGCGCCCGTCGCCGCGTTCGGCGACAACAGCCCGCAGGTGGTGCTCGCCCAGCCCGGCGCCGGTGGCAACGGTGGCGCGATCGAGCGCTACACGATCCGCTTCAACCAGCCGATGGTGCCGCTCGGCGATCCACGCAGCCCCGCGCCCTTTACCACCGGCTGTGCCGGCAGCGGACGCTGGGTCGACCAGCAGACCTGGGTCTTCGACTTCGCCACACCATTACGCGGCGAGACCAAATGCAGCTTCGACGCCGCCAAGGGGCTGAAGAGCGTCGCCGGCTATGCGTTGAACGGACGGCAGAGCTATGCGGTCGACGCCGGAGGACCGAGCGCGCGCGCCGTCCTGCCGCCGGGTGGCGGCGACGAGATCGAGGAGGATCAGGTGTTCCTGGTCGCCACGTCGACCGCGCCGACGCGCGCGTCGGTCGCCGCCAACGCTTATTGCGCGGTCGACGGGCTCGGCGAGAAGATCCCGGTCGACGTCCTCGCCGCCGACCTGCCCGCGAAACTGTTCGGCGCGATGGGGACGCAGGACTGGTCGGTGCGCAGCTTCCTCGAGAATGCCGGCCTGCCCGATGCGGTTCCCGACGCGCCCGCCGCGCGGCAGGCGCTGTACGCCGGCGTCACCGCGCTCAAATGCCGCCGCGCGCTGCCGCCCGGGCGCGACGTCGCGCTGGTCTGGCCGAAGGGGATCGCGTCGGCCTCCGGCCGTCTCGCCGGCGCCGATCAGCGCTTCGACTATAGCGTCCGCAAGCCGTTCACGGCGCGCTTCGAATGCAGCCGCACCAATCCGCAGGCCGGGTGCAGCCCGGTGCAACCCGCCTATGTCCGCTTCACCGCACCGGTGACGATGAGCCAGGCGGCGGCGATCCGGCTGACGCTGGCGGACGGCAGGCAGATCGCGCCGACCTTCGACGACGACGACAGGAAGAAGGCGACGATCGCCGACGTCACGTTCAAGGCGCCGCTGCCCTACGACACTGCGGCGAAGCTGACGCTGCCCGCCGGCCTCAAGGACGAGAGCGGCCGTGCGCTGACCAATGGCGAACGCTTCCCACTGGACGTGCGCTTCGACGCCGCGCCGCCGCTGGTGAAGTTCGCGGCGGGCTTCGGCATCCTCGAGGCGGCACAGGGCGGCGTGCTGCCGGTCACCGTACGCAACGTCGAGCCTGCCCTGCAGGGCCGCAACCTCGCGATCGGCGGGCGGACGCTCAAGGTCGGCGATTCGGACGCGGCGGTCGCCGCATGGCTGCGCACGGTCGCGGCCGCGGACAATTATGACGTCGAGGAGGTGAAGCGCGGCGACGAAGTGGTGCGGCGGATCAACCATACCGGCGACCGTTCGATCCTGGGGCAGCAGGGCGCGGGGCTGAAGCTCGGCCTGCCCGGCAAGGGCCACGATTTCGAGGTGGTCGGCATCCCATTGGGCAAGCCCGGCTTCTACGTCGTCGAACTGGCAAGTCCGGTGCTCGGACGCTCGCTGCTCGGACGCAACGCGCCGCGCTATGTCGCCAGCGCCGCGCTGGTCACCAACATGGCGGTGCATTTCAAATGGGGGCGCGAGCGCAGCCTCGTCTGGGTGACCGCGCTCGACACCGGCCAGCCGGTCGCCAACGCCAGCGTGGCGATCAGCGACAGCTGCACCGGCAAGCTGCTGGCGCGCGGTGCGACCGATCGCAGCGGCGGGCTGATGATCCCCGCCGGTCTGCCGCAGCCCGAGACGTACGACGGCTGCGAGGACAGTTCGTCCGCGCACGCGCTGATGGTGTCGGCGCGCAGCGACGACGATTTCAGCTTCGCGCTGACCAGCTGGGGCCAGGGCATCCGGCCGTCCGATTTCGAGCTGCCCTATGGCTATTCGGCGCCCGCCGAGACGTTCCACACCGTCTTCGATCGCGCGCTGGTGCGGCAGGGCGAGACGATCCACATGAAGCATATCGTCCGCCGCCCGAACGGCAGCGGCTTCGCGATCCCGGCGGGCTTCACCGGCATCCTGCGGCTGTCGCACCGCGGATCGGACACGCAATTCGACGTGCCGCTGACGATCGATGCACGCGGGCAAGGCGAGACGTCCTGGACCGCACCGCAGGGCGCGCCGATGGGCGATTACGACCTCAGGATCGTCCGCGGCGACGAGGTCACCTATACCGACCAGTCGTTCAAGGTCGACGAGTACAAACTGCCGACGATGCGCGCGAGCGTCACCGGGCCCAAGGCGCCGGCGGTGCGGCCTAGGTCGCTGCCGCTCGACCTGTACGTCGGCTATCTGTCGGGCGGCGGCGCGGGGAGCCTGCCTGTCGAGGTGCGCGTCGGCTGGTTTGCGCATAGCGGCAGCCCCAAGGGCTATGACGGCTATACGTTCGGCGGTGCGAAGGTGGAAGAGGGCGTCCGGCCGATGAACGGCGACGGCGACGACCAGCCGACGCCGCTGCCGCCGACGCAGACGCTGCCCGCGACGTTGAACGCCGGCGGCACCGCGCGCACCAGCGTCGACGTGCCCGCGCTCGACGAACTGACCGACATGCTGGTCGAGATGGACTATCAGGACGCCAACGGCGAAGTGCTGACCGCCAGTCGCAGGCTGCCGATCTTCCCGTCGGCGGTGCAACTGGGCGTCAAGACCGACGGCTGGCTGATGAAGCAGGACGATCTGCGCCTGCGCTTCGCCGCGCTCGACACCGCGGGCAAACCGATCAAGGGCCAGAAGGTCTCGGTCGCGTTGTACAGCCGCCAGATCCTTACCGCGCGGCGGCGGCTGATCGGCGGCTTCTACGCCTATGACAACCAGATGCGCACGACGAAGCTCGCGGCGGATTGCACCGCGACCACCGACGCGCAGGGCCTTGGCCAATGCAGCGTCGATCCCGGCGTGTCGGGCGAGGTCTATGTCGTCGCGACCACCACCGACGCCGACGGCAACGTGTCGCGCGCGGTGCGATCGGTGTGGCTGGCGGGCGACGACGCCTGGTGGTTCGGCGGCGACAATGGCGACCGGATGGACGTCGTTCCCGAACGCACCGCCTACAAGGCGGGCGAGACCGCACGCTTCCAGGTGCGCATGCCGTTCCGTTCCGCCACCGCGCTGGTCACGGTCGAGCGCGAGGGCGTGCTGTCGAGCTTCGTCACCGAACTCAGCGGCACCGATCCGGTGGTCGAAGTGCCGATGCCGGGCAGCTATGCGCCCGACGTCTATGTCTCGGTGATGGCGGTGCGCGGGCGGATCGAGAGCGGCTGGACGAGCTGGCTGCGCGGGATCGGCCAGAGTCTCGGCCTCGTGAAGGCCGAGCCTGCGCCCGAACCGACCGCGCTCGTCGATCTCGCCAAGCCCGCCTATCGCCTCGGCATCGCCAAGGTCACGGTCGGGTGGGAGGGCCATACGCTCGCCGTCGACGTGAAGGCGAACCGCGAACGCTTCGCGCCGCGCGGCACCGCCGAGGTCGCGCTGCAGGTCCGCCGCCCCGACGGCAGCCCGGCGGCGAGCGCCGACGTCGCCTTCGCCGCGGTCGACGAGGCGCTGCTCCAGCTTGCGCCCAACGACAGTTGGGACGTGCTACCTGCGATGATGGGCGATCGCCCGCTGTCGGTGCTGACCGCGACCGCGCAGATGCAGGTCGTCGGCAAGCGCCATTACGGGCGCAAGGCGGTGGAGGCGGGCGGCGGCGGCGGCGATGCCGCGGCGGCGCTCAACCGCGAAAATTTCCAGCCCGTCCTGCTGTGGCGCGGCCATGTCGCGCTCGATGCGCAGGGTCGCGCGACGCTGTCGGTGCCGCTGTCCGATGCGCTGTCGTCGTTCAAACTGGTCGGGATCGCCACCGATGGCGAAGGCCTGTTCGGCACCGGCACCACCACGATCCGCACCGCGCAGGACCTGTCGCTCTACGCCGGGCTGCCGCCGCTGGTGCGCAGCGGCGACTGGTATGCGGCGGGCTTCACGCTGCGCAACGGCAGCGACAAACCGATGACCGTCACCGCCAGTGTCGAAGTCTTCCCGCGGATCGCGCAGGGGCGGCCGCTGACCGTCACCCTCCCCGCGGGCGGCGCGGTGCCGGTGGCGTGGAATCTCACCGCGCCGCAGGCGAGCGGCACGTTGCGCTGGCAGGTCACCGCGCGGTCGCAGGACGGCAAGGCGGTCGACCGGCTCACCGCGACACAGGAGGTCGTGCCCGCGGTGCCGGTCGAAACCTGGGCGGCGGCGCTGACCCGCGTCGCCGACACGTCGCTGCCGATCGCGCCGCCCGCCGGCGCGCTGCCCGGCCGTGGTTCGGTCGACGTCCAACTGACCGACACGCTCGCCCCGCCGCTCGCAGGCGTGCGTCGCTACATGACCGACTATCCGTACAATTGCTTCGAACAGCAATTGAGCCGGATCGTCGCATTGGGCGATACGCAGCGCTGGGCGGCGCTGGCCGGCGCGATTCCGACCTATCAGGCGTCCGACGGCCTGCTGCGCTACTGGCCGAGCGAGACGCTCGACGGGTCGGAGGCGCTGACCGCCTATGTCCTGTCGCTGACCAGTGAGGCCGGCCTGCCGCTGCCGCCTGCGCCCCGCGCGCGGATGATCGAGGGGCTGAAGGCGGTGCTCGACGACCGCGTCCGCCGCGAAAGCTACGGCGATCCGCGCCAGCAGCGGCTCGTCGCCTTCGCCGCGCTCGCCCGCGCCGGCGCGGCGACGCCGGCGATGCTCGGCCAGATCGGCCTGCCCGCGCAGGACATGCCGACCGCGCTCCTTGCCGACTATATCGCCGCGCTCGATCGCGTGCCGCTCGCCAATGCCGCGGCGCTGAAGGCGCAGGCGGAAGGCGTGTTGCGCAGCCGGCTGGTCTACGAAGGCACGCGGCTCGACCTGTCCGACGCGGCGAACGCACCATGGTGGCTGATGTCGTCGGGCGACGAGGCGTCGGTCAAGACGCTGCTCGTGTCGCTCGGCCGCCCCGGCTGGCAGGACGAGGCGGCGAAGATGATGGTCGGCGTCGCGCTACGCCAGTCGCGCGGCCATTGGGACACGACCACCGCCAACGCCTGGGGCGCGGTTGCGGTGCGCAAGTTCGCGAGCCTGTATCCGGCGCAGGCGATCGCCGGTACGACCACGATGCAGCTTGGCGGCACGAGCGTGTCGCGCGCCTGGCCGCTTGGCCCCGAGGCGCGCACGGTCAGCCTGCCGCTCCCCGCCGCACAGACGCCCCTGCTGCTGCGCCAGAACGGCGGTGCGGGGCCGTGGGCGATGGTCTCTGTGCGCGCGGCGGTGCCGCTCAGGGCGCCGCTGTTCGCCGGCTATCGCGCCAGCCGCAGCGTGACGCCGGTGCAAGTGCGTACCAAAGGCCAGCTTACCCGCGGCGACGTGCTGCGCGTGACGATCACCGTCGATGCGACCGCCGAGCGCAATTGGGTGGTGGTCAACGATCCGATCCCCGCCGGCGCGACGATCATCGGCGATCTCGCCAACCAGTCGCAGATGCTGGGCGAGGGCGGCGGCGGCGAGGGCGTGCAGCCGTCCTACGTCGAGCGCGGCAACGACAGCTGGCGCGGCTTCTTCGCCTGGGTCCCGCGCGGGCGGTTCACGGTGAGCTATGCGGTGCGCCTCAACGGCGCGGGTCGCTTCAGCCTGCCGCCGACACGGGTGGAGGCGATGTACTCGCCCACCGTGCGCGCGCAGCTGCCCAACGACCCGGTGGTGGTGGCGCAGCGGTGAGGGGGCCGTCGGTGCGGCGCGCGGCGCGATTTGGAGTCGGACGGGGGATGGCGGCCGTCGGCGGCGCCTCCGCCGCGCGTTGGCTGACGCACGAACGCAACCCCAACTCCCTCGTCACCCCGGACTTGTTCCGGGGTCCACCGGGCCGCGGGCGTACGGTTTCGCCTCGAAGCGTATGCCTCGCCGCGGAGTGGACGCCGGAACAGGTCCGGGGTGACGGAGGAATTGGGGGGCGGTTTCGTTCTCCCGCTGCGCTGGCGCGACGGGCGCCCGTGATGCGCGCTGATGGCTCCCACAGCGTCCACCCCGGCGGAGGCCGGGGTCCAGTGGCGGCGCGGCGGCGATGATCCGCGACCGTTTGCCCGACTGGACCCCGGCCTTCGCCGGGGTGGAGCAGAAAACACCATCCGCGGCATGAGCGCGCGCCTTTCCATTCACATAACCCCTGCCCGCGTCATGGCGCTCGTCGGCGTGCTCGCCGTCACCGGTGGCACGCTGGACTACGCCACCCGCCCGCCCGCGCTCCCCGATTACGCGCAAGTCCGTAGCCGCTGGCACCCGTCCGAATCATGGCTCTACGATCGCCACGGCCGGCTGATCGACAGCGCCCGCGTCGATTTCGCCGCGCGGCGGCTCGCCTGGACGCCGCTCGCCGCGGTCGCGCCGCCTGCGCGCGATGCGATCGTCGCGGCCGAGGACCATCGCTTCCGCGACCATGGTGGCGTCGACTGGCTCGCGCTCGGTGCCGCCGCGCGCCACCGGCTCGATCCTCGGAAGGTTCGCGGCGCCTCGACGCTGTCGATGCAGCTCGCCGCCTTCCTCTCTCCCGGCCTCGCGCGCCCCGGCGCGCGCGGCTGGCTCGACAAGCTCCGCCAGCTCCGCGCCGCCCGCGCGCTCGAATCGCGCTGGAGCAAGGACCAGATCCTCGAAGCCTATCTCAACCTCGCCGGCTATCGCGGCGAGGCGCAGGGGATTGGCGCCGCCGCACTCGGCCTGTTCGGCAAGACCCCGGCCAGCCTCACCCGCGACGACGGCCTGCTGCTCGCCGCGCTGCTCCCCGATCCGCGCGCCGATGCCGCGACGATCGCCCGCCGCGCCTGCGCGCTCGCCGCAACACGCGACTGCACCCGCTTCCCCGCGCTCGCCGCGGCGATGCTCGGTCCGGCGCGCAGCCTTGCGCTCGATCCCGGCCTCGCGCCGCATCTCGCCGACCGGCTGCTGACCAAGGCGGGGCTGCGCGTCACCACGACGCTCGACGCCGATATCCAGCGCTTCGCCGCGGCGGCGCTGCGACGGCAGCTGCTCGGCCTCGGCGGCACCCGTGCGCGCGACGGCGCGGTGGTAGTGGTCGACAATGCGAGCGGAGAGGTGCTCGCCTATGTCGGCGGCATCGGCGGCGCCTCGACCGCGCCGGCGGTCGACAATGCCAATGCCTATCGCCAGGCCGGGTCAACGCTCAAACCGTTCCTATACGCGCTTGGAATCGAGCGCCGTTACCTCACCGCGGCGTCGATCCTCGACGATTCGCCGGTGCAGCTCGACACCGCCTCGGGCCTCTACGTGCCGCAGAATTACGATCGCGGCTTCAAGGGTCCGGTGTCGGCGCGCACCGCGCTCGCCGGCTCGCTCAACGTCCCCGCGGTGCGCACTTTGCTGCTCGTCGGCGTCGAGCCGTTCCGCGACCGCCTCTGGGACCTCGGCTATCGCGGCCTTGTCGAGGACGGCAGTTATTACGGCTTTTCGCTGGCGCTGGGCTCGGCGGAGGTCACGCTGCTCGAACAGGCCGCCGCCTATCGCGCCCTCGCCGATCACGGGCGCTGGCGCCCGCTGCGCGTGACCCGCGACCAGTCCGCGACCAGCCCACGCGCGATCGTCAGCCCCGCCGCGGCGTGGATCGTCGCCGACATCATCGCCGATCCCAATGCCCGCGCCGCGACCTTCGGCCTCGATTCGGCGCTGCGCCTGCCGTTCTGGGCGGCGGTGAAGACGGGGACGTCGAAGGCGATGCGCGACAATTGGTGCGTCGGCTTCTCGAACCGCTTCACCGTCGCGGTCTGGGTCGGCAATGCCGAGGGCGATCCGATGCGCGCCGTCTCCGGCACCAGCGGCGCGGCGCCGGTGTGGCGCGACGTGATGCTGGCGCTCCATGCGCGCAGCCCGGGCCGCGAGCCCGCCGCCCCCGCCGACGTCGTCGCTTCCCCCGTCGCCTTCGCCGACCATATCGAGGAGCCGCGCCGCGACTATTTCCTGCGCGGTACTGCACAGAGGCTGATCGCCGCCGCCCCCGCCGAATCGCGGCGGCCGCGCATCACCAACCCGGTATCGGGCAGCGTCTATGCGCTCGACCCCGATATCCCGATCGACCGCCAGCGTCTGAGCATCGGCGTCAGCGGTGCCGCCATGGCGCATCGCATCATGCTTGACCGGCGCGATATCGGGCAGGCGGATCGGCCCGCGCTGATCCTGCCCGGGCCGGGCGCGCACCGGCTACGGCTGGTCGATCTGGCCGGGCGGGTGGTCGATCAGGTGATGTTCACGGTGCGCTGACGAAAAAGCGCGAGCGTGCCAGAACCATTCCGATGGCGGCGCGTTAGCGGCCACTGATCCCTTTTCCCCTTTCGGGATCAGTGCCGGTCCAAGCACGGCACGGTCGCGCCGATGCGTAGCAGGCGGCGCGACCAACCGGGGGAGCCGATACCGGGTGTTACGGCGTGTCGCGACCGCCGCCACCACCACCGCCGCGGCCACCCTGGCCGCCCGTGCCCGCCGCGCCTACGGTGCCGATATTGCCGAACAGATCCTCGAAGAAGCCGCGCTTCTTGCCCAGCGTCGGCGTCGTCTTGCCATAGGGATCGATGCTGGCGATCTGCTCGGCGCCGGTGCGGGTGACCGAGGTGACGGTGCCGTTGGCGTCGAAGCTGATCTTCAGCGCGATCTGGTCCTTCGCCTTGGGCTTCTGGAAATTGAGGTTGCGGCTGTCGCGCGCGACATAATACCAGTCCTGCGTGCCGAACTGGCTGGCGATCGTCGGCCGCCCCAGCACCTGCGCGACCGAGGCGCGGTTGTCGACGCCCGGCTGCACCGAATTCACCAGATCGGCATCGATGATATAGCCCTGATGCGAGCGCAGCGGCGCGCAGGCCCCCATCGCGAGGGTCAGCCCGACACCCGCGACCAGACCGATGCGGGCGCCGACACGGGCAAAGGATACGCTCATCACTATCTCCAGCGGCGGCACGCGTGCATGGTCGATTGCATCGCCCGCCGATCGCCTCGATATGCGAGGATCGCACACGCTTCAAGCGCCGGTGCCATGCACGCGGATGACGGGGACAGACATTGGGTTGGTGGGGACGATTGTTCGGCGACACGCGCGAGGCGGCGCTGCCCTTGTATAACGCGGTGGTGACGCGTGGCCGGGCCGAGCATTGGTATCTGGCGGGCGCGGTGCCCGATACCGTCGACGGCCGGTTCGACATGATCGCCGCGGTGCTGGCGATGGTGCTGCTGCGGCTC
The DNA here is from genome assembly GCF_024211255.1 of Sphingomonas liriopis. GTDB lineage: Bacteria > Pseudomonadota > Alphaproteobacteria > Sphingomonadales > Sphingomonadaceae > Sphingomonas > Sphingomonas liriopis. The sequence continues at coordinate 164,358 of NZ_JAMLDY010000004.1, read as the reverse complement.
GAGACGCAGCCCGAGGCCGCCGCGCTATCGGCGCATCTGACCGAGCGGTTCGTCGACGACATGGACGGCCAGCTGCGCCAGATGGGGATCGGCGACATCGTCGTCGGCAAGCATATCGGCAAGATGATGAGCATGCTCGGCGGCCGCCTCGGCGCCTATCGCGACGGTCTGGCAGCGGGCGACCTCGCCCCGGCGCTGGTCCGCAACCTCTATCGTGGCGACGCGCCCACACCGGAGGCGGTGGCGCATGTCGCGACCGCGCTGACCACCTTGCATGAAGCGCTGGCGACCACGCCGCTCGACCGGCTGACCGCGGGAGATCTGCCATGACCCCCGAATTCAGCCGTCCCGAACGCCTCGACGCGATCGGCGCGGGCGAGCGCGAGGTACGCATTGCCGCGACCGAGGCCGAGCGCGCGGCGCTGGCGGCGCGCTTCGGCGTGCTGTCGGTCGCGCGGCTCGACGCGGTGCTGGCGGTGAAGCGCGAAGCGGCGGGGATCGCGGTGCGCGGCCGCGTCACCGGCGCGGTGGTGCAGGCATGCTCGGTGACGGGCGTGCCGCTCGACGCGACGATCGACGAACCCGTCGCGCTGCTGTTCGTCGAACGGCTCGACGATCAGGAGGAGGTCGAACTCGACGAAGGCGCGCTCGACACGGTCGAGATCGAGGGCGGCGCGGTCGATCTGGGCGAAGCGGCGGCGGAAACGATGGCGCTGGCGCTCGATCCGTTCCTGCGCAGCCCCGATGCCGAGGCGGTGCTGCGCGAGGCCGGGGTGATCCCCGAGGACGAGCACCGGCCGTTCAGCCCGCTGCAGGGGCTGCAATCGCTGCTGGAGAAACGCTGACTGGCCCTTACCCCGTCGGAAGCGAGACCCGCTGGCGCTCACGCTGCTCGGTCAGGATCTGCCAGCCGGCGATGAACAGCGCGGCGACCAGCGGGCCGACGACGATGCCGCTGAGGCCGGCGACCTCGATCCCGCCCAGCGTCGTCACCAGCACCAGCCAGTCGGGGATGCCGGTGTCGCGCCCCACGAGGATCGGCCGCAGGATGTTGTCGGCGAGCCCGATCACCGCGACGCCCGACACGATCACGACGACGCCCTGCCACACCGCGCCGGTGGCGAGCAGGTAGACGGCGACCGGCCCCCACACCAGCGCCGGCCCGATCGCGGGCAGCAGCGCCGCCAGCGCCATCAACAGGCCCCAGAGCAGCGCCGCGGGCAGCCCGACGATCCAGAAGGTGATCGCCCCCAGCGCGCCCTGCACCAGCGCGACGACCACCGACCCCTTGATCGTCGCGCGGACCACCGACACGAACCGGTCGAGCAGCCGGTCGGCGACGTCGCGCTCCAGCGGCAGCGCGTCGCGGATCGCCGGCGCCAGCCGCTCGCCGTCGCGCAACAGGAAATAGGTCACATACAGCCCGACGCCGAAGGCGAGCAGGAACGCCGCCGCGTTGCGCCCGATCGACAGCGCCTGGCTCGCGATCCCGCGGAAGCTGTTGCGCAAGCCTTCCGCGATCCGCGCCTGCGCGGTATCGAAACTGCCGAGGCCGGCGCGGTCGAGCGGATGCTGGACCCATTGCGGCAGCGCGTCGTGGACCTGCTGGAAATAGCGCGCGAAATCGATCTGGCCGCTCTGTACCTTGGCATAGACGCCCGCCGACTGGTCGATGACCATGCCGCCGATCGCCAGCGCCGGGATGATGACCGCGACCAGGATGATGAGCAGCGTTGCCGCCGCCGCGCGGTTGCGATGCCCCGGCCAGCGCGCGAGCAGCCAGCGGAACAGCGACTGGAACAGGATCGCCGCGAGCAGGCTCCACAGCAGCGCACCGACGAAGGTCCAGACGACGAGCAGCAGCGCCGCCGTGATGAGCCCCAGGAACAGGATCAGCCCGCCCGATTCGAGCCTTCGTCTATCGATCACGTCAGTCCCCTTGTCCGTCCGTCCCCGTGCGAACCGGGGCATGAACCCGTCAGGACCGTTTCGGGTCCGTCTCGGGTTGAGGTTGGTTCACGGGAGGGGAAGAGGAGAAGGCTAAGAAGATTTTCGCGCGAAGACGCGACGACGCGAAGGTGTTTCGTTTTGGGCCGCGGCAGCTCTTCACACCTTAAGGGGCCGCAGGTACATCGGTAGAAAGCAGAGAGGACGACGCCGCGAGTACAACACCTTCGCGTCTTCGCGCGAAATCAGCCGTCGTCCGGCCCGAGGCTTGGATCGAGGTCGCGCGGCCGTACGAATCGGCTCAGCATAGCACCGCCGGCGCGCGCCGCCGACCAGTCGTCGATATCGAACGTCATTTCCGCCAGCGTCGCCGTCGGGTATTTTTCCTCGACCAATGCCCGCAGTCCCTCGGACGCTTCCGGCACCAGCATCAGCACCAGATCCTCGAGCCCCGGATTGTGCCCGACCAGCAGCACGCGCTCCGCCCCGGCGGGCAGTTCGTGGATGACGTCGAGCAATGTCGCCGCCGAGGCGAGGTAGATGCGCCGTTCCCACACCGGCGCGAGCGTGCGGCCATAACCCGCCACCACCGCATCCAGCGTCTCGCCGACGCGCACCGCGGGCGAGGCGACGACATGGTCGAACGCGAGGTCGAGGCTGCGCATGTTGCGCCCCACCGCCTGCGCCGCACGCTTGCCCTTGGCGTTGAGCGGACGGTCGAAATCGCGGGTCACCGGATCGTCCCACCCGGACTTGGCGTGGCGCAGCAGCGTCAGCGTCTTCAACCGGCGTCTCCGTGATCGATCGCGAGAGGCGCCTCTTGCCCGATGTTAAGGGGTAAGGAAAGCCGTGCCTGCACCCGCGCCACCGCCTCGTCGAGCGTCACGCGCGCGATGCCGACGCCGGGCGGAAACGCCGACAGCAACCGCGTGGGGCAGGCCGACGACAGCATCACGAACGCACCGCGATCGTCGGCACGGCGGATCAGCCGCCCGAACGCCTGTGCCAGCCGCGCGCGCACGATGCGGTCGTCATAGGCCGACCCGCCGCCGGCCAGCCGTCGCGCGGCATGCAGCACGCTCGGCTTGGGCCAGGGCACGCCCTCCATCACCACCAGCCGCAGCGACGATCCCGGCACGTCGACGCCGTCGCGCAGCGCGTCGGTGCCGAGCAGCGAGGCGTGCGGATCGTCGCGGAAGATATCGACCAGCGTGCCGGTATCGATCGGATCGACGTGCTGCGCGTGCAGCGGCAGCCCCTCGCGCGCCAGCCGGTCGGCGATCCGGCCATGCACGCCGCGCAAGCGCCGGATCGCGGTGAACAGCCCCAGCGTGCCGCCACCCGCGGCGACGATCAGCCGCGCATAGGCATTGGCGAGCGCGGGCAGATCGCCACGCTTGACGTCGGTAACGATCAGCACCTCGGCATGATTGGGATAATCGAACGGGCTCGGCGCCTCGAACCGCGACGGCGCACGCGCGAGATGCGGCGCACCGACACGCGCCTCCGCCGTCTCCCAGTCTCCGCCCCCGGTCAGCGTCGCCGAGGTGACGAGCGCGCCGTGCGCGGGCTTGAGCACGATCTCGGCGAACGGCCTGGTCGGGTCGAGCCAGTGGCGGTGCAGGCCGATATCATATTCGCGCCCCTCGATCCGATCGACCGCGAGCCAGTCGACATGCGCCGGATCGACCGGACCGCCGACGCGCGCCAGCAGCGCCAGCCACGCCGCCACCGTTTCCGCGCGCCAGCCGATCGACGCGATCGCCCCCTCGACGCGCGCCCGCGCCGGCGCATCCATCCAGTCTGGCGCCTCGGCTAGCACCGCTTCGAGTCGCCGCCCCAGCGTCACCAGCGGCCGCACCAGCGCATCGAGCGCCGCCGCGGCGGGCGCCGCCGCCTCGATCAATTCGGGGGTCGGCTCGGCAAGTTCGGTCTCCAGCCCGTAACCGGCATCACCCGGCTGCTCGGCGCGCGCATAGGTCAGGCCACGCACCGCGGCGAGCAGATGCTCGATCGGCCCGAACGGCGCGCCTTCGTTGATCCGCCCCAGCCAGCCGTCGCTGGCGAGATGCTGCGACGCCTCTATCGCGTCCTGGATCGCGATGCCGCCTTGTTCGTCATAGCTGGCGACGTCGGACAGGCGCGCCTGCAAGCCCCGCCGCCGCCCGCGTCCGCCGCTTTCCGGCCCCAGGATCCAGCGCCTGAGTTCGATCGTCTCCTGCCCGGTCAATGCGGTGGCGAACATCGAATCCGCCGCCTCGAACAGATGATGCCCCTCGTCGAAGACGTAGCGCGTCGGCCGCGTCGTCGTCTCGCGGCCCCGCGCCGCATTGACCATGACGAGCGCGTGGTTGGCGATCACCACGTCGGCCTCGGCGGAGGCGCGCGCCGCGCGTTCGATGAAGCACTTCCGGTAATGCGGACAGCCGGCATAGACGCATTCGCCGCGCCGGTCGGTCAGCGCGGTCGGGCCGTTGCGCCGAAACAACGTCGGCAGCCAGCCGGGCAGGTCGCCGCCGACCATGTCGCCATCGGCGCTATACGCCGCCCAGCGCGCCACCAGTTGCGCGAGGATCGCGGCGCGGCCGGCGAAGCCGCCCTGCAAGGCATCCTCCAGATTGAGGAGGCACAGATAATTTTCCCGACCTTTCCGCGTCACCACCTTCTGCCGACGCTCGGCTGCATCGGGGAACAGCCGCTCGGTCTCCTTCGACAATTGGCGTTGCAGCGCCTTGGTATAGGTGCTGATCCACACCGCGCCGCCGGCGCGCTCCGCCCACAGCGACGCCGGCGCGAGATAGCCCAGCGTCTTGCCGATCCCCGTCCCCGCCTCGGCCAGCACCAGATTGGGCGCATCGCGCATCGCCCGCGGCGCGAACGCATCGGTCGCCGCCGCGGCGAAGGCGCGCTGCCCCAGCCGCTCCTCGGCGCCATCGCCGGTGAGATCGACGAGCCGCGCCTCGGCGTCGGCGGGCGAGATCGCGACGGTCAGCGGTGCGGGGCGCGGGCCGGCCTCTTCCCATTCGGGCAGCGTCGCGAACAGCCAGCGTTCGTTGACGCGTGGTTTGGCGAGCAGCGGCGCGATCGCCGGCGCCCATGGCCAGCGCAGCCGGGTCAGCGACTGCGCCGCGGTCCACGCGCCCTCGCGCTCGGGCCAGTCCCCCTCGGGCACCGCAAGCAACGCCGCCGCCGCCTCGCGCAGGAAGGCGGCGACGCCCTCGTCGGTGTCGGGCGGCGACAGATCGACCGCGCGCGCCAGCCCGTTGGGCGTCGGCACCGCGAACCGCGCCGGATAGAGAAAGGCGAATAGTTCGAGCAGGTCGAGTCCCGACAGCTCGGGATAGCCGAGCCGCTGCCCGACCAGCGGCGCGTTGAGCAGGATCACCGGCGTATCCGCGGCGATGCGGATCGCCTCGCCGCGCCCGATCGGTCGCGTCCCCTCGTCGGTGGCGATCCAGATGCCGCCGTGGCTGGCGTGGAGGGCGGGATAGGGGATCACGCGACCGGCCATACGCCCCGGGAACAGAATGGCAACCGGGCGCCGGTGCAACCCGACGGCTCATCGCACGTTCGGCACGGGTCATCCGCTTGATTAGGATCAGTCTCCATGCGTCATCTGCTGCTCGCGCTCGGCGCCGTCTCGCTCGCGCTCCCCGCCAGTTTCGTGGTTCCGGCCAGCAAGGCCGAGGCCCGCCATCATTACCGCCATTCGCACGAGCGCGGCTATCGTCACGTCAAGCGCTGCCGCCATTCGAGCGGCACCACCGGCCTCGTCGCGGGCGGCGTCGGCGGTGCGCTGCTTGGCAATTCGGTGCTCGGCCATGGCGCGCTGGGCACGATCGGCGGCGCGGTCGGCGGCGCCTTTGCCGGCCGTGCGATCGACCGCACGATCACCGCAAAGGATCGATGCCGCTAAGGTCGCGCCTGCCAAGGGAGTTGCCGTAAACGCCCGGGGTGCTTAGTCCCGCGGCGCTATGACCGATATCGACCTGCGCTCCGCCGCCCTCGACGCCAAGGCCTGGCCCTATGAGGAGGCGCGCAAGCTCCTCAAGCGCTATCCCGACGGCAAGCCCGGCGGCGCGCCGATCCTGTTCGAGACTGGCTACGGCCCCTCGGGGCTGCCGCATATCGGCACGTTCAACGAGGTGCTGCGCACGACGATGGTGCGCAACGCCTTCCACACGCTCAGCGACCAGCCAACGCGGCTGATCGCGTTCAGCGACGACATGGACGGGCTGCGCAAGGTGCCCGACAACGTCCCCAACGGCGACATGCTGCGCGCGCATCTCGGCAAGCCGCTGACCCGAATCCCCGATCCGTTCGGCAAGTTCGACAGTTTCGCCGCGCACAACAACGCGATGCTGCGTGCATTCCTCGACCGCTTCGGCTTCGACTACGAGTTCGCGTCGTCCACCGACTATTACGAGGGCGGCAAGTTCGACGACGCCATCAAGGGCGTGCTGCGCCACTATCAGGGCATCCTCGACGTGATGCTGCCGACGCTGCGCGCCGAGCGCCGCGAGACCTATTCGCCGGTCCTTCCGGTCAGCCCGACCAGCGGCGTCGTGCTGCAGGTGCCGGTCGAGGTGGTCGACGCCGACGCCGGCACGATCGCCTTCACCGACGAGAACGGCGAACGCGTCGTCCAGTCGGCGCTTGGTGGCCTCAGCAAGCTGCAATGGAAGGTCGACTGGGCGATGCGCTGGGTCGCGCTGGGCGTCGATTACGAGATGGCGGGCAAGGACCTGATCGATTCGGTCACGCAGTCGTCGAAGATCGCCCGCGTCCTCGGCGGCCGCCCGCCCGAAGGCTTCAACTACGAGATGTTCCTCGACGAGAAGGGCGAGAAGATCTCCAAGTCGAAGGGCAACGGCCTCAGCCTCGACCAGTGGCTGACCTATGGTCCCGAGGAAAGCCTCGCCTTCTTCGCCTATCGCGAGCCCAAGAAGGCGAAGGCGCTGCACTTCGGCGTCATCCCGCGCGCGGTCGACGATTACTGGCAGTTCCGCGGCAATTATCCGACGCAGGAGGCACCGCAGCGGCTCGGCAATCCGGTCCATCATATCCATGACGGCAAGGTGCCGACCGCGACGCTGCCGGTGACGTTCGGCCTGCTGCTCAACCTCGTCGGGGTGATGGGCGAGGCGAGCAAGGAGCAGGTTTGGGGCTATCTGCGCAACTACGTCCCCGATGCGACGCCGGAACGGGACCCGGAACTCGACCGGCTGATCGGCTATGCGCTCGCCTATGCCCGCGATTTCGTCGCACCGACCCTGAAGCGCCGCGCGCCCGAGGGGGTCGAGGTCGCGGCGTTGCGCCGCCTCGACGCCGACCTCGCCGCGCTGCCGGCGGAGGCGAGCGCGGAGGACATCCAGAACGTCGTCTACGAGATCGGCAAGACCGCTGGGTTCGACACCCTGCGCGACTGGTTCAAGGCGCTGTACGAGACGCTGCTCGGCTCGGAACAGGGGCCGCGGATGGGCAGCTTCATCGCCCTGTACGGGGTGGACAACAGCCGCCGCCTGATCGCCGAGGCGCTGGCGAAGGTGGGCTGAGCCCGCTCCCACTCCGTTCGTCACCCCGGACTTGTTCCGGGGTCCACTCCACGGCGAGGCGAAGGGCTTGATGCGGGACGATACGCCCGCGGCCCGGTGGACCCCGGAACACGTCCGGGGTGACGGGGGATATGGGGCGGGCCGTGACGCGCTTCAGGTCAGCATTCGAAGCGGAACCTCCCCCACCCTCCACCCGTTGTTTGCTGCATTGCAGCAATAGCGGCCGACACACCTCATGACCCTACGCCACACCGCCGCGGCACATCCCGGCCTCGTCCATCTCGCGCTCGCCGTCGGTGGATTCGCGATCGGGACGACCGAATTCGCCGCGATGAGCCTCGAACCCGATCTCGCGCGCGGGCTCGGCATCGATGCGCCGACCGTCGGCCATGTCATCAGCGCCTATGCGCTCGGCGTCGTGGTCGGGGCGCCGACGATCGCGGTGCTGTCGGCGAAGATGTCGCGGCGGACGCTGCTGATCGGGCTGATGGCGTTGTTCGCGATCGGCAATACGCTGTCCGCGCTCGCGCCGAGCTATGGCTGGATGCTCGCCTTCCGTTTCCTCGCCGGGCTGCCGCACGGTGCCTATTTCGGCATCGCCTCGCTGGTCGCGGCGTCGCTGGTGCCCGCCGACCGGCGGACACAGGCGGTGGGGCGGGTGATGCTGGGCCTCACCGTCGCGACGATCGTCGGCGTGCCGTTCGCCAGCCTGCTCGGCCAGATCGCGAGCTGGCGCTGGGTCTTCGCATTGGTCGCGCTGCTGGCGCTGACCACCGCCGGGCTCGTCGCGCTGCTCGCGCCGATCGACGCGCCCGACCGCAGCGCCAGTCCGTTGCGCGAACTCGGTGCCCTGAAGCGACCGCAGGTGTGGCTGACGCTCGGTACCGGCGCGATCGGCTTCGGCGGCATGTTCGCGGTCTATACCTATCTGGCGGCGACGCTGATGGACGTCACCGGCCTGTCCCCGCGCAGCGTACCGCTGATGCTGGCGGTGTTCGGCACCGGCATGACGATCGGCAACCTCGTCGTCCCGCGCTTCGCCGATCGCGCGCTGATGCCGACCGCGGGAGCGCTGCTGCTGTGGTCGGCGGGGGCACTGGCGCTGTATCCGCTTGCCGCGGGCAATGTGTGGACGATGACGTTCGACGTCTTCGCGATCGGCCTAGGCGGCGCGCTCGGCACGGTGCTGCAGACACGGCTGATGGACGTCGCCGGCGATGCGCAGGCGCTTGCCGCCGCGCTCAACCATTCGGCGTTCAACACTGCCAATGCGATCGGGCCGTGGCTCGGCGGGCTCGCCATCGCCGCGGGGCTGGGCTGGACCTCGACCGGGCTGGTCGGCTGCGGGCTGGCGCTCGGCGGGTTCGCGATCCTGTCGGTGGCAGCGATGGTCGAGCGCGGCGCGAGCGGCTTGCGTGCGCCCGCGCAGCCGTTACGCCACACCGGATGACGTCCCGTCCCCCCCGCCGCGGCACGCACAGCGCGCTGCGCGATTTCCTGCACAGCGAGGCGGCGGGCGGCATCGTGCTGATCGCCGCCGCCGCGTGCGCGATGGTCGTCGCCAACCTGCCCGCCACCGCGCCCGGCTATGAGGCGCTGCTCCATTATCGCACCGGGCCGACGCTGACGCCGGCGCTGGGGCCGATGACGGTGCATCTTTGGATCAACGACGGGCTGATGGCGCTGTTCTTCCTGCTCGTCGGGCTGGAGATCAAGCGCGAGTTCGTCGACGGACGCCTCGCCAGCGCCGACCGGCGTCGCCTGCCCTTCATCGCCGCGGCGGCCGGAATGGCGGTGCCGGCGCTCGTCTTCCTGCTCGTCGCCGGCGCCGAACCGGGGTTGCAGCCCGGCTGGGCGATCCCCGCCGCCACCGATATCGCCTTTGCGATCGGCGTGCTGGCGCTGCTCGGCAGCCGGGTGCCATCGGCGCTGAAGCTGCTGCTGACCACGGTGGCGATCGTCGACGACATGGGCGCGGTGGCGATCATTGCGATCGCCTATACCGAGACGATCCAGGTGCTGGCGCTGGCCGGGGCGGCGCTGGCGCTGGTCGTCCTCTACGTGCTCAACCGGCGGCAGGTGATGGCGCTGTGGCCCTATCTGCTCGCCGGCGCGGCTTTGTGGCTGTTCGTGCTGCAATCGGGGGTGCATGCGACGATCGCCGGGGTGCTGACCGCGATGCTTATCCCCATCCGCCCCTCGCCCGGCGCGCCCGACGATGCGACCTCGCCACTCCACCGGCTGGAGCAGGGTCTGCACCCCTGGGTCGCCTTCGGCATCGTGCCGCTGTTCGGCTTCGCCAATGCCGGCGTGTCGCTGGCGGGTGCGAGCCTCGCGACACTGACCCAGCCGCTGGTGCTGGGGATCGCGCTCGGGCTGTTCGTCGGCAAACAGGCCGGCATCTTCGGCGCGATCTGGGGCGCCGACCGGCTGGGGGTTGCACGGCGTCCGGCCGGAGTCAGCTGGGCGCAGCTCTATGGCATGGCGCTGGTCGCGGGGATTGGGTTCACGATGAGCCTGTTCATCGGCGGCCTCGCCTTCGCCGATCCGGCGGTGATGGCGGAGGTGAAGATCGGCGTGCTCGCGGGATCGATCCTCTCGGCGCTGGCGGGGGTCGCGATACTGGCTAGCTGTGGACGGCGGCGTGCCGCCCGCTGACACGCCGCTGCGCCGGGGCACGCCGGCCTATCGCCGGCTGACGGGCGCGATGCTGTTCGCAGGCTTCTCGACCTTCTCGCTGCTCTATGCGGTGCAGCCGCTGCTGCCGCTGTTCGCCACCGATTTTGCGTTAAGCGCGGAGGGCGCGTCGCTCGCGGTATCGCTCGCCACCGGGCCGCTGGCGATCGGCATCCTGTTCGCCGGCATCCTGTCCGACCGGGTCGGGCGGCGGCCGCTGATGGTGTGCGCGATGTTCCTCGCCGGCGCGCTAACCCTCGCCGCGGCGCTGGTGCCCGGGTGGCCGATGCTGCTGACGCTGCGGCTGCTGACCGGCGTCGCGCTCGCCGGGGTACCGGCGGTGGCGATGGCCTATGTCGCCGAGGAGGTGGACGTCGCCTCGGTCGGCGCGGCGATGGGCCTCTATATCGCGGGCAGCGCGCTGGGCGGGATGGGCGGGCGACTCGTCGCCAGCCTGGTCGCCGACGTCGCCGGCTGGCGCTGGGCATTGGGCAGCGTCGGCCTCGCCGGCGTCGTCATGGCCGAAGCCTTCCGGCGACTCGCGCCGCCGTCGCGCGGGTTCGTCGCGGGCCGCGGCGGCAGCCCGCTCGCCGGCGCCGCCGCGCTGTTCCGCGACGCGGCCTTGCCCCTGCTCTATGCCGAGGCGTTCCTGTTGATGGGCGTTTTCGTCACCATCTACAATTACGCCGGCTTCCGCCTGCTCGCGCCGCCCTATGGCCTCAGCCAGGCGGCGGTCGGGCTCGTCTTCCTGCTCTACGTCCTCGGCTCGGCGAGTTCGGCGCTGTTCGGATCGTTTGCCGGACGGGTCGGACGGCGACGAATATTCTGGCTGCCGGTCGTGCTGCTGATCGGCGGCATCCTCGCCACCGGTGCGGCGCCGTTGTGGCTGGTCATCGCCGGGATCGCGTTCGTCACCATCGGCTTCTTCGGCGCACATTCGATCGCCAGCGCCTGGGTCGGCCGCCGCGCATTGGGCAATCGCGGCCAGGGCGCGGCGCTGTACCTGTTCTTCTATTATCTGGGATCGAGCGTCCTCGGGTCCGCCGGGGGCGTCGCCTGGACGCGCGCGGGCTGGCCGGGGGTCACCGCCTTCTGTCTCGCGCTGGCGGGGCTGGCGCTGATCGTCGGCGCGATGCTCGCCCGCGTCGCGCCGCTCCCGCTGCCGGACCGGCCCGTACCACGCCCCGCCGAACCGTAACCCGCCGTCCAGCCGGGCTTGGCGACCGCAAAGCTTTTCTTTCTATTCCTATTAATTCAGTAGAATATCATGGCGCCCTGGAGAAGCCGCCATGTCGACGACGCCATTGCCTGTCCGCCTGCGAACCGCGTCGCGATGACCACCGCCGCGTCGATCGCATCCGACCAGCATGCCGGCGCCACGCTCGGCGAGGCGGTCGCGGCGTTGCGCAGCGCGCGCGACGCCTGGCGCGAACGCCAGCAGCCGCAGCGCGCCGCCGCGGTCTTCCCGTCGCGCAGCGCGATCGAGCGGATCGTCGCGCTGCTCGCCGAGGCGCTCTACCCCCGCCGCCTCGGCTTCCAGCGTGTCACCGCCGCCGATGAAGACCGCTTCGTCGCCGCCAAGCTATCCGCCGCCTTCACCGAGCTGGAGCGCGAGATCGATCACGAGCTCGGCTATTGGCAGATCGAGGCGCGCAGCCGCTTCGACGCCGATCAGGCCGCGACGATCGTCCGCCTGTTCGCCGACACGCTGGGCGACATCCGCCGGCTGGTCGACAGCGACGTCGAGGCCGCGTTCCTGGGCGATCCCGCCGCGGGCAGCACCGACGAGATCCTGGTCTGCTATCCCGGTGCGATCGCCAGCCTGCACCACCGCATCGCGCATCAGCTGCATGGGCTGGGCGCGCCGATCGTCGCGCGGCTGATCTCCGAACTCGCCAACGAACGCACCGGCATCGACATCCACCCCGGTGCGACGATCGGCGAACGCTTCTTCATCGACCACGGCACCGGCGTCGTCATTGGCGAGACCGCGATCGTCGGCAGCGGCGTGCGGCTCTACCAGCATGTCACGCTCGGCGCGCGCAGCCCGCTCGGCGCCGCGCACCGCTCGCCGAGGGGGCGTTACGCACGCCATCCGGTGGTCGGCGACGATGTGGTGATCTACGCCGGCGCGACGATCCTCGGCCCCGTGCGCATCGGCGATGGCGCGACGATCGGCGGCAACGTCTGGCTGCTGACCGACGTGCCCCCCGGCGGGGTCGTCGTCCAGCCGGACGCGGATTTGCTCGCTCCCTCCGCCGGCCATGCGCTGCGCGACACGCTCGTGGCGGTGGTGGTGTGATGGCGCAGCGAACCGATCCCGCACGCCGGCCGGTGATCGGCGTGCTGTGCTGCAACGAAGTCGCCGACCGGCCGGTACAGGTCGTCGCCAGCCGCTTCGTCGCGCCGCTCACCCGGCTCGCCGGCGCCACCGTGCTGCTGGTGCCGGCGATGCCCGACACCGCCGATGTCGCGACGCTGGCTCAGATCCTCGACGGCCTGCTGCTCACCGGATCGCGCAGCCATGTCGCGCCATGGCGCTACGGCGGGCCGCCGCTCCCCACCGGGCAGGTGGTGGACGAACCGCGTGACGAGGTGGCGCTGGCGCTCGCCGGCCGGATGATCGCGGCGGGCAAGCCCGTCTTCGGCATCTGCCGCGGGTTGCAGGAGATCAACGTGCTGTTCGGCGGCACGCTCGCCCCCGCGCCCCACGCCGACCGTCATCACCGCGGCGCGTGGGAGGGGGATTACGAATCGCTCTTCCATCACGGCCACGACGTCGAACTGGTCGCCGACGGCCGCCTCGCGGACGCCACCGGCACGCGGCGGATGCGGGTCAATTCGGTGCACCAGCAGGGCATCGACCGGCTGGGGTCGGGCCTGACGATCGAGGCGATCGCCGCCGACGACGGCCTGATCGAGGCGGTGTCGGCCCGCCCCTGCGGCGCCGACGTGCTCGGCGTGCAATGGCATCCCGAATGGGACGTCGCCGAGGCGCCGGCGAGCCGCGCCTTCTTTTCCCTGATCGGTGCCGGCCTGCGCGGGCACACCGACACGCTTTCAACACGGAGGACTAGATGAAGACTTTGACCCTGGCTGCAGCGCTCGGCATCGCGGCGCTGAGCCTCGCCGCATGCGGTCCCAAGACCGACGCCGGCAACAACGCCGCCGCCACCGACACGCTGACGCTCAACGAAGAGGGTGACGCCAGCCTCGGCAACAGCGACGCCTTCGCGGTCGACAACGGCCTTGCCATCGACAACGGCGCCGCCGCGGTCGACGACAATGCGACCGCCCCGGCGACGGGCAACGCGCTCTAGTTTCCCGGTTCCACGAACACGCCAGGTAGCTCCCTAGGCGTAGACTGGCGGCTCGATCTTGCTGGGATCGGGCCGCCTTTTTGCGTAGATCGTCGAACCGTAGATGACAGCGGTTATTGACCCTTCGCCTTCTCCGCCAGCGTCGCGCTCTCGCGCTTCAGCGGCCGCGACACCGGGCACACCTCCTGCACGAAGCCGTTGAACGTGTTGGCGAGGCTTTCCGGCACCAGCGCGTAGAACACGAACTGGCCACGCTTTTCGCTGGTCACCAGCCCCGCCGCCTCGATCGGCATGACCGGCTCGGCGCTGGTGCTGGCGCCATTGTACGTGACGCCCGGCGCGATCCTGTTGTGGCCGGGAGCATCGGCGATCACGCTGTGCCTCGGTCATTCGATCGGGCTGCACCGGCTGCTGATCCACCGCAGCCTGGAAGCGCCGCGCTGGTTCGCGCGCGTGCTGGCCTATCTGGGTACGCTGGTCGGCATGGCGGGGCCGCTCGGCATGGTGCGGCTCCATGACATGCGCGACTGGGCGCAGCGACAGGCGGCCTGCCACGACCTGCACGCGCATCGCGCGCCGCTGCTACGCGATGCATGGTGGCAGATGCATTGCCGGCTCGACCTGGCCCGCCCGCCGCGATTCGCCCCCGAGCCCGCATTGCGCGACGACGTCGTGCTGCGCCTGCTGGAGCGGACTTGGATGGCGCAGCAGCTGCCCTGGGCACCGTTGTTCCTGTGGGCGGGCGGTCTGCCCTGGCTGGTGTGGGGCGTGCCGGTGCGGGTGGCGGTCGGCGTCACCGGGCATTGGCTGGTCGGCCACATCACCCACCGGCGCGGACCACAAGGCTGGAGCGTCGATGGCGTCGCCGTGCAGGGGCATGACCTGCCCGCGGCCGCGCTGGTGACATTCGGGGAGGCGTGGCACGGCAACCACCATGCCTGGCCCGAATCGGCGCGGCTGGGCGTCGAACCGGGACAGGCCGATCCGGGCTGGTGGACGCTGCTGGCCTTGCGGCGGATAGGGCTGGTGTGGGGGCTGAAGGAGCCCGTGATGCTCGTGCCGCGCGATGGGTTGCGGCGGGTTGCCGTCGGTGTGCCCGTGGCCACGACGCGGGAGTAAATCCCGCGTCGTCAGTCGCCGCTGTAGCGGCGCTGGCCGTGCCGACGGATGTCGCCTCGCTGGCGCTTCGGCGTCACCGGCGGGCAGCCCCGGCTGCCCGCCTTCCGGCGTCAGAGCTTCTCGGTCAGTTCGGGCACGACCTTGAACAGGTCGCCGACCAGGCCGATGTCCGCGACCTGGAAGATCGGCGCGTCCTCGTCCTTGTTGATCGCGACGATGACCTTGCTGTCCTTCATGCCGGCAAGATGCTGGATCGCGCCCGAGATGCCGACCGCGATATAGACTTCCGGTGCGACGATCTTGCCGGTCTGGCCGACCTGATAGTCGTTGGGGACATAGCCCGCATCCACCGCCGCGCGGCTCGCCCCGACCCCGGCGCCGAGCTTGTCGGCGAGCGGCTCGATGATCGCATGGAAGTTCTCGCCATTCTGCAGCGCGCGGCCGCCCGACACGATGATCTTCGCACTCGTCAGCTCGGGCCGCGTATTCGCCGCGATCTCTGCGTTGACGAATGTGGAGACGCCGGTGTCGCCCTGCGACGCCACCGCCTCGATCGTACCCGATCCGCCTTCGGTCGCCGCCTTGTCGAAGGCGGTGCCGCGCACGGTGATGACCTTCTTGGCATCCGACGTCTGCACCGTCGCGATCGCATTGCCGGCGTAGATCGGGCGGGTGAAGGTATCCTCCGACTCGACCGACATGATGTCGCTGATCTGCATGACGTCGAGCAATGCGGCGACGCGCGGCGCGACGTTCTTGCCGGTGGTGGTCGACGGCGCGACGAAGGCATCGTGATGCCCCATCAGATCGACGACCAGCGGCGCGATATTCTCGGCGAGCGCATGGGCATAGGCCGCATCGTCGGCGACATGGACCTTGCCCACGCCGGCAATTTTCGCGGCCGCAGCTGCGACGCCATCGACGCCCTCGCCGGCGACCAGCAGATGTACCTCGCCCAGCTGCGACGCGGCGGTCACCGCGGCGAGCGTGGCATCCTTGACGGCCGTACCGTCATGTTCGACCCAGACGAGCGTCTTCACTTCGCCACTCCCATCGCCTTGAGCTTCGTCACCAGTTCATCGACATCCGCGACCTTGATGCCCGCCGTGCGCTTGGCGGGCTCGACGACCTTGAGCGTCGTCAGGCGCGGCGTCACGTCGACGCCGTAATCCGCCGCCGTCTTCTGCGCCAAGGGCTTCGACTTGGCCTTCATGATGTTGGGCAGCGAGGCATAGCGCGGTTCGTTGAGCCGCAGGTCGGTGGTGACGATCGCCGGCAGCGTGAACGAGTCGGTCTCGAGCCCGCCATCGACTTCGCGCGTCACGGTGACGTTGCCCTCGGTCAGCTCGACCTTCGACGCGAACGTCCCCTGGCCCCAGCCGAGCAGGCCGGCGAGCATCTGGCCGGTCTGGTTGTTGTCGTCGTCGATCGCCTGCTTGCCGAGGATCACCAGCTGCGGCTGTTCCTCCTCGACGATCTTGGCGAGGATCTTGGCGACGCCCAGCGGCTCGACCTTGGTGTCCGACGTCACGAGGATCGCGCGGTCGGCACCCATCGCCAGCGCGGTGCGCAGCGTTTCCTGTGCTTTGGGTTCGCCGATCGAGACGACGACGATCTCGGTGACGCCCCCACCACGCGCAGGGTCCTTGAGGCGGATGGCTTCTTCGACCGCGATCTCGTCGAACGGGTTCATGCTCATCTTGACGTTCGCCAGATCGACGCCCGTCCCGTCCGCCTTCACGCGGGGCTTCACGTTGTAATCAAGCACGCGCTTGACCGGCACCAGCACCTTCATCAGCTTCCTTCCGATTGCGCCTCCGATGCCTGTTTCCGGCATCGTATCGGCGGGTCACATGGCTGTTTTCCGTCGTTTTCGCAAGGCGAGTATGCGAACCGCCGTTTGCCGTAACGGCATGCACGCTATGCCAAACGAATCGGGCCCGGACATGATGCCCGGGCCCGAGGATTTTTTCGGTCCCAACGTCCCCCGAAAGGGGGAGGTGGCGCCGAAGGCGACAGAGGGGGAGGCAAGCGGCGCACGCCGTAGCTCGCGGAAAACGCCCCTCCACCATGCGCTGCGCGAACGTCCCCTCCCCCGCTGACGCGAGGGAGGAACGAAGCGTCACGCCGCCTTCTTCACCTCGGCGACGATCTTCTTCGCCGCATCGCCCAGGTCGTTCGCGGGCACGATCGCGAGGCCCGAATTGGCCAGGATGTCCTTGCCGGCCTGCACGTTGGTGCCTTCGAGGCGGACGACCAGCGGCACCGACAGGTTCACTTCCTTCGCCGCGGCAACGATGCCCTCGGCGATGATGTCGCACTTCATGATGCCGCCGAAGATGTTGACCAGGATGCCCTTCACCGCAGGATCGGCGAGGATGATCTTGAACGCCGCGGTCACCTTTTCCTTGTTGGCGCCGCCGCCGACGTCGAGGAAGTTGGCCGGGAACATGCCATTGAGCTTGATGATGTCCATCGTCGCCATCGCGAGGCCGGCGCCGTTGACCATGCAGCCGATGTCGCCGTCGAGCTTGATGTAGGCGAGGTCGTACTTCGACGCCTCCAGCTCCATCGCGTCCTCTTCGGTGGTGTCGCGCAATTCCATCAGGTCCTTGTGACGGAACATCGCGTTGCCGTCGAAGGCGACCTTGGCGTCGAGGACCATCAGCTTGCCATCGTCGGTGACGGCGAGCGGGTTGATCTCGATCTGCTCGGCATCGGTGCCGAGGAAGGCGTCGTACAGCTTCGATGCGACATTGGCGGCCTGCTTGGCGAGGTCGCCGGTCAGTTCGAGTGCGGCGGCGACGGCACGACCGTGATGCGGCTGGAACCCGGTCGCGGCATCGATGTCGATGCTGTGGATCTTCTCGGGCGTGTCGTGCGCGACGGTCTCGATGTCCATGCCGCCTTCGGTGCTGGCGACCATGGAAACACGGCCCGTCGCACGGTTGACGAGCAATGCGAGGTAGAATTCCTTGGCGATGTCGACGCCATCGGTGACGTACAGGCGGTTGACCTGCTTGCCCGCATCGCCGGTCTGGATCGTCACCAACGTGTTGCCGAGCATGTCGGTTGCCGCGGCGCGGACCTCGTCGGCGGTCTTGGCGAGGCGGACGCCGCCCTTGGCATCGGGGCCCAATTCCTTGAACTTGCCCTTGCCGCGGCCACCGGCGTGGATCTGCGCCTTGACGACGTAGAGCGGCCCGGGGAGCTTTTCGGTGGCGGCAACGGCTTCCTCGACGCTCAGTGCGGCGAAGCCGGCGGGAACGGGGACGCCGAACTTGGCGAGCAGTTCCTTGGCTTGATATTCGTGGATGTTCATGGCCTGCCTCGCATTATGCTATAAAGAGGAGATTGACGTGGCCTTTTGCACAGGCCGCGCGGCGAATCCACCCCGGATATGACGCGGGGCCCGATCGTTATCGCAAACGCTTCGCATTAGACGGAAACCGCATGTCCTGGCTGCTCGGCATCCTCCTGTTCCTCGGCACGGTGATAGGCATGGAGGGGTTCGCCTATGCGGCGCACCGCTGGGTGATGCATGGCTGGGGCTGGTTCCTGCACGCCAGCCACCACACCAAGCGCCACGGCAACTGGGAGCTCAACGACCTCTATGCGGTCATCTTCGCGGTGCCGTCGTTCGTGCTGCTGCTCGGCGGGGTGCAATTGGGCTGGTGGCCGGGGTTCGCGTGGATCGGTGCGGGCATCGCGGCCTATGGCGCGATCTATTTCGGTTTCCACGACGTCATCGTCCATCAGCGGATCCCGACGCGCTACCTGCCCAAGTCCGCCTATATGAAGCGGATCGTCCAGGCGCACCGGCTGCATCACGTCGTCGAGACGCGCGAGGGCAACGTCAGCTTCGGCTTCCTCGTCGCGCCCCGGCCGGAGGATTTGAAGGCCGAACTGAAGCGGCGCGGCCGGCACGGCGTGCGGGCGCCCGCCGCGGCGGATACGTTGGCAGAAAAGTAACCAATGGCATGGCATTCGTCGTGCCATGGAACAGCCGCTCTTCACGCCGCCATTCGAGCCGATCGCCTTCGATGTCGACGATGCCAGCGACGAGGCGCGTCTCGCGCTGCGCAAGGCGGTCAAGATGCGCGCGCATCTGCGCGATCGCGGCCAGACCCGCTTCGAGATCGAGGTGACCGACCTGTCGCTGTCCGGCTTCCGCGCCGAGACGAGCTTCACCTTGTGGCCGGGAACGGTCGTGTGGCTGACGCTCCCGGGCCTCGCGGGACTCGAGGCGGTGGTCGCATGGCGCGACAAGTTCAAATACGGCTGCGCCTTCGCCAAGCCGCTGCACCCGGCGGTGTTCGATCACATCATTGCGCTCAGCCAGCGATAGGCTCGGCTACGTCCGAGCCGATGCGCGGCACGCGCAATGGCTGGCTCGGCCGGCGGGTCGGCGTTAGCCGAACCCGTCCGACGGCGGCTTTGCCGGCGTCGCTGATGGTACGGCACATCTTCCTGAAAGCGCTACTGCGACCTTAGCAAAGCAACCCAACGCTTTGTCCAGCAACCCTGGATTGCTTTGCTACGCTCGCAATGACGATCGGACGTGAGGAAAAGGACGTCGGCAAAGCCGCCGTCAGTCGGGACGCGCTTTGTGGCGCGCCCGCTGGCCGGGTCGAGCGCTGCGCTGACGCGCATCGGCGCGGGCGTGGCCGCGCCTGCGCTCGGCCGTCAGTCGAACAGCGACGACACGCTCGTCTCGTCCGCAATCCGCTTGATCGCCTCGCCGAGCAGCGGCGCGATCGGCAGGTGGCGGATCTTGCCCGCTTTCCCGATCGATTCGTGGTTGCCGATCGAATCGGTGATGACCAGCTCGCGCAACGTCGATCCCTCGACGCGCGCGACCGCGCCGCCCGACAGTACGCCGTGCGTGACATAGGCGACGACGTCCTCCGCCCCCGCTTCGCGCAGCGCCGCGGCGGCGTTGCAGAGCGTGCCCGCCGAATCGACGATGTCGTCGACCAGGATGCAGAAGCGCCCCTCGACGTCGCCGATGATGTTCATCACCTCCGATTCGCCGGCGCGCTCGCGGCGCTTGTCGACGATCGCCAGCGGCGCGTTGTCGAGCCGTTTGGCGAGCTGGCGCGCGCGGACGACGCCGCCGACATCGGGCGAGACGACCATCAGGTTGCGCCCCTTGAAGCGCGCGACGATGTCCGCCGACATCACCGGTGCGGCGTAGAGATTGTCGGTCGGGATATCAAAGAAGCCCTGGATCTGCCCGGCATGCAGGTCGATCGACAGCACGCGATCGGCGCCGGCGACGGTGATGAGGTTGGCGACGAGTTTCGCCGAGATCGGCGTGCGCGGGCCGGGCTTCCGGTCCTGCCGCGCATAACCCATGTACGGGATCACCGCCGTGATGCGCCGCGCCGACGAGCGCTTGAGCGCATCGATGATGATGAGCAATTCCATGAGGTTGTCGTTGGCGGGAAAGCCGGTCGACTGGATCACGAACACGTCCTCGCCGCGGACGTTCTCCTGGATCTCGACGAAGATCTCCTCGTCGGCGAAGCGGCGGACCAGCGCGTCGGTGAGCGGGCTTTCCAGATAGGCGGCGATCGCCTTCGCCAGCGGAAGGTTGGAATTGCCGGTGATCAGTTTCATGCGCTACGCCTCCGCCCCAGGATGCGAGCGGCCTTAGTCGGCGAAACGCGATTGCGCAAAGGCAAGGATGGCGATGGCCGGGCAGGCGACGTTCCACATCGACGAGCGCGACCACCTCGCCAGCCTGCGCGCCGCCAACGTGCGCCAATTGCGATCGCGGCGCTTCCTGATCCGCATCACGACACTGTCGATCGTCGCCGCGAGCGTGCTCGGCGGCATCCTGTTCGCGGTCGGCGAGTATCCGTGGACGGCGGTCATCGCGGTCGTCAGCGGCGTGATCGGCGGTCTGGCGGCGCTGGCGCTGCTCATCGGCCTGACGTGGCTGTTGCTGCCGCGCCGTGCCCGGCGGCTGTACCGCCAGAACCGCCTGTTGCAGCGACAGGTCACGGCGCGCTGGTCCGATGCCGGGCTGGAATGGGAGACTTCGTCGGGGCACACACGGCTCGGCTGGGACGACGTCCATGCGTGGCAGAGCGATACGCGCGTCACGCTCGTCTACCTGACCGACCTGCTGTTCCGTATGATCCCGGCGCACGCGCTCGACAGCGACGCGCGGCAGGATCTGGTCGCGACGCTGGCGCGCCACGCGCCGCATCGGCGCTGAACGCTTGTCGGCCACCCCTACGCTGACTAGGCCGCGGGGATGACCGTCATCACCCGCTTCGCTCCCTCGCCCACCGGCAGCCTGCACGTCGGCAACATCCGGGCGGCGTTGCACAACTGGATGTTCGGGCAGAGGCACGGCGGGCGGTTCGTGCTGCGGATCGACGATACCGATGCCGAGCGATCGGAGGAGCGGTTCGTCGACGGCATCCGTGCCGATCTCGCCTGGCTTGGGCTGACGCCGGATTTGGAAGTGCGCCAGTCGGAGCGGTTCGCGCTGTACCAGGCGCGCTTCGACGCGCTGGTCGCGGCGGGGCGCATCTATCCGGCGTATGAGAGCGCGCAGGAACTGGACCTGAAACGCAAGATCCTGCTCGGGCGCGGATTGCCGCCGGTCTACGATCGTGCGGCGCTGGCGCTGGGCGACGCGGATCGCGCCAGGCTGGAGGCGGACGGCGTGCGGCCGCACTGGCGGTTCAAGCTGGATCATGACGCACCGATCACGTGGGACGATCTGATCCGCGGGCCGCAGGCGTTCGATGCGAAGACGATGAGCGATCCGGTCATTCGCCGTGCCGACGGTTCGTGGCTGTATATGCTGCCGTCGGCGATCGACGACGCCGATCTTGGCATCACGCATGTCGTGCGGGGGGAGGATCATGTGTCCAACACCGCGCTGCAGTTGCAGATGTTCGAGGCGATGGGCGTGGCGCCGCCGCGCTTCGCGCACGAGGCGCTGCTGACCGGCACGGAAGGCAAATTGTCGAAGCGGCTGGGGTCGCTGGGCGTCGCGCATTTCCGCGATGAGGGCATCGAGCCGCAGGCGGTGATCGTGCTGCTCGCGCGGATCGGAACCAGTGATCCGGTCGAGCCGGTGGTCGATCCGGCACCGTTGATTGCGGCGTTCGACTTCGCGCGCTTCGGGCGGGCGCCGGCGCGGTTCGACGAGGGGGAGCTGGCGCAGGTCAATGCGCGGATCGTCCATCAGCTGCCGTTTGCGGCGGTGGCGGATCGCCTGCCGGCAGGCATGGGCGCGGCGGAATGGGACGCGGTGCGGCCCAATCTGGCGCGCGTCGCCGAGGCAGCGGACTGGTGGCGGGTGATCGAGGGGCCGATCGACGCGCCGACGATGGACGACGAGACGCGCGGCTATCTGGTGCAGGCGGCGGCGGTCGCGGGCACGATCGATTGGGCGGGGGATCCTTGGCATGCGCTGACCGGGGCGCTGAAGGCGGCGACGGGGCGCAAGGGCAAGGCGCTGTTCCTGCCGTTGCGGCAGGCGCTGACGGGGCTCGACCATGGACCCGACATGGCGGCGCTGCTGCCGCTGATCGGGCGCGAGCGGGCGGTCGCGCGGCTCTCCGCCGCCGGATAAGGTCACAAAGGTCACGCGTGGACGCTTCGGCGAAGGGCGCTTGACGCTGATACGTTACAATGTAACATTCCAATTCTGACAGGAGACCAGTTCGAGTCGATCGCAGCACGAGGAGACGGATGATGTACGCAGATCGCTACCCCCAGCCGACCCGTTTCAACCCCGGTGGCCTCACCGCCGCCGTCGCGATCAACGCCGCGCTGGTCGCCGCGCTGATGTTCGCCGGGCCGAAGATCCTGCCGGGCAGTCCCGAACATACGCTCATCACCGAGAATATCCCGCTCGATCCGCCGCCCCCGCCGACGCCGCCCGAGGCCAAGCCGGCGGAGCCCACGCCCAACCGGCCGACCGAGACGATCTTCGCGCCGATCCCGCCGATTCCGGTGCCGAGCCATGTCGATGTCGCCACGACGACGACCGTGACGCCGCCGATCGCAGGGCCGATGCTGGGCACCGACACCGGTCCGGTCGTCGAGGCGTCGCCCGCGCCGCCGCCGCCGTTGCCGCTGGTCGGGCCGAGCGTCGATCCGCGCTATGCCGACGATTTCCAGCCGATCTATCCGCCGAGCGAGCGGCGCGCCAATCGCGACGGGCGGGTGACGGTGCGCGTGCTGGTCGGCACCGACGGCCGCGTGAAGCAGATCGAGCGGGTGACCGCGACGAGCGACGCCTTCTGGCAGGCGACGCAGGAGCGCGCGCTGAAGGCGTGGCGGTTCCGGGCGGCGACGCGCGGCAGCGTGCCGGTGGAGGCGTGGCGGACGATGACGCTGACGTTTCGGATGGAGGATTGAGGCGTGGGGGGCCGTTGTTTGGGGGCGGGAGGCGAGCATGAGTGTGGGCCGGACCGGAGCGGCGCCTCGCTTGTCCGCCACCGTTACGTTCGTGCTGAGCTTGTCGAAGCACCTTGAGTCTCAAGGCCCTTCGACAGGCTCAGGGCGAACGGTATTTGCGGTCACTCCCCTCGAATGGTGGGATGACGATCGCATAGTAGGGGCGCGGCCGATTTTAGCGGTGGCAACGTGCCCGGATCACAGCTTCGGCGGCTTCGCGTCGTTCCTGGCGACCTGCGCGCCGGCGGTGCGGCAGGCAGCGCCGAGCATCGGATAGTCGATGTCGGTGTTGCGCGCGAGCTGCGCCGGGAGCGCGGCGCGGCATTGCGCCATGCTTTGGTAGCGCACGGGGACGACGCGCGCTTCGGTGCATTGGACGTTGCCGTCCGCGCAGCCCATGATCGCCATGACGTAGAACAACGGTTCCATCTTCGCCTCACTCTCGGAACGGTAAAATCCCCAAGCGTGGCAGTATGTTCCGCGTGTCCGCTTCCGTGCGTGCGCGGGCGTGCCTACATGGGGGGCAATGCCTCCCGTCGATCCCACCGGCCATACCCGCGCCGACCAGCCGCTGCTGCCCACGCTCCGCCGTTTCCTGCCCTATCTGTGGCCGGCGGGCGAGCCGGGGCTGAAGGCGCGGATCGTCGGCGCGATGGCGCTGGTTGTCGCCAGCAAGCTCGTCCAGGTGTTCGGCGCCGCCTATACGCTGAAATATGCGGTCGACCGGATGAGTGTCGGCGACCGGGGCGTCGCGACGATCGTGATCCTGCTGGTCATCGGCTATGCGGCGTCGCGCTTTTCGACGACGCTGTTCGACAATGCGCGCAACGCGGTGTTCGAGCGGGTCGGACAGGATGCGACGCGGCGGCTGGCCGCGAACGTCTTCCGCCACCTGCACGGCCTCAGCCTGCGCTTCCACCTCGAGCGGCGCACCGGCGCCGTCACCAAGGTGGTCGAGCGCGGCACCAAGAGCATCGACACGATGCTGTATTTCCTGCTGTTCAACATCGCGCCGACGGTGCTCGAACTGGGCCTCGTGCTCGGCATCTTCTGGCACAGCTTCGGCTGGCCGCTGGTCGCGGCGACGGTGGCGATGGTCGGCGTCTATATCGTCTTCACGCAGAAGGTGACCGACTGGCGCAACGCCTTGCGCGCGCAGATGAACGACCTCGACACCGGTGCGGTCGCGCATGCGGTCGATTCGCTGCTCAATTTCGAGACGGTGAAATATTTCGGTGCCGAGGAGCGCGAGGCCAAGCGCTACGACGCCGCGATCTCCGCCTATGCCGCGGCGGCGACCAAGTCGGAAAACAGCCTCGCCTGGCTCAACGTCGGCCAGGCGCTCATCACCAACCTGATGCTGGGCGGCGGCATGGCCTATGTCGCCTGGGGGTGGAGCCAGGGCCGATTCTCGGCGGGCGACGTGGTGTTCGTCTCGACGCTGCTCGCGCAGCTGTTCCGGCCATTGGACCTGCTCGGCATGGTCTATCGCACGATCCGCCAGGGGGTGATCGACATGGCGAGCATGTTCGCGCTGATCGACACGCCCGCCGAGGTGACCGATGCGCCGGGCGCGACGCCGCTCGTCATCGGCGCGGGGCATGTCCGGTTCGAGGACGTGCGCTTCGGCTACGATCCCGATCGCGACATTCTCGGCGGGCTCGACCTTGACGTGCCGGCGGGGAGCACGCTGGCGGTGGTCGGGCCGTCGGGGGCGGGCAAGTCGACGCTCGCGCGGCTGATGTACCGTTTCTACGACGTCGGTGCGGGGCGGATCACGATCGACGGACAGGATATCCGCGACGTCACGCAGGCGTCGCTGCGCGCCGCGATCGGTATCGTGCCGCAGGACACGGTGCTGTTCAACGACACGATCGGCTACAATATCGCCTATGGCCGCGAAGGCGCGGGGCGGCCGGAGATCGAGGCGGCGGCGGCGGGCGCGGCGATCGCCGGCTTCATCGAGCGCCAGCCCGAGGGCTATGACGCCCGTGTCGGCGAGCGCGGCCTGAAGCTGTCGGGCGGCGAGAAGCAGCGCGTCGCGATCGCGCGCACGCTGCTCAAGAACCCGCCGATCCTGATCCTCGACGAGGCGACGAGCGCGCTCGACAGCCGGACCGAGGCGGAGATCCTCGACACGCTGGAGGCGATCGAACGCGGGCGCACGACGATCGTCATCGCGCACCGCCTGTCGACGGTGGTCCATGCCGACCAGATCGTCGTGCTCGACGGCGGCCGCGTGGCCGAGCGTGGTACGCATGCCGAATTGCTGCGGCAGGGCGGGCTCTACGCCGAAATGTGGGCGCGGCAGGCGCAGGAGCGCGACGACGACGACGTCGCGGGCGCGAGCGAGGGTGCGCTGGCGGCGGAATAGGTCAGGCGAGGTCCGCCGCGTCGGGGTGGCGCCGCAGATAGGCGGCGACGAAGGCGCAGACCGGCACGACCTTGAGGCCCGCCGCGCGGACTTGCGCCAGCGCGCCGGCGATCAGCCGCGAGCCGACGCCGTGGCCCTCCAGCGCGGGCGGCACCTCGGTATGCGTGAAGACGATCGTGTCGCCTTCGCGCGTGTAAGCGGCGATCGCGGTGTCGCCCTGTTCGGTGAGTTCGAAGCGTGCCGCGGCACGGTTGTCGATGACGTCGTTCATATCGGGGCTCATATCGGGGTTCATGCCGGGCAAACGCGCGACCGGCCGATCCGGCTGCATCCTATCGGTGCGCGGCGCGCCGCCGCCAGAACCACCACGAGAAGATCAGCGGCGGCAGCGCCGCGACGACGACCGCAGCCATGATGAGCGCCTGTCGCACGCCGGCGCCGAGCGGCAGCACCGCGGCAGCGACGATCGTCGCACCGCCGAGCATCATCGTGCGCGAGCCGAGGCGATGCGTCGCGATCCAGTTTTCCGGGTCGGTCAGCGTCCAGGGGGTGCGGATGCCGACAAAGAAGCCGGGGCGCGATTTGGGCAGGACGTTGCCGATGACGATGAGCAGCAAGCCCGCCCCCGCCAGGGGTAGCAACGTCGGCAGGTGCCAGCCGAAGGCGGGCGCGACGACGGCGCCCTCGACCGCCACCATCAGCACCAGCAGCCCGGCCCAAGCCGCGCGCAACACCGGCGCGCCGGCATCGCGCCGCGCCTGGTTCGGTTCGAGCGCGGGCACAACCGCGAGCACGAGGCTGAGCAGCGCGGACATGCCGATGCCGAAGAACAAGGCGCCGGGGGCACTCATCCGGCGATCGACCTCGCCCGCGGCGTTCCAGTGCGTCGGCAGCTGCGCACCGGGCGGCAGCCGGTACAGCGCGACGAGCGCGACAATGGTCATCCCCAGCACGACGCCGACCGATGCCAGCTTCAACCCGCGATTGGTCATTCCCGACCTTCCCCTTCGCCGACCTTCAGCCGGCCCATGAACCCCATCATCACCTCTTCCAGCACGGAGAGGTTGAGCGTGTAGACCGTGCTGGTGCCGCGGGTTTCGCCCTGGATCAGGCCGGCGTCGCGCAGTCTGGCGAAATGGCCCGACATCGTCGGCTTCGACACGTCGAACGCCGCGGCGAGATCGCCCGCGGTCATCCCGCCGCGCTTCAGCAGCTCGAGGATGCGGCGGCGCGTCGGATGCGCCAAAGCGTCGAACACGGTGTCCATGCCATTTGTTAGCATTACGGCTAATTAGTGTCAAGGCTAACATAGCGATCGCCTCGACGCTGGGGGGCCGCGCCCCTACATGGACGACGATGATCCCCGATCCCCTGCCCACCTTGTCGCGTGTCTTCGGCTTTCCGGCGTTTCGGGGGGTGCAGGAGGATGTTGTCGCGCGCGTGCTGGCGGGGGAGCGGACGCTCGGCGTCATGCCGACCGGCGCGGGCAAGTCGCTGTGCTATCAATTGCCTTCGGTGATGCTGGAGGGGACGTGCGTCGTCGTCAGCCCGCTGATCGCGCTGATGCACGACCAGCTGCGCGCCGCCGAGGCGGTCGGCATCCGTGCCGCGACGCTGACCAGTGCCGACCAGAATCGCGCCGAATCGATCGCGCGGTTCCGGGCGGGGGAGCTCGACCTGCTCTATATCGCGCCCGAGCGCGCCTCGACGGGGCATTTCCGCGAGCTGCTCGCCAGCGCCCCGCTGAGCCTGTTCGCGATCGACGAGGCGCATTGCGTCAGCGAATGGGGGCATGATTTCCGCCCCGACTACCGGTTGCTGGCGCCATTGATGGATGCGTTTCCGGACGTGCCGCGTCTCGCCCTGACCGCGACCGCGGATGCGCATACCCGCAGCGATATCCTGCAGCAGCTGGGAATCCCGCAGGACGGGCTGATCGTGTCGGGGTTCGACCGGCCGAACATCCGCTATGCGATCAGTCCCAAGGCGAACACGACCAAGCAGATCGCCGACGTCATCGCCGCGACGCCCGGCCCCGGCATCGTCTATGCGCAGACCCGCGCCGCGACCGAGAAGCTGGCCGAGGCGCTGGGGCGCAGCGGGCGGCCGACGCGCGCCTATCACGCGGGGCTCGATCCGCACATCCGCCAGAAGAACCAGGCGGATTTCGTCGCGTCCGAAGACATGGTGATCTGTGCGACGGTCGCGTTCGGGATGGGGATCGACAAGCCCGACGTCCGCTTCGTCGCGCATGCCGGGCTGCCGAAGTCGATCGAGGCTTATTATCAGGAGACCGGCCGCGCGGGGCGCGACGGCGATCCGGCGGTCGCGCATCTGTTCTGGGGCGCGGAGGACTTCGCGCGCGCACGCCAGCGGATCGGCGAGGTCGAGCCCGACCGGCAGGCGGGCGAGCGGACGCGGCTCGCCGCGCTGGGCGCTTTGGTCGAGACCGCGGGATGCCGGCGGCGCATCCTGCTCAAGCATTTCGGCGAGGACCGCCATGAGGATTGCGGCAATTGCGACAATTGCCTCGGGAGCCCGGACGCGGTCGATGCGACCGAGACGGCGCGCAAGTTCCTGTCGGCGGTGTTCCGCACGGGGCAATTGTTCGGCGTCGGCTATGTCGAGCAGGTGCTGCTGGGCCAATCGACCGAGCGCAGCGTCGATCGCGGGCACGAATCGCTGTCGGTCTGGGGGATCGTCGATGGCGAGGAGGCGGCGCTGGTCAAGCCGGTGGCGCGGGCGCTGCTGCTGCGCGATGCGCTGAGGACCAATGCGCATGGCGGGCTGGAGTTCGGGCCGGCGGCGCGGCCGATCCTGAAGGAGGACGCGCGGGTGATGCTGGTGCTGCCGCCCAAGCGCGCGCGGGGTGGGCGCAAGCGCGATGCGGGGGTGGCGGCGAACCCGGCGGACAATCCGCTGTTCGAGGCGCTGCGCACGTGCCGCCGCGACCTCGCCAAGGAGGCGGGGGTGCCGCCCTATGTCATCTTCCACGATTCGGTGCTGCGCGAGATGGCGGCGCAGCGCCCGGACAGCCGCGCGGCGCTGATGCACCTGTCGGGGATCGGCGCGCGCAAGCTGGAGGCCTATGGCGATGCGTTCCTGCAGGTGATCCGCGACGCGGGGTGAGCTTCGCCTCCCGTTCGTGCTGAGCTTGTCGAAGCACATTGAGTTCCACCTGTCCACCAGGGCGAACGGAAATAGAGGGATCGCCACCCGCCAAAACAGGCTGACGCGGCTCGGCTGATCGCGTAACGGGACCGGATGGCCGACATCCGCACCGTCAACGACCGCGTCAGCGTCGCTCCCCAGATCACGCCCGACGACCTGCCCGCGATCAAGGCGGCGGGGTTCGTCGCGATCGTCAACAACCGCCCCGACGACGAGGAAGCGGGCCAGCCCGCGGGCGAGGCGATCCGCGCCGCGGCGGATGCGGCGGGGCTGCTCTATACCGCGATTCCGGTGACGCATGCCGGCTTCTCGCACCCGCAGATCGACGCGATGACCGCGGCGCTGACCGCGGCGGACGGGCCGGTGCTCGCCTATTGCCGGTCGGGGACGCGCAGCTGCAACCTGTGGGCGCTGGCCGCAGCGAAGGCGGGGCGCGACCCCGAGTTGCTCGAGCGGCAGGCGGCGGGCGCGGGCTATGACCTGTCGGGCATGCGGCCGACGCTGGACGCGCTCGCCGGCGGGCAGTGAGCCCGGCAATGACCGACGCCATGTGGGGATATGCGATCGGCGGCGGCGTGGCCGCCGTGCTGCTGCTCGCCGCGCTCGGCTGGGTGCTGGCGCGGCGGCGGCCGGTGCGCATCGCCAGCCCCGAGGAAGCGGCGGAAGCCGCGGAGGCGGCGCTGCCCGGCTTTGATACGCAGGGCGCGGTGGTCGGTGCCGACGGCGGCGGCGCGC
The DNA here is from genome assembly GCF_024211255.1 of Sphingomonas liriopis. GTDB lineage: Bacteria > Pseudomonadota > Alphaproteobacteria > Sphingomonadales > Sphingomonadaceae > Sphingomonas > Sphingomonas liriopis. The sequence continues at coordinate 135,031 of NZ_JAMLDY010000004.1, read as the reverse complement.
TGGCGGTCGATCGCGCCGGCCGCGTCGCGGTGATGCGGCGGCAGGGCGCGGGGATCGTGGTGCGCGAGGTCGCCTGGGGGGCGCTGCGCTCGACCGCGGAGGGGATATTGATCGACAGCGGCGAGCGGCGGTTGGGGCCGGTGCTGGTCGCGGGGGTGGATGCGCTCGACGTGCGGCGGCTGGCGCCGGCGGACCTCAAGCGGCTGGTGCCGGAGATGGGGCGGTAGGTCTTCCGCGAGGGAAGGTGCCCCCGTTCGCCCTGGTGAACAGGTCGCCGAGCCTTCCCAGGCTCGGCTGAAACATCCGGGGGATGCTTCACCTGTTCACTGTCGAAGGGCAGGTGAGACTCATCGTACTTCGACAAGCTCAGCACGAACGGGGGGAGAGAACGAGGGAGATAAGGCCGTACGGCCGTTACGTTACGCCGCCGCGGTTTCCAGCGCCGGATAGTCGGTGTAGCCCTCCGGTCCCTTGGAATACCACGTCGCCTGGTTGTCCTTGGCGAGCGGTGCGTCCTGGCGGAGGCGGTCGACGAGGTCGGGGTTGGCGATGAACTTGCGGCCGAAGGCGATGCCGTCCGCGACGCCCGATTCGAGTTCGGCCTGCGCGCCCGCCAGCGTGTAATCCTGATTGAGGATCAGCGGACCCTTGAACGCCTGGCGGATCAGCGGCGACAGCTTGGGAACGTCGCTGGCGCCGAACGTGCCCTCGGGGGTCAGCTCGCGCAGTTCGAGGAAGGCGATGCCGAGCGCGTCGAGCGCGGCGGCGGCGGGGACGAAGACGCTTTCGGGGTTGCTGTCGTCGGCGCCCTGCGTCTCGCCGTTGGGCGACAGGCGGATACCGGTGCGGCCCGCGCCGATCGCGTCGATCGCCCGCGCGACCGCTTCGCGCATGAAGCGGATGCGGTTTTCCGGACTGCCGCCGTAATCGTCGTCGCGATGGTTGGTGCCGTCGCGCAGGAACTGGTCGATCAGATAGCCATTGGCGCCGTGCAGCTGCACGCCGTCGAAGCCGGCGCGGATCGCGTTGGTCGCCGCGGTGGCGTAATCGTCCTGCGCGCGCTTGATGTCGTCGAGCGTCGCCGCCTGCGCCTCGGCATAGGGGTTGTCCTCCTTGTGATAGGGCGCGCGCGTCGCCGAAGAGGACAAAGGCGTGACGCCGGTCACGTCGGGGCGCGCCAGGCGGCCCATGTGCCAGATCTGCGCGACGATCTTGCCGCCCGCCTCGTGCACCGCGGCGGTCACCGGCTTCCATGCCTCGACCTGCGCGTCGGTCCACAGGCCCGGCGCGTTCGGCCAGCCGAGACCCTGACGGCTGACGCCGGTGCCTTCGGTGATGATGAGGCCGGCGCCGGCGCGCTGGCGGTAATAATCGACCATGATGTCGGTCGGCACGTGATCGTCGGTCGAGCGGCCGCGGGTGAGCGGCGCCATGAGGATGCGGTTGGCGGCGGAAATGTCGCCCAGCTGGATCGGATCGAAGAGGCTCGGCATGGGATGCTCCGTAAGTGGCCTGACGGCGGCAAGATAGGACGCTACAGGGCGGCATGCACCAGCGCCGGCCCCCAAGAAAAACTGTCGCGGACGCAAACGACGCACCTGCCGCTACGGCATCCGCGGGTCTCGCTTTTGCCGCACTGGTCCTCGCCAATGTCGCGCTGGCGTTCGGGCCGTGGTTCGTGCGGCTGGCCGACGTCGGGCCGGTGGCGGCGGGGTTCTGGCGGATCACGATCGCCATCCCCTGTCTCGCCGCGCTGGCGTTCGCCGCGGGCGCGCGGCCGGTGCGGATGGCGCGCGGGCTGTGGATCATGCTCGCCATCGGCGGCGTCGCCTTCGCCGCCGACCTCGGCAGCTGGCACCTCGGCATCGTCCGCACGACGATGGCCAATGCGACGCTGTTCGGCAATTCGGCGATCCTGATCTATCCGTTGTACGGCTTCCTCGTCGCGCGCGCCTGGCCGTCGCGGATGCAGGGCGTGGCGCTGCTGCTCGCCGCGATCGGCGCGGGGCTGCTGCTCGGCCGCTCGTACCAACTCGATCCGCGGCATCTGGCGGGCGACCTGCTCTGTATCCTCGCGGGTATCCTCTACACCGTCTATATCGTGCTGATGGCGCGGGCGCGGGGCGCGATGCGGCCGCTGCCCGCGCTGGCGCTGTCGAGCGTGGCGACGGCGCTGCCGCTGCTCGCCTTCGCGCTGCTGCTCGGCGAGCGGGTGATGCCGCACCATTGGACGCCGCTGCTCGGCCTCGCCCTGGTCAGCCAGGTGGTGGGACAGGGCTGCATGATCTTCGCGCTCGGCCAATTGTCGCCCCTGGTCGTCGGGATCGCGCTGCTGATCCAGCCGATCGTCGCGGGCGCGGTCGGCTGGGTCGTCTATGGCGAGCGGCTGCAGGGAGCCGACTGGATCGGCGTCGCGTTGGTCGCCATCGCGCTGGTGCTGGTGCGGCGGAGCGAGGTTGCGCCACCGCGCGCGTCGGCGCAGGAGATGGGGCCATGAACGAAGACCTGACACTCGACGAGATCCGCGCGGTGCTGGCGCCCGGCATCGCCGCCAATGCCGCGTTCGACGGCTGGGGCGATGCGGCGCGCGACATGGCGGCGGACGCGGAGGGAATCGACCGCGACGTCGCGCGCCTCGCCTTTCCCGGCGGCGCGGCGGACATGATCGATGCCTGGTTCGCGTCGATCGATGCGGGCCTTGCGGTGACGCTGCCGCCCGAGACGCTGGCGGCGATGAAGATCCGTGCGCGGATCACCGCGCTGGTCGAGGCGCGACTCGACGCGGTGGCGGCGAACCGCGAATCGCTGCGCCGCGCGCTGACCATCCTCGCGCTGCCGCAGAACGTCGCCAAAGGGGCGCGGCTCGGTTGGCGCAGCGTCGACCTGATGTGGCGGATGGCGGGCGATACCGCCACCGACTACAATCACTATACCAAGCGCACGATCCTGCTCGGCGTCTACGCCGCGAGCGTGACGGTGTTCCTGGACGACGACAGCGACGGCCATGCCGACACGCGCGCCTTCCTGGCGCGGCGGATCGACGGGATCATGCGCTTCGAAAAGGCCAAGGCGGGGTTCGTGAAGCGCTACGAACATCGGCCGAGCCTGTCGCGCTTCGTCGGGCGGCTGCGCTACCCGGTGGTGTGATTCTCGATTTTCGCGCGAACACGCGAAGACGCGAAGAGGGCGGTCATCGGGGAAGCGGCAGCTTTTCACCATCGGCGGCTCGAGCGGTGACGGTGCCGACAGCCAAACATCTTTGCGTCTTCGCGTCTTCGCGTGACCTCAAATGACCGCGCGCTCGCCTGCTGCGAACCGGAATTGTGTTCGCGCGGAGGCGCGGAGGACGCAGAGATGTCGTGCCTGCCGCGGCGCTTGCACGCTCCATCAGACCGTCGCGGTGACAGGACCACGCGCCGCCGCGCACGCAACACCTCCGCGTCCTCCGCGCGAAATACCCTTCTTTCTTCGATACGCCGTCAGGCGATCCGAATGTCGAACCGAGCGACCGCCTGCTTTACTCGTCCGCGCGTAAATGATAATCAGTCGCATCATGGATATGTCGCGTACCGTCGTGCCCGCCCCACAGACCGCTCTGGACCTCGTCTCGCTGCCCCGGCGCCAGCCGGCGACCGTCGCCGGTATCGACTGGGCGCGGCTGGCGGTGCCCGAGGCGCGGCGGTTGCGCGAACTGGGCTTCGACGAGGGCGTCGCGGTCGAGGTGCTGCACCGCGCGTCGCTGGGCAGCGGGCCGATCGCCTGCCGCATCGGCCGGATGACCGTCGCGCTGCGCCGCGCGGTCGCTGGTGCGGTGCATGTGGCGCCGGCCGTCGCCGCCGAATAACCGGTGCACGCATCCCCGCTGGTCGCGCTGGTCGGCAATCCCAATGCCGGCAAGAGCGCGCTGTTCAACGCGCTGACCGGCGCGCGGCAGAAGGTCGGCAATTATCCCGGCGTCACGGTGGAACGCCATTCGGGCCGGCTGGTGCTCGACGACGGGCGGCCGGTCGAGCTGATCGACCTGCCCGGCGCCTATAGCCTCGAACCGTCCAGCCCCGACGAGCGCGTCACCCGCGACGTCGTCACCGGCGCGAGCAGCCTCGAACGGCTGCCCGACGCGCTGGTCGTGGTGGTCGACGCCGCCAATCTCGACAACCATCTGCGCTTCACGCTGCAGCTGATCGCGCTCGGCCTGCCCGTCGTCGTCGCGCTCAATATGGTCGATCTCGCCGAGCGCGACGGGCTGACGCTCGATGCCGCCGTCCTTGAGCGCGAACTCGGCGTGCCGGTGATCCCGACCGTCGCGGTGAGGAAGCGCGGGCTCGACGCGTTGCGTGCCGCGCTGGGCGAGGCGGTCGGCGGTGGTGGCCGGCGGACGCCCGACGTGTCGGCGGGGACGCAGGACGATATCGTCCAGCTGCAACGCCGCGCGCGGCAGATCGCGACCGCGGCGACGGTGTCGGAGACCGCGGGGCGGCGCTGGGCGCATATGCTCGATTCGGTGGCGCTGCATCCGGTCGCCGGGCCGGTACTGCTCGTCGCCATCCTGTTCGTGATGTTCCAGGCGGTGTTCACCTGGGCCGCGGTGCCGGCGGACGCGATCGACGCAGGGTTTGGCTGGTTGCAGGATGCGATCAAGGGCGCGCTGCCCGATGGCTTCCTCCGTTCGCTGCTCACCGACGGGCTGATCGCCGGGGTCGGCGCGGTGATCGTCTTCCTGCCGCAGATCCTGATCCTGTTCCTGTTCATCCTGATCCTCGAATCGTCGGGATACATGGTCCGCGCGGCGTTCCTGATGGACCGGCTGATGGCGACCGTCGGGCTGTCGGGGCGCGCGTTCATCCCGTTGCTGTCGAGCTTCGCCTGCGCCGTCCCCGGCATCATGGCGACGCGGACGATCGAGGACGAGAAGGACCGGCTGACCACGATCCTGATCGCGCCGCTGATGACGTGCAGCGCGCGCTGGCCGGTGTACACGCTCATCATCGGTGCGATGATCCCCAATACGCAGATTGCGCCGTTCGTGCGGTTGCAGGGGGTGGTGATGTTCGGGCTGCTCGTGATCGGCATCGCCGGCGCCTATGTCGCCGCGCTGGTGCTGCGCCGGACGGTGACCAAGGGCGCGTCGTCGGGCTTCATGATGGAGATGCCGAAGTATCAGGTGCCGCGGATCGGCGACGTGCTGATCGGGCTGTGGCAGCGCGCGGTCATCTTCCTCAAGCGCGCGGGTACGATCATCGCCGCGACCACCGTGGTACTGTGGCTGCTGCTGAGCTTCCCGAACCCCCCCGAGGGTAGTGGCATCAGCCCGGTCGACTATTCGATCGGCGGGCGGATCGGCCACGGCATCGAGTACGTCGTCAAGCCGATCGGCTTCAACCGCGACATCGCCTTGGCGCTGCTGCCGGCGATGGCGGCGCGCGAGGTGGCGGTGTCGGCGATCGGCACGGTGTATGCAATCGACGATACCGACGGCAGCGGCACCGACCGGATCACCGACCAGATTCGCGGCCGCTGGACGCTGCCGACCGCGCTCGCCTTCCTGATGTGGTTCGTCTTCGCGCCGCAATGCATCAGCACGATCGCGGTGACCCGGCGCGAGACCAACGGGTGGAAATGGCCGCTGTTCATGGTTGGCTATTTGTTCGCCGCCGCCTACATCATGGCCGGTATCACCTATTGGCTCGCGGTTTTCGCCGGCCTCTAGATTCACTTTTTCGGGGCATTCCATGGCGGGCAGCGTCAACAAGGTCATTCTGGTCGGCAACCTGGGGCGCGACCCCGAAAGCCGCAGCTTCCAGAACGGCGGCAAGGTCGTCGAACTGCGCATCGCCACATCCGAATCGTGGAAGGACAAGATGTCCGGCGAGCGCAAGGAAAAGACCGAGTGGCACACGGTCAAGGTCTTCAACGAAGGCCTCGCCAACGTCGCCGAACGCTTCCTACGCAAGGGGTCGAAGGTCTATATCGAGGGCGCGTTGACGACGCGCAAATGGCAGGACCAGCAGGGCCAGGACCGCTATTCGACCGAGGTCGTGCTGCAGGGTTTCAACAGCGTGCTGACGATGCTCGACGGCCCGAACGGTGGCCAGGGTGGCGGCGCGGGCGGTGGGGCCGGCGGCGGGCGGAGCGGCGGCGGCGACTGGAGCGGCGGCGACGATTTCGGCGGCGGTTCGGGCGGCAGCCGCGGCGGTGCGCCCGCGGGCGGCGGCAATCGCGGTGGCGGCTTCGGCCAGGGTGGGGGCTTCGCCGACGATCTCGACGACGACGTGCCGTTCTGATTACGCAGACGTCTCCTTCGCTCGATCCCGCGATGCTCTGCGCCGCGCCGACCGCCCCCGGCTGGACGGTCGACGAGGCCGCGCGCGCCGCGGCGATGGCGACCTACGACCTCGAATCGCTACGTGACAGTTCCGCGCTGAAGCAGATCACCGATTTCGCCGCGGCGCTGTGCGAGGCACCGGTCGCGCTGGTCAGCCTGGTCGAGACGACGCGCCAGACCTTCATCGCGCGCACCGGCCTGTCCGAGACGGAGACGCCGCGCGAGATGTCGTTCTGCGCGCATGCGATGCTGGGCGACGGGATCATGGTGGTGCCCGACGCGACGCGCGATCCGCGCTTCGCCGACAATGCGCTGGTCACCGGCGACCTGCACATCCGCTTCTACGCCGGCGCGCCGCTGATCTCCGACGACGGCATTCCGCTGGGATCGCTGTGCGTCATCGATACCGTGCCGCGCGACGGGCTGACGCCGCTGCAGATGCAGGGGCTGGCGACGCTGGCCGACAACGTCATGGCGCGGCTGCGCGACAGCCGCGACGCCGCCGCCTGGCGCGCCGCCGAGCGCAACACGCGGCGCCAGCTGACCGACAGCGAGGACCGATTCCGTACGCTCGCCGACACGATGCCGCAGATGGTGTGGTCGACGCTGCCCGACGGATTCCACGATTATTACAACGCGCGCTGGTACGAATTCACCGGCACTCCGCAAGGATCGACCGACGGCGAAGGCTGGAACGACGTCTTCCATCCCGAGGATCAGGCGCGCGCCTGGGACGTGTGGCGGCATTCGCTCGGCACCGGCGATCCCTATCAGATCGAATACCGGCTGCGGCATTTCGACGGCACCTATCGCTGGGTGCTCGGCCGCGCGCTGCCGATCCGCGATGCGGCGGGGCGGATCACGCGCTGGTTCGGCACCTGCACCGACATTCACGAACAGAAACTGGCGTTGCACGAACGCGAGCTCATCAGCCAGGAATTGTCGCACCGGATCAAGAACATCTTCTCGGTGATCTCGGGCCTGATCTCGTTCGCGGCGCGCAGCCGGCCGGCGTTCGCGCCGGTCGCCGCCGATTTGCGCCAGCGGATCACCGCGCTGGGCCGCGCGCACGATTTCGTCCGGCCGCACAGCCCGGCGTCGCGGCCGATGGTGAAGCAGGACAGCCTGCACGGGCTGCTCGCCGAATTGTTCGAACCCTATCGGCGCGAGGATCGCCAGCCGATCGCGATTGCGGGCGACGAGATTCCGATCGACGACCGTTCGGCGACGCCGCTGGCGCTGCTGTTCCATGAGCTCGCCACCAACGCGACCAAATATGGCGCGCTGTCGACCGACGACGGTAGCGTCGACGTCACCGTGGCACGCGAAGGCGATCATGCGACGCTGCGCTGGGCCGAGCAGGACGGGCCGCCGGTGCGCGAGCCCGATGGCCCGCACGGGTTCGGCAGCCAGTTGATCGAGCTGTCGGCGGTGCGCCAGCTGGGCGGATCGGTGATGCGCGAATGGCGGCCCGAGGGGCTGGTGGTGATCGTGCGCGTACCGGTGGCGGCGTTCAGCCGGACCTAGCGGCGACGTTCCTGGCTGGAGCGCGTGTAGCCGTCGTACGCGGCGAGCCCGGCCTGCGCGTCAGGCGGTGAGGCCGGTGCCGGTCGATCCGAGCATCACGATATCGTCGTTGGCGGGCATCGACCCGCTGTCGCTCGCCATCGCGGCGGCGGCGAGGATCGCGGCTTCGCTGAACGGTTTGCGGATATAGCCGAGCGCGCAGTCGCTGCCGCAATCGATCTGCGCCGGATTGGCGGTGACGAAGACGACCTTGACGCCGTAATCGCGCGCCATCCGCTCGGCGATACCGGGGCCGGTCGCGCCATCGCGCAGGTTGACGTCGACGAAGGCGAAGCCGCAACCGGGGGCCGCCTCCAGCGCGCTGGCGCTGTCGGCGGCGATCGCCGCGACGGCGTAGCCGGCGTCCAACAGAATGCGTTCCAGGTCCAGGGCAACGAAAATCTCGTCTTCGACGATCAAAGCGGTTTTGGTCATGATGTTCCCAGACTTGGAGTAGGCAAACTCCGATTCGCCCCTTTGGTTCCCGAGTGAGCGCTGGCGGCGGTCGTCATCGTCACCGGCGCAGCAGGAAGACGGCGTGCTGCGCGAGCAGATTGGCCGCGGCCGAACTGCGCTGGCGGTCGCCCGACAGGAACCACGCGCCCTCCACGGTCACGCCCCGTTCCTTGAGGTGCTCGCGGAAATCGTCGATCGTGACGTGATGGATGTTGGGCGTGTCGAACCAGCTCTCGGGCAATTGCCGCGTCACCGGCATCCGCCCGCCCCACAGCAGCGACAGGCGCACGCGCCATTGCGCGAAATTGGGGAAGCTGACGAAGGCGCGCCGGCCGATGCGCAACAGATGGTCGAGCACGACATCGGGCGCGCGCGCGGTCTGCAGCGTCTGGCTGAGGATCGCATAGTCGAAGCTGCGATCGGGATAGCCGGCGAGATCGACGTCGGCATCGCCCTGGATCACCGACAGCCCGCGCGCGACCGCGGAGGCGACGTTGCCCGCGTCGATCTCCAGCCCGCGCGCGTCGCAGCCGCGGTCGTCGCGCAACGCCGCCATCAGCGCGCCGTCGCCGCAGCCGACGTCGAGCACGCGGCTTCCTTCCGCGACATGGCCGGCGATCACCGCGAGGTCGGAACGCAGGCTCATGGCGCCGCCCGCAGCATCGCCGCGGCCTCCGGCGACAGCCGCTCCATGTAACGATCGGGACGCAGCAAAGCGTGGAAGCCGAGCGCTTCGTACACGCCGTGCGCGTCGGCGGTGACGAGGCCGATGCGGCGGATGCCCGCGAACGCCGGATGATCGACGAACCAGCCGACCATGCGCCGCCCCAAGCCCTGCCCGCGCGCCGCCTCGTCGATCCACACGTCGGCGATCCAGGCGAAGGTCGCGTGATCGGTGATCGCGCGGGCGAAGCCGACCTGCTCGCCGTCGCGATACGCGCCGAGGCAATGCGATCCCAGGATCGCGCGCTCGACCACGTCGCGGGCGATGCCGGGCGACCAGTAACTCGACGCCAGCCAGCCGTGGATGCGCGCGACATCGAGCCGGTCGCGGTCATCGTCGAGATCGATCATCGCCCGCCCTTCAGGAAGCCGTCGACCACTCGGTTCATCTCCGGCGCGTCGAGCAGGAAGGCGTCGTGGCCATAGGGCGACGACAGTTCGACGAAGCTGACCGGCGCGCCGGCGGCGTTGAGCGCCTGGACGATGGCACGCGATTCGCTGGTCGGATACAGCCAGTCGGTGTCGAAGCTGACGAGGCAGAAGCGTGTCGGTGCATCGCGGAAGGCATTGGCGAGCAGCCCGCCATGCTCTTCGGCGAGGTCGAAATAATCGAGCGCGCGGGTGATGTAGAGGTAGCTGTTGGCATCGAACCGGTCGACGAAGGCGAGGCCCTGGTGGCGCAGATAGCTTTCGACCTGGAAATCGGCGTCGAAGCCGAAGCTCTTGGTGCCGTCCTCCTTGCCGGGGCGCGCCTGCAGCCGGCGACCGAATTTCTCGGTGAGGCCCGCTTCGGACAGATAGGTGATGTGCGCGGCCATGCGCGCGACCGCGAGGCCGGCGGCGGGCGGTTCGCCGCCGTAATAGTCGCCGCCCTGCCATTTGGGGTCGGCCATGATCGCCTGTCGCCCGACCTCGTGAAAGGCGATGTTCTGCGCGGAATGGCGCGCGGTCGAGGCGATCACCACCGCCGCGGCGATGCGTTCGGGGAAGGTCGCGGCCCAGCTCAGCGCCTGCATGCCGCCCATCGAGCCGCCGACCACCGCCTTCAGCCGCGCCACGCCGAGATGGTCGAGCAGCATGCCCTGTGCGCGCACCATGTCGCGGATGGTGATGACCGGGAAGGCCATGCCCCATGGCCGGCCGGTCGCCGGGTTGACGCTGGCGGGGCCCGACGATCCCATGCAGCTGCCGATCACGTTCGAACAGATGACGAAATCGCGCGCCGGATCGATCGGCTTGCCCGGGCCGATCAGCCGCGTCCACCAGCCGGGCTTGCCGGTGCGCGGATGTTCGGAGGCGACATGCTGGTCGCCGGTCAGCGCGTGGCAGACGAGGATCGCGTTGCCGCCGTCGGCGTCGAGCGTGCCATAGGTTTCATAGGCGATCTCGACCGGCGACAGCAGCATGCCGCCGTCGAGGCGGAGCGGTCCCGGCAGCGTCACATGGCGGTTGCATCCGAAACGGTCGTCGCCGGTCATCGCGGTCTCGCTACGGTGCTCTTCTTGTCAACGCAAGCCGCCGCCCGCTAAGGCCGCTGCCATGACCGCACCCGCCCCCAAATCCTGGATCCTGGGCATCGCGCCCTACGTCCCCGGCCGCGCCACCAGCGAGGACGGCCGCAAGGTCGTCAAGCTGTCGTCGAACGAGAATCCGTTCGGCACGCCCGAACCCGCGCGCACCGCCTATCGCGAGGCGGCCGGGCATCTGGAACGCTATCCCGATGCCGCCGCGGTCGACCTGCGCGCGGCATTGTCGGCACATTACGGCGTCGAGGCGGAACGGCTGATCTACGGCACCGGATCGGACGAGGTGCTGCACCTCGCCGCGGGCACCTTCGCCGGGCCGGGGGACGAGATCATCCACGTCCGCTATGGCTTTGCGGTGTACGAGATCGCGACGCGGCGGGTCGGCGCGACGCCGGTGGTGGTGGCGGATCGCGACTATGCGACCGACGTCGACGCGATCCTCGCCGCGGTGACCGAGAAGACCAGGATCGTGTTCGTCGCCAATCCCAACAATCCGACCGGGACCTATTCGACCCGCGACGAGATCGCACGATTGCACGCCGGGCTGCCGGAATCGGTGCTGCTGGTGCTCGACCAGGCCTATACCGAGTATCTCGACCCGGCGGATGACGACGGCGGGCTGGAGCTCGCCCGCACCGCGTCGAATGTGCTGGTGACGCGGACCTTTTCGAAGATCTTCGGCCTCGCCTCCGAACGCGTCGGCTGGGGTTACGCGTCGGCGGAGATCATCGCGGCGATGCACCGCATCCGCGCGCCCTTCGCATTCAGCATCGGCGCGCAGGCGGCGGCGATCGCCGCACTGGGCGACGCGGCGTTCGTCGCGCACAGCCGTGAGCACAACCGCCAGTGGCGCGGCTGGTTCAGCGAACAGGTCGATGCCCTCCCCGGCCTGCGCGCGGTGCCGAGCAAGGCCAATTTCGTGCTGGTGCTGTTCGAGGGGCTGCTGACCGCGGAGGATGCGTACAAGGCGCTGATGGCGGCGGGCTATGCGACGCGCTGGTTGCCCGGACAGGGCCTGCCGCACGGGTTGCGGATCACGATCGGCACCGAGGCGGAGATGCGCGACGTGGTGGACGTGCTGCGCACCGCGACGGATCAGGCCGGCTGATGCTGCCGTTCGCGCGCGTCACGATCATCGGGCTGGGGCTGATCGGCTCGTCGGTGGCGCGCAGCGTTCGGGCCAACATGCCGACGGTGCGGATCACCGGCTATGACGCCGATCCCGAGGTACGCAGCATCGCGACCCGCATCGATTTGGCCGACGACATCGCCGACAGCGCCGGCGCGGCGGTGATCGATGCCGACCTCGTCATGCTGTGCGTGCCCGTCGGCGCGATGGGGGCGGTCGCGGCGGAGTTCGCCGACGATCTGCCCGCCGACGCGGTGGTCAGCGACGTCGGCGGATCGAAGGAGAGCGTGCTCGCGGCATTGCGCGCGGTGCTGCCGCACGCGACGATCGTTCCCGGCCACCCCGTCGCCGGCACCGAGCATAGCGGGCCGGAGGCAGGCTTCGCGACGCTGTTCCGCGGTCGCTGGTGCATCCTGACCCCCGAAGAGGGTACGGGCGAGGCGCCGGTCGCGCGGCTGCGCGCCTTCTGGGAAGCGCTCGGCGCGCAGGTCGAGGTGATGACGCCGAAGCACCACGACCTGGTACTGGCGGTGACCAGCCATGTGCCGCACCTCATCGCCTATTCGATCGTCGGCACCGCCAGCGACCTCGAGGAGGTGACGCAGAGCGAGGTCATCAAATTCTCCGCGGGCGGTTTCCGCGACTTCACCCGGATCGCCGCGTCCGATCCGGTGATGTGGCGCGACGTGTTCCTCAACAACCGCGAGGCGGTGCTGGAGATCCTCCAGCGGCTGACCGAGGATGTGACGATGCTGCAGCGCGCGATCCGCTGGGGCGATGGCGATCAGCTGTTCGACCTGTTCACGCGGACCCGCGCGATCCGGCGGTCGATCATCGAACAGGGGCAGGACGATGCGAAGCCCGATTTCGGGCGGAGTCATTGATCCGGCTGCCTACCCTCACCCATCCACTGTCGAGGGGCATTGGGACTCACCCTGCTTCGACAAGCTCAGCATGAACGGTGGGGGGTGGTGCGGGGATTATCCGCGATCCAGCACGTTGATCGCGGCATGCACCCGTTCCTCGATCTCGGCGCGCGGCAATCCCGGCGGGATCGGTTCGCCAAGGCGGATCGTCACCAGCCCCGGGCGCTTGGCCCCCTGCTTCGGCCAGACCGTGCCGGTATCGAGCGCGATCGGCACCACCGGCAGGCCGAGCGTGCGGTACAGACCGGCGAAGCCCGATTGCAGCGGCGGCCGTTCGCCCGGCGATACGCGCGTGCCCTCCGGGTAGATCAGGATCGATCGCCCCTCCACGCGCAGCGCCTTGGCGGCGCGCATCATCGATCGGAGCGCGCCGGCGGATGCCTCGCGGTCGGCGACGATCCCGCCATATTGCATCGCCGCCCAGCCCCAGAAGGGCAGCTTGCTGAGTTCGCGCTTGATGACCATCGCCGGCCCGCCGAGCACCAGCTGCAGCTCCAGCGTTTCGAACATCGCCTGATGCTTGGCGGCGTAGAAGACCGCGCCCGCCGGCGCCTGCCCCTCGACCACCACGCGGATGCCCATGACGTGGCGATAGAGGAAGCGGTGCATCCGTGCCCAGACGTGCGCGTGGCGCATCACCGCCGCGCGGCCGAACAGCGCCGACACCGGCACGCTCAGCACGATCGGCACCGACAGGCCGTAGAACAGCGCCGAGAAGGCGATCGTTCGCAGCCGGTTCATACCCCCACCCCCAGCCACAGCGCCACGCGGCGCAGGACCAACTTGTTGTATTCGTTGACCAAGGTGCCGAGCCGCGGCGTGCTGGGGACGCCATCGCCGAGCACGCGAACCCCCGGCCCCATCGCCGCGGCCAGTTCCATCCGCGCGCGCGGGACGTGCCAGTCGGAGGTGACGAGGCGGACGGTGCGATAGCCGTGCGTCTGCACCCAGGCCGCGGTCTCCTCGGCATTGGAACGCGTGTCGACCGCATCGGCGCCGAGGTCGATGCAGCAGGCGAACAGGCTGGGCGGGGTGCGATAGGTCTGCGCGAGGTCGATCGGCCGCACCCCCGGCGCGACGCCGGTGACCAGCATCCGCCGCGCCTGCCGCCGCTGCAACAGCGCGATGCCGCGGTCGATCCGCCCCGCGCCGCCGGTCGGCACGACGATCGCATCGGTGGTATTGCCCTCCAGCGGCGGCGGCAGCAGCAGCATGAACGCGGCGAAGCCGAGGCACCAGGCGAGCGCGACGAGGCCGAACAGGCGGACGATCACAGCGCCTTCCTCAACGCGCCGACCACCGTCACCCGCGCCGCCGCCGTCGCCAGCACGACGAAACCGACCGGCAGCAGGATGAGCAGCACCCAGTCGCCGAGGCCCAGCGTGATGCCGCCGAGCAGCTCCGATCCCAAGGCCGCGATCCGCGTGCCCAGAAAGGCCAGGACCGCCAGCGCCGCGATCCCGCCCACCGCCCCGCCGAGCGCCGCATCGAGCGCGATCCGTCGCTGGAACAGCCGCGCGACCTGCACGTCGGTGCTGCCCAGCATGTGCATCACCTCGATCGTCGCGCGATGCGTCTCCAGCCCGGCGCGCGCCGCCAGCACCACCACCGCGCCGGTCGCGACCAGCATCAGCACGACGAGGCCGAGCGCGAGCCAGGTCAGCGTGTCGAGGAAGCCGCTGACCGGCGACATCCAGCGCTGATGGCGATCGACGCGGGCGCCGGCGCTGACCCGCCGCACCGCGGCGACGACGCGGTCCGGATCGGCACCGGTGGCGAGATCGACGTCGATCATCGCTGGTACCGGCAGATCGGCATCGGCATCGGCGCGTCCCAGCCAGGGTTCGAGCAGGCGGGTCAGGTCGGCGCGGCTGACCGGCGTCGCACGGCGCACCTCGGGCATAGCGCGCAGCACGGTGAGCGTCCGCGCCGCCAGTGCATCGCGCGCCACCGGGCTGCCCTCGACCAGCTGCACCGTCAGCCGGCCGGCGAGCTGGCGTTCGAGCGCCTGCGCCGACTGGCGCGTGCCGAGGCCCAGGGCGGCGGCGAGCAAGGTCAGGAACAGCATGATCGCCATGACCCAGGTCATCGCGCGCAAGCCGCCCGCCTCGTCGAGCACGCGCCGGTCGGCGCCGCTCATGCCCACCCCCACGATGCCACCCCGGCGCAGGCCGGGGTCCAGTCGGGGGAACGTCCAGGATGACGTACGGCGGCCGGCCAAACTGGACCCCGGCCTTCGCCGGGGCGGGCAGAAGGGTGGTGCGGAAGGTTCGACGCGTTCCGAGGCGGCCCTCCGATGGCGCACACCCCACTCATGGGTGGCCCTTCATCGACGGCGGGTAGCGCAACGCGCCGGTCGGATCGAGCAGCCGGCCCTTGTCGAGCCGCATCATCTGCGCGCCGGCCACGCGGTTGAGCAGCTGGAAATCATGCGTCGCGACGACGACGGTGGTGCCGAGCTTGTTGAGCGATTCGAACAGATGGATCAGCCGGTCGGCCATCTCGGGATCGACGTTGCCGGTCGGCTCGTCGGCGACCAGTACCTCCGGCCGGCCGATTACCGCGCGCGCGATCGCGACGCGCTGCTGCTCGCCGCCCGACAGCGTCGCGGGCCGCGCCTGCGCGCGTTCGGCGAGGCCGACCCAGGCGAGCATCTCGCGCACCGGCTGCTCGATATCCTCTTCGGGCACGCCGGCGACCCGCAGGGGGAGCGCGATATTGTCCCAGGCGGACAGGTGCGGAACGAGCCGGAAATCCTGGAAGACGACGCCGATACGGCGGCGGAATCCGGGCAGGCGGCGGCGCGGCATCGTCACCGCATCCTCGCCGAACAGGCGGATGATGCCGCGGCTGGGGCGCTGTGCGAGGTAGAGCAGCTTGAGCAGCGAGGTCTTGCCCGCGCCGCTCGCCCCGGTCAGGAAATAGAAGGCGCCGCTGCCCAGCGTGAAGCTGATGTCCGACAGGGTTTCCTGGCCCGTGCCATACCGCAGCCCAACATTTTCGAACTGCACGATATTTGCCATGCGCCTGGCCGCAACCGCTCCGTCTGAGGTGCCCGTGGGCGGCATCCGCCCTGCGGACCAGCCTTCGCATGGGCGGCGCGCGGCTTCAAGCTTGCCACGCGGGCGGCTGGCGTGCTTAGAATCGCCGGGATCGCGGTCACCGGGCCGCGCCCCGTTCCGTGAAGCGTCGCGCATGATCCTCGAATGCCCCGAATGCCGCACCCGCTATCTGGTGCCCGACAGCGCGATCGGGGCGGAGGGGCGCACCGTGCGCTGCGCGAATTGCCGGCACAGCTGGTTCCAGGATCCGCCGATCCCCGAAGAAGAGCCGCCGCTCGCGCTCGTGCCGCAGCAGGCGCTGCCGACGGACGAGGCTGATGACGAGGCGGACGCGGCGCCACCGCCGTTCCTCGAACCTGCGGTCATCCCCTCGTCGCGCCCCGCCGCGTCCGTCGCACCCGAACCGGTGGTCGCCGCGCCCGATTACGACGCCTTCGCCCACCGCCCGCCGTTCCGCCCGCGCCGCAACACGTCGAAGCGCTGGACGGTGATCGCGGTCGCCGCGGGGCTGCTGATGATCGCCGGGATCGGCGCGATCCTGTTCCTGGGCGCGCCGGGGCTGCTCGCGCGGATCGGGCTGCCGGTCGGCACCGACGAATCGCCGCTGCGGCTGAAGGACAATCCGATCGAGCGGCGCGAGCTGGAGAACGGGTCGGAGCTGTTCGCGGTCAGCGGGCAGGTGACCAATCCGTCGGGCGAGCGCCAGCGCGTCCCCGATATCCGCGCCGAGCTGCGCGATGCGCAGGGCCGCATCGTCTACAGCTGGACGATCACGCCGCAGCAGCGCACGCTCAACCCCGGCGGGTCGATCGACTTCAATTCGGCCAAGCTCGACGTACCGTCCAATTCGAAGCGGCTGGAGCTCAGCTTCGCCGGGGAGAATGGCGCAGCCGCCAACTGACCTGCGCGAACCGCGCGCCGTGGAGCAGCGCGGCGGCCAGCATCCCCAGGCCCGACGCCCAGACCAGCGCCATCGGCCCGACGCCGTGGTGGACCAGCCACCAGCCCGCGCCGCCGGTGACGACGAAATAGGCGAGGATCGAATTGACCCCGGCGACGACCTGATCGCCGAGGCTGCGCAGCGCATAGACCAGCACCACCTGGATCCCGTCGAAGACGATGAACGGCGCCCAGCGCGGCAGCATCGCGGTCGCGGCGCGGTGTACCTCCGCGGTCGCCGGGAACAGCGCGACGAGCGCAGGCGCGGCGCCCGCCAGCAGCAGCGCGCCCAGCCCCAGCGCGCCGGCGGCAAGCACCACCGCGATCAGCGTGCGCCGCACCGCCGCCTGCGGCCGCCCCTCGCCCACCGCATTGCCGGCGCGCACTCCCGCCGCCGAACCGAGGCCGAGCGCCACCGCGAAGGTGACGTTGTGCATCGAGAAGACGATCTGGAAGGCATGCGCCGCGGCATCGCCCAACTGCGTCGACAGCGCGATCAGCACCGAAAAGCCGGCGAGTTCCAACCCCGACGCGATCGCGGGCACGATGCCGAACCCCGCCAGGGCCAGCGCGCCGCGCGGCACCGCCGACCAGGCTGCGGCATCGCGGCGCCGCACGCCGCGTTCGCGCGCCCGCGGCAGCGTCAGCGCGCTCGCCACCATGCCGACCGCGCCGAGCAGCGAGGCGATGCTGGTCGCCAGCGCCGCGCCGACCGCGCCCAGCGCCGGCAAGCCGAAATGCCCCGCCGACAGCGCCCAGGCGAGGACGGCGTTGACCGGCAGCACCGACAGGTTGACGACCGTGACGCGGCGCGGGCGGCTGACCCCTTCGAGGAAGAAGGCGGCGGCGACGTTGACCAGCTGGAACGGATAGGCGATCGCGAAGGCGCGCACGACGCGCGCGCTTGCGTCGATTCGGTCGGCGGCGACGCCGAGCAGCGCGAGCAGCGGCTCGGCACAGGCGAGGAACAGCCCGC
This sequence comes from Sphingomonas liriopis, assembly GCF_024211255.1. Lineage (GTDB taxonomy): Bacteria > Pseudomonadota > Alphaproteobacteria > Sphingomonadales > Sphingomonadaceae > Sphingomonas > Sphingomonas liriopis. The sequence goes on along the minus strand of NZ_JAMLDY010000004.1, from coordinate 117,406 downwards.
CGATCGCGCAGCCGAGCAGCGCCCCGAGCAGCAACCCCTCGCGCAGCACGCCGCCGGTGCGCGGCAGGTCGCCGGCTCCGTCCGCGCGCGACGCCATCACCAGCACCCCCGACAGCCAGGCGAGCCCGGTGACGATGCCGACGAAGCCCAGCGCGCGGCTCGCCCCCAATGCGGCGACCTCCTCGGTCGAGACGAGGCCGACGACCATCACGTCGGTGACCTGCAGCAGCGTCCAGTTGAGGCTGGTCAGCACCACCGGCCAGGCGAGCGCCAGCAGCCACCGCGTTTCGGCACGCATCGTCGTGGCGGGGGGCGCTTGGGTCATCGCCGCGGCGGTACCCGCTTGGCGCACGGGCGAAAAGGCGCATCGATGCGAAAAGGGACGTTGCGGAGCCGACAAGCCTTTGCTAGGGGCCTGCGCCTGCCAGATGCCGGCTTCGCCCGGCGTTCTTCACGTGCGGCCGTGGCGGAATTGGTAGACGCGCAACGTTGAGGTCGTTGTGGGCGAAAGCCCGTGGAAGTTCGAGTCTTCTCGGCCGCACCACTTTTCCCCGAGCGAATATGTCACCTGCAATCAAGCGATTGCGGGTTTTCGCTTGTCTTGTTGGAAAATGTTGCTGATCTGTTCCAGCCGCAACGGACGGGAGCGGTGGCATGGAGATATCGACGGAGACACGACGACGCGCCTATACGACGTGGCTGCGAACGGGACATTGGCCGACGATACGGTCGGTCGACGGCGTCGAACTCAAGTTCAATCCCTGGCATGACCCCGATGACGGCCGGTTCACTTTTGGACCGGGCGGTCTAGCAGGAGCACGCGGCACCAGGTTCACCCCGGATGCCAAACGCCGACCAGCTCCTTATGCAACCCGCGTGATCCGCGAAATCACATCGCGCTCGGCGGTCGCGAACCAGTCGAGGGGCCCCGTTGGAGAGCCGCCGATGGCTGGCCGCGGAAGCAACAGTCGCGCGTTTGAGGATCCGATGACATTGGAGCATGTCTTCCCCGGGTTGCGAGGAACGCCAGGCGGCACCATCCTGGCAGCTGCAAACAATCTACTGGATATTACCGGCCCGGCAGATGCGGCGGCCGGTGCTATTTTGGACAACCACATCCGCAATGTGATCGCCGAAATCAAGACGATCGATCCCAGATAGCATTACGACAGCATTGGTCCGATCACCTCGGTAATAGGGCGAAGTAACGCTCTCAATGACTTGCGCTTCCAGCGTGCAGCGGTGATTTTGCGTATCAAGGGCGACACGAAACCTCTTCAAGTCGAGACTTTCCGGTTTGTTCAGCTACAGGCGGATAGCGCGTATGAGCAGGGACTAGCACACATAAGGGCGGGACGCGTTAAGCCGAGGCTATCGGATTCTGAAGCACTAGGTAATTATATAGATCGGCAAGTCCGTACCAGATTGCGCGAACAATATAGCAATCTTGGCATCGATACCAGCGGCAGCGGTCCTGTGCGTGTCAATCGTCGCGAGAATATAAGTTCAGAAAATGAAACGACCTATCGACGCCCCGACGCCCGCGTCGACAAGATCGCCTTCGACGTAACCCTCACGGAAAAAACACTGAAGACTGCTCAGATCAGAGGGTTTTTTGATACCGATTTTCGGCCTAGCCATGTCGTAATCATTCGTCCTCGCCAACTGGGTGGCCGATATTCCTACATTATTACGCGTCCGGAGATGAACCGATGAACATGCTCCCTAAGCCGATTGGCAAGCGTGCTGTCTATATTCCTGGATCTCTAAGTGAAATCTACGATATGCTGGGATCGATGATTTTGGGTGCGCCGACATTCGTCGACAAGACCGGGTATTTTCCGGAACATGACATCGATTATTGCTTTCAGCAGCTGACGGAAGGTTTCGCCGTCGTACGATCCAAGCTGGGCGAGGAGCGCTACGCGACGCTGATCGGCCTCGCCGCGCGCGCCAAGGCCTTGTTCGCTGCAGATCCGAACGGCGAGAATGGCAAGACCGATGAAGGCTATCCCGTGTTGTTCGAGATGGAGGAGATCATCAAGGATGCCAGTCGCCGCCGTTTCGCGGCCAAAGTGCGCGACGACGAGGGGGAGGTGACCGGCGATTGATCCCCCCTCACCCGCAGCCGAGTACCCGCGACAGGTTGGCGAGCGTCAGGGGGGTAGCGAAGCGGAATCCGAGGCGGTCTTCGCGGTGCCAGCAGATCGTGCCGAACATCGGCGTTTCCAGTTCGGGCAGGACGATGCTGCCCGCCTGGCCGGCGGCGAGGGGAATATCGCCGCGCAGCTTGGCGCCGCCGGGGGAGATGTCGAGGATGTCGACCGCGATGCGGCGGTCGGCGATGCGCAGGCTGGCGCTGGCGGTCATCGTGAAGCGCGGGGTGCGCGCGACGTGGCCGTGATCGTCGCGCAGGCAGAAGACGCCGGCGATATCCTGTCCGGTGTCGAATTCGACGCCGCCGCGAAAGCCGTCGACCCAGCGGACGGTCGCCGCGACCTCCGGCAGGCCGCGCACCTCGATCCACAGCCGGTCGCCGACCATCGGCGCGGCGGTGAAGCGCGCCATCAATCCGTTCGCCGATATGTCGTGGACGAGGCACGCCGCCTCGCCATCGGCATGTCGCACCCGGCCGACGAGCAGCACGATGGCGTGCCGCCGGCCGCTGCGCTGGTCGATCGGGATGGCGGCGGCCGGCATGATGGGCTCGTGCAGCATCGGCGGATCAATCCTCTCGGGTTCGGGGGGCGTGCAGGATGCGGAGCATGCGTGAGCGATAGCGGACGCGCTGCCAGAAGGTCGCATCGGCCATCCGGCATTCGCGCACCGCCTGCGCCGATTCGCCGTCGATCAGCGCCTCCGCGACAGTAACGTCGAGCGCGGCATAATGGCGGGCGAGCCATTCGAGCGTCGGCGATGCGGCGGTCATCGGCCGAACAGCGCGCGGGTCGCGCCGCCCAGCGTCCGCTGGTCGAACTTCAGTCGCATCGTCACATAGGGCCCCTGACGGGTATAACGATCCGCCTCGAAATCGCGGTCGCGGTAGCCGGCGATGTTGTAGCCCGCGCTGATCCACACGTTCTTGGCCGGCGAGACGCCCGCCGAGGGGCCACCGCTCCACGACCAGACACCGCGGTTCCACGCATGCTGGACCGACCCCGTGATGCCGATGTCGAAGCGCGGGCCGATATCCTGGCGCAGGTCGAAGCCGACGACGTCGATGAAGCCGTCATAGGTGTCGTCGGCATAGCGGCCGGCGACGTACTTCGCGCCGTAGTATGCGGTGGCTTCGAAACCGTGGCCCAACCCCTCGGGACCGCTGCGATAGTTGAGCGCGAGGTTGTTGACGACGCGGCTCGTCACCTGATCGCCGGCGCCGTAGGCGGGGACGCCGAGCACGTTGCCGTCGTCGAACGCGCCGTCCGCGCTCTCGTGGCGGAATTCGAGCCGTTCGAGCAGCGACCAGCGGCTGTCGAGCGGGCGCCAGGCGAGCGCGAGGTCGGCACTCGCCTGCGTCGCCATCGCCCCCGCCGCGGTGCGGACGCGGAAGGCGCGCAGGCTCGATGCGATCGTCTTGCCCTCGCCCAGCGTGCGCAGCAGGCTGGTGACGATGCCGAAGCGGTCGTCGTTGCGGCCGTCGCGATATTCGATGCGCCCGGTCCACGACCAGTGCGGCGCGCGATAGGTGGCGCCGAGCGTCGCCGCGGTGAAATCGCCGCCGCTCGTCCCGCCGATGCCGCCGCCGTTGCCGAGTGCGCCGCCCGAGGCGACGGGCTGGAAGGCGTTGACGACCGCGCCCGCCGGCAGCGCCCCGCGCACCGTGCTGGTCGCGTCGAGCGTCGCATCGACCGACCAGCGCTTGCCGAGCGGCAATGCCTGGCTGAGGCCGTATTGCGCGTAGGTGCGGCCGCCATTCTCACCGATCGCCTGTTGATTCAGCGTGCTCATCAGCTTGGCGCCGGTCCAGGGCGCGACGTCGAAGCCGATCTGCGCGGTGCGCGCGGTGAAGTCCTTGCCGCTGGCGATCTCGTAGCCGGTGAGCAGGCGGATGCCGTTCTTCACCTTCCATGCCGCGGTCAGCTGATGGCGGACGGGGAAGTCGATCGACGCCTTGTCGCCGCCGGGGGCGAATTGCGTCTGGCCGGCGAGGGTGAGCTTGCCGCCGAACAGCACCTGGCTGCCGCCAAGGGTGAGCAGGCGCGAATCACGGTTGCCGCCGTCGAGGCCGCGGTCGGAGGCGAACTGGCCGCCGACGAAGACGGTGCCGGTGGCGCGGCGGTATTCGAGCCGCGCCTCGCCCGCGGTGCGAGTCGCGAGGCTGGCGAGCATGTCCTGATACCAGGCGGTGCCGGTGATGCTGAGCCGGTCGGTGAGCGCGGCACGGCCGTCGAGGCCGAACTTGCGCGTGCCGGCCTCGACGAGGTTCTGCTGGCCGACGCCGAAGCCTGCATCCTGCTGGCGGACGTAGCCGAGCAGATCGATGCCGCCACCGTGATGCTCCGCCTCGGCGAGGAAGGCGATCGCATGGCCCAGGCCCTGCTTACCGCCCGTCGCGATCTCGCCGCGGACTTCGGTGGCGGCGCCGATCCGCGCCTTGACGTCGGCGCCGGCGATCGTCGCGTTGCCATCGGTCTCGTCGCGGATGACACTGGCGCCCAGCGTGACGCGGCCGAGCTTGGCGGCGGCGCGCGCGGCGGCGGCGAGGCGTTCGGTGCGGCCGCCCTCGACCTCGTAATCGGCCACGATGAAGACGGGGTTGAGGTTGGCGTCGCGGCTCAGCACCGGTTCGCGGAAGCGCACCGTGCCGAGGCTCACGTCGATGTCGTAATCGATATGACGGGTCAGCTGCGTCGAGGAGACGATCAGTTCCGAGCGGAAGCGGTCGCGCACCTCGATGCGCAATTTGTCGCTGTTGGGCACGATACCGCGCGCGCGCAGGCGATAGGGACCGGACAAACCGTTGCCCTGAATCTCGTCGCGGGCGTACAGCGTGTCGGTCTTCGCCGCGAAGCCCTGCACCGACAGCTTGCGGCCCTCGTACGCCGCCTTCACGCCGTTGAGCGTGCGGCTGTAGCGGGTCAGCTGCGTGTCGGTGAAGCCGGTCTCGAAATCGCCGAACAATGCGTAGAATTCGCGGCGTTCGAGGCGCAGGTACAGCTTGCGGCGGGTGGCGGCGTCATAGCCCTGCGCGCTGCCGTCGCCGTAGACGGTGTAATAGCGGTCGGGATCGATCGTGCCGAGCAGGCCCCGCGTCGGATCGTAGGTCCGGTCGCTGTCGTAGGCGATGGTCAGCAGCCACGAACCCTTGATCCGGCCCTTGGCGTAGAAGGCGAGCTGGCCGTCGGTGACGACCGCGTTGCGCTCGGCGCGGGGCAGCGCGCTGCGGTGCTTGCTGAGCATGTCGTAGCCGATCGTCCCCGCGCCGAAGCCGACGACCATCCAGTCCTGCTGCGCGGCGTCGAGCCAAGCGCGGATCTCGCTGCTGCGGACCTGTTTGTCCTCGGTCAGCGTGACGACGGCGTGGACCGCGCCTGCCTGCGTCGTGGGTTGCAGCGCGATGAAGGCATAGCCGTCGTCGCCGACGACGCGCGCGGTGGTTGCCGCGGCCTCACGCCCAGCGAGCTGGCGGCCCTGTTGCAATGCCGCCTCGATCGCCGCCTGATAGGGCTGGTCGACGCGGAACGGCACCAGCGTGCCGGCGCGCACCGGGCGGCCGTCGGCATCGGTGACCCGCACCGCGATCAGCGGGCGGTTGAGGCCGTCGGCCTTGAGCCGGCTTTTGGTCAGGTCGACGACGGCGCGGACGGCGGCGCCGGCGTAATGGACCGAACGGTCGAGCGTCTGCACGACGCTGCCGTCCGTGGCGAGGATGCGCGCGACGAGGCGATTGTCGCCGATGGTGAGCGGCAGGCCGGTCCATTTGGACACCGCGACCGCGTCGCTCGCGTCCGTGCCGTCGAAGGCGAGCGGATCGGTGGCGCGGCCGTTGATGGTGAGCGCGACGCGTTGGCCGGGCGCGTGCTTTATCGCGACGCGCAGCACCGGCGAGCGCGGGTTGTGATCGACCTGCGGGAACAGCCAGCCGATGCCCGGGGTCTGGCCGGCCAGCCAGTTGCGGTTGCCCGCCGCCTCGCCATCGGAGGCGACCGTGACGGGGAGCGCGTCGATGGCGGCGGCGGTCTTGCCGGTCGGGCGGAGCTGGAAATCAACGCGCTTGAGAACGCCGCCCCCAATCTTGGCATCCGCCTCGACGAAGCGAGAGATCGCGCTGCGGCCCTGACGGGTGTCGACGTCGCAGGCGACGGGTTCGTGGCTGGCGGGGACGCTGGCGGTGTCGATCTGGACGACGTGGCGACCGGGGCGCACCCCTTCGAAATGGTACAGGCCGTCGCGGTCGGTGACGACGAAGGTGCCGTCCTCGAGCAGCAGGCGGATGCCGGCAAGCCCCTTGCGCCTGGCGACGGGATCGCCGCAATCGCCCTCGGTCACGCGGCCGATGACAGTCATCGCGTCGGTGAACAGCAGCGGGCGCAGGCGGACGGAGGCGGCGGCGGGGTTGCTCGTCACGCCGCCGGTGCCGGATAGCTGCGCGCGGTTGAGCGCCTCTCCCGTCGGCGCGCCGGGGGTGACGGTGACGACGTAGCGGATGTCGGCGGTGCCGTTCGCCGGGATCGTGGGAATCGCGAAGCCGAGGTTGCGGCCGTCGCTGGTGACGGTGGGCTCGCCGCCGCCGCGGGTCGAGCCGCGTTCGTAGCGAAGCCCCTGCGGCAGGTAATCGGACACGATCAGGCCGGTGGCGGGGATCGAATCGCGGTTGCGGACGAGCAGCCGGTACTGGACGAAGTCGCCCGGCGACGCCTCGCGCACCGACGCGGTCTTGGTCAGCAGCAGCGTGCCGTTGCCCGGCCGGTCGAGCGGCACGTCGACGTAGACCGGATTCTGGTCGGCGAGCGTCAGGAAGCCGCCATAGCTGGCATCGGCGATGATATACGGACTGCCTGCCGGGTCGCGGAACGCCGCCAGCGCGGCGCGGTCGACCACCGACGGCGCGGTATAGTCGCCGGGCGGCGCGATCTTCAGCGAATAGCGGCCCGGCCGTGCGAACGGGAAGCGGAAGCGGCCCGGCATACCGGAGTAGCGGCGACCCGAGGCATCGGTGACCGCGGCGCCGCTGACGACGGTGGCGGGATAGCGGCTGACGCCGTCGTCGCCGAACACGGTCGCGGGCTGGCCCGATTCGTCGAGCAGCGTCACCTGCGCACCGTCGACGACGGCGCCGGTGCGCGAATCGAACGTATAGCCGGCGGGATCGATCAGCAGGTCGATGGACGAGCCGTAGCTGTACTGGTCCTCGACGAAGCTCAGCCGCAGCCGGTCGCCGCGCTTGAGATTGAGCGAACAGCGCGACAGCGCCGGGTCGCTCTGGTCGTTGGCGGCGGGGACCGCGCCCGCGAAGACGCCGGTGTTCGCCCCGGTTTCGAGCAGCGGCAGCTTGCCGGTGATCGTGCCGGTGGTGAAATCGATCATCACGGTCTCGCGGACCAGGGGATCGCGGTTGTTGCCCTCCGCATCGATGACCATGATGAGCGGCGAGGTGACGTCGACCGCGGCGAGCGGCGGCGAACCGGCCAGCGTCGCGGCGTCGATCGGCGCCGGGGTGAACATCGGCGGCGTGCCTTCGCACTTCATGCCCGTGGGGACGTAGCCGTTGGGCAGCAGGCGGAAGGTGAAACTGGTGGGGCGCTTGCCGCGCACGGTGTCGAGCGCGACGGTGTTGGAACGGATGGTCCGGTCGCCCGCCCCCGACCGCCAGGTCAGGGTGGCGACATTCTCGACATGCGTCTGCGCGACGGCCGGCGGCATGGTGCCGAGGCCTGCGAGAAGCGCGAGCGCGTGGAGGATGGGCCGGACGATGGGCATGCAGGGTCCCTTTCCCGGCGCGGGGGTCCGCGCCGGGATCGGAGGTTTCCTTGTGCGGGAGGGGTGGGGCTTAGTTGATCTTCACGCGGAAGCTGGCGGCGAGCGAGGTGCCGCCGAGCAGCGTCGGGATCGTCGCCGTCACCGTCTTGGTCCCGGCGTCGTACGATCCGCGATACGGACCCGTCGCCTGCGTGCCGTCGTCGTTCTGGGGGAAGCCGCCGACCAGGCACACGCCGTTGGTGCCGAGGCCGCCGATGGTGATCGATCCCGGAACGTAGGTGGTGTTGGCCGGAATGACGTCGGTCAGGTTGATCCCGCTTGCCGGGGTCGTCAGCGTGCCGTTGGTGACGGTCAGGCAATATTGCACGATCGCACCCGGCAGCGCCTTGGGATTGAGCGCGCTGACGCCGTCGGAGACCACGCTGGCGCTCTTGGCGACGGTCAGGTTCACCGCATGGACGCCGATATCGTAGCTGCCATAGGCCCAGCCGGCGCCGTTGCGCAGCGCGTCGTAGCCGAGCAGGCCGTCGTTGTCGTCGTCGGCGAACACCACGTCGGTCTGGTTGTCGAGGTTGACCGCCGAGGCGACGAGCACCGCACCCGGCGTACCCGTGCCGCCGCCGGCGGCGGTGCGCACCTGCAACCCGACCTGCGCCATCGTGCCGATCGGCGATGCCGGGATGTTGCCGACGACGAACACCGTCGCGCGGCCGTCGGGGGCCAGTTCGTCGATGAATTCGGCGGTGTCGACGCCGGCGTCATAGGTGCCGTTGCCGTTCGAATCGACGTAGATCTTGAGGTCGGCAAGGTCGTAGGTGTCCGTGCCGGTCAGGATGCCGGTCAGGATCGTCTGGTTCGCCGACAGCAGGAAATCCTGATAGTCGTTGGTCGCGTTGGTCACCTGGAAACTGGTGTACGCGCCGGTCTGGCCCAGATTGACCTGCACCGTGTTCTGGACCGGCACCACCGTCAGGTTGACCTTGCGATCGACCAGGAAGGTCGCGGTGTTCGACGTCGCGGTGCCTGCGGTGCCGTTGACCGTGTAGCTCGCGGTGGCGGTGTTGGTGATCGTCGTGCCGGCGAGCGTGCCGTTGGCGTTGGGATTGACGGTCTGCGCCTGCGCGCTCCCGATCGACGCGATCGCGGCCGTTCCGGCCAGCAACCAACGCCGCGCCCCTGTTGCGGTCATATGTCGTGCTCCTTGTCTGTGGTTTTGTCTGTGGTTCGTGCGGGGGGTGATCATTTGAGGACGGCCTGGAACGCGAGTTCGCCCCCCTGCCCGGCCGCAATTGGGCTGGAGAGGCGCCACCGGACGTGGGTGACATCGTCGGCGCCCGCCGCCCGCGTCGCGCCGTCGGGCGTCCTGACGCGAAGATCGGCGAGGCTGCCGTAGGTCTTGCCGTCGACCGAGACGTCGGGCGCGGGCGTTCCGGGCGCGACGGCGCGATAGGCGACGTTGCGCGGCACCGGATTGGCGAGCACGACGTTGCCGATCGGCGCAGGCCCGGTGTTGCGATAGGCGAGGACGACGGTGATCCGGTCGCCCGGCGCGACGCGGACGGCGGGGACCAGCGTCGTGCGGGTCGTCCCGTCGGCCGCGGCGCTGCGCTTCTCGACCATCATCCGCGTCGTCATGGTCAGCGGCCCGGCGGCGAGCGCCGGTGCGGCGATGGCGGCGACCGCGACGGCGGCGCCCAGCAGGCGAAGGGTCATGGCAGGGTTCCTCATTGGATGGTGACCTGGAAAGTGACGGTGCGCGTCGCGGCGGCGGCGACGTCGCCGAGATCGACCGCGATGCCGCGGGGATCGCCCTCGCCGGCGTCGTCGCCGCCCGCATCGCTGAGCGCGGCGGCGTCGAGCGTCAGGCTGCCGGGGACGTAGGCGGTGCCGACGGGAATCGGATCGGCGATGCGCGCGGCGGCGGTGGCGGCGGCGAAGCGCGCCTCCAGCCGATAGGTGACGACCGCCCCGGTGACCGGGTTGGTGGAGCCATCGGGTGCGCGGACGCTCTGCGACTTGACGAGGACGGGCGCGGCGGTCGCCTCCGTGCCGAGCGGCACGACGACCTCGGCGCGCGCATCGGTGCTGCCGGTGACCGCGTCGCTGCCGCCGTCGCCGCGGGTGGCGAACATCGTGCCCGCCGGCCCGCTGCCGGTCGCGGCGCGCGCCACCGCGGTGAGCGTCGTGGCGGTGACCTCCGCGGCGGCGGGATCGAGCACGACGAGCAGCCGCAGCGTCGCGCCGGGTTCGAGTTCGGGGGTGCGGCCATCGGCGAGCGGCGTGTCGATCGCGGCATCGAAGCGGCCGTCGCCGTCACGGTCGATCGCGATCAGCCGCACCCGCGCGCTGGTGTCGGAAGGCAGCGCGACGAGATCGAACGCCTCGAGCCCGTTGCCGCGGTTGACGAGCAGCAGCGGCACCGCGACGCCGCCCGGTGCGACCGCGAGGACCGCATCGTCGGTGCGGGTCAGCGCGACGTCGAGCCGTTCGGCGACGGTCAGCGATACCGGGTTCGACGGCAGCGTCCGTTCGCCATCGCCATCGCGCGCAGTCAACGTCGCGACGTTGACGATCCGGGCGCCGGCGCGGGTATCCGCCGCCGCCACGCCGGGCAGCAGGAATGCGGCGCCGATCAGCGACATAGCCGCTACCGCTGCCGGTGTCCGTCCGTTCGTTCGTGGATCAAGGAATGGTCGTCTGCGCAAATTTCGCCCCGGTATGTGCCCGGAGACGAAAATCGGCTTGCGTGCTTAAACAAAAACTACGGAACCAAATCGGCGATCGATAGTTGCCTTGCACCCATTTCGGCCGGTTTGTTGTTCGGCCCCTGCAAGGCATGCGGCGGTCGATCCCCGCCCGCATCGGGTGCGATCGCATGCCGGATGGATTGGTTATCCGATGCTGACCTAATAGATTCTTGTCGTGGTTGCGAGGACTTAGCGCGCGAATCGCAAAGGTCAGGCGGCGCCGAGACGGCGCAGGTAGGCGACGACCGCGGTATGGCCCGAATCGCTCAGCGAGATTTCCATCCGCCGCCGGTCGACGGTGTCGATGACCCGGTCGATCAGCTTCAACTTGTGCAAGTGATCGATCCAGCGTTGCGAGGTGGTGACCGGCGCATGCGCGCTCGAGACCAATGTCTTGACGTTCATCGTCCGCCGTTCCTCGTGCGCGACGAACAGCGCGAGCAGCATGTCCCAGGCGGGTTCGTGGAACAGTTCGGCGGGGAAATGATCGAAGCGCGCCAGCCGCTGCGCGAGCAGTTGCTTGGCGAGTTCGCGCGGTTCGGGCGCCACCCCGGCGATGTCCGTATCGCCCGCGTCGGCGCCGGCATCGTCGGCATGATCCGCCAGCCGATCGGCCCGCGTGCCGAATTCGACGGCGATCGCGGAGAGCTGCGTCGTCAGGTCCTTGACCAGACCGGCGATGGACTCATGTGGCACGTCGCTTCCCCCGGCGTCGTTGTCTTTTGTCCAAACTATCATCCGTCATAAACAAAAGACAAGAATTTCCGACATATGGCGAGCAGTATCGCCAAGTGACCAAGTCGTCGGCGCATGCATCCTTGTCGCGCGCCCTTGCGTTCCTGCTATCCGCCCGCATCGTCACGGGTGACAAAGGAACATGGTGCCCGCCTACCTTCATGCCGTCGGCACTGCCGTGCCCCGCAATGACGTCCATCAGGCCTTCATCGGCTGGGCGCAGACGCGCGTCCAGCCGCGTACCGCGCCGCTGTTCGCGCGCATGGCGGCACGTGCCGGCATCGCGCACCGCTGGTCGGTGCTGGCGACGGACGACGGCGGGAGCCCGGTCGATCCGGGCGGGTTCTACGCCGGCGCCGCGCCCGGCACGGCGGCACGGATGGCGGTCTATGCCGCGGAGGCGCCGACGCTGGCGCTCGCCGCGGTGGCCGATCTGGCAGGGCAGGTCGACGTGAACGGGATCACGCATCTGGTCGTCGCCAGCTGCACCGGCTTCGTCGCGCCGGGGATCGACCAGATCATCGCCGCGCGATTGGGCCTGGCGCCGTCGGTCGAGCGGCTGCTGATCGGCTTCATGGGCTGTTATGCCGCGGTCGTGGCGTTGCGTAGCGCGCGGCATATCGTCCGGTCGGAACCGCAGGCGCGCGTGCTGGTCGTCACCGTCGAACTGTCGTCGCTGCACCTGCAGGAAACCGCCGCGATCGAGCCGCTGCTCGCGATGCTGCAATTCGGCGACGGCGCCGCCGCCGCGCTGGTCACCGGCGAGGCGGGCGGGATCGAACTCGGCCAGCCGTTCGCGGCGACGTTGCCCGACAGCGACGCGCTGATCCGCTGGACGATCACCGACACCGGCTTCGCGATGCATCTCGACGGGGCGGTGCCGGGGCGGATCGCCGGCGCGCTGGCCGATGCCGGTTTCGCCGGCACCGTCACCGGCGGCGCAGACGCGGCCGACCTGTTCTGGGCGGTGCATGCCGGCGGGCGATCGATCCTCGATGCGGTGCAGGCGGCGCTGGCGCTGCCCGAGGGTGCGTTGGCGCCGTCGCGCGGCGTGCTCGCCGACAATGGCAATATGTCGTCGGCGACGCTGATGTTCGTGCTCGCCCGGTTGCTCGCCGATCCGCCCGCCGCGCGCGACGGTGTCGCGCTCGCCTTCGGTCCCGGTCTTGCCGCCGAAGGGCTGGCGCTGCGGTTCGCGGCATGAGCCTCGCCGTGCGGGCCGAGGCCGAAGAGCTGATGGACGCCGACGACCTGCCGCCGGACGTCTATGCCGCGGTCGTCGCCGATCTGGCGCGGGTCAATACCGTGACGCTCGCGGCACGGCCGACGCTGGCCTTCCTGAACCGCGCGGTGGGCGATGCGAAGACGCTGCGGCTGCTCGACGTCGGGTTCGGCGACGGCGACATGCTGCGCCGCATCGCGCGCTGGGCGGAGCGGCGGGGTATCGCCGCCGAGCTGGTCGGCGTCGACCTCAACCCGCGCAGCGAAGCGGCGGCGCGCGCGCATACGCCGCCGGGGCTGCCGATCGCATGGCGCACCGGCGATTATGCGGATCTTGCCGGGCAAGGCTGGGACGTCGTCATCTCCAGCCTCGTCGCGCATCATATGACGCGGGCGCAGCTGATCGCCTTCCTGCGCTTCATGGAGGCAGAGGCGGCGCGCGGCTGGCTGGTCAACGACCTCCACCGTCATGGCGTCGCGCATGCCGGCTTTCCATTGCTCGCAAGGCTCGCGCGCTGGCACCCCATCGTCCGCCATGACGGCACGCTGTCGATCGCGCGATCGTATCGGCCGGCGGAATGGCCGCCCCTGCTCGCCGCGGCGGGCGTGCGCGACGCGCGCGTGTTCCGCGCCTTTCCGTTCCGGCTGTGCGTCGAACGGCTGCGCTGATCGTCGGCGGCGGGCCGGCGGGGTCGGCGGCGGCGATCCGGCTGACGCAGGGCGACCTGCGTCCGCTGCTGGTCGAGCGGCACCCGCAAGGCGATGCCTTGTGCGGCGGGTTCGTCAGCTGGCGGACGCTCGACCGGATCGCCAGCCTGGGCGTCGATCCCGACAGCCTCAACCGGCAGCGGCTGACCCGCGTCGTGGTCTATGCCGGCGGGCGGGTGCGCGAGGCGGCGCTGCCGCGGCCGGCGATCGGCGTGTCGCGGCATCGGCTGGATACGTTGCTGCGTGCCGCCGCCGCGCGTGCGGGGGCCGAAATCGAAACCGGCGTCACCGTGCGCAGCGTCGAGGGGCAGGTCGCGCAGCTCGCCGACGGCGGAGCGATCGGGGCGGAGTCGCTGTTCCTCGCCACCGGCAAGCACGACCTGCGCGGCCTCGCCCGGCCCGCCGAAGCGCGCGGGGTCGATCCGACGCTGGGGCTGCGCGTCCGGCTAAGCCCGGCGCCGGTGCTGACCCGGGCGCTGGGCGAGCGGATCGAGCTGCACCTGTTCGACCGCGGCTATGCGGGCATCGCGCTGCAGGAGGATGGCAGCGCCAATCTGTGCATGGCGGTGCACCGGTCGCGGCTGCACGAGGCGGGCAGCCCCGCGGCGTTGCTCGCGATGCTCGGCGCCGCGCATCCGCGGCTGGGCGAACGGCTGGCGTATCTCTCCGCCGGCACGCCGATCGATGCGATCGCCAACGTGCCCTATGGCTGGCGCGAGCGGCACGGCACGCCCGGGCTGTTTCGGCTCGGCGATCAGGCCGGGGTCATTCCCTCCCTCGCCGGCGAAGGCATGGGCATCGCGCTCGCCAGCGGCATCGCCGCCGCCGATGCGTGCCTGCGTGACGGCCCGGATGCGGCTGCGGCATGGCAGGTGCGGTTCGCGGGACAGCTGGCGCGGCCGATGGCGGTCGCCGGACTGGTCCGCCGCATCGCCGAGCATCGCGGGGCCGCCGCCGCGATCGCCATGATGCCCCCCGGCCTGATCGGGCTGATCGCGCAGGCGACGCGCGTGGGGTGGTGACGGCAACACCGCTTGTCGGGAGGGGGGTTAACGCGTAATTGCAACGTCCTTCATGGCCCGTGCGCGTACCCCCCGCTCCGCTCCCGCCCCCCGCTCGCGTTGGCGGCGGCGGATCGTCGTCACCCTCCAGATCCTGATCGGCCTCGCCGTGCTGGCGCTGGGGGCGCTGGTCATCGCCGTCTATGTCGCGCGCTCGCAGCTGCCGAGCTTCGACGAGCTGAAATCCTCGCCCAACGGCCAGATGATCCGCGTCCATGCCGCCGACGGCAGCATCATCGCCTCGCTGGGTCCGAGCTATGGCGAATGGCTGCCCTATGCGCAGATCCCCGGCGTGATGCGCGACGCCACCGTCGCGGTCGAGGATCGCCGCTTCCGCAGCCATCCCGGCGTCGATCCGATCGGCATCGCGCGATCGGTCCAGGTCCGCTACGAACGCGGCCGCTGGATCCAGGGCGGATCGACGATCACCCAGCAGCTGGCGCGCAACGTCTTCCTCAACAACCAGAAGAAGTTCGGCCGCAAGTTCCGCGAATGGATCCTGGCGCTGGCGCTGGAGCGCAAATTCTCCAAGGACCAGATCCTCGAACTGTACCTCAACAAGATGTATTATGGCGGCGGCACCTATGGCATCGACGCCGCGAGCCGCAAGTTCTTCGGTCATGGCGCCGACCGGCTGAGCATCGCCGAGGCGGCGGTGATCGCCGGCCTGGTCAAGGCGCCGTCCAACTATTCGCCGACCGCGGACGTCGACGCCGCCAAGGGCCGCGCTGGCGTGGTGCTGAAGCAGATGGTCCGCGCCGAGGTGATCACGCAGGGCCAGGCGGATGACGCCGATGTCGACGACCTGAGGCTGACCCCTGAAAAGCAGCAGAATTCGGCGCGCTATTTCACCGACTGGGCGCTGCCGCAGCTCGATACGCTGATCGACGAGACGACCGCACCGCTGGAGGTGTGGACGACGCTCGATCCCGCGATGCAGCGCGCCGCCGACGTGGCGGTGCGCGAGAATGCGCCGGCGGGGGCGCAGGGCGCGCTGGTCAGCCTCGACCGCGACGGATCGGTGCGCGCGATGGTCGGCGGCAAGGATTATGTCGCCTCGATCTACAATCGCGCGACGCAGGCGCAGCGCCAGCCGGGATCGGCGTTCAAGCTGTTCGTCTATCTCGCCGCGCTGGAGGCGGGGCACAAGCCCGAGGATTCGATCGTCGACGAACCCGTCACGATCGACGGCTGGAGCCCGCGCAACGATTCGCGGCGCAATTCGGGATCGGTGACGTTGCGCACCGCCTTCGCCTATTCGCTCAACACGGTGGCCGCAAAGCTGGGACAGGAGGTGGGCTTTGCCACCATCGCCGACATGGCGCGCCGCTTCGGCATCACCACGCCGATCAACACGCATCCGGCGATGGTGCTCGGCACCAGCGACGTGCGGCTGATCGACATGACCCGCGCCTTCGCCAGCGTCGCCAACAAGGGCGTGGCGGTGACCCCCTATGGCATCACCCGCGTCACCGCGAACGGGCAGGAAATCTACCGCCACGAGGTCGATCGCAGCCGCGTGCTCGTCGCGCCCTATGTCGCGGCGCAGATGACCGACCTGTTGCAGACCGCGGTCAACACAGGGACCGGTCGCGCCGCGCAGATCGGCCGGCCGGTGGCGGGCAAGACCGGCACGACGACGTCGCTGAAGGACGGCTGGTTCCTGGGTTTCTCCAGCGGCCTCACCACCGGCGTGTGGATGGGCCGCGACGATGCGCGCCCGATCGCCGGGCTGCACGGCGGCACCGCGCCCGCCAAGGCGTTCGCCGCGTTCATGAAGCCCGCCACCGCGAGCCGCCCGATCGAACAGTTCGAGACGCAGGTGACGCTGCCCGAATGGCAGCTGGAGCCCGACGAGGAGACGTATTTCGGCCAGCCCGATGCCGAAACGGGGGGCCAGATGGTCGATGCCGACGGCAATCCCCTGCCCCAGCAATCGCCTGACGAACAGGCGCAGGAGGGTGAGGAGGGGCCGCGGGCGGCGCCGACCGCGCAGCCGCAGCAGCAGCTCGACGATCTGATCGATCGCGTCACCGGCCGCGACGCGCCGGCGCGCGACGATCGCCGCGAACCGTCAGGCCGCGACGATTCGCGGCCGGTGCCGCCGGTGGTCCGCCAGCCGCTGCAACGCCCGCTTCAGGACGACCGCCCGACCCAGTGAAGCGCCGCGCCATGGTCGCGCAGCCATGCGCGCGCCGGGGTGGGATCGCCGTCGTACAGCCGCTCGACCAGCGCGTGGAAGGCGGGGGCGTGGTTCATGTGGACGCGATGCGCGACCTCGTGCGCGACGGTCGCGCGCCGCACCCAGCCGGGGGCGAGGATCAGCCGCCAGCTGTAGCGGATCGTCCCGTCATGCGCACAGCTGCCCCAGCGGCCGCGGGCATCGCCGATGGCGACGTGGGCGACGGTCACCCCCGCCTTCGCTGCATATTCGGCGGTTTCGGTAGCGAGCAGGTCGAGCGCCTGCCGCTTGAGCCACGTCTCGACGCGGCGCGGCAGCGTTTCCAGCGGTCCCGACAGCGACAGCGTGTCGCCCTCTAGCTCGACACGGCGGCGGCTGCCCGGTTGCCAGTCGATCGTCAGCACCCGGTCGGCGACGGTCAGCACCATGCCGGGCGCATAGGGCCGCGGGCTTGGCAGGCGGGCGCGCTGCTCGGCGATCCACTCCGCCTTGCCCGCCGCCCAGGCGAGCGCCGGTTTCAGTGCTGCCCGCTTTGGTACCACCAGCCGGGCGCGGCCGCTGGCGGGGTCGAGGCTCAGCCGGATCCGCCGCGCCGTTGGATGGCGGATCACCTCGAACGGCGGCTCGTTCACAATTCGCGATCGACGATATGGTTTTCGAGGTCGCCGACATCGTCCTCGCTCACCGTCCAGCCGCGCACCGAGATGCCGGCGGTGTGCACCGATTCGCGATCCCCGCTGATGAGATAATGCCAGTCGCGCAACGGCTCCCCCGCGGCGCGCAGGCGATAGGCGCAGGTCGAGGGCAGCCAGTCGATATCGCGGACGTTGCCCGCGGTCAGCCGTACGCATTCGGGGACATAGGCGCGGCGATGCTTGTAGTCCGAACAGAAACCGCTGCGCCGGTCGAGCAGGCGGCAGGCGACGTTGGTCGGCACGACCTCGCCCGTATCCTCGTCCTCCAGCTTGTGGATGCAGCATTTGCCGCAGCCGTCGCACAGTGCCTCCCACTGACCGCGGTCGAGCTGCTCGATCGGCAACTCCCAAAATCTACTCATGGTATTTCGTCATTTCGCCCAGCGCCCGATCTCGGCGGCCACCGCCTGCGCGTCCTTGTCGGACGGCAGCAGCGCGAGCGGCTTGCCGTCGGGGTCCATCAGATAGGTAGTGCGGCTGTGGTTCATCAGATAGCCGCCGCCGGGCTGTGCCTCGCCCTTGCCGGCGAACACCGCGAACGCCTTGGACACCGCGGCGATCTGCGCTGGCGTGCCGGTCAGCCCGACCATGCGCGGGTGGAAATTGGCGACGAAAGCCTTGAGCACGGCGGGCGTATCGCGCTCGGGATCGACGGTGACGAAGATCGGCACGATCCGGCGGCCGAGCTCGGGATCGCTCCTGTCGATCTGTGCCAGCGCCTTGCCGATCGCCGCCGCGTCGGTCGGGCAGACGTCGGGGCAATAGGTGTAGCCGAAATACATGATGCGATATTGGCCGGCGAAGTCGCGGTCGGTGACGGTGCGCCCGTCCTGGTTGGTCAGCGTGAACGGCCCGCCGATCCTCGCGCCGGCGAGCGGCGGCGCCTCGGTCGCGGCGGGGTGGCAGGCAGCAAGGGCGATGGCTGCAATCGGGGCGAAACGCAGAATGTTCATGACCGTGCCAGCTGTGATCTGTTACCCCCGCCCCCGCAAGCCTTCGTCAAGGGACCCTATGATGCTTCGCCGCCGTTTCCTCCTCACCCTCGCGCTCGCCGCCGCTGCGGTCCCCGCAGCCGCGCAGCAGCAGTCGGAAAGCTACAAATTCCTGTCCGCGATCGAGAAGGAGGACGGCAAGGTCGTCACCACGATGATCGAGACGCCGGGCAGCACGATCATCAACACCAAGGCGGTGACCACCGGCAAGGGCGCGCTGCACATCCTGGTGGGTCATTCGGGCAACCTCTACATGCAATATCTGCTGCAGCATAAGGCGGACCCCAACATCCGCGATGCCAAGGGCAACACGCCGCTGATGCTGGCGGCGCTGGCGGGGCGCGAGGACCTCGTCGACCTGCTGCTGAGCTACAAGGCGAACCCCAACCTCGCCAACGGATCGGGGCAGACGCCGCTGATCCTGGCGGTCAACGCGCGCAACGAGCCGATCGCGCGGACGCTGCTCGCCAAGGGCGCCGATCCCGACCAGACCGACAATATGGCGGGCCTGTCGGCGCGCGCCTATGCGCTGCGCGATTCGCGTAATCCGGTGATGGTCACGCTGTTCAAGGACGCGCCGAAGAAGGTCCGCGCACAGGTGGCCGGGCCGAAGTTCTGACGGCCGCCGTATTTCACGTCATCCCCGCGCAGGCGGGGATCCATAATGATGACGCCAGCGGATCGAGCCGAAAGATCAGCCAGTATGGATCCCCGCCTTCGCGGGGATGACGGATTATGGCGGGACGGTCAGGCCCCCACCAGCCGCGCGACCTCCGCGAAATCCGCCGCCACCGCATCGACGCCGAGCGCGCGCAGCCGCGCGTCGTGGCCGACGCCGCAATGGGTGCCGGCGCACAGGCCGATGACATAGCCGCCGGACGCGACCGCACCGGTGGCGCCGACCGGCGAATCCTCGACGATCGCGCAGTCGGCGATCGCGACGCCGATCGCCGCGGCGCCGTGCCAATAGAGATCGGGCGCGGGCTTGCCCTTCGCGACATGTTCGCGCCCGCTATAGATATGGTCGCCGAACGCATCGCCCAGGCCGATATGGTCGAGGTGGCGGCGAATCCACTGCGTCGGGCTGGACGACACCACCGCTTTGGGCAGATCGGCGGGCAGCGCGCGGACGAAGGCGACGGCGCCCGCGACCGCGTCGATCCCGTCCGCCATCGCGCGCGCATCCTCCGCGGCGCGTGCGGCGTGGAAGCCGTCGGGCACCGGCCCGCCGATCCAGCGTTCGATCGCGGCGAGGAAATCGGGGCCCGCCAGCCCCATGAAGTTCGCCATCGAATCGGCCGGCGTCGTCGGATGTCCGGCCCCGGTCAGCCATTCGGCGATCTGGCGGTTGCCGGCATATTCGCTCTCGATCAGCACGCCGTCGAAGTCGAACAGCAGCCCGGCGAACCTCACGCCGCGGCACTCCCGCGCGCGCCGAACAGCGCGCTGCCGACGCGGACGTGCGTCGCCCCCAGCGTCACCGCGGTCGCATAATCGGACGACATGCCCATGCTGAGCCTGTCGAGCCCCGCCTCGCGCGCCAGCTTGGCGAGCAAGGCGAAATAGGGCGCCGGCTCGAGATCGGCGGGGGGGATGCACATCAGCCCGACCACCGGCAGCCCGGCGCCGCGCGCCGAATCGAGCAACGCCGACAGGTCGGCGATCGCGCAGCCGCCCTTCTGCTCCTCGGCACCGATATTGACCTGCACGAAGCAATCGGGCCGCCGGCCGCTCTTCGCCATCGCCTTGCCCAGCGCCTCGACCAGCGACGGGCGATCGACCGCGTGGATCGCGTCGAACAGCGCGACCGCCTCGTCCGCCTTGTTCGACTGGAGCTGGCCGATCAGGTGCAGCGCGACGCCGGGATAGGCCTCGCGCAGCGCCGGCCATTTCGCCGCCGCCTCGGCGACGCGATTCTCGCCGAACACGCGGTGCCCGGCGTCGAGCAGCGGACGGATCGCCGCCGCCTCGTGCGTCTTCGATACGGCGATCAGCGTCACGTCGGCGGGCTTGCGGCCGGCGAGGCGGGCGGCGTGGGCGATGCCGGCGACGACGGCCTCAAGCGGAGGGGCCTCGAGCGGGGGAGTGGCAGCGGTCATGCGCGTCGCTATAGCGGCGTGGTGGCCAATCTGAACCGCAATTGCGATCCGCGCCGCCACGCCTGGCTGATGACCGACGAACGGATCGGCAAGGCGCTGTTCCCGACGCTGCGCGCGCTGCCGCCGGGCGCGGGCGTGGTGTTCCGCCATTACGGCCTGCCCCGCGCGGAGCGTCACCGGCTGTTCCTGCGCGTCCGGCGGCTGGCCCGCGCGCGCGGGCTGCGAATCAGCGCGGCGGGTAATTTGGCGGGGGCGCCCTCGCATGGCGTTCGGCGGGCGCTCACCCATGCGGCGCACGATCGGCGCGAGGCGATACGCGGCGTCCGCGCAGGCGCGACGTGGCTGTTCGTGTCGCCGGTCTTCGCCACGCGCTCGCATCCGGGCGCCGTAGCGCTGGGACTGCGCCGGGCACTGGCGATCACGCACGGGCTGGATGCGGGACGCGTGGCGCTGGGCGGCATGACGGCGGCGCGCTGGCTGCGCGTACGGCGCTATGGGTTCGAGGGTTGGGCGGCGATCGACGGTCTGGTGGTTGTGTCCCGTCATCCAGCATAGGGCCGATCGACGTTCGGCGGGGGCACCGACCTGCTGAAGAAGAAGAGATGTTCACGCGGAGGCGCTGAGGACGCAGAGGTGTTGCGCGTGGGGCGCGCGTGGTCCTGTCATCTTGACGGCCTGATGGAGAGCGCCGCTGACGCGGCAGGCGTGACACCTCTGCGTCCTCCGCGCCTCCGCGCGAAACACTCTTTTTTCTTTCACACGCCGCCATGGGACGCGAATGTCAGTGGACGGGCATAGCCCGGTAAACGTCGAAAGCTGCGAACCCGTGTTCCCGCGCAGGCGGGAACCCAGAGCCCAGCAGAGCAACCGCTGCTGGTATTTGCGGCTCCTGGGCTCCCGCCTTCGCGGGAGCACCCGTGGGTTTCGCGGAGCACTTGCGCGAGCCTCGCAACGTCGCGGGCCGCCGATCAGAAGCGGAAGGCGGTGCCCACGTAGACCGACTGGCTGTCGCGCCGGTTGTCGTCGACTCGCGTCAGCCGCTCGCGGTCCGAGCGATAGCGCATGCCGGCGGTCAGATCGAGGTTGCGGGTCAGCGCGTAGGAGCTGCTGACGTCGACCGAATAGCTCGGCATGTCCTGCGTCAGCTTCGGCGTCGCCGTCGTCTCGAGCGGGCGGTCGGCGACCGCCAGCACGCGGCTGCTCGCGCGGCCGGCGCGATAGGTCAGCGCGACGTCGGTCGATTCGCGGCTGCCCGGGATCGGCCCCAGATCGACGCGGTTGATCGCGCCCGACACCGCGAACCGCTTCCAGCCCAGCGACACGCCGAGGTTGTAGGCGATCGGCTGGATGCCGACGGTCGGCGCCTGCACCGCGGCGGCGGCGCGGCCGGCATCGGCCAGCGTCGTGCGGCTCGACCGGGCACGGACGGCGACGGTCACCGCGCGCTTGTCCTGACGCGCCTCGGCCGGGGTGAAGCGGAAATCGGCGCCGTCCAGGCCACCGCGCGCGATCGCCGCGGCGAGCCGCGGGTCGGCGGCGGCGGGCGTGAACGATCCGGCGAAGCGCGACGTGGCGGCGGGTCGCCTGGCGGGCTGCACGCGTTCGGCGGCACCGAAGGCGGGCGCGACGACGACACCGGTCACGCCGAGCGCCACCGCCATCATCCCAGCCATCGCACGCCCCGTGGCACGCATCGCAAACACAAGCAGTCCCCTCGACTCCCGCTGCAACGCGCCTACCATGATTCCGGCCCGCGCCAATATGGAAGTATCGCTGGCCGATGCATCATTTTGTCCGACTGTTGCAATCCGCACACATATTGTGGGTTTGTGGGCGGCCTACATGGCAGCCGGCGGCACAGAACCCTCGCTTGCGGGGCACCCCCCGCATCTATAGAGCAAGGGCGCTCCAATTTTTGCAGGACAGTCACGCCCATGATCCGCTCGTTGCGCACCGCCCTCATGGTCGCCGCCATCGCCCTGCCGCTCGCCGCCTGCGGTGGCCGCGGCGGCAACGCCGTAGCCAAGACCGATCTCGCCGCGTCGAAGGTGACGACGATCGGCGTCAACGCCTATCTGTGGCGCGCCAGCCTCGACACTTTGTCGTTCATGCCGCTGGTCCAGACCGATTCCAACGGCGGCGTCATTGTCACCGACTGGTACGTCAACCCGCAGGTGCCGAGCGAGCGGATGAAGGTGACCGTCTCGATCCTCGACCAGGACCTGCGCGCCGACGCGGTGCGCGTCGCGGCGCTGCGCGAGGTCAACCGCGGTGGCCAGTGGGTTTCCGCCCCCGTCGCCGCCGCGACGACGCAGAAGCTGGAGGACGTGATCCTCACCCGCGCCCGCGACCTGCGCCGCGCGTCGATCGCGGGCTGACGCCCGCATGCGGTGCCGGCCCACTCCCCCACCCGGCCGCCCACATAGTATCCTGATTGGGTGGCCGGGTGGGGGAGTGGGCCGGCACCGCACCGTGAACGGAGTTCACGATCAATGACTCGTTTCAACCCGCTGACCGCGGACTCGGCCTGGCAAAGGGTCTGGGACGACCGCCAGACCTTTGCCGCGCGCGACGATAGCGGCAAACCGCAAAGCTACGTGCTGGAGATGTTCCCCTATCCGTCGGGGCGCATCCACATGGGGCATGTCCGCAACTACACGATGGGCGACGTGCTCGCGCGCTTCCGCCGGATGCGCGGGTACGAAGTGCTCCACCCGATGGGCTGGGACGCGTTCGGCATGCCGGCCGAGAATGCGGCGATGGAGAAGGGCGTGCATCCGGGCAATTGGACACGCCAGAATATCGCGACGATGAAGGCGCAGCTGAAGCGGCTCGGCTTCGCGCTCGACTGGTCGCGCGAACTCGCGACGTGCGAGCCGGACTATTACGGCCACGAACAGGCGCTGTTCCTCGACATGGTCGCGAGCGGCCTCGTCTATCGCAAGGAATCGGCGGTCAACTGGGACCCGGTCGACATGACCGTGCTCGCCAACGAACAGGTGATCGACGGCCGCGGCTGGCGATCGGGCGCGCTGGTCGAGAAGCGCAAGCTGAACCAGTGGTTCCTCAAGATCACCGACTTCGCCGACGAGCTGATCGAGGGGCTGGGCAAGCTCGAACACTGGCCCGACAAGGTCAAGCTGATGCAGGAGAACTGGATCGGCAAGAGCCAGGGCCTGACGTTCGGCTTCCGGGTATCGAATGGCGAGACGATCGACGTCTTCTCGACGCGCCCCGACACGATCTTCGGCGCCAGCTTCGTCGCGGTCGCGGCGGATCATCCGATCGCGCAGGCGCTCGCCGGCGATCCCGCGGTCGCCGCGTTCATCGCGCGCTGCAAACAGGGCGGCACCACCGCGGCCGAGCTGGAGACGCAGGAAAAGCTCGGCTTCGACACCGGCCTCACCGCCGCGCATCCGTTCGATGCGGAGCGGCAGCTGCCCGTCTATATCGCGAATTTCGTGCTGATGGACTACGGCACCGGCGCGGTGATGGGCGTGCCCGCGCACGACCAGCGCGACCTCGACTTCGCGCGCAAATACGGCCTCGCCGTGCAGCGCGTCGTGTCTGACGGCGACCAGACCGACGCCGTCTTTGCCGGCGACGAGGCGTACACCGGTCCCGGCGCATTGGTGAACTCGCACTTCCTCGACGGGATGGACGTCGAGGACGCCAAGCGCGCGGTCATCACCCGTGCCGAGGACGGCGGCTGGGGCAAGGGCTCGACCGTCTATCGCCTGCGCGACTGGGGTGTCAGCCGCCAGCGCTACTGGGGTACGCCGATCCCGATCGTCCATTGCGAGGATTGCGGCGTCGTCCCCGTCCCCAAGGACCAGCTGCCCGTCGTGCTGCCCGAGGACGTGAGCTTCGCGATCCCCGGCAATCCGCTCGATCGCCATCCGACGTGGAAGCACGTCGATTGCCCGGCGTGCGGCAAGCCGGCGGTGCGCGAGACCGACACGCTCGACACGTTCGCCGATTCGTCGTGGTATTTCATCCGCTTCGCCAGCCAGCCCAAGGACCGGCCGTTCGATCGCGCGGTCGCCGAGAGCTGGCTGCCGGTCGGCCAGTATATCGGCGGCGTCGAGCATGCGATCCTCCACCTGCTCTACGCGCGCTTCTGGACGCGTGCGCTCAAGCATATGGGGCAGCTCGATATCGCCGAGCCGTTCACCGGGCTGTTCACGCAAGGGATGGTGACGCACGAGACGTACAAATCGTCGGATGGCCGCTGGCTGTCGCCCGATGACATCAGCGACGGGATCGAAACCGCGACCGGCCAGCCGGTGACGATCGGCCGCGTCGAGAAGATGTCGAAGTCGAAGAAGAACACGGTCGATCCTGAACCGATCGTCGACCGCTACGGCGCCGATGCGACGCGCTGGTTCATGCTGTCCGACAGCCCGCCCGAGCGCGATCTGCCGTGGAGCGAATCGGGGATCGAGGGTGCGTGGCGCTTCGTCCAGCGGCTGTGGCGGCTGTTCGACGGCGAAGGCATTGCGCCGGGCGAAGGCGGCGACGTCGCGCTCGACCGCAAGCTGCACCAGACGATCCTCGCGATCGAACAGGATATCGAGGCGCTCGCCTTCAACAAGGCGGTCGCGCGCATCTACGAACTGTGCACCGCGATCGAGCGCGCCGTGCCGTCGCCGTCGCGCGGCAATGCGATCTATACGCTGATGCTGCTCGTCGCGCCGATGGTCCCGCATGTCGCCGAGGAAGCCTGGGCCGCGAAGGGCTTCGACGGCCTGATCGCCGATGCCGCCTGGCCCGAGGTCGATCCCGCGCTGCTCGTCGAGGACGAGGTGACGATCGCGGTGCAGGTCAACGGCAAGCTGCGCGACACGCTGACGCTGCCCAAGGACATGCCGCGCGAGGAGATCGAGGCGGCGGCGCTGGCGTCGGACAAGATCGTGCGTATCCTGGAGGGCAGGCCCCCGAAAAAGGTGATCGTCGTGCCCGGACGTCTCGTGAACCTCGTCGCATGAGGCGGCTGCTGATCCTCGCGCCGCTGGCGCTGCTCGCGGCCTGCGGGCTCAAGCCGCTGTATGGCGGCGGTGCCGGCGGCACGGTCGCGGCGACGCTGACGCGGGTCGAGGTCGCGCCGATCGAGGGCAAGTCGGGCTGGCTGATGACCAATGCGCTGCGCGATCGGCTGACCGCGAACGGCACGCCGCAATATCGGCTCGACGTCCGGCTCGACGACAAGATCGCCGGCCTCGGCGTCCGCCGCGACGACAGCGTCAGCCGCGAGCGGCGCACGTTGCGCGCGCGCTATCAGCTGGTCGACCTCGCCGACGGCAGCGTGCTGATCGACGCGACCGCGGGCTCCGATGCGGGGATCGACGTCGTCCAGTCGGAATATGCGACGATCGCGGCGGAGAATACCGCGCTGGAACGCCTATCCGGCATCGTCGCCGACCAGATCGTCTCCCGCCTCGCGCTCTACGCACAGCGCCGCCCGGCGCGATGAGGCCGATGCTGTGAAGGCGAACGCGCGCGATATCCGCGCCGCGCTCGAACGGCCTTCCGCCGATATCCGGCTGTACCTGCTCCATGGCCCCGACGGATCCGCCACCGCCGAACTGGCCGGGGTGCTCGCCAAGGCGATGGGGCTGGAGGCGGAGCGCGTCGATCTCGACGGCGCGACGTTGCGCTCCGATCCGGCGCGGCTGTCGGACGAGGCCGCCTCGCTGTCGCTGTTCGGCGGCGCGCGCCATATCCGCGTGTCGCCGGCGGGCGAGGAATGCCTCGAGGCGTTCACCGCGCTGCTGGAGGCGGATCACGCCGGCAATCCGGTCGTCGCGCTCGCCCCGACGGTCAAATCGACCGCCAAGATCGTCAAGCTCGCGATCGATTCGCGTCGTGCGATGGCGTTCGCCGCCTACGAACCCAGCGCCGCCGATCTGGAGCGGCTCGCCGCGACGATGGCGCGCGACCATGGCCTGCGCCCGGGTGGCACCAGCGCGGCGCGGCTGGCGGCGTCGTGCGGCGGCGATCGCGCGGTGCTGGCGCGCGAGATCGAGAAGCTGGCGCTGTTCCTCGATGCCGCGCCCGACCGGCCGCACGACCTCGACGATAAAGCGCTCGACGCGATCGGCGCCGATCTGGGCGAAGCGGAGATGGGTCAGGTCGTAGAGGCGGTCGTCGGCGGCCATACCGCCGCGCTCGGCGCCGAACTCGCGCGGCTGGGCGAAGCGGGCACCTCCCCCATCCCCTGGCTGCGATTGCTCGCCCGCAGGCTGATGACGCTCGCCGAGATGAAGGCGGAGATCGACGCCGGCGCAGGCCAGGACACCGTCTTCAAACGCCACCGCATCTTCTTTCGCGAGGAAGCGAGCACCGCCCAGGCGCTGCGCCGCTGGAACGCCGCGATGCTCGCCGCTGCCTTGTCGCGCGTCCGCCAGGCCGAACGGGCCGTGATGGCGAGCGGCAATGCGGGGAGCGTGCTGGCCGACCATGCACTGACCGAGCTGACGCGTGGCGTCGAGCGGCGGGGTTAGAGCGACCCGTTCGTGCTGAGCCTGTCGAAGCACAGGTGAGACTCAGGCCCTTCGACAGGCTCAGGGCGAACGGTGGTAATTAAAAGCGTCAGATCGTATCGCCGGTCAGCCGCTGGCAGACCATGTCGAGCTGGTCGAGCGTCGAATAGGACAATGTCAGCGTGCCCCCCTTGTCGCTATGCGCGACGCGGACGTGCAGGCCGAGCAGATCGGACAATTGCCGTTCGAGCGCCGCAATATCCGGATCGTGCGCCGCGGGGGTAGCGCGGTCGCGCGCACCGTTGCTGCCGCCGCGTTCGGGCTTCGCGCCCTTCGCGAGCTTTTCGGTCTCGCGCACCGATAGTCCGCGGTCGACGACCTGTTCGGCCAGCGCCTCGACGTCGCGTGCACCGAGCAGCGCGCGGGCATGCCCCATCGACAGCGATCCGTCGGTCACCCGGCTCTGTACCGCGGCGGGAAGTTCCAGCAATCGCAACAGGTTGGCGACATGGCTGCGCGATTTGTGGACGATCTTGGCGAGCGCTTCCTGCGTATGGCCATATTCGCCGGCGAGCCGTTGATAGGCCTGCGCCTCTTCGATCGCGTTGAGATCCTGGCGCTGGATATTCTCGATCAGCGCGATCTCGAGCGTCTGCGCATCGTCGAAATCGCGGACGACGACCGGCACCTCGTGCAGCCGCGCGCGCTGCGCCGCGCGCCAGCGGCGTTCGCCGGCGACGATCTGATAGTCATGGCCATGCGGCCGCACGACGATCGGCTGGATCAGCCCGCGCGAGGCGATCGACGCCGCCAGTTCGTCGAGCAAGGCGTCGTCGAAATGCCGGCGCGGCTGGTCGGGATGCGGCGACAGCGCGCTCACCGGCAGCATCCGTACGCCGCTCGGTACATGGCCCTTGGTTCCCGGCGCAACCGGCGCCTCGCTCGCCATCTCGCCGAGCAGCGCGCTCAGCCCGCGCCCCAGCCCGCCCGGCCGGACGCGCTTGCCGCTGTCGCTCATGCCGCCACCGCCGCCGCCTGTGGCAGGCGCTGGATCATCTCACGCGCTAGGTCGATATAGGCGACCGACCCCGAACAGCGATGGTCGTAGATCAGCGCGGGCAGGCCATGGCTCGGCGCTTCCGACAGCCGCACGTTGCGCGGGATCACCGTGTCGAACACCACTTGGCCCAGCACCGCGCGCACGTCGGCGGCGACCTGATCGGTCAGCCGGTTGCGCCGGTCGTACATCGTCAGCGCGACGCCGAGGATCGCCAGCCCCGGATTGAAGCGTTCGCGGATGCGCTCGACCGTGGTCAGCAGCTGCGACAGCCCTTCGAGCGCGAAGAATTCGCATTGCAGCGGCACGAGCAATTTGTCCGCCGCGACCATCGCGTTGATCGTCAGCAGTCCGAGCGACGGTGGGCAATCGATCAGCACGATGTCCCAGCGATCCACGGCCCGCGCCAGCGCACGGTCGAGCCGATGGGTGCGATGCTCGAATTCGACCAGCTCGATCTCCGCGCCCGACAGGTCCTGCGTCGCCGGCACCAGATCGAGCCGCGGCACGCGCGTGGTGACGACCGCGTCGGTGATCTCCGCCTCGCCGACGAGGACGTGATAGCTCGACCGTTCGCGTTGTGCCTTGCCGACGCCGAGGCCGGTCGAGGCATTGCCCTGCGGATCGAGGTCGATCAGCAGTACGCTCTTGCCCGTTGCCGACAGCGCGGTGGCAAGGTTGATCGCGCTCGTCGTCTTGCCCACCCCGCCCTTCTGATTGGCGACTGCGATACAGGTCATCACACGCGTCCCTTGCGGCGATCGACGATCAGGATCGTCGAGTTCGGATCGGTTACACTATGTTCCACGTGAAACACTCGGCTGCGGTCACGCCGCAGGGCGGTCAACTGCTCTGGCTCCATCCGCCCGCGCGGCAGGATCCAGCGTGTGTCCGGTGTGGCGCAATGCTCGGCCGCTTGCAAAAGCTTTTCGACCGATGCCACCGCGCGCGCCGAGATAATCGCGAACTGCCCATCGACGGCCTCAACCTTATTGGCCAGCACGCGAGCATTGTCGACGCCAAGATCGTCTACGCATTGCCGGAGGAAGGCGGCACGCTTCTTTCGCGGTTCGACCATCGTGACGGGGCCGTCGAATAGCAGCGCGACTACTAATCCCGGAAAGCCGCCCCCGGTGCCGATATCGAGCCACTCGCACTCCGGTTGTTCCACGTGGAACAATAGCTGTGCCGAATCGAGCGCATGGCGGGTCCAGATCGTCGCGACCGTCGACGGAGCGATCAAATTCTGTCGGTCGCTCTCCTGAGCCACCAGCGTCAGAAAGGCCGCGACGCGATCGGCTTTCGCCGCGCCGAAGCGCTCGACGATCACCGCCTTGGCATCGTCTTCGTTCATGCCGCCCACCGTTGCGAGTAGAGATAGATCGCCGACACCGCCGCCGGCGTCACGCCCCGCACTCGCGCCGCCGCGCCGAGCGACGCCGGACGTGCCCGGCCGAGCCGGTCGATCATCTCGTTCGACAGCCCCGGGACCGCGGCATAATCGAGATCGGCGGGCAGGAGCGCATGTTCCTCGCGTCGCATCCGTGCGACCTCCTCCGCCTGCCGTTCGAGATAGGGGGCATAGCGCGCGTCCTCGATCACTTCGTCGAGGACGGCAGGTGGCGCCACAACATCCGGCGCGACCATGGCAAGGGTCACGCTCGGCATCCGCAGCCACTCATACCCGCTCCGCCGGCTGCCATCCTGTGCGACTTGTGCACCCAGCGACGCCAGATGCGATGCTGTGACCGATGTTCGCAGCGCCTCGCGGACGGCATTTCCCTCATCGCGTCGGCTGTGCTGGTGCGCCAGCCGCGCCTTACCCAGACATCCCAGAGCCTCGGCGATCGGCCCCAATCGCGTCTCGGCATTGTCCGCGCGTAGCGACAAGCGATATTCCGCGCGCGCGGTCAGCATGCGATACGGCTCCGTCACGCCCTGCAACACCAGATCGTCGATCATCACCCCGGTATAGCTCGATGCGCGATCGAGCACGCACGGCGGCAGATCGCACGCGACCGCCGCCGCATTGAGCCCAGCGACAAGCCCCTGCCCCGCCGCTTCTTCATACCCCGTCGTGCCGTTAAGCTGCCCCGCGCAATAGACGCCGGGGATCGCCGCCAGCGCCAACGTCGCATCGAGGCTGCGCGGATCGAGATAGTCATATTCCACCGCGTAGCCCGGCACGGTGATCGTCGCGCGTTCCAGCCCGGCGATGCTGCGGATCATCGCCTGCTGCACATCGACCGGCAACGAGGTCGACAGGCCGTTGGGATAGACCGTCGTATCGTCGAGTCCTTCAGGCTCGAGAAAGACCTGATGCCCGTCGCGATCGCCGAAGCGATGCACCTTATCCTCGATCGACGGGCAATAGCGTGGACCCTGCCCCGCGATCGCCCCGCCGAACAGCGGCGACCGGTCGAGCCCGCCACGGATCGCCGCATGCGTCGCCTCGCTGGTCCGGGTGATCGCACAGGCGACCTGCGGTAATTCACGCTCCGCGGTCATCGGCGACATCGTCCATGGATCGGCGTCCGAGCGCTGCTCTTCCAGCCGCGCCCAGTCGATCGTGCGGCCATCGAGCCGCGGCGGTGTTCCCGTTTTCAGCCGCTCGAGCGGCAATCCCAGCGCGCGCAATTGTTCGGCGAGCTTGCGCGCCGGCCGTTCGCCGATCCGCCCGCCCTCGTGGCGTTCGTCGCCACGAAACATCCGCCCGCCCAGGAAGGTGCCGGTCGCCAGCACGACGGTGCGTCCCGGAATCCCGCTGCCGTCGCCGAGCATCACCCCGATCGCCCGCCCCGCATCGAGCAGCAGCGCATCGACGTCGCCCTCGACGATCGTCAGTGTCGGCAGGGCCGCAAGCATATGCTGGATCGCCACCGCATAGCGCCGCCGATCCGCCTGCACCCGCGGCCCCTGCACCGCTGCGCCCTTGCTGCGGTTGAGCATGCGATAATGGATCGCCGCAGCGTCGGCAGCGCGTCCGATCAGCCCATCAAAGGCATCGACCTCGCGGACGATATGCCCCTTGCCCAGCCCGCCGATCGCCGGGTTGCACGACATCGCGCCGATGTAACGGCGGTCATGGCTTATCAACAGGGTGTTCGCACCGCGCCGGGCGGCGGCAGCGGCGGCCTCCGTGCCGGCATGGCCGCCACCCACGACGATCACGTCATACATGCCATGCGCCTATGCCACTCGATGAGGATCGTCAAAACTGTTCCACGTGGAACATCACTTGCCGATGCAGAAGCGTCCGAAGAGCGTGTCGAGCATGGCCTCGGTCGCGTCGATCCCGAGGATCGTTCCCAACGCACGGATCGCGACGCGGAACTGCTCCGCGACCAGCAAGGGGTCGTCGGCAGGATCATCGATCGCAAACAGTGCCTCCCGACATGCCGCCCGCTCGCTCTCGCGAAACGCCAGCGCATCGCCACGCGGCATCAGCCGTTCGGCCCGAAGCGCGATCTGCCGCCAGAGGGTTTCGATGCTGGCCGGATCGCTCTGCGCAACGGCGACGTCGGTGCCCTCGATCCGGCGACGCCCCACCACGTCGGCACGGGCGTGGAGCCACAGCGCGTCGTCGCGCGGCGGACGCGTATCGCCAAGCCACAGCAGGACGTCCGCCCCCGCCATCGCTTCCCCAGCACGAGTCACGCCGATCCGCTCGATCGGATCGTTGCTCTCGGTCAGTCCCGCGGTATCGGTTAGCACATAGACGAGCCCGTCGCGCGTCACCGTCGCCTCGACCCGGTCGCGCGTCGTCCCCGCGATCGACGACACGATCGCCAGGTCGCGCTGGCTCAGCAGGTTGACGAGCGTCGATTTGCCGCTGTTCGGTGGCCCGGCCAGGACGACGCGGACGCCGTCGCGCAGCCGCTCGACCGGTGGATTGGCGAGGATGTCGCGCCACTCGTCCGCCAGCGCAGTCTTGCCGGCGAGCACCGCCGCGATCGCCTGCCCGTCGTCGCCGACGTCGTCCTCATCCGCGAAGTCGAGCTGCGCCTCGGTCAGCGCCGCCAGCATCGCCAGCCGGTCGAGCCAGCCCCGCACCCGCTGGCTGACGATCCCTTCCGCCGCGGCGAGCGCCGCGACGCGCTGGCGCTCGGTGTCCGCCGACAGCAAATCGGCGAGCCCGCCGGCCTCCGCCAGATCGATCCGTCCGTTGCCGAGCGCCCGCCGGGTGAATTCCCCCGGCAACGCCGGCCGCAACCCCGGCATTTCGCCCAGCGCGCGTAGTACCGCCGCGATCACCGCGCGGCCGCCATGGCAATGCAGCTCGGCCAGATCCTCGCCGGTCGCGGTCGCAGGGCCCGGAAAGATCAATACCAGCGCGCGGTCGAGCAATGCACCTGCGCCATCGCGCAACCCCCGTATCCGCGCCGTCCGCGGTTCCGGCAGGCGGCTGGCCAGCGCCGCCACCGCGGCGAACGCCTGCGGCCCGCTCACCCGGATCACGCCGATCCCCGCCGGTGCCGCGCCACTCGACAGCGCGAAGATCGTCGTCATCTAATTGCCCGTCTTCGTCGCCTGCTCGAACATCTGCCGCCAGATCGCAAAGCCCGCCTCGTTCATCGGCGCCCAGCTCTTCATCATGTTCTCGAGCATTTCGGGCCGCACCTGTCCGTTCATCGTTTCCAGCAACGATGCGACATAGCGGTCGTGCAGCGGCGTCAGGTCGGGCAGCCCCATCGCCCGCCGCGCCTCTTCCGGGGTCAGGTCCACATTCACCGTCACCTTCATCGTTTCACCCCTTGAGCAGCCCGTAGCCCGCCTGCATAGCCGAGCGCAGCCCGACGCGCGAGAGAGGACCCCATGAGCAAGACGATCCCAATCGAGACACTTGACGGCCGCGGCCGTTTCGACGTCTACGTCGCCGAACCCGCCGGCACGCCGCGTGCCGCGATCGTCGTCATCCAGGAGATCTTCGGGGTGAACGCCGGTATCCGCAGCAAGTGCGACCGACTCGCCGCCGACGGCTATCTGGCGCTCGCCCCCGACCTGTTCTGGCCGATCGCGCCGGGGATCCAGCTCGACCCCGACGTCCCCGACCAGATGCAGCAGGCGCTCGGCCTGATGGGCAAGTTCGACCAGGACGCCGGCATCTGCGATATTGAGGCGACGATCCGCACCGCCCGCGCGCTGCTCAACGATGCGCAGGCCGGCACTGGCCTTGCCGCCCGGGTCGGCGTCGTCGGCTATTGCCTCGGCGGCCGCCTCGCCTTCATGACCGCCGCGCGCACCGACGTCGATGCGTCGGTTGGCTATTACGGCGTCGGCATCGATGGTTTGCTCGGCGAAAGCCATGCCATCGCCCACCCCGTCCTGCTCCATATCCCGCAGGACGACCATTTCGTCGACAAGACCGCGCAGACCGCGATGCACGCCGGACTCGACGATCATCCCAAGGTCACGCTGTACGACTATCCCGGCGAGGATCACGGCTTCGCCACCGAATTCGGCGCGCGCCGCTCGGATGCCGCCGCGACGCAGGCCGACGAACGCACCGCCGCCTTCTTCGCCGAGCATCTGGGTTAGGCTCCGAAAGGGAGCCGATCGTCGCCACGCCGGATGCGCTTCCCCGCCATCCGGACGGGCGGCCTGCTACTCTCCCTCGTCGCGGCAATGTCCGCACGAGGAGAGAAAGCCATGTACTACGAAATCTACCCGCAGGCCGGCCAATGGCGCTGGCGCCTGAAGGGCGGCAATCACGAGACGCTGGCGTCGGGCGAATCTTACACCACCAAGGCCAGCTGCGAACACGTCATCGCGCTGCTCAAGAGCACGACCGTCGCCACCCCGGTGAAGGAGGTCTGATCCGGCACGAAAAAGGGGGACTCGCGGCCCCCCTTTCCTTATCCGAACAGCTTGAGCACCCCGACGTTGGGATCGACGACCCCTTCGTAGATCATCTTGCCGGCGACATAGACGATCACCAGCAGGCCGATGTAGGCGATCCAGCGATAGCGCTCGATGTACTTGGCGATCAGGTTCGCCGCGATCCCCATCAGCGCCACCGACAGCAACAGGCCGATGATGAGGATGCCGGGATGGTCGCGCGCCGCGCCCGCGACGGCGAGGACGTTGTCGAGGCTCATCGACACGTCGGCGACCGCGACCGCCCAGGCCGCCGCGGCGAAGCTCTTGGCGGGCTTCAACCCCGACGTCTCGTCGCCCGATACCTCGGGCGATCCGGCATTGTGGCTCTCGCGCAGCTCGCGCCACATCTTCCACGCCACCCACAATAGCAGGATGCCGCCCGCGAAGATCAGCCCGATCACGCCGAGCAGCCAGCTCACCGTCAGCGCGAAAACGATGCGCAGCACCAGCGCGGCGAGGATGCCGATCAGGATGACCTTCTTGCGCTGGTCGACCGGCAGGCCTGCGGCGAGCGCGCCGACGACGATCGCATTGTCGCCCGCCAGGACGACGTCGATCATCAGCACCTGCACGAACGCCGCCAGCGCGGCCGGCGTGCCGATGTTGGAGAAATCGTTGACGATATGCTGCCAGATTTCGGCCGGAGACCCCGGCCCGCTGGCGGCGGCAGCGCTCAGCATGGCGATGATGGACACGTTTCACACTCCCGGTTGATGGATGAGCCCATAACGCAGCAACGCGCGAAAGCCATGTGGCTTCCGCGCGTTGTGGATCGACGATCGTTTACCAATTCCCCCCGTTCGTGCTGAGCCTGTCGAAGTACGATGAGACTCACCTGCCCTTCGACAAGCTCAGGGCGAACGGTAGGTAGAAGGCAAAAAAACCTTACTGATTCATCGAGTCGAAGAAGTCCTCGTTGGTCTTCGAATTCTTCATCTTGTCGAGCAGGAATTCCATCGCGTCGATCGTCCCCATCTGCATGAGGATGCGGCGCAGGACCCATTGCTTGCTGAGCTTGTCCTTGTCGACCAGCAGCTCCTCCTTGCGGGTGCCCGACTTGCCGACGTCCAGCGCCGGGAAGACGCGCTTGTCGGCGACCTTGCGATCGAGGACGATCTCGGAGTTGCCGGTGCCCTTGAACTCCTCGAAGATCACCTCGTCCATGCGGCTGCCGGTGTCGATCAGCGCGGTGGCGATGATCGACAGCGAACCGCCCTCCTCGATATTACGCGCCGCACCGAAGAAGCGCTTGGGGCGCTGCAGCGCATTGGCATCGACGCCGCCGGTCAGCACCTTGCCCGATGAGGGCACGACGGTGTTGTAGGCGCGACCAAGGCGGGTGATGCTGTCGAGCAGGATCACGACGTCCTTCTTGTGCTCGACGAGGCGCTTGGCCTTTTCGATCACCATCTCGGCGACCTGGACGTGGCGCTGCGCGGGTTCGTCGAAGGTGGACGACACCACCTCGCCCTTCACCGAACGCTGCATGTCGGTGACTTCCTCGGGCCGCTCGTCGATGAGGAGGACGAGCAGGAACACCTCGGGATGGTTGTCGGTGATCGCCTTGGCGATGTTCTGCAGCATCACCGTCTTGCCGACGCGCGGCGGCGCGACGATCAGCGTGCGCTGGCCCTTGCCCTGGGGTGAGACGATGTCGATGACGCGCGCCGATTTGTCCTTCTGCGTCGGGTCGGCGGGATCGAGCGTCAGCTTCGATTCCGGATACAGCGGCGTGAGGTTGTCGAAATTGACGCGATGGCGCACCGCTTCGGGATCGTCGAAGTTGACCGAGGTGAGCTTGGTCAGCGCGAAATAGCGCTCGCCATCCTTGGGCGCGCGGATCTCGCCCTCGACGGTGTCGCCAGTCCTGAGGCCGTGTTTGCGCACTTGGTTGGGCGAGATGTAGATGTCGTCCGGCCCGGCGAGATAATTGGCCTCCGGTGAACGCAGGAAGCCAAAGCCGTCCTGCAGGACCTCGATCGTGCCGAGGCCCATGATCTGGTCGCCGTTCTCGGCCTGCACCTTCAGGATCGCGAACAGCAGATCCTGCTTGCGCAGCGTCGAGGCGCCCTCGACCCCCAGCTCTTCGGCCATGCTGACCAGCTCGGCGGGGGTCTTTTTCTTCAAGTCTTTGAGATGCATGGAATAATCCGAATGCGTAGTCGGGGGAGATAGCTTGGGTCGGCGAAGGAACCGCAACGACGTGAAAGCCGGGAGAGGAACGCGGAACCACCGGACGGCAGCTCTACGCGCGGTCAGGAGGTAAGAGGGGGGACGGGGTTCGTCAAGCGGACTTAATAGTCGCCGATGGCAAGAAGGTCGCTTCTTGCCTCGGACGTGAAGCGGACGATCATTCGGCGGCAGGGAGCATGGCCCGATACCGGGCTTCCAATTCGGCGAACACCTCCTCAGCCGGATGCGTCCGGCCTGCATCCGCATCTGCCAACCCGCGATCGATCGCCGCGTGCAACACGGCCAGCCGGGCCTCGCGATCCTGAATCAGCCGCACGCCTTCGCGCAGCACTTCGCTCTTAGAATTGTAGCGCCCGGTCTTCACCAGATCGGCGACGAACGTTTCCAGTGGCTGCCCCAGATCCGCGCTGATCATATCGGTCTCCCTCGATGGCCGTTATCAACTATTATCAAAACGGCTTGACGAACACCAGCACGACGATCGCCGTCGCGACCAGCGCGGGAACCTCGTTGAGCATGCGTAGCGTCCGGCCGTCGAGACGCATCACGCCCTTCGCCAGCCGCTTCGCATAGCCGACCGCCCAGCCGTGATAGCCCGAGAGCAGCAGCACGAAGACCAGCTTGGCATGCAGCCACCCCGCGCCCCAATGCTGGCCCACCGTCGCGAGCAGCAGCCCAAGCACCCACACCGCGATCATCGCCGGCGTCAGGATGATCGACCGCAGCTTGGTCTCCCGCTCGACCCACAGCGCCGCCTCGTCGGCACGGCCCGCCGCCAGCGCCTCCTGATGATAGACGAGGTAGCGCGGCAGCATGAACAGACCCGCCATCCAGAAGATGACGAAGATCACATGCGCCGCGACGATCCACAGATACGCGCCCGCCAACATCGCCATCACGATCCCCTCACCCGTGCGACCAGCTGCTCGACATGTGCGATCGGCGTGAACTGGCCGATGCCATGCCCCAGATTGAACACATGCGGCCGGTCGCGGAACGCCGCCAGCACGCGGTCGATCCCGTCGTCCAGGGCCGCGCCGCCGGCGAGCAGCGCCAGCGGATCGAGATTGCCCTGCACCGGCAGCCCCTTCGGCAGCACCGCATCCGCCCATACCGGATCGACCGTCTCGTCGAGCCCGATCGCATCGACCCCGGTCTCGCGCGCATAGGCAGGCAGCTTGCCCCCTGCCCCCTTCGGAAAGCCGATGATGACGGCCTCCGGGCACCGTGCGCGCAGGCCCGCGACGATCGCCGCATTGGGCGCGATCACCCAGCGTTCGAACTGCGCCGGCGACAGCGACCCCGCCCAGCTGTCGAACAGCTGCACCGCCTCGACCCCCGCCTCGATCTGTCGCGCGAGATACTCGATCGTCATCGCCACGATCGCATCGATGATCCCCCCGAACGCCGCCGGATCGGCATAAGCGAAACCGCGCGTCTCGCCCTGATCCTTCGATCCTTGCCCAGCGACCATGTACGTCGCCACCGTCCAGGGCGACCCGGCAAAGCCCAGGAACGTCGTCTCAGGGGGCAAGGCCGCCGCCACCGCCTCACAGGTCGCATAGACCGGTTCGAGGCGCTCAGGCACGCCTTGCAGCGCGTCCAGCGCATGATCGACCAGCGGGGGCGTCAGCCGCGGCCCCTCGCCCGGCCCGAAGGTGAGGTCCTGCCCCAGTGCCCACGGCACCATCAGGATGTCGGAAAACAGGATCGCGCCGTCGAAGCCGAAGCGCCGGATCGGTTGCAGCGTCACCTCCGCCGCCGCGACCGGATCGGTGGCCAGCGCCAGAAAGCCCCCCTTCTCCGCCCGCAGCGCGCGATACTCGGGAAGGTAGCGCCCCGCCTGGCGCATGAGCCACATCGGCGGCACCGACGGCTTGGCGCCCTGCAACGTGGCGAGTAGCGGCTTGTTCACAGGATCGGACAGGGCCTTCTTCCTATATAAGAAGATTCTAGAAAAGGATGATGCAGTGGTTGGCACGTGGAACGCGGGATAAAGCGTTTCGTCCCGTAATCACCCACAGGTTGACCGGCAAGGATCGCCGATTCCGCGGGGATTCGCCGCACCCCGTCACCATGATCCACAGGCTGTGGATAAAACCATGCCCTGTGCGCGCAATTGTGGATGAACCGCGGGTTGTCCACGTCGCGCCGGTCGCTTGGCGAGGGTGCCGACTTGCCCTATCCGTTATGCCCATGTTGTCCACAGGTCTGCCCCGGAGCGCGCGATGATGCGCCTCCACCTCCATCTCCTGTCGGACTCGACCGGCGAAACGCTCGAGAATATCGCCAAGGCGGCGCTTGCCCAGTATGACGACGTCGAAACCGTCCGCCATTTCTGGCCGATGGTGCGTACCGAGGCGCATCTCGAACGCATCCTGCACGAGATCGCGCAGAATCCGGGGCTGGTGATCTTCACGTTGGTCAATGTCGCGACGCGCCGC
Organism: Sphingomonas liriopis; assembly: GCF_024211255.1. Taxonomy (GTDB): domain Bacteria; phylum Pseudomonadota; class Alphaproteobacteria; order Sphingomonadales; family Sphingomonadaceae; genus Sphingomonas; species Sphingomonas liriopis. The sequence goes on along the minus strand of NZ_JAMLDY010000004.1, from coordinate 78,990 downwards.
ATCCTCGAACAGCGCTGCCTCGCGCTCGGCCTGCCCGCGGTCGCGCCGCTCGATCCGGTCAACGATGCGCTGTCGGGGCTGCTCGGCCAGCAGGCCAAGGCCCGACCCGGCCGGCAGCATGCGCTCGACGCCGCCTATTTCGCACGCGTCGATGCGATCCAGTGGACGATCGCGCACGACGACGGCATCGCGTCGGAGGATTGGGAGGAGGCGGAGATCGTGCTCGCCGGCGTGTCGCGCTCGTCGAAGACGCCGACCTCGATCTATCTCGCCAACCGCGGCTGGAAGACCGCGAACATTCCGGTGGTGGTCGAAAGCCCGCCGCCGCCGATCCTGTTCCAGCTCCGCAACCCGCTCGTCGTCGGCCTGACCACCAGTGCCGACCGGCTGATCCAGATCCGCCGCAACCGGCTGCTGTCGCTCAACCAGATGCCCGACACGGCGTATGTCGAGGAGGAAGCGGTGACGCGCGAGATCGCCTTCGCGCGCAGGATGTTCGCCGACAACGGCTGGCCGGTGATCGACGTCACCCGCCGCTCGATCGAGGAAACCGCCGCCGCGATCATCGCGCTGGCCAACGAGCGGAAGGCGGCGGGGTGAGCCTTCTTCTCCTCCATCCGTCATCCCCGCGCAGGCGGGGATCCATAGTCGCCGAATGCGCGGCTCTATCCCTAACGTCAGCCATTATGGATTCCCACCTTCGCGGGAAGGGTACGCGTTTTTCCTCGGTCATCCCGGCGAACGCCGGGACCCATGATTTCGATCGATCGGCGTTGGCGCTTCACCATCAGCGTTGCGCGTCCATGGGTCCCGACGTTCGCCGGGATGACGAAGGAGGGACGGCAGCATGACCCCCCTTCTCCTCGCCTCGCAAAGCGCCTCCCGCCGCGCGATGCTGACCGCCGCTGGCGTGCCCTTCGACGCGACTGCCGCCGGCGTCGACGAGGACGCCGCCAAGGCGTCGCTCGCCGGCAGCAAACCCCGCGACCTCGCCGATGCGCTCGCCGAGCTGAAGGCGATCAAGGTCAGCCTCCGCCACCCCGGCCGGCTGGTGCTCGGCAGCGACAGCGTCGTCGCGCTCGCCGACGGCAGCCTGCTCGACAAGCCCGAGAGCCGCGAACAGGCCGCCGACCATCTCGCCCGCATGTCCGGCGCGCGCCACGATCTGTGGAGCGCCGCGGTCATCGCCGAAAACGGCCGCCCGGTCTGGCGCCATGTCGAGGCGGCGCGCATGCACGTCCGCCCGCTCTCGCCCGCCTTCATCCAGTCGTATCTCGACCAGGAATGGCCGGCGATCGCCGGCTGCGTCGGCTGCTACCGGATCGAAGGGCCCGGCGCGCAGCTGTTCACCCGGATCGAAGGCAGCCAGTTCACCGTGCTCGGGCTGCCGCTGCTCAACGTCCTCGACTATCTCCGAATCCGCGAAGTGATCCCCGCATGACCCGTCTCCACGCACCCGCCGGCGGAGGCCGGCCCTACGCAGAAGTGATCGGCGATCCGATCGTCCAGTCGAAATCGCCGATCATCCACCGCTTCTGGCTCGACCAGCTCGGTCTCGACGCCGAATACCGCAAGACGCTGGTGACGGCCGACGACCTGCCGCGCTTCTTCGCCGAGCGGCGCGACGATCCCGATTGGCGCGGCTGCAACATCACCATGCCGCACAAGCTCGCCGCGCTCGACCATGTCGACGATCGCGGCGACGTGCGCGGCGGCATCGGCGCGATCAACACCGTCTTCCGCGCCGACGACGGCGTCGCGGTCGGCACCAACACCGACGCCGGCGGCTTCTACGCGCCGCTCGCCGGGTTCGACTTCACCGGTCGCGCGGTCACCGTCGTCGGTGCCGGCGGCGCGGCGCGCGCGATCCTTTTCGCATTGTCGCGGATGGACGTCGGGCCGGTGACGCTGCTCAACCGCAACGTGTTGAAGGCGGGGGTGCTGCTCTCGACGTTCGGACTCAAGGGCCAGGCGCTGCCGCTCACCGCCCCCCTGCCCGCCGACACCGCGCTGCTGATCAATGCCAGCACGCTCGGCATGGCGGGCCAGCCGCCGCTCGAGATCGATATCGCTGACCTCGGCGAGGACGGCGTCGTCTACGACATCGTCTATTCGCCGCTCGAGACGCCGCTGCTCGCCGCCGCGCGGGCGCGCGGGCTGGAGACGGTCGATGGGCTCGAGATGCTGATCGGCCAGGCCGCGCTCGCCTTCGAACTGTTCTTCGGCGCCGCGCCGCCACGCGACCGCGACGAGGAACTGCGCGAGGCGCTACTGGCATGAAGGTGCTGGGCCTCACCGGCTCGATCGGCATGGGCAAGTCCACCGTCGCGGCGATGTTCGCCGCCGAGGGCGTGCCCGTCTTCGACGCCGATGCCGCAGTCCACCGCCTGCAAGGGTCCGGCGGCCGGGTCGTCCCGGCGATCGAGGCGGCCTTTCCCGGCACCACCGATGCCGACGGCGTGAACCGCCCCGCCCTCGCCGCGGCCGTCCTGAACGACGACACCGCGATGAAGCGTCTCGAAGCCATCGTCCACCCCGCCGTCGCCGAGGAGCGCGCCACCTTCCTCGCCGCGCATGCCGACGCGCCGCTCGTCGTCTTCGACGTGCCGCTGCTGTTCGAGACCGGCGGCGACCGCAACGTCGATGCGACGCTCGTCGTCTCCGCCGCCCCCGACGTGCAGCGCGCCCGCACCCTCGCCCGCCCCGGCATGACCGCCGCCAAGTTCGAAGCGATCCTCGCCCGCCAGCTGCCCGACGCCGACAAGCGCGCTCGCGCGACCCATGTCATCGCCACCGACGTCGCTCTCGACCGGACGCGCGACGCGGTTCGCCGCGTCATCGCTTGCATGGCGGCGCGCGCAGGCGGATAAAGGTCGAATGCGCGAGATCGTCTTCGACACCGAAACCACCGGCCTCAGCTTCGCCGGTGGCGACCGGCTGGTGGAGATCGGCTGCGTCGAGATGGTCAACCGCGTCGAGACCGGCCGCACCTTCCACGCTTATTATCATCCCGAACGCAACATGCCGGCCGAGGCGCAGGCGGTGCACGGCATCTCCGAAGCCTTCCTCAGCGACAAGCCCCGGTTCGCCGAGGGCGTCGATGCGCTGATCGAGTTTCTCGGCGACGCACCGCTCGTCGCGCACAATGCCGGCTTCGACTTTTCCTTTCTCAACGGCGAGCTGACGAAGTGCGGGCGCCAGACGGTCCACGTCAACCGGATGGTCGATACGCTGCAGATCGCGCGCAGCCGCCATCCCGGTGCCAAGCACACGCTCGACGCGCTGTGTTCGCGCTTCGGCGTCGATCGCTCGCACCGTGTGCTGCACGGCGCGTTGCTCGACGCGCAGCTGCTCGCGCAGGTCTATGTCGAGCTGCTCGGCGGTCGCCAGATCGGCCTCGGGCTGGTCAGCGAGGTCGCCGCGGTCGAGACGGTGCAGGTCGCCGTCCGCCGCCCGGTCACCGTCCGCCCGCCGCGCAGCTTCCGCGCCTCCGACACGGAACTTGCGGCGCACGCAGCATTTGTTTCCAAGCTACAGGATCCGCTTTGGGGGGTCGGGGCGTTCGACTAGCGCCAACCGGGCAAAGGCCAACAGGCCGGCCCACAACAATGGAGAAGACAATGGATATCCGGGTCTCTGGTCATCAGGTCGCGACAGGCGACGCGCTCAAGGATCATGTGAGCGACCGACTGCAGGGTATCGCCAACAAGCATTTCGAACGTGCCATCTCGGCCGAGGTGACGTTCGGCAAGGGGCCGCACGATGTCGGCTTCCGCTGCGATATCGTCGTCCACGTCATGAAAGGGCTGGTGCTCAAGGGCAGCCACCAGGCGCAGGAGGCGCATCCCGCCTTCGACGGCGCGGCCGCCAAGATCGAGACGCAGCTGCGCCGCTACATGCGCCGGCTTAAGGACCGTCATGCCGGCGAGGCGGCGGCGATCCAGGAGGACATGGGCTACGACAACGCCGGCTATACGCTGTTCCAGGAGCCTGCCGCGAGCGAGGAGGATGTCGGCGATGCGCCGCTCATCATCGCCGAGACGCGCGTCGATATCCCCGAAGCCAGCGTGTCGGATGCGGTGATGATGCTCGACCTGCGCAACACCGCCGCGCTCCTGTTCAAGAATGCCGGCACCGGCGCACACAACATGGTCTATCGCCGCGGCGACGGCACGATCGGCTGGGTCGAACCGCAGCGCCAGGCGGCGCAGCAACCCGCCGCCAGCTGATCTATCGCCACCCCGCCGGAACCGATACAGGGCCCGGCGGGGCCCTTTTGCTTTCATTCGAGTGACGCATGCACGACTTCAGCGATCTGCTGCGCCCAGAGGCGGTCTACAAGGATGTCGCCGCGGCGCATAAGAAGGCGCTGTTCGCGCAGCTCGCCACCGCCGCCGATGCGATCGGCCTCGACGGCCGGCTGACCGCCGAGCGTTTGGCGGCGCGCGAGAAGATCGGTTCGACCGGGTTCGGCGGCGGCGTCGCGATCCCGCACGCGCGTCTGCCCGATCTGCCCGCGGTGACCGGCGTCTTCATGCGCCTCGCCCAGCCGATCGAGTTCGAGGCGGTCGACGACCTGCCCGTCGATCTCGTCTTCATGCTGGTCTCGCCGGTCGATGCGGGTGCCGAGCATCTGAAGGCCCTTGCCCGCGTCTCGCGCCGGCTGCGCGACCGGACGTTCCTCGCCAAGCTGCGCGGCGCGGGCTCGCCCGACGCGCTCTACGCTTTGTTCACGGCGGATGCGGCGCGCGATGCCGCCTGACGGCGCGTCGGCGCATTACCGCGCGCTCGAATCGCTCTATGCGGCCGCACCGATCAACCGCCTGTTCGAATCGCGGCTGGAGATCGTCGAGACGGGCGTCGCGCGTATCCATTTCCGCATCGATGAGAGCCATTACCACGCCGCCGGCGCGGCGCATGGCACCAGCTATTTCAAGATGCTCGACGACGCCGCTTTCTACGCGGCGAACAGCCTGGTCACCGACCGCTTCCTGCTGACGACGGCGTTCAACCTGCTGCTGACCAAGCCGCTCAAGGCCGGGCCGGTGGTGGCGGAGGGTCGCTGGATCAGCGGCAAGCGCCGCGTCTACGTTGCGGACGCGCGGTTGATCGATGCCGACGGCGAGGAAGCGGCGCGGGGTACGGGGACGTTCATGCGCTCGCAGATTCCGCTGTCGGGGTTGCCGGGCTATCGTACCTAATGAGCGAACGTGGGCCGGCCTCCCTCCTGCCGTTCGTGCTGAGCCTGTCGAAGTACGATGAGACTCAGGCCCTTCGACAAGCTCAGCATGAACGGAGCGGCGGGCGGGCAGCTGTCGAATGAGCGATCGCCTCCCCACCCACCTCACCGTCGGCGCGCTGCTGCGCCGGGTCAACGACGCCGGCGGCATCGCCATGGTCCGCGCCAAGGGCGACCCGCAAGGCGGCGCGATCCTGATTCTGATCGAGAGTCGTTCATCGCCGGTTCGGGTGCTGGAGCGCAGCTTCGACTTCGACGGCAAGGCGATTCTCGCCGAATCGGTCCCTGCCGATGGGGCCGAAACCTATTGGCGCCGACGCCGGGACCGCGACCCCGATCTGTGGGTGATCGAACTGGACGTCCCGGAAGCCGAACGGTTCGCCGCTGAAACGATCCTGACGAATTGACTCGTGACACTCGCGTGACGAAAGGCTCGCGCACGTTGAAAGCGCGTTGTGCCGCGCCTGGGTGCGATCCGGGTCGGTGACGCAGTCGGGGGGATGCCCGGACGATCGGCCTGCCGATCGGGTCCGTGGTCCAACCGCATATCGAATACCTCAATGACGATCATGCAGCGCGCCGTAGCAATTGCGGCGATGACGTTCTCTCTGGCGGGCCTCATCAGCCACAGCTCGCCGGTTAAGGCCTCGGACCTCGATCGCACCGCGATTCCGGCGCCCGCCTCGACCATCCGGGTCATCAACCCGGTACTCCCCGTTTCGGTTCCCCTTCCCGCCGCGAGCGTCACGCCGCAGGCCACTCCCGCCCAGCCGATGGTTCAGCCCATCCCGGCGGTCGAGGAAGAAGAGGACCAGGATTACAACAGCCTCGCCGAAGCCGTCGCCGCGCAGGACAGCGCCGATGCCGACGCTACGCAGCGCTGCCTCGCCGGTGCGATCTATTTCGAATCGAAGGGTGAGCCGCTCGCCGGCCAGCTCGCGGTCGCCAACGTCATCATCAACCGTTCGAAGTCGGGCCGCTTCCCCGCCGACGTCTGCTCGGTCGTCAAGCAGCGCGGGCAGTTCAGCTTCGTGCGCGGCGGCGAGATCCCGTCGATCGACGAAGGTCGCGCCGCGTGGCGCACCGCGCTCGCCGTCGCCCGCGTCGCGCTTGCCGCAGCCTGGGACAGCCCGGCCCCCAAGGCGCTGTTCTTCAACACGCCCAACCGCCGTCCCGGCGGCAACCTCACCAAGATCGCGATGATCGGCAACCACGTCTTCTATCGCTGATTCCGGCGCCGATCGCATCGCGGGGCGCTTGCCCCGTTCGCCGAATGTTCCTAAGCGGGGGTCATGTTGGACATGGCCCCCGCTTCGTGTGTGGACGGCGGCGATCCCGCGATCTGCGCCGCCGATGTCGCGCGCGGCGTCACGCGGATGCTGCTCCGCCACGACCTCACCACCATTCCCGAAGTCCCGCTGGACGGCGGCCGTCGCGCCGACCTGATGGCGATCGACGCACGTGGGCAGCTGGTGATCGTCGAAATCAAGGTGTCGCGCGCCGACCTGATGGGCGACGGCAAATGGCCCGATTATCTTGGGTCGTGCGATCGCTATTACTGGGCGGTGCCGGCGGGGTTCGACCTGTCACCGCTGGATGGCGTGGCGTTCCTGCCCGAACGCACGGGGGTGATCGTCGCCGATCGCTACGATGCTGCGATCGTGCGTGAGGCGCATACCGTGCCGTTGCCGGCGCATGTCCGCAAACGTTGCACGCTCGCCTTCGCACGACGCGCGGCGCGGCGGCTGACCGGGCTCGTCGATCCCGAGGCACTGACCCTGTCGGCCTGATCGCCCTCGCCCTCCCGCGCCTTCGGCGCTCCTTCCCTCTCCCGCTGGGAGAGGGAAAAGACGGCGCGGCCGTCGAGGGGTGAGGGCAGGGGCGAGACGCCTACAATTGATGCCCCGTCCGGTCCCGCTTCGTCGCCAGATACCGCGCATTGTGCGGATTGGCCGGCAGCGCATGCGGCACCCGCTCGACCACCGAAACGCCTGCCGCCTCCAGCCCCGCCACCTTCGCCGGATTGTTGGTCAGCAACCGCACGTCCCGCTGCCCGAGCAGGTCGAGCATCCGCGCCGCCACCCCGAAATCGCGCGCATCGACGGCGAACCCCAGCCGCGTATTGGCGTCGACCGTATCGAACCCCTGATCCTGCAACGCATAGGCGCGCAGCTTGTTGACCAGCCCGATCCCGCGCCCCTCCTGCCGCAGGTACAGCAGGATACCCCAGCCGTTCGCCCGGATCGCCTGGATCGCGGCGCGCAGCTGCGGCCCGCAATCGCATTTCAGGCTGCCGAGCACGTCGCCGGTGAGGCATTCGCTGTGCAGCCGCACCAATGGCGGCGATCCATTGGGCTGGCCGATCAGCAGCGCGACATGCTCGTCCGCCGAATCGGGCGAGCGGAAGGCGACGATCTCGGCGTCCTCGGCGCCCTCGACCGGCAGCCGCGCGCGAGTCGCGAGATGCAGCCCGGCGGCGTCCTGATGCCGGTCGATCGCCGCGGGGTCGATCGTCACTTCGGGATCGCGCCCGTCGATGACGAAGGCGGGCAGCAGTCCCGCGATCCGCGCCAGCCTGATCGCGGCGAGGCTCGCCACCGGTCGGTCGATCGCCATCGTGCGGAACGGCCCCTTCAGCGGCGTTGCCAGGTCGAACTGCGGATCGGCGAGTGCCACCGCGGTCGAAAAGTCGAGCCACGGCGCCGGCTCGATCGCAACCGGCGTGTCGGGATCGGCGGCGGGCAGCTGGTTGGTCAGCTTGAGCGTCGCCGCGCGCCCGCTCGAGATCAGCAGCGGATAGTCGCCGCCGGGCGCGAACGCCGCGACGCCCAGCGGATCGGCGGTCTCGATCGCGAGCAGGGGCAAAGGTGCCTCGCCCGGCGCGTGGATCGCGATCGGCCAGCCGCGGCGCAGCGCGTCGATCGCCCGCGCGACGCTGCGCGCGGCGTTCAAAAATCGAACTCGGTCATGATCGGCACATGGTCCGACGGCGACAGCCAGCTGCGGCACGCTTCGAACACCGTGTGCGCGGTCGCCGTCTTCGCCACGTCGGCGGTCGCCCACATATGGTCGAGCCGCCGGCCGCGATCGTTCACCGTCCAGTCGGGCGAGCGATAGCTCCACCAGGTGTGCAGCCGCGCCGGGGCGGGGTGGAAATGCCGGCCCAGGTCGACCCAGTCGTTCGACGCCTGCAACTGGTCGAGCGCCTCGACCTCGATCGGCGTATGGCTGACCGTCTTCAGCAGCGCCTTGTGGCTCCACACGTCGCTGGGCAGCGGCGCGATGTTGAAATCCCCGGTCAGGATCGTCGGCATGTCGAGCCCGCGCGACCAGTCGATCATCCGCGCGACGAAGTCGAGCTTCTGCCCGAACTTGGGATTCACCTCGCGGTCGGGGACATCGCCGCCGGCGGGAACATAGACGTTCTCCAGCCGCACGCCGTTGGGCAGCCGCACGCCGACGTGCCGCGCCTCGGCATTCGCCTGCCAGTCGAAACGGTCGTCCGCGACGATCGGCACGCGGCTCAAGGTCGCGACGCCGTGGTGCATGCGCTGGCCGTGGATGACGATATGGTCGTAGCCGAGGCTCCGGAACATCGCGAACGGGAAGTCGGCGTCGATCACCTTGGTTTCCTGCAGGCACAGCACGTCGGGTTCGGCCTCGCGCAGGAACTGCTCGACGATGGCGATCCGGAAGCGGACGGAATTGATGTTCCAGGAGACGATCTTCACGCGGTCGCATCTAGGCGGGGCGTGGGGGGCGGGCAAGGTTTGCGGGAGCACGTCATGGGCAAAGCCCATGACGTCGGACGGGCCTTCAGGCCCGCCGGCCGTGCTCGGCAAGGCTGACGGCGAAGCCGTTCAGGCTTGCCTGCGCAGAAAGGCCCCCGCTCCGGGGGCATGGAGCGAGGGCCGACCTGGCGTTCGTCACGCAGGCGGGAAGTGGTTGATGTCGTCCGGGCAACAGGGGGAAAAATCCCGAACGCCCCACATCCGCGAGGGCCCTTCTAGGCGTTTGAACCTGTCGCGTGGATGAATGGCTGACCTATTTCGCGTTCATCAACGCACGTTCGGCCGCCGTGGGTCGTTCCATTTGAACGTTCCGTCGCTCACCGGCACGCCGAAGCGCTGATTCGACAGGCGAATCGTCGTGCGGTTGTTCTGGCTGTCGAGCGCCACCCAGCCCTGCAGGGCGAGTCCTGCCGGCGCGTTCGGCTGGCGCGCGAAGATCAGCGTGATCTTGCCATATTCGGGATGTTTGGGATCGTTCGCCTCGACCGAGACGACGCGGTCGTTGCCGGTCTGCACCAGCTTCGCATAGCGCGTGATGTCGCGGGTCGGATCGAGCAGCACGCCCAGCGGCGAATTCCTGATCGGCCAGCGCTGCACCTGCCGCACCGAATAATCGATGAAGGTCAGCGCGCCCCCTTCCGCGACGATCAGGATCGGCACGCCCTTTTCATACTGGAAGCGCAGCTTGCCCGGCTTCTTGAGCGTGAAGGTGCCGGTCAGCACCTTGCCGTTGCGATCGGTCTGCGTGAAGTCGGCGGTCATCGTCTCGACCGACTGGAGGTGCCGCTGCACGGCGGCGAGATCGCCGGTCGCCTGCGCGGGCAGGACGGCGGGCGCGGAGAGGACGAACGGGGCGGCGGCGAGCGCGAAGGCGTATCGGATCATGGGGGTCCTGTGAGGCGGGTGCATTGAATGGCCGCTTAACCGCCGAACGCCGCCGGGGTTCACGCCCGGCGGCGCACCGGTCACTTGCCGCCGAGCAGGTTGGCGCGCCAGAACATCAGGCTGGTCCAGAACTGATAGTCCTGATTCTCCTTCTTGGCATAGCCATGGCCTTCGTCCTTCGCCAGCAGGTGCCAGGCCGGCACGCCGTTGGCGCGAACCGCGGCGACCATCTGGTTCGCCTCCGACGCGGGCACGCGCGGGTCGTTGCCGCCGGTCACCACCATCAGCGGGATCTTCAGTTCCTTGGCACGGGTGAGGGGGCTGATCTCGACCAGCTTGGCACGCTCGGCCGCCACCCGCTCGTCGCCATATTCGACGCGGCGCAGGTCGCGGCGATAGCTCTGCGTGTTCTCCAGGAACGTCACGAAATTGGAGATGGCGACGATGCAGTTCGCCGCCTTGAACCGGTCGCCGTAGCGGATCGCTACCGCATAGCACATGTAGCCGCCGTAGCTGCCGCCGGTCTCCGCGATCCGCTTCGCGTCGATGCGCGGGTCGCCGGCGAAGCGATCGAGGAAAGCGCCGATGTCCTTCACCGAATCCTCGCGCTTGAACGGGCCGTTGTCGAGCGCGACGAAGCGTTTGCCGAACCCGGTCGAGCCGCGCACGTTGGGATAGAAGACCGCGATGCCCAGTTCGTTGATGAGGTAGTTGGTACGCCCGAGGAAACCGGGAGTCGCCTGCCCCTCCGGCCCGCCGTGGATGTTGAACAACAGCGGCCGCCGGCCCGGCCAGCGTTTGGCATCGGGGCGGTAGAGAAAGCCCGAGACGGGTTCGCCGTCGAAGCTCTTCACCTCGACGAATTCGGGTTCGACGTTGCGCGATGCGTCGAGTCCGCCGGTCTCGCTCGCGGTCCAGCGCGTGACCTTCAGCGTCGCGGGATCGAGCGAATAGGTGTCGGTCGGTGCCTTCGCCGAGGTGAGCGTGAAGCCGAGCGCACCCCAGGGGGCGAACTCCACCCCGCCGATCCCGCCCGCGGGCAGCGGCACAATGCGCACCCGGCGGTTGGCGACGTCGAGTAGCTTCAGCCGGCTGATCCCTGCCTCGTTGACGACATAGGCGATCGTGCGGCCGTCCTCGGCGATATCGAAGGCATCGACGTCCCATTTCGGCTCGGGGGCGATCGCCGTGAAGCGGCCCGTCGCGACGTCGATCCTGCCGAGCCGCTGGAAATCCGATCCCTCGTCCGACGTCACCCACAAACTGCCGTCGGGCGCGAACCGTGCGCCGCCATAGGCGATCGGCTTCTTGGGATCGCCGATCGGCACCATGCGGCCGGTGGCGAGCGTCATCAGGTACAGGTTGGATTTGTTGACCGACAGATATTCGGCGACGACCGCGGTTTTCGCATCGGGGGCGAAATCGGCGATTGCCCAGCCGCCGCCCGACACCTTCGCGACCAGCCGGTCGCTCTTCGGATCGCGCGGGTCGATGACGTACAGATCGTTGTCGGTGCCGTTGCGCCGCGTCGAGGAATAGCCGAGCCACCGCCCGTCGTGGCTCCACGCGTTCATGCTGTTGCGGCTCTTGCCGTCGGTCAGCAGCGTCAGGCGGCCGTCCTTCAGCGTATAGAGCTGCCAGAATTCGCTGCCGCCGACGTCCTTCTGTACGACCAGCACATCGCCGCGCCGGCGCGCATAGCTCGCGCCCGCGATCGTATCCGCCTCGAACGACAGCTGGCGGCGCATGCCGAGCGGCGTCGCCACCTCGTGCAGCTGCGCGGTATTGCCGAAGCGCGTCGCGATCAGCACCCCGCGCGTCGCCGGGTTCCAGCCGTCGAAGCTGGCGGCGCGCGATTCCATATACGGCCGCGTCTCGTCGGCGAGCGCCTGCGGCACCGCCGGCGTGCCGTCGGCGACGATCGCCGCCGGCGCCGCGACGCTGGCGGGCCGGTCCTGCGCCACCGCCGTATCGGCGAGGGTGAGGACGGCGGCGGCGGTGATGCGCTTCATGATGATCCCCCGAAATGCGATGCTACGCCCGGCAGCATGGCGCCGCGGCGGCAGGGATCAAGCGCAAACGATCAGATCGCGTGCCCCTCGGTATCGCGCAGCACCTCGCGGCGGCCGACATGGTCGGGTCGGCCGACGATACCGTCCTTTTCCATCTTCTCGATCAGCCGCGCCGCGGAGTTGTAGCCGATGCGCAACTGGCGCTGCAGCCAGCTGGTCGACGCCTTCTGCGATTCGCACACCAGCTGGATCGCGGCGCGATACTGCTGGTCCTCCGCCGAATCCTCGCCCTCGGGCGCGCCCTCCAGCGTGAAGCCATCCTCGGGCTCTTCGGTGACGGACGAGATGTAGTCGGGCTGGCCCTGCGCGCGCCAGTGATCGGCGATGCCGCGCACCTCGTCGTCGCTGACGAAGGGGCCGTGGACGCGGACGATGCCCTTGCCGCCCGGCATGTAGAGCATGTCGCCCTTGCCGAGCAGCTGTTCGGCGCCCTGTTCGCCCAGGATCGTGCGCGAATCGATCTTGCTGGTGACGTGGAAGCTGATCCGCGTCGGCAGGTTGGCCTTGATGACGCCGGTGATGACGTCGACCGAGGGGCGCTGCGTCGCCATGATGAGGTGGATGCCCGCGGCGCGCGCCTTCTGCGCCAGCCGCTGGATGAGGAACTCGACCTCCTTGCCCGCGGTCATCATCAGGTCGGCGAGCTCGTCGACGATGACGACGATCTGCGGCAGCGGTTCGTAGTCGAGCGGTTCCTCCTCGTATACCGGCTGGCCGGTTTCGGGATGATAGCCGGTCTGCACGCGCCGGCCGAGCCGCTGGCCCTTCGCCTTCGCGCCCCGCACCTTGTCGTTGAATCCTGCGAGGCTGCGCACGCCGACCGACGACATCTGGCGATAGCGGTCCTCCATCGTCTCGACCGCCCATTTCAAGGCGCGCACCGCCTTGGCGGGATCGGTGACGACCGGCGACAGCAGGTGCGGGATATCGTCGTACATGCTGAGTTCCAGCATCTTCGGATCGATCATGATCATCCGGCATTGCTCGGGCGTCAGCCGGTAGAGCAGCGACAGGATCATGCAGTTGAGGCCGACCGACTTGCCCGACCCCGTCGTACCCGCGACGAGCAGATGCGGCATCGGCGCGAGGTCGGCGATGACGGGATCGCCGGCGATGTTCTTGCCGAGGATGATCGGCAGCTGCGCCGCCTGGTCCTCGAACGTCTGGCTGCCGACCAGTTCGTGCAGGGACACCGATTCGCGCTTCTGGTTGGGCAGTTCGATGCCGATGACGTTGCGCCCCGGGATCACTGCGACGCGTGCCGATACCGCCGACATGTTGCGCGCGATGTCGTCGGCGAGCGCGATGACGCGGCTCGCCTTGATCCCCGGCGCGGGTTCCAGCTCGTACATCGTCACGACCGGGCCGGGGCGTACCTCGTTGATGACGCCGTGCACCTTGAAATCGTCGAGCACGTTCTCGAGCAGGCGCGCGTTGCGCTCCAGCGCGGCCTTGTCGATCTGGCCCTTGGGCGCGGGCGGGGCAGGGGTAAGCAGGTCGAGCCCGGGCAGCGTATAGCTATGGCCAAGGTCGAGGCTTTGCTGGCGCGGCTTCTGCTTCGCCGCCGAAGGGGCAAGGTTGCGGTCGGCGATCACCGGCGCAGGGCGCGGATCGGGCTCGGCGACCGCGCGAGGCTCGACGACCTTGCGCGCCAGCTGCAACGGCTCGTCGTCCTCGTCGAGGTCGTAGCCGTCGGACAGCGCATCGGGATCGAGCGGCGCACGCGACCGGCGCAGGCGGAAACGGCGATCGCCCAGATCGATCTCGAGGCTCTTCGCCCAGACGATGATGCCGGCGACACCGGCGATCAACCCGATGCCGCGTGCCGCCCAGCGTTCCGCCCCCGGCTGGCCGACGAAGGACAGGCCCCATTCGACCAGATGCGCGACCGACAGGCCGATCACCCCGCCCCAGCCGGCGGGCAGCGCCAGCACCGACGAATCGGACACGAAGGCGAGCGCGGCGGCCATCAGCGCGACGCCGAGCGCGGCATTGCGCAGCATCGCCAGCCAACGCCCCGGCGGCTGGTCGCGCCACAGCCGCGCCGCGACGATCGGCGCGACCGGCAGCAGCAGCGCCACCGCCGGCCCGAACAGCGTCAGCGCCAGATCGGCGAACCACGCGCCGGGCGGCCCCGCCAGATTCTGGATCGGCCCGCCCGACGCGGTGTTGAGCGCCGCGTCGCTGGCATGATAGCTCGCCAGCGCCAGCACCATCAGCGCGGTGACGAGGAACAGCACGATCGCGGCGATCAGCGCACCGCCGCGCACCGCCCCTGCCTTCACCGTCTCACGCAACAAGCCTGGCTGCGCACGGCTCGCCATCGCCCGATCCCTTCAATGTCGCGAAAATCCACCAAGATTCATCGGCCGGCGCAGGCGCCACGTCAAGCGGTTGGCGGTCAGGCGGGCATAGAGGACGGGACACCCGATCCATTTCCTCCGTCACCCCGGACTTGTTCCGGGGTCCACCGGGCCGCGGGCGTGCGTTTGCGCCTCAAGCCCTTCGCCTTGCCGCAGAGTGGACCCCGGAACAAGTCCGGGGTGACGACGTAGGGTAGGCGGCCGTTGCCGTTGGCACATGCCGCGTCGGCCTATAGGGAAGCGCCATGGACACAGACGTCATCATCCTCGGCGGCGGCTTGGTCGGCGCCACGCTCGCGCTCGCGCTCGACGCACACGGCATGACCAGCATCGTCGTCGATCCCGCCGATCCGGCGGTGATGCTCGCCCCCGGCTTCGACGGGCGCGCCTCTGCGATCGCCAGCGCGAGCGGACGGATGCTCGACGCGATCGGCATCGGCGCGACGCTGGGGGGCCAAGGCTGCGCGATCCGCCACATCCGGGTCAGCGACGGCCTCGCGCCCGGCAAGCTCGATTTCCGTCCCGCCGACGGCGATGGCGCGCTCGGCACGATGTACGAGAACAAGCTGCTGCGCCGCGCGCTGTTCGACGCGGCGACGGCCGCGACACAGGTCGACCTGCGCATGCGGACCCGCGCGATCGACGTTGTCCGTGGCCCTGCCGGCGTCACGGCGACGCTCGATTCGGGCGCGACGATCACCGCACCGCTGTTGATCGCCGCCGAAGGGCGCCACTCGCCGACGCGCGAGACGGCGGGCATTCCGGTGGCGCGCTGGCAGTACGACCATGCCGCGATCGTCGGGGCCTTCCATCACGAACATTCCCACGAAGATGTCGCCTACGAAATCTTCTATCCCGCGGGCCCGTTCGCGCTGCTGCCGCTGCCCGATGACGAGATCGGCCACCGTTCGGCGATCGTCTGGTCGGTGAAGGGCGCGGACGGCCCCGCGATGATGAAGCTCGGCGACCGCGCCTTTTTGGCGGAGGCGAGCAAGCGGATGGGCGGGTTCCTCGGCGAACTGACCGCGCCGAGCCCGAGGGCAAGCTATCCGCTCGGCTTCCACCATGCCGCGCGGATCACCGCGGAACGACTGGTGCTGGTCGGCGACGCCGCGCACGGCATCCATCCGATCGCGGGGCAGGGGCTGAATCTCGGCCTGCGCGACGTCGCGACGCTGGCGGAGGTGCTGGTCGAGGGCAAGCGCCTTGGCCTCGACCTCGGCGATCCCGCCTTGCTCGACCGCTACCAGCGCTGGCGCGGGCTCGACACGTTCATGGTCGCCGCCGCCACCGACACGCTGACCCGGCTGTTCGGCATCCCCGGCAAGACGGCGAGCGCGGTGCGCCGCTTCGGCATTGCCGCGGTCGACCGGCTGCCGCCGCTCAAGGACCGGTTCATGGCGGAGGCGCGCGGCGAGAGCGGGACGCTGCCCAAATTGTTGCAGGGGCTGCTGGTGTGACCGGGCCGGTAGTGCCGCCGCCGACCTCGCCGCTCGACACCGCGCAGCGCGGCGTGCTGCGGGGCATGGCCATCGGCATGGTCGTGACGATCGCGGCGGTCGTCGTCGGCCTCGCGCGCAGCCATGCCGCGACGCTGGAGGCGCGGCTGACCACGTTCGGCATCGCTGCGCTGGTGCTGGGGTTGTGGATCGCCGTGAGCGTCGGTTCGGTCGCGCGGGCGCGGTTCCTGTCGGCGGCGGCGATCGGTGGCGGCGATGGTGTCGATCCTCGCGTCGACGCCGCCAATGCGGTGCTGCGCAACACGATCGAACAGGCGCTGCTTGCCGGCTTCGCCTATGCCGCGCTGGTTCTCGTCGACGACCATGCGCGTGAGCCGGTGGCGCTGTTCGTCGCCTGTTTCTCGGCCGGGCGGCTGCTGTTCTGGAGCGGCTATCGCGACGGCGCGGCGGCGCGGTCGCTGGGGTTTGCGCTGACCTTCTACCCCAGCGTCGCGGCGCTGCTGGTCGCGGGGTTTGCGCTGATCCCCTGAACCGTCCGTGCTTCGACAGGTCCGGCACGAACGGATCGGCAGCTTAGATCCGCCGCGCCTCCTCGACCAGCATCACCGGCACGCCGTCGCGGATAGGATAGGCGAGCCCTGCCGCCTCCGACACCAGCTCCTGCGCGGCTTCGTCGTAGCGCAGCGGCTGCCGCGTCACCGGGCAGACCAGCCGTTCGAGCAACCACGGATCGAGGCTCACTGTAACGTCACCTTGTCCTCGCCGTCGTGGCGGCCGAAGAATTGCATCAGCTGGATGATGAGCTCGGCCCGCGTCTCGATGTCGGTCGCCTCGAGCAGCGCCTGTTTCGCCGCGGTGTCGAACGGTGCGATCTGCGCGATGCCGTTGACCAGGCTCTCGTCATCCAATCGGCCGACCGCCTCCCAATCGACCGAATAGCCCTGGGCATCGGCGAAGCGGCGCGATTCCAATTCCAGCGACGATCGCCGGCCGAGCGACAGCGCCTCGTCCTCGATCACCGGCAGCAGCTCCGCCTCGACCTGCCGGAACGGCGTCGTCACGTCGAGTTCGCGCAGCACGCGGAACAGCGCGACGCCCTCCAGCACCAGATTGTAGCGGCCGTCGTCCAGCGCCTCGACCTCGGCGATTCGGCCGACGCACCCGATCGCATAGAGCCCGGGCGTATCGCCGCCCGACATCGGCTGGATCATCCCGATCCGCCGGTCGCGCGCCATCGCGTCGCTGACCATCGCGCGATAGCGCGGTTCGAAGATGTGCAGCGGCAGGTGCATGCCGGGGAACAGCAGGGCTCCCGGCAGCGGAAAGATCGACAGGCGCGTGGGGCCGGTCATCCGAACAGGATCGCCGACAGCCGCCGCCGCTGCGCCGCGACCCAGGGATCGACCAGCCCGACCACCTCGAACAGCTTGAGCAGCTGCTGGCGTGCGGCGCCCTCGTTCCACTCGCGGTCCGCGGCGACGATGTGGAGGAGGTTATCCGCCGCGCCGTCGCGATCCCCCGCCGCCATCTGCGCATTGGCGAGCGCGAAGCGGCGGTCGTGGTCGTCGGGGTTGGCGGCGACCTCCGCGGCGAGGCCGGAAAAGTCCTCGACCGGCGGCGCGCTCTGGGCGAGCGCGAGCGCCGCTTTGGCGCGGTCGATGCCGGCATCCTTGATGTCGGCGGGCAGCGCGTCGATCGCCGCCTGCGCTGCATCGGTCTGCCCGGCGGCGACGAGCGCACGGATATGGCCCGACAGCACCGCGGGGTTGTCGGGTGCCATGGCGATCAGCTGGTCGAAGATCGACAGCGCTCGTGTCGCGTCGCCGCTCGCCAGCACCTCTTCGCCCATCGCGATCAGCGGTTCGATCTCGGCGGCGGCATCCGCCTCGGCCGACTGGATCGGCAATTGCTTGAGCAACTGGTCGAGGATCGTGCGCAGCTGCGATTCGGTGCGCGCGCTGGTCAGGTCGGCGACCAGCTGGCCCTGGAACATCGCATAGACGGTCGGGATGGACTTGATCTGGAATTGCGCGGCGATGAACTGGTTCTTGTCGGTATCGATCTTGGCGAGCAGCACGCCCTTGTCGGCATAGGCGGCGGCGACCTTTTCCAGCGTCGGCCCCAGGGCCTTGCACGGCCCGCACCATTCCGCCCAGAAATCGATGATGACCAATTGCGTCATCGACGGTTCGACGACGTCGCGGCGGAAATCCTCGACCGCCTGCTTTTCGGCTGGCGACATTCCTAGCGTGGCCACGTCATGCTCCTTGCGTTTTCAATTGCCGCCCATGTGGGGCACGTGGCTGGCCACGCCAAGGCTTTTGCGTGGCTGCGGCGGACGGAGGCCACAACCTCCTCGTCACCCCGGACTTGTTCCGGGGTCCACTCCGCGGCGAGGCGCGCGGCTGGAGCCTCTTGCCGAAACGTCTGCGGCCCGGTGGACCCCGGAACAAGTCCGGGGTGACGAAGGACTTGAGGGAAGCGCATCGCCTTCCCGATCAATGGAAATCGCGCGATTTGGGCATGATCCGCACGTCGCGCGGATGGCGGCCGCGGACGTCCTGGCTGACGATCGGTTTCGTGCGGATCACCTCGTCGACCCGGAGCAGCGGCGTCTCGCCGACGTAATCCGACGACAGCCGGCGCAGCTCCTCCGTCCGGTCGTAGGCCTTGACCGTCATCAAATGGATCACGCCTTCCTCGCTGCGCTGGATCACGCCCTCGAGCACCAGCAGCCGCGCCGCCATCACCGCGCGGCGGTTCGCCTCGAAATCGTGCGCCCACATCAGCGCGTTGGTGATCCCCGTCTCGTCCTCGATCGTCACGAAGATCGCATTGCCCTTGCCCGGCCGCTGGCGGACCAGCACCACGCCCGCGATCCGCGCGCGCCGCCCGTCCTTCGTCCGTGCCGCCTGCGCGCTCGACAGTACGCCTTCGGCGGCGAAGACGGGGCGCAGGAAGCGCATCGGATGGTCCTTCAGCGACAATCGCGTCGTCTGGTAATCCGCCGCGACCTGTTCGGATCGCGGCATCGCCGTCAGCCGGGGATCGACCTCCTCGCCCAGTTCGGGCGCCTCGGCCGCGGCGAACAAGGCGAGCTGTTTCGGCGGCGTCCGTCGTACCTCCCACAGTGCCTCGCGCCGCGCCATCGCGATCGACCCGAACGCATCGGCATCGGCCAGCGTGTTGAGCCCGCGCGTCGGCAGCCCCGCGCGCGCGGCGAGCGTCTCGACATCGGCGAAGGGCAGATCGCCGCGCGCCGCGACCAGCGCATCGGCCCAGTCCTGGCGAAAGCCGTCGACCTGCCGAAAGCCGAGCCGGATCGCGAGATCGCCGTCGTCGGTGCGCTCCAGCGCATTGTCCCAGCCGCTGTGGTTGACGTCGATCGGCCGCACCACGACGCCGTGCTTGCGCGCATCATCGACCAGTTGCGCAGGCGCATAGAAGCCCATCGGTTGCGAATTGAGGATCGCGCAGCCGAACACCGCCGGGTGAAAGCATTTGATCCACGACGACACGTACACCAGCCGCGCGAACGACAGCGCGTGGCTTTCGGGAAAGCCGTAGCTGCCGAACCCCTCGATCTGCTTGTAGCAGCGTTCTGCGAAGTCGCGTTCGTAACCGCGGCGGACCATGCCCCCGATCAGTTTCTCCTCGAAATTCTCCATGCCGCCGACGTTGCGGAACGTCGCCATCGCGCGGCGCAGCTGGTTGGCCTCGTCGGGGGTGAACTCCGCCGCGACCATGGCGAGCTTCATCGCCTGTTCCTGGAACAGCGGCACGCCATAGGTTTCCTTCAGCAGATTGCGCAGCTCGTTCGGATCGTGCGGCGGGGCGGGGGAGGGGAATTCCGGCTTTTCCTTGCCCGCGCGGCGGCGCAGATAGGGGTGTACCATGTCGCCCTCGATCGGCCCCGGCCTCACGATCGCCACCTGCACGACGAGGTCGTACAATTTGCGCGGTTTGAGACGCGGCAGCATGTTGATCTGCGCGCGGCTTTCGACCTGGAACACGCCGATGCTGTCGCCCTTGCACAGCATGTCGTAGACCGGCGCCTCGTCGGGCGGGATGCTGTCGAGATCGTGGTCGCCCAGCCCGTGGTCGCGCATCAGGTCGAACGCCTTGCGGATGCAGGTCAGCATGCCGAGCGCGAGGATGTCGACCTTCATGATCTTCAATTCGTCGATGTCGTCCTTGTCCCATTCGATGAAGGTGCGATCCTCCATCGCGGCGTGGTGGATCGGCACCGTCTCGTCGAGCCGCCCCTGCGTCAGCACGTAACCGCCGACATGCTGCGACAGGTGGCGGGGGAATTTGAGCAGCTTGTCGACCACGTCGCGCAGCCGCGCGATCTCCGGGTTGTCGGTGCTGAACCCGGTCTCGTCGAAGCGGCGCTGTTCGAACCGCTGCGAAAAGCTGCCCCAGACGGTGCTGGTCAGCCGCTGCGTCACGTCTTCGCTAAGGCCCAGCGCCTTGCCCGCCTCGCGCACCGCGCTGCGCGGGCGATAATGGATGACGGTCGCCGCGATCGCCGCCCGATGCCGACGGTAGCGGCGGTAGATATATTGCATCACCTCCTCGCGTCGCTCGTGCTCGAAATCGACGTCGATGTCGGGCGGCTCGTCGCGCTCGGCGGAGACGAAGCGCGAGAAGAGCAGGTCGTAGCGCATCGGGTCGACCGAGGTGACGCCGAGGATGTAACAGACCGCCGAATTGGCAGCGGAGCCGCGCCCCTGGCACAGGATCGGCGGCTCCACGGTGCGGGCGAAGCGGACGATATCGTAGACCGTCAGGAAATAATGAGCGTAACCACGCTCCTCGATCAGCGCGAACTCCTCGCGCATCAGCGCCAGCAATTTGTCGGGCACCCAGCCGTCATACCGCTCGATCGCGCATTGCCAGGTCAGATGCTCCAGCCAGTCTTGGGCCTTCCAGCCCGCTGGCACCGGTTCGTGCGGATATTCGTAGGCGAGGTCGGTCAGCGCGAAGTCGATCCGGTCGAGGATCGCGATGCTCTCCGCCACCGCCTGCGGCAGGTCGGCGAACAGACGCGCCATTTCCCGGCCCGACTTCAGGTGGCGTTCGGCATTGGCGGCAAGCCGGCGTCCGGCCGCCTGGATGGTGGTTCCCTCGCGGATGCAGGTGAGCACGTCGTGGAGCGACCGGTCGCCGGCCTCCGCAAACAGCGCGTCGCAGGTCGCAAGCAACGGCACGCCCGCCTCCCGCGCTATTCCCGCATGGCGATGCAGGCGCCGCCGGTCGCGGCCGTCGCGCGGCATCGTCACGCCCAGCCACACCCGCCCCGGCGCCGCCCTGTTCAGCCGGCGCAGCGTTTCGGGCAGATCGGGGTCGCTGCGCCGCGGCGGCAGCATCGCCCCGCCAAAGGCGCGCGCCGGGCGTTCGCTCGACGCGGTCAGCACGATCAGCAGCAGGTCGTCGGCATGGCGCAAGAGATCGCCGAAGCCGAGGATGCAATCACCCTTTTGCGCGCGCAAATTGCCGGTGGTCAGCAGCCGCGTCAGCCGCCCCCAGCCATGGCGGGTGGCGGGATAGGCGACGATGTCCGGCGTCCCGTCGGCGAACACCAGCCGCGCGCCGACCACCAGCTTGAAGGCGATATCGCCGAATCCGCCCTCGATCGCGCGTTCGCGGATCTCCCGCAGCGCCTTGTGCGCGCGCACCACGCCGGCGACGGTGTTGCGGTCGGCGATACCGATCCCGGCATGCCCCAGCGCGATGGCCTGCGCGACCATGTCCTCGCCGAAGCTCGCGCCTTCGAGGAACGAATAATGGCTGGCGGCGACGAGTTCGGCGAAGGCGGTCATGGGGGAGGGGAGCGATCCACCACCGCCCCACATCCTCCGTCACCCCGGACGTGTTCCGGGGTCCACCGGGCCGCAAGCGTATCGTTCGAGCCTCTTGCCGTAGGCCTCGCCGCGGAGTGGACCCCGGAACAAGTCCGGGGTGACGAGGGGATGAGAGGATAGTCCCTCACGCGAACAATCCATGCAGATACCAGCGCGGGTGCTCCTGCTCGCCATGCAGGCCGTGGCGGAAGATCCAGAAGCGCCGCCCGCGCCGGTCCTCGACGCGGTAATAGTCGCGCGTCGGGATGACGACGTCGTGCCGCCGCCACCATTCGCCGGCGATCCGTTCGGGTCCTTCCGATCGCGCGACCTCGTGCACGCGACGCCGCCAGCGGAAGCGATGCGGTGGACCATCGGGGACCTCGGCCATGACGCTCTCGATCCGCTGCGGCGGGTCGAACAGATAGATCGGGCGCAGCGGCGGTTCGCCCGCCTGCCCCTGCGGCCAGCCGCCCGGCGGCGCTTCGGCCGCGGCGGGGAGCATCAGTTCGGCCTGTTCGGGGATATGGCTGTCGCGCGGGGCGAAACGCCGCACCTGCCCGCGCCCCAGCCGCGTCGACAGCTGATCGACCAGCTGCGCCACCCGATCCTGCGCCGCCGCGCCGCCCTCCAGCCGCAGCTGCGCCGCGTCGAGCCGCTCGGCGAGCGCCACGTCGAGCCGGATCAGGTCGTAGCCGTAGCCGGGGTCGAGCGGATCGGCGAGGCTGTCGATCCGCTCGGCGAACAGCCGCATCAGCAGCGGGACGTCTCGCGTCGGTTGCCCGGTCTCGATGCGCAGCGACTGGATATGCCCGTCGCTGCGGAACAGCCGCGCCTCCCAGCGGCGCCCGCCCTGATGGCGCTCGGCCAAGGTCGCTGCCGCCTCCGCCGCCAGCTCCTCGATCACCTCCAGCGCGTACTCGGTGCGCGCGATCGGTTCGGCGAAGCGGCGCTCGACCGCCACCGGAGCCACCGCTACCCGCGCGCGTACCGGCGCCTTGTCGTCGCCCGCCAGCCGCCGCACCGCGGTTACCGCGTCCTCGCCGAAACGCGCCGCGATCCCCGCCAGCGGCCGCGCCATCACGTCGCCGACCGTCTTCAGCCCGGCGCGCGCCAGCGCCACCGTCGCGTCGTCGTCGAGCTCCAGCGCCGCCACCGGCAATCGCTTCACCGCGCGTGCCTCGTCGGGCGCCGGCGCGCCGGCATAACGGGCGAGCGCGCGCGCGATCTCAGGCGTGTCGCCGAAGGCATGGCGCGCGAGGATGCCGCGCCGCGCCATTCGCGCCTCGACGTCGGCGGCGAGCGGGCGTTCGCCCTCGAAGGCGTGGATGCAGCCGGCGATGTCGATCACCAGCGCATCGGGCGGCATCAGCGCGATCGTGGGGCTGTAGCGCGTGCAGCCGTCCGCCAGCCGTTCCAGCCAGTCCATGTCGGCATGCGGATCGGCCGGAAACACCTCCAGCTCGGGCACCCGCGCACGCGCGTCCGCCAGCGTCAGCCCGACCTCCAGCCCGCTGCGTGCCGCGGCGAGGTCGGTTGCGGTCAGCCGCACCGCCTGGCCCACCGTCTCGACGAAGGCGACCGGCGTCTCACCGCGCCCGGCGAACAAATGCGGCCGGGTGGCGCGCAGCCGCTCGATCGGCAGCCAGGGAAAGACCAGCGCCAGATAGCGGCGGTTGACGGAAACTCTTGGCATCACGATCCCACTCCACGCGCCAGCGCTGCCCCGCGGGGCCTCCACGCCGGCGCAGACATTCGACGTCGAAGGCGGGAAGCCCGGGCGCGCCCTCTCCCGGTCCCTGATCGAGCGCGGTCGACGGCACGGCCGCCACGCCCCAGCGCGTCGCCGCCGCGCTCGGCGTCGGTTCGGCGCCGATACGCAGCGACAGCACGGTGACCCCCGACGCCTCGGCCGCCAGCATCAGCCGCCGCGTCGCGGTGAGGTCGAACCCCGGCGCGCGCCCGACGCTCTCGACCAGCACCGTGCCCAACCCCGTGCACCGCGCCGCATCCGCCGCCGCGCGCAGCAGCGCGCTCTCGTCGGCGACGATTCCGAGCATCAGCGAATCGGCGGGCAGCCCCAGTTCGATGAGGCCGGTCGCATGCAACCGCCCCTGCGCCCGCTCGCCCGCCGCGGTGCGCAGCCACAGCAGCGGCAACGCACGCGCCGCCAGCGCCTGCGCGATGCCGAAGCCCGCGCCGCTCGGCCCGTCCGCCTCCTCGACCGCATAGATGTCATGCAGATGCGCGCGCGACAGCCCCTGCGCCAGCCACGCATCGCCCGCCGTCGCGGCGGCTTGCGTGGCCCCGGTGTCGGCGGCAAGGCGCCGCAACCGGGCGATCAGGGCGGACGAGTCGCTCATCCGTGTTCTTGTAATGTTCTCAATGGCGAGTCGCCAAGCCCCAATCGCACCGCGCATTTCGCAAGATAGGGGTTGCAGCCCCGGGCAGTCGCCGCTAGTGGACGCGCCTCACCCACCCGGTGGCCTTCACGGCCGCGGGAACACGGCGCCAGAGCGGGCGTAGCTCAGGGGTAGAGCACAACCTTGCCAAGGTTGGGGTCGAGGGTTCGAATCCCTTCGCCCGCTCCAGCGACTTCCAACCCATTGGAAGTCCTTGCGAAACCGTCGAAGCGACGGTCAAGCACCAAGATCGTCTCCACCGATAGTCTACACAACGATGCCGGTCGAGGTGTCTCAACCCCTCGTAAATGCTCAGGAAATCGTCGTCAGGTCTTCTACACAAGGCGTCTACACAATCGACCGATTGGCCTCTGCTCGAAGCGCGGAATCTTTCACTACCGACGACGAGTTCCGACCGACCTCCTGACGGTCTGGCAGGGGCGCGAAGTCTGGCGTTCGCTCGACACTGACAGCTATGCAATGGCGCTCCGGCGCATCCATCGGATCGCCGCTGATGTCGAAGCCGAGTTCGAGAAAATGCGTTGCTCGATCGGGCGCGTTATCGACCCCATGCTGCTCGATGTCCCGGTCAACGATCCGGCGATTTCTATCGCGTTGATCCCGGCTGCTGCGCAGCCGCCAGTGCCGCTCTCGCCGTCGAGCACCCGCACCATTGGCGACGTCTACGATCGCTTCATCGCGGACCCGAAGCATCAGTGGAGTAGGCGCACCCAGATCGCGCACGCCACGACCCGGAAATGGGTCATTGAGGTGTTCGGTGAGGAGACGCCGCTCAGTGGGATCACACGCGAGGGATGTCGCGACTTCGTAGCACTCCTGCGCGAGATGCCGAAAAGCGCACATCAGCGCTTTCCAGACATGACGATCACTGCGGTAGTCGCTGCCGCTAAGGCGAAGGGCGAGCGCCGCCTCATCAGCACCGCAAACCTCAACGCCTACATCAATCGGTTCGGCGGTGTGATGAACTGGGCGATGAACGAAGGCTATCTCGATCGCAATCCGCTCAAGGGGCTGAAGCTCCCGGACCCGGTAAGGAAACGCGACAAGCGCAACCCGTTCTCGATCGACCAGCTTCGCCGCATCTTCGATGCGCCGATTTACACCGGGTGCCGGGATGACGCGAACGGCTATGCCGTCCCCAGCGACCAGCACCCCCGCCGCGCTCGATTCTGGGTGCCGCTGATCGCGCTGTTCAGCGGCCTGCGGCTCAATGAGATTTGCCAGCTTGAGGTCTCCGACATCCGGCTGATCGACGGCATCTCGTGCTTTCGCGTGGCCTCCGGGCTCAGCCAGACCGGCGACGAGAAGCGCGTGAAAACGAACGCCAGCGAGCGCATCGTGCCGGTTCACGACGAACTGATCCGGTGCGGCTTTCTGGCGTTCGTTGAATCTCAGCGCCTATGCGGTGAAACGAACCTGTTCCCTGAGCTTCCCTTCGGGCATCTGGGCTACCGCTCTACCGCCATTTCACGCTGGTTCTCGCGCTTCCTCGAAAACGCCGCTGCCGCCGCACCTCTAACTTGCTTCCACTCGTTCCGTCACAACTTCCGCGATGGGTTGCGTGAGGCCAAGATCGATCGCGACATCGCCATGCTGCTGGGTGGGTGGACAACCGATGGCAGAGGCACGGCGGTCGCCGACAACTACGGGAACGGGTATGCTGCTGGCACCCTATCGGAAGCGATCAATGCCGTCAGGTTCCACCCACTCCATCTTTTTCATTTGCACATCATCATCTAACAGATGAGCGTCGTCGCGAGCAACGGACCGACCATGTTCGGCGTCACTGACCATGGTGAACGAGCGGCCGTTTTCGGAAACGCCTAAGCGGGCGCCGAGCGGCCGATTATGGGTCACCTAGCCGCTTGCGTTCGTGCGTGCACAATCGCCAACGCCATCGCTCGATCCGGCGCAGATGCCGAAGCTGGATAATGGAGCTAGTTGGCGCCGCCTAATCAGCTGGGTTGGCTGCATGTCGGGCCTTTCCGTCTGAGACTTATGTCCCTTCTGCGCGTTCAGCGGCTACGGCGTGAAGGGGTAAGACGATGACGCGAGTCTATCGGTTGGTACTAGCATGGGTCATCGCCCTGCTCGGCGGGTTCTTCGCGGTGGCGGGGGGCGTCCTCGCATCCATCGGCGGCTCGCCCTATTACCTCGTCGTCGGCACTGTGATGGTGGCAAGCGGTGCGCTGCTCGGGCGGGGCAGCCCGCTGGGGCGCTGGCTATTCCTGGCAGTCTGGTTCGGGACGCTGGTCTGGGCGCTGTGGGAGGTCGGGCTCGACGGGCTGCAGCTGGTGCCGCGCGTGGTCGCGCCGACGGTGTTGCTGATCCTGGTGCTGCTGACCGGCTGGCGAGCTTGGGCCCGGCCATCGCGCGCGCACGCCGTGCTCGTGGTCGCGGCGGCGCTGGTCGTGGCAGGCCTGGCTGGGCTGACGCTGCGCGGTGAGGGCGTGGAAGCGCAGAGCGCGTCGGCCGCAACCCCCATCGCGCCGGCGCCGATCGGCGAGGCCGACAGCGACTGGCGCGATTATGGCGGCACCCTGTCAGGCCGGCGCTATTCGGCGCTCGCCGACATCACGCCGCAGAACGTCGGGCGACTGCAGCTGGCTTGGACGCAGCGCACCGGCGACTTGCCGATGCCGGCCGAGACGCAGGAGCACAAACGGGAATATCATTCCGAGGCGACGCCGATTCATATCGGCGACACGCTCTACACGTGTACGCCGCACTCCTTCGTCCAGGCGATCGACGCGACCACCGGCAAGACGAAGTGGAGCTGGCACGAGGACGCGCCCATCGCCGGCAACAACTACCTGGTCTGCCGTGGGGTCACCTATTTCGAGGCGCCGGCGGGAACGCCGTGCCCACGCCGCATCTTCGCGCCGACCTTCAACGCGCGGCTGGTGGCGCTCGACGCCGAGACTGGGCGGCCATGCCCAAGCTTCGCCCAGGGCGGGGCGATCGATCTGCGGACCAACATGGGGACGTCTAAACCGTCGGATCAGATCGGCACCACGCCGCCGGTCGTCGTCAACAACCGGCTGATCATCGGCGAGCGGATTATCGACAACGTCAATCGCGACATCCCGTCAGGCGTGGTGCGGGCCTATGATCCGGTTTCGGGCGCGCCCGTCTGGGCATGGGACGTCGGCCGCTCGCAGGACGCGATCGCGCCGTTGCCGGAGGGGCAGACCTACACGCGGGGCACGCCCAATGTCTGGGGCGCGATCACCGCCGACGCCGCCAACGGCCTCGTCTATCTCGGCACGGGTAATGCCTCGCCCGATTACTGGATCGGTTACCGCCGGTCGTTCGACGATCGCTTCGGCTCTTCTGTTGTCGCGCTCGACATCGCGACCGGCAAGCTGCGCTGGACGCGGCAGCTGGTCCACCGCGACATGTGGGACATGGACCTGCCAATCGGTCCGTCGCTGTTCGACTATCGCGCGCCAAACGGTCAGGTAGTCCCGGCACTGATTCAGACCACCAAGATGGGGCAGGTCTTCTTCCTGAACCGCCTGACCGGCGCACCGCTTGCCGCGATCGCCGAACGGCCGGTGCGGACCGACGGAGCCACCCCGGGCGTCCGGGTCTCACCGACACAGCCGTTCTCGACCGGCATGCCGAGCTTCACCCCGCCGGCACCGACCGAGGTCGCCACCTGGGGCGCGACGCCGATCGACCAGCTCTTCTGCCGGATCGACATCCGTCGCGCGCAGGGTACCGGCATCTACCAGCCGATGGGGCTGAAACCAATCATCGGCCACCCGGCCTTTGACGGCGTCACCGACTGGGGCGGCGCGGCAGTCGATCCGGTGCGCGGGGTGATGACCGTCAACACGATGGAGATGCCGTTCAAGCTGTGGCTGATGCGCCGCGACGATCCGCGGGTCGAGCCGATGATGAAGCAGAAACAGGGCGGCGAGAACGCCATGCAGGCGCAGCTGCAGACCCAGTATAACACCCCCTATGTCGCGGTGGTGAAGGCCTGGGTCGGCATCTTCGGCGCGCCCTGCGTTGCGCCGCCCTGGGGGCATCTGACTGCGGTCGATCTCGGCACGCGCAAGGTGGTGTGGCGCAAGGTGCTTGGGACAGCGCGCGATACAGGGCTGTTCGGATCGCACCTTGGCGTCCCGATCAAGACCGGCGTTCCCAATCTCGGTGGTTCGATCATCACAGCGGGCGGGCTCGCCTTCATCGGTGCGACGACGGATCAGTATCTGCGCGCCTTCGATCTCAACACGGGCGAGGTGGTGTGGAAAGCGCGGCTGCCGGCGGGAGCGCAGGCGACGCCGATGACCTATCGCGGGCGCGACGGGCGGCAATACGTCGTGATCACGGCGGGCGGACATGGCGCGTTGGGGACGCGCTACGGCGATTACACTTTGGCCTTTGCCCTGCCCAAGACCTGACCATCGAGCGCGAAACGCGAAACGCTGGACGCGCATCGGCGCATCCGGCGTCTCCCTACCGCCTTAATCGGAGAAAAGCCCATGTTGCGATCCTTCCTCATCGGTCTCGTCGCTGGCCAGCGCGGTATTACGCCGCTGGCGGTGATCGCTATCGCAACGCGGCGTGAAGAGGTAACGGCCGACCTGCCGCTCCAAAAGCTCATGCTGAATCCAGTAATAGCTGTCGGAGCCGCCGCCCTCGCGGCGGCCGAGATGGCGGGCGACAAGATGAAGACCGCACCCGACCGCACGGTGCCGATCGGTCTGGCCGTTCGCGGCATCACCGCCGCTTATGCCGGGGCCGCGCTCGCGGCACGTAACCGCCGGGTTCTTGGTGCCGCCATCGCAGTGGGAGCCGCGCTTGCCTCGTCCTACGCCGGGCTTGCCGCGCGTAAGTGGGGGATGCGACGCTTCGGCCAGACCGCGACCGGGTTCGTCGAGGATGCGGTAGTGTTTGGCAGCGGGCTCGCCGTCGCGAACCCGTCGCTGATCGCGAACCGTGTTCCCCGGTGACCTCAAGTGGTGATCCGCAGCGATCGCACAACCGGAAGGCGATGGCGGTCCGGCGCACATGATTGCCTTCCTCGCGACTATCAGCGGCGCCTGCGTTAAGGGCGGTGGCTCGTCACCATGTCAATGAGCATCGCTGTGTGCCCGAACAACTGCCGGCGTTGATGCTCGGAGCCCTTAAGCCGAGCACATGAACGAATGGCCGGCTCCGAGGAGAGTTCGGAACATGCTGAATGGCCGCCTCTGGGTCAAGGAACGCGGCGGTTCGGTCAGTGCTCGGCATCGAAATCACTTCCTGTTCCAGCGCGGCGCTGTAGCGGATTGCGGCAACGCCCCCCGGCATCGGTATTGACGAGAGCCGAGCACGTGAACCCATGACAGTGTGAACATCGCTGTTTCGGGACGATGGCAGGCGGCTTCGCGTTGATCGCGCTGATCGGCACCGCGGTGGGCCTTGCGACCGGCATGGGTGCGAACTGGCTGATGCGACGGCTCAAGGACAAACATCTCGAAATCGTCGTCTCGTTCCTCGCCGCCTTTGCCGCTTATCTGGTCGCCGAGCGGATCGAGGGATCGGGCGTTCTTGCCGCGGTCGCATGCGGAGGACTGATCGGTCGGGCGCAGGTAAAGCTCGCGGCCACCACGAGGCTCGAGGGCGCCAGCGCCTGGCAATTGGTCGAATTCGTGCTCGCCAGTCTGGTGTTCCTGTTGGTCGGACTGCAGCTGCATGGCATTCTGGCGCGCCTAACCAACTACAGCGGCTGGCAACTTGCGACCCTGGGGCTTGGCCTGTCGGCGACGCTGATCCTCTCGCGCTTCGTCTGGGTGTTCGCCACCTTCTATCCCACAACGGCAGTGGTCGCGGTGATCCGCGGCGGAAAATTCACGCCCTCGCTCAGCTATCCGACGATCATCGCCTGGACTGGGATGCGGGGTGTCGTGAGCCTGGCTGCGGCCCTCGCACTGCCAAGCGACTTCGAGTTTCGCGATCTGATCGTCTTCCTCGCCTTCTGCTCGATCCTGTCGACGCTGGTGCTGCAGGGGATCACGCTGAAATGGCTGATCCAGTGGTTCGACCTGCGCGAACCAGAGATCGAGCGCGCAAGTCCCGCGCTGGTCGAGGCCCGCGGGATCGTCGCCGCAGCCATCGCCGGTGTCGGTGCGCAGGGCAGCAAGACACGTGATGTCCTGGAACAGGTCAGACATTCGGAGGAAAAGGCCGCGCACGCCGGCCACGCTGTCGATCCGGAACGTCTGCGCAGCGTCATGGAGGACCGTCTAGCCGCGCTCGATGACGCCCGCGTTCGCCTCCGCGAGCACCGCGACGAGCTCGACGGCGAAACGCTGGCCACGCTCATCCGCGAACTTGACCTCGAGGAGGAGCAGGTCCGACTCGCGATGGGCGACTCCGCGCCAGCGAAGGCTTGAAAGTCGAAACAACCTGTCGGCTGGTCATGCTTATAACCGTGCAGATGGGGTCAGATTTCATGATCTCATCGCACCATGCAATGCGTTTCGCGATGTCGAGGATCGCTTGATCGCCGGTGAGGGCTTGCCTGAACGAATGTCCGAAGCCGGAAAGTGCATACCATGCACATGATATCCGTAGCTGGGTCCTACTCGCCGGCGATCGGCCTTGAGCGTCCATCGGGACCGACGCTGACCATCGTAAACAGAGCAGTGGCGGCGTGTCTTCGATCACCGGACAGCAAGTTTTCCGCCGATAAGGCGACTTCCACCCGGACCGAGCTGCGCCCGGTCATGCGGACCGCGGCGACGAGCTCGACCATTTCGCCCTCGCGGATCGGCGAGGTGAAGTCGATCCGATCGGACGCGGCCATGACGATGACGGCGCGCGCGTGCCGGGTGGCGGCGATGAAGGCAGCTTTGCCCATCATCTTCAGGGCGTCCCCACCGTACAGTGTGCCATAGTGATTGGTCTGTCCGGGAAAGACCATGTCGGCCAGGCGCAGTATTCCATGATCAATGTCCACCCTTGCCCCGATCTGCGGCAACGGCAGGCGGGTGTCCGGCCCCTTCTGCGCTACCAGCGTGAAGCGCCCCCGGGTGCACAGCCGCCGCTCGCCTGTTACCGGCGCTTCGGCCACTAACTCGACCTCGACATCGAGCGAGCTGCGACCGACCCGGACCACCTGACCGGTGACCTCCACCAGGTCACCGGCCCGCGCCGGTGCTGCGAAGTCGATCTTCTCGGATGCGGCGGTGACGAAGGGTGCACGACCGTGGCGCGAAGCGGCCAGAAACGCGACCTTGTCCATATGGGCCAGCGCGACGCCGCCGAACAGCGTGCCATGGTGATTGGTGTCGCCCGGAAACACCATGTCGATCAGTTGCACGGGGCCTCCGGACGCCTCTGTAACGACTGCCGCGCCAAGGTTTGCCTGTCCGGTCATGCCGCTGCCAACTCCTGACGGACCAGCGCCGCGCCCGCGCCTAATGCTTTCAGCTTCGCAGTCGCGACGTCGCGCGCCAGCGGCGCCATGCCGCAATTGGTGGCGGGGAGGAGCTTGTCCGCATCGACGAAGCGAAGCGCGTTCCGCAGCGTGGCGGCAACCTCCTCCGGCGTCTCCACGCAGTCAGTCGCCACGTCGATCGCGCCAACCATCACTTTCTTCCCGCGAACCAGCTCGATCAGCTCCATCGGCACGCGGGAGTTTTGACATTCGAGCGAGATGATATCGATGCTGGACGTCTGCAGGTTGGGGAAGGTCCGCTCGTACTGGCGCCATTCCGACCCGAGCGTCTTCTTCCACTCGGTGTTGGCCTTGATGCCATAGCCGTAGCAGATGTGGACCGCCGTCTCGGCCTTGAGCCCTTCCGCCGCTTTCTCCAGCGTGGCGATGCCCCAGTCGTTCGCCTCGTCGAAAAAGACGTTGAACGCCGGTTCGTCGAACTGGATGACGTCCACGCCGGCGGCTTCCAGCTCCCGCGCCTCCTGGTTCAGGATCAGCGCGAACTCCCAAGCCAGCTTCTCGCGGCTCCGGTAATGGGCGTCGTGAAGCGTGTCGATTATCGTCATGGGCCCGGGCAGCGTCCATTTGATCGGCAGGTCGGTCTGCGCGCGCAGGAACCGGGCGTCCTCCACAAAGACAGGCTTGGGCCGTGACACGGCGCCGATCACGGTCGGCACGCTGGCGTCGTAGCGGTTGCGGATGCGCACGGTCTCGCGCTTCTCGAAGTCGACCCCGCCGAGATGCTCCACGAAGGTCGTCACAAAGTGCCGGCGTGTCTGCTCGCCGTCGCCGACGATGGTGATCCCCGCTCGCCGCTGATCGTCCACGGCAAGGCGCAGCGCGTCCCGCTTGGCCGCGGCGAGCTCCTCGCCCTCCAGTCTCCACGGTGACCACAGCACCTCCGGCTGAGCGAGCCAGGAAGGCTTGGGCAGGCTGCCCGCGGTGGTCGTCGGCAACAATGTCTTCATGTCGGAATACCTTGCTTGGCGATCAGAGGGCGCAGCTCGCCGACCACTGTGCGAGCAGGGCGGCGTGCGGCTTGATGA
This sequence comes from Sphingomonas liriopis, assembly GCF_024211255.1. Lineage (GTDB taxonomy): Bacteria > Pseudomonadota > Alphaproteobacteria > Sphingomonadales > Sphingomonadaceae > Sphingomonas > Sphingomonas liriopis. Next base: position 46,430 of record NZ_JAMLDY010000004.1, on the reverse strand, counting down.
AATGCTCTTCGGCGAAGCGGCCCTGTTCGACGGCCAGACGACTGCGCTCTTCGCGATCGTAGACGATGCGGGTCAGCGAGAAATCCTGAAAGGTCAGGCTGGGGCGGTAGTCCAAAGCCGCGACCGAATTCGCGTTGTAGATCTCCGGGCGGTAGATCTTTTGGAACGTCTCCATTGTGCTGACCGTGCTCGCGAGTTCCAGGTGCGTGTAATCGTCGGGCAGATCGCCGATGTGGTAGAATGCAAGCGGTGCCACGGCGTGGGGAGGCATGAAGTAGCGGACCGTCATCCCCATCTTGGCGAAGTAGGCGTCGGTCGGGGACGGCGCGCCGTTGCGATACTCGACGCCGAGGATTGGATGCGCGTTCGGGGTCCGGTGATAGACTTCCTTGCTCGAGACGCTGAGGCAGATCACCGGCGGCTTGGCGAAACTGTCGCGATACGCGGGCGAGCCCAGGAATCTCTTAAAGAGATTGCCGTGCAGGTCGCCGAAGCCGTCCGGCACGCCGGTTCCCGGATGCTGCCGGAGGTGGTCCGGCAGGACGACGCTGAAGTCATAGTCGCGGACGTAGGACGAGAAGTTGTTGCCGACCATCCCGGCGACGCGCTCGCCGCTGCGCTTGTCGACGATCGCGGTCTCCAGGATCTCGATCAGCGGGAAGTGTTCATCGCTCCGCGCCGCCATGACCAACGCGACGGAGACGATGAACAGTTCGACGGCGTAGCGATCCCCGGTCGGGTTGTCCCAGTGCATGAGCGAGTTGAAGCGGTTGTCGATCATCCTCAGCGTGTTGCGGAGGTTCTCCTGCCGGCGCTCACCACGGGCGAGATTGGCGAAATTAGTAGTCGCGCGCGTGCCGTCGGCCGGACGGTAATCCTCGTCGAAGCGAATGCGGCTGATCGAGAATGTAAAATCGTTGTCCGTCATGACTCACCTGCAATGGTAGGGCAGGGGAGTCGAGGGAACGCGCAGGCATCGGCGGGCCACGGCACCAGCCGCAGGCCTTCCTCCAAGCGCGATCCACCGGAGGAACCCCCGTCCGAGGAACGTATCGCGTCGGAGGCAGGTCTCCTGGCTCGCGGGTCGACACGTCGGCTCCGGCCTTCCCGAACCTGTTACGAGGTCCAGTGACACACGAGGGAGCCGCCGCTCACCGCTTACAGTTGCGGGGGCAGCGCCGGACTCCGCTCACGACGAGCGTCACCGGCTTCCCGTCTTAGCCCCATCGCCATGCCTGGGATGAGGAACCTCGACGCGCTGGTTCAACACCACGGCATGGACGCTGTCAACCATCATATAAAGATATCTTTATATGATCGATCGGCGGCTCCGGAGCTTGCGATTCTCGTCCTCGAGCTGCTTGACCCGCCGCAGCTCGCCGACGCCTAGCCCGCCATACACCTTCTTCCAGCGGTAGAACGTCTGCTCCGACACGCCCATCCGGCGGATGACCTCCGCCACCGGCGTGCCCGTCTCCGCCTGCTTCAGCGCAAAGGCGATCTGCTCTTCCGTGTACCTCGACTTCGTCATGTCCCAGCTCCTTGCCCGCGGGCTCGAAAGGGCCGGAAAACTCTCACTCAAGATGGATAAAAAAACAGGGAGGACGTCCAAGCCTCCCATCAGAAAGCCCTGCGCAGCAGCAAACCCGCACAGCGACCGTCATCGCCAGGCACGAAGCGCACGGTGCCCGCAAACGTCGCGCTCGCCAGAAAACTCGCGTAGGTCAGGCTCGCAATGGAAAGGCGTCCGCATCGCCGCGTTCCCGCCCGCGAGCAGGCTAACGGCGAGCAACGCTCAATTCGCGCAGCCCGGCTTCGATGAAGAGCTTGAGCGCGGATACGTGCAGGCGCTGGTGGTCGACACCGAGCTCCCGCGCATACATCAGGTTGGCGGAGATGGTCTCCATGATGACCAGTGCCAGATGCTCTGCCGTGACGGTCCTGCTCTCATGCAGCATCGGCGCGACGACGGGAGTCAGCGATCGCGCCTTGTGAATCTCGTCCGCCAGCGCGGCCGCGCGTAGTTCGGGATGCGAGCGCAGCGCCGCCCATACCGCCGCCGCACCAGGCCGTTCGTCGAGATATCGGGCCAGATCGTCAATGACCGCACTGGCCACCAACGGCGCCCGTGCAAGGTCGCTCAGGAGCCCGCCTGCTTCCTCCAGACGCGCCTCGATCAGGCGTTCGACATCGGCGAACTGGCGAAGCGCGAGGGCACGCATCATCGCCGCCGCAGACGGAAAATAGTGATAGACCGACGCGATGGGAATGCCTGTCCGCCGGCCGATCTCACGGACCGACAGCCCCTCCAGCCCGGTTTCCGCAACCATGATCTCGGCTGCGTCGAGGAGAAGTTGCTGGCGGTGCCGGCTCCGTTCCTGCTTGGGCGTCGAGCGAGGATCGAGCGCCGCGACGGGCGGTGGGGAATGGGACGCCAGAAATGCTCTCCTCGCCGGCGACACGTGCCTCGCTCAGGCGAAGGCGTCAACGCCGTAGCGCCCGGATCCGGCGATGGAGCGCGACAGCCAACGACGCGTGGTGGCTTCGTCCCGGTTGAGCGCCGCCGCAGCGATCGCGACCAGCGCGTGTTCCACCGCGGGCACCAGCGTGTCGGCGCTCCCGCAGACATAGAGATGCCCGCCTGCCGCCATCAACTCGACGATGTCGTCCCGATCGCGAAGCAGCGCATCCTGAACGTAGCGTGCGCCATATCCGTCGCAGCGTGAGAAGGCGTTGCGACGCTCGACGATCCCCTGTTCGCTCCAGGCGGTCAGTTCCGCATCATGGAGCAGATCCACCTCGGGATGACGGCAGCCGAAGAACAGCAGCGTGCGCCCGACCGCCTCGCCCGCCGCCTTGCGGGCGTGGCGTTCCTCGATGAACCCCCGGAAGGGCGCGATACCGCTGCCGGCGGCGATCATCACGATCGGGACACGCGGGTCGACGGGCAGGCGAAAGGCATCGGTGCCACTCACCAGCCGAACGTCGATCCTGTCCCCGGCCTCGCGCGTGGCGAGATAGTTCGAGGCAAGCCCACGATGGCGCCCGGGGCCCTCATGCGCCGGCGCATCGAGCACGGAGATGGTCAGCGAACAGCGCCGTGGATCGACCAGCGGCGATGAGGCGATCGAATAGCGGCGGGGCGCCATCGGCGACAGGACGCCGAGCAACGCGGCCAGATCGACCGTGCAGGACGGCAGCGCCTCCAGCAAGGTGACGATATCGCGGCGGGCGGCTATCACCTCCGTCTCATACGTCGGACCATTCAGCAGCGCCTCGAGCCGGCGTCGTTCCGGCGGGCACGACGTATGGCCTAGCAGCACTCCGATCTGCTCTCGCGTCACCGGTTTCTCCAGCTCGACCAGGCGGGCGAACAGCGTCTCCGCCGTCACGACATCGTTCTCGCCAATGGGCAGGACCGCCCCCCGGCCATCCTCCAGAACGACGCGGCTTTCCGCATCGAGGCCGAGGCGCTTCAGCGCGCGCCGCACCAGCTCGGGCGGGTTTCGCGGCATGACGGCCAGATGGTCGCCAGCGCGATACGCCACCCCCTCTGGCAGATCGAGGACGATCTCACGCTTCGCGCTCCGTCCGTCCTCGGCCCCGTCCGCCATCCGGGAATTGCGGATGCAGATCGCCGTTCCGAAATCGGGATACGCCGCGCCCGCGGCGGGCGGCAGCAGCCGGATCAGCGGAACGGCGGCTATTGCCGTCGGAGCCGCCTTGCCGAACCTTTGCCCCATCTCCGTCCACAGCGCCTCCATCCAGGCCGACGCCGCGCCGTTCAGGTCGCCCGCGGCGTCGCACGCGCCGCGTTCGATCATCCGCTCGGCTCCCGCCGCGGCCAGGGCGCGATCGATATGGATCGGCACCGCCTGATAGGTCCGCGCCCATTGACGATTGCCGCAACCGAGCACCGCGAACGGCACCGTGCTCAGGCTGGCCGGCGCCAGCGCGTCGAGCCAGGCGACGAATCGCCGGGCGTTGTCGGGCGGCTGTCCTTCGTAGGATGCAGTTACTACGACGACCGCCGCCTGTCCGGCCAGCGCATCGACCCCGGCGTCGAGCGATGCCGTCGTGACGGCATAGCCCGCCTGCGCGCCCTCCGCGGCGATACGCCGGGCGAAGGCGGCGCACGTGCCGGAATTCCCGCCGTGGAGCACCATCAGCGGCACGTCGGCCCCCTTCCCGGTCCCGTCCCCGGCATCCGGGGCTTCGGCCCCCGCCGCCGATGCCGCCGACACGGCCCGATCGGCCGCGGCCGGCAGGATCTGGTCGCGGCGCAGGCGCGGCCGCACCCGAATACGCAGCCCTTCCGGCTTCATGGTCAGCGTTTCGACCACCTTGAGCGCATAGTCGTCATCGGCAGCGATGATGTCGAAGCGCTGCAGCATCATCGCCAGCACCAGCTGCGCCTCCTGCATCGCGAAACCACGCCCGATGCACGCCCGCTGGCCGTTGCCGAACGGCTTCCATGCGTTGGGCGGCAGCGCGGCCGCCGCGCCGTCGGCGAAGCGTTCGGGACGAAAGGCCTCGGCATCGGAGCCCCAGACGGTCGGATCGCGATGCAGCGCCGGAAGGATGACCATCAGCTCGTCACCGGGCACCACCGGGTAGATGCCGCCCAGCGTCGTCGGTTCGTGTGGGGTGACCGCGAAGGCCGGTGCGGTCGGCCAGAGGCGGAGCGTTTCCATCAGGACCTGCTCGATGAACCGCATCCGGGCGAGATCGTCGATCGTCGGGGTCCGCGTGCCGAGCGTCGCATCCACGACCGCGCGGGCTTCCTCCAGCACCGCCGGATTCTTGAGCAATAGATGGACCGCGAACGACAGCAGCCCGCTCGTCGTCTCGTGGCCCGCGATCAGGAAGGTGACGAGCTGAAAGCGGATATTCTCGTCCGACAGCCGTTCCCCGGTTTGCGGGTTGGTGCCGATCAGCATCGTATCGAGCAGGTCGCCCCGCGTGCCGACCATGTCCTCCCGCCGACGCTGCGCCAGCAGGGTGTCGGCCAGTTCATGCATGACGGCGATGTCCCGCTCGAACCGGCGGCGGGTCGGGATCATCGCACGCGTGACGAAATCGGGCCGGCGTTCCTGCGCAGCGGCCTCCAGCAACGCGCCCACCATGCCGCCGATGAACGGGTGCATCTCGTCGCGGTAGAAGCTGTTGAACCGGAAATCGAAGGCACAAAGCGCCAGCGTATCGAGCGTCAGGCGGGTCATCGCATCGGCGACGTCGATCTCCGTGCCTTCCCCGAACCGGTCCCACCGGTCGAACATCTGGCCGGCGATGTCGAGCATCTTGCCGAGCATTTCCTGGATGCCGAGTGGGCCGAAGGCGGGCATCAGGATGCGGTGCGCGAGCGTCCAGTTCGGATCGTCGCCATCGGCGGTGAACAGGCCGTCGCCCACCGCCGGCCGAAGCCGGCGCAACGCATTGTGGACCAGCTTGCCGAACCGCCGCTCGTCGCACAATTCGTCGACCAGCGTCTGCCCCGTCACGATAATCATCCGCTGGTCGAGCATCTGCAGTTCGAAGACCGGGCCCTGCTTCATCGCGATGTCGGCCACGCTCTGGGTCGGCGCGTCGGCGTCGACCATCAGCAGATGGCCGAGCACGGGAATGGTTGGCGGCTTCGGAAATGACGACGACATGTCTCTCGCCCAGGCTGTGGTTGGCGACGGGCTCCATATCGAGCAATGCTCGACTTTTCAATCGAATCCCGTGGCTCCTTCGCGTTCGCCGAAGCGCCATCCGACGGTCCGGCGCGTCCTGACCAACCGATATGCCCAACACATAATATAGCTATTGCTACATTTGCTTTTTTCATGCTCTATCGATGTCGCGTGGTCCTACGGGCGATCCGAAGCCGCTCCGGTCGCGCTAGAAGAGGAGCATTGCCTTGAACAATTCGCTGAAGCAGCGGCTGGCCGGTGGCCGGGCCTGTTACAATGGCTGGTCGCTGATCCCGTCGCCGATCTGCATCGAAGGCTACGCCCAGCTCGGCTGGGACAGCCTGACGATCGATATGCAGCATGGCTGGTGGGATTATGCGACCGCGACCAGCGCCTTCATGGCGATGCAGGCCTATGGCGTGACGCCGATGGTGCGCGTTCCGTGGAACGAGCCCGGCGTGCTGGGCAAGGTGCTCGACGCCGGGGCGCAGGGCATCATCTGCCCGATGGTCAACACCGTCGCGGATGCGCAGGCGCTGGTGCGCGGCGCGCTTTATCCGCCGATCGGGCAGCGTTCGACCGGTCCGGTCCGCGGGCCGCTGAGCAATGCGGCACCCGGATACCAGGGCCGCGCCAACGACCAGCTGCTCCTCCTGCCGCAGATCGAGACCGGGGAGGCCGTCGACAATCTGGAAGCGATTCTCGACGTCGAAGGGATCAGCGGCGTCTATGTCGGCCCCAGCGATCTCGGCCTGTCGCTCGGCCTGCCGGCGGTGATGGATCAGGAGGAAGAGCGGATCCTGGCGATTTACGAGCGGGTCATCGCCGCCTGCGCGGCGCGCGGCAAGATCGCTTCGCTGCACAACACCAGCCCCGCCTATGCGGCGCGGATGGTCGCGATGGGCTATCATCTGGTCACGGTCGGCAGCGATCTCGGCTTCGTGCTGCATGGCGCGGGCGCGGCGCTGGCCGTCGCCCGCCAGACGCCGGAGACGGGCGCCCGGTCGGCCTATTGAACGTTCGTCCGGACACGCCGAAGAGCGCGTGTCCGGACCGTCGACGTCTGCCGGCCGATCGCGCTAGTCGATCGCGGCGATCAGCTCGATCTCGACCGTGATCTGTCCCGGCAGCGATCCCATGCCCACGGCCGATCGCGCATGACGCCCGTGCTCCCCGAAAAGGGAGACCAACAGGTCCGAGCAGCCGTTGATGACCAGCGGATGCGCCACGAAGTCGGGCGCCGCATTGACCATGCCGAGAATCTTGACAATGCGCCGCACCCGCGACAGCGAGCCGAGCTCCTGCCGCATGACGGACAGCAGGTTGAGCGTCGTGACCCGTGCATGCTCATAGGCCTGCTCGATCGAGACCTCCGCCCCGACCTTGCCATGATGGTAGCCGCCCGGGAAGACCGGTCCCTGCCCGGACACGAAGAGCAATTTCCCCTCCTGCACCGCGCCGACATAATTCGCGCTGGGCGGCGGCGGCGGGGGCATCTGCAATCCCAGCTCGGCCAGTCGCGCGGCGATGGCCGCATCGTCGAACGGCGACACGGCCGGTCCCGGTGCCCGGTCAGACATAGGCGGCCAGGGGCTGCAGCTCGGCGGAGTCGAGATATTCCTCGACGCGGGTGATCAGGCCGTCACGCACCGACACGACGAGACAGGCGGACAGGCGATAAGGCGTGCCGTCCGGCAGCGTCGCCTCCAGCAGATCCTGCTGGATGAAACCGTCGTCCGTCACCTGCCGCCGAAGGATCTTGAGCTTCTGGTCGGGCAGCAATCGTTTGAGCAGCGCGAAATTCCGGACGCACTCGTCGACGCTCTGGTCCTTGTAGTCGACATTGTGCCAGATCGTCGCATCGGGCGCATAATAGGCGCGTGCCGCCTCCGCATCGCCCGCTTCCACCGCCGCGAACAGGCCGTCGGCAAGCTTCAATACGTCCGTCGCATTCTGGGTCATCGTCGGTCAGGCTCCAGCATCCACGCATGTACCGCCACGCTGCCGGCACGCCCGTGAGGCTATTCGCCCATCAGGAATATAGCAATATCTATATTATACGGCATCGCTCGGAGGCGTCTCCACGAGCATCGACGCCACCGTGCTGAAGAGGACGTCATTGGCGATGCGGCCCTCCTCCAGCGCCATCTCGTCGACCATATAGCCGAACTCGCAGGATATCCGCATCCGGCACCAGACGATCTGCCGGTCGCTCGCGGGGTTGAGCCGCATATAGATGTCGCACAGCTGATCGGACAGCATGCGTTGCGACGCCAGCCGGATATGCGCCAGGCCCGGCAGCGCACGCAGCGCGCGCAGGATGGACAGCGATCCCGGCGTCGCCCCGGTCACCTCGGCTGCGATGCGAAACCACCGGGCGAGCGAAGCGACCCGCGCTTCCGTATCGCCGTCGATACCGCTGCCCGACAGCCAGGCGTGGAATGCGTCATTCTGCCGCTTGAGCAACCGGAGTGCCAGTTCCTCGAGAATATCGTACTTGTCGTAGAAATAATGGTAGAGCGCGGGCGGCGTGATCTCCGCCCGTCCGCAGACGTCGTTCGTCGACATCCGTTCGAATCCGACCTCGCCCAGTAGTTCCGCAGCGGAGGCGAGGATGCGATCGAACGTGTCGAGGCCACGTCCCGCGGTCGGCGGCTCCCGCTTGATGCGCGAGCGTTTCAGTTCGGTCGCCCAACCGCTCTCACCGAACGGGGCGCGCGATACCACACCGATCTCCTTCCGCACCTTGGAAATGGCCATCGATGTCCCGAATCGTCCCGATCAACCGGGCGACCGCGCCTTGCCGTCTGCCCGCGTAGGACGACTAGCGCACAAGGCGAGCGCGGCGCAAGTCCGGGCACAATGCATTGGCCTGTCGCCGATTATTCCGGTTGATGCATATAGTTTATGCTATATTATTTGTCGGGCGGCGACGGGCCGATGCGATGGGTGACGATCGATGAGCGAGCAAGACCGGGCCGAGGCGCCTCTCACGGACCTGGACAAGGGGGCACCCGGCGACGGGTCGGTCACGCCGCTTGCCGCGATCGGCGAGCGCGGCTTTAACATCCTGCGCGAAGATCTCCCGCTCCCGGTCGCCGTCATCCGGGATACGGCGCTGCGGCGCAACAGCGCTTGGATGCGGGACTTTCTGGCGCTGACCGGCACCGCCATCGCACCGCACGGCAAGACGACCATGGCACCGTTCATCTACGATCTGCAGATCGCCGACGGGGCGTGGGGGATCACCGTCTCCACGCCGCATCAAATCCGCGTCGCCCGCCATTTCGGGCATCGCCGCATCTTCGTCGCCAATCAGATCGTCGGGCGCGCGGCGATCGACCAGGTGTTCCGGGCGCTGGCGGAGGATGCCGATCTCGACCTCTATTGCATCGCCGATTCGGTCGAGAACGTCGCGCAGCTTGTGGCGGGCGGCGAACGGGCAGGCGCACGAAGGCCGATGGGGGTACTCGTCGAATTGGGGCTCGCCGGCGGACGCACCGGCTGCCGCACCCATGAGGAAGCGATGGCGGTGGCGCGCGCGATCGCCGCGTCGCCGCACCTGGCGCTGCGCGGCGTGGAGGGGTTCGAGGGCATCGTCTGGGGAGCGCCCGCCGACCAGCGGACCGCGATCGTCGAGACCTTCATGGATCGCATCGCCGCGGTCGCCGGCGCCTGCGATGCGGAGGGTCTGTTCGCGGACGGTACGGTGCTGCTGACGGCGGGGGGCACCGCCTATTTCGACATGGTCGCGGACGAGCTGAGTCGCGTGCGCATCGGTGCGCCGACGTGCATCCTGCTGCGCAGCGGCTGCTACATCACGCACGATTCGGTCGTATATGAAAAGTCGCTGGAACTGCTCGCCGGGCGCTCGCCGACGGCGGCTGGGCTGGGGCCGATGGAGCATGCGCTGGAGGTCTGGGCCTATGTCCAGTCGCGGCCCGAGCCGACTCGCATCATCGCGGCGCTCGGCAAGCGGGATGCCTCCTACGACGATCTGCCGGTGCCGCTGTCCTGGCATCGACCTGACGGCAGGGCCGGCACCGTCCCGGCGCCGATGCCGGCGGATCACCGCGTCGTCGCGCTCAACGACCAGCACGCCTTTCTCGACGTCCCGTCCGACTCGCCGCTCGCGGTCGGCGACATGGTGGCCTTCGGTATCTCGCACCCCTGCCTGACCTTCGACAAATGGCGCGTCCTCTATCGAACCGACGACGCCTATGACGTCATCGGGGCGATCCGCACCTATTTCTGACACGGGGACGGCCCGGATGACGCCTGAATGACGGTATCGCGCCGCGCCGCTTGCGAAGGGCGCCGACAGCGGGATAATGGCCGCTCGCCAGCGCATGAGACGACGAGCGGGGATTTTGTTTGAAGCGGGCTTCATCAGGGGATCGGACCGGGGATGGCACGGCGATGGCCATTGCTAGTACCCCGGCGCGCATCGTGCCCGTGCCGCCGACCGGCAAGAAGGCGGCCGCGACCTATGAACGGTTGATCGCGAGCGCGGGCGAGCTGCTCGGCGAGATCGGGTTCGAGAAGCTGACCACCAATGCGATCTGCAAGCGTGCGAAGCTGACCCCGCCCGCGCTGTACCGCTATTTCAAGGACAAGCACGAGATCGTCGAGGTGTTGGCGCTCCGCCTGCTGCAGCGGCAGAACGACGCCTTCGCGGTCTGGCTGCTCGAAAACCGCAGCGGCGTCCTGCTCGACAAGCCGGCGACGTCGATCGCCGACTGGTATCGCAAGGCCGCCGAGATCGTTGCGACCGAGCCGGGGGCGATGTGGACGATGCGCGCGCTCCGCGCCATGCCGATCCTCGCCCATATCCGTGTCGAATCGCAGCGCGAGACCACCGATCGGCTGATGGCGCTCTACAGCCATATCCTGCCGCAGATGGACCGCGAGCTGATGTGGTCGCGCATCCGCATATGGGTGGAGATCGGCTGGATCGTCGACGAACTGGCGATGGAGGAAGACCTGATCCCGCACGATCTCCTGTTTCACGAGGTCGCGCGGATCGTCGAGGCGCCGATCACGCGCCGCATGACCGATCCCGCGCCAGCGGACCGATCGGTGGCGGCGGATCGAACGACGCCGGCCGCCGCCGGCTGAACCGGGGCGGCCGTCACCTTATCCGAACGCGTCAGCCCTTCGCCGCGCGGCGGGCGTTCAGCGCCGCGACCCCTGCTTCGATGCCAGGATCGGCAAGCTTGCGAAGCATCTGCGCATTCGTTCCGATATTGCGAATCCAGCGTGCCCGGTCCTGCGGCATGAACACCTCGAGCTTCGCCTTCTCCATGGCGTCCACGATCACCTCGGCGACATATTGCGGCGTGACCGGCGAGGCCGCGAAGGCGAGTGCGGTATCATCGTTCTGCGCCTCCTGCTCCAGCATCGGCGTCTCGGTGGCGGTCGGATGGACGATGGTGAACTTGATCGGACCTTTTCGTTCCTCCATCCCCATCGCGTGGTGAAACGCGCGGAGTGCGTGCTTGGATGCCGAATAGCTGGCGAGGCCCGGCGAAGGGAGGAAGGCCGACATGCTGCATACGGTCACCAATTGCCCGTGGCCCTGCGCCAGCATGCGCGGAAAGACCGCCAGCATTCCCTTGAGGGGACCCATGAAATTGATGTCGATCGTCCGCTGATGGCCGGCATTGTCGACGCTGCGCGCATTGCCGGGATGGACCACGCCCGCATTGTTGATGAGAACGTCGAGGCCGTCGAACGTCTTCCAGACGGTGTCGAGCGCTTTCTCCCACTGCGCGGCGTTCGTGATGTCGAGCGGCAGCGCAAAGGATCCGCCACCCAGTTCGTCGGCGATCGCCTTCGCGCCGGCCAGATCGACGTCCGACACGGCGATGCGATGGCCTTTCCGCGCGGCCAGCCGGGCGGTCTCGGCACCGATTCCGCTGGCGCCGCCCGTGATGAGAATGGTCTTGGGCCTGATCTTCCTTGGCATCGTTAACTCCGGGTGATGACGATCGCGGATGCGATCGGTGACGAAAGGGGGGCAGACGTCCGGGACTTGACCCCGAACTGCCGCCCGGATGTCGGTGGTGCGGACACAATCGCCGTCGGCGTGCCGATCAGCCTTGCCGGGCGCTCTGACCGAAGATGTCGGCGCGGATGCCAGGAACCTCGACGTCGATCGCAATCAGACTGCCTTCGGCGCCATCATGGCTCATCGAGGTGAGATACAGCGTTCGCAGGTTCTCGCCCCCGAAACAGGGCATGGTCGGCCAGGGGACGGGCAATTCGATGCTTTCGACCAGCGTTCCGTCCGGCGCAAACCGATTGAGGCGTCCGGCCGATACGCCGGCGCTCCAATAATGTCCCTGCGCATCGACGGCCGCGCCGTCGGGATGGCCGATAGCGGCATTGAACGCCGTCAGGACGCGCGTGGCGGAAAAATCCCCGGTGGCCGGATCGAAGTCATAGACGTCGATCTCGGGCACGACGCTGTCGACGTGGTACATGAGGCGCCCGTCGGGGCTCCAGCCGAGGCCGTTCGACACGTGCAGGTCGGTTCGGATCGTCTTTACCGCACCATCGGGGGCGACGCGATAGAGCGCCGCGGTCGGCTGATAGGGCATATGTTCGAACATGGTGCCGATCCAGAACGCGCCGTCCGGGCCGACCCGCCCATCGTTGAGCCGGTTTTCGGGCCGATCCTCCTCGATCGCGCAAAGCCGGTCCCAGGTGCCATTGTCCGGATCGAAGAGATGGACGCCATCGCGCAATCCGGCGACCAGCCCCGCCGATCCGGCGAGCCCGATGCTCCCCACCGTCGACGGCGTCGCGAATTCGGTCAGGCCTTCGCCGTTCGGACCGCAGCGATAGATAGCCGGCCGGGCGATATCGATGAACCACAGCACGCCCGAGCGATGATCCCACACCGGGCTTTCGCCGACGCCGAGCGGTCGATCGACCAGCGTCCTGAACCTTTTCAACGTGCTCATCCTGCCGCCCCATCGTGATTGGGCGCCCATCGCTGCGCGCCCTCAGGTCCGATCAGCATTCGACAATCGGTATAATATAGCAAGAGCTATTTTTAACGCCCTTCCGTTGAGAGGCGTGGCGCGTGCCCGGTTGCGCCAGGCGTGAGCGAGCATGCCATCCTACCGCATAATTGGCCTTGCTCTATAGTCATTTCATGGCATCATCCGACGGAATCGTACAAATGGCGATTATAGCTGTTGCTATTTTCTTTGGTCGGTCTGCGCGATCGGATGGGGAGTGTGGATGGACGCGACGACTGATCTCCTGCCGCCAGTGGCAGCGTCCTCGATTTCGGCGTTCTGGAAGGGGCCGCGCGAACAGCCGCTGGGGATGGCGGCGCTGCTCGTTCTGGCTGTCGTCGGAATGGAGATCACGGGCGTTCAGCCGATCCTGCTCGGCGCCCTCGTGGCCGAAGGACGGCTGACCAACGCCCAGCTGGGGCTCGCCACCACCGCCGAGTTCTTCACGCTCGCGACCGTGCTGAGCCTCGCCGGCGCATTGTTGCGCCCGGTGCGCCTTCGCCTCATCGCCGCCATCGCCGCGATCGTCGTGATCGCCATGGACCTGCTGGTCTCGCGCTTGTCCGGAACATCGATCATCGTTGCGCGCGGAATGGCCGGCGTGGCCGAAGGGCTGCTGGTATGGATGCCGGCTTGCATGGTCGCGCGCGCGCCGAACGCCGCATTCTGGTCCGCCGCTTCCCTGACGCTGCAATGCACGACGCAATTGCTCTTCGCCGCGGTGCTGCCAGTGACGCTGATGGCGAGCCACGGTGCCGACGGCGGGTTCGCCGCGCTCGCCGCGCTGACCCTGGTCGCGCTCGCCATGACCCCGCTGCTACCCAATGCCTTCGCGCCGCTGACCGCGGATCACGCGACGCATCGTGCATCGCCGATCCCCGGTCCGGCGGGCATCGCGGCGCTGGCCGCGGTGTTCCTGATGGCGGCCTTCGCGATTGGGCTGTTCGCGTATTTCGGCCTGCTGGCGAGCGAATCGGGTCTGTCGCCCGCGACCCTCGGCATCGCCGTCTCGGCCGTTCTGGGCGCGGAGATCGCCGGCGGCATTGCTGCGACCCTGTGCGCGCGCCTGCGCTACTTTACCGCCCTCCTGATCTGCCTCGTCGCCTATGCCATCGTCATCGCCGCGCTGCATTTCCGCCTGGCGGCGACGCCGTTCATCCTGACCGGCGCGCTGTTCGGCTTCTTCCAGGTTTTCCTGATGCCGTTTCAACTCCCCCTCGTCATCGAGTCGGACCCGAGCCGCCGAGCCGCGATCGTCCTGCCCGGCGTTCAGCTGTTCGGCGCGGCGACCGGCCCGTTCATCTGCTCGTTCTTCGTTACGTCGAGCGATTCGCGCGGCGCCCTGACGGCATGCGTTATCTTCCTGGCAGTCGCGCTGGCGATCGTCGCCCCCCTTCACCTCGCGCACCGCCGTCGGCCCGCCCCGCGCGACGCGGCAGAAGGTGACGGTGGAGATATATATAGCTAGAGCTATCATATCCGCATTGCGTCACGAGGGGCGGATCGCCGGCACATATGCGGACTGCCACGTATCCATCGAGGCACGGGCGCTATCAAAAATGTCACACGGGACGATTCCCACTTGCGCTATCTATAGTTTTTATTAGCTTCCTTAAAAGTTCTAATCAGGGAGGCACTATGGCGCGGTCAGTCACATGGTTCGGATCCACCGGCAGCATCGCGCTGCTCGCCGGCATGTTCGCCGGCCCCGCCCTTGCTCAGGAGACGGCGCCTGCCGCCCCTGCGCCGGCGCAATCTACTCCCGACGATATCGTCGTCACCGCGCAGCGCCGCAGCGAACGGCTGCAAGACGTGCCGATCTCGATAAACGCCTTCTCGAGCGACAAGATCAACAAGCTCGACATCCGCTCGAGCGCCGACCTCGGCAACGTCACGCCCAACGTGAACATCGCCCTGTCGCAGGGGCCCGGGAGTCAGCCGACGATCACCGTGCGCGGGATCGGACTGAACGATAACAATACCAACAACGCCGGCCCGATCGCCATCTACGTCGACGACGCCTATCTCAGCTCACCGAGTTCGCAGAGCTTCGCGACCTTCGACCTGCAGCGGATCGAGGTGCTGAAGGGGCCGCAAGGCACGCTGTACGGCCGCAACACCAGCGGCGGCGCGATCAATTTCATCAGTGCGCGTCCGACCGAGAAGACCGAGGGTTATCTCGAGGCGTCCTACGGCTCGTTCGACACGGTGAAGGTGGAAGGCGCGATCGGTGGCCGGATCGCCGACGATCTGAACGGCCGGCTGTCATTCGTGAAGAATTATTCGCAGGGCTATTCCTACAACTTCCTGACCGATACGCATGAAAACGGGGCGAACGACTATGCGCTGCGCGGCCAGCTGCAATATCGTATCGCGCCGAATCTGACGGCGCTGCTGATCGTGAGCGGCGGCCAGGTTCGGACGCGCGCCGCCAAATACGGTCATCTTGGTGCCTTCGACCCGGCGTCGCTCGCCGCGGGGAACCCCACCGCTTGCCCGGTGGCGCAGGTCTACGCCAATCGTTGCGTCGATCTCTTCGGCTATACCCAGCCGAGCTTCTACAACGGATCGTACAATGTGGCTGGCAAGACGCGGATCGACAATTTCAACGCCATCTTCCGCCTCGACTATGAGGCAGGCTTTGCCGACCTCACCTCGATCACCTCGTTCCAATATACCAAGAAATTCGTTCCCGAAGACAGCGATTCGTCGCCCCGCCGGATCCTCGAAATCAGTTATGGATCAAGCAACAAGACGGTGACGCAGGAGTTGAAGGCATCCCATAAGGATGGCGATCTGCAATGGACGGCGGGCCTCTATTTCCTTCACGAATCGCTGCGCCAAGACCAGCCGCTCGGAAGCTTGCTCGATTACGATCAACTGTTCGGGGCGGGGGCGGGCGACGGGATCGCCAATATTCAGACGGATCGCAGCCATCAGCTCACCGACGCCTATGCCGCCTATACGCAGCTCGAATATGATCTGACGCCGAAGCTCAAACTGATCGGCGGCGGCCGCATCACGCATGAAAACCGGAGTTTTCAATATGCCGGGATGATCGCCTATCAGCAGGGCGGGATGGACCATTTCGGCACGCCGGTGTCGCTGCTGCCCGCCGGCGCCGTCATCCCGAAGCTGAACGACAGCAATTTTTCGTTCAAGCTGGGCGCGAACTATCATATCCGCCCCGGCGTCATGACCTATGCAACGGTCACCACCGGCTTCAAGAGCGGGGCCTATAACGGCGGTTTCCTCAGCGTCGATCCGATCCAGGCCGCCGCGCAGGTTATCCCGGTCAAGCCCGAGACCGATACCGCCTATGAGATCGGCCTGAAATCGAGCTTCCTTGACAACCGCGTAACGTTCAACATCGCCGGCTTCTATACGGATTACCGCAATCTCCAGACGTTCGCGCTAGTGCCGACGGCGAACGGGCCGGTCAATTCGCTGACCAGTGCTCGCAAGGTCCACAATATCGGCGCCGACGTCGAGTTGATCGTCCGACCGGTGGAGGGGCTGACCCTGACCAGCCAGTTTGGCCTGCTGAACGCCAAGATCGACGCGTTCGACGTCAAGGTGCCGGGGACGCCGAGCCTGGCCGGCAACCAGCTCTCCTATTCGCCGCATTTCTCGACCTTCCTCCAGGCCGATTACACGTTCCCGGCGGGGCCGGGCGCGATCGATCTGCAGGCGACGGGCAGCTACAAGAGCCATCAATATTACGACAGCACTAACGATCCCTACAGTGCACAGCCCGCATATTGGCTGGTCGGCGCCCGCGCGGGCTATACCATCGGCCGCTACGATATTGCCGTGTTCGCGAAGAACCTGACGAAGACGCGATATTCGACCTATACGTTCAACGCGATATCCCCGTTCGGGTTCGTGCAGCCGATGCAGGGCGCACCGCGGTTCATCGGCGGGGAAGTGCGCTACAAGTTCTAGGCGTCCGTCCGATCGGTCACGAAAACCGCGCGAGTCGGACCGGGACCGGATTTTTGCGGGAGAGGCACGGAAATGACCCAGTTCGGGGACTATCAGACGCGGATCTATCTCGCCGGCCTGTCGGGCGTGATGCCCGCTCTGCCGGTCGATTTCGCCACGCTGGAAGCGCGGGCGGCCGCGGCACTTCCGCCGTCGGTATTGTCCTATGTCCAGGGCGGCTGCGGCGACGAGCATACGCAGGACGACAATGTCGCAGCGTTCGGGCGCTGGGGGATGGTGCCGCGCATGCTGGTCGATACGGCGAAGCGCGACCTGTCGGTGACGCTGTTCGGTGCCGATCTACCCTCGCCCCTCTTCATGGCGCCGATCGGCGTCACCGGGCTGATGACGCAGGATGGCCACGGCGACCTGGCGGCGGCGCGGGCGGCGGCGGAAACCGGCGTGCCGCTGTGCGCCTCCACGCTCGCCAGCGATCCGCTGGAGGACGTGCGCGCCGCGTGCGGGGATACGCCGGCCTTCTTCCAGCTCTATACCCCACGCGACCGCGGGCTGGCCGAAAGCCTGATCGCGCGGGCGGAAGCGGCGGGCTATGCGGCGATCGTCGTCACCCTCGACACCTGGGTGACGGGCTGGCGACCACGCGACCTGAACGCGTCCAATTTCCCGCAGCTCCGTGGGCATGTCCTCACCAATTACCTGGTCGATCCGCGCTTTCGCGCGATGCTCGGCCATCCACCCGAACAGGACATGCGCGCCGCCGTTGGCCTGTGGGCCGGCACCTTCGGCAAGGTGCTGGTCTGGGAGGATATCGCTTGGCTCCGATCGGTGACCCGTCTGCCGATCGTGCTGAAGGGCATCTGCCACCCCGACGATGCGCGTCGCGCAATCGACGAGGGGGCGGACGCGGTCTATTGCTCCAATCACGGCGGGCGGCAGGCCAATGGCGGCATCGCCGCGATCGACATGCTGCCCGGCGTGGTCGCGTCGGTCGACGGCCGCGTGCCGGTGCTGTTCGATTCCGGCATCCGGTCGGGCACCGATATCGTCAAGGCGCTGGCGCTCGGCGCGACGGCGGTGGGGGTGGGGCGGCCGTACAGCTATGGCCTGGCCCTCGGCGGCGCGGCCGGATGCGCGCACGTGCTGCGCTGCCTGCTGGCGGAGGCGGACCTGCTGATGGCGGTCAACGGCCTGCCGACGCTGGCGGACGTGCGCGCGGCTGGCGCCGTGCCACGCTGAATCCCACCCGATCCGGATTTCTTGGAGACAATGATGCGACGTTATAGCAGGCATTTCATCGGTGGAGCCTGGCGGGAATCGAATGGGCGCGATACCTATTCCGTCATCAATCCGGCGAGCGAGGTTCCGGTCGCGGTTCTGACGCTGGGCAACGGAGCCGATGTGGACGCGGCCGTCGATGCCGCGCGCGGCGCGTTTCCGGCCTATGCCGCCACGACCGTCGCGGAGCGCATCCTTCTGCTCAAGCGGATCATGGCCGAATATCAGGCGCGCGCCAGCGATCTCGCGGCCGCCGTCAGCGAAGAGATGGGCGCGCCGATCTCCTTTGCGCAAGCCGCCCAGGTTCCGGCCGGGCTGGGACAGTTTGCGGGTACGCTGGATGCGTTGCGTGCATTCGTCTTCGAGGAAACCGTTGCGGGGGCGCTCGTTCTCCACGAACCGATCGGCGTCGTCGGTATGATCACGCCGTGGAACTGGCCGCTGAATCAGATTTGCGCCAAAGTCGCGGCCGCTCTAGCTGCCGGCAACACGATGATCCTCAAGCCGTCGGAAGAGGCGCCCGGCTGCGCTGTGGTCCTGGCGGAAATTCTGGAAGGTGCCGGCGTTCCGGTCGGCGTGTTCAATCTCGTCAACGGCGATGGCGCGGGCGTCGGAGCAGCGATCGCCGCGCACCCCGGGATCGACATGGTCAGCTTCACCGGTTCGACCCGCGCCGGTATCCTGGTGGCGCGGTCGGCGGCGGTGACGGTCAAGCGCGTCCATCAGGAATTGGGCGGCAAGGGCGCCAATCTCGTCCTGCCGGGCGCCGATATGACACGGGTATTGCCGGCCACCCTGCAGGGGGTGCTTGCCAATAGCGGGCAGAGCTGCATCGCGCCGACCCGGCTGCTGGTGCAGGAAGGCGACAGCCAGGCCGCGATCGCGGTCGCCGCGCAGATCTTCTCCGCTACGCCCGTCGGCGCGTCCGACGAGGCGGGGATGCATATCGGCCCGGTGGTGAATGCCAACCAGTATGACAAGATCCAGGAACTGATCCGGTCGGCGCTGGCCGACGGGGCGCGGCTCGTCGTCGGCGGCCTCGGGCGTCCCGATGGATTCGACCGCGGCTATTACGTGCAGCCGACGTTGCTGGCCGATGTGACCCCGGCGATGCGGATTTTTCGCGAAGAGGTCTTCGGGCCGGTCGCGACCGTCACGACCTATGGTGATCTGGACGAAGCGATCATGCTGGCCAATGATACGGTCTTCGGCCTGTCTTCGGCGATCTCGGGCGATCCGAAAGCCGCCATGCCGGTGGCACGACGCATCCGCGCGGGGATGGTGACGATCAACAGCTGGGCAACGGTGGGCCCGACACCGTTCGGCGGCTTCGGCCAGTCGGGCAACGGCCGCGAGGGCGGGCGATTCGGCATCGCCGACTTCACGGAAATCAAGGTCGTCGCCGGCGACGTATAGAATTCGGGGCATCCCGAATTGCACCCTCTGGCCTGCTGGCCAACCGATCGGCGATCCATTCGGATCTGCGCGGCTGTACGGAGCAGAACACGTCGGGATGGCTTGCTAGTCTAACCAACGTTTCAGCGAACACACGGCCGACGACGCTTCAGCGTCGTGTCGACGGCACGGCTTTGCCGGGCCGCGTGCGTTGTTCAACTGCAATTCCCACCCATGCCCAACCGCCGGGACGATACGCCCCGGCGATCCTCACCTCATTCCAGCTCGAGGATGATCTGGTCGACCGCCAGGCTGTCGCCCGTCGCCGCCGAGACGGACTTGACCCGCCCCGATTTCTCGGCGCGCAGGATGTTTTCCATCTTCATCGCTTCGACCACCGCGAGCGGCTGGCCGGCCTCGATCGCATCGCCGGCGGCGACGTCCAGGCGGACGAGCAGGCCGGGCATCGGCGCGATCAGGAAGCGCGACAGGTCGGGCGGCACCTTCTCGATCAGATGCTGCGCATAGGGCGCGACATGCGCGGGCAGCACGCGTGCGACATGGCTTGCGCCGCGCGTCGTCAGGCGGAAGCCGCCGGGCACCGGCGCGATGCGGACGCTGAGGTGCGCGTCCTCGCCGATCTCCGCCTCGACCATCCGGTCGCCGGGGGTATATTCGAGCGCGAGCTCGAGGCCCTCGCCATCGACCGCGATGCCGTCGGTCGCGACGTCGACGTCATGATCGCTGCCGCCGATCCGCACCGTCCAGCGATGCGGCGGCTGCAGGCGGTGGCCGAGCTGCCCGTCGATCCGCCGCGCGCGATCGGCGTGCGCGGTGGCGGCGAAGGCGGCGATTCCGGCGAGATCGCGCAGCAGGCCGGCGTCGGCAGGGGCGCCGTGGAAGCCGTCGGGATATTCCTCCGCGATGAAGCCGGTGGTGATCGCGCCCGAGCGGAAGCGCGGGTGCTGCATCAGCGCCGACAGGAAGTCGATATTGGTGCCCGGCCCCTCGATCTCGAACGCGTCCAGCGCGGCGATCTGCGCATCGATCGCGGCTTCGCGCGTCGGTGCCCAGGTGACCAGCTTGGCGATCATCGGGTCGTAGAACATGCTGACCTCGCCGCCCTCGGCCACGCCGTCGTCGACACGGATGCGGGGGGCGTCGTGGTCAAGACCCGTCGCCCCAGCGAAAGCTGGGACCTCCCCGTTCGGGCCACCCGCTTCCCCGGCGGAAGACCCCGGCGTTCGCTGGGGTGACGGTGGTGTGGGAAGTGGCGGATTGTACCGCACCAGCCGGCCGATGCTCGGCAGGAAGCCGCGATACGGGTCCTCCGCGTACACCCGGTTCTCGATCGACCAGCCGTGGATGCCGACCTGATCTTGGCGGATCGAGAGCGGCTCGCCGGCGGCGACGCGGATCATCTGCTCGACGAGGTCGAGGCCGGTGATCTCCTCGGTCACCGGATGCTCGACTTGCAGCCGGGTGTTCATCTCGAGGAAGTAGAAGCCCTGCCCCGTGGTATCCGCGCCCGAGACGATCAGCTCGACCGTGCCGGCGCTGTAATAGCCGACAGCGCGGGCGAGCGCGACCGCCTGTTCGCCCATCGCTTTCCGCATCGCCGGCGTGACGAAGGGGGAGGGGGCCTCCTCGACCACCTTCTGGTGGCGGCGCTGGATCGAGCATTCGCGCTCGTTGAGGTACAGGATATTGCCGTGCTGGTCGCCGAGCACCTGGATCTCGATATGGCGTGGGCTTTCGATGAACTTCTCGATGAAGACGCGGTCGTCGCCGAAGCTGGCGAGGCCTTCGCGCTTGGTCGCCTCGAACCCTTCGCGCACGTCCTGCTCGCTGTAGGCGAGGCGCATACCCTTGCCGCCGCCGCCGGCCGAGGCCTTCATCATCACCGGATAGCCGATGTCGCTGGCGATCCGCACCGCCTCGTCGGTGTCGGCGATCTCGCCGAGGAAACCGGGGACGACGTTGACCCCCGCCTGTTTGGCGAGCTTCTTCGATTCGATCTTGTCGCCCATCGCCGCGATCGCCTTGGGGGGCGGGCCGACGAAGGCGATGCCGGCGTCGGCGCAGGCGCGCGCGAAGCTCTCGCGTTCGGACAGGAAGCCGTAGCCGGGATGGATGCAGTCCGCGCCCGTTTCCTTGGCGGCGAGCAGGATCAGCTCGGCCTTGAGGTAGCTTTCGGCGGCGGGTGCCGGCCCCAGGCGCACCGCCTCGTCCGCCATCAGCACGTGCGGCGCGCGCGCGTCGGCGTCGGAATAGACCGCGACGGTCTTGATCCCCATCCGCTTTGCGGTGCGGAACACGCGGCAGGCGATCTCGCCGCGATTGGCGACCAGGATTTTCTTGAACATCAGTATTTGTCTCTCGTCACGAGCCAAGCGAGAATCACGCCCCCAGCTACAAACAGGAAGAGTGAGAGCGGAAAAGCGAAGAAGCGAACTGCTCCGCTATGAGGACGAGGCAAACCCGGTAACGGGGGTGCAGGGTCGCCCATAGTGGTTCCAAAACCGACCGCTAGCACTACGAACGCGCCGATAATGCCATAAGCCAAGCAACCGACCCTTGCTCTGGGAGACACCGTGGGTCGGTCACTAAAACTCACTCCGCCGCCTCGGCCAGCCGGCATTCCGCCGCCATCGGCGTCACGCCCAGCTTCGCGAACAGCGCGGCGTCCTTGTCGTCGCCGGCGTTGCCCGCGGTGAGCAGTTTGTCGCCGGTGAAGATCGAATTGGCACCCGCCATGAAGCACAAAGCCTGCGTCGATTCCGACATGCTCTCGCGCCCTGCCGACAGGCGGACCATGCTGTCGGGCATGGTGATGCGCGCGACGGCGACGGTGCGGACGAATTCGATCTCGTCGATCCTGGCGAGCGGCGTGTCGGCGAGCATGTCGCCGAGCACGGTGCCCTTGACTGGCACCAGCGCGTTGACCGGCACGCTGCCGGGATGCTCCGGCAGGGTGGCGAGCGCGTGGACGAAGCCGACGCGATCATCGCGCGTCTCGCCCATGCCGACGATGCCGCCGCAGCAGACGTTGATCCCCGCCGAGCGCACCGCGTCGAGTGTATCCAGCCGCTCCTGGAACGTCCGCGTCGTGATGACGTCCGCATAGCGTTCGGGCGAGGTGTCGATGTTGTGGTTGTAGTAATCGAGGCCCGCGGCGGCGAGCTGCTTCGCCTGGTGCGGCTCCAGCATGCCGAGCGTCATGCACGTCTCGAGCCCCATGCCGCGCACGCCCTCGACCATCTGGACGATCGCGCCCATGTCGCGGTCCTTGGGGTTGCGCCACGCCGCGCCCATGCAGAAGCGGGTCGAGCCATTGTCCTTGGCCTGCGCCGCCGCCTGCAGCACCGCGCGCACGTCCATCAGCTTGGTCGCCTTGACGCCGCTGTCGGCGCTGACCGACTGCGAGCAATAGCCGCAATCCTCCGGGCAGCCTCCGGTCTTGATCGACAGCAGCGTCGACAGCTGGACCTGGCCCGGCGCGTGGTGCGCGCGGTGGACACCCTGCGCCTGCCACATCAGCTCGTCGAACGGCAGGTCGAACAGCGCGGCGATCTCGTCGCGGGTCCAGTCGTTGCGTACCTCGCCGGCGCCGACCGGCGCCGGCTGTGACCCGGTGTTAAAAGCGTTCATCGTCCCCGCTGCCACATCATGTGCTTCAATTGCGTCGTCCGCTCGCGCGTCAGCCGCGCGAGGCATTGCGCCCGTACCATCGGCTGCATCGATCCGCCCGCATATTCCCCGCCCTCGATGACGCATTGCGTGTCGCGAAAGGCGAGCCAGGCGCGCTGGCTGGCGAGCGTCGCCACGGCGTAGCCGAAGCCGCCGCCGCGCGACGTGTCGGCGGCGTCGCGGCGCTTCATCGCGGCATAGGTGCGCTGCCAGGCGCGCGTCATCGCGGCGTCGGCGGCCGTATATTGCGCGCCGGCCTGCCGGTTCATCTGCGCCTGCGTCTGTGCGACGGCGGGCGTGGCGATCAGCAGCGCGGCGACGACTATCGTCGACCGGATCATTCCGCGGCCTCTTCCTGCGGGGGCATGTTGTGGCCGAGCAGCCGTAGCACATCCTCCGCCGCCTTGATGAGGTTGGTGCCGGGGCCGAAGATCGCCTGCACGCCGGCATCGCGCAGCGCCTGATAATCCTGCGCCGGGATGACGCCGCCGGCGATCACCTTGATGTCGGCACGGCCGGCATCGCGCAGGTGACCGATCAGTTCGGGGATCAGCGTCTTGTGTCCGGCGGCGAGGCTGGAGGCGCCGACGACGTCGACGTCGCTCTCCAACGCAAGGACCGCGGCTTCCTTCGGCGTCTGGAAGAGGGGGCCGGGGACGACCTCGAACCCCAGATCGCCGAACATGGAGCTGACGAGGTTGGCACCACGATCGTGGCCGTCCTGCCCCATCTTGGCGACGAGCATGCGGGGTTTGCGCCCCAGCCGACGTTCCGTCGCGGCGACGCCCTCCTCGAGTCGCGACCAGCGTGCGTCGTCGGTATAGGCGCCGCCGTAGATGCCCTTCACCGGCGTCGGCTGCGTGCCGAAGCGGCCGAAGACGTCCTCCATCGCGCTGCTGATCTCGCCGAGCGTTGCGCGGGCACGGGCTGCGTCGACGGCGAGCGCCAGGAGATTCTCCGTGCCGCGCGCGCCTTCGCGCAGCGCATCCAGTGCCGCCCGGCAGGCCGCTTCGTCGCGCGTCGCCTTCACCCGTTCGATGCGGCGGATCTGCGCCTCGCGAACCGCGACGTTGTCGACGTCGAGGATGTCGATCGGGTCTTCGTCCGCCTTACGGTATTTGTTGACGCCGACGATCACGTCCTCGCCGCGGTCGACCCTCGCGGCGCGCGCTGCGGAGGCTTCCTCGATCATCGCCTTCGGCCAGCCGGCGGCGACCGCCTTGGCCATGCCGCCCTCGGCCTGTACCCGCTCGATGATCTCCCACGCGCCATCGACGAGGCTCTGCGTCAGGCTCTCGACATAGTAGGAGCCGCCGAGCGGATCGACGACCTTGGTCATCCCGGTCTCTTCCTGAATGACGATCTGCGTGTTGCGCGCGATGCGGGCGGAGAAGTCGGTCGGCAGCGCGATCGCCTCGTCGAGCGCGTTGGTGTGCAGCGACTGGGTGCCCCCCAGCATCGCCGCCATCGCCTCGATCGTCGTGCGCATGACGTTGTTGTAGGGGTCCTGCTCGGTCAGCGACACGCCGCTCGTCTGGCAATGCGTGCGCAGCATCTTGGAGCGTTCGTCCTTCGCGCCCAATTGCGTCATCGCGCGATGCCAGAGCACGCGCGCGGCGCGCAGCTTGGCGATCTCCATGAAGAAGTTCATGCCGATCGCGAAGAAGAACGACAGGCGTCCGGCGAACTTGTCGATGTCGAGGCCGGAGGCGACGCCGTATTTCACATATTCCATGCCGTCGGCGATGGTGAAGGCGAGCTCGTGGAGCTGCGTCGCCCCCGCCTCCTGCATGTGATAACCGCTGATCGAGATGCTGTTGAACTTGGGCATCTCGCGCGACGTGTAGCCGAAGATGTCGCTGATGATCCGCATGCTCGGTTCGGGCGGGTAGATATAGGTGTTGCGGACCATGAACTCCTTGAGGATGTCGTTCTGGATGGTCCCGTCGAGCAAGCGGCGATCGACGCCCTGTTCTTCGCCGGCGACGATGAAGAAGGCGAGGATCGGGATCACCGCGCCGTTCATCGTCATGCTGACGCTCATCTGGTCGAGCGGGATGCCGTCGAACAGGATCTTCATGTCTTCGACGCTGTCGATCGCGACGCCCGCCTTGCCGACGTCGCCGGTGACGCGCGGATGGTCGCTGTCGTAGCCGCGGTGGGTCGCGAGATCGAAGGCGACCGACAGCCCCTTCTGCCCCGCGGCGAGGTTGCGGCGGTAAAAGGCGTTCGATTCCTCCGCGGTCGAGAAGCCGGCGTACTGGCGGATCGTCCATGGCCGCCCGGCGTACATCGATGCGCGGACGCCACGGGTGAACGGCGCGAAGCCGGGCAAGCCGGGGTCCACCGGAGCATCCTCGGCGGTGTAGAGCGGCTTGACGGCGATCCCTTCGGGCGTGTGCCACGTCAGATCCTTGCCCTTCACCTCCTTTGCCGCCGCGGCCTGCCAGTCGGCAAGGCTCGGCTGCGGCGTCGGTTCGGGGGCGGCGGGCAGAGCGGGGGCCGCGCCGCTGTCTTCGCCGGTGTTGGTCTCAATGATCGCCATGCGGCGTCTCCATCAATTCGACGAGCACGCCGCCCATGTCCTTGGGGTGGACGAATACGATCGGCGTGCCATGCGCGCCGATGCGGGGTTCACCGAGCACGCGGGCGCCCTTGGCCTTGAGATCGGCGATCGCGGCGTGGATGTCGGCCACCTCGAAACAGACGTGATGCTGCCCGCCCGCCGGGTTCTTGGCGAGGAAACTGGCGATGGGCGAGGCGTCGTCATACGGCTCGATCAACTCGATCTGCGTGTTGGGCGTGTCGATGAAGCACACCTTCACGCCCTGCGCGGGCAGGTCGAACGGTTCGCCGATCGCAGCTGCGCCGAGCAGGATGCGGTAGGTCTCGATCGACTTTGCGATCGACGGCGTCGCAACGCCGACATGGTTGAGCCGACCGAGGGTCATGCGTACTCTCCTCCCGTCGTTGCGAGCGTAGCGAAGCAATCCAGGGCAGCGCGCGCGACTCTGGATTGCTTCGCTACGCTCGCAACGACGGCGTAGATGTGTGTCTCAGCCATGCGCGATCTGCTTGTACAGATCGTGCCACAGCGGGTTCATCGCCTCGATCAACGCGATCTTCTTCGCGCGCGATCCGGCCTTGAGCTGCTTTTCGCGCAGGATCGCGGCTTCCATCGTGTCGGCGGCTTCGAACCAGACGAGCAGCTTGCAGCCGTAGCGTTTGGTGAAGCCGTCGATGATCCCCTCGCGGTGTTCCCACGCCCGGCGCGGCAGGTTCGACGTCACGCCGACATAGATCGTCCCGTTGCGACCGCTGACCATCATATAGATCGCGGGCTGCATCACTCGAGCCCTTCGTTCGTCATTGCGAACGGAGCGAAGCAATCCAGAGCTCCATGCCCGGACGCCCTGGATTGCTTCGCTACGCGCGCAATGACGGGGAGATCAGAGCGGGATGTTGTCATGCTTCTTCCACGGATTCTCGAGGCTCTTGCCCTTGAGCTTCCGCAGGCCCAGCGCGATGCGGCGGCGGGTGGAGTGCGGCTGGATCACCTCGTCGATGAAGCCCTTGCTCGCCGCGACGAAGGGGTTGGCGAAGCGGGCTTCGTATTCGGCGGTGCGTTCGGCGATCTCTTCAGGGGTGCGGCCACGGAAGATGATCTCGACCGCGCCCTTGGCGCCCATCACCGCGATCTCGGCGGTCGGCCAGGCGTAATTCAAGTCTCCGCGCAGGTGCTTGGACGCCATCACGTCGTAGGCGCCGCCATAGGCTTTGCGCGTGATGACGGTGATCTTCGGGACCGTCGCCTCGGCATAGGCGAACAGCAATTTGGCGCCGTGCTTGATGATGCCGTTATGCTCTTGGCTCGTTCCGGGCAGGAAGCCCGGCACGTCGACGAAGGTGACGATCGGGATCTCGAACGCGTCGCAGAAGCGTACGAACCGCGCCGCCTTCTTCGAGCTGTTGATGTCGAGCACGCCGGCGAGCACCATCGGCTGGTTGGCGACGAAGCCGACCGTGCGCCCCTCGATCCGGCCGAAACCGGTGATGATGTTGCCCGCATGCGCCGGCTGCGTCTCGAAGAAGTCGCTCTCGTCGACGACCTTCCGGATCAACTCGTGCATGTCGTAGGGCTGGTTGGCGCTCGCCGGCACCAGCGTATCGAGGCTCGGTTCCAGCCGGTCCCACGCATCCGCGGTCGGGCGCTCGGGGACCGCCTCGCGGTTCGACGCAGGCAGGAAGTCGATGAAGTCGCGCGCCGCCAGCAGCGCCTCGATATCGTTCTCGAACGCATTGTCCGCGACGCTCGTCTTGGTCGTGTGCGTCACCGCGCCGCCAAGCGCCTCCTGCGTCACCACTTCGTTGGTCACCGTCTTGACCACGTCGGGGCCGGTGACGAACATGTAGCTCGAATCCTTCACCATGAAGATGAAGTCGGTCATTGCCGGCGAATAGACCGCGCCGCCGGCGCACGGCCCCATGATGAGCGAGAGTTGCGGCACCACGCCACTCGCCAGCACGTTGCGCTGGAACACCTCGGCATAGCCGCCAAGGCTGGCGACGCCCTCCTGGATGCGCGCGCCGCCGCTGTCGTTGAGCCCGATCACCGGCGCGCCGACCTTCATCGCGGTGTCCATCACCTTGCAGATCTTCTGCGCGTGACGTTCGGACAGGCTGCCGCCGAAGACGGTGAAATCCTGGCTGAAGACATAGACCAGCCGACCGTTGATCGTGCCGCTGCCGGTGACGACGCCGTCGCCGGGGATCACCTGATCCGCCATGCCGAAATCGACGCAATTGTGCTCGACGTACATGTCGATCTCTTCGAACGATCCCTCGTCGAGCAGGATCTCGAGCCGTTCGCGCGCGGTGAGCTTGCCCTTGGCGTGCTGCGCGGCGACGCGTTTTGCGCCGCCACCCGCTCTGGCAGCGGATCGGCGGCGTTCGAGTTCGCTTAGTGTCGATGACATACACTCTCCTGCCTCTTCATCGCCAATCCTAGCCTGTGCTCGCAACTGTGGTTTTGCAAAATTGCAACGGGCGGTTTTGCAAAGTAGGAGGGGGCATGGCCCAGCATCCACCGCGCGCGCGCCTCTTCGCCGGAGACCGGGTGCGCGATCTGCGCGCGCGGCTATCGCTCAGCCAGACCGGCCTGAGCCGGCGGATCGGCATCTCGACCAGCTACCTGTCGCAGATCGAGAGCGGCGACCGGCCGATCACCGGCGGCGTGCTGGGGGCGCTGGCGCGCGCCTTTCCGCTCGACTGGGTCGAGATCGCGCCCGAGGACGACAGCGCCGCGCTGGTGGCGGCGCTGGAGGCGGGAACCGATCCGTCGGTGCCGGCAGGGTTGCTCGACGAGGCCGACGTGCTGCGCGGCCTCAAGCAGCAGCCGCTGGTGGCGCGGCGGATGATCGCGCTCCACGCCGCGCTGCGCCGCTCGCAGGAGCAATTGCGCGTGCTCGACGATCGCGTCGATGCGCAGGGGAGCCAGCCGCACCTGCTGCCGTGGGAGGAGGTGCGCGACTGGTTCCAGGCGAGCGGCAATTACATCGACCCGCTCGACCGCTTCGCCGAGGCGCTGGCGGAGGCGCTGCCGCCGGCGCGGGCATTGGTCGACCGGTTGCAGGCGGCGCACGCGGTGCGGGTGATCGACGACGGCATCGCCGCCCCCTTGCGCGCCTATGACGCCGCGGCGGGGACGCTGACGATCGACGGCGCGCAGCCGATCGAGACGCGGCATTTCCAGCTGGCGCACCAGCTGATCCGGCTGGAGGCGAATGCGCTGATCGAAGGGATCGTCGCCGATGCGCCGTTGCGATCGGAGGCGGCGCGCGAGTTGCTGCGCGTCGGCCTCGCCAATTATGGCGCGGGGGCGCTGCTGATGCCCTATGCGCGCTTCCGCGCCGAGGCGCGGGCACGGCGGCACGATGTCGATGCCTTGCGCCAGCGCTTCGGGGTGAGCTTCGAACAGGTGTGTCACCGGCTGTCGACGTTGCAGCGGCCGGGGCTGCCCGGCGTGCCGTTCTTCTTCTGCCGCATCGACATGGCGGGCAACATTACCAAGCGGCATTCGGCGACGCGGTTGCAGTTCGCGCAATATGGCGGTGCCTGTCCGCTATGGGTCGCGCATGAGGCGGTGGCGATCTCCGACCGCATCCTCGTCCAGGTCGCCGAGATGCCCGACGGCGCCCGCTACGTGTCGATGGCCAAGGGGCTGGTGAAGGCGACGTCGAGCTACCGCCGCACCCCGCGCCGCTATGCGGTGGTGCTGGGATGCGAGGTCGAGCATGCCGGCGCGTTTGTTTATGGCGACGGGCTTGACCTGTCGGGCGCGGACAGCGCGACGCCGATCGGCCCGTCGTGCCGCATCTGTCCGCGCCGCGACTGCGACCAGCGCGCCTTTCCGCCGGCGGGGCGCGAATTGCTGGTCGATCCCGATCGGCGGGCGATCGTGCCGTATGCGTTCGATTGAGACCCTCTTCTCCACACTCCCGTTCGCCCTCGGCCTATCGAAGGGTGCTCTCCGCCAGCGAAGCGTGTGAGGAGAGGGGGCTTCGACAGGCTCGGCCCGAACGGAAAGAGGGAGTGCCCCATCGGTCGGGGAGGGGTTTCCCAAACACCGTGACTCCGGCAGGAAGGCGAAAAGCGGGAGGATAGAGCGTGCAGTCCCATTACGACGTCGTCATCGTCGGTGCCGGCCACGGTGGCGCACAGGCGGCCATCGCGCTGCGCGCGGGCAAGTTCGCCGGCAGCATCGCCATCGTCGGCGACGAACCCGACCTGCCCTACGAACGCCCGCCGCTGTCGAAGGACTATCTGTCGGGCGACAAGCCGTTCGAGCGCATCCTGCTGCGCCCGCCCGCCTTTTGGGAAGAACGACAGGTGGCGATGCGGCTCGGCCGCCGCGTCGTCGCGGTCGATCCCGCTGTGCGCACCGTGACCACCGATGACGGCGAGACGATCGGTTATAGCGAGCTGGTCTGGGCGACCGGGGGCAGTCCGCGGCGGCTGACCTGTTCGGGGCACGACCTCATCGGCGTCCATGGCGTCCGCACCCGCGCCGATGTCGATCGGATGATCGCCGAGCTGCCCGACGTCAGCCGGGTCGTGGTGATCGGCGGCGGCTATATCGGGCTGGAGGCGGCCGCGGTGCTCGCCAAGTTCGGCAAACAGGTGACGGTGCTGGAGGCGCTGCCGCGCGTGCTCGCACGTGTCGCCGGCGAACCGCTGTCGCGCTTCTACGAGGGGGAGCATCGCGCGCATGGCGTCGATGTCCGTCTGGGCGTCGGGGTGTCGTGTATCGCCGAGGCGGATGGCAAGGCGTGCGGCGTGACGCTCGCCGATGGCGAGACCTTGCCCGCCGACATGGTGATCGTCGGCATCGGCATCGTGCCGGCGGTGCAGCCGCTGCTCGACGCGGGTGCTGCCGGGGGCAACGGTGTCGACGTCGATGCGCAATGCCGGACCAGCCTGCCGCATATCTTCGCCATCGGTGACTGTGCGGCGCATAAGAACACCTTCGCCGACGGCGCGCGGATCAGGCTCGAATCGGTGCAGAATGCCAACGACCAAGCGACGGTGGTCGCCAAGGCGATCCTCGGCACGCCGATCGACTATCATGCGGTGCCGTGGTTCTGGTCGAACCAGTACGACCTGCGGTTGCAGACCGTCGGCCTGTCGACCGGGCACGACGATTGCGTGGTGCGCGGCGATATCGCGAGCCGCAGCTTCTCGCTCGTCTATCTGCGCGGCGGGCAGGTGATCGCGCTCGACTGCGTCAATGCGACCAGGGATTATGTGCAGGGCCGCGCACTGGTCGTCGCCGGCGCGGCGCCGGATCGCGACCGGCTCGCCGATGTGGGCATCCCGCTCAAGGAGGTGATGGCATGACCATCCGCATCGGCATCGGCGGCTGGACCTACGAGCCGTGGCGCGGGACCTTCTATCCCGACAAATGGCCGCAGAAGCGCGAACTGGAATATGCCGCGTCGCAGCTGACCGCCATCGAGATCAACGGCACCTATTATTCGAGCTTCAAGCCGGCGAGCTTCGCCAATTGGGCGAAGAGCGTGCCCGACGGCTTCGTCTTCGCGGTGAAGGCGTCGCGCTATGCCACCAACCGCAAGGTGCTGGCCGAGGCGGGCGAATCGATCGAACGCTTTGTCGGACAGGGGATCGTCGAGCTCGGCGACCGGCTCGGGCCGATCCTGTGGCAGTTCATGGCCACCAAGAAATTCGACCCCGACGACATGCGCGCGTTCCTCAAGCTGCTGCCGGCCAGCCATGATGGCGTGGCGCTGCGCCATGCGGTGCAGGTGAGGCACGAGAGCTTCGCCGATCCCGCCTTCGTCGCGATGGCGCGCGATGCGGGGGTCGCGATCGTCTATGCCGATTCGGCCGACTATCCGGGACTTGCCGACGTCACCGCCGACTTCGTCTACGCCCGGCTGGAGAATGCCGAGGAGGCGCATCCCAAGGGCTATACGCCCGCGCGGCTCGACGACTGGGCGCACGCGGCAAGGACGTGGCAGGCGGGGGGACGGCCGGAGGGGCTGCCCTATGTCACCGCGGAGGCACCGGCCAAGGCGCAGCGCGATACGTTCGTCTTCTTCATCAACGGCGCCAAGGTGCGGGCGCCGCACGGTGCGATGGCGCTGATCGAGCGGGTAACGACGTCCCGCTGATCGCGCCGACATGGACAACATGGACACCTTGATCGAAACGATCGACTTCCGTCGTTTCGCATCCGGTCATGATGAGAAAGAGCGCGAATCGGGTCGTAAGTCCTAGCTGGCGGCCGGCGTGTAGGACAGCGCCATGCTGCAACCCGCGGTTCGGCGCGGCTTACCGCGGGCGACGGTCCAACACCGCGCAGGCGGTCAGCACGGATAGGTCTTCGCCAGCACCCGGACGTAGCCGTCCTTGAGCGGCAGCTTCTTTTCCGCCGGCGAGAGCGCGTCGAGCCCGCCGAGCATCTGGAGGATGCCGATCGTCTCGCCCTCGGGCATGCAGGCGATCGGGGTCTTGCCGGCGGCGACGCGCGCGGCGCCCTCGGCACGCAATTGGCGGGTGGCGGCATCGGCTTCCGCCTTGAGCACCGGGTAATCGGGATTGGTCAGTGCGGTGAAGGGATTGGCGCGCAGCGGCGCGGCCTTGGCGAGGAAGGTGCCCACGGTCATCGCGGCGGACGCGGGCGCGGCAAGGCCAAGGGTAATAGCGAGGGCGATCAGGGTCTTACGCGACATCGGCGGTGCTCCGGGTGAGATGCCGCCGATACGGGCGCGTGGCTGACGGAGGCATGAACCGGCGGTTGGTCCCTGCGTTCGGGCCGAGCGTGTCGAAGCCCCGCTGGCCGCGAGTATAACGCTTGGGGACAGCGGCCCTTCGACAGGCTCAGGGCGAACGGAGGTGGGGCGGGGGCAACGCGGGAGCGGAGGGCGTTTCGCCAAGAGGATCGGATCGACAAGGCGAATCGGCCTCCGCATCGATCAAGATGGCCCCACCCCGTTCGGGCTGAGCCTGTCGAAGCCCTGGCAGCCGCGAGCATCACGCTGGCGGATAGCAGGGCTTCGACCGTGAGCAGGCAAACGGAATTGGAAGCGTGGCGGGGGTGCTCAGGCCCCCAGCGGAGTCGGCGCGCCGAAGGGACCGCCGGGGCGGCGGGTCTTGGGGATCGAGGTGCCGGCACGCGGTACGCTCGTCTTGGGACCCGAGGGATCGATGCGGCCGATCTCCTCGCCGGCGATCAGCTTCTTGATCTCGTCGCCCGACAGCGTCTCGTACTCGAGCAGCGCACCGGCGAGCAGGTGGAGCTGGTCGACATGCTCGGTCAGCAGCTGCTTGGCGCGGGTCAGCCCGCCTTCGACGATGCCCTTGATCTCGTCGTCGATCAGCTGCGCGGTCGCGTTCGACATGCGCACCGGTTGCGACGAGGAATAGCCGAGGAAGGATTCGCCCTCGGGCTGGGCATATTCGACGGGGCCGACCTTGTCCGACATGCCCCATTTGGTGACCATGTCGCGGGCGAGGCCGGTGGCATACTGGATGTCGCCGCTCGCGCCCGACGAGACCTTGTCGTAGCCGAAGATGATCTCTTCGGCGACCCGGCCGCCCATTGCGACGGCAAGGTTCGCGTACATCTTGTCGCGATGGTAGCTGTAACTGTCGCGTTCGGGCAGGCGCATCACCATGCCGAGCGCACGGCCGCGCGGGATGATCGTCGCCTTGTGGATCGGATCGCTCGCCTGTTCGTGGATCGACACGATCGCATGGCCGGCCTCGTGATAGGCGGTCATCCGCTTCTCGTCCTCGGTCATGACCATCGAACGCCGCTCGGCGCCCATCATGACCTTGTCCTTGGCCTCCTCGAATTCGGCCATCGCGACGAGGCGCTTGCCCTTGCGTGCGCCGGTCAGCGCCGCTTCGTTGACGAGGTTGGCGAGATCGGCACCCGAGAAGC
Source organism: Sphingomonas liriopis (assembly GCF_024211255.1). Lineage (GTDB taxonomy): Bacteria > Pseudomonadota > Alphaproteobacteria > Sphingomonadales > Sphingomonadaceae > Sphingomonas > Sphingomonas liriopis. Next base: position 12,957 of record NZ_JAMLDY010000004.1, on the reverse strand, counting down.
CGGGCGTGCCGCGCGCGATCGTGCGGGCATCGACGTCGGGCGCCAGCGGCACCTTCTTCATATGGACTTCGAGGATCTTGATCCGGCCCTCGATATCCGGGCGCGGCACGACGACCTGGCGGTCGAAACGGCCCGGACGCAGCAGCGCGGGGTCGAGCACGTCGGGGCGGTTGGTCGCCGCGACGATGATGATGCCTTCGTTCGCCTCGAACCCGTCCATCTCGACCAGCAGCTGGTTGAGCGTCTGTTCGCGCTCGTCGTTGCCGTTGCCCAGGCCAGCGCCGCGATGGCGGCCGACCGCGTCGATCTCGTCGATGAAGACGATACACGGTGCGCTCTTCTTGGCCTGTTCGAACATGTCGCGGACGCGGCTCGCACCGACGCCGACGAACATCTCGACGAAGTCCGAGCCGGAGATGGTGAAGAACGGCACGCCCGCCTCGCCCGCGATCGCGCGGGCGAGCAGCGTTTTGCCGGTGCCCGGCGAACCGACGAGCAGCGCACCCTTCGGGATCTTGCCGCCCAAGCGCGCGAACTTGGTCGGGTCCTTCAGGAAGTCGACGATCTCGACCAGCTCCTCGCGCGCCTCGTCGATGCCGGCGACGTCGTCGAAGGTGACCTTGCCTTCCTTCTGCGTCAGGATCTTCGCGCGGCTCTTGCCGAAGCCCATCGCGCCGCCGCCGGTGTTCTTCTGCATCTGCTTGATGACGAAGAAGGCGATGCCGAGGAACAGCAGGAACGGCAGCGACTGATAGAGCAGCAGCATCCACATCGACGTGCCCTCGTCGGGCTTGGCCGAGATGGTGACGTTCTTGGCGCGCAGATGCGGCACCAGCGTCGCGTCCTGGATCGGATAGGTGCGGAACTTGTCGCCGCTCGAATAGGTGCCGGTGATGACGTCGCGGCTGATCGCGACGTCCTTGACGGTGCCTTCGTCGACCGAATCGAGGAATTTCGAATAGGCGACCGTGTTGCCGCCCGCGGTGCTGGTCCGGCCGTCGAACATCGTCACGAACAGGCCGAGCGCCATCAGGATGCCGACCCAGATCAGCAGGCTCTTCATCCACGGGCTGCCGTTGTTGCCGCCGCCGCTGCCGTCATCGTTCCGGGGCTGCTTGTCGTTGTCGTTCATGAAGGAACCTTTCGCCGCCCAAGATAGGCGCATGCAGGTTAATGGCAATGGAACGAAGCCGCGGTTTTCCGCCGATCAGTGCGACCGGCGCGCCGGTGCGGGGCGGAAGCGCCATTCGCGCGACCCCGGGCTGACCACGACGCCGGCCTGAGTGGCGCGCCGGCCCGCGGCGAGCGCGTCGAGCAAGGGTTCGATATTGGCCGATTCGCTCCATCTGGGCGCGACGATGCCGGCGCCCTCGATCACGCGGCCGATCGCGCGCCGGGCGAGCCGGCGGACGAGCTCGCGCGGTAGGCCGGTCATCGCGATGCGGACGGCACCGCCCGATTCGCTCGCCCGTTCCGCCCACAGCCAGTCGACGATCGCGCGCAGGTCGCCGTCCGCCTCGGCCAGCGCCGCGGCCGATCGCGCGAGCTGCGGCGGCCCCAGCCATTCGTTGGCGTCGAGCAGGCGGCGGAAGCGGGTGCGGTCGTGCGCGGGATCATGGTTGGAGGGATCGTCGACGAACGGCACCTCCGCGCGGCGGACGATCGCGCGCAGCTCGGCACGGCGCCAGTCGAGCAGCGGGCGTACCACGGCGACGCCATCGATCGCGGTGCGCGCCCGCACGCCAGCGAGACCCGCGACGCCCGACCCGCGCGCGGCGCGCATCAGGAAGGTTTCCGCCTGATCGTCGACATGGTGCGCGGTCGCCACCGCCTCCGCGCCGATCATGCGGGCATGCGCGGTGAGAAGCGCATAGCGGGCGTGGCGCGCGGCGGCCTGGATGCTGGCGCCGGCGACCGGTTCGGCGGGGACCAATGTCGCGTGCGGCACGCCGAGGGTGGCGCAATGATCGGCGACCATCGCCGCCTCGTCCGCCGCCGCGGGGCGCAGCCGATGATCGACGGTCGCGACATGGACCGCGCCGGGCAGCGCCACCGCGGCGAGCGTCAGCATCGCCATGCTGTCCGGCCCGCCGGAGACGGCGAACAGCAGCGGGCCCGCCGGCTCATGCCCCAGCGCGCGGGTCAGGTCGTGGCGGAACCGCTCCCCTTGCGGGGCGAGCGGGTCACTTGCACTTGGCGGCGGTGCGGCCCTTCTCGACATCGGCCTTCATCTGCGCGGAAATCTTGGTGCCGTAAACGTCGGTCAGCTCGCCATAGACCTTGCACGCATCGGCCGGCTTGTTGAGCTTCATCAGCGACTGGGCGAGGTAATAGAGGCTGTCGGGTGCGCGTTCGCCGTCGGGCATCTTCTTGTAATTGTCGTAGAAGGCCATCGAGGCGAGGCTGGGCTTGCCCTCGTCGAGGTAGGAGCGGCCGAGCAGATTCTGCGCATAGCTGGCGCGGCGATGCTTGGGATAGGTGGCGACCACCTTCTTCAGCTGCGCCTCGGCCTGCGGATATTGCTTCGCGGTCCACAGGCGATAGCCGTAGAGATATTCGTCCTCGGGCGCGTCGCCGGTCGCGGGCTTGTCGACCCTGGCGGTCGTCGCCGGTGCGGCCTCGTCGTCCGCTGTCCCGGTGACAGGGGCGGGCTTGGCAACCGTGGGCGCCTTGACCGGCGTGCGGGTCGGGCGCGCGGTGGCGCCGGTCGCCGCCTCGTCCTCGCCAAGCGGCGTCGAGGCGGGGGTGGTCGCGAGCGCCGGCGTCGTGGTCAGCGTCTTGAGCTTCGCGTCGGTGCTGCGCTTGTACGCCTCGAACTGCTCCTGCAGCTGGCGGACCTTGAAGCCGTTCTGCTCGATCTGGTCGGTCATCGACGCCATCTGCTGCTCGAGCGCGGTGACGCGGCCGGTCAGGTCGGCAACGGCGCTGGTCGCGGGCGTGCCGCCGATGCTCTGGGGGGCGTCGGGGCGCGTGATCTCGGGCTGGAGATACTGGCCGGCGCCGCCCGGGAACACCTTGCGCTGCACCGCGCGCATCTCGCTCTCCAGCTTGCCGACGCGGCCCTCGACGTTGCTCTGCGCGAGCGCCGCGGCGGGAAGAAGCACGGTGACGGCGGCAAGCGCCCGGATGATGTTACGCATGGATCTTGGCGCCCCCCGGCGCAGGCTTGGTTAACACGATGCCGTCATAGCTGCATCACCGTCCCTGTCGCCAGCCTTAAGGTGTCGCCGGCCGTCAAGGCGCGGACGAATTGCCCGTCGCCGCCGGTTCCTGCGACGCTTGCAGGTTGGCGCGCTGCGTTTCGGTCAGCGCGGGGCGGCTTTCGCTGCGCCCGCTGCGCGATCCGCCGGTGCGCGAGGCGGTACGGCCGCCCGTCCGCGACGACGAAGGCGTGGCCGTCGGCGACGCGCTCGCACTCGGCGCCGGCTGTCCCGCCAGCCGCGCGGCGATCGCCGTGCCGCTGACCCGCACATCCTTGATCGGGCGCGATCCGTCGCCGAGCGGCGGGATCGCCGACCCGTTGAGCGTCACCGCCAGTTTGTCCGGGCGGCCGACGTTGATCTGCGGATCATTGGCGTTCGCCGGCACCTCGAACTTCTCGCCCGGCTTCATCGTGCCGAGATACAGCGTCTTGTTGTCGGCGTCGTAGACGCGCAGCCACACCTCGTCGTTGGCGGTCAGCACCACCTGGCCCCCGGTCGGCGCGGCCGGCGTCGCGGCGGGCGTCGGGCGCGGCGCGACCGCCTGCGCGACGACGGCGTCGCTGGCGCCGGGCGTGACGCCCTGCGGCCGGAACAGGTCGGTGCCATACCACAGGCCGACGAGGATCAGTACGGCGAGCGCGATGCCGACGCCGACGATCGCCAGCCCGCGCGATGGCACGCGTGCCGGATCGGCGGTCTCATAGGGCACATATTCGGGCTGGCGCGGCCCCAGCCGGTCGAGTTCGCGGCGCACGTCCTGCGCGATGGCGACCTCGTCGGCGCCGACCGCGCGGGCATAGGCCTTGGAGAAGCCCATCGCATAGGTCGGCGAGGGCAACGCGCCATATTCCCCCGCCTCCAGCGCCTCCAGATGCCGCTGCGGCACGCGAGTGCGCGCGGCGACCTCGGCAAGGCTCAGTCCCCGGCTTTCCCGCGCATCACGCAACCGCTCCCCCGGTCGGGCCGGGGGTGCAAGGTTCGGGGCGGGCTGGCCGGAATCGACCTCGTCCATTCGTGTCTCCAAGGGAGGGCATTTCGCGACGTGCTGACGCGGGCGACATTCTCCGATGCCTTGCTCCAAGTCAACGCGGGCGATGCCCGGCTCGACGGCGTTTCAGGCCAGATCGACGCCGCTTTGCACCGCCCAGTCGGTCAGCGCGCCCCGCATGTCGCGCGGCGGCCGTGCGAGCAGGCCGGCGACGAAGTCGCGCAGCGCAGCGGAATCGAGGCTGCGGACCATCGCCTTGATCGGCCCGATCGCCGCAGGCGTGATCGACAATCGGTCGATGCCGAGGCCGATCAGCGCCATCGCCTCGACCGGGCGCCCGCCCATCTCGCCGCATACGCCCAGGTCGACGCCCGCCGCGCGGCACGGCCCGACGACGCGCGCGAGGAAGCGCAGGATCGACGGGCTCAGCCAGTCGTAGCGTTCCGCGAGCCGCGGGTTGGCGCGGTCGGCGGCGAACAGGAATTGCGTCAGATCGTTGGTGCCGACCGACAGGAAGTCGATGTTGGGGAGCAGCAGGTCGAGCTGTTCGGCGAGCGCGGGCACTTCGAGCATCGCGCCGTAGCGGATCTCCGCGGGCAACCGCCGGCCGCGCGCGCCGATCCAGGCGCGCTGCGCCTCGAACAGCGCCTTGGCCTCGGCGAATTCCCACGCTTCAGACACCATCGGGAACATGACGTTGAGCGTGCGGCCTGCAGCGGCCTCGATCAGCGCGCGCGCCTGCACCTTCATCAGGCCGTCGCGGTCGAGCGCGAGGCGCAGCGCGCGCCAGCCCATCGCCGGATTCTCCTCGTCGGCGTCTTCCTTGTTGAGGTACGGCAGCGCCTTGTCGCCGCCGATGTCGACGGTGCGGAAGATGACGGGGCGCGAGCCGGCGGCGTCGAGCACATCCTTGTACAGGCGCTGCTGGCGCTCGCGCTGCGGCAGCGTCGCCGAAACGAGGAACTGGAATTCGGTGCGGAACAGGCCGATGCCGTCCGCGCCGGTGACGTCCAGCGCGGCGACGTCGTCACGAAGCCCGGCGTTGACCATCAGCGTGACGCGATGGCCGTCCTTCGTCTCGGGCGGGACGTCGCGCAGCGCGGCGAAGGCGGCTTTGCGCTTCTGGCGTAGCGCCAGCTTCGCCTCGAACGCCTCCTCCATCCCCGACGATGGGCGGACGAAGACGTTGCCCGCGACCGAATCGAGCAGCAGCAGGTCGCCCTCGGCGATCAGCCGGCGGACGTCGCGCACCCGCCCCAGCACCGGCACGCCCATCGCGCGCGCGACGATGGTGACGTGCGCGGTCAGCGACCCTTCCTCGAGGATCACGCCCTTCAGCCGGCGCTTGTCGTATTCGAGCAGCTCGGCGGGGCCGAGGTTGCGCGCGATCAGGATCGTGTCCTGGCGCAGCCCCATCTGCGCGGCGGTGCCCATCTGGCCCGAGACGATGCGCAGCAGCCGGTTGGCCAGATCCTCGAGGTCGTGCATGCGGTCGGCGAGCAGCGGATCGTCGATCTGGCGCATGCGCTGGCGGGTGCGCTGCTGGACGCGCTCGATCGCGGCCTCGGCGGTGAGGCCCGAATCGATCGCCTCGTTGATCCGCCGCGCCCAGCCCTCGTCATAGGCGAACATCTTGTAGGTCGACAGCACCTCCTCATGCTCGCCGCCGACGCCGAATTCCGCCTCGCGCGTCATCCGGTCGATCTGTTCGCGCATCTTGTCGAACGCGGCATAGACGCGGTGGCGCTCGGCGTCGGTGTCCTCGGCGACGGTATGTTCGACGACGATGCGCGGCTGGTGGAACACCGCATGGCCCGACGCCATGCCCTCGACCAGTTTCTGCCCGGGGATGCGCACTGCCGCGGTCGACTGCGGCCGGTCGCTGCCGGTGGTCGCGGTGTCGATCAGCCCGGCGTTGGCGATCAGTTCGGACAGAACCATCGCGACGGTCTGCAGCGCCTCGATCTCGACGTCCTGATATTTGCGCGGGTCGCTGTGCTGGACGGCGAGCACGCCCACCGCGCGTTCGCGGCGGATGATCGGCACGCCGGCGAAGCTGTGATAGCGTTCCTCGCCGGTTTCGGGCTTGTAGGCGAAATCAGGATGGCTTGCGGCCTCGTCGAGGTTCAAGACCTCGACATCCTCGGCGATCGTGCCGACGAGGCCCTCGCCCAATGCCAGCTTGGTGACGTGGACCGCGGCCTGGTCGAGCCCGCGGGTCGCGAACAGCTCCAGCACGCCCTCGCGCAGCAGGTAGATCGAGCAGACCTCGCTATCCATCGCCTCGGCGATGATGCCGACGACGGCGTTCAGTTTCGCCTGCGCCGGGTTGCGGCCGGCCATGACGTCGTGGAGACGGGTGAGGATTTCGCGGGCGGAGGCGGCGGCCGAGCTGGGCATGGGCGGCACGCTAGCAGGTCGGTCGAACGAACGTCACCCCTTCAAAGATCGTTCGGGGATGTCGCCGTGACGGTGGGATGCGCCCCGCGACCGAAACGTCCGAAACGCGCTCGGGTTATGGGCCCGATGTCTTCATGCTCGCATCCCGCCGCCATCATAATTCGTCCGTCGCCGCTAACAACCCAGCCGCTCAGGCATCGAACAATCCGTCCTGCGATCCGGCGGGCGGGTTGAGGCCGAGATGCTTCCAGCCGCCCGCATTGAGCACGCGGCCACGCGCGGTGCGGGCGACGAGGCCCAATTGGATCAGATAGGGCTCGATCACCTCCTCGATCGTGTCGCGTGGCTCGCTGAGGCCCGCGGCGAGCGTTTCGACGCCCACCGGTCCGCCGCGATAGATGTCGGCGATCATGTGCAGGTAGCGCCGGTCCATCGCGTCGAGCCCGAGCGAATCGACCTCCAGCCGGTTGAGCGCGCGGTCGGCGGCGGCACGGTCGACGGTCGGCGTGCCGGCGACGTTGGCGAAGTCGCGCACCCGGCGCAGCAAACGTCCGGCGATGCGCGGCGTGCCGCGCGCGCGTCGTGCGATCTCGGCGGCGCCATCGGGCGCGATCGCGAGGTCGAGCAGCCCGGCGGCGCGGGTGACGACTCGGGTCAGTTCCTCGACCGTGTAGAATTGCAGGCGGACGGGGATGCCGAAGCGGTCGCGCAGCGGTGTGGTCAGCAGCCCCTGCCGCGTCGTCGCGCCGACGAGCGTGAATTTGGGCAGGTCGATCCGCACCGAACGCGCCGACGGCCCCTCGCCGATCATCAGGTCGAGCGCGCGGTCCTCCATCGCCGGGTAGAGCACCTCCTCGACCGCGGGCTGGAGACGGTGGATCTCGTCGATGAACAGCACGTCGCCGTCCTCGAGATTGGTGAGCAATGCGGCGAGATCGCCCGACTTGGCGATCACCGGGCCGCTGGTGGCGCGGAAGCCGACGCCCATCTCGCGCGCGATGATCTGCGCCAGCGTCGTCTTGCCGAGTCCCGGCGGCCCGAAGAACAGCACATGGTCGAGCGCATCGCCGCGCCCGCGCGCCGCCTCGATGAACACGCGCAGATTTTCGCGCGCCGCCTGCTGCCCGACGAATTCGTCGAGGCTGCGCGGGCGCAGCGCCGCATCGACGTCCTCGGGACGGCGGCTGGCGGTGAGGAGGCGGTCGTCGGTCAATGGGTTGTTGCCAACAGCTCGTCGATCGTCACGCCGGCCTGACGGAGCAGCCCTGCCAGAGTGCCGGTCTTCACCTCCGTGTGGAGGGGAACGACGCAACCGACGTCTCCACGACGCAAGATGACGTGGCTGCCCCGCTGGCGCACCTGTTCGAAACCCAATCGTTCCATCATCCGGTGATCTCCGCACCCGACAGGATCGGCAGCTTAGGCATGCACCGCGACGTCGAGTGTCGTGACGAAGGGGGCGGCACGGGCTGCCATCGGAAATTCCTCGAGATACAGCTCGACCGCTTCGCGCAGGCTGGCAAGTGCCTCGTCGATCGATTCGCCTTGGGTCGTCGTACCGGTCTCGGGATTGAAGGCCGTATAGCCGCCCTCATCGGCGTGGCTCAATATGGCGGTCACGTGCATGCAAGTCTCCTGAGGGACATCGTCCCAGCTACCGCGCCCTCTAGCGCGACGCCAGCGTAGGCCACGACACGAACAGACGGCGCTCAGGCGCTATTTCATCACGCAAGGTCCGTATCCCGATTGCGCGACCGACGACCGGTCAGACGCCGATCTGCACGATGTTCACGATATAGTCCCGTTTCGTCGGATCGTCCAGCAACGCGGACGCTACTTCGCCGCCTTGCGCAGCGCGAGGCGCACCAGCGCGTCGAGTGTCGCGGCGGGGCCCAAGTCCTCCTCCGCCGCGCCGACCGCGCTCGCCGCTTCGGCGGGGCGGAAGCCGAGGTTGAGCAAAGCCGACACCGCGTCCGCCGCTGCGCCGACCGGCATGACCTGTGCCGCGGCGGCAGGCCCCAACGCGACCGTCCCGACCTTGTCCTTCAATTCGCGGACGATGCGCTCGGCGAGCTTCGGCCCGACGCCATTGGCGCGGGCGACCATCGCCTTGTCCTGTGCCGACACCGCGCGGGCGATCTCCTGCGTGTCGAGCGCCGACAGGATGGCGAGCGCGACGCGCGATCCCACGCCCTGGACGCCGGTGAGCAGGCGGAACCAGTCGCGCTCCTCGGCGCGGGCGAAGCCGACGAGGCGGATCGAATCCTCGGCGACCAGCATCTCGGTGTGGAGCATCGCCGCTTCGCCGACCGGGCCGATCGCCGCCAGCGTGCGCGCCGAGGCGCCAATGAGGTAGCCGACGCCGCCGACGTCGATCACGGCATAGTCGATTCCCGTCGATTCGAGCCGGCCCTTGAGATGCGCGATCATGCCGTCACCCTTGCTCTACGCGCCATGCCCTGCGCGCTGGCGAGATGGTGCGCATGCGTGATCGCCACCGCCAGCGCGTCGGCGGCGTCGGGCCCCGCGAGCTTCGCCCCGGGCAGCAACACCGCCATCATCGCCTGAATCTGCCGCTTCTCCGCGCCGCCGGTGCCGACCACCGCCTTCTTGACGGTCGAGGGGTGATATTCGCCGATATGCAGCCCGCTGCTCGCCGCCGCCAGCAGCACGACACCGCGCGCCTGCCCCAGCTTCAGCGTCGATTGCGCATTGGTGTTGCCGAGCACCTCCTCGACCGCGGCGCCGTCGGGCCGTTCGGCCAGGATCACGTCGATCAGCGCGGCATGCAGGTTCGACAGACGGCGCGGCAGCGGCATCGACGGATCGGTGCGGATCTGGCCGTTGGCGATATGCTTCAACCGGTTGCCGTCGGCGTGGATGACGCCCCAGCCGGTCGTACCGAGGCCGGGGTCGAGGCCGAGGATAATCATCGGGTCACGCGGAGGCGCGGAGGCGCGGAGCAGAAGATGGCCGCGTCAGCGGCCCCTCTCCTTAATGGGCGATCCGGCAGCCTTGGGCGCAGCAGTTTCGGAGCCTCTGCAGGCCAATCCTCTTCGCGTCTTCGCGTCTTCGCGTGAAAAAGGAAGAGGAGGTTCGCGCGAGGACGCGAAGACGCGAAGAGGGCGTGCACGCGGTGACTGCATCGCGACCTCGCCGGGCGGAAAAGAGGCCCGCTGGCGCGGGAAGGCGCAGCCGCAAGCGCGACCCTCCGCGCCTCCGCGCCTCCGCGTGAACCTGGAAACGTCAGCCGAGCTTCTCCATCACCTCGTCGGAGACCTCGTAATTGCCCCAGACGGTCTGGACGTCGTCGTCGTCGTCGAGCGCGTCGATCAGCTTGAACAGCGTCGCCGCATCGCCCTCGTCGACCGCGATCATCGTCTGTGGGCGCCAGGCGAGCTTCGCGCCCTCCGCCTCGCCGAGCACCGGCTCGAGCGCCTTGGCGACCTCGTGGAGGTCGGCGACCGCGGTCCAGATCTCGTGACCGTCGTCGGACGAGGTGACGTCCTCGGCGCCGGCTTCCAGTGCCGCCTCGAACACCTTTTCGGCGTCGCCTGCGCCCGCCGGATAGGTGATGAGGCCGACGCGGTCGAAGGCGTGACTGACCGAGCCGGACGCGCCGAGGTTGCCGCCGTTCTTGGCGACCGCGGTGCGTACGTTGGTCGCGGTGCGGTTGCGGTTGTCGGTCAGCGCCTCGATGATGAGGCTGACGCCCGCCGGGCCGAAGCCCTCGTAGCGGATTTCCTCGTAATTCTCGGTATCGCCCTTCGATGCCTTGTCGATCGCGCGCTGGATGTTGTCCTTGGGCATCGACTGCGCCTTGGCGGCGTTGACCGCGGCGCGCAGGCGCGGGTTCATGTCGGGGTCGGGCAGACCCATCTTCGCCGCCACGGTGATTTCGCGGCTGAGCTTGGAGAACATGCCCGAGCGCTTCTTATCCTGCGCGCCCTTGCGGTGCATGATGTTCTTGAACTTGGAATGGCCTGCCATGGGAACCTTCGCAAAGTGGTACTTTGCGGGGACCCCGATAGGGGTGCGACCCGCAAATGAAGGCGTCCTCTAACCCTGCTTCGCCAGCGTGTCGATCTTCGCCTCCAGCGCGACGAGCCGCTCCAGTACCAGCGTATCGAGCTTCTCGTGCAGCCGCAGGATGTCGAGTTCCGCGCGCAGATTGGTCTCGTAGTCGAGGCTGGCGGCGAGCCGGTCCTTCGATGCCTGGCGATTCTGGCTCATCATGATGACCGGCGCCTGGATCGCGGCGAGCGTCGAGAGCATCAGGTTGAGGAAGATGTACGGATAGGGATCGAACGCCGCACCGAAATGCGCGAGCACGTCCGAATTGAGCAGCATCCAGCCGAGCAGCACGATCGTGAAGGCGATGATGAAGCCCCACGACCCGCCCACCGCCGCGACGCGGTCGGCGAGCCGGTCGCCGAGGCTGGCGCGCGCGTCCGCCTCGTCGGCGGCGTCGCGGCTGACGATCGTGCCGCTTTCGATACTGTCGAGGACGCGGCGTTCCTCGGCATCGAGCGCGTGCGCGGGCTTGCGGAGCAGACGCTGGGCGAGATCGGCGAAGGGGATCGGGGGCATGGGCTGGCGTCCTCGCGCACGGGAATTCGGCACGGCCCCTAATCGCCGTGGCGCGAACCGGCAATCGACCGCAAAGCGCTTGCCCCCACCCCCCCGGATACGCCAAACGCGCGGACAATGACCGTCAGTGTAGACATGGGCCACGACGAGCGCGGCGCGCCCGTGACCATGGACCTCGAAGAACTGCTCGCCACCCGGCTGCTCGTCCAGGGCAATTCGGGGTCGGGCAAGTCGCATCTGCTGCGCCGCCTGCTCGAAGGCTCGGCGGGGCAGGTGCAGCAGGTGGTGATCGATCCCGAGGGCGATTTCGTCACGCTAGCCGGGCCGTACGGCCATGTCGTGATCGAGGCGGCGGATTATTCGGTGCCCGAGATCGCGCGGATCGCCACCCGGCTGCGCGAGCATCGCGCCAGCGTCGTGCTGAGCCTCGAGGGGCTGGAGGCGGAGGGGCAGATGCGCTGCGCCGCCGCCTTCCTGTCGGCGCTGTTCGATGCGCCGCGCGAACATTGGTATCCGGCGCTGGTCGTCGTCGACGAGGCGCAATTGTTCGCGCCGGTCACCGGCGGCGAAGTGGCGGAGGAGGTGCGGCGCGCGTCGCTGTCGGCGATGACCAATCTGATGTGCCGCGGCCGCAAGCGCGGGCTCGCCGGGGTGATCGCGACGCAGCGGCTGGCGAAGCTCGCCAAGAACGTCGCGGCGGAAGCGTCGAACTTCCTGATGGGACGCACCTTCCTCGACATCGACATGGCGCGCGCCGCCGATCTGCTCGGTATGGAGCGGCGGCAGGCGGACGTGATCCGCGATCTCGCGCGTGGAACCTTCCTCGCGCTGGGGCCGGCGGTGTCGCGGCGGCCGCTCACGGTGAAGATCGGGCAGGTCGCGACCTCGGCGCGATCGGGCAGCCCCAAATTGACGCCGTTGCCGAGCGCGCCGGCGGAGAATTTGCAGCAGCTGATCTTCGCGCCCCCGCCCGATGCGGCGCCGCAACTGCCGATGGCGTTCGAGTCGCGTCCACGCCGGGTGCCGGCGGACGAACTGCTCGACACGATCGAGCGGCCGGCGTCGCAGCAGACCACCTTGGCGCCGCTGCCCGACAAATCGGACGAGGAGGTCGAGGGCATCTACGCGAGCGTTCTGGAGGCGATCGTCGCCGACCGCGATTCGGCGCTGCGCCCGCCATCGGTGCTGTTCCAGGATTTCCAGGTGCGCTGCCGCATGGCAGGCTTGGCCAAGCCGCCGCTCGACTTGCCCGGCTTCACCCGCCGGCTGTCGGCGGCGCGCGCCGGCATCTTCGACGTGACCGATCCGCAATGGGCCGAGGCGATGGAGCTCGCCCATTCGCTGCCCGACGACATGATCGGCGCGTTCCTGCTGGTCGCGCGCGCGGCGAAGAACGGCGAGCCGTGTCCGTCCGACACGGCGCTGGCGGAGACGTACGGCACGAGCTCGCTGGGGCGGGTGCGCCGGCTGATCGGTTACATCGAGAGCCGCGAGCTGTTCGTGGCGCGCGTCGACCTGTCGGGCAAGCGTTCGATCACGATCCCCAGGCTGGGCTGGACCACCGCGGCGAGCGAGGCGGCGTAAGTCTTCCCGCGCTGCGCCTGTCGTGGCGCAGCCCAGCGTAACGACGCACTTAACCCGTCCCCCCGGACTTGTTCCGGGTGTGGATTCACAATCGAAGTGCAACGGGAAGAAAACTTCGGCGGGGTTTCGGAAGCCGAGGCATTTCCTGGGTGTGTGGTTGTGTCTGGCGAGGATGGCGTCGAGCTTTCGCTG
>NZ_JAMLDY010000037.1 GCF_024211255.1 Sphingomonas liriopis | reverse complement strand
CCTCGTCTTAGTGGAATGACGTAGAGTTGGTTTGCCGCGTAGGATGCGGAGCCGGGGTGGGGGTGGCCACCCCCACCCCGGCGGCCGGCTGTCGGATCGGGTTCGTCCGGTTCCCTGGGGAACGTTGCTCAGCAGGATCGCAGCCGGCCACTTCATCGGGTCCGTATGGTTGCCGGAGCTTCTGGCTCCTGGACGAGGAGGGATCGACGAAGATGGCGCACAATAGCATGGTCGTAGCCGGGATCGACACCGGCAAGATGTGGCTCGACATTGCCTGCCACCCCTCGGGACAGGCGATCAGGGTGGAGAATGACGATGCAGGCCATATCCGTGCCGCGGGGTGGCTGGCAGAGCACGGTGTTCGTCGGGTCGGGCTGGAGGCGTCGGGCGGATATGAGCGCGGCGTGACGGCGGCGCTGCGCCGGGCCGGCTTTGCGGTCGCGGTGTTGCAGCCGCGGCAGGTGCGCGCGTTCGCGCTGTTCCGGCTGAAGCTGGCGAAGAACGACCGGCTCGATGCTGCCTTGATCGCATGCTGCACGGCCGAACTCGACGACGTGCGCGCAGCGCCCGACCCACGACTGGAACCGCTTGCCGAGCATCTGCGCCTTATCGAGCAGCTGGAAGGCGACCTCGCCCGCGCCAGGACCCGCGCCGAGGCCTTCCACCAGCCTCGCCACAAGCGCGCGCTGCAGCGTGAGGCCGAGCGGCTGGCACGGCGGGTCAAGGCGGAGCTGCTGCTGCTCGGCAAAGCCGTCGCCGCACAGGCTGATCTCGCCCGCCGCCTGGCGCTTGTCGAGAGCGTCCAGGGCATCGGCCGACGTACCGCACTGGCGCTGCTCGTCCTCATGCCCGAACTCGGTCGCCTGTCACGCGGCGAGGCCGCCAGCCTTGCCGGTCTCGCCCCCTTCGACCGCGACAGCGGCCAGTATCGCGGCCAACGCCGCATCCAGGGCGGCAGGCACCGCGTCCGCCGCGCCCTCTACGCGGCCGCGCTGCCCGCCAGCTTTCGCTGGAACAAGGCACTCGTCGACACCTACCAACGCCTGCGAGGCGCCGGCAAAAATCACAAACAAGCCCTCACCGCCTGCGCACGGAAACTCCTCATCTACGCCAACACCGTCCTCGCCAGACAAGCCGAATGGATGCCCGCATCATAATGGTTGCTGAGCCT
>NZ_JAMLDY010000036.1 GCF_024211255.1 Sphingomonas liriopis | reverse complement strand
GAAATCTTATCTCGAGGGAGGCTTCCCGCTTAGATGCTTTCAGCGGTTATCCCGTCCGTACATAGCTACCCTGCTGCGCCGTTGGCACGACGACAGGTACACCAGAGGTACGTTCAACCCGGTCCTCTCGTACTAGGGTCAACTCCTCTCAAATTTCGACGCCCACGGCAGATAGGGACCAAACTGTCTCGCGACGTTCTGAACCCAGCTCACGTACCACTTTAATTGGCGAACAGCCAAACCCTTGGGACCTGCTCCAGCCCCAGGATGTGATGAGCCGACATCGAGGTGCCAAACAACCCCGTCGATATGAGCTCTTGGGGGTTATCAGCCTGTTATCCCCGGCGTACCTTTTATCCGTTGAGCGATGGCCCTTCCACGAGGGACCACCGGATCACTATGACCGACTTTCGTCTCTGCTCGACTTGTCAGTCTCGCAGTCAGGCGGGCTTATGCCATTGCACTCTAACAGACGGTTTCCAACCGTCCTGAGCCCACCATCGCGCGCCTCCGTTACTCTTTAGGAGGCGACCGCCCCAGTCAAACTACCCGCCACAGAGGGTCCCTGTTCCGGCTTACGGAACGAGGTTAGACATCAGAAAACAACAGGGTGGTATTTCACCTATGGCTCCACGTCAGCTGGCGCCGACGCTTCAAAGCCTCCCACCTATGCTACACAGTTCTTTCCTAATGCCACTCTGAAGCTGCAGTAAAGGTGCACGGGGTCTTTCCGTCTAACCGCGGGTACTCCGCATCTTCACGGAGAATTCAATTTCGCTGAGCATGTCCTGGAGACAGTGGGGAAGTCGTTACGCCATTCGTGCAGGTCGGAACTTACCCGACAAGGAATTTCGCTACCTTAGGACCGTTATAGTTACGGCCGCCGTTTACCTGGGCTTCATTTCAGAGCTTGCACCCCTCCACTTAACCTTCAGGCACCGGGCAGGCGTCAGGCCCTATACGTCGTCTTGAAGCCGACTTAGCAGAGCCCTGTGTTTTTGCTAAACAGTCGCTACCCCCTGGCCTGTGCCCCCCAACAGAGCTTGCGCCTAGTTGGGGCCTCCTTCTTCCGAAGGTACGGAGGCAATTTGCCGAGTTCCTTCAGGACACTTCTCTCAAGCGCCTTGGTATACTCTACCTGACCACCTGTGTCGGTTTCGGGTACGGTCTATACGGTGGGGCTATTTCCTGGAACAGTTTCGAAGCACGTCCAATCCGATAAGGACGTACAACACACACCATCCGTCACACACCACCAGGCCCACGAATATTAACGTGGTTCCCATCGACTACCCCCTTCGGGCTCGTCTTAGGGGCCGGCTCACCCTGCGCGGATTAGCCTTGCGCAGGAACCCTTGGTCTTTCGGCGAGAGGGCATCTCACCCTCTTTATCGCTACTCATGTCTGCATTCGCACTTCCGATACCTCCACGACCCATTACCAGATCGCTTCAACGGCTTACGGAACGCTCCGCTACCGCGTGGATAAATCCACACCCTAAGCTTCGGTGCATCACTTTAGCCCCGTTACATCTTCGCCGCAGAAACCCTTGTTTAGACCAGTGAGCTGTTACGCTTTCTTTAAAGGATGGCTGCTTCTAAGCCAACCTCCTGGTTGTTTTGGGATTTCCACATGCTTTCCCACTTAGTGATGACTTGGGGACCTTAGCTGTAGGTCAGGGCTGTTTCCCTTTTGACGACGGACCTTAGCACCCGCCGTCTGTCTCCCGGATATCACTCCTAGGTATTCGGAGTTTGGTTAGAGTTGGTAGATCTCGCGACCCCCGCATCCATCCAGTGCTCTACCCCCTAGGGTGTCCATCCGAGGCACTACCTCAATAGTTTTCGCGGAGAACCAGCTATTTCCCGGCTTGATTGGCCTTTCACCCCTAAACACAACTCATCCGGTAACTTTTCAACGTTAATCGGTTCGGACCTCCAGTGCGTGTTACCGCACCTTCATCCTGGTCATGCCTAGATCGCCGGGTTTCGGGTCTAATACTTCAAACTATG